>NZ_JAHRCU010000019.1 GCF_019083995.1 Roseococcus sp. SDR
CCATCGGACGGCTGAAGGACTGGCGCCGCATCCACACCCGATACGACAAGCTCGCCGCCAACTTCGCATCAGCCGTCGCCATCGCCGCCATCCTCCTCGGATGGACATGAATGAGTCTGGAGCCTAGGCAGGCCGCGACACCCGCCGCAGGATGCCTCCGCTTCAGGGAGAGACATCCATGCCCAGCCTCGAGATCGACGGCTATCCCATATCCTACGCCGAGGCCGGCGACCCCGCCGCCCCGCCGCTTCTGCTGGTGCATGGCACGCTGGGCGACCAGCGCAGCTTCGCCCCCCAGATGGAGGCGCTGGGTGCGGCCTATCATGTGATGTCGCTCAGCATGCGCCACGCCTGGCCCGGCAAGTGGGAGGAGGGCGGCGACTTCACCATCGATCGCCATGTGGCCGATGTCGCGGGCTTCATCGCAAAGCTCGGGCGCGGCCCGGTGCGGCTGCTCGGCCACTCGCGCGGCGGGCATATCTGCTTCCGCGTCGCCGAGCGCCATCCGCAATTGGTTCGCTCGCTCGTGCTCGCCGAACCGGGCGGCGAGCTGGATGAGAGCCTCGGCGGCAAGCCGGCCAGCGGCAGGCAGGCCGGCGGATTCGCCGCCGCCGCCGCGCTGGTCGCGGCCGGCGACGAGGAGGGCGGGTTGCGCATGGTCGCCGAGCAGACCGGCGGCCCCGGCGCCTGGGAGCGCCGGCCCGAGGTGCGGAAATATCTCGGCCGCGACAATGCCCGCACCCTGCTGGGCCAGTTGCACGAACGCCGCGCGCCCTATTCCCGCGCCGCGGCGGAATCCATCGTGGCCCCCACACTGCTGCTGGGCGGCGCCGACAGCCAGCCGCATTTCGGGGTGATCATGGATGCGCTGCAGACCGCGATGCCCAACACGCGGCGCGTCACCCTCGCCCGCGCCACGCACGGGCTGAACCACGACAATCCGGAGGATTTCAACGCGGCGGTGCTGGAATTCCTGGCCGCGAACTGAGCCTCAGCCGCCCCGCGTGGCGAGGATGGCGGCCGCCAGATCCTCGCCCGCCCAGCCCACCGACTTGAAGAGGGTGATCTGCGCGGCATCGGTCCGCCCTGGATGCGCGCCGCGGCACAGCTCCGCCAGTTCCGCCACCACATGCGCGCGCGTGATGTGCCCCTCGGCGATCGCCTGCACCACATCCCCCGCCTCGGCCAGCCCGCCCGCATAGGTGTCCACCACCACCACCGCGCGCGCCACGGCTGGGCCATCCACCTCGCGCAGATCGGCCCGGTAGGCGCCTACCAGGTCGAGATGCGTGCCCGGCGAGAGATCGGCGCCCCGCACCAGGGGGGCCGCGGAGAGCGTGGCGGCGGAGATGATGTCGAAGCCCGCGGGCTCCGGCCGCGCCACCGCATGGGCGGGCAGGCCATGCGCCGCGAGACGGCGCGCCAGCGCTTCGGCATTCGCCGCACGCGGCGACCAGATCGCGATCTCCGTCAGCGGAAAGCTCGCCGCATAGGCCTCGGCCAGGGTGGTGGCGACGCGGCCCGAGCCCAGCAGCAGCAGCCGGTGCGAGTCCGGGCGCGCCAGGTAGCGCGCGGCCAGGACCGAGGTCGCGGCGGTGCGGCGGTCGGTCAGCTCGCCGCCGTCCAGCAGCGCCACCGGCTGGCCGGTGATGGCGTCGGAGAGGAGGTAGGCGGCGTGCACCGCCGGCAGTCCCCGAGCTCCGTTGCCGGGCGAGACATGCACGATCTTCACGCCGGAATGCGTGGCATTGGTGGCGGGCATCAGCAGCAGCGTGCCCGCCTCGGGCAGGGGGTGGGCGTGGCGCAGCGGTGCCTGGCAGCCGGTGCGGAAGATGTCGCGGATGGCCTCGATCAGCGCCGGCCAGGGCAACCGAGCGGCGATTTCGGCCTTGTCAAGATGCAGCACCGCATGGCTCCCGTCGAATGCGTGATTGATCCCGGACGCTTCCTAGCGCAGCATCGCCGCTTCAACGAGCCGCCCCAGACAGGGGCGGCATGAGGTCTGGGAGTTTCAGAATGATGCCGATGCGGCGCAGCCTTGCCACCCTGGTCGGTGTGGCGACCACCCTTTTCGCGGCGGCCCTGCCGGCCCAGGCCCAGGCGCCGGCCGCCGCCCCCGCCGCTGCCCCCGCGGCCAGCACGCTGGACGCGATCCGCGCCCGCGGCACGCTGGTCTGCGGCGTGAGCACCGGCCTCGCCGGCTTCGCCCTGCCGGACAGCCAGGGCAATTGGCGCGGCTTCGACGTGGATTATTGCCGCGCGCTCGCCATCGCGATCTTCAATGATCCGACCAAGGTGCGCTTCGTGCCCACCACCGCCCAGGTGCGCTTCACCGCCCTGCAATCGGGCGAGGTGGACATCCTGAGCCGCAACACGACCTGGACGCTGAGCCGCGACACCTCGCTCGGCTTCGATTTCGCCGGGATCAACTTCTTCGACGGCCAGGGCTTCATGGTGAAGCGCAGCCTGAACGTGCAGAACGCCCGCCAGCTCGACGGCGCCACCGTCTGCGTGCAGCCCGGCACGACCACCGAGCAGAACCTGGCCGACTGGGCGCGCGGCGCGCGGGTGAACATCCGCCCGGTCGTCATCGAGCGGCTGGAGGACAATGTGGCCGCCTACAATGCCGGCCGCTGCGACGCCTATACGACGGATGTCTCGGGCCTCGCCGCCATCCGCGCCACGCAGCAGAACCCCAATGACCACGTCATCCTGCCCGACGTGATCAGCAAGGAGCCGCTGGGCCCGTTGTACCGCCATGGCGACCAGCGCTTCGGCGACCTGGTGCGCTGGCTGCATTTCGGCCTGATCGGCGCCGAGGAATTCGGCATCACGGCGGCCAACGCCCAGCAGATGCTGGCGAGCGACCCGCGCCCCGAGGTGCAGCGCATCCTGGGCCGCACGGGCGAGCTGGGCCGCATGCTGGGCGTGGACAATGCCTGGATGCTGAACGTGATCCGCGGCGTCGGCAATTATGGCGAGATCTTCGAGCGCAACCTGACGCCGATCGGCCTGCAGCGCGGCCGCAACGCGCTCTGGACCACGCCGGGCGGCCTGCAATACGCGCCCCCCTTCCGCTGAGCTGAAAACGCCTGTCCCGGCGGCGGCATTGCCTCCGGGACAGGCAGGTTCGGCCCCACCCGCCCTTGGGTGGAGATTCCTTCATGTTTCAAGCGGCGCATGTTCTGAGACACTGCGCAACAGCGCTCCGGCCTCGGCCGGGGCGCCTCCCACCCGCAAGGCGGAAGACCGCCACGGGTTCCATTCTTGAGGGGTCAGGCAAACATGTCCGGCGCTACCGATCCACGCCTGCTTCGCAAGGCGCCGCCGAGGCCGCTGCGCCTCTCCTGGGCGGATGAACGATTCCGCAATATCGTCTGGCAGGTGCTGGTGGTGGGCGGTGTGGTCGGCATCATCTACTGGCTCTGGTCCAACACCACCTACAACCTGGAAGTCCGCCGCATCGCGACGGGCTGGGACTTCCTCTGGCGCGAGGCCGGCCTGCCGATCGGCGAAAGCCTGATCGAATACGATCCCTCCATGTCCTATTTCCGCGCGCTGCAAGTGGGCGTGCTGAACACGCTGAAGGTGGCGCTGATCGGCATTGTGCTGGCGACCATCCTGGGCACGCTGCTCGGCATCGCCAGGCTCTCCAAGAACTGGATGCTGAACAAGTTCGCCGCCGCCTATGTCGAGATCGTGCGCGACCTGCCGCTGCTGCTGCAGTTGCTCTTCTGGTACGCGCTGCTCCAGGGGCTGCCCGGGCCGCGTCAGGCGCTGAACCCGATCGACGGCGTCTTCCTCTCCAACCGCGGCCTGAAGCTGCCCTTCTTCGTCTGGGAGAGCGCCCATTCCTGGGCGCTGCTGACGGCGGTGGCCGGCGTGGTGGCGACGGTGCTGTATCGCCGCTGGGCGCGGGCGGCGCAGGCGCGGGACGGCCAGGCGCGGGCGGTCTGGCCGGCGGCGCTGGCCTTCATCATCGGCGCGCCGATCGCGGTCTGGGCGGCGATGGGTGCGCCCTTCACGCCGGATGTTCCGGCGCTGCGCGGCTTCAACTTCCGCGGCGGCATTGACGTCAGCCCCGAATTCTTTGCCCTGCTGCTGGGCCTGACGCTCTACACGGCGGGTTTCATCGCCGAGATCGTGCGCGCGGGCATCCAGGCGGTGAACCAGGGCCAGTGGGAGGCGGCCGAGGCGCTGGGCCTGCCGCGCGGCCGGGTGATGAGCCTGATCGTCCTGCCCCAGGCCATGCGCGTGATCATCCCGCCGATGACGAGCCAGTTCCTGAACATCACGAAGAACTCCTCGCTGGCGGTCGCCATCGGCTACCAGGACATCGTCAGCATCGCGAACACGACGCTGAACCAGACCGGCCAGGCGATCGAGGGCATCGCCATCATCATGCTGGTCTATCTGACGATCAGCCTGAGCATCAGCCTCTTCATGAACTGGTACAACAAGCGCATCGCGCTGGTGGAGCGGTAGGGCCGGATGATGAAGACCACCCACACCCTCCAAGGATCCGGCCGCAACGCGGCCGGCGCCGCCCAACCGACTTATTGTCCCGGCGCATGCGCGCCGCGGCGAAGCCAAGGCCGCGGACGCGGCCGCCCGGCGCTTGAGGGCCAAGAACAATGAGCGACATCACGGCGGGCACCACCCTGCACAGCTCCTCCGCCGCGCGCAGCGCGCCGGTCAACCTCGTGGGCCCCATGGCCTGGGCGCGGGCCAATCTCTTCGCCAACTGGTGGTCCACGGCGATCACCCTGGCGCTGGGCTACCTCTTCATCCGCTTCGCGGTCAGCTTCGTGGACTGGGCCTTCATCAACGCCATCTGGTCGGTGCCGGTCAGCCCGCAGGGCGTGGCCAACACCGAGGCCTGCCGCGAGGCCAAGGGGGTGGGCGCCTGCTGGGCCGTGATCACGGAGAAGCACCGCTTCATCCTCTTCGGCACCTATCCCTATGACGAGCATTGGCGGCCGCTGCTGGTCTGCTTCCTCTTCGTCGGCCTCTACATCGTCTCGGCCATGCGGCGCTTCTGGCGCTGGGAGCTGGCGCTGATCTGGGTGGCGGTGCTGACCGCCATCGGCGTGCTGATGTGGGGCGGCGTCTTCGGCCTGACCTATGTGCCGCAGGAGCGCTGGGGCGGCCTGCCCATCACGCTGATCCTCGCCACCTTCGGGCTCGCTTTCGCCTTCCCGCTGGCGATCCTGGTGGCGCTGGGCCGGCGTTCGAGCCTGCCCGCGATCAAGGCGCTCTGCGTCCTCTATGTCGAGCTGATCCGCGGCGTGCCGCTGATCTCGCTGCTCTTCATGGCGAGCGTGATGTTCCCGCTCTTCCTCCCCGAGGGCATGAACATCGACAAGCTCTTGCGCGCGCAGATCGCCATCATCCTCTTCGCCGGCGCCTACCTGGCGGAAGTGGTGCGCGCCGGGCTCCAGGCCCTGCCCAAGGGCCAGTACGAGGCGGCGGACGCGCTGGGGCTGAGCTACTGGAAGAAGACCGGGCTGATCATCCTGCCCCAGGCGCTGCGCCTGGTGATCCCGCCCTTGGTGAACACCTTCATCGGCTTCTTCAAGGACACGTCCCTGGTGCTGATCATCGGCATCTTCGACCTGCTGACGGCCGGCAAGACCGCCATCATCGAGCCGTCCTGGCAGGGTTTCGGCGTGGAGGTTTACATCGCGCTCGGGCTTATCTACTTCATCTTCTGCTACGCCATGTCCAAGTATAGTGCCGGCCTCGAAACGGAACTGAACAAAGGAAGACGTAGATAATGCCCTCAGACGCCGGGCGCGCGCTCCGCGCGCTTGGCTTCGCCGCGCCACTGGTGCGCGGAAGGGGGAAAGTCGGTTGGGCGGCGGGGCCGCGTTCGCGGCCCAAACATCAGGTATCGCTAGATTCGGGAGACCATGCATGAGTGCTGCTGAAACCCTCGCTTCCTCCGTCCGCGCCGATGCGCCGCCGGCCATTTCGCTCAAGGGCGTGAACAAATGGTTCGGCGCGCTGCATGTGCTGCGCGACGTGAACCTGGACGTCGCGATGGGCGAGCGCGTGGTGGTCTGTGGCCCCTCGGGCTCGGGCAAGTCCACCCTGATCCGCTGCATCAACCGCCTGGAGGAACACCAGGAGGGCCAGATCATCGTGGACGGCATCGAGCTGTCCAACGATCTGCGCAGCCTGGACGCCATCCGCCGCGAGGTCGGCATGGTGTTCCAGAGCTTCAACCTGTTCCCGCACCTCACCATCCTCGAGAACTGCACGCTCGCCCCCATCTGGGTCCGCAAGATGCCGAAGAAGGAGGCCGAGGAGCTGGCGATGGAATACCTGACCCGGGTGCGCATCCCGGAGCAGGCGAACAAGTATCCGGGCCAGCTCTCGGGCGGCCAGCAGCAGCGCGTGGCCATCGCCCGCGCGCTCTGCATGAAGCCCAAGATCATGCTCTTCGACGAGCCGACCAGTGCGCTCGACCCCGAGATGATCAAGGAGGTGCTCGACACCATGATCATGCTGGCCGAGACGGGCATGACCATGATCTGCGTGACGCACGAGATGGGCTTTGCCCGCACCGTGGCTGACCGCGTGATCTTCATGGATCGCGGCGAGATCGTGGAATCGGGCGAGCCGCAATCGCTGTTCAACAACCCGCAGACCGAGCGGTTGCAGACCTTCCTCAGCCAGATTCTCCGCGGTCACTGAGTCGACGGTGCAGGAAACTGGTGAAAACCAAGCAGGTTTTCACCCTGCCGGGATCGAGGGGCAGAGCCCCTCCTTTCCCCCGATATTGATGCGCCGCAAGGCAGCCATGCGGCGCCCATGTTTGTTGTGGAACGGGCGCGGGCCTAACGCTTCGCGCCGTTTCATCACAAGGCATTCCCCGTGAGCGCCCCCAGCAACAAACTCACCGCCGCCGCGCTGCTCGGCGTCCTCGGCATCGTCTATGGCGACATCGGCACCTCGCCGCTCTACGCCATGCGCGCCGCCCTCCTGCATTTCGACGAAGGCGGCATCGAGCGGTGGGAGATCCTCGGCATCCTCTCGCTCATCTTCTGGGCGCTGATGCTCACGGTCACGCTGAAATACGTGCTGATCATCCTGCGCGCCGACAACCGGGGCGAGGGCGGGATCATGTCGCTGATGGCGCTGGCCCAGCGCTCGGCCGAGACGGCGCGCGGGCGGCTGATCATCGCCATGATCGGCATCACGGGCGCGGCTCTCTTCTTCGGCGACGGCATGATCACGCCGGCGATTTCCGTCCTCTCGGCGGTGGAGGGGCTGAAGGTCATCAACCCCGCCTTCGAGGAGGTGGTGTTGCCCATCACCCTGGTGGTGCTGATCGCGCTCTTTCTCGTGCAGTATCGCGGCACGGGCAGCATCGGCGCCTTCTTCGGCCCGGTCTGCGCGGTGTGGTTCGGCGTGCTGGGCCTGCTCGGGCTGATCGAGGCGCTCCACAACCCCGAGGTCTTCGCGGCCATCAACCCCTGGTATGCGCTGCACTTCGCCGCCCATTACCACCTAGCCGCCTTTATCGCCATGGGCGCCGTGGTGCTGGCCGTGACGGGGGCCGAGGCGCTCTATGCCGATATGGGCCATTTCGGCCGCCGGCCCATCCAGGTGGCCTGGATCTTCTTCGTGCTGCCGGCGCTGGCGCTGAACTACTTCGGCCAGGGCGCGCTGCTGCTGCGTGATGCCTCGGCCATCGAGAACCCCTTCTACCTGCTGGCGCCGGACTGGTTCCGCCCCTTCCTCGTGATGCTGGCGACGGCGGCGACCATCATCGCCTCCCAGGCGATGATCTCGGGCGCCTATTCCATCGCGCGGCAATGCGTGCAGCTGGGCTTCGCCCCGCGCCTCGACGTCCGGCACACCAGCGCCACCGAGGAAGGCCAGATCTACATGCCGCAGGTGAACTTCATCCTGCTCATCGGCGTGCTGATCCTGGTGCTGGAGTTCAAGAACAGCGACAGCCTGGCCGCCGCCTATGGCCTCGCCGTCACCGGCACCTTCCTCTGCACCACCTGCCTGGCACTTCTGGTCTTCCGCCGGCAATTCGGCTGGAACCCGATCCTGGTGGGCGCGGTCTTCCTGCCACTGCTCTTGCTCGACATGGCCTATTTCTTCGCCACCGCGCTGAAGATCCCCGAGGGCGGCTACGTGCCCGTCATCATCGGCGGCGTCGCCTTCACGCTGATGTTCACCTGGTATCGCGGCCGCGAACTGCTCTTCGCCCGCTTCCGGCAGGACAGCCTGCCGCTGAAATCCTTCCTCGCCCGCCTGCCGCAATCGCGCACCACGCGCGTGCCCGGCATGGCCGTCTTCATGACCGGCCAGGCGGACTACCTGCCCGGCGCGTTGCTGCACAACCTCAAGCACAACAAGGTGCTGCATGAGCGCGTGCTCTTCGTGACGGTGCTGAACGACGATATCCCGACCGTCGGCCCCGACCGGCGCGCCGAAGTCACGGAACTCGGCCCCGACATCCACCGCGTCATCCTGCGTTACGGCTTTCAGGAAAGTCCCAACATCCCGCGCGAGCTGGAGCGCCTGGCGCAGCAGGGCGTGATCGGCTTCGAGCCGATGCAGACCAGCTATTTCCTGGGCCGCGAGACCATCGTGGCGGCCGCCGTGCCCAAGATGGCACGCTGGCAGCAATGGCTCTTCACCCTGCTCAGCCGCAACTCCGTCCCCGCGACCGAGTTCTTCAAGATCCCGTCCGACCGCGTGGTGGAGCTGGGCGTCCGCGTCGCCATCTGATGTTGCTCATCCTCCGCTCCACGCTGTTCAACATCCTATTCTTCGGCGTGGCCGGAAGCTTCGCCGTGCTCGGCACGCCCCTGCTGCTGGGACCGAAGCGCTTCCAGCGCCGCGCCATGGGCTGGCTCGCGCGGTTTCTGGTCTGGATCATGGAGAAGACCTGCGGCATCGAGGTGCGCGTTTCGGGCCGGGAGCATCTGCCGGCCGAGGGCGCGGCACTGATCGCGAGCAAGCACCAGTCGGCCTTCGACACGCTGGTCTGGTTCGCGCTGGTGCCGGACGTCACCTATGTGATGAAGCAGGAGCTGTTCCGCATCCCGCTCTACGGCGCCTTCGCGCGGCGGGCGGGGATGATCGGCGTGGACCGCGAGGGCGGCGCCAAGGCGATGCGCCAGATGATGCGCGAGGCGCAGGTCTCGGTGGCCGAGGGACGGCAGATCGTGATCTTCCCGGAGGGCACGCGCACAACCATCGGCGAGCGCAATGCCTGGCATCCGGGGATCGTCGCGCTGGCCTCGGCCACCAAGCTGCCGGTCATCCCGGTCGCGACCAATTCCGGAAAATTCTGGGCGCGGCATCACTACATCAAGCGGCCAGGCGTGCTGGCCATCAACATCCTGCCGCCGCTCACGGATGTTCCGCGTGACCAGCTGCTCGAGACGCTGGAGCGCGTCATCGAGGCCGAGCAGCGGAAGATCGATTAGCTTTTCATGCCCTCAGACGCCGGGCGGCCCGCCTCCGCGGCCCTTGGCTTCGCGGCACAAGCCGCGGGCCGCAGTCGCGGCCTCGGCCCTTCGGGCCGCAGGTCGAAACCTCGCAGGCTTTGCAGGGTCAGGCCGGCGCCAGCGCCTCGGCGATCGAGGTGAACATCGGCAGCCCGTCCGTGCCGCCGACCAGCGGGTCCACGCAATTCTCCGGGTGTGGCATCAGCCCCATCACGCGCGCATTGGGCGAGCAGATGCCGGCGATGGCGTTGATGCTGCCGTTGCGATTCTCGCCCTCATAGCGCAGCACGACGCGCCCCTCGCCCTCCAGCTTCGCCAGCGTCTCGGCGTCACAGAAGTAGTTGCCGTCGCCATGCGCCATGGTGGCGCGGAAGGTGGCGCCGCGCTGGAAATGCCGGGTGTAGGGCGTGTCCGTCCGCTCCACGCGCATGACGCAATCCATGGCGAGGAAGCGCAGCGAGGCATTGCGCAGCAGCGCGCCGGGCAGCAGGCCCGACTCGCAGAGCATCTGGAAGCCGTTGCAGACGCCCAGCACATGGCCGCCGCGCTCCGCATGGGCGCGGATGGCGGGCATGATCGGCGATTGCGCGGCCATGGCGCCGCAGCGCAGATAGTCGCCATAGGAGAAGCCGCCGGGCAGGACGACGAGGTCCGTCCCGGCGGGCAGTTCCGTGTCGCGGTGCCAGAGCATGGCGGGCTTCACGCCGCTGACGCGCTGGAGCGCGATGGCCATGTCCCGCTCGCGATTGGTGCCGGGGAACACCACGATGGCTGCCTTCATGCCGAAATCTCCAGACGCGGTCTCATCAATCGCCCCCGCTATAGGCCAGGCGCGGGCCGGGGACCATGGTGCTCAATCTGGCGCCTCACCGAAGCCGGCGGCGCGGTTCGGCAGCAGGTGCCGGAACAGCGCCTGGCGCTCGCGCACCTGTTCCAGCGTGGGCTTTTCCATCTCCGGAATCTCGCGCTCGGGCCCGGTCAGCGCCACGCCCATCACGCCCGAGAGCAGCAGGATGGGGGCGACGAGCATGCAGGCGGGAAACACGGTGCCGGGGCTGAGGTCTCGCATCCAGCCGGGCGGCAGCAGCCAATAGGCGATCCACATCAGCGGCAGGGCGGCGATGGCCATGCCGCAGAGCATGGCGGAGAGCACGGCGGCCGGGATGACGGGAAAGAACAGCAGGAGGCTGCTGCCGTTCATCCCTGCAGCAGCCTCAGCCAATGCAGCCCGCCGAGGATGACGGTGGTGCCGATGGCGGCGATGGCGGCGGCCGTTACCCAGCGATTGGCCTTGGCCTTTTGCGCCGCGATCCAGCCCTGGCGGGGCTGGGGCTTGCCGCGGGTCAGCGGCAGCCTCTCCTCGCGCCAGCGCAGCCCCATGGCGACCAGCACCGTCAGCACCGCCATGATGATCAGCGAGGCCTTCACCATGGGTAGAAGATCCAGCCGATGGGGTTGCGCCAGCCCTCCAGCAGCAGGCTGATCGGCCAGAAGAGGCCGCCCAGGAAGCCCTTGGAGAGCAGGAAGAAGACCTCGGTCAGCCAGTAATTCGAGACGATGGGCGGGCCGAAGAGCAGGTAGGCGGCTGTGGTCAGCACCCGCCAGCCCGCGAAGCCGAGGGAGAAGAACACGAACCAGCGCAGCGAGGCCGCGCGGATGGTCGCCTCACCTGCGCTCACATCACCTCCACGGTGAAGCTCTCGATCACGGTGTTGGCGAGCAGCTTGCGCGCCATCTCCTCGCCCGCGGCCTTGGCCTTCGCGGCGTCCGTCTCGGCCAGTTCGACGATCATGACCTTGCCGACCCGCACCTCGCCCACGCCGGCGAAATCGAGGCCCGCCAGCGCGCGCTCGATCGCCTTGCCCTGCGGGTCCAGCACGCCGGCCTTCGGAAACACCGTCACCTTCAATCGCGTCATTCAATCCCTCCGGCCCAACGGCCCAAACCCCACCAGGAACTTCCGCCCCCCGTGGCCCTGGCGAAGCTTCGCTTCGCCAGGATGAACCCACTTCCCCGGATCAGCACCAAGCCGGGGCCCCCGGGAAAACGCCTCTTCGGCGTTTTTCTGGGGAACTACTGTACCGTCTCCGGCCCCTTCATGTCGCGCACGCCCGCCTCGGGCAGGATGCCAAGGCGGCGCGCCACCTCCTGGTAGCCTTCCTCGACCTTGCCGAGGTCCCGCCGGAAGCGGTCCTTGTCCATCTTCTCGCCCGTCTTGCTGTCCCAGAGGCGGCAATTGTCGGGGCTGATCTCGTCGGCGACGACGATGCGCATCTCGTCATTGTCGTAGAGGCGGCCGAATTCCAGCTTGAAATCCACCAGCGTGATGCCGACGCCGAGGAAAAGCCCGGTCAGGAAGTCGTTCACGCGCAGCGTCAGCTGCACCATGTCGTCCAGGTCATGCGTCGCGGCCCAGCCGAAGGCGGTGATGTGCTCCTCGCTCACCATCGGGTTCTGCAGCGCGTCGTTCTTGTAATAATACTCGATGATGGAGCGCGGCAGGCGCGTGCCTTCCGGGATGCCGAGGCGCGAAGCGAGCGAGCCCGCCGCCACGTTGCGCACCACGATCTCGAGCGGAATGATCTCCACCTCGCGCACCAGCTGTTCGCGCATGTTCAGCCGGCGGATGAAATGGGTGGGCACGCCGATCTCGCCGAGGCGCGACATCAGGTATTCGCTGATGCGGTTGTTCAGCACCCCCTTGCCGGTGATGGTGCCCTTTTTCTGGGCATGAAAGGCGGAGGCGTCGTCCTTGAAATACTGGACGAGCGTGCCGGGCTCCGGGCCTTCGAACAGGATCTTGGCCTTGCCTTCGTAGATCTGGCGGCGGCGAGCCATGGGGGGTGGTCCTTCTGGAATCCGGCAACCTATAGCAGCAACGCCCCCAAGCTGGCACCCGTGCGGGCGCCGGGCCTCCTTGCGCCCGACGCGGGATGGGGGCGCGGGTTACAGCGGGACGGGCGCGAAATCCGTCCGGTCGGGCGGGCCGGGGGCGAAGAGCCAGATCCGCGCGCCGGTCGAGCCGAGGGCCAGCAGTGAGGAGCAGACGGTCCCGAAGCCGCCGATCGGCGGGACGTTCAGCGCCTCGGCCGTGGCCCCGTCGGAATCGGCCAGCAGCGCCGGCCAGCCGCCCCAATCGGGCGGGGAGGGCTGGGTGGCCGCCCGGAAGCGGGGCAAATGGCGCGCGGTGCGGGGGCTGGTGACGTCGTTCGGTGGATGCGCGGTGACCATGGACACGCCCTCCGGCAGCGGCTCCGGCACGGCCTGGCCGGCACCGAGGCCGGGCAGGAACCATGCGGTCTTCGCATCGGCCAGCACCAGGTTGAAGGGCCGCCATTGCCCCGCATCCAGCGCCGCGATGCGCGCGGCCGCGGCCCCGGCGGAGGCTTCCTCCAGCGCGATCAGCGGGAGGGCGCCGCGCGAGCGCTTTGCCGGGTCCGGCCCCAGGCTGCCGACGCGGTTCAGCACGGCGCAGACCACGCCGTGGCGGTTCATCGCCATCCAGGTGCCGCCGGCCAGGGTATCCCGCCCGCCGATCAGGCCCGGCCAATGTTCGGCGGGCGCCTCCCAGGCCCGGTCCAGCCGCTCATCCCGGTTGGCGGCCAGCAGCAAGGGCCAATCGGCGCCGGGGCGGCGGAGAAGGATCACGGTGCACATGCGGGGCGTATAGCAGGGGCCGGGCCGTCCCCAAGAACGGAGCCCTGGCCTCGAGAATCCGGCCGCAAGGCGGCCGGCGCCGCCCAACCGTACGCATGACCCGGCGCACCCGTGGCGCGGCGAAGCCAAGCGCGCAGAGCGCGCGCCCGGCGCCTGAGGGCGGCAAACACGCTTTTTTCGAAACGAAAAAAGCAGGCTCCCGGGGGGGGAGCCTGCTCAAGAGGGATGGCCGCGGTTAGAGGGGGGGGGAGCGGCATTCATCCCGGACCGGCCGGCCTTGTTCCCAGGCCTGGCCGGGCTGGCCCCGGCGGCCAGCCCATGGTCATGCGATGGTCAGCCCGGCCGGGTTACCCCTGGGCCGGCATCTCCACCGCCACGAAGGCGCTGCGGCCCTCGCGCAGGATGCGCAGCGCGATCGCCGCCCCCGGGTTGCGCGCCGCCTCGCGGATCGCGCCCACCGCGGCCTGGACATCACCCACATCCCGGCCGGCGACGCCGACGATCACGTCGCCCTCGCGCAGCCCCGCTTCGGCCGCCGGGCTGTCGGGGCGGATGCCCGCCACCACCGCGCCCGCCGCATTCGCCGGCAGGTTCAGCTGCTGGCGCGCCTGGGGCGTGATGGGGGCGAGGGCCACGCCCACCGGACCACCACGATTCTCGGCGGCGGCGGCCGGCTTGCCCGAGGCGGCCTGGCCGTCCCGCAGCTCGGCCAGCGTCACCCGCACCTCCTGCATCGTGCCGTCGCGCTGCACCGAGAGCTTCACCTCGCTGCCCGGGCGGGCATCACCGATGGCGCGCGCCAGATCCCGCGGGTTGGTCACGGCGCGGTCGCCCACCTGGGTCACCACGTCGCCCGGGCGCAGGCCGCCCTGGGCCGCGGGGCTGTCCGCCTCCACCTGGCCGACCAGGGCACCTTCCGGCTTGGCCAGCCGCAGCGAGCGGGCCAGCGCCGGCGTCACCGGCTGCGTCGAGGCACCCAGGAAGCCGCGCTCCACCCGGCCATTGGCCTGAATCTGCGCCACCACCTGGCGGACCATGTTGGACGGGATGGCGAAGCCGATGCCCACCGAACCGCCGCTGGGCGAGAAGATCGCCGTGTTCACGCCGATGACGCTGCCATCGAGGCCAAAGAGCGGGCCGCCGGAATTGCCGCTGTTGATCGGCGCGTCGATCTGGATGAAGTCGTCATAGGGACCGACGCCGATGTCACGGCCGCGCGCCGAGACGATGCCCGCCGTCACCGTGCCGCCCAGGCCGAAGGGGTTGCCCACGGCCACCACCCAGTCACCCGGGCGGGCGGCGTTGCTGTCGCCCAGCGCCAGGAAGGGCAGCGGCTGGCCGGCGTCGATCTTCAGGACCGCGATGTCGGTGCGCTCGTCACGGCCCACCACGCGGGCGTTCAGCTCGCGGCCGTCATCCAGCTTCACCTTCACGGCGCTGGCGTTGCGCACGACGTGGTTGTTGGTGATGACCGTGCCGTCCTGGCTCACGATGAAGCCCGAGCCCAGCGCGTTCGCGGGGCGCTGCTGCTGCGGGCCGCGCATGCCGGGCTGCTCGCCGAAATGGCGGCGGAAGAGCTGATCCTGCTCGCTGCCGGGCGGGAAGGGGGAGTTGGTGCTGGCCTGGGTCACGCGCTCGGTCGTCGTGATGGTGACGACGGCGGGGCGGACGCGGGCGGCGAGGTCGGCGAAGCCGGGCAGCGCCACGGCGGGCTGGCTGATGGCGGGGACGCTGATCGCGCCGTTCTGGGCATTCGCCGGGTGGCCCTGCCACAGGATCATGCCGCTCAGCGCGGTGCCGGCCATGAGGGCGCCGGCGAGGCCGGCACGCAGGCGGCGGGAAGTGGTCTTCATGGTCATCTCCATTTCAGGCGCGGGGCGGAGGCCCCGCTGACGGAGGGAAACTGCCCGGCCAACGCTGGAGGCATTCGGGAAAGACCATGACAAAGTTGTCAGAGTTCTCCGCCCTCAGGCGCCGGGCGCCGCCTCCGGCGGCTTGGCTTGCGGCCCTCAGACATGGCGCGCGGGTGATGAGGGCGTCGCGTGGCCGCCGGCCGCTTTGCGGCCGGATTCTCCGTCGTTCGTGCCGGTTCTGGTTGGGGGGCGCTAGTTGCCGGGCCGCAGGTCCAGCACGGCGCGCAGCCCTTTTCCGCCCGCGCCCGTCTCCAGCCGCAGCGTGCCGCCATGTGCCTTGGCGGCGGCGGCGACCAGCGCGAGGCCGAGGCCCGTGCCCGGCGTGGAGCGGCTGCGATCCAGGCGGTGGAAGCGGCGCGTCACGGCTTCGCGCTCGGCTTCCGGAATGCCCGGCCCGTCATCCTCCAGCTCGATCACCGGGCCGGGCCTGAGGCGCAGCGTGATGCGCGGGCCGCCATGGGTGATGGCGTTCTCGATCAGGTTCACCACCGCCTGGCGCAGCAGCCCCGCATCGCCGGCCATGCTGACCCCCGGCGCGATCTCGCGCGTCAGGCTGTGGCCCGCTTCCTCGGCCACCGCCTCCATCACCTCCGCGCATTCGGTGAGCAGCGTGGAGAGATCCACGGGGGAAAACCCCTCGCGCAGCACGCCGCTTTCGGCGCGGGCGATGCGCAGCAGCGCGGCGAAGCTCGCCAGCACGGAATCGAGCTCCGCCAGCGCGCGCTCCATCACCTCGGCGTCGCGCGCTGCGTCCCGCGGTGAAGCCAGCGCACCCTCCAGCAATTGGCGCAGGCGCGAGAGCGGGCTGCGCAAATCATGCGCGATGTCGTCCGTCACCTGGCGCTGCGCCTGCATCAGCGCCTCGATGCGGCCGAGCAGCGCGTTGAAGGTGGTGGTCAGCCGGTCGAACTCGTCGCCCCGGCCGGAGAGCGGCAGGCGGCGCGTCAGGTCGCCCTCCATCACGCCGAGCGCCGCCGTGCGCGCGCTCGCGAGGCGCTGCTCCATCCGCCCCGCCGCGATAAAACCCAGCAGCAGCGCCAGGACCGCCGCGACGCCGCCCGCGATCGGTGGGGTCCAGGCCAGCGCCGAAGCCGCGCGATCCACCGGCGTCAGGTCGGCGGCCACCAGCAGCGTGGCGCCCCCGGGCAGGTTGCCGCCCAGCACGCGCAGGCTCGGCCGCTCGCCCGTGCCGGGGAGGTTGGCGAAGCCGCGCAGCGCGGGCAGCGCCTCGGGGATGCGGCCCGCGATGGGGCGGCCATCGGGCCCCAGCAGCGCCACGAAAAGCGGGCCCCGGCGACGCGTATAGGCCTCGACCGCCAGAGCGAGCCCGCGCAGGCCGAATTCCTCATATTCGCGGAGAAATCCATCCGCCTCGGCCGCGATGGCGAGGTCGAGCTGCTGGCGCAGCGCCGCCTCCGCCCGCAACCAGCCCCAGCCCGACCCCAGCAGCGAGAGCACCAGCATCACCACAGCCGAGGCGGTGGCCGCGCGCAGGGCGAAGCTGCTGCCCCGCATCACGTGTCGGGTGCCTGCAGCGCGTAGCCCGCGCCGCGCACGGTGCGGATCATCGGCGCCTCGCCCGGCAGGTCGAGCTTGCGGCGCAACCGGCTCACATGCACATCCACCACATTGGTGGTGGGATCGAAGCTGAAATCCCAGACCTTCTCCAGCAGCATGGTGCGGGTCACCACCTGGCCGGCATGGCGCAGCAGATATTCCAGGAGGCGCCATTCGGTGGGCATCAGGTCGAGCTTGCGCGCGCCGCGCGTGGCCACCCGCGTCAGCAGATCCATCCGCAGATCGCCCAGCGTGAGCACGGATTGCTCGGCCGGCGGCCCGGCCGGGCGGCGGGCCAGCGCCCGAATCCGCGCGCGCAGTTCCGCGAAGGCGAAGGGCTTGGCCAGGTAGTCATCAGCCCCCGCCTCCAGCCCCTCCACGCGCTTTTCCACCTCGCCCAGCGCCGTCAGCACCAGGATGGGCGTCGTGATCTCCGCCATGCGCAGCGCGCGGATGATGGAGAGCCCATCCGGCCCGGGCAGCATGCGGTCCGTCACGATGATGTCGAAGGGCTCGCCCATCGCGAGGAAGAGGCCATCGCGGCCATTGGCCGCGTGGTCCACCACATGCCCCTCCTCGCGCAGGCCCTTGGCGATATAGGCCGCGGTGCTCTCGTCATCCTCGATGAGGAGGATGCGCATGCGCGCTCAGCTCAGCATCTGCCCGCCATCCACCACGATGGTGTGGCCGGTGACCCAGCCGGCGAGCGGCGAAGCGAGGAAGAGCACCACATTGGCCACTTCCTCCGGCTTGCCCATGCGGCCGAAGAGGATGGAGGCCAGCGTCTTGTTGTACAGCGCGGGGTTCTCGGTCTTGCGCTTCTCCCAGCTGCCGCCCGGGAATTCGATGGAGCCGGGGGCCACGCCATTCACGCGGATGCCATCCGGCGCATAGGTCGCGGCCTGGGACTGCGTGTAGTTGATCAGCAGCGCCTTCACCGCGGCATAGGCCGGGCCGCGCACGGAAGGCCCGAAGCCCGAGATGGAGGAGAGGTTGATGATGTTGCCGCGGCTTTCCTTCAGCGCAGGCAGGGCGGCGGCGGTGGCGCGGAAGGTGGCCAGCACGTCCACGTTCAGCGCAGCCGCCCAGCCTTCCTCGGTATCCGTCATGCCGAAGCCGGACGCATTGTTCACCAGCACGTCGCACCCGCCGAGCGCGGCCACGGCTTCGCCGATGTAGCGCTTCACGGCTGCGCCATCGCCGAGGTCGCAGGTCGCGGCATGCGCCTTGGGGCCGAGCTCCGCCTTGGTGGCGGCCAGCGCCTCGGCGCCGCGCGCGCAGATGGAGACGGCGGCGCCCGCCTGCGCGAAGCCCAGCGCCACGCTGCGGCCGATGCCCTTGCTGCCGCCACAGACGATGACGCGCTTGCCGGTAAAGTCGAAGCTCATGCGGGTTTTCCTTGAACAGCGGCCGGACGGTTCCGGCGGAGACGGGTGAGGCCGAAGGCGAGCGCGATGCCCAGCGCCAGGATCGCGATGCCCACCAGCGGGCGATAGAAGAGCCAGGCGATGGCGATGGTGGCCGGCGCGAAGATCATGGTCAGCACGGCGGCCAGCAGCCCGGTGCCGAAGCCCACGATGCTGCCGATGAAGGGGATGACGTCGGCCAGCACCTTCAGCGGGTTGAAGATGATGAGGAAGCCCACGAACATCACGATCGTGCCGACCAGGCGCAGGATCCAGGTGAGCGTGACATTGTCCGCCTGCGCCTGCTGGAACATCGCCGCCGCCGGCACGCGTCCCGCCTCGATCATGAAGAGCCGGTCGCCCGCGCGCGTTGCATAGGGGCCGAAGCCATCCCCCACCTGCGCGCCGATGACGGAAAGCGCATCGGGTGCGGCCACCTGCCAGGTGATGCGCAGATCTCCCACGCGGGGGTTTTGCGGGTCCTGCCCGATATAGCGCCCGCCATCCGCATTGCCGCCGGGGATGGCGAGCGAGGTGCCCGCCGGGATCTGGTTCACTTGCGCATCCGAGATGCGATAGCCGCCCAGCATCACGCGATCCGCATTGAAGCTGCGCGTCTGGTAGCGCGGCTCGGGATTCTGGTGGCCGTCCGGCTGGCGGAAGCGGCTGGAATCGATGCGCCCCTCGGCCCAGACGCGGCGATAGCTGTAGGTCGTCACCGTCTCCTGCCCGCCGCCCATGCGGGTGCGCGTCTCGCTGCTCGTCTGCTCCTGCCACTGGTACATCTCGACGCGGCGGGTGAGGCGCAGCGTGCCCGCGGGCGGCGTCACGTTGAGGTCCGGATCGCGCGGCACGCCGGCGGCACTGACCGCGCCCGCGACATGCACGAGGCGGCCTTCCAGCGCCGGGTCCGGCCGCTCGGACGAGGCGGATTGAATGAGCCCCGCGCCCTCGGTCAGGGAGCGCGCCGTCTGCACCGCGCGGCCCTCGTTCCAGAAGAGCAGGAAGCCACCCACCGGCAGCAGGATCAGCCCGACCAGAATGCCGGTGATGGCGCCGCCCAGGCGCTGGAACCAGGATTGGCTCGTGGTCTCGGTGAAGCTGTCATTCCCGAAGGAGGAGCCGTCATCGCCATTGCTGTCGGACATCGCGTTTCCCTATGCGCGTTGGGGCGCAGCAAGGCGTGATCCGCGGGCTTTGTCCAGCCTTGACCGCGCGCCACGGCCGGGCCATCGCCCCCGCATGGCCGCCCCCCCGCTTCTCCTGCTCGATGGCATCCGATTCACGCTCGGCAATGTGCCGCTGCTGACCGGCGCCGCCCTCTCCGTCTCGCCCGGCGAACGCCTTGCCCTGGTCGGCCGCAATGGCAGCGGGAAATCCACCCTGCTGCGCATCGCCGCCGGCGAGCTGGAGCCCGAGGACGGCACGCGCTTCCTCCAGCCCGGCGCCACCCTGCGCTATTTGCCGCAGGAGCCCGACCTCTCCGGCCATGCCACGGTGGAGGATTACGTGCTGGCCGGCCTTGGCCCCGCCGATGACCCGCATCGCGCCCGCGCCTTGCTGGAGGGTCTGGGCCTGACCGGCAGTGAGGGCACGGCGCGGCTTTCGGGCGGCGAGGCGCGGCGCGCGGCGCTGGCCCGCGCGCTCGCCCCGCAGCCCGACATCCTGCTGCTGGACGAGCCCACCAACCATCTCGACCTGCCCGCCATCGAATGGCTGGAGGCGGAGCTGGCCAGCCTGCGCGGCGCGCTGGTGCTGATCAGCCATGACCGGCGTTTCCTCTCGCGCCTCTCGCGCGCGACGCTCTGGCTCGATCGCGGCATGACCCGGCGCCTCGATCGCGGCTTCGGCGATTTCGAGGCCTGGCGCGAGGAGCAGCTCGAGCTCGAGGAACAGGCCGCGCACAAGCTCGGCCGGCAGATCGCGCGGGAGGAGCATTGGCTGCGCCACGGCGTCTCGGCCCGGCGCAAGCGCAACATGCGCCGCGTGGGCGAGCTGCACGCGCTGCGCCAGGCGCGGCGGGACCGCATCAAGCCGACCGGCACGGTGCAGATGCAGGCGGCCGAGGCCAGCGCCTCCGGCCAGCTCGTCATCGCCGCCGAGGGCGTGGCCAAGGCCTGGGGCGAGCGCCGCGTGGTGCGGGATTTCGCAACCCGCATCATCAAGGGGGATCGCATCGGCATTGTCGGCGCCAATGGCGCGGGCAAGACGACGCTGCTGAACATCCTCACCGGCCAGTTGGCACCCGATGCCGGCACGGTGAAGCTCGGCAGCAACATCGCCATGGCGACGCTCGACCAGATGCGCGGCGCGCTCGACCCCAACCGGACGCTTGCGGACACGCTGACGGAGGGGCGCGGCGACCAGGTCTGGGTCGGTGGCAAGCCGCGCCACGTCATCGGCTACATGCAGGATTTCCTGTTCATCCCGGACCAGGCGCGCACGCCGGTCGGAAAGCTGTCCGGCGGGGAACGCGGCCGCCTGCTGCTGGCGCGTGCGTTGGCCGCGCCCTCCAACCTGCTGGTGCTGGACGAGCCGACCAACGACCTCGACCTCGAGACGCTGGACCTGCTGGAGGAGATGCTGGGCGATTACGGCGGCACGGTGCTGCTGGTCAGCCATGACCGCGATTTCCTCGACCGCGTCTGCACCGGCATCATCATGGCCGAGGGCGAGGGGCGCTGGCAGGATTACGCCGGCGGCTACAGCGACATGCTGGCCCAGCGCGGCGAGGGCGTGGCCGCGCGCGCCGTGGCGAAGCCCGCGCGCGAGGCTCCGGCCGCGCGCCCGGCT
This sequence comes from Roseococcus sp. SDR, assembly GCF_019083995.1. GTDB lineage: Bacteria > Pseudomonadota > Alphaproteobacteria > Acetobacterales > Acetobacteraceae > Roseococcus. The sequence goes on from NZ_JAHRCU010000019.1 coordinate 20,806, forward strand.
GCCAGCGCGCCCGCCGCGCCCGCGAAAAAGATGAGCTTCAAGGACCAGCACGCGCTGGCCACCCTGCCGGCCACCATGGAGAAGCTGCAGAAGGAGATCGGCGTGCTGCGCAACTGGCTGGCCGACCCGGAGCTTTACGCGCGCGACCCCAAGGGCTTCACCCAGCGCACCGAAGCGCTCGCCGAGCGCGAGGCCGCGCTGGCGGCGGCCGAGGAGGAATGGTTGCGCCTCGAAATGCTGCGGGAGGAGCTGGAAGGCTCCGCCTGAGCTACTCCTCCAGCATATGCCCGAAGCGCTCGGCCTTGGTGGCGAGATAGCGGTCATTCACGCCATTGCCGGCGAAGGCGTGCTGCTCGCGCGTCACCACCTCGATCCCGCAGGCGGCGAGGCCGGCGAGCTTGTCCGGGTTGTTCGTCAGCAGCCTGACGCGCGGTGCCTCCAGCAGGCGCAGCATGGTGGCGGCGACCAGGAAGTTGCGCTCATCCGCGCCATAGCCCAGCGCCCGGTTCGCATCGAGCGTGTCCAGTCCCTGATCCTGCAGCGTATAGGCGCGCAGCTTGTTGACGAGGCCGATGCCGCGCCCCTCCTGCGCGAGGTAGAGCAGGATGCCCGCGCCATCCTCCGCCATGCGGCGCAGCGCGCCCTTGAGTTGCGGCCCGCAATCGCAGCGCAGCGAGCCCAGCAGGTCACCCGTGAAGCACTCCGAATGCAGCCGCGCCAGCGGCGCGCCACCCGCGGCCAGCACCTTTTCCGGCTCGCCCACCAGCATGGCGAGATGCTCGATCCCGCCATCGGCGGCGCGGAAGGCGACGATGCGCGTCTCGGGCGCATCCTCGAGCGGCACCCGCGCCTCGCCCACGCGGCGCAGCGAGGTGGCGGCGGACTCCGGATAGGCCTGCACCTCGGTGGCCGTGACGCGGAGCAGCCCTGGGGCGTCGGCGGCCGCGGGCATGGGGCAGGCCACCAGGGCAGGCAGCAGCCGGCCGAGCTTGGCCAGCGCCAGTGCCGGCGCGGCCAGCGGCGGCAGGTTGGCGCGCTCCAGCGCCTGGCCATCGCCCAGCAGCAATTCGGCGGTGGGGTCGGCGAAGGCGCGCAGGCGCTCGGGCGCGGTCAGGCCGGCCGGCAGGCGCAGCGCCACCGCGCCCTCATCCGGGGCGTTCAGCGGCACGGGCCGCTGCAGCACCGCCGAAGCCCGCACCGGCGAGAGCAGAAGGACCGGCGCGGCGCCCGAGAGCGCGGCCATCTCCGCCAGGCCCTGGGCGCCGACGGTCTCGGCCGCGGCCACCAGCAGCCCGGCACCTTCCCCTTCCAGCAGGACGGGCGTGCCGCGCCGCAACTCGGAGACAGCGCGGTGCACGGCACGCAGCGCAAGGATCTCAGCCGAGGGCGGCCGCGGGGCGGCGAGGCCGGAAGGAAGGAGGGCGGTGTTTCGCATTCAGCGGTTATCCTGCAACGCGCAAAGTCTACGCTGTCCAATCTACGGTGGAATGTGGCGATTGGATGCCGGCTGGCAGGGGGTCGCCACGAAACTTTCTTAACCCGCCCGCCATGCCTGGCATGATGGGTTGCGTTTCCCCCCGCCCGGCGGAGGTGCTAGTTTGTTCAGGAACCGTTCAAGTGATGGCCCCGCCATGCCTGGCAACCGCCGGATCCTTCTGCTGACCGAGGACGCCACGCTGGCCGCCCTGCTGCCGCAGCGGCTCGAGCAGGAATCGGCCAATGGCCGCCGTTTCGAGGTCGAGGCGGCCGCGCCGGAGCCGGGCCTGGCGCAGCTGGCCGAGGCAGCTGGCCGCATCGACGCCACCCTGCTGGATGCCGCGGCCAGCCCAGGCCCGTCCCATTGGGCCCCTCTGCTGCGCGAGGCCGGGGGCGGCCGCCCCGTCCTCCTGCTCGGCGGTGAGGCCGAGGGCCCGCTGCCCGAGGGCATCACCGAGCGGGTCGCCAAGCCGGTCCGCGCGCCCGAGCTGCTGGCCCGGCTGCATGCGGCCCTCGCCGTTTTCGAAGCCTCGCCCGAGGCCGCCATCCCGCTCGCCGGCTATGCCTTCCACCCGGCGGCCAAGCTGCTGCAGGGCAAGGGAGGCACCCGCATCCGGCTGACGGAGAAGGAGGCCGCCATCCTGCTCTACCTGCACCGCGCTGGCGGGCGTGCCGTGCCGCGGGCCGAATTGCTGGGCGAGGTCTGGGGCTATTCCAGCGCCGTCACCACCCACACGCTCGAAACCCATGTCTATCGCCTGCGCCGCAAGATCGAGCCCGACCCCCAGCAGGCGCGCCTGCTGCTGACCGATGAGGGCGGCTACAGGCTGGGCAGCTGAGGCCAGGGGGGGGTGGGGGGGCGCCCTGGCGTCAATCGGGCCCGCGATAGGATTCGGACGCCAGCCGCCCTGGCAGGTCGAGCCGCGCGGAGAGGCCGCCCAGCCGGGTGGAGCGCTCCAGGCTCAGATGCCCGGCATATAGCGCGGCCAGATCCGAGACGATGGCAAGGCCGAGGCCCGATCCGGGCTTGGCCTCATCCAGCCGCACGCCACGCATCAAGGCGGCCCCATCCTCGCCCTCCGGCAGGCCTGGGCCGTCATCCGCCACCTCGATCGTGATGCGCCCCGGTGCCGAATGGGTCACCCGCACCGCGACCTGGCGCTGCCCATACTTGCAGGCATTCTCCATCAGGTTCCCCAGCATTTCCGTCACATCCTGGCTGTCGGCCCGGATGCGGGCATCGGCCTCGCCGCTCACGCGGATGGTGATGCCGCGCGCGGCGGTCAGGCGGCGCAATGCGGTGGCCAGCGCCTCGGCCAATGCCAGGGGCATGCATTCCGCCCCCGCGCTGCCTGCCAGCGCACCCGCGCGCGCGCGGCGGAGGTGGTGCTGCACCAGGCGCTCCAGCGTGGCCGACTGCGCCCGGGCCCCGGGCAGATCCCCGGTTTCCAACGCGTTCCGCAGCACGGCGATCGGCGTCTTCAGCGCATGGGCCAGGTTGCCCACATGGTTGCGCGCGCGGTCCACCGTCGCGCGGTTCTGCTCGATCAGCGCCTCGATCTCGGCCACGAGCGGCGCGATTTCGGCCGGCGCCACCACATCCATGTGCTGCCGGCGCCCTTCGCGCACCTCGGCCAGCTCCTCCTGGGTGCGGCGGAGCGGGCGCAGGCCCCAGAGCACCAGAAGCGCCACCACGGCGACGAGGCCCGTGCCCAGCAGCGCGAAGGCGAGGATCACGTTCTGCCGGAGCGAGGCGATCTCCTCATCCGTGCCCTCGCGCACCACGGCCACCTGCACGGTGATGGGCACGAGGCCGAAGCGGCTCTCCAGCTGCACGTCGCGCTCCAGCAGGCGCAGCCGTTCGGAACGCGGGCCCTCCACGTCCCGGGCGCGCACGCCCTCGGGCTCACGCAGTGGCGGCAAGAGGCGCGAATCCCAGAGCGAGCGCGAGGTGGCCTGGCTGCCGCCCGGGCCGGTGATCTGCCAGTAATGGCCCGAGAGCGGGCGCTCGAAGGCGGGATCGGCCAGCGGGCGGGTCAGGATCGGGCCGGCCGAGGGGTCGAAGGCGGCGGCGGCCACCACCGCATCGAGCAGGCTGCCCAGGCGCGCATCCGCCGCCGTCTCGATCTGCCGCTGGTCTGTCTGCACGACGAACCAGCCCATCAGGCCAAGCCCCAGCGCCACCCAGAGGGTGGTCAGCAGCAACAGCCTTCGGGTGAGGGACTTCAACCGGGCGCGGCGGCGGCGGGCGAGGCCGGGATCAGCCGGTAGCCCTGGCCGCGCACCGTCTCGATCAGCTGATCCCCGAGCTTGCGCCGAAGGCGCGCCACGATGACCTCCAGCGTGTTGGAATCGCGGTCGAAATCCTGGGCGTAGAGATGCTCGGTCAGCTCGGTCTTGGAGATCGGCCGGCCGGCATGCAGCGCCAGATAGGCCAGCATCCCGTATTCCAGCGCCGTCAGCCGCACCGCCTGCCCATTGCGCGAGACGGCGCGGGCGGCGGTGTCGAGCCGCACCTCGCCGAACACCAGCTCGGTCTTGGCCACACCATTGGAGCGGCGGATCAGGGCATTCAGCCGTGCCACCAGCTCGGCCATGGCGAAGGGCTTGGCGAGGTAGTCGTCGGCGCCGGCGTTCAGACCCTCCACCTTCTCGGTCCAGGAATCGCGGGCGGTGAGGATGAGGACGGGCATGGCACGCTCGGCCGCGCGCCAGCGGCGCAGCACCGTCAGCCCATCCACCCGCGGCAGGCCGAGATCCAGCACCACGGCGTCATAGGGCTCGGTCTCGCCGAGATAGAAGGCCTCCTCGCCATCCATCGCGCCATCCACCGCGAAGCCCGCCTCGGTCAGGCCGGTGCGGAGCTGCTGGTGCAGTTCGGGGCTGTCTTCGACGATCAGGAGGCGCATGGCGCGGAAGATGCGCGGCGCGGCCGCCGGCGTCCAGCCTTGTTCCGGCGGTGAAGCGGCTCAGCGCATCGGCGCGCGGGGCTGCGCCTCGCCCTGCGCGCGCTCCTGCACCGGCCCGCGCGACCGCACCAGGGCGCCCGTCGCGGCGTCGAGCTCGACGATGAAGATGCGGCCATTTGGGGGCAGGATCTTCAGTTCATACAGCCATTGCGTGTCGTCGCGCTCCAGATCCGCCTCGATGACCCGGCCGCGGAAGCGGCGCTCCACCTCGGCCAGCAGGTCGGAGAGGGGGCGAATCTGGCCGGCTTCGAGCGCGGCGCGGGCGCGCTCGTGATCCCGCCGCTCCTGCGCCGTTGCCTGCGCGGGCGCGGCCATGGCCAGCGCGAAGAGAAGCAGGAGGGAGCAAAAGCGCATGCCCACCCTTGGAAGGAGCTGCCTGAATGAAGGCTGAATCATGGCATCAGGACAGGTTCAGGATGGGTGGCTTACACATCACTCTACCTTGGGTTGCCGACCCGATGCGGCGCGCCACTCGAGGTCAGGATTTCCAAGTGTTTTCAGGGTTGTCCCCAGGACGGACAAGAGGGTTTCGGAGTCGGTCATGATGCTCAGCACTTTCACGCATATCTCGCCGCACCTCCTCGGTCTCTTCATGCTGGCCCTGGCCTGCGTGCCTCTGGTCTTCGTCCTGCAGGACCGCAAGCGCCGCGCCGTCGAGCAGAAGCGCATGGCGCTGCTCCGGCGTGAGGCGCGGCTCGCTGCTGAACTGCATGGCCGCGGGCCGAAGAAGCCGCTGGTCGAGGGCTGGGTGAGCCAGGCGCCGCGCTGAGGAGCGCGGCGGCAGAGGGCGCATCGGGCCAGTCCAGACCGGCACATCTCCCCGGCGGGCGCCGCGCGGGGCGCCGGCTCAGAGAAGCCGGCAGGCCTCTTCGAACTCCAGCCGCGGGCCGCGCTCGAAGACCCCGGCCGGGTCGCCATGGCCGAGGTTCACCAGGAAGTTGGACTTCCACCCCGTATCGGCGAAGAACAGGTCATCCACCTTCATGTTGTCGAAACCGCTCATCGGCCCGACATCGAGGCCCAGCGACCGCGCCGCCAGCATCAGATAGGCGCCCTGCAGCGTGCCGTTGCGCATCGCCGTCGTGTCCGCGAGCGACCAGTTGCCGGCGAACCAGCTCCGCGCATCGGCATGCGGGAAGAGCTTGGGGAGCTGATCGTAGAATTTCGGGTCATGCGCCACGATGACCGTCACCGGCGCCGTCATCGTCTTCTCGACATTGCCGGGCGAGAGCGCCTCCTTCAGCTTCGCCTTGGCGGCGTCGGACGTCAGGAAGGCGAAGCGCGCGGGCGAGGAATTGGCACTCGTCGGGCCCCATTTCAGCAGGTCATACAGGGCGCGCAGAGTCTCCTCTGCCACCGGCCTGTCCTGCCACTTGTTCTGCGTGCGCGCGTTGCGGAACAGCTGGTCCAGCGCGGCGGCATCAAGGGATGCGGTCATTTACGCCTCGACCTGCTCGACGCCCATCACCTCGGGCACGTAATGGCGCAGCATGTTCTCCACGCCATGCTTCAGCGTGGCGCGGGAGGAAGGGCAGCCGGAGCAGGCGCCCTGCATCTTCAGCTTCACGATGCCGTCGCGGAAGCCGCGAAAGACGATGTCCCCGCCATCGCCCGCCACCGCCGGGCGCACGCGCTGGTCCAGCAGCTCCTTGATCTGGGCCACGGCCTCGGCATCGGCCGGGTCGAAATCCTCGGCCGCATCCTCGCCCACGCCCTCGATCACCGGCAGCTCGGCCAGGAAATGCTCCATCACCGCGCCCAGCACCTGCGGGCGCAGCGCCTGCCACTCGGTCGTGTCGAACTTCGTGACCGTGATGAAATCGGCGCCGAAGAACACGCGCGCCACACCCTCGAGCGCCAGCAGGCGCGTGGCCAGCGGCGAGCGCGAGGCATCATCGCCCACCACGAAATCGGCGGTGCCGGCCGTGCCCATCACGTCGCGGCCGGGCAGGAATTTCAGCGTGGCGGGGTTCGGGGTGCTTTCGGTCTCGATGAACATGGCGTGTTCCTGGGCGGAAATTTTTGACAGGACCTATGTGGTCCTGTTTCGAACCCCATGCAAGCGCGCGCCCTGGCATGAGCCTTGCCTCCTCCGGGTGGCAGACCCGCCCCCCGGAGCCCGCGATGCAAGACCCGATCCGCCTGGCCTTCCGCCCCACCGGCAGCCTCAGCGTCCCGCCGCCGCCGGACCGCGGGCCCGAACTCGGCCCGGAGGAGGCCATCCCCATCCCGGGCGAGATGACCTTCGACGAGTTCCTCGAAGGCCTGAACCCCCTGCACCACCTGCCGGGGGTGGGCATGATCTACCGGGCGGCCACCGGCACCGAGATCCATCCCACCATGCGCGCCCTGGGCGCCGGCCTCACCGGCGGGGCGCTCGGCATGGCGCTGGCCGGCGTGATGTCCGCCATCGAGATGACGCAACCCCTCGCGCGCATCCGTGCCGCGCTGAACAACGAGCCCGACCCGCTCACGCTGGCCCGCCAGCCGGTCAATCCCGCGGACGTCGCCCAGGCCTATCAGCGATGGTCCAGCCTTGCGAACCCCACCCAGCTCGCCGCCGCAACCGCCGCCGCGCGCGCCACGGGGTAGGGTGGTGCACCCGGGAGAGGCGCTGCCTCTCCCGGACCCTCACCGCCAGGGGCGTGCCGCCCCCTCCTGCCAAAGGCCCATTCCTGGGTTCCAAGGGCCTCTCGGCCCTTGGCAGGTGGGGTTTGGGGAGGACAGCGTCCTCCCCAAGGCGGCTCCCCTACCCGCGTGCGCCGAAGATGGCGGAGCCGACGCGGACATGGGTGGCACCGTGCCGGATGGCGGTTTCGAAATCACCGCTCATACCCATGGAGAGGGTGGTGAGGCCGTGGCGGGCGGCGATCCGGGCGAGGAGGTCGAAATGCGGCGCGGGGTCGGCCTCGGCGGGCGGGATGCACATGAGGCCGATGACCGGCAGGCCGTGGGTGGTGCGGCAGAGGGTGATGAAGGCGTCGGTCTCATCGGGCAGGATGCCGGCCTTCTGCGGTTCGGCCCCGGTGTTCACCTGGATCAGCAGGTCGGGCCGGCGGCCTTCCTTCTGCATGGCGTCCATGAGGGCGAGGGCGAGCTTCGGCCGGTCCAGGGTCTCGATCACGTCAGCGAGGCGCACGGCGTCGCGCGCCTTGTTCGTCTGCAGCGGGCCGATGATGTGCAGGCGCAGATCGGGATGGGCGGCGCGGAGCTGCGGGAACTTCGCGGCGGCCTCCTGCACGCGATTCTCGCCGAAGACGCGCTGCCCGGCGGCGAGGGCGGCCTCGACGGCCTCGACCGGATTGGTCTTGGAGACGGCGACGAGCCGGGCCGCGCCGGGCGGGCGGCCGGCCGCGGCGGTGGCGGCCTCGATTCGGGCGCGGATTCGGGTCAGGTTGGCGGCGATGTCTTCGAGCATGCGCCATAGAATAGGGAGAGGCCGCCGCGGCGCCATCCTGCCGCGCCGCTGGCTGCTGAGCGACCCGATTCGCCTGCCGGACCCGTCGCCCCTGCTGGGCGGGTTGCCGCGCGGGACTGCGGTGCTGCTGCGGAGCGCGGCGCCGGAGGTGGCGGTGCGGGTCGCCCGGCTTTGCCGGGAGCGGGGATTTCCGGTCCTGGTTTCCGGCGATGGCCGGCTGGCGTTGCGAATCGGCGCGGGGCTGCATGTTCCGGACCGCGCGGCGACGCGGGGGCTGCTGCCCTTCCTGCTGAACCGCCGTGGCGCCCTGCTTTCGGCGGCGGTCCATGGGCGGGCCGGTGTCGCCCGCGCGGGGCGGCTGGACGCCGATGTCGTTCTCGTTTCGCCGGTGTTTCCAACGGCGAGCCACCCGGGCGCGCCGGCACTCGGGCCTTTGCGCTGGGCGGCGCTGGCGCGCGCGGCCCGGGCAGCGGTCGGGTGCCATGCGGTGGCGCTGGGCGGCATGTCGGCTGGCGCGATGCGGCGGCTGCCACGCGGTCTGGCGGCAGGCTGGGCCGGAATCGGGGTGTGGAAGGATTGTGTCCTCCGGGACACAGTGTCTCAGGGAAGTCGCGTTTGGCTGTGAATGGCGGTTGCCGGGCCGCAATCCGCCAACGCATAGTCCGAGCCGGACCCAGTGATCATTGGGTTGTGAGGGTATCGCCGGCTACGGCCGGTTCCTTTGCAACCCGGAGGGTTACGGCCTCTTCCAGAGATGGAGGGGGAGGGTCAGGGGAACCAGCCGGCTCCGGCCGGCACGTGAGGAGAGTATAACATGCGCAAGATTTTGCTGGGCACGACGGCAGTCGTCTCGGCGGTCGTGGGCGCTGCCGTTATGGCACCCCAGGCCTCCGCTCAGGAAGCGCCGACCGTTCGTCTCGGTGGCTTCTTCCGGGCCTATTATGGCTATGTGAACCAGACCAGCCAGCAGTCCCAGTCCACCACGGGTCAGCTGAACAACGGCTCGTCCTCGGGCCTGCCGACCAACGTCGGCTCCGGCACGCAGAACGTTCCGCCCGATGGCGTGAACAACGCCCGCATCGGCAAGAACGACATCTCGACCGACGCCGGCATCGACGTCATCGTGAACGGCAAGCTGGCCAACGGCCTGACCTACGGCGCGCAGATCTCGCTGAACAGCAGCGGCATCGAGGGTCGTCAGGTGCTCGGTGGCCGTTCGTCCGCCGGCAAGACGACCGTCCAGGTCGACGAGATGTACGCCTTCATCGCCCACCCGCGCTTCGGTCAGGTTCGCTTCGGTGACGAAGACGGCGTCATGGGCGGCCTGATGAACTCGGGCTGGGTGCAGGGCTTCGGCACGGGTGGCGTGCACGGTTCGTGGGAGTCCTTCGTGACCCGCCAGGCCGGCGGCCGCACGACGACCGCCCCGGGTGGTCTGGGTGACAACTCCAAGATCATCTACATGACGCCGCAGTGGGCCGGTTTCGACTTCGGTGTGTCCTACGCCCCGAACGCGAACATCGGTGAGGACGTCGGCTGCCCCAACAACGCCAACTCCGGCTACTGCGACCGCGCCTATGCCTTCACCGGCGCCCGCAACTTCGGCATCTACGCCGCCGGCCCCGAGCAGGCTGCCCGCCGCAATGAGTGGCAGGTCGCCGCCCGTTGGCGCGGTAACGTGGGTGGCGTCGGCATCGCCGGCACCGTCGGCTACATCGGCGCCGGCGCGGCCCGTGACATGACCACGATGGGCCAGCAGGCTCGCGTGTTCAACAACATGAACATCTGGCAGGCGGGCGTTCAGGCCAGCTATGCCGGCTTCACGGTGGGTGCGAACTACACCTACGGCGACTACAACTTCTTCTGGGGCAACACCCTGCGTGGTGACCGTCCTGCGGAGCAGCTGGTCGTCGGTGGCCAGTACGTCGTCGGCCCCGTCACCGTCGGTGCCAACTTCGTGACCGGCCTCTTCGAGGGTGGCACGCGCGGCACGCTGACCGAGAACTCCACGGGCACGGCCTTCATCCCCGGCACCAACGCCTTCCCGGCGAACGTGAACACCAGCACCAACGCCGCGACCATGCGTCGCTGGGGTCTGGGCGCCGGTGCGAACTACCGCCTGGCCCCTGGCATGGACCTGATCGCCGAGTACGTCTACTACTCGGTGCGTGAGCAGGGCCGTGACCTGGACCCGAACCGCCAGGGCATCCAGAGCCGCGCGTTCAGCAACGTCTTCCTGACGGGCGTGCGCCTGGCCTTCTGAGCCAGACTCACCGCGTCACAGAACGTGACCTGGGAGGGGGCGACGGGACATCCCGTCGCCCCTTTTCTTTTGGGCTGCGCTCCAGTAATTGATCCGGCCATGACCCAGATCGCTCGCCCGATTCTCCCGCTCTGCCTCGGCCTCGCGCTACTGGCCGGATGTTCCGGCGGGCGTCAGGTCGGCAATGAGGAATACGGCACGGATAACCGCCGCGAACTCGCGCTGCGCCAGACCGGCGCGGCGACCGATTCGGGGCTGGTCGTCTTCGGTGTGGACCGTTCGCGCCAGGCGCGCGAAGCCGCCGCGGGCGCCGGCGCTGGCATGACGGTGAACGCCTTCCTCTGGCGCGCCACGCTCGACACGCTGTCCTTCATGCCGCTTGCCAGCGCCGATCCCTTCGGCGGCGTGATCATCACCGACTGGTATTCGCCGCCCCAGGCCGAGGGCGAGCGCTTCAAGGCCACCGCCTACGTGATCGGCCGCCAGCTCCGCTCCGACGGCGTTCGCGTGCAGGTCTTCCGCCAGGTGCAGCGCGGCAATCAGTGGGTGGATGCCCCGGCCTCCACGGCCACGAATTCCGAGATGGAAGACCGCGTCCTGGCCCGTGCGCGCGAACTGCGCAGCCAGTCCGCCGGGCGCTGACACCCGTTTTCAGCTGGCGCGGTCCGCCGCCAGCTTCTCGATGATCTGAAGCATCTTCAGGATCTCCTGCTCGCGCAGCGCGTCAATCTTCGCGTGCAGCGCCTCGATCTCCAGCTCCGCCTTCACATTGATCCGATAGTCGAATTCCGCGTGCCGCCGGTCGAGCTCGGAGGCGCGGTTCTGGCTCATCATGATGATGGGCGCGGTGTAGGCCGCCTGGAAGGACAGCACGAGGTTGAGCAGGATGAAGGGGTAGGGGTCCCACCGCTCGATGAAGGCGGTGATGTTGAGTCCGATCCAGACCAGCAGCAGCGCCGACTGGATCAGGATGAAGCGCCAGGAGCCGACATTGCGCGCCACCCAGTCGGCCACGCGCTGTCCGACGCCCAGCGGCGGCGGAGCAAGGCTGCGCGCCGGGCGCTCGGCCCGCAATGCGCGCAGCATGGTTTCTTCCTCAGGGGTGATCTCGAAACGGGGCATGGGCGGCATCCTGGAATCTGCGCCAGGATAGCGCCGCCCACCGCCCCGCGAAGCCAGGCGCATGTCGCCTGGCGGGCGGCTCAGAGCGCGGCGAGAACCGTCTCGGCCTTGCTCACCTCGAAGGCGCCGGGCTCTTCGACGCCGACATGTGTCACCACGCCGTTCTTCGCGACCAGCACGAAGCGCTGGCAGCGGATGCCGAGGCCGCGGGCGGTCAGGTCGAACTCCAGGCCCAGCGCCTTGGTGAAGGCGGCGCTGCCATCGGCCAGCATGGCGACGGTGCCGATCGCGTTCTGGTCCTTGCCCCAGGCGCCCATCACGAAGACGTCGTTCACCGACATGCAGGCGATGGCGTCCACGCCCTTCGCCTTGAACTCGGCGGCGTGGTTCACGAAGCCCGGCAGATGCTTGGCCGAGCAGGTCGGCGTGAAGGCGCCGGGCACGCCGAAGAGGACCACGGTCTTGCCGCCGAAGAACTCCTCCGTGGTGACCTCCTGCGGGCCATCGGCCGTGGCCTGCATCAGCTTGGCCGAGGGAATCTTGTCACCAACCTTGATCGTCATGAGGGTTGCCTCCGAAGGGGTTTTGCGGAGGGAAGGTTTAGGCGGTTCCGTCGGGGGTGTCACGCTTGCCATGGCCGGGGCATCGCCCCACATCCTGGGCATGTCCCCACGTGAAACCACATCGGGGCGGCCGGATCGCCCGCCAGCTGGCGCGCCCAAGGCCAGCCCCCTCGCCGGGCAGCTGCTGATCGCCATGCCCCACATGCAGGATCCGAACTTCGCCGGGAGCCTGGTCCTGCTCTGCGCCCATTCGCCGGATGGCGCGATGGGCCTCATCCTCAACCAGCCCATCCCGAAGCTCAGCTTCGAGGGGCTGCTCCGCCAGATCGGCGTGGAGCCGCTGCCCCCCGCGCGCAGCATCCGCCTGGTCAATGGCGGCCCGGTCGAGGAGGGGCGCGGCTTCGTGCTGCACAGCGCCGACTGGCGTGCCCAGGGTTCGATGGACGTGACGGGCGAGGTGTCGCTGACCGCAAGCCTGGACGTGCTGCAGGCCATCGCCAGCGGCGGCGGGCCGCGCCAGGGTCTGCTGGCGCTGGGCTATGCCGGCTGGGGCGCCGGGCAGCTCGAGCAGGAGATCGCCCGCAATGACTGGCTGCATGTGGACCCGGACGAAGACCTGATCTTCGGCGGCCCGGATGAGACGCGCTGGCGCCGGGCGCTCGCCAAGCTGAAGGTGGATCCGCTGCTGCTCTCGGGTGTCGCCGGGCACGGCTGACGGCTCAGCGGTAGAAGCGCGCCAGCCGCTCCGGCGGGACGCCGGCGAAATAGAGGCCCAGCGTCATCAGGTTGCGCGCGGAGCGCCGCCACCAGCCATCCCGCCGCCAGCGAGCGGCGGAGGTGATGGCGCAGGCCGGCATCTCCGCCAGCCGGGCGCGGCCGAGGCGCCGGACGAGATCCACATCCTCCATGAGCGGGATCGGGTGGAAGCCGCCCACTGCATCGTAGAGGGCGCGGGAGATCAGCAGGCCCTGGTCGCCATAGGGCAAAGCGAGCCGGCGGCAGCGCCAGGCCACGGCCGCTTCCAGCCGCCGCGCCTGGGGAGATTCGTCATCCAGGGCGAAGCGGAAGAAATGCGCCTGGTCCGCCCGGGCGAGGGCGGCCTCCACCGCCGTCTCCCAGCCGGCGTCCAGCCGCGTATCGGCATGCAGGAAGAGCAGCCATTCGCCCCGCGCGGCGGCGGCCCCGGCGGCGAGCTGCGTGCCCCGCCCGCGCGGCGCCGTGACGAGGCGCACCCCGGCCAGATCCGCCACGCTGTCCTTGCTGCCGCCATCGGCCAGGATGACCTCGCCGAGCCCAGACAGCTGTTCCAGCAGGGGCGGCAGGAGGTGGGCGGCGTTCAGCACCGGGATGACGGCGGAAATCCGTTCCATTTTCCCTTTTTGTTCTTGACTCGCGTCCGGCATTTTCGCACCTTCCGACGTGAACATTAAGGGAACTTGGCCATGCCCGATGGTGGCGGACATTCCTGGATTCAGAAAGACCTCGTCCCCCAGCGCGGCCGGGCGGCGCTGTCCAACCACACCCCGCGCTTCGAGCGCCAGGTGGCGGAAGCCTTCGATGATGGCTGGGGCAGCCTGACCGAGGACATGCCGAGCCTCAGGACCACCCTCACCCGCGAGGCGGCTAGGTCGGCCCTCACCTATAACGACAGCCCCGACCTCGGTTTCGACCGCTCGATCAACCCCTATCGCGGCTGCGAGCATGGCTGCGTCTATTGTTACGCGAGGCCCAGCCACGCCTATCTCGGCCTTTCGCCCGGCCTGGATTTCGAAACCCGGCTGCTCTTCAAGCCCGAGCTGCCCGAGATCCTGGAGCGCGAACTCTCCCGCCCCGGCTATGTGCCGCGCCCGGTGGCGCTGGGCGCCAACACCGATCCCTACCAGCCGGTGGAGCGCGAACAGGGCCTGACGCGCCGCGTGCTGGAGGTGCTGGAGCGTTTCGGCCATCCGGTGACGATCGTCACCAAATCAGCCGGCGTGCTGCGCGATGCCGATATCCTGGCGCGGATGGCCCAACGCAATCTGGTGCGCGTCTGCATCTCCATCACCACGCTCGACGCCAAGCTGGCCCGCGCCATGGAGCCGCGCGCCGCGAGCCCGATGCGCCGGCTGGAGGCGGTGCGCGCGCTGGCGGCGCAGGGCATTCCGGTGGCCGTCCTGGCCGCCCCCATGATTCCTGGCATCAACGACGCCGAACTGGAACGCATCCTGGAGGCCAGTGCGCGCGCCGGCGCCACCAGCGCCGGCTATGTGCTGCTGCGGCTGCCGCTCGAGCTTCGCCAGATCTTCGAGGAATGGCTGAACGCCCATTACCCCGAGCGCGCGGCCCGTGTGCTGGCCCTGGTGCGCCAGACGCGCGGCGGCAAGCTCTATGACGCCCGCTTCGGCCAGCGCCAGACCGGCGAGGGCGCTTATGCCGAGTTGCTGGCCCGACGCTTCGACGTGGCACTGCGCCGCCTGGGCCTCGACCGGCGCGAGGGGGGCACGAGCCGCCTCGATTGCACGCAGTTCAATCACCGCGCCGCATCGCGGCAGCTGGAATTGCTGTAACGCCCGGTGTCGCCAGGCCCGTGCCTGCGCTACAAGCGGGGCATGTCCGCCTCCCCCCAGGAAGAGGCCCGCGCCGCCCTCGACGCCGCCGGCCAATTGCCCGATGCCGAGCTCGACCTCGCATCCGTCGCGCTGCAATTCGCGCGCATTGACGCCCCCACGGCCGATTGGCGCGCGGCGGCCGAGTTGCTGAGCCGGATCGCCCGTCGCGCGGTGGAGCTGGCGGCTGCCGATCCCGCGGCCGATGGAGGGGAGCCCGAGCGCCGCCGCGCCCTGTTGGCAGGTCTCATCCATGGCGAGTTCGGCTTCGCGGGCGATGCCGAGACCTATGACGACATGGCGAATGCCAACCTCATCCAGGTCCTGGAACGGCGGCGCGGCCTGCCCGTGGCGCTCGGCCTGCTCTGGCTGCACGCGGCCGAGGCGGCGGGCTGGAGCGCGCATGGGCTGAACGCCCCGGGCCATTTCCTGCTGGCACTCCCGCATGCGCGGGGGCAGATCGTGCTCGACGTCTTCGCCGGCGGGGACCAGCTGCTGGCGCCGGAATTGCGCGCCCTGATCAAGCGGGTGGCCGGCGAGAACGCCGAGCTGAAGCCCGGCATGCTGGCGACGATGACCAAGCGCGACGTGCTGCTGCGCCTGCAGAACAACATCAAGCTCCGCCGCCTCCAGGCCAATGACCTGGAAGGTGGCCTGGCCGCGACGCGGGACATGTTGCGCCTGGCACCCGACCATGCGGGGCTTTGGCGCGAGATGGGGCTGATCGAGCACCGGCTGGAGCGCATCAGCGCGGCCTTGGCCAGCCTGGATCGCGCTCTGGAGATCGAGCCGCGCGGCGAGGCGGCGGCGCGCATCCGCGGCCTGGTGGAAGAGCTGCGCAACCGGCTGAATTGAGCGCGGCTCCGTCTCCAACGCGCGTCCCGTGGTCACTTCTCCAACGCGCGTCCCGCGGTCATTTCTCCAACGCGCGTCCCGCGGTCACTTCTCCAACGCGCGTCCCGCGCGATGCCTCCCCATCAGCCAGACCCCCAGTCCGACACTGAAGGCCAGCAGAATGACGGAGAGGCCAAGCTGCCAGAAGCCGTCCACGCGCACGCCCTTGCCGAGCAGCGCGAAGACCACCGTCTGCGGCAGGTAACCGAGTGCCGAGGCCAGGAAGAAGGCGCCTGCCGGGAGCGCCGACATGCCGGCCAGGAAATTGAGCGCGAGGTTGTTGCCCACCGGAAACAGCCGGAGCGCCAGCGCCGCGCCGAAGGGGTTCTCCCGCAGCGTTTCCACCACCGGTCGCAGCCGCGGGCCGAAGCGCCCGGCGAGTCGCCGCTCCGCCCAGTCCCGCGCGATGGCGCGCGCCCAAGCGTAGGCCAGCACGCAGCCCAGCATCTGCGCGCCCAGCGCGACGCCCACGCCGATCACCGTGCCGAAGGCATAGCCCGCCAGGAAGGCCACCACCTGGCGCGGCACGCCGACCGCGGTGGCCAGCCCGCCCGCCAGCAGGAAGAGGCTCTCCCCGAGGAGGCCCTGGTCGCGGATATAGAGGTCCACCCATTCCGTGCCCGGCGCGGCACCCAGCGCCCGCAGCAGCACGCCGCCGAACGCGAGCCCCGCCACCATGAGCAGCAGCTTGCCAAGGCCCAGCGAGCGGGAGGACCGGGCCGGCCTCGTCTGACCCGCCCCGTCCGTCACGGCGCCTCGATCTCGGGGCGCTTGCCGCGCCGCTGCAGCCAGGCCACGCCGAAGAGGTCGAAGATGCTCACCGCCAGCCGGTCCAGCGTGCCGTAGTTGGAGGCGCCGCGCAGCCGGGGGCGGTGGTTCACCGGCTCGCTCAGCACCACGGCGCCGGCGCGCAGCGCCAGCGCGGGCAGGAAGCGGTGCATGTGATCGAAGTGCGGCATGGTCTGAAAGAGGGCGCGCGGAAACAGCTTCAGCCCGCAGCCGGTATCCGGCGTCGCGTCCTTCAGGAGCGAGGAGCGGATGGCGTTGGCGAGGCGCGAGGAGCGCCGCTTCACCCAGCTGTCCTTCCGGTTCACACGGTGCCCGGCCACCATCACCCAGCCGCCGGTCGCCGCAGTTTCAGCCTCGGCGCGAGCCAGCATGCGGGGGATGTCGGCAGGGTCGTTCTGGCCGTCACCATCCAGCGTGGCGATCCAGGTGCCGGCCGCCGCCGCCACGCCCGTCATGATGGCGGCCGATTGTCCGCAGCTCGCCTTGTGGCGCAGCCGGCGCACCGCCAGCCCGGCCAGGATCTCGGGCGTCGCGTCGGTCGAGCCGTCATCCACGTAGATGATCTCGTGCGGGATCGCGGCCAGGGCCGCCTCGATCTCGGCGACCAGGGGGGCGATGTTCGGGGCCTCGTTCCGCACGGGAATGACGACCGAAACCAGCGGTGCGGCGGACATGCGGGGGCGTTACCAGCGCGCATCCCGGGCCACAAGCCCGCGATGGTGGCAATTCTTGCGACTTCGCGTTGAGCCCATGGGCTGGCGGCGTGGTTCTCGGTTACTATGTCGCGGTCATGCCCTTCGATGCCCACAGCTTTCCTGCCCACGCCGCCGCGGCGCCGCGCGGCGACCGCGCCAATCCCCGCGCCATCGCCATATGGCTGCTCACCGTCGCCGGCCTGATCTGGGCCATGGTGGCGCTGGGCGGCGCCACGCGCCTCACCGGCTCGGGCCTGTCCATCATGGAATGGGCGCCGCTCGCCGGCACCCTGCCGCCGCTCAGCCAGGCCGAGTGGCAGCGCCTCTACGACCTGTACCGCACCATCCCGCAATACCAGCTTCAGAATGCCGGCTTCGGGATGGAGGGTTTCCAGCGCATCTTCTGGCTGGAATGGGGGCATCGCTTCTGGGGCCGGCTGATCGGCCTCGCCTACCTGGTCCCCCTGCTCTGGTTCTGGGCGCGCGGCGCCATTCCGCGCGGGCTCGGGCCGCGGCTCGCGCTGCTGTTTGTCCTGGGCGGGATGCAGGGCGCGATCGGCTGGTTCATGGTCGCCTCGGGCTTCGAGGCGGACCGCACCGCCGTTTCGCCCTATCGCCTCGTGCTGCACCTCTCCATGGCCTTCATCCTGTTCGGTCTGATCCTCTGGACCGCGCTCGGCCTGCTGCGGCCCGCACCGGTGGAGGTCATCCCGCAGCAGGGCAAGATCCGCCGGCAGGTGGTGGCGGCCTTCTGGCTGGCCGCGCTGACCATGCTGGCCGGCGGCTTCGTGGCCGGCATCCGCGCCGGCTTCAGCTACAACACCTTCCCGCTGATGGACGGCCAGCTCATCCCCGCCGGCTATCTCGACCTTGATCCGGTCTGGAAGAATCTCACGGCCAATATCGCCGCCGTGCAGTTCAACCACCGCCTCCTCGCCTCGCTCACGCTGCTGGCCGCTCTCGGCGCGGCCATTGCCGCACGCCGCCTGCCGGACGGCTTCGCCCGCCGCGCGGTCTGGGCCATGGCGGCCGTGATCGGCGCGCAATATGCGCTGGGCATCGTGACCTTGCTGCATGTCGTGCCGGTCTCCCTCGGCACGCTGCACCAGGCGATGGCGGTCGGCGTCCTTGCCGCCGGGCTCTGCGCCTGGCACGGGCTGCGGGCACCACCCGCCGCGGCACCCTGAGCATGGACGCCGCCGCCCCCCGCCCTCCTGAGCTTCTCACGGCCCTGCCGCTGGCGCTCATGGCCTTCTCGGGCGCAGGCGGACTGGTCTTCGCCAACCCTGCCATGCATGCCCTGCTCAAGGTGGACCATGCCGCGCTCCAGCCCGGCGCGGCCCTGGCTGATGTGCTGCGCCTGCTGGCCTATCGCGGCGTGCTCGGCCCCGGCGATCCCGGCCAGCGCCTGCGCGAGGTCCTGGCGCTCGACCTCGGCCTCGCGCATCGCCGCCTGCTGCGCGACGTGGAGGGGCGTGGCCTCGAATGGCGCATCCTGCCGCTGCCCGATGGCGGCCACCTGTTGACGCTGGCCGATGTCAGCGAGTTCCAGTCGGCGCGAGAGGCGGCGGAGCGAGAGGCGGCCGCGCTCTCGGGCATGCTGGCGCGGCTGAACAACGGCGTCGCGCAGTATGACGCCGAACGCCGGCTGGCGCGCAGCAACCCCGCCTATGCGCGCCTGTTGGGCCTGCAGCCCCACGTCCTGCGCCCTGGCATGGCGTTGGGCGAGATCGTCGCCCACCAGCAGGAGGCGGGCGAGTTCGACGCCGCCGAGGCCGCCGCCGTCGCGGCGCACCTCGCCGCCCGCTCCATCGTGCAGCCCTGGCGGCATGAGCGCACCCGCCCTGATGGCCGCACCGTCCGCTTCGACAACCAGCCCATGCCCGATGGCGGCTGGCTGGTCGAGATCATGGACATCACCGACGCGCACCAGGCCGAGCAGGATGTCCGCCGGCGCGTGGCCCTGCAGGACGCGCTGATGGAGGCGCTGCCCGTGGGTGTCGCCGTCTATGGCCCAGACCGCGTGCTGACGCAGGTGAACCCGGCCTATAACCGCATCATGGCGCACAGCCCGGTGCGCCTGGGCGAGAACCTGCGCGACATCCTGATGCGCCGCGCCATCGCTGGCGAATTCGGCCCCTGCGACCCGGAGGTGGAGGTGCCCCGGCGCCTCGCCTCCACCGCCACCTCGCATGGCTTCGAGCGCCGCACGCCGGAGGGCATCGCCACCAGCCACCGCAGCGTGCCGCTGCCCGATGGCGGACATGCCATGGTGGTGGCCGACGTCACCGCCCTGCACGCCGCCCAGGCCGAGGCGCGGGAACGCGCCGAGGTGCTGGCCCACATGCTGGAGAGCACGCGCCACGGCATGGCGATGTTCGACGCCGAGGGCACCGTCATCGCCGCCAACCGCCTCGCCGCGCATTTCTGCGGCCTGCCGCCCGAGGCCTTTCGCCGTGGCGTGAACATCCGCGAATTGCGCGCGCTGCAGATCCAGCTGGGCGTGCATGGCGACAAGCTCTCGACCGACCGTTTCCTGGCGGAGCGGATGAACGAGCCGCTGCGCGGACCCGACCGATACCGCCGCACCAACCCCGACGGCACGGTGATCGAGATCATCACCGACAAGCTGCCCGAGGGCGGCTATGTGCGCTCCTTCACCGACGTCACCGCGCAGGTCCAGGCCGAGGCGGAGGCAACGAGCCGCGCCGCCTCGCTGCAGGCCGTGCTCGACAACATGCGGCATGGCGTCATCCTGTATGATGGCGAGGGTTACGTCCGCACCGGCAACGCGCTGGGCGCCCGCCTTGCGGGCCTGCCGCCCGAGATGCTCAAGCCCGGCGTGCATTTCGACGCCCTGCGCGACATGCAGGCTGAGCTGGGGGAGCATGGCGAGGGCGAGATCGGCGTGCGCTGGCGCCAGAATCGCGCGCGCGAGCCATGGAAAGGCGAGGGCACCTTCACCCGCAAGCGCCCGGACGGCACCATCATCGAGGTCCGCACCGACCTGATCCCGGGCGGCGGCTGCGTGCGCTCCTTCACCGACATCACCGCGCTGACCGAGGCGCAGGCGGCCGCCACGCAGCGCGCCGCCATGGTCCAGGCGATGCTGGACAACATGCGCCACGGCATCGCGCTGTTCGACGCGCAGGACCGGCTGCTGACCTTCAACCGGCTCTGCGCCACGCTGATGGGCCTCGAGGGCTGGCTGCGCCCGGGGCTCGACTACAGCGAGGTGCTGGCCCGGCAGCTCGAAACCGGCGAGTTCGGTGAGAGCGGGGCGGCAGCCGACCACGTGGCCGCCCTCCTCACGCGCGACAAGAGCGTGCCCAATACCGTTCGCCGCCGCCGCCCCACCGGCGAAGAGCTGGACGTAACGGCGAGCCCGGTGCCGCAGGGCGGCTTCGTGCTGACGCTGACCGATATCACCGCCCGCGTGGTGGCCGAGCGCGAGGCCGAACGCCGGGCCGAGGTGCTCTCCGCCACGCTGAACGCAGCGCGCCAGGGCATCATGCTGTTCGACGCCGAGGGACGCGTGGTGGCGGCGAACGACATCGCGGCGCAGCTTACCACGCGGGCCGGGCCCGCCTCGCTCATCGGTCGCGGCCATGCCGACATCGTCGGCAGCCAGCACCGCACCGAGGGCGCGAGCGAGGCGGAGGTGGAGCAGGTGATGCGGCAGGTGGCGGCGGTGGACCGCCGCGCGCACCACCGCTACCAGCGCCACCGCCGGGACGGCCTGGTGCTCGACATCAGCTCCGACCCGATGCCCGAGGGCGGCTACGTCGTCTGCATCTCGGATGTGACGGATCTGGTCCATGCGCGGGAGCAGGCGCAGGCCCGCGCGGCCCTGCTCTCCGCCACGCTGAACGCGGCGCGGCAGGGCATCACGCTGTTCGATGCCGACGGCGTCGTCCTCGCCGCCAATGACATCGGCGCGCAGTTCGCGGGGCTTCCCGATGCCGCCGCGCTGATCGGCCGCCGCCATGCCGATATCGTCGCCGCCCAGCGCGTCCATGAGGGCGCCACACCCGAGCAGCAGGCCGAATTGGCGCGCCGCTTCGCCGCGACGGACCGCACGAAGCCCCACTGCTACCAGCGGCAGCGGCCGGACGGGCGGATCTTCGACATCAGCTCGGACCCGATGCCCGAGGGCGGCTACGTCGTCTGCATCTCGGATGTGACGGATCTGGTACGCGCGAACGAGCAGGCCCAGGCCCAGGCTGCCGCGCTCTCCGCCACGCTCGACGCCTCGCGCCACGGCATCACGCTCTATGGGCCGGATCACCGTGTCATCGCCACCAACCGCATCAGCACCGCGATCGCGGGCTATGCCTCGCCCGAGGCGATGGTGGGTCAGAGCTTCGCGGAGGTGATGCGGAACCAGGCGCCGCTGGAACAGTTGGCCGATCCGGAGGCCGAGGCTGCCTTCCTGCGTCAGGCGCTGGCGCTCGATCGCACCAAGCCGATCCGCTACCAGCGCCGCCGCACGACCGGAGAGGTCTTCGACGTCGCCTCCGACCCGACGCCGGAGGGTGGCTTCGTCGTCTCCGTCTCGGACGTGACGCCGCTGGTGGATGCGCAGGAGGAGGCGCAGCGCCGCGCCGGCATCCTGCAGGCCATGCTGGAGAACAGCCGCCAGGGCATCGTGCTGTATGACGCGCAGCACCGCCTCGTCGCCGCCAATGCGTTGGCCGGCGAGATGATGGGCGTCCCCGACCTGCTGTCCCGGCCCGGCACCAACCAGGCCGAGATCCTGGCAGCGCAGCGCGCCCGCGGCCTCTACGGTGGCGAGGATGGCGGCGCCGCGCAGGAGCGCTTCTTCCTCGAGATCGACCGCAGCAAGCCGCACCGCATGCAGCGGAGCCTGCCGGATGGCCGCCGCTACGATGTGGCCTCGGACCCGACGCCCGATGGCGGCTTCGTCATCTCGGTGTCCGACATCACGCCGCTGGTCCGCGCCGAGGCGGCGGCGGAGCAGCGCGCGGGCCTGTTGCGCACCATGCTGGAGAACAACACCTCCGGCGTGCTGCTCTATGACAGCGAGCGCCGGCTGCGTGGCTTCAACAGCCTTGCCGTCACGCTGACCGCCATGCCCGATCTGTCGGAATGCCTCGGTATGCGCATCGAGGACCTGCTGGCGCGGCAGAGCCGCACCGGCAACCTCGGCAACCCGGCCGATGCCGAGCGCGAGCGCCGCCGCCTGATCGCGCTGGATCGCAGCCAGCCCTCCCGCGGGCAACGTGTGACGCAGGATGGCCGGGTGCTGAACTTCGCCTCCGACCCGACGCCCGATGGCGGCTTCGTCGTCTCGCTCACCGATGTGACGCCACTCGCCCGCGCCGAGGCGGAGGCGAAGCGCCGCGCCGAGATCCTGGGCGTGATGTTGGGCAATATCCGCCATGGCATCGTGCTCTTCGACAAGGATGGCCGCCTCGTCGCCTCGAACGCCAAGCTGCAGCAGATGCTGGGGCTGCCGGAAGCAGCGCTGGCGCCCGGTGCCCACATGCATGAGATGGTGGATGCGCTGCGCGCCCAGGGCGAGTACGGCGAGGCCGAGGCCGGGGAACGCGTCGCCGAGGCGATCAAGAACCGGCCGCGCTTCGCACCCATCCGCTCCCTCCGCCCGCGGCCGGACGGCACCGTCCTCGAGGTCGTCTCGGACCCCACGCCCGATGGCGGATGGGTCGTCACCTATACCGACGTCACAGAGGACCGGCAGATCCGCGGCGAGCTGGAAGCGGCGCGCGAGGCGGCCGAGGCGGCGAGCCGCGCCAAGTCCCGATTCCTTGCCACCATGAGCCATGAGCTGCGCACGCCGCTCAACGCCGTGATCGGTTTCGCCGACGTGCTGTGCAGCGGCGCCGCCCCGGCGCAGACCGAGGAATTCGCCCAGGCGATCCGAGAGGCGGGGCAGCATCTGCTCTCGCTGATCGACGACATCCTCGACATCACCCGCACCGAGACCAGCAACCCGCCCATCGCGCTGGAGGAGGTGGTGCTCCGCGAGGTGATCGATGGAGCGGCCCGAATGATCGGTCCCGCCATCGCGGCAGGCGGCCTGCAGCTGGTGCGGGAGATCCAGGACGGGCTCCCGCGCCTGCGGGGCGATACGCGCCGTCTGCGCCAGGTGCTGTTGAACCTGCTCAGCAACGCCACCAAGTTCACCGAGGTGGGTGGCACCGTCACGCTGCGCGCCTTCCACACCGAGGCCGGGCTGACGATGGAGGTGCAGGACACCGGCATCGGGATCGAGGCGAAGGATCTGGAGCGGGTCTTCGAGCCCTTCACCCAGCTCGACAGCGCGCTATCCCGCCGCTTCCCGGGCTCCGGCCTCGGCCTGCATCTCTGCCGCTCGCTGACCCAGGCGCAGGGCGGCGTGCTCATCCTCGAAAGTACGCCGGGTGTCGGCACCACCGCCCGCATCACCTTCCCGGCCTCCAGCCTGATCTTCTGAAGGACAATTCCCGCATGCCGCTCGACACGCCCCTCGCCGTCACGGACCGGCTCTTCTATGCCGGGCTCGACCCCGAGGTGGCCGCGCGCCGCCTGCGCGAGGCGACCGACGGCGCCGAGGATGGTGAGCTCTTCTTCGAATACCGCGAGAGCGAGGCGATCAGCCTGGAGGATGGCCGCATCCGCTCAGCCAGCTACGACACGCAGCGCGGCTTCGGCCTGCGCGCCATCCAGGGCGAGGCGGCGGGCTATGCCCATTCCGGCGAGATCAGCGATGCCGCGCTGGCGCGTGCGGTGGCGACCGTGGGCGCCGTGCGGCAGGGGCGCAGCGGCAGCCTTGATGTCGGGCCGCGCGCCACCAACACGCAGCTTTACGAAGCGGCCAATCCGCTGACCGCGATGGGCTTCGCCGAGAAGACCGAACTGCTGATGGAGATCGACGCTTATGCGCGCGGTCTTGATCCGCGCGTGACGCAGGTGATGGCCTCGCTGACGGGCGAATGGCAGGCGGTGCAGATCCTGCGGCCCGACGGGCTGCGCGTGGCCGACCTCCGCCCGCTGGTGCGCTTCAACGTCTCGGTCGTGGTGGAGGAGAATGGCCGGCGCGAGACGGGCAGCTTCGGCACGGGTGGGCGCTTCGCCTATGCCCGCGTCATCGGGGATGGCGGCTGGCAGGCGGGCGTGGCCGAAGCCCTTCGGCAGGCGCTGGTGAACCTGCAGAGCATCCCTGCGCCCGCCGGTGAGACCGAGGTGGTCCTCGGCCCGGGCTGGCCCGGCATCCTGCTGCATGAGGCCATCGGCCACGGGCTCGAAGGCGATTTCAACCGCAAGAAGACCAGCGCCTTCGCGGGGCTGGTGGGAAGCCGCATCGCGGCCCCGGGCGTGACCGTGGTGGATGACGGCACCATCCCCGACCGGCGCGGCAGCCTCACCGTGGATGACGAGGGCACGCCCTCGGGCCGCACGGTGATGATCGAGGATGGCTATCTGCGCGGCTTCATCCAGGACCGGCAGAATGCGCGCCTCATGGGCGTGGCCCCAACCGGGAATGGCCGGCGGCAGAGCTTCGCGCATATCCCCATGCCGCGCATGACCAACACCATCATGCTGGGTGGCCAGCACGCGCCGTCCGAGATCATCGGCAGCGTGAAGAAGGGGATCTACGCCGTGAATTTCGGCGGCGGCCAGGTGGACATCACCTCCGGCAAGTTCGTGTTTTCCATGAGCGAGGCCTACATCATCGAGAACGGTCGCATCGGCGCGCCGGTGAAGGGGGCCACGCTCATCGGCAACGGGCCGGACGCGCTGACCAAGGTGAGCATGATCGGGAATGACAGCGCGATGGACCCGGGCATCGGCACCTGCGGCAAGAACGGCCAGGGCGTGCCCGTGGGCGTGGGCCAGCCGACGCTGAAGATGACGGGCCTTACCGTGGGCGGCACCGCCATCTGACTTGCATGCCGCGCGCGGCTGGGGCTTAACCGCCGGCAGAAAAATGACCGGAGGTTCGCCATGATTCGCCGTCTCGCGCTCGCCGCGCTGGGAATGCTCGCCCCGCTCGCCGTGAGCGCCCAGAGCTTCCCGCAGCGCCCCGTCACGCTCAGCGTGGGCTTCGCGCCGGGCGGCAGCACGGATATCGCCTCGCGCCTCATCTCCGAGCGCTTCGCGGCCAATCTCGGCCCCGAGGCGCGGGTGGTGGTGGAAAACCGGCCCGGCGCCTCCGGCGTGGTGGCGGGCGACTGGCTGCGCCGCCAGTCACCGGATGGCCACACGCTCATGCTGATCGAGGTCAGCTCCCACGCCATCGCGCCCGCGGCGCTGGAGGGCGGCACGCCCTTCAACCCGGTGCAGGATTCGACGCAGATCGCGATGATCGGCACGGCCCCCATGGTGCTGATCGCCTCGCCCAGCTTCCCGGCGACCACGGCGCAGCAGGCGATTGCGGTGCTGCGCGCCTCGCGCCCCGAGCAATATGCCTATGCGACCTCGGGCGTCGGCTCCATCCCGCATCTGGGCGTGGAGATGCTGGCGCTGCAGCTTGGCGCGCGCTTTACCCATGTGCCCTATCGCAGCGGCGGGCTGATGCTGACGGCGATCCATCAGGGCGAGGGGCAGTTCGGCATCGCGGTGCTGGCCTCCGCCGCCGCGCAGATCCGCGGCGGGCTGGTCCGCGGCCTCGCGGTGACGAGCCGCGAGCGCTTCCCCTCCTTCCCCGACCTGCCGACGCTGAACGAGGGCGCGATGCCGGGCTTCGAGCTGACCACCTGGAACATGATCATCGGCCCGCCCAACATGCCGCCCGCGTTGGTCCAGCAGCTCAACCGTGCCCTGGTGGCGACGGTCGCCGATGCGACCCTGCGCGAGCGCCTGCTCCAGGCCGGCGTTCTGCCCTGGGCCACCGAGAACACGCCCGAGACCACGCGCGCCTTTCTGACCAGCGAGGTCGAGAAATACCGCCAGGTCGTGGCGCGCACGGGGGTACGCCTGGAGCGTTGATGCCAGCGCATTTACGGCCAATACTGGCCTGAACGACGCTTAGGAAAGCCAGAGACGATGGACGGTTCGATCAGCCCCAAGCCCGCTCGCCCGATGGCGCGCGGGCGCCTCTTCTTCGCCAATCCGGGGCCGACGAACATCCCGGATTCGGTGCTCGCCGCCACGGCGCGGGCCAGCATCGACTTCAACGACCCGGCCTTCCTCGCCGTCTATGACGCCTGCTTCGAGGGGCTGAAGAAGGTGCTGAAAACCAAGCACCACCTCTTCATGTACACCGCCTCGGGCCATGGCGCCTGGGAGGCTTCGCTGGTCAACACCCTCTCGCCGGGTGACCTCGTGCTGATCCCGGAGACGGGGCATTTCTCCGACAGCTGGGCCAAGATGTGCGGCACGCTCGGGTTTGAGGTTCAGCAAGTCCCCGCCGATTGGCGCCGCGGCGTGGAGATCTCCGCGATCGAGGCGGCGCTGGCCGCCGACAAGGACCACAAGATCAAGGCCGTCTGCTGCGTCCATAACGAGACGGCGGCCGGCACGCGCTTGCCGCTCGACCAGGTGCGCGCCGCGATGGACCGCGTGAAGCACCCGGCGCTGCTGATGAGCGACACGATTTCCTCGCTCGGCTGCTACGATTTCCGCATGGATGAGTGGGGCGTGGATGTCTGCGTCGGCGGCAGCCAGAAGGGGCTGATGCTGCCCACCGGCTTCAGCTTCACCGGCGCCTCCGAGAAGGCGATGGAGGCGCATCGCAAGAGCACCCACCCGCGCCATTACTTCGACTGGACCGAGATGCTGGCCCGCCGCCAGAAGAGCTTCGTCGGCACGGTGCCGACCACGCTGTTCTATGGGTTGCAGGAATCGCTGCGGCTGATGCTGGTGGAGGAGGGGCTGGACAATGTCTTCGCCCGCCATGCGCGCCTGGCGAAGGCCGTGCGCGCCTGCGTGCAGCATTGGTCCGGCAACAACGGCCCGCAACTCTATTGCCAGAATCCCGAGCGCTGGTCGGACAGCGTGACGGCCGTGCTGATGCCGGAGGGCTATGACGCCGAGCCGGTGCGCAAGATCGCGCTGGAGCGCTTCAATGTCTCGACCGGCGGCGGGCTGAACAAGCTCGCCGGCAAGGTGTTCCGCATCGGCCATCTGGGCGATCTGAACGAGCCGATGATCATCGGCACGCTGGGCTCCATCGAGATGGCCCTCGGCCTCGCCGGCGTGCCGCATGCCAAGGGCGGCGTGCAGGCGGCGCTGGACAGCCTCGCCGCCGGCTAGAGCATGATGCGTTGAGGCGGAATCGCCGAAACGCTGAATCATCCTCTCAGCAAAGCCTAGAGCGAGCGAAGTGAACGCATGTGAACGCAGCATGCTCTAGGCGGTGCTGGACGGCTGATTCACGTCCTTGGTGGTTCCACCAAGGACGATCAGGCGTCAGGCCAGGGCGATGCGGTGGGTCGCGCGTGCCGTGCGGCCCGCCTCGTCCGTCCAGGTGAATTCCAGCTCGCTCGCGCGCTCGATGCGCACGAAGAAGACGTGGAATGGGTTGGCGGCGGTGCCGTTGCGGAACTCGGCTTCCAGCAGCGCCTCGCCGTTCAGCCGCACGCGCATGCGCGTCAGCATGTCGCGCGGGATGGTGCGGCCGCCCTCCTGGCGCAGCCCGGTTTCCATCGGGTGCTCCATCAGCGTGCGGATTTCCACCACCTCGCCCGCGCGGGCGCTGCGGGGCGCGCGGATGCGTGGGGTCGCGAGGTTCGTGCTCATGTCAGGCACCCCCCGGTGGCGACGCGGATTTCGGCGGTGGCCCGCTGCACGCTGCCGTCATTCATCCGCGCGAGGACGACCAGGGTCTGATTCTCAGCCATCCGGATGCGCGTCTGGATTTCGGCCCGCGCCAGCGCCGGGCCCAGCTTGAAGGAAGCGATGCCCGGCGTCGGGTTGCGCGTGGCAAACAGATGGATGGCGGTGACGTGGCGCTCGGCGCTTTGCGGGCTGTCCACCAGCACCGTCACCGGCACCTGGCCGCCATTCTCCGCCACGGGCGGGACGCGCAGCGTGATGCCGCCCTCGGTCGGCGTCGCCTCGCCGATCTCGGCGCGGATGGCGGCGTTCAGCGCGTCATCGCTCGCCGCCGCCGCGAAGGGCAGGAGCGTGAGGGCGAGCGTGGCGCGGCGGGTGAGGTTCATCAGGCGAACATGTCCTTCGTGATGCTCTCATACCAGGCATCGGCGTAGAGCGCTTCCAGCCGGCGCTGCTCCGGATGGTTGCCGCGCGGCGAGACCCCGCCCGAGCCTTGGACCTCGGCGATGGCCGTGCCCTCCGCATTGGGGCGGAACACGCCGACGATCGAGATGCCGTATTCGTCGCCCACATGGGAGTAGCAGGTGTTGAAGTAAACCGCCTCGGGCGGGGTTTCGCCGCGCAGCAGGGCGGCGGCGGAAGCGACCGCCTGCTTGGCCGTGCTGTTCGCCACATAGCCCGATTTCGGCATGGGACCGGGGATATTGGCATCGCCCACCACATGGATGCCGGGTGCGACGCGCGATTCAAACGTGCGCGGGTTCACCGGCACCCAGCCTGAGGCGTCGGTGAGGCCGGCGTCAGCGGCGATGCGCGCGGCCGATTGCGGCGGGATGACATTGGCGACGGCGACCTTGTGCTGCGTGCCGAATTCCGTCTCCAGCACGCGCTCGCGCGCATCCACCTTGGTCACCTTGCCGTCGCGATTGCCCGGCACCCATTCGATCATGCCGGGATAGAGCTGCGCCCAGGCATCCTGGAACAGGCCCTGCTTGCTGAAGGCTTCCTTGGCATCGAGGGCGAGGATCTTGGAGCGCGGCTTGTGGCGCTTCAGGTAGCTCGCGATCATGCTGATCCGCTCATAGGGGCCGGGCGGGCAGCGGAAGGGATTGGCCGGGATGGCGAGGCCGACGACGCCGCCATCGGGCATTTCCTCGAGCTGGCGGCGCAGCAGCAGCGTCTGCGCGCCATCGCCGGGGACCCAGGCGTGCGGCATGGTCTCGGAAGCGGCCTCGTCATAGCCCTCGATGGCGCCCCAGCGGAGCGCGATGCCGGGCGAGAGGATCAGCCGGTCATAGGTCAGCGTCTCGCCATTCGCGAGGCGCACACGGCGCTGGGCGGCATCAATGCCCGTCGCCCAGTCATGGATCACCCGGACGCCGCGGGCGCGCAGCCCGTCATAGGAGTGGGTGATCTGGCCGATCTGCCGCGTGCCGGCCAGCACCAGATTGCCATAGGGGCAGGTGACGAAGCTGCGCTTGGGCTCGACCAGCGTGACGTCGAGCCAGGGATAGGTGCGGCGGGCGAAGTTGGCGGCCGTGGCACCGCCGAAGCCGCCGCCGATGACGAGCAGGCGGGCCTGCGTCTGCGCCTTCAGCACGGAGGGCGCGGCGACCAGCGGGGCGGCGGCGAGCAGCGCGCGGCGCGGGAGGAGGGTCTGGGTCATGGCGGGCTCCTCAGCGCGGCTGGCGGGCGAAATATTCGGCCGAGGCGATGATCTCCGCTTCGGTATAGCCGCGCGCGATGCGGCCCATGATGGTCGCCGGGCGTTCATTGGCGCGGAAGGCGTTCATCTGCGCGATCATCTCCGCCCGGTCCCGCCCGGCGAGCCCCGGCACGCTGCCCATGCCCGCGCCATTCGGCCCATGGCAGCCGACGCAGCCCTGCGCGGCGAGCGGCGCCTGGGCGGCGGCGGGCGTGGCCAGCATCAGGCTGGCGAGCAGGAGGGGAAGGGGCCGCATGAAGGTTCCTCTGGCGCGCAATGTTGCAGGGAACATAATGCACGACAGGTGAGCGTCAATTGTTCGTTTTACATTGCACTGCGGCATTACCGCGGGGCGGGCGCATCCAGCCGGAACAGGGGCCGCAACCTGGCCCCCAGCGCGTTGCCGGCCAAGGCGGGGATGATCCAGACCCAGCCATGCAGGCTGCCCGAGAGAATTCCCCCGAGAAAGGCGGAGATATTGCAGCCGAAGGCGATGATGGCCCCATAGCCCAGCAGCAGCCCCCCGATGAGCGAGGCGAGCACCGGCCCCGGGCGTGGGATGCGCCAATCCGCCCGCCGCCCGGCCAGCGCCGCGGCCAGGAAGGCCCCGGCCATGAGGCCGAGATCCATCACCGTCATCCGGTCCGCGAGCAGGGGGCGCAGCAGCGCCTCGGTGCGCGTGGGGTCTTCCCAATAGGGCCAGAAGGCGGGGTCGTCCCAGCCCAGCGCCTCGATGGCCTTGGAGCCCCAGAGCGGAAAGGCGGCGGTGATGGCCCAGGGCCGCCCGGCCAGGACCAGCGTGGCGAAGCCGAGCAGGGCGAGGCCCAGCGCGCCCCAGGCGGCGGGCCAGGGATGGCGGAACAGCGCGCCGCGCCACGCCAGCGGTTGCACCTCGCCGTGGCGCCGTTGCTCGAGGCCCGCGGCGACGGCCCAGGCCAAGGCCAAGCCGAAGAGGCTCGCCACCAGCGCTCCGCCCAGGCCGAGATTGGCCGTCAGGGAAACGGGCGGCAGCGCGGCCCAGCCGGACCAGCGTTCGGAATCGTAAGCCGCGAAGGTCGCGCCCGCGATGAAGGCGGCCAGCGTGATCCACATGCGCAGGCCCTGGCCGCCGGCCGCCGTGTAGAGCGTGCCCGAGGCGCAGCCGCCGCCCAGCTGCATGCCCACGCCAAACAGGAAGGCCCCCAGCAGCAGCCCCCAGCCGATGGGAAAGACGAAGCCGCGCACCGGCTGGCCAAGCACGCTCCCCGCCGCGATGGCCGGCAGGCTGAGCAGGCAGGCGAGGCCCAGCAGCAGCAGCACGGCGCGGAAGGGCGCGCTCCGGCGCTCCACCAGCAGCCGCCGGAAGCCGCCCGCGAAGCTGAAGCTCGACTGGAACAGCACCAGGCCGAGCCCGGCGCCGAGGCCCCAGAGCGCGGCCATGCGCCAGCCCTGCTCGGCGCCGAGCCAGGCCGCGCCACCTCCGGCCAGCAGCAGCCCGGCGAGGATCACCGCGGCGTCACGATCAGCGGCATGCCGCCGCGCGGCCGCAAGGTGAGGCGCGCGCGTGGCACCGGCGCCGCGCCGGGCGGAATGGCGAAATCGAGCCGCGGCAGCAGCACCGCCATGAAGACCAGCATCTCCGCCATCGCGAAGCTGGCGCCGGCGCAGACGCGCGGGCCGATGCTGAAGGGCAGGTAGCCGAATTGCGGCGGCTTCTGCGGCGCGTCGGGCAGGAAGCGCTCGGGCCGGAAGGCGTGCGGCGCCTCCCAGAGATGCTCGTTCCGGTGCAGGAGCCAGGGCAAGGCCATCACGGTCTCGCCCGGCTTCACCTGGATGCCCGCGATGCGCTCCGCGCGCGCGGCTTCGCGGGACAGGTAGGGCACGGGCGGATAGAGGCGCATCGCCTCCTGGATCACCGCCTTGGTGAAGGGCAGGGCGTTCAGCTCCGAGGCCTCCGGCGCGCGGCCGCCCAGCACGCTGTGCAGCTCCTCCAGCACGCGTGCGCGCGTCGGCTCATGCAGCGCCAGCAGGTAGAGCGTCCAGGTCAGCACATTGGCCGAGGTCTCGCTGCCGGCCAGCAGCAGCATCGCCACCTCGTTGATGAGCTGGTTGGGATCGAGCAGCGGGCGCCCATCCTCGCCCAGCGCCGCGCGCAGCTCGCCGAACAGCCCGCCCACATCGGGCCCGGCGCTCGCGATGCAGGCCGAGCAGAGGCGGCGGATGGCGCGGGCATGCTTGCGGGCCGTGTGGAACTGCCAACCCGTCAGCTTCTCCGGCAGGCCGAAGACATGGCCGAAATCCACCGCCAGCACCGCGCCCTCATAGGCGGTGAAGCTGCGCGCGAGCTTCGCCGCATCCTCCGGCCGCGCCGCCTGGCCGAACAGCGCGCGCATCACGGCCAGCGCGGTGGCGCCCGCGAAGCCGGCGGCCACATCCACGCGGCCCTTCCAGCTCGATGCCACCTCCTCCGCGCCCTGCACGAAGAGCGGGTGGAAGCCCGGCGTGCGGGAGGGGTGCAGCAGCTTCGCCATCAGCGTGCGGCGCGTGAGCCAGACCTCGCCGCTGTTGAGGAACATGCTGTCACCGATCACCGGCTCCAGCGCCTGCCGGAAATGCCGGCTCTTCGCCTCGAATTCGGCGCGGCCGGTGATGAAGACGCGGCGCACCATCTCCGGCTCGTTCACGATGAGCACGCGCTGGGAGATGGCGCTGAAGGGCATCATCCGGTGGCGGAAGGCGGTCTCGGGGAAGAGGCTCAGCAGGTCCGTCGCCGAGGCATAGAGCGCCCGCATGCCGCGCGGGAAGCGCGCCGGCGCCGCCGGGCGCGGGGGGAGGAAATCGGTGGAGGTGGTCATCGGGCTGCCTTGCGGGTGCGCGGGCTTGTGGTCAAGCGGCGCGGGCGGCGTCAAGCCAGGCTTCCCATGCGGGTGGCTGCACAAGGCCCATGCGAATGGCTAGGCTGAACCCCGCCCTTCTCTCCTGGAATCCATCCATGCGTCATCCGAGCCTCCTGATCGCCCTGCTGGCCGCGGCCTGCGCCGCGCCGCCGCCGCCCGCGCCGCCGGCCCAGCCGCTGCCCACGCCGATCACCACGCAGATCCCGATCGCCCCGCGCCTGCTGCCGGGCCAGCCGCCGCCCACGCCGGAATCCATCGCGGAGCGGCAATTGCAGCGCGGCATGCAGGCGGACCAGCGCAATGATCGCCTGAACGCCATGGATCCCTGGCGCCCGCAGGCGACGGGCGAGCCCGATGTCAGCCGCCCGGACAATCGCGGCGACCCGACCCTGCCCATGATGCCGGGCTCGGTCTCGCCGGTCTGGAACCGGTTCTGATCCCTCAGGTGGCGCGGTTACCGCGCCACCGCCGGGCTCGCATTCACGCCCCGGGACTTCTGCCAGGCCAGCAGCGCCAGCGCCGCCACCAGCGGCGGCAGGAGTGTGAGGTTCAGCAGGCTCCAGCCGAAGCGGGCATGCACATAGCCTGACAGGAAGGCCGTGCAGGCGACGGTGCCGAAGACGATGAAGTCGTTTGCCGCCTGCGCCCGCACCCGCTCATGCGGCGCATAGGCGGTGGCGAGCAGCGAGGTCGCGCCCACGAACATGAAGTTCCAGCCGACGCCGAGGATGGCGAGGCCGATGGCGAAGTGCCAGAAAGTCTCGCCCATCAGGGCCACGGCGACGGAAGCGGCCGTCAGCCCGGCACCCGCCACGATGACCGGCCGCACGCCGAAGCGCGTGATGAGGTGGCCTGTGGCGAAGCCCGGCGCGTACATGGCGATCGCATGCGCCTGGATGACGGTGGCGGAGGCGCCGACCGAGAAGCCGCAGAACAGCATTTCGAGCGGCGTCGCCGTCATCGCCAGATTCATCGTGCCATAGGCCACCATGCCGGCGACGACGGCGGTGACGAAGGCGGGGCGGCGCATGATCTCGCCCACCGGCGTGCTGACGGCGGCGCGCGCGGGCGGTGGCGGCAGGGTCAAGCCGGTCAGCAGCACCAGGCAGATCACCGGCAGCAGGGCCAGCACCAGGTAGGTGCCCAGGAAGATGTACGGCATGAAGACCTGGTGCGTGTGCTTGACGATCTCCGGCCCGAAGGCCGCGGCCAGCACGGGCCCCGCCATGACGAGGGCGATGGCGCGCGGGCGATAGGCCGGCGTCGCGGCCTCGGCGGCGGCGAAGCGGTAATGCTGCGCGATGCCGAAGCCCGCGCCTGCCAGCACCGAACCCAGGCAGTAGATGAAGAAATCCTGCTTCCACACGCCCAGGGCAAAGGTGAGCGAACCGGCCAGCGAGACGATGGCGCCGAGCATGAAGCCGGCCCGTCGGCCATAGCGGCCGAAGATGATGGAGGCCGGGATGGAGGCCGCCATCACCGCCGTCATCTGCACCGCCATGGGCAGGGTGGCCAGCGCCGGGTCGGCCGAGAGGGAGTGGCCGATGATGGCACCCATGGCGGCCTGGCCCACCATCGTCGCGTTCATCAGGGCCTGGCAGAAGAAGAGGCGCCAGATGGTCGCCTTCATGTGCTTTTCTTGGGCGTCGTGCGTCACAGATGGCTCCAGCCGAGTCTCGCCGGCGTGATGTCCTGGCCTTGGGAGTCCCGCAACGTCACACGCGGCGCGCCCCCCGTGAACCGCCCGAGGCGCGTGACAGGGGTGCGCGCGGCGAGGCCCGCGGCTTCCACCGCCGCCCGATCCTCCGGCGCGCTGGCGAAAAGCAGCTCGTAATCATCGCCGCCGCTGGCGAGAGCGGCGATGGGCGCCGTGGCGTCGGAGACGGGGATGCGCGCCGCCTCGACGGCCACCGCGCAGCCTCCGGCGCGGGCGAGGTGCCCGGCATCCTGCAAAAGCCCGTCCGAGACATCCATGCAGGCCCGCGCCAGCCCGCGCAGCGCGAGGCCCAAGGCCAGGCGCGGCTCGGGCAGGCGGTAGCGGCGGGCCAGCGCGCCATCGGGGTCGGCGATCTCGCCGCGGGCGGCGCGCAGGCCGAGCCAGCCATCGCCGATGCGCCCGCTCACCCAGAGGTCATCCCCCGGCCGCGCCCCCGCCCGCGTCAGGGCCGCGCCGGGCGGCGCATGGCCGAGGATGGTGAGGGAGAGGCTGAGCGGGCCGGGGGTGGAGACGGTGTCGCCGCCCAGGACGTGCAGGCCGAAGGCGCGCTGGTCCTCGGCCAGCCCGGCCGTGAAGCCGGCGAGCCAGGCCTCGTCCATGCCCGGCGCCAGCGCGATGGTCATGAGGTAGCCGAGCGGTTCGGCGCCCATGGCGGCGAGGTCGCTGAGGTTCACCCGCAGCAGCTTGCGGCCGATGGTCTCCGGCGGGTCCTCCGGCAGGAAGTGGACGCCCGCCACCATGGCATCGGCGGCCAGGACCAGTTGCTGGCCGGGGGGCGGCGTCAGCAGCGCCGCGTCATCCAGCAGGTTGAGCGCGCCCGGGCCGGCCAGCGGGCGGAAATGCCGGGCGATCATGCTGAATTCCGGGGCGGCATCGGTCATGGAAGGTGGTTTAGAGAAACCCGGCCCCGGCTCAAGCCTCGTCGCGCAGCGCGGCGATCTCGCGCGCCAAGGCCTCCGGCTCCGGGTCGGCCGGGAAATGAGCCGGCACTTCCACCGCCTCGGCGAGCCGCTGCTTGTACAGGGCGCGCGGCACCTCCTCCGTGCCGAACTGCGCGAGGTGCGAGGTCTGGAACTGCGCGTCGAGAAGCGTGAAGCCGCCCAGGCGCAGGCGCGCCACCAGATGCACCAGCGCGATCTTGGAGGCGTCATCGGCCCGGCTGAACATGCTCTCGCCGAAGAAGGCGCCGCCGAGCGAGACGCCATAAAGCCCGCCCACCAGCGCCTCGCCGTCCCAGGCCTCGATGGAATGGGCGTGGCCCTGGCGGTGGAGCGCGGTGAAGAGCGCCTGGATCTCGGCATTGATCCAGCTGTCCGGCGAACTCGCGCGCGGCGCTGCGCATTCCGCGATGACCCGCGTGAAGGCCTCATTCGCGCTGATGCGATAGGGCGCCTGGCGCAGGCGCCGCGCGAGGCGGCGCGGCAGGTGGAAACCGCGCAACGGGATGACGCCGCGCATTTCGGGGTCGAGCCAGTAGAGGGTGCGCGCGTCCCGGCTCTCGGCCATGGGAAACAGGCCGATGCGATAGGCCCGCAGCATCAGCTCCGGCGTGATTTCCATCTGGCGGCGGGACATCAGCGCGCCTCCGCGGCAGCGGGCGTGGGCAAGGCGCGGGCGGGGCCGGGGGTATCCACAGGCGCATCCTAGCGCGGATCGGCCCAGGACCGAAGCCGTCTCTCCCGGATGGTCATATGCCGCGAATTCAGCGAACGTCACGCGAGCCCAAGGAGTTGCCCATGGAATTCGACCTGCTGCTGCGCCGCGCCCGCCTGGCCGATGCCGAGGCGCTCACCGATATCGGCGTGACAGGCGGCGTCATCGCCGCCATCGCGCCCGATCTCGGGAATGCGGCGGGCGAGGTGGTGGATGCGGGCGGCTGCCTGGTCGCCCCCGGCTTCATCGAGACGCATATCCACCTGGACAAGAGCGGCATCATCGACCGCTGCGGCTGCGCCCCCGGCCGCAACCCGCACCGCGCGATGGAGCGCGTCTCGGCCGTCAAGCACACCTTCACCGTCGAGGATGTGAACGCCCGCGCGCGCGCCACCATCGAAAAGGCGATCAGCCACGGCACCATGACCATGCGCACCCATGCCGAGGTGGACCCGCTGGTGGGGCTGCGCGGCTTCCAGGGCGTGAAGGCGCTGGTGGATGCGTATAAATGGGCCATCGACCTCGAAATCTGCGTCATGCCGCAGGAGGGGTTGCTGGACAGCCCCGGCACCGAGGAATTGATGGTCGAGGCGCTGAAATCCGGCGCCACCGTGATCGGCGCGGCCCCCAATTACGACCGCGACCGCGCCGGTCAGATCCGCCGCGTCTTCGAGCTCGCGCAGGAGTTCGACGTGGATGTGGACATGCATCTGGACAGCGGGTTCGACCCGAACGACCTCGATCTGCGCCTGGTCTGCGAGATCACGGACCGCATCGGCTGGGGCGGGCGCGTCGCCTTCGGCCATGGCACGAAGATCGCGAGCGCCACGCCCGAGCACCAGGACCGCATCGGGAAAATGATGGCGGATTCGGGCGTGGCGCTGGCCGTGCTGCCGGCGACGGACCTGTTCCTGATGGGGCGTGACCAGGACCACAATATCCGCCGCGGCGTGGTGGATGCGCATCGGCTGATGGCGCAGGGCGCGCTGTGCAACCTCTCCACCAACAATGTGCAGAACCCCTTCACGCCCTTCGGCGATGCGCAGCTGATCCGCATGGCCAATCTCTACGCCAATGTCGTGCAGCGCGGCGACGCGGATGAACTGCGCAAGACCTGGGACATGTTCACCGCCAATTCCGCGAAGGTGCTGCGGCTGAAGCAATACGGCATCGCCGTCGGCAACCCGGCGGATCTGGTGGTGGTGGACGCGCCCGACCCGGTGGCGGCGCTGCGCGGCATTTCGCCGGTGCTGATGGGCTTCAAGCGCGGCCGGCGCAGCTTTTCCCGCGCGCGGGCGGAGCTGCACCCGCCGGGCTAGAGCATTTTCAAGCCAAGCAGCTTTGCTTGGCGACTCGGAAAATGCGTGAAAACAACGTGCTGGAGCCGTTTCACCGTCTTTGCTTGCGGTGAAATGGCTCTCGAGTCTGATCGCCTTTGGTGGGGTCACCAAAGGCGTGAATCAGCCTCCCATGGGTCAGGGCTTGTCGGGACTGTCCATCCGGCTGCCCTCGAGCAGGGCGTCGCGCTGGGCGGCTTCGGCCGCGTCGCGCTTCTTCTCGGCCTTGCTGCGGCCGAAGGCGGCGCGGTTGGCGGCGGCCTGGGCTTCCGCCTCCGCCTTCTCCCGCGCCTTGCGCCACTTCCGAAGATTCACGACCTCGCCCATGCTGGGAAGCTAACACCGGGCCGAGGAGATTCGTCCATGCAGATCACGCTCACCGCCGCCGATGGCCACAGCCTGGCCGCCTATCGCGCCGGGCCCGCCGATGCGAAGGCCGGCCTCGTCATCGTCCAGGAGATCTTCGGCGTGAACCGCCACATGCGCCGCGTGGCCGACAGCTTCGCCGCCGCCGGCTATGCCGTGATCTGCCCCGCGCTGTTCGACCGCACGGAACGCGGCGTGGAGCTGGGCTATACGGCCGAGGACGTGACGCGCGGCCGCACCCTGCGCGGCAAGATCGACGAGCACCTGACGCTGCTGGACATCCTGGCCGCCGCCGGCGCGCTGCCGGCCGGGCTGCCGCGCGGCATCGTCGGCTATTGCTGGGGCGGAACCGTCTCCTGGCATGGCGCGGTGCGCAGCTCGGCCTTCAAGGCCGCGGTCGGCTGGTATGGCGGCGGCATCGCGGCGGCCAAGGATGAGACGCCGCGCTGCCCGGTGCAGCTGCATTTCGGCGAGGTGGATGGCTCCATCCCGCTCGCGGATGTTTCCGCCATCCAGGCGGCGCGGCCGGAGGTGGAGGTCTTCGTCTATCAAGGCGCCGGCCATGGCTTCGGCTGCGAGGAGCGGGGCAGCTACGTGCCCAAGGATGCGGAACTGGCGCAGGAGCGGACGCTGGCCTTCTTCAAGAAGCATCTCTGAGGGTCAGCGCGCCCGCGGCAGTGTGGCGAGGATGGCGGCGCCCGTGCCCAGCAGCAGCAGCACGACGCCCATCCCCGCGCGCTGGCTGTTCGTGACATCCGTCACCAGCGCCAGCGCGGCGGGCCCGAGAAATCCTGTCGCGCGGCCGGAGAGGGCAAACAGGCCGAAATAGGCCGCGATCTCGCCCGGGGGCGCCACCTGCGCCATCAGGCTGCGGCTCGCCGCCTGGGCCGGGCCGAAGAAAAGGCCCAGCAGCACGCCCAGCACCCAGAAGGCCGCCTTGCTCTCCACCAGCAGCATCGCACCGCCGATCGCCATCAGCGCCATCAGCGCCGTGAGGATGGTGGCGCGCGCGCCGAGGCGTTCCTCCACCCAGCCGCCCAGAGCGGCGCCGATGCCGCCCGTCACATTCAGCGCGATGCCGAAGAGCAGGATCTCCTCGAACCCCATGCCGAAGACGCCCGCCGCGTAGATGGCGCCAAAGGCGAAGAGCACGTTCAGCCCATCCGTGTAGAAGAGGCGCGCCAGCAGGAAGCGGCCGATCAGTTTTTGCCGCGGCAGTCCGCGCAGCAGGCGCAGAAGGTCCGCGATCCCTTCCGTCGCCGCCTGGCGCAGCGGCGTGCGCGGGCCCCGCGTCGAAGGCAGGAAGACGAGCACCGGCCAGGCGAAGAGCAGCAGCCAGGCCGCGACCAGCAGCGCGGTCGCGCGCACATGCTCCGCCGCCTCGCGGTCCAGCCCGAAGGGCGAGGGGTTGGGCTGCACGAGCAAGGCGAGGCAGAGCACGAGGCAGGCGAGGCCGCCCGCATAGCCCAGCGCCCAGCCAATGCCCGAGACGCGGCCCAGCCGCTCGCGCGTCGTCGCATCGGGCAGCATGGCGTTGTAGAAAACGGTGCCGAGTTCGAAGCAGAGCGTGCCCAGCGCCACGCAGAGCAGCGCCCAGGCGGCGTAGCCCGGCTCGGGCTTCGCGAACCAGATGCCGGCGGTGAAGAAGGCCGTCAGCAGCGTACAAAGCAGCAGCATCAGCCGCCGCCGCCCGCCGGCATCGGCGATGGCGCCGAGCAGCGGCGAGAGCAGGCCGATGGCGAGGCCGACCAGCGCCTGCATCCAGCCCCACATGACCTGGCCGGTCACCGGGTCGGGCGCGATGCCCCGGGTGAAATAGGCCGCGATGACGAAGGTGGAGACCACCGTCGGGAAGGCGCTGTTGGCCCAGTCATAGCTCGCCCAGGCCCATTCGCGGCGCGTCACGCCGCGCCCGCCAGGGCCCGCACCGCGACGGTGACGGCGGCCAGGTCACCCTGCCGCGCGGCTTCGGCCAGCAGAGGGCGCAGCGCCTCGGGCAGTTCGGCGCTGGCCCCGCCGAGCCGTTGAGCGGCGAGGCGGAACTGCGTGTCGCGCAGATCGGCCAGCAGCGCGGCCCGCGCACGGTCGCCATAGGCGCCGGGGGCGGTCATGCGCCGCGCGGCTTCGGCCAGCGCATCGAGCTGGCAGGCGGCGCCGACCTCGCTCCAGGCGCGGGCGGCGGCGGCGGGATCGGCACCGCTTTCAGCCGCCAGCCGCACGATGGCCGGCGCTGCGGCGAGACGCGGCGCCGCGGCGATGAAGCGGCCGAGCGTGCCGGGCAGCGCGCCATCCTCCGTTGCCTCGGCCATCGCGGCTTCGCTCAGCGCGGTGATGCCGATGGCGAGGCTGGCGGTCGCAGGCTCGAGCCCGGCGCGGATGGCGGGCAGCAACTCCACCGCCGCCGCCTCCAGCAATTCGCGCAGCACGGATTGCGCGGCGAGGCGCGGGTTGGGGGGCGCTTCCTCGGCAGCCTCGAAGCGCGCCTCCAGCCCAAAGAGCTCGGAGGCGAGCCAGGTGGCCGCCACCACATCGGCCGGCTCGGCGGCGGCGACGAGGCGCGCGAGGCCCGCGCAGCCCAGCCGGTTCACCACCATATTGGCGAGCGCGGTGGCCACCAGATCCCGCCGCAGGCGGTGCCGCCCCATGAAGGCGGCGAAGCCCGGGGCCCGCAGCGCGCTCGGGAAATAGGCGGTGAGCAGCGGCGCGAAGACCGCCTCATCCGGCAGGGACGAGGCGTGGATCACCTCGCCCAGCCAGAGCTTGGCGAAGGGCAGCAGCGCCACGATCTCGGGCCGCGTCAGCGCGTCGCCGGACTTGGCGCGGGCCGCCATGGTCGCGGCATCGGGCAGGCCGGCCTGGGCGCGATCCAGCAGGCCCTCCGCCTCGAGCCGCGTCATCAGGGCCGCCTGGGCGGGAAGCGCTGCCACCCCTGTGCGCGTCTCCAGCGTGACGGCGACGGATTGCAGGTGGTTGTCGCGCAGCACGAGGGCCGCGACCTCATCCGTCATGCTCTCCAGCAACTCGTCGCGCTGGCGGCGCGTCATGACGCCCGCGCCTTCCGCATCGGCCAGCAGGATCTTGATGTTCACCTCATGGTCGGAGGTGCTGACGCCCGCGGAATTGTCGAGCGCATCGGTGTTGATGCGGGCGCCGGCGCGCGCGATCTCGATGCGGCCCGCCTGGGTCACGCCGAGATTGGCGCCCTCGCCCACCACCCGGGCGCGGATGTCGCGGCCATCCACGCGGATGGCGTCATTCGCGCGGTCGCCCGCCTCGGCCTGACTCTCGGTGCTGGCCTTCACATAGGTGCCGATCCCGCCAAAGTAGAGCAGGTCGGTGTCGAGCTTCAGGATGGCCTGGAGCACCGCGGCCGGTTCGGCGCGTTCGGCGCTGATCCCGAGCAGCGCGCGCACCTCGGCACTCAGCGCGATCGTCTTCAGGTTGCGCGCGAAGACCCCACCGCCCGCCGAGATCAGCGTGGCATCGTAATCCGCCCAGGAGGAACGCGGCAGCGCGAACAGGCGCGCGCGCTCCGCATGGCTGCGCGCCGGATCGGGGTCAGGGTCGAGGAAGATGTGCCGATGATCGAAGGCCGCCACCAGCTTCGCCTGCTTCGAGATGAGCAGGCCATTGCCGAACACGTCGCCCGACATGTCGCCGACACCGGCCACGGTGAAGGGCGCGTCGTGGATGGAGCGGCCGAGCGTCTCCACGAAGTGCCGTTCGATCATCACCCAGGCGCCGCGCGCGGTGATGCCCATCGCCTTGTGATCATAGCCGGCCGAGCCGCCCGAGGCGAAGGCATCGCCCAGCCAGAAGCCGTATTCGGCGGAAAGCCCGTTGGCGATGTCGCTGAAGGTGGCGGTGCCCTTGTCGGCGGCGGCCACGATATAGGGGTCGTCACCGTCGCGGCGGTGGATGCCGGGGGGTGTCACAACCTCGATGCCGTGCAGGTTGTCGGTCAGGTCCAGCATGCCGCGCACCAGCGTGCGATAGGCGGCGATGCCGGTGGCCTGGAAGCCTTCACGGTCGCTCGGCACATGGCCCTTCAGCACGAAGCCGCCCTTGGCGCCGGTCGGCACGATGACGACGTTCTTCAGGCGCTGCGCCTTCATCAACCCCAGGATCTCGGTGCGGAAATCCTCCCGCCGGTCGGACCAGCGGATGCCGCCCCGCGCGACCGGGCCGGCGCGCAGGTGGCAGCCTTCCATGCTTGCGCTGTGGACGAAGATCTCCCGCCAGGGGCGCGGCAAAGGCATCTCCCCCGCCGCGGCGCTGTCGAGCTTGAAGGCGACATAGTCCTTGGCCTGGAAGAAATTCGTCCGCAGCATCGCGTCCAGCACCACGCGCAGCCGGGCCAGGATGCGGTCCTCGTCGGGGTTCTCCACCGCGTCCAGCATGGCACGCCAGGCGGCGTCGAGGGCCGCCTCGTCGCGATTCTGCGCCTCGGGGTCGAAGCGGGCGTTGAACAGCGCGATGAGCAGGCGCGCGGCCTCGGGGTTCGCCGCCAGCGCATCCTCCACGCTGGCCTGCGCGAAGGGAAAACCGACCTGCTTGAGCCAGCGATACATGGCGCGCAGCAGCCAGCATTCCTTCCATTCGATATCCGCGCGCAGGACGAGGCGGTTGAAGCCATCCGCCTCCACGGCGCCCGAGAGCAGTGCGTGCAGCGCGCCGGTGAGGATGTCGAGCCGCTCCTCCGGGACGTCGGCGCGTGCCTCCAGGCGATAGACATGCAGCACCACCTGCCGGCCCTGAGCGGGAGCGAGGCGATGGGGAACCTCCTCGATCGCGCGCATATCGAGGGCCTCGAACAGTGGCAGCGCCTCGGCAAGGGGCAGCGGTGCATCAGGACTGGCCAGTCGGATCACGACTTCGCGCGGTCCTGCGCCGCGCGGGCGCGAGACCGTGGCGCGCGCCCGGCCCGTGATGGCGACATCGCCCGCGAGCTGGATGTCCGCGATGCCTTGCGCGACGGTCTCCGTCTCGCGGTAGGCGGGTGGGAAGGCGTCGCGCCAAAGGGCCAGCACCTCTCCCGCTTCAAGCTCGCCGCGCTCGGCGGTCAGCGCCTCGGCCAGGCGTTCGCCGAAGCTGCGCGCGGCCTGGGCCACGGCGGCTTCCAGCGCCGCGTGATCCGGGCTCAGCGCCGTGCCGGGATCGGTGCCGATGATGTAGTGCACGCGGG
The DNA here is from genome assembly GCF_019083995.1 of Roseococcus sp. SDR. Lineage (GTDB taxonomy): Bacteria > Pseudomonadota > Alphaproteobacteria > Acetobacterales > Acetobacteraceae > Roseococcus. Next base: position 63,162 of record NZ_JAHRCU010000019.1, read on the forward strand.
CGAGCGGTGCGTCGCCGAGCGCGATGTAGAAGGCGGAGAGCCGCCCGCCATGCGCGCGGGCGAGCATCTCGCCCACGCGCGAGCGCAGCCTTGTGTCGAAGCCCTCGCGCGGCAGCCAGGCGATGACGGAGACGAAGCGGCCGAAGGGATCGGGACGGAAGAACAGCGCCGAGCGCGGGCGGATCGAGAGGTCGAGCGCGATGCGCGCGCCGGCCAGGATATCCGCCTCGCTCGCCTGGAACAGCTCGTCGCGCGGCCAGGTGTCGAGGATGTTGCGCAAAGCGCGCCCGTCATGGCTGTAGGGCGAGACGCCGGCGGCAGCGAGGATCCGCTCCACCTTGCCGCGCAGCAGCGGGATGGAACGCGGGTTGCGGTTGTAGGCGGCGGCGGCGAAGAGGCCGAGGAAGAGGCGTACCCCCACCACCTGGCCTGTCGCGTCCAGGATGCGCGTGGCGATCACATCCGCATGCTGAGGCCGGTGCACCGTGCTGCGCATGTTCGCCTTGGCGACGGTGACCGGCGGCGGCGCGGCGAAGGCGACACGGAGCGTCTCCGGCAGGGCGGGCAGTGCGGCCAGGGCGTCGAAGACAGGCACCGAGGGATCCGCCAGCAGGCCGAGATTCTCGGCCTCCAGCACGCGCACCTCGCCATGCGCCACCACCAGGTGGCGATGGCCGAGCAGGACGAAATTGTCCTCACGCAGCCAGCCGAGGAATTCGCGCGCTTCCTCCTCCGCGCCCATCTCGGCATCGGCCTGCTGCAGCAGCGCGAGCATTGCCGGGAAATCCCGGACCGCCACGCCCACATCATGCAGCGCGCGGGCCAGCGCCGCCTCCACCGCCGGCCAGCCATGCGGCGCGGTGCCCGGCAGAAGATGCCCGGCGCTGGCGCCGATGGTGACGCGCATCATGCTCTCGCGCGCCTCCCCCGCGCCGAGGGTGACGAGGCCGCCCGTCGCATCCCGCGTCACCGCCATCACCGGATGCAGGAATTCCCGCACCACCCGGCCCTCGCGCGTCAATGCCGCCAGGACGGAATCCACCAGGAAGGGCATGTCGCCCACGATGATCTCGGCCACGCCATGCGCGCCGCGGCCGGAGGCGGGCGGTGTGAGCCGCAGCTTCACCTCGCCCGGCGCGCGCTGCGCCGCCAGGGCCGCCAGCGAGGCCGCGGCGTCGCGCAGGGCCTCGGGCGGGCGGGCGGCGAGCTCGGCCGTGGGCATGGCGGCGTGCAGCGCGGGCAGCAGGGCGGCGGCGGCGGGGGAAAGCCCCTCGCGGGCGGCGCGCAGCACCTCCTCCCGCACGGGGTCGGGCATCTCGCTCATCGGGGCTTCTGGCATGGCGTCCTTCCTTTGGGGCCAGCTTCCGGCTTTCCGCCCCCCCCGCGCAAGCATGGCGTGCAGGCGCCGCATCCGGGGGCGTGGCATGCGAGGGCCGGCTGGGCTAGGATTCGCCCCATGACAATGACGCTCGCCCAATTGCTCGCGCCCATGCCGGTCGAGCGGTTCTTCGCCGAATATCATGACAGGTTACCCCTTCACCTGAAGGGGGACCCGGCGAAGTTCGCCGCCGTCTTCTCCTGGCGGCAGATCAACCGGCTGCTGGACATGACGCATGCCTGGTCCAGCCACTCGCTGCAGCTCGTGCTCGACGGCAAGCCCATTGCGGCCGAGGAATATTGCACCCGCGCCACGGGTCGCGACAGCAATGCGCAACTCATGCAGCCGGTCACGGCGCGCGTGCGCGAATGGGTGCAGAAGGGCGCGAGCATCGTGATGAACGATGTGGACAGCCTGACGCCCGGCCTCGCTTCCGTCAGCCACGCGATCGAGAGCGCGGGCTTGGGCAAGGCGCAGGCCAATGTCTACATCTCCTGGCAGAGCCACAAGGCCTTTCCCGCCCATTACGACACGCATGACGTCTGGGCCGTCCAGGTCGAGGGCGAGAAGACCTGGAACATCTGGGAAGGCCGCGCGGATTGGCCGATCAGCCACCCGCTCTGGCGCAGCCAGGACCAGGCGCATCACGAGCAGCACAAGGGCAAGCTGCGCGCCAAGATCCTGATGAAGCCGGGCGACCTGCTCTATCTCCCGCGCGGCTGGTATCACGATGCGCTGGCCGAAGCGCCGGCCAGTGTGCACGTCGCCTATGGCGCGCATGCGCCGAACGGGATGGATGTGATGAACATCCTGCTCGAGCGCGTGCTCTACGAGACCGTCTTCCGCCAGCCCTTGCCGCGCCAGGATGGCAGTGCCGCGGCGAAGTTCGCGTTGACGCAGCGCGCGGGGCAATTGGGCGCGCGCGTGGCCGAACTCGCCAAGGACCCCAAGGTGATGGCTGTGCTGGAGCAGTATGTCGCCGATTACCGCTTCCAGCGCGGCGGCAATGACCTCCTCGCCTGGCGCGGCATGGCGGCACCGGCCGCGGCCGAGGGCGAGGAAGCGGCCGAGGGCGGTGCCTTCCGGGTCATCCCCGGCGGCGCGAAGCCGGTGCGGCGCGGCGCCGAATGGGTGCTGAAGACCGCGACTGGCACGGTGCCGCTCAATCCCGCCGAGGCCGAGGCTGCGCAGTGGCTGCTGGCGCGGCCCGATATCACCGAGGCCGAGCTGAAACGCGCGCACCCGGCGGCGGATGCTGCCGCACTGCTGGCGCGCCTGCGCGAAGCCGGGCTGCTGGCCGCCACATGATCCATGCCCTCGCGGTCCTCCTGCTGCTCTCCGCCTCGCCCGCCCTGGCGCAGCTGCGCGACTTCTCCTGCGTCGGGGCCGAACAGCTGCAGGACGGCGCCGTTTCCATCGAATTCGCCCGTGGCGCGGACCGCGTGACGCCCGAGGCCATCAGCCGCCTCACGCCGCTGGCGGAGGAGGCGAAGCAGATGCTGGACCGCAACATCTGCGTTCTGGGCTTCGCCGCCTCGCCCGAGGGGGGCGCGCAGACGGCAAGCCGCCTGGCCGCCCGGCGCGCCCGGGCCGTGGCGCTGGAGCTGGCGCAACTGGGCGTGGAGCGCGATCGCGTCCGTGCCGAGGCGCGCACCCGCGGCTTCACGACCGAGCGCGAGCGCCAGGGCGTGGATCGGCGCGCCGGCGCGCGCGTCATCCTGCTGCCGCCGCCATGAAGGCCCTGTCCATGAAGCTCCCGGCCGTTCTCATCTTTCCGCTCCTGGCCCTTCCGGCCGCCGCGCAACCCACCGCCCCGGCGCCGCTCACGCCCCCCTTCCAGGATCTCGGCACGGTCACGTTGCGGAACGCGACAGGACTGCCGATCCGGCAGTTTTTCCTCTGGAACCAGGGCTTCGCGGCGGAAGGCGAGGAACGGCTCGGCGGCGCGGCGCTGCCCGCCGGCGGCGCGCGTGAACTGGCGCTGGGCATGGGGCAGTGCGGCCTCTCGCTGCGCGCCGTCTTCGCCGATGGCAGCGAGCAGAGAATCCGGCTCGTCCAGATCTGCGGCGCCGGCGAACTTGTACTCGAACCCGGCCCCCCCCTGACCGCCCGGGTCATTGCACGATGAGGATCCCGATGCCGCGCATGCTGCTGGTCTTCGTGCTGGCCTGCTCTCCCGCCCTGGCACAGCCGTCCGGCAAGCCGACCACGCCGCAGGCGCCGGCGGCGCAGGACAGGAACATCCTGCTGCGCAACAACTCGGAGAGCGTGCTGCGCGAGCTCTATCTCTGGAACGGTCCCTCGCGTGAGACGGGGCCGGATCGGCTGGGCGCCGATGTGGTGCGGCCGGGCGCCACCTTCGCGCTCCGGCTGGGCCGTGGCCCCTGCCAGGTGGAGATGCGCGCCGTCTTCGAGGATGGCAGCGCCGAGGCGCGCAGCGGCGTCGAGGTCTGTGCCACGCGCGAACTGGTGGTGGATGACCGCAACACCCGCGCCGTCGAGGTGGTGAACAATACGGATGTGGAGCTGATGCAGCTCTTCCTCGCGCGCCCCGGCGTGGTGGGGCCCGACCGGCTGGGGGCGGCGACCGTGCCGGGCAGCGACAGCTTCAACCTGCGCCTGCGTGGCGAGACGGAATGCCGCTTCGAGGCGCGCGCCGTCTTCCGCGGTGCCCAGGCCGAGACGCGGCAGCAGGTGGACCTCTGCGCCACGCCGCGCATCGTCTTCGGCGATCCTTCCATTCCGCTGCGCGAGGTGACCATCGCCAACCGCACCCGCCGCGTCCTGCGTGAGCTTTATGCGACGACGGGGGATAGCTGGGGCGGGGATCGCCTGGGCGCCACCGTGCTCAATCCGGGGCAGAGCTTCCTCCTGCGCATCCGCAATCCGGCCTGCCGCGTGAGGCTGCGCGCCGTCTTCGCCGACAACCAGGCGGAGGAGCGCAGCGATGTGGACATCTGCAACGGCCAGACCATCGCCTTCGCGCCGGGCCGCCAGGTGGCGCTGGTGCACGCCCATGGCCGGCCGGTGCGCGAGGTCTATCTCTCCTCGGTGCAGGAGAGCGACTGGGGCGAGAACCAGCTGGGTGACCGGCCGCTCGCGCGCGGCGAGCGGCGGGAGATCGCCACCGACAGCGCCTGTGAGGCGGATCTGCGCATCGTCTTCGACAACGGCAATGCGGAGGAGGCGCGGAACATCAACATCTGCACCCGCGCCGAGATCACGCTACGGCCGGGCTGGGTCCTGGAGTAGGGGTTTGCGGGCGGCGGGGCTCGAACCCGCACGGCCTTGCGGCCGAGGGTTTTTAAGACCCTTCCGTCTACCATTCCGGCACGCCCGCGCGGCGCGTTTATGCCACGCGATGCAGCGCCACTCCAGCCGGGCTCAGCGCGCGCCGATCAGCCGCCGGCGCAGCTTGCCCGAGAGCCAGTCGATCGCGGCCACCATCAGCACCATCAGGATGATGATGAAGGCCACCTCGTCCCAGTGCCGGACCCGGATGCGCTCCGCGATCTGCAACCCGATGCCGCCCGCGCCCACCACGCCGAGGATGGTGGCCGAACGCGTGTTGCTCTCGAAGAAATAGAGCGCGTGGCCCAGCATGATGGGCGCCACCTGCGGCAGGATGCCGAAGCGCATGATGAGCGTGGGCGAGCCACCGGCGGCCGCGATGCCCTCGGCTTGCTTCTTCTCCGCATTCTCGATCGCCTCGGCGTAAAGCTTGGCCAGCACCGCGATATCCGCCGTCGCGATCGCCAGCACGCCGGCGAGCGGGCCGAGCCCCACCGCGCGCACATAGGCCAGCGCCCAGATCAGCTGGTCCACGCCACGGAAGCCGTCGAAGACCCGGCGCAGCGAGAAGCGGAACAATGTGTTCGTCACCACGTTGTTGGCGCCGAGGAAGCCGAGCGGAACGGCGATGAGCGCCGCGATGAAGGTGCCGAGGAAGGCCATGGCGAGGCTTTCGGCCAGGCCTTGCAGGATTTCCACCCATTGCTCGCCGGGGGAGGGCGGGATCATCAGCCGGGTGATGACGAGGAGGCCCTCCAGCCCGTTCCACATCCGGCGCGGCGAGACGTCGAACCACCAGAGGGTGCCGATGAGCCAGGCGAGGAAGGCGACGCCGCCCAGGACGCGCAGCGCGCGCCCGCGCGACGAGGGGCCGAAGGCGCGCGGCACGCGGGCCTGCCAGGCGGCGATCTCGGCGGGCGCCATGCGAAGCGCGCTCATGCCACGGCCTCGATGACGCGGCGGCGGAGGCGTTCGGAGAGCATGTCGATCACCATCACGGAAAGGATGATGAGGAGCAGGATGGCGCTGATCTCCTCATAGTAGTTGAAGGAGATCACCTTGTAGAGCTCCTCGCCGATGCCGCCCGCGCCGACGAAGCCGATGACGCTGGCGGAGCGCAGGTTGATTTCGAAGCGCAGCATCGCGTAGCTGAGCAGGTCAGGCAGGGCCGCGGGCAGCACGGCGAAGCGGCAGGCCTCGCTCCAGGTGCCGCCTGAGGCGCGGACGCCATCCCAGGGGCGCATCTCCACATTCTCCATCGCATCGGCGAAGAGCTTGCCGAGCGCGCCCGCCGTGTGCAGCGCGATGGCGAGGATGCCGGCCAGAGCGCCGACGCCGAAGGCCCAGACGAAGATCAGCGCGAAGACGATTTCGGGCACGGTGCGCGTCGCCTCCAGGAAGCGGCGGGAGGCCTGGTAGGCCCAGGCAGGTGCGCCGGTGTTCTTCGCCGCCGGGAAGGCCAGCAGCAGCGCCACAACGGCGCCGGCGAGCGTGGCGAGTGCCGCCATCTGCGCCGTCTCGAAGAGCAGGATGGCCCAGGCGTCGAGCCGGTAGAACCAGAAGGCGAGGCTGCCCTCGGTCTCCACATCGGCGAAGAGCTTGTTCCATTCGAGGGCGGGCGCGATGCGCGCGAAATACTCGCCGATGCGCGGCAGGCCGGCGGCGAGCGTGGCGGGATGGAATTCGCTGGTCCAGGCGGCGAGCAGCAGGCAGGCGGCCAGAACCAGCAGGCCCAGCAGCGTGGTGCGGCGGCGCTGGCGGCGCAGATCCAGGAACGCGGCCTCCTGCGCCGCGATGGCGGGCGAACTCATCAGGAGCGCCTCCGCCGGGCGGCGGCTTCCTCGCGCCGCATTTCGACGAAGACCTCGTAATCGGCGTGGCGCGCTTCGCGGAAGCCCGCACCGGTGCCGCGGCCGATCTGCTCGAAGATGGCGGGATGGGCCTGGGGCAGAGCGAGGTAGAAGCGGATGATGTCCTCGCGGAATTCCGCCGGCACGTCGGTGCGCATGGTGATCGGCCCGTTCTGGATGGGGCGGGACTGCCAGATGATCCGCACATCGGACATGCGCAGCATGCCCTTCTCGACCATGGCGCGCGTATTGCCGCGGCTGAAGCCTTCGCGGATGTCGCCGACGCCGGAGGCCCAGGTCATCGCCGCGTCATATTGCCGCTGCAGCATGGCGACCACCGCCTGCTCATGCCCGCCGCCGAAGCCGGTGCGGCCGAAGAACTGGCCGGGTTCCACGCCCACGCCCGCGCGGCGCAGCTCGAAGCGCGGAATCAGGTAGCCCGAGGCGGAATTAGGATCGGCCCAGGCCAGGCTGCGCCCGCGCATCTGTTCGAGATTCGTGATGCCGCTATCGGCGCGGACCAGCATGACGGAGACATAGCTGGTGGAGCCGTCGATCTGCTCGATGGTGAGGATGGGCTCGACGCCGCCCTGCGTGTCGATCCAGGCGGCGGCGTAGATGGAAGGGCCGAGCGCGGCGAACTCGATCTGCTTCGCCGAGAGCGCCTGCATCACACCCGCGTAGTCGCTGGCCGGCATGAGACGGACGGGGATTCGGAAGGTCTCCTCCAGCAGCCGGCGCAGGCCGTCGAAGCGGCCAAGGCGATCGGCCTCGTTCTCGCCGCCCATCAGGCCGACGCGGATGGCGGGCACCTGCTCGGCCCAGGCGCGGCGGCCGGGCTCCGGCATGGTGTGGCCGCCATCGGCGGTGCGGCGCGGGCGCCATTCGCCAGCGGGCTCCGCCTGCGCGGCGAGGGGGAGCAGCGCCCCACCGGCAAGCAGGCCGCGACGCGCCAGAGCCACAGTGACCATCATGCTCTCCTTTCGAGAATCCGGCCGCACAGCGGCCGGCGCGCCCCGACGGGCCGCATCGCAAGCGCACCGCCCGGCGGCGCGAAGCCGAGCGCGCGGAGCGCGCGCCCGGCGCTTGAGGGCGGAATTCAGCTCCTCCGCCGGCGCTCCGCCGCCTCTTCCCGGCGCATATCCACCAGGAACTGGAACTGCGCATGCGTCACTTCGCGATAGCCGGTGCCGCCGCCGCGCTCGATCTGCTGGTAGATCGTCGGGTGCGTCTTCGGCAGCGCCAGGTGGAAGTTCACGATGTCGTCGCGGAAGGCGCGCGGCAGGTTGGTGCGCATGGTGATCGGGCCGTTGATGATGGGCTCGCTCTGCCAGATGATGCGCAGATCGCGCATGTTCAGCATGCCCTTGTCCACCATCGCGCGCAGATTGCCGCGGCTGAAGCCCTCGTTCACATCGCCCTGGCCCGAGGCCCAGGTGACCGCGGCGTCGAACTGCCGCTGCAGCACGGCGACGACCGCCTGCTCATGCCCGCCGCCGAAGCCGGTGCGGGAGAAATACTGCCCGCTCTCGACGCCGATGCCCTGCCGGCGCAGCGCGAAGCGCGGCACCAGATAGCCCGAGGTGGAATTGGCATCCGCCCAGGCCAGCGTGCGCCCGCGCATCTGCTCGAGATTGGTGATGCCGCTATCGGCGCGCGTCACCATCACGGCGATGTAGCTGATGGAACCGTCGCGCTCCTCGGCCACGAGCACGGGCTCGACACCGCCATTGGTGTCGATCCAGGTGCCGGCATAGACGGAGGGGCCCATGCTCGCGAACTCGATCTGGCCCGCCGAGAAGGCCTGCAGGACGCCGGCATAGTCACTGGCGGCGAAGAGCCGGACGGGGAGCTGGAACGTCTCCTGCAGCAGGGCCTGGTAGGCGCCGAAGCGGCCCATGCGGTCGGCCTCGTTCTCGCCGCCCAGCAGGCCGATGCGGATCTGCGGCACCTGCGCGGCCCAGGCGCGGCGGCCGGGCTCGGGCATGGTGACATCGGCATCCAGCGTGCGGCGCATGCGCTGGCCGGCCGCGGCTTCCGGCGCCATGGTGGCCGGTGCGGCGCGCTGTGCGGGGGCGAGTTGCGGCGCCAGGCCAGCGCCGAGCGCCAGGGCGCCGAGGTAGCGGCGGTTGATCATCGGTCTCGTCACTCCTTCGGAGGGGGTCAGGCCAGCGCCACCTGCGGCCCGAAGCCGTGGGCAGGCGTGGCATTCACGGCGGCAGCCGCCTCGGCCTGGAACTCGGCCTCGGTGATGCCGTAGATCTGAGTGATGCGCGCGGCATTCAGTTCCGCGGGCGCGCCATCGAAGACGACGCGGCCCTGCTGCATGGCGATGACGCGGGTGCAGTATTCGCGGGCGGTGTCGAGGTGATGCAGATTCACCATGACGGTCAGCCCATCGCGCCGGTTCACTTCGGCCAGGGCATCCATCACGGTGCGGGCGTTGCGCGGGTCGAGGCTCGCGATCGGCTCATCGGCCAGGATCAGCCGCGGCTCCTGCATCAGGGCGCGACAGATGGCGACGCGCTGCTGCTGCCCGCCCGAGAGCGTGTCGGCGCGTTGCAGCGCGGTGGAGAGCAGGTCGAAGCGCTCGAGCGCGGCCAGCGCCATGGCGCGCTCGGCGGGCGAGAACTGGCAGAAGAGGGAACCCAGCCGCGCCAGCACGCCATGGCGATGGTTGAGGCGGCCGATCAGCACATTGGTCAGCACATCGAGGCGCTGCACCAGATTGAATTGCTGGAAGATCATGGCGCATTCGGTGCGCCAGTCGCGCAGCGCACGGCCGCTCAGCGCCGTCACGTCGCGCCCGTCGAAGCGGATGCGGCCCTCGGAGGGCTCGGCCAGGCGGTTGATCAGGCGCAGCAGCGTGGATTTGCCGGCGCCCGAGCGGCCGATCACGCCGACCATCTGGCCCGCTGGGACGGTCAGGCTCACGCCATCCACCGCCTTCACACTGCCGAAGCGCCGTGTCAGACCCTCGATCTCAAGCATGCCCGCATCCCATCTGCCGGGGCGCGGCATAGTGGGTGTATGTTGCGGCCACATGACGCTTCGGCGAAGCGAATGTGACGCCGGACTGAACGAGAAGAAAACGGAGGACACCATGTCATCACGCCGCGCCCTGCTGGCCACGCCCGCCCTTCTGGCCCTGCCGGCCCAGGCGCAGGAGGCCTTCCCCAGCCGCGCCCTGGCCGTCGCCTCGGGCTATGCGCCGGGCGGCGTGACGGATGTGACCAGCCGCGCGGTCGCCGAGCGCATGGCGCGCGAGCTCGGCGTACCGGTGGTGATCGAGAACCGCGTGGGGGCGGCGACGGCGGTGGCCAACACGCATGTCGCGCAGGCGCGGCCCGATGGTTACACGCTGCTGATGGGCACCTCCACGCTCGCCATCAATCCGGCGCTGCAGCCCAACCTCACGCCCCGCGAACCGATGCGCGAGCTGGTGCCCGTGGGCATGGTGTTCCGCACCGCCTTCGCGCTGCATGTGAACCCCGCCGTGCCCGCACGCACGACGGAGGAGTTCATCGCCTATTGCCGCGCCAATCCTGGCCGCGTGAATTTCGGTTCGAGCGGCACGGGCGCGGTGAACCATCTGGCGCAGGCGCTGCTGGTGGCGCGCACCGGCATTGATGTGGTGCATGTGCCCTTCCGCGGTGGCGCGCCCGCGCTGATCGAGCTGCGCGCCGGCCGGATCCAGGCGATGTTCCAGGCCCTGCTGGAGGCGCTGCCCACGATGCGTGAGGGCAGCACGCGCGGCCTTGCCATTTCGTCGCGCGAGCGCAATGCGCTGGTGCCGGACCTGCCGCCCGTGGCCGATGCCGTGCCGGGCTTCGAGGCGGTGTTCTGGCAGGCGCTCTTCGCGCCCGCCGGCACGCCGGCGCCGGTGCTGGAGCGGCTGGGGGCGGCCTTGCGCGCCGCGACGGATGATCCCGCGCTTCGCTCCCGCATGGCGGAGCAGGGGGTGGACATCGTGACCGGCGATGCGGCATCGGTGCGCGATCTCCTGGCGCGGGAGACGACCATGTGGGGCGACCTCATCCGCGGCGCCAATATTCGACCGGAGTGACGACGATGCGCCTTCTCCCGATCGGCCTGATGCTCCTGCTGGGCGCCTGCGCCAATGTGGACACCTCGCCCGGTTCCTCCGGCGTGCCGGACATGCCCTTCGGCCCGCCGAGTTTCCAGCGCGGTTATCAGACCACGAGCGGGCAGATCGTCCTCGATCGCGAGCTGACGCCGAACGATCCGCGCCGCTTCGACCTGCCGCCCTCGAACAACCCGCGCCCCTTCGCGCCGCCGCCGGCCGGCGATCCGCGCCGCCTGGGCTGGTAGCGCGCCCTGCGGGCATGGACGGCGCGGCCCTGCCTGCGCCAGGATGCCTTCCAAAGAACGACCAGGGAGGACCACCATGCTCGGCCTGATGCAGGAGCACCCGCTCCTCGTCTCCTCGATCCTGCGCCATGCGGCGCGGCACCATGCGGGGGCGAAGATCGTCTCGGTGGATCCGGAGGGCGCGGTGACGCGCGGGACATGGCCGGAGGTGGAGCACGGGGCGAAGCGCCTGGCCCAGGCGCTCACCCGGCTCGGCGTGAAGCCGGGCGACCGGGTCGCGACCATGAGCTGGAATTCCCGCGCGCATCTGGAGGTGTATTACGCCGTCTCCGGCATGGGGGCCGTGCTGCACACGGTGAACCCGCGCCTCTTCGCCGACCAGATCGCCTATATCCTGGCCGATGCCGGGGATGTGGTGGTCTTCGTGGACCCCTCCGTCCTGCCCGCGCTGACCGCGGTGGCCGATCGCCTGCCGCCCTCGCTGCGCGCCGTGGTGCTGATGGGCCCGGCGCCCAAGCCTGACCTGCCCGTGCCGGTGCTGGACCAGGCCGCGCTGATCGCCGCCGAGGATGGCGACCATGCCTGGCCGGAGCTGGAGGAACGCGCTGCCTCCTCGCTCTGCTACACCTCGGGCACGACCGGCATGCCCAAGGGCGTGCTCTATTCGCACCGCTCCACCGTGCTGCACGCCATGTCCGCCATCCAGCCCGATGTCTTCGCGCTCGGCGCGCGGGATGTGGCGATGCCGGTGGTGCCGATGTTCCACGTCAACGCCTGGTCCATCCCCTATGCCTCGGCCATGGTGGGCGCCTCGCTGGTGCTGCCGGGGCCCAAGCTCGACCCGGCCAGCCTGTTCAAGCTCTTCGAGGAGGAGCGGGTCACCTTCTCGGCCGGCGTGCCCACCATCTGGACCATGCTGCTGGCCTGGCTGCGGGCTGACCCTTCGCGCAGATTCACCGCCCCGCCGCGGCTGGTGGTGGGCGGGACGGCGCTGCCGGTCCCCATCACCACAGGTTTCCTGCGCGAATATGGCGTTCCCATCCTGCATGCCTGGGGCATGACGGAGCTGAGCCCGCTCGGTGCGCTGAACTCCCGCAAGGCCGAGACGGCGGAATGGGACGAGGATCGCTGGCTGGCCTATAGCCGCAAGCAGGGCCGCCCGCCCTTCGGCGTGGATTTCCGCATCCTCGACAGCGCGGGGAAGCCCATCGCGCGGGACGAGGTGGCCTTCGGCGAGCTGGAGGTGCAGGGCCACTGGGTCGCCGCCAGCTACTTCAACCATCCGGATGACCCGGCCTTCAGCGACGACGGCTGGTTCTCGACCGGCGATGTGGTGACGGAGGATGCGCTCGGCGCCATCGAGATCGTGGACCGCGCGAAGGACGTCATCAAATCCGGCGGCGAATGGATCAGCTCCATCACGCTGGAGAACATGGCGCTGGCACACCCCGATGTCGCGCTGGCGGCGGCCATCGGCGTGCGCCATCCGAAATGGGATGAGCGGCCGCTGCTCCTGGTGGTGCGGAAGCCCGGGACCAACCCGACGGCCGAGAGCATCCTGGCCGTGCTGGAGGGCAAGATCGCCAAGTGGTGGATGCCGGACCGTGTGGAATTCGTGGACACGCTGCCGATGACCGCCACCGGCAAGCTCTGGAAGGCGGAGCTGAAGCGCCAGTTCAAGGATTACGCGCTGGAGGGGTGAGGCCTCAGCCCAGCAGCGCGGCGAAGGGGGCGATCTTGCTCCGCACCTCCGCCCATTCGGCGGCGCTCAGCTTCACCTTGCCGGCGAAGCGGTTGCTGATGAGCGTCTCCGTCTCCGGCCGCCGCCCGCCCTCGGCGCCGCCGAACTCCATCACGAGGTCGGTCATGCGGGACCAGCGGGCGAAGTCGGTCCAGCCCAGGCCGTTCTCCATCGCCTCGGGCTGCAGCATCGTGGATTGCATGATGCCCTGGCTGAGCCGCGCATTGTCGCGCCCGCCGGCCGTGATGCCGATCTCGGGCACCTGGCGGATCAGCATGTCCAGCGCGCGGTCGGGCTCGCGCAGCTGGAAGGCGGCGGCCTCCAGCAGGGCATCCACCACGCGCTCGCAGAGATCGGGGCTGCGCTGGAGGATCTCGGGGCGCGTGGTGATCACGTTCGCGTAGAATTGCAGCCCGACGGCGGAGAAGAGCATCAGCCGGTGCGGCGCGTTCTGCGCCATCATGACCGGGATGGAGGAGGAGCCGATGCCCGAGCCCGCATCCACCTGGCGGTCGATGATGGTGCGCTCGAAGACGCGGTTGTCCACCTGCTGCATGGTGATGCGCGAGGCATCCACGCCGGCGAGGCGCAGATAGGCCGGGATGAAGGGCGCATCCACGCCGGCCGGCACGATGGCGAGGCGCCGGCCTTCCAGGTCCTTCGGCGAGCGGATCGGCGAATCCTGCCGCAGCAGGATGCCCATGGTCATGTCGTAGTTCACGGTGGCCAGCCCCACCAGGGGCAGGCCGCGCGCCGCGTTCAGGATGACGGAGCTCGCCCCCACCAGGCCGAATTCGAACTGGTTCTGCGCGATGGCCTGGGCGGCGGCGTTGGAGCCGAAGCCGCGGGTCACGCTCGCCTCGATGCCGCGGTTGCGGAAGCTGCCCATCTCGCGCGCCACATAGGCATAGGCGGTGGCACCCTGCGCCAGCCAGGGCAGGGTCAGGCGGATCGGCGTCAGCGTCTGCGCCAGCACGGCGGGGGCGGCGAGGCTGCCGCCCATGGCGGCCAGCAGGGTGCGGCGGGGGGTCTGCATCATTCCACGGGCTCCATGTCGGCGGCCTGGAGGATGTCGCCATCCTTGTACTCGCCCCAGGCCGCGGCGAGCTGCGCCATGCTGGCAGGATCGAGGTCGCGCGCCGGCAGGTTGTCGGTGTCCCAATGGCCGTAGGTGTCCACGCCCCGCACCAGCGTCGCGGGGCGGCGGCCGATGGTCGAGCGCACATGCGTCGGGATGTAGAAGAAGGCGAAGCCGATGCGGCGATCCCCCGCGCGGTTGGGCAGGGAGGAATGCGCCGTGCGCTCGTGATGCAGCGAGAACTGCCCGGCCGCGAGCGGCATGGAGACGGCGAGGCTTTCGTCGATGCCCTGAATTTCCTGCCCCTTGGCCAGCATGTTGTCGGCCGCGAAGGTCTCGACATGCTTGAGGTCGGGTTGGAGGTGGCTGCCGGGCACCACGCGCAGGCAGCCATGCGCCTCGCTCGCCTCGGTCAGCGCGACCCAGGCCGTCACCTCCTCATGCGGGGAGAGGCCGAAATAGGCGGAATCCTGATGCCAGGAGACATAGCGCGGATCGCCGCCATCCTTGGCGAAGATGCTGGCGCCGAAGAGCAGGATATTGGGGCCGATCACATCCTCCACCGCGTCCAGGATGCGCGGGTTGCGGCCGAGATCCACGAGCCAGGGAAAGGGCAGGTGGCCCTTGATCTTGAGCGTGCGGTTGGCGTCGTGCCCGACGCTCGCCTCATAGGCCTCGATGCGGCGGCGATATTCGAAAGCCTGCGAGGGCTCGATCGCGGTGAAGGGGAAGGCATAGCCCTGGCTGCGGAACTGCTCGACCTGGGCCGGGGTCAGATGCTTCGGCATGGCGTGCTCCTGCGGTGGCGCGCTCGCGATGCAAGACGGGTGCCAGGGGAAAGCGCCCGGCTGCCATGGCCTGGGCAGGGCCGCATTTTCGCGATCCCGGGCAATTTGCCGCTTTTCTACTCAGATGCCCGCCTCCCGGGAGCGAAACGGCTGTCCGAAGCCCTTGCTGTGGGCAATCGCCGCTGGTCGTATGCCGCGACCAAAAATCCCGGAGGGGCATCATGAGGTTCACGCTCAAGGCCGCAACTTGGAAGGTGATGGGGCTCGGCATGGCCGCGACCCTCATGGCGCTTCCCGCCATCGCCCAGCAGACGCCGCAGAGGACGCTGCGCATCGCCATGACGGCGGCCGATGTGCCGACCACCACCGGCATGCCGAACAACGGCTTCGAGGGGATGCGCTTCCTCGGCTATCCGGTCTTCGAAGGCCTGGTGCTCTGGGATCTCTCCAGCGCCGACCGCCCCGCCGGGCTGCGCCCTGGCCTTGCGGAATCCTGGCGCCAGGACCCGAACGACCCGCAGACCTGGCTCTTCACCCTGCGCGAGGGCGTCCGCTTCCATGACGGCACGCCGTTCAATGCGGATGCGGTGATCTGGAACCTCGAGCGCTACTTCAACAACCAGTCGCCGCAATTCGAGGCGCAGGGCTCCGCCATCACCCGTGCCCGCATCCCGATCATGGAGAGCTACCGCAAGGTGGATGAGCGGACGATCGCCTTCCGCACCAACCGCGTCGCCTCCTACTTCCCCTATATGGCGGTCTATATCCTCTTCACCTCGCCGAAGAGCTTCGAGGATGGCGGGCGCGACTGGGCGCGGGTTGCGGCCCTGCCGCCGGCCGGCACCGGGCCCTTCCGCCTCAGCCGCTTCGTACCGCGCACCTCGGCCGAGCTGTCCAAGAACGAGCAATACTGGGACCGCACGCGCATCCCGCGGCTGGACCGCGTGCTGCTGCTGCCCATGCCGGAGGCGACGACGCGCCTCGCCGCGCTGCGCTCCGGGCAGGTGGACTGGATCGAGGTGCCGCCGCCCGATGCCATCCCCTCGCTGCGGCAGGCGGGCTTCAACATCACCACGGGCAGCTACCCGCATGTCTGGCCCTGGTTCTTCCAGATGGGTGGCGAGACGCCCTTCCGCGATGTGCGCGTGCGCCAGGGCCTGAACTACTGCGTGGACCGGGCGGGGCTGGTGCAGCTCTTGAACGGCACGGCGGAGCCGAGCGTGGGCTGGCTCAAGCCCAATGACCCGAATTTCGGCACGCCGCAGAACCGCTACACCTTCGACCCCGCCCGCGGCCGCGCGCTGCTGGCCGAAGCCGGCTTCAACGCGCAGCGCCCGCTGAGCTTCAAGGTGATGATCAGCACCTCGGGCTCGGGCCAGATGCTGCCGCTGCCGATGAACGAGTTCCTGCAGCAGAACCTCCGCCAGGCCTGCGGCGTGAACGTCACCTTCGAGGTGACGGAGTGGAACACGCTGCTGCAGGCCACGCGCAGCCCGCCGGGCGCGCCGGTGCTGGCCGGTTCGCTGGCGCTCAATCCCTCCTCGCCATCCAGCGACCCGAGCGTGGCCGCGCGCTACTTCCTGCAGGCCTTCACGCCGCCCAACGGCTTCAACTGGCCGCAGTTCAATGACCCGGAGTTCGAGACGGCCTTCGCCGCGCTCGAGCGCGCGACGAATGAGAGCGAGTTCAACGCGGCCTATGCCCGGGCGCATGCGCGCCTCGTGGACAATCCGCCCTGGCTCTACATCGTGCATGACCTGAATCCGCGCGCCATGCATCGCCGGGTGCGGGGCTTCACCAGCGCGCAATCCTGGTTCCAGGACCTCGTGCCGGTGGATATTCAATGATCCCCAAAGAAACGCTGCGCGTTTTTCCGGGGGGGCCGGATTGGCGCTGAGCCTGTGAGTGGGGTTCATCCTCCGGTGGCGAAGCCACCGGAGGGCCACGGGGGGCGGATCGCGGGGGCGGTCCGCCCTTCTTGCTTCGGGGGTGCTATGCCCCCTTGTGGATTTCGCGGATCATGTCGGGGTTGTTCTGGAGGAAATCCCGATGATCGTTGACCTGCGCATCTACACCTGCCTGCCGAACCGCATGGCGGATTTCGTGAAGCTCTATGAGGAGAAGGCCTGGCCGCTCCAGCTCAAATACCTGGAGAACTGCCTGGGCTGGTACACCACCGTGGAAGGCGAGCTGAACACCGTCGTCCATCTCTGGGGCTACAAGGACCAGGGCGACCGCGAGCAGCGCCGCGCGGCGATGGCCGCCGACCCGGCCTGGGGCGCCTATCTGAAGGCGGCGGCCGAGGGCGGCATGCTGATCAAGATGGAAAACCGCATCGTGAAGGAAGCGCCGCACTTCACGGCCTTCAAGGCGAAGAGGGGCTGAACGGCCCTTCCCGCCGCGCTTGCAGCAAGGGGGGCCGCGGCCCCCCTTGTGATTCTCAGACCCGGAGCGTGCCGGCCATCGCGGCCCCATAGCGCGCCGCGATCTTGTCCCAGTTCAGGATGTTCCACCAGTTCGAGACATACTCGTTGCGGCGGTTCTGGTAGCGCAGATAATAGGCGTGCTCCCACACGTCATTGCCCATCAGCACGCGCTGGCCATCCATCAGCGGGTTGTCCTGGTTCGGCCGGGTGGCGATGGCGAGCGTGCCCGAGGGCGTCACCGTCACGAAGGCCCAGCCCGAGCCGAAGACGCCCATGCTGGCGGCGTTGAAGCGGTTGCGGAACTCCGTCATGCCGCCCAGGTCACGGTTGATCGCGGCGAGCAGGTCGCCCGTCGGCTCGCCGCCGCGGCCACCCATGATCTCCCAGAACATGGTGTGGTTGGCATGGCCGCCGCCATTGTTGCGGATGGCGCCGCGCACCGCTTCCGGCACCCGCGAGAGGTTCATCAGCAGCTCATCGAGCTGCATGGCGGCGAAGGCGTCCTGCCCCACCAGCGCACGGTTCAGGTTCGCCACCTGCGCGCCATGGTGGAAGCGCCAGTGCAATTCCATGGTGCGGGCGTCGATCGCGGCCTCGTTCGCATCGAAGGCATAGGGCAGGGGGGCCAGGGTGAAGGGGCCGGTCGGCGCGGGCGCCGGTGCCGCCGCGGGCGCCTGGGCCTGGGCGCGGCCGGTGATCGCGAAGGCGCCAAGCGCGGCGGCGCCGAGCAGCAGGCCGCGGCGATGGATGAAGGCCATGGGGTTTTCCTCCTTGGGGTGAAGCCCGCCCAACCTGATGGCATGGCGGCCATTCCGCAAGGTTTTCGAGGGTGGACAGGTGCCACCCCGCGCGCTACCGCCGCAGGAAGCAGATTGAGGAAGCACCATGAGCGAAGCGAGCCTGATCCTGAACCGCGAGGGCCATGCCGGCACCATCCTGATGAACCGCCCCAAGGCGCTGAACGCGCTGGACATCGGCATGATCCGGGATTTCGCCGCCGCCATCGCGCAATGGAAGGATGACGCCGCCGTCAAGCTCGTCCTGCTCGAGGGCGCGGGCGGGCGCGCCTTCTGCGCGGGTGGCGATGTCCGCGCCGTGCGCGAGGCCGCGATCGCGGGCGACCGCGCGCCGGTCGAGGCCTTCTTCACCGAGGAATATGCGGTGAACGAGGGCATCGCGCTGTTCCCCAAGCCCTGGGTCTCGCTCATTGATGGCGTCTGCATGGGCGGTGGCATCGGCCTCGCCATCCACAACGGCCCGCGCGTGGTGAGCGAGCATGCGCTGCTGGCCATGCCCGAGACGGCCATCGCGCTCTTCCCCGATGTGGGCACCAGCCACATCCTGCCCCGGCTGCCGGGCAAGCTCGGCACCTGGCTGGCGCTGACCGGCGCGCGGCTTTCGGGGGCCGATTGCGTGCATGCGGGCCTCGCCACCCACTATGTCCTGCGTGAGAACTTCCCCGCGCTGCGCGCCGCGCTGGTCGAGACCGGCGATGCCGGCGTGATCGAGCGCTTCGCCGCCCCCCTGCCGGCGGCGAGCTTCGCGCCGCATCGCGCGCTGATTGACGAGGCCTTCGCGCAGGACAGCGTGCTCGGCATCATCGCCGTGCTGGAGAAGGCGGGCGGCGAATGGGCCGAGGCGCAGGTGAAGATCCTCCGCCGCATGTCGCCCACCAGCCTCAGCGTCTCGCTCGAATTGCTGAAGCGCGGCGCGGGGATGAATCTCCGCCAGTGCCTGGATGAGGAGCTGAAGCTGACCCGCACCGTGGTGCATGACCATCCGGATTTCCGCGAGGGCGTGCGCAGCGTGCTGGTGGACAAGGACGGCAAGCCCGCCTGGACGCCGGCCACGCTGGAAGCCGTGGACAAGGCCGCGGTGCTCAAGCTCTTCAGCTGAGCGATACGCTGCCCGCCAGCACCAGCACCACGCCGGCGACCACCATGAGCGCGCCGGTCACATCCTTCGTCTTCAGCCGCTCGCCCAGGAAGAAGCGGCTGAAGAGCAGGGTGAAGAGGATCTCCACCTGGCCCACCGCACGCACCAGCGCGACGGGCGCCAGGGCGAAGCCCATGAACCAGCAGCAGGAGCCGGCCGCCGAAAGCGCGCCGACCTTGGCGCTGTCCCGCCAGCTGCGGAACACGGCCATCACCTGGGCGGGTTCGCGCAGCAGCAGCCAGCCGCCCTGCATCACGGTCTGCATCATGTTCGTGACGACGACGGAGAACAGCGCCTTGAGCAGCGGGTCCGTGCCCGGCAGCTCCATGTTCGCCTTGCGCACGCAGATGGAGGTGAAGGCGAAGCAGAAGCCCGCGCCGATGCCGCAGAGCGCCGCCGGCTGCAGCGTCGCCCGCCAGAGATCGCCCGGCCGCATGCCGCGCCCCGCGAGCGAGAGATACATCACCCCCGTGACGCTGACGGCGATGCCGAGCCAGGAGAGCACGGGCAGCACCTCGCCCAGGATGATGACGGCGATGATGGAGGCCTGCACTGCCTCGGTCTTCGAATAGGCGGTGCCGACGGCGAATCCGCGCGGCCCGAAGGAGGCGATGAGCAGGTTGGTGCCGAAGATCTGCGTGATGCCGGCCAGGGCGCAGAGCAGCAGGAAATAGGGTGTCGGCGTGCCGAAGCCGCCGCCGAAGATCAGCCAATAGGCGCCGAGAATCACAAGCCCGAAGGGCACGCCATAGAGGTAGCGCACGACGGCCGCGCCGTTCAGCGACAATTGGCCGCGCAGGCGCTGCTGCAGGGCGGTGCGCCAGGTCTGGAACAGCGCGGCGGTGACGGTGATGGCGACCCAGAGCGGCAAGCGGTGATCCTCGTCCGGCGAGGCAGCTTAGCTAACGCCGCGTGCGCCGCCAGCCCGGGTCCTCGGCCACGAGATGCGAAAGGCCGGAGCGCCGCAGCATCTGCGCCGTCTCGGCCTCGGCCGCCGCCACGATTTCCGCCTCGTCCAGATGCGCCACGCGCCGGCCTTCCATCAGCAACTCGCCGCCCACCACCACATCGCGTACATCGGCGGCGGTCGCGTAGCAGACGACGCGCCAGACCGGCATGTTGGCCGGCACCATGTGCGGCGCGGTGAGGTCCACGGTGATGAGATCGGCGCGCTTGCCCTCTTCCAGGCTGCCGATCTCGCGTTCCATGCCGAGTGCCGCGGCGGCATCCACCGTGATCATCTCCAGCGCGCGGCCGGGCGGGATCAGGCTGTCGTCGCGCGCGGCGCGCTGGGCGTAGCGCATCGCCTCGAAGGCGTGGCGGAACATGTCGCCGCTGCGGTCGGGTGCGGTGCCGTCGCTCGCCACCGCCACGTTCACGCCCGCATCGAGCAGCTTCACGACGGGGCAGAAGCCGCGCACGGCGGCGATGGCCGTCGGGTTGTGGATCACATGCGCGCCCGTCTTCACGAGTGTCGCGATGTCCTCGTCACTCAGGTCGGTGCAGTGGGAGAGGAAGGCGTCCGGCCCCAGCAGGCCGAACATCTCATCGGCCATCACGATGCTGTTGGTGCGGTGGCCATCCTGGTGGAAGCGCGCCTTGAAGCGGGCGCCGAGCTCCCGCACGGCACGCCCCTGGGCCTTGATCTCCGCGACCTTCGCCGCGTCATGCGTGGCCTCCCGGTAGACGGGCATGAAGGTGCACAGGCGCATGCGGCCGCGGTCATGCACGCGCTCGAAGAGCAGGCCCATGGTCTCCAGCATGTCCTCGAAGCGGATGGCGCGGGTGCTGCCATCCTCCATCACGAAGTCATGCGGGAAGGGCGGGCGGCGGGGGCCGACGGCCATGATGTCACGGATGCCGATCTCGGCGATGGCGCGCGCCCGGGCCTCGCCGGCGGCGGGCGTGTCGAGGCGCATGATGCAGTCACCGCCGCCCAGCACGGAGACGCCGGTGGTCACACCCGCCTTCAGGCGCTCCAGCCCCGCGAGGCGTGCCTCGGCGTACCAGAAGGCGGCGGGCGAGGCGCTGCTGTAGATGACGCGGCAGGCCTCGCTCCATTCCGGCCCGCCATTGCCCATGGTCTTCACCAGGCCGTGGCCGGCATGGGCGTGGGTGTCGATCAGGCCCGGCAGCACCGCCTTGCCCTTGGCGTCCAGGACGCGGGCGGGCTTGGGGAAGCGGGCCGCGATCTCGGCCGCCGTGCCCACGCCCATGATCCGCCCGCCCCGCAGCGCCACCGCGCCGTCGGGAATGACGCGGCGCGCGTCATCGAGCGTGATGACGGTGCCGCCAGTGACGATCAGCTCAGTCATGCCGGAATTCAGGAGACATCGATCTGCAACCCCTCACGCTGGATGACGCCGCGCCACTTCACGATCTCGGCCTGGACGAAGCGCGCGAAATCCTCCGGGCTGCCTGGCATGGCCACGCCGCCCATCTGGGCGAAGCGCGCGCGCGTCTCCTCGGTGTTCAGCAGCGCGTTGATCTCGGCGTTCAGCGTGCGCAGCGCGGCGGGCGGGATGCCGGCGGCGGCGAACATGCCGAACCAGGTGCTGACGTCGTAATTCGCCAGCTCCGGCATCGTCTCCCGCAGGGCGGGCAGTTCCGGCATCTGGGCGCTGCGGTCGGCGCTGGTGACGGCGAGCGCGCGCACCTGGCCCGCGCGGATCTGCTGCACCGAGGTGGTGAGGTTGTCGAAGCTGAACTGCACATTGCCGGCGATCAGGTCGATCATCAGCGGGCCGGCGCCGCGGAAGGGCACATGCGTCGCCTCCGTGCCGGTGAGCTGGTTGAACCAGACGCCCGAGAGATGCGGCGACTGGCCGACGCCGGAGGAGCCATAGGCGAGGCGGCCCGGGTTGCGCTTCAGATGCGCCACGAACTCCGGAACGGTGGTCGCCGGGATGCTCGGGTGCAGCAGCAGCACGTTGGGGCCGCGGATCATGTTGCCGACGGGCTGCAGCTGCTCCGGCCGGTATTGCAGGTTGCGGAACAGCGAATAGGCGATGGATTGCGGTCCGATATTGCCGGAGAGCAGGGTGAGCCCATCGGCCGGGGCGCGCAGCACCTCCAGCGTGCCGATGGTGCCGCCGCCGCCCGAGCGGTTCTCCACCACGACGGGCGTTCCGAAGCGCGCCTGGAGATGGGGCGAGAGCATGCGGGCCATGATGTCCGTGGTGCCGGCCGGGGCTGCTGGGACGACAATCCGCATCTGCTGGCCGGGCCGCCAATCGGCCTGGGCCCCGGCGGACGACACGACGGCCGGAGCGGCCAGGAGCGCGCCGGGCAGGGCGAGGCTGGTGCGGCGGGTGATGGTCATGGGCGGTCCTCCTTTATGATTGCCCGAAGCCTCGCCGCATTCGCGACCGAAGGGAAGGGCTCAGGAGGGAGGCGAGACCCTACGGTTCATCCGGCCGCAAGGCGGCCGGCGCCGCCCACCAAAGTGCATGGCCCGGCGCTGAGGGCATGAACTAATGATGCTTCCAGACCACCTGTTCCGGGTGGGCCTCTGTCGGGTTGGCCTCGATCATGTCGCCATTCATCACGGATTTGCCCGTGAAGGCGAGGATGAAGCCCCAATGCGAGACGACCAGCGTATGGGCCCAGTCGTCCAGCGCCGCCATCTCGGCGCGGAAGAGACGGGCGCGGGCCTCCACCTGCTCCGCCGGCTCCTCGATGGCGGGCCACCAGATCTCCTCGATGGCATGGAAGCCCACCTCCGGCCAGGCGGCGCGGAGCTGGCTGATGGGCGAGCCCACATCGCAGGTGAAGGCGTAGCGCTCCCGCACCGTGGGCGTGACGGTGAGCGGCAGGCCGAGCGCCTGGGCCACCGGGGCGGCGGTTTCCAGCGCGCGGGTATAGGGCGAGACGATGATCCGCCGGATGTCGCGCGCCGCCAGCGCCGCTGCCGCGCGGGCCGCCTGCTGATGGCCGAGCGGCGTCAGCTTCGGGTCGATGATGCCCGGGTCCCGGCGGGTGGCCGTGAAATGCAGGTTGAACTCGGATTGACCATGGCGCAGGAAGATCATGTGATGCTGGGTAGCGGGCGGCCCGGACGGCGGCAAGCGGCATGTTCCGGCCTGGAATCCGTGACGGCACCGTTGCGGCTGGTCCATGCCATCACTAAGTAGAAGGGCCACTGGAGGTCCCAATGCAGGGCGGTTTCCCGATTGATCTGATTCTCTTCGCCATGGTCGCGGCCTTCCTGGTCCTGCGCCTGCGCAGCGTGCTGGGCAAGCGGCAAGGCTTCGAGCGGCCGCCCCAGCCCGAGGGCATCCCCGATGCGCGGGCCGCGCGGATCGAGGGCATGGCCGATCAGGTGATGCCCGCCCGCGGCAGCGGTGCGCGGCGCAACCTGCCCAGCCCGCAAAGCCCGGCCGGAACCGTTCTGACGCAGATCGTGGCGATGGACCCGAGCTTTTCGCCCAATGGTTTCCTCGATGGGGCCGAGGGCGCCTTCCGCATGATCGTCACCGCCTTCGCCCAGGGCGACCGGCAGACGCTGCGCGCCCTCCTTTCCGACGAGACCTATTCCGGCTTCGAGCAGGCTGTCGCCGGCCGCGAGGCCGCGGGGGAGACCCAGCGCACCGAAATCCGCTCGATGCATGAAATGGCGCTGGAGGGTGCGGAACTGCGCGGCACGGTCGCCGATGTGACGGTCCGGTTCGTCTCCGATCAGGTGAATATGACAACGGCCCGCGGCGGCGAGATCGTGGCCGGTTCGGACGCCATCACGGAAGTGATTGATATCTGGACCTTCCAGCGCGACCTGACCGCCAAGGACCCGACCTGGAAGCTGACCGCCACGCGCAGCGGCTGATCCCCTGACTGCATGGCTGCGCCGCGCCCGGGTGATTTCCGGGCGCGGCGAAGGCCGCTAGGCTCCTTCGCATGTCCAAGCCCCGCATCGCCCTCTTCGTCACCTGCCTGGTGGATCTCTACCGGCCCTCCGTCGGCTTTGCCGCCATCAAGCTGCTGGAGGATGCGGGCTGCGAGGTTGTGGTGCCGCTGGCCCAGACCTGCTGCGGCCAGCCCGCCTTCAATTCGGGTGACCGGGCCAGCGCGCAGGAGATCGCCCGCCAGGTGATCGCCGCCTTCCTGCCCTATGATTATGTCGTCGCGCCCTCCGGCTCCTGCGCCGGCATGATCAGCCATCATTATCCGGGCCTCTTCGCCGAGCATGACCCGGAGGCGCGTGGCCAGGCCGAGGCGCTGGCCGCCAAGACGCACGAGCTCACCTCCTTCCTGACCGATGTGCTGAAGGTGCGGCATGTCGAGGCCACCTATGACGGCACAGTGACCTATCACGATTCCTGCTCAGGGCTCCGTGAGCTGGGGGTCAAGGCACAGCCGCGCCGCCTGCTCGAGAGCGTGCAGGGCTTGGGCCTCACGGAGATGGCGGATTCCGAGATCTGCTGCGGCTTCGGCGGCACCTTCTGCGTCAAGTACCCCGAGATCTCGACCCGCATGGTGAGCGACAAGGTGGCCAACATCACCGCGACCGGCGCGGATACGCTGCTCGCGGGCGATCTCGGATGCCTGCTCAACATGGCCGGGCGCCTGAAGCGCGAAGGCAGCACCATCCGGGTGCGCCACGTGGCTGAGGTGCTGGCCGGGGTGGCCGACGCCCCACCCATCGGGGACGCGTCGTGAACGTGCTCGCCGAGGTCCAGGCCCGCGGTTTCGCCCGGCTGCGGCCGGAGGCGACGCAGGCCCTGCTGGGCGCGCCCGGGCCGGCACTGCACAGTTTCACGGAGAGTTGGCAGCGGCTCGAGATGGACGGCTTCATGGCCGATGGCGGGCGCTATCGGCGCCGGCGCCTGGCCAATTTCCTGGCCCTGCCGGGCGAGGCGGGACATCGCCGGGGCCTGCACCGGCCGCATTTCCAGGCCTCTGTCCACAACAAGCTCAACGGGGGCGTGGATCGCTGGTTCGCGCCGGTCGAGGATGCGGTGGCCCTGAACCCGGTCTGCACCGGGCTGCTCGGTCTGGGCCGCTCCGTGGCGGACGGCCTCCACCCGGGTACGCCCTGGTTCGTCGAGATGCACCAGTTCCGGGTCGAGGCGGTTGCCGGCGCCCCAGGGCTGCCGACGCCGGAGGGGGTGCATCATGACGGCGTGGATGTGGTTCTCATCGCGATGCTGGCGCGTACCAACCTGCAGGGTGGCGAGACGCTGGTGACCGATGACGCCGGTGCCGAGCATGCGCGCTTCACCCTCGAGGGGCTGCTCGACCTCGCCGTGCTGGACGACCGGCGGGTGATGCATGGCGTGACGCCCGTCGAGCCGATGGACCCCGGGCTCCCCTCCAGCCGGGACGTCCTGGTCCTGACCTGGAAGCGCGTCACGCACTAAAATATTTTTTTCCGGAGCATGTCAGATTCTGCGCGGCACCCGCTCCGCGCGGCACGCCTCCGCATCGCCGGGCCGGTTTCCGCATTCCAGGCTACGCCTGCCAAAGCGCGGATTCGTTGCGATTTCGGCGACATCAACTGTCAGATAAAAATGACATTCAGAGTGTCCACGTTTCCGAGTTCTCAACTCGCAATTGCGTGGAGTTCATCATCCTACCACCTCTCGGCAGGAAAATCGGGCGCACTCTCCCCTTGCCGCCATGCGACCCGCGAGGGCCTTCGCTAGCGGCATCAGGTGGAGGCTATTTCCCGGCAAGCCGAAGCCAGACTGGTCCCTCGCGGGCCACGGGCCGGTTGGACAACCAACCGGCCCGTTTCTTTTGCCCGGTTTCCTTTTCGGCAGGCTGAGCCCATGCTCCCGGCAACGGGCGAGGGAGGTTCGGCATGCATCGCGATCGGTCGGCGCCATGACGCTGGAGGATCTTGCCCAGGCCCTCGCGGCCCCCGGCCAGCCCGGCGTCGGCCTCGCCGCCATGGAGGCGGCGCTGGCGAGCCTGGTGGGCCACCGCCTCTTCACCGTGCTGGTGCTGGACGAATCGCGCACCCAGAACCGGCGCTATCATTCCAGCCGGCCGGTGGAATACCCGGTGGGCGGCTACAAGCCGGTGCAGCGCGGCAGCGATTATTACCGCCGCGTGGTGGAGGCGGGCGAGGTGCGGTTCTGTCACGACAGGGAGGACATCATTCGCGCCTTCGCCGACCATGAGCTGATCCTCTCGCTCGGCTGCGAATCCTGCGTGAACGTGCCCATCCGGTGGAACGGGCACACGCTGGGCGCGCTCAACCTGCTGCATGGCGCGGGCCATTATTCGGCGGCGCAACTGCCCACGCTGCGCCTGGTCGCGGCACTCGCCGTGGCGCCCCTGCAATGGATCCTGGACGGGCCGGAGAGCTGAGGCGCCCCGGCCCGGCCGGCTTGTTCCGCGCCTGATGCCCGTCCCGGGCGATGCCGCCCAGGACGATCAGGCCCGGCTCAGTAGCAGCCCGGCGCGGCACCCATGCGCGAGGGGCCCTGCGGCAGCAGGCAGGTGCCGATGCCCGCGATCTGCACACGACCGCGCAGGCCGAGATCCTCGGCGCTCGCCGCCGTCGCCTGCCAGAAGGTGGAGGGGCACTGGCCCCCCATCGCCACCAGCGCGCCAGGCGTCTGCAGCGAGAAGGGGAAATCCGCGCCCGTGTGATAGACGACGAGGCAGCTCGTGATGGAGACATCCGGCCGGACCTCGAAGGCGGGGCCGCGGAAGGGCCCCATGGCGCGGCCCGCCGCATCGAGCGGTGAACCAGGCGAGCCGGCGGGCAGGCTGGCGCCCGGCGGCTCGGCCGCGCAGCCGGCCAGCAGGGCAAGGGACAGGCCGATCACGGCCAGGGATGAGGTTCTCATTCTTCGTTCTCCTTCCTCAAGATTCAGGTGGGCGCGAACGCCTCCAGCGAGTCTCCCACGGCGACGCGCCCGCCCTCCAGCACTTCCGCCTGCACGCCCAGATCGGCATGGCCGAAATTCTCGCGCAGCACGCGCGGTGGCTTCGCGTCCCGCTCGGCCGTGTCGGGGTTCACCTCCGTCGCCGGGCAGCGGACGATGCGCTTCCAGACGCGCAGCTTCGCCTGGCCGAGCTGGATCTCCTGGCCCATCAGGTCGAAATCGCCCCATTCCTTCCCGCCCGAGACATAGATGTTCGCCCGGAAGCGGATCGGGTCGAGCCGCATGCCCGCCGCGCGTTCCAGCGCATGCAGGCTGGCCAGCGAGATGATGGAGACCGATTTCTGCGGAATGTCGGTGAAGTTGTAGCCCGGCGCCTCGACGAAGCGCAGCGGCCCGCGCGCCTCCTCGGCCATGAAGCGCGTCATCCACGCCTCGGCGGCGGCGCGGCCGGCCTCGGTGTGGATATTGGCGATGAAGGGCTCGCCCCCAGTGGGGCGGATCACCCACTCGCCGGTATGCGGGTCATAGGCCGTGTGGAGTTTTGCCAAGCGCGCATTGGCCATGAGGCAGGCGAAATTGGTCTTGCGCATCCAGACGGGGGCGGCCGTGTCGAAGCCGGAATCGGCTTGGGCCAAGGCGAAGCGCCGATCATGCGGCAGGCATTCGCCGGGGGTGAGGGTCACCTCCTCCAGCGCCTCGGCGGAGAAGCCCTTCACCGGGTAGCGGTAGATGTGTTCGACGCGCATGGCTCAGCTCCCGATTGGCCTTGAATCCCAGGCTCGCGCGTTCCCACAATATGGGCAAGGCGGTGCTGCCCGATCGGGGGCGCCGCTGCATCTGTCGCCTCAAGGAGGGACCATATGGATATCGAAAAGTTCACCGAGCGCGCCCGGGGATTCATCCAGGCCGCCCAGACCATCGCGATTCGCGAATACCACCAGCAGCTCACGCCCGGGCATCTGCTCAAGGCGTTGCTCGATGACGAGCAGGGGGCTGCCACCGGCCTGATCGCCGCCGCCGGCGGCGACGCCAACGCCGTGCGCGGCGCCATCGAGGCCGAGCTGCGGAAAATCCCAGCCGTGCAGGGCGCGGGCGCCGGCCAGGCGCCGCAGCTGACGGCCGAGCTGGTGCGCGCGCTCGACGCTGCGCAGCAGGCGGCGAGCAAGGCGGGTGACGCCTATGTGGCGCAGGACCGCATGCTGCTCGGCCTCGCCATGGCCGACAGCGCGGCCTCCCGCGCGCTCAAGGCCGGGCGCATCACGCCCGATGCGCTGGAGGAAGCCATCACGCGCCTGCGCAAGGGCCGCAAGGTGGATGCGCCGGCCGCCGAGGACAGTTTCGACGCGCTGAAGAAATACGCCCGCGACCTGACCGAGGCCGCGCGCACTGGCAAGCTCGACCCCGTGATCGGGCGCGACGAGGAGATCCGCCGCGCCATCCAGGTGCTGGCGCGTCGCACCAAGAACAACCCGGTGCTGATCGGCGAGCCCGGCGTGGGCAAGACCGCGATCGTCGAGGGTCTCGCGCTGCGCATCGCCAAGGGCGACGTGCCCGAGGCGCTGAAGGACAAGCGCGTGATGTCCGTGGACCTCGGCGCCATGGTCGCCGGCGCCAAGTATCGCGGCGAGTTCGAGGAGCGGCTGAAGGGCCTGCTGAAGGAAGTGGAGGAAGCGGCCGGCCAGGTCATCCTCTTCATCGACGAGCTGCACACGCTGATCGGCGCGGGCAAGGCGGATGGCGCGATGGATGCGTCCAATCTGCTGAAGCCGGCGCTGGCGCGCGGCGAGCTGCACTGCA
The DNA here is from genome assembly GCF_019083995.1 of Roseococcus sp. SDR. Classification (GTDB taxonomy): domain Bacteria; phylum Pseudomonadota; class Alphaproteobacteria; order Acetobacterales; family Acetobacteraceae; genus Roseococcus. The sequence continues at coordinate 91,613 of NZ_JAHRCU010000019.1, forward strand.
TCGGCGCCACGACGCTCGACGAATACCGCAAGCACATCGAGAAGGACGCGGCGCTCGCACGGCGCTTCCAGCCTGTGATGGTGGGCGAACCGAGCGTGGCCGATACGGTCAGCATCCTGCGCGGCATCCGCGAGAAGTATGAGCTGCATCACGGCGTGCGCATCACCGATGGCGCGCTGGTGGCGGCGGCCACGCTGAGCAACCGCTACATCACCGACCGCTTCCTGCCCGACAAGGCGATCGACCTGGTGGATGAGGCGGCGTCGCGCCTGCGCATGCAGGTGGACAGCAAGCCGGAGGAGCTGGACGAGCTCGACCGCCGCCTGCTGCAGCTCAAGATCGAGCGCGAGGCGCTGAAGCGCGAGGAGGACGCCGCCTCGAAGGAGCGGCTGGTGAAGCTCGAGGCGGAGCTCTCGGAGCTGGCCGAGAAGAGTGCCGCCATGACCGCGACCTGGGAGGCCGAGAAGGGCGCCGTGGTCGAGAGCCAGAAGCTCAAGGAGCAGCTGGACCAGGCCCGCACCGAGCAGGAGCTGGCCGAACGCCGCGGCGACCTGAACAAGGCCGCCGAGCTGCGCTACGGGACCATCCCGACGCTGGAGAAGCAGATCGCCGAAGCCGGCGGCGGCGGCGCGCGGCTGGTGAATGAGGCGGTGACCGAGGAGGGCATCGCGCAGGTCGTCAGCCGCTGGACCGGCATCCCGGTCGAGAAGATGCTGGAGGGCGAGCGCGCCAAGCTGCTGCGCATGGAAGACGAGCTGCGCCGCCGGGTCGTGGGGCAGGAGGAGGCGCTGGAGGCCGTCGCCAAGGCGGTGCGCCGGGCGCGGGCCGGGTTGCAGGACCCGAATCGGCCGATTGGCAGCTTCCTGTTCCTGGGACCGACCGGCGTGGGCAAGACGGAGTTGGTGAAGGCGACCGCGTCCTTCCTCTTCGACGATGACCGCGCCATGACGCGAATCGACATGAGCGAGTTCATGGAGAAGCACGCCGTAGCGCGGCTGATCGGCGCCCCTCCGGGCTATGTCGGGTACGAGGAGGGCGGCACGCTGACCGAGGCGGTGCGGCGCCGGCCCTACCAGGTCATCCTCTTCGACGAGGTCGAGAAGGCGCATGAGGATGTGTTCAACATCCTGCTGCAGGTGCTGGACGATGGCCGCCTGACGGACGGGCAGGGCCGGACCGTGGATTTCCGCAACTGCATGATCGTGCTGACCAGCAACCTCGGCTCCCAGGCCATTTCGGAACTGCCGGACGGGGCGGAGGTGGAACAGGCGCGGCCGGCCGTGATGCGGGCGGTGCGCGAGCGGTTTCGCCCGGAATTCCTGAACCGGCTGGACGAGGTGGTGCTGTTCCGGCGCCTGGCCCGGGAAGACATGGGCCGGATCGTCGAGATCCAGCTCGGCCGCCTGCGGGAACTGCTGGAGGACCGGAAGATCACGCTCACGCTGGACGAGGCGGCGCGGGATTGGCTGGCCGAGGCGGGCTATGACCCGGTCTATGGGGCGCGGCCGCTCAAGCGGGTGATCCAGCGGAACCTGCAGGACCGCCTGGCCGGGATGCTGCTGGAAGGCGCTGTGAAGGCTGGGGATTCCCTGGAGGTGACCGAGGGGCTGGATGGGCTCGAGGTGAAGACCCTGGAGCCCGAAACGGCCTGAAACGGCGGAAAACCGGGCCCGTTTCGCGATGGGTCCGGCCTTTCATGGCTGCCATGTCTCTGTCACATGCGGTGGGGGTTTACAGGTCCGGCCGGTCCCCATAGAACCCGCCCCACGACGAACGGGGGCGACCCCGGCGGCGGGCTGAGAAAGAAGCCGCTTGACGGCTCCGGGGTGACCCGGTAGGAAGCCCGCCCACCACACAGGGAAACCTAAGTGGTTCGGTTGGCCGGGCGCAAGTCCGGCCAAGTTGTTTCACAATTAAATCTGTTGTGCAGATGGTTATGATTGCTATCTGGGCGGGGATGCGTGGTTGGCGCTGCGTGTGGTGACATGCGTTGGTGTTGGCTGATGTATCTGGCGTCTTGGTGGT
>NZ_JAHRCU010000020.1 GCF_019083995.1 Roseococcus sp. SDR
CGCCGGCCGTATAGGTGCCGGCCGGCGCCGCGCCTCCCACCGCACCGCTTGCGCCCGAACCGCCGCCAGCCCCCGCACCCTCGGCCGAATTGCTGACATTGCCGGCCACCCCACCGATCGCGCCCGCCGCGCCATTCGTCGCGCCGGTTGCGGAGCCACCCGCGCCGAGGAAGCCGGCACCGCCACCGCCGCCGGCCGCGATCGCCAGGCCGCCGCCCGCACCACCGCCGCCGCCGAAGGCATAGAGCAGCGGCGCGCCATTGCTCGCCACCGAGCTAAAGGTGCCAGGCTGCCCCGCCGTGCCGGCCGTGCCGTCGATCGTCGCGCCGCTGCCGCCGGCACCGCCGACACCGACCACGAAATCGAGCACGGCGCCGATCTCGGCCGCCCAATAGATGCGCTCGAGGAAGGCCGGCGAGCCGCCGCCCGCGCCGCCGCTTGTCGACAGGCCGAGCACCTGGCGCGCGCCACCACCACCACCGCCACCACCGCCGACCAGGCGCACCAGCACGGCGCGCGCGCCCGGCGTGATCGTATGGCTCGCGCTCGCCAGGTAGCGCACGCGGTTGACCGATCGCGGAAACCAGCCGCGCGCGCCATCGGCGCCCGTGCCATAGAGGCGCAGCGCGCCAGGCTCCGCGACATCGCCGACCAGCTGCAGCATGCGATCGGCCGAGAGATTGCCGCCGCCCTCGAGGCTATGCCGCGTCTCGATCTTCCGGCCCGTGAGCGCGATGCCATCCACCGAGGCGAGCACCGCCTCGGCATCGGCCACCGCCTGCAGCGCGAGATCTCGCGCCGCCTCGGCCTGATCGCGCGCGCGCCGAGCAGCGGCCGCAACCGCACTGTCACCAAAGGGAGGCGGCTGGATCACATAGCTACTCATCGCTGTTCACCCACTGCGTTGCGGCGATCTCGCCGACCATGATCGGAAACTGCAGCCCGCCCTCGCGGTGCTCGATGCCGTATCGAGCCCGCAAGGCCGTGGGCAGCGCCCGCGATTGCTCGAGACTCAGCGTCACCGTGAATTGCCCGCGCGTGACCGGATCCGCCTGGTTTTCGATGACCAGGCCATTTCCGGCGCCGCTCTGCATGCTGATCTGCCCGCCCGGCCACTCGATGCGCAGCGCGAGCGTGATGCCCGTGAGATCCACCCGCGCGCCCAGCGCATCGGAGATCGTGAAGGTGTAGGGAAGGTTTGCCCCCACCCATACCGGCCAGAGCCACTCGGCCGCGCTCATGCGAGGATCTCGGCGCTGCGGCCCGCCTCGAGCAGGCCCGCCGCTTCCATCTGCTGCAGGCCGGCGGCCGTGCGCGGATCATCGAGATCGATCTCTTGCGCCGCCGCCAGGCGATCGAGCCAGACGCGCACCGCAGGCGAGCTCATGCCGGCCTGCGTAATCGCCAGCTCCTCCTCGGCCGTGAGCCGATCGCGGAACTGCAGCACCGTGAGCACGCGCAGCTGCGGCGGCGCCACAACCACCGCCGCAGGCTCCCATGCGGCACCTGTCCAGCGCCCGCCGATCTGAGTCTCGGCCTCGGCCTCGCGCTTGGTGAAACCGATTGGCGCCGGCCAATCCGCCTCAGCCACAACGATGTTTGCCACGCGGCCATCCGCATCGAGCAGCGCATATCGCCCCATCACAAGATCCCCCAAATATCCAAACGCCCAGCGCCGCCCGCGCCACTGACTGCGCCCGTGCGCGTGCCGCCGCCACCGCCGCCCGGCTGCGCGCCAGCCGTGCCGCTGGTGGTATCACCGCAAGCGCCGCCCGCGCCGCCAAAGACGGAGCCGCCAGCCGCTCGCAGCGTGCCGGCACTGTCACACGAGCCGCCGCCGCCGCCGCCGTAGAGCGATGCACCACCAGGGGCGCCGCCCGTAGCGGCGCCCGCGCCGCCATAGGCGCTAGGCGCGCCTGGCCCACTGCCACCGAACCCGCTGTTAGCCGGAACTCCGACCATGCTCGGCGCGCCGCCGCCAGAGTCGCCGAACGTGCCCGCACTGAGCGCGCCGCCGCCAGCGCCGCCGCCGCTTAGGTTGCCGCCGCCACCACCGAACGCAGTGACCAGCGAGCCGAGAGAGGTATTCCCGCCCGTGGCCCCATTGGTAAGCGCCGCAGAAACAGACGCACCGCCCGCGCCAATCGTCACGGATTGCGATGCCCCCAGCGCCGCCGCCGGCAGATGGAACGGCACGCAGGCCCCGCCACCGCCGCCAAAGGTTGCCGTGCCGCTATCCGACTTGCGGCCGCTGCCACCCGCCCCCCAGGCCAGGCCAGCGAATTGCGTGTATCCCGGCGGTGTCGTGAAGGTGCCCGAAGCGTCAAACCGCCGCCGGAACGCGCGAAGCACCAGAGACACAAAGCCCGCGCCCGTGCAGAGCACCAGCCGCGCCTCCCCCGGATACATCACAAAGCTCGCGAGCCCATCGATCAGCTCGGCACCATTCGGATCGAGCGTAATGTCGCCCGTGCCGTTGTTCACGATGTAGCAATGCCAGCCATTGCCCAGCGTGGCCGCTGCCGCAAACGTCTGCGTGAAACTGCCCGTCAGATCGAGATAGGTTCCCCGCGCCGCCGTTCCGAGAGCCGTGTTTGTTGAGCGTGCATCACGCAAGAGAGCGGGAAGCGCGGCAGGCTGCCCGGCGAGAAACACATTCCAGGCCGCGAATGTGCCGCTCCCCGTAATCTGCGAGACGCTCACCGTAAGCGCGCCGGTTGTCGCGTTGTAGGCCGTTACCGTCCCATCCATGAAGGCCGAGGCACTATTCGCCAGGCGAACCGGCATGCCGATCACGAAGTTTTTTCCGGCCTGCACCGTGAGCACCTGCGAACCCACGCCAATAGAAAGCGAGGTTGTTGAGCTCGCTTGCGTAGCGGCGCCGCCGATCGCATTGCCAGCCGCCAGGATGGCCGCCTGCGTAGCGGCATCGAGAACCGTGATGCCCTCGCCCAGCATCGGCAGAAGCCAGTTGCGAAAGCCTCCATCCCGCATATCCCGCGCGCCCGTCGCGTCGTCAGAATACGCGATGCCACTCCCGCCCCACGCGGGCGGAAAGATAACCTGCGTCATAAAACCTCCTCGAGCTCGAATGCCATGTCTTGCCGCTGGTAGACTGAGAAACTCAGCGGCCCCGGCGGCTTTAACCGCGCGAGCATGCACTCGCGCACCCAATGCAGCGGCTCACCCGGAAACGGCAGCCAGAGCATCGGCTCGGCCACATCCTGCCGGCGCTGCATCTCGAAGGCCCAAGCCATCGCCTCATCTCGCGGCAGATGCGGGATCTCAGCCGAGACGATGCGCGGCGCGGCGCGCCGGTCGAAATACTGCCCGCCACCGATCGCCTCGATCATCTCACTGCGCGAACGGATGCCCGACTTGTAGCCGTATCGCGGATTTCTGCTCGGCTGCCAGCCGCGCGCCGCTTCAAGCAACCCTAGCTCAACATAACCGCTCGGGTTGCTGGCATCTGCCAGCTCGAGCAGGAAGGCGCGGCAGAGGATCGGCGCCGCGAGCCAGATTGGCCGCGTCCAGGTGTAGCCCTCGAGATCCTCGGCTGCATACGCACCTGTCCACCAGCGATCATCCTCCCACTCGAGCGAAGGCCAAGGAAACAGAACCGGCCAAACATCATCCCAGCCGGTATCAGCCAGCGTCACAGACCGCGCCGCATCCGCATAGAGCCGCAACCGATAGCGCGCCGTGACCGAGAGATTATGCCGGACCAAGGCGAATAGCTGCACAATGCGATCGCGCGGGAAGGTGCCCACAATCTGCGTTGCCGCGAGGCCGAGCGATGCCGACCGCGCCACGCGAGCCAGCGGCAGCACCCCCGCATTACTTGCCGGCCAATCTGCTTGCCACTCGCCGCCGCTCCAGGCGATTTCCGGCGTCCAGCGCGGCCAGCCGAAAACCACGTTTTGCTGAGTCATGCCTACCCCCAGAGATCCAGCGTCAACACATCAGGCCGCCCCCAGCCATCCGCCCCCATTTCAATCCCCGTGACCACCATGAGGCGGCCGGAGGCGTAGCCATAGCGGTGCGTTGCAACGCTCACGATTGCGCCGAGATCGATCGCCGCGAGCATGTCTGGCCGCGTCACCACGCGCACCCGCAAGCGATCTCTGCGCGAGGCAAACATCACCAGCCGGCGCGCCGCCTCGGCCTGCGCATCGGCCTCGGAAACCAGCAGGCTCTCGAATGCCAGATCATTCGCCTGCAAGTGCTTGGACTTCACCGCCGCATTTTCGGCCACCGCGTTGCGCACCGGCTCTCGCAGGAACGCGGCCCGCGCATCGGAAACACCGAGCGCCAGCGCGTCGCGCTCTAGCGGTGTCCAGATGCGGCCATAGCTCAACGTGACGCGCCAGGCCGGCACACCGCGCCCCGCATCGTTAGTCGGCATGCGCTCGAGGCTTACAATATCGGCCGTGGCCGGCCCGCTTGCACTGCCGCGATCGAGGATCGCCAAAGTTGCAACGGGAGAGCCGGCCGGCACCTCGAGCCGCCGCATGCGCAGGCGGCCAAGGCGATCGAAGCCGACCCAGGCGCCAACTCCGGCCGCGACCTGCTCCATTGCCGAGATAAAGCTGCCCTCACCGTTAGTCCAAACGCCAACTTGGCCCGGCGCCGCCAGATCGAGCGCCGCGACATCGGCCGCCACCATATCGCCCGAGAGGATCCCGGCCGCCGCCGCCATTCGGCTGAGCACCTGCGCCGCCGTGCGATCGGCTGCCGCCGCGCCCTCGTCAACGTCTGCTGTTACCTGCAGCGTCGGCGAGGAGCCCAGGCGAATTAGCCCACCCGCCAACCATGCCCGCGCCTGACCAGCGGCAGGCGAGACGGCCTGCAGCTCAGCGAGTGAGGCGTAGGGCGCGCCATTCGCGATTGCGATGCCACCCTCGAACATCGTTGCCGCCGAAATCGGCCCATCATTCACCTGCCAGATCTGAGCCGGCGCGTTGACCAGCACCGGCGAGACGCCCAACACCCGCCCCCATAACCGAGGCTTGCGCCGCCCCTTGATTGTGTCGGCCGTGCCCTCCACACCGCTCGCGCCGATGTTTGTTCCCGCATACGTCGCCTCTTGCACCGGCTTATCGAGCTCGAAGATCCGATCACGGATCCGAAAGGCGATCCGCAGCTCGGAGAATGTCGGCTGCTCAATGGTGCCCCGCAGCAGCACCGTGAATGCCCCGTAGGCTTGGTGCGCCTCTCCAACGCGCAGCGTTAGATTGCGGCCGTCAAAACCGAAATCCGCCAAGCCATCGAGCGCGCCGTCAGGATTGGCTAGTCGCAACTCGCCGAAGCCCTGCTCGATCCGGCCGCCCGTTGTGCCGCTCGCGAATGCCGTGCGCCGCAGCGTCGGATTCTCGAGAATGCGGCCATCGTAGAAACCCGGCGCACCTGGCCCCGCCCAGCCCTGCGTGGCATAGCGCAGCACGCGCTCAGCACCGAGCGCGGCATCATATCCAGTGATTTCGGCAAGGAGGATCATGCGGCGCTTTCCAGGCGCACCGCACCCTCGAGAGAGGCAAGCAACCTCGCAACCCGCGCCGTGAGCTCGATCTGCTGCTCACCCGCCGTCACCCGAACACTGTTGCCGCTGCGGAGCTCGGCCACCACCTCGCGCAGCAGCTTGGCGAGATCGCTCGATGATGCGCCTTGCACCGCACCCTGCGGGCGCGGTGCGGTTTCGCGCACCCAGTTATCCCACTCAGGACTCAGGCCCGGCGCGATCCCACTTCCGGCCTCATACTCGCGCACCAGCGCCGCAAAGCGCATCGCGTCCTCGATGTTCTGCGCCCGCTCGATGTTCCGATCGAGCGCGCCATAGAACAGGCCCGCATATTCCGCTGTTGCCGTGCCAAAGACGCGACTCCCCTCTGATAGGTAGTCATTCAAGCTCAGCCGGCCGCCCGTAAACTTTTCTTGCGCCAGCGCGAGGCGCTGCTGCCCCGTGAGCGGCGAGTATTGCCCGAGATATGCCGCATCCACCTCGGCGCGAAGCCGGCTTATCGTATCCATGGCGGCGCGTGACATGGCCGCCGCGTTGTCGTTTGCCGCTTTCGCTGCCGCGATCTGCGCCTGGTTGTATTCCTCGAGCACCTCAAAGCCGCGCGCGATCGCCGCCGCCCGCTGCCGCTCTGCCTCGGCGGCTGCCGCGCTCGCCTCGCGCAGGCTGATCATCTCACTCGCCAAGCCCGCCGCCGCATCGTCCACACCCGAGAAGCGTGACACCAGATCCTGCAGCGTGGCCGTATCCAGATCATCGAGCACACCGCGCGCGCGCGCGTTGTAAAGCTCATCAGGATTCCGGCCGGCCGCCCGATAGAAATCGGCCGTTGAATTGTAATCCACCCGAAGCCCGCGCAACTGGTTGATGTAGCTCTTGCCCTGCGCCTCCAGCAGCGCGGCATCGAACTCTGCTTGAATGCCGGCCCGATACCGCTCCTCGGCCCGCCCCATGGCCGCCGTGAGATCATCGGTTGCACGGCCGAGCGATCCCACGACGCGGATCGTCGCCTCATAATTCTCGCGGACGGCGCGCAGCCCTTCGCCGTATCGGTCCTGCGCGACCGTCACATCGAGCAAAGGCGCGAGAGCGCGCTCTAGCTCTGCGCCGCGCTTTTCGCTGAGCTTGGCCGTCTCTAACCCGAGCTCAGCCGCTTTCGCGATCGCCGCATCATAGGGCTGCACCAAGCCGCGCAGGCTCTCCGCAAACTCGGTTGTTTTCTCTGCCGCGCCGCTCAGCGCCTTATAGGCACCCTCGAAAAACTCGAGATTTTTGCTCAGCGCCTCGAGGCTATCGCCGCTTGCGGCCGCGATGCCGGCATAAGGCCCGGAGAGCACGCCCTGGCCGCGAAACTCCGCGAGCACCATGCGCGCGGCCGCTTCCGAAAGCTGCTTCGCGCCGTCTGCATTGTTGGCAAACTGCGCTTTCTGCCCGTTCACATCGAGGTAAAGGCGCGCGTTCGTCGTGCCGACCGCAATATCGCCGCCGATCCTGGCACCGCCCAGCCGATCGCCGATCTCGCGCGCGAGATTGGCGATCCCCTGAGCTGCGCCGCTCGAATTGTCCCGGTTTGCCTGAGAAAACCGCCTGCCGCCCAGCCCCTCGAAAGTCTCGGCGCCGCTGTTGAGGTTGATGCGCGCGAGCTGGCCCTGGCCGGAAGGCTTCGCACCAGGCGCCAGCGCGCCCGCGATCGCCAGCACCGCACCCACCCCGAGGCCGATCGGCCCAAGCGCGCCCAACGCCGGCAGGAGGCCCGCAGCGGCGCCCAGCATGCCGAGGCCCGTGACCGTGCTGACGGCGCCACCAGCGGCGCCCAGCGCGCCGCCGAGGCCGCCCTTTTGGATCCCCGAGTAAATCCCGAACGCGCCGCCACCGATCGCCGCCAGCGGCCCGAGCGCGCTCGCCACCGTGAGGCCCGGCGAGGCGCCGGCCGCCATGACCGCGCCCGGCGTGGCCGGCCCGAAGGCGCCGCCCATGCCGCCGAGCGCGGCGCTTGTGGCATCGGCCAGGCCGCTCGGCGCGATCAGGGAGGCATTCAGGATCCCATCAACGCCACTGAAACCCGTGTTGACGCCCAAGCCGCCCGGAAAGAAGGAACCGAGGCCGCCTGGCGCCGTGAGGCCGTTATAGGCCGTGCGCAGCGTTGAGAAGCTGCTCACCTCCCCGGCGCCCAGGCCGCCACCAGCTGCAGCACCAGGCGCAGGCGCCGCCGCCTGCGCCGAGCCGCCGAACAAGCCGCCGAGGTTCAAGCCGCCCGCGCTGCCGGAGAGGCCGCCGAGGCCGAGGCTCGAGACGATCGGCGCCACGATCGGCCGGATGATGGCCTGCGCCGCAATGGTGGCAAACGTGCTGATCGCGCCGCGCTTGAAGCTCTCCATCAGGCCGGCGAAGCCCTTGCCCGTGCCCTCGAAAGCCCGCGCGAAGGCATCGCCGAAAAAGCCCGTGATGCGATCCGTGGTGCGCGTGTTGTCTTGTTCAATCCGGCGCGCGGCCTCGGTTGCCGCGCGCACGGCCGGATCGGCGGCCGCCACTGCGCGGTTGTAAGTCTCCTGCGTGATCGCGCCTTGATCGAGCAGCGTGCGCAGCACCGAAAGCTGCTCGGCATAACGCTCGGCCTCGGTGCGCACGGAGGCCGTAACCGTCTCGCCCTCGCGCATGAGCGCCTGCCGGTCGCGCTCCATATCGGCCACGATCCGGCCGACCGCCGCCACCTCCTCATCCGTGGCAACGCGGCCGCGCTCGGCCTCCTGCAGGTTGCGGATCTCCTCGGCGAGCCGGCGATTCTCGGCCGCGCGCTGGCGCGTGGCCTCGGCGTCATCGAAATTGCCCTGCAGGCGGTTGCGCTCGATGACGGCCAGGCGCTCGGCATGCTCGCGCCGCAGATCCTGCTCGCTCCGATTGCGCTCGCGCAGCGCCTGGCCGGCGGCCGTGGTTTCGGCCCGCGTGGCCGCCTCGCGCCTGGCGCGCGCCGTGGCCTCCTCGGCCTGGCGCACCTCATCCGCCTCGCGCTCGGCATTGGCGCGCCGCTCGCGCGCCTCGGCCAGCACACGATCCTCGGCCGCCAGGCGCTCGCGCAGCTCGGCCAGGCGCTCCTCCGGCGAGCGCGTGGCGCCGGCCGTCTCCTGCAAACCTCGGCCGATGGTGCCACGGCGCGGCGGCTGCTGCGGCCCCACCGCCTCGCCGCTCAGCGCCCCGATCTCGGCCTCGAGGCGCGCGCGCCGGGCCTCGGCCGCCTGCTCATCCCGCGCCGCCTGCTCGGCCGCGCTGCGTGGCGTGATGGCCGCCCCGGCGCCGGAAACCACCCCGGCCGCCGCACGCGCCGCCGCCGCGATCCCCTGCGAGAGGCCGAGCGCGCGATCGAGCTTGCCGACAAAATCCACCATGGCGGCGCCCAGGATCCCGAAGGCCTGGCCCATGGTCGGCGTGAGCTCGGAAAACTGCCGGTTGATCTGCTCGCCCGCGCGAAGCAGCGCCTGAAACACGCGATCGGAGGTGAGCTGCCCCTCGGTGCCCATCTGCCGCAGCTGGCCGATCGAGACGCCCAGCTCGCGCGCCAGCGCCTCGGCGAGCGTGGGCATATTCTCGAGGATCGAGCGCAGCTCATCCCCCTGCAGCTTGCCGGAGGCGAGCGCCTGGCCGAGCTGCTGCACACCTGCCGCGCTCTCCTGGCCGGAGGCGCCCGCGATCATGCCGGCCTGCTGAATCGTGCGCGTGAGCTGCAGCACCTCGGCATTTGTCGCGCCGATCGAGCGCGCCGCCACCGAGAAGCGCACGAAGGCGCCGGCCGTCTCGCCGATCGCCGCGCCCGTCTGCTGCGAAAGCGAGACGAGCTCGCCATAGACGGATTGCGCGGCGCCGATGCTGCCCGTGGCCGCCCGCAGCTTGTTGATCGTGACTGTGTATTCGTCGCCGAGCTTGGCGATCGAGACGCCCGCCGCCACGGCGCCCGCGCCGAGCGCGGCCATGGCGGCCGCCGGCGAGCTCAGCGCGGAGCCGAGCTGGCCGAGGCTGCTCGCCGCACCATCGGCCGCCGCGCCGAGCAGGCCGAGCTCGCCGCGCATGCCGCGCATGGCGTCCACATTCTTGCGCAGCGCCTGCTCGGCCCGCTCGGCGCCATTGGCGAGAGCCGGCTGCGCTTTCAGCAGCGCGTCATAGGCCCGGCCGGCGGCCGCGCTCTCGGTTGCGGCCGCGCGCAGATCCCGAATGACCTGATCGGCGCCCTCGGTTGAGAGGCGCAGCGTCCATCGATTGTTTTGACTGCCCGACATATCAGCCCCTCAACCCTGCGGCCGCGCGATCGATGATCCCCGGCAGACGGCGCGCCCATGCGGCCGCGATCGGACGCGGCGCCAGGCGCTGCGCGAGCCGCACCTGCGGCACCAGCCAGAACGCCACCACGGCCCGCGCACGGCCGCGCGCCTGCTGCCGCGAGGTGGCGCCTCGAGCTCGGCCGCCGCGCGTGAGCCGCGCCGCCGGCAGCACCAGGCACGGCCGGCCGCCGATCACCGCGAGCTCGAGTTTCTGCAGAAACCGCGCCTCGGCCTGGCGCGGCGAAAGCTTCTCACCCCAGCGGCCGCGCGGCACGGCATCCGTAGGAATGGCGAGATATTTGCCGCCCTTGGCCGTGATCGTCGCGCCCTCCGAAAAGGCGCGGATGATGTCGGCCGCGTTGCGATTGGCGACGATCTCCGAGGCCGCGCGCGGCGAATAGGCCGGAGGCCTGGGAAAGGTGCTTTGCCTGATCGCATTGCCGAGCCGCTGGCCGAGGCCGGCCGAGCGGACCATCGCGCGGAGATCCTGCTGCGCCCCCTTGCCCGCCGCATCCATGGCGGCCGTGATCGCGCGCGCCGCGAGCCGAGAGCGTGAGCGCAGCCATTCCGGCGGATCCACCCCCTCGATTCTCGCGAGCACGCGCATGATCAGGCCTCTTGTTGCTGCGGATCCTGCTCTGCCGAGGCCTGGCGCTTCGCCTGGCCTGCGGCGATCCCGCGCGCGGACTGCGCGATCAGGAATGCGGCAGCGCGCCCATCGACACCGAAGGCCCCGGCGAGCGCCAGAGCCGCGCCGGCATCGACAGACGCGCCGCCCATGTCATGCCTCACCGAGGCCTCTACGGCCTCGAGCACGGCCGCGCCCTCTAGGGATTGAGGAGCGTTTCGGATGACGGGGCAGGCGCCGCATCGGCCGCCGGAGCCGGCGCCGCAGCCGGCGCAGTATCGATCGCCGCCGCCCCATCGCCAGGCGAGGAGATCTCGGAGCCGTTTCCCTCCGCGAGCAGCGGCGCCACCGTGCCATCATAGGCCGTGCGGAAGGCCGGCCCGGCGATCGGATGCGCGGCGAAGGCATCGAGCGCCTCCGGCGTGATGTGCAGCGCCTGGCCCTCCTCATCCGTCACGCCTTCCCAGGCCATGATCTGCCCGGCCAGAGCGCGCACCTTGGCGAGCGCGAAGGCGCCCTCGAGGCGCGCCACCTCGAGATCCGAGAGCTGGCGCGTCTCATCGCCCTCATTCACGGCGAGCTTGAGCGCCGAATAGGCGCGCCAGGCCTCATATTCCACGGCGCGGAGAATGGCCGTATCGAGCGGCGGCACCTTGACGCGCACGCCGCCGCCGATCTCGAGCCAGCGCGGCTCCGGTTTCAGGTTCAGTTTCAGCATCTTGAGGCCCTTTCAGTAAGCCGCGGTTTGATTCAGCAGCGTGACCCGGAACATGCAGGCCGCCGTGCTGTCGAAGGACGCCAGGCCGCGCACCGGCAGATCGATCCCCATCGGCCCCTCGAGGCGCGGCCCGATCGGCGCCAGCGTCACGCGCGGCAGCTCGAGCGTGAGCGACCGCTGCGCGTTGATCTGCAGCTGATAGGCGAGCGAGCAGGGAGTGCCGGCGATCGCATCCGTGAGGATCGCCGCATTGGCGGCCGTGAGGCGCACCGTGCCCTCGAATTGCGCCGAGGTTTCGGCCCAATCGATGCCCTCGATCCGGCGATCATTGCGGATCGCCTTCACCGCCTCCATCCCATTGGAGAAGGTGAGCGTGCCCTGCATGAAGGCCGGCAGCGCGGCACCGTTGCGCGACACCGAGCCCTGAAAGCGGTTGAACCGCTCAAAGGTGGCCGTGGTCGGCGTGCCAGGCGCCGAGGTGAGATTCGGCGTGTGCGCCAGCGCCATGAGGCCGAAGGTGGCATCGGCCACGCCGCTCTGCTGGATCGGCACGCTCAGCGTATTGGCGCGGACGCCGAGATAACCCTCATTCGCGCCCGCGATGTCGGAATACACCTTCTCGATCGCCACGCTCGGCAGCGCGTTGGAGCCGGAGCGAAAAACATGCGTGAGATTCGTGGTGCCCGTCGTCGTCGGCGAGCCGAGCAGCATGCGCAGCCAATGGCCGATATTGGTGAGATCCAGCGGCACCACGGCCTCGCCCGTAATGTCGATGAAATCGCGATACGGATCGAGCGGATCCCGCGTCGTGGCTGCGCTCGAAAGCACCACGTCCTGCGCCAGATTCTCATTCGGCGCGAGCGTGAAGCTCTTGACCGGAAGCCGGCGATAATTGCCGGTCGGCTTCACGCCCTCGGTTGCCTCGATCTGCTGGAAAATCGAGACGTTTTTACCCTGACCACCAACAGGCATGGCGGTTTTCTCCTCTTGTGAGTGTGGAAGGAAGGACGCTCAGCCCGCCGGGCTTGGCGCCACGAAATGCAGGCGCACCGGCACCGAGAGCGCGAAAACCGGCGGTTGCTGGCCGCCCGTCTCGAGCGCCGGCACGGCCACCACCTCGGCCTCCGGCGCGCCAACCTCGGCCCAATCCACCGCGCCGCCGAGCGTCGGATCGGCCACCAGGCGCGCGGCGAACAGCTCGGCCGCATCATCGCGGATCGTGCCGCTATCGGCCTCGATCGTGACCGGCGCGAGCCAGGCGATCTCATATTGCAGCGGCGAGAGCAGCGCCTCGGCCGCCTCGCAAGACCCATCATGCACCGTCACCAGCGCGAAGCCGGCCGGGATCTCGAGCGGCAGGCCGCCATGCCGCTGCACCGAATGGCCCGGCATGCCGGCGGCAAGGGAGGTGCGCAGCGCCTGCAGCGCCGCCTCGCGCTTGGTCATTTCACCGTCACCCGCCAGAAGCCGCCATGCTCCTCGAGCTGCACATCGAGGATCTCGCGGCTGCCATGCCATGGCATCGCCACGGCCGCGCCGATGCCCAGCTGCAGGCGCGCGCCCTTGGCCGGCGCCGGCACCTCGGCCACCCGCACCAGCCACACCGAGCCGGCCTGGCGCACCACATGCGCGCCGGTATCGATCAGCGGCGCCGGCAGCTCACGGATCACCGAGCACGGCACCGAGCCGCCGCCGGCCGGCAGATAGCGCGCGGCCTCGGCGAAATCCTCCTCGCCGAACATGCCGGCGAGATCTGCGGCCGACTCAACGGCCATCAGACGCCGAGCCTCGCCTGGCCGTCATCCGCGCCGCCCTCGGCGCCCGCCTCGGCCTCGCCCGTGGCGCCGGCCTGGCCGGCCTCGGCGCCGACCTGGCCGGAGCTGGCACCCGCCCCGGAGCCGCCCGTGGCGCCCGTCTGGCCGGCCTCCGGCTCCTCCTCCGGCGTGACCTCCTCACCCGGCAGCGCATCCCGCGCGCGGCCGCCGGAGAGCAGCAGCAGGCGATCCTCGGCCGAAACCTCGAGCACGCGGCCCTGCCGCAGATGCACGCCCGCGAGCAGGCATGCGGAGAGAATGGCGATCCTGCGCATGGCGGATCCTTTCGATTGTTTGGAAGGGAAGGGAGGCGGCCTGGCGCACCCCCCGATGCGCCAGGCCCTTTGATGAGCAGCCAGGCGCGAGCGCCCGGCCGGCTCATCAGGCGGTGAGCGCGTCCAACATCGCCGAGAAGGACTGCTGACGGCGCACGCCGACATCCGTCGTCTGGTAGTTGTGAACGCGGATCACGCGGCTGGCGGCCTGCGTGATGTTGTCGGTGAGGATCTCGAGCGCCCCCCACTCGCCGATGACCAGATCGCGCCAGTTGCCGAAGAAGATGGCCGAGCAGATGCCGCTCGCCGTGCCCTTGGTCAGGTTGGACGACACCTGATTGGAAACCCCGGCGCGATACCCGTTCATGGTCCCGAAGCCGGACTGATCGGCGCGATCGCTCCCAGGCATGCCACCCCACACGAAAACCGGCTGGCCGGCGACGATCGGCTGACGCTTGAGGCGGCCGCGCACCCGGCTATTGGTCAGGTAGCCCAGCGCCTCGATCGCGGCATTCTGATTCGCCACCTGCGTTTCGAGATCCACCACGTTATCCCAGGTGGGCACCGCGCCATTGGTGCCGCCGGCCACGGAGCCGATGCCGGCCGTGGCCGCAATGCCCGTGGGCTGGTTGCCCGCGCCCGTGCCATGCAGCGCGGCGAGATCCACCGCCAGGCCGACCACCGCCGCGAGATCCATGCGCACCAGCGCCTCGACATCGAGCGAGCTCTGCAGGAGAAGCTCGCGCGTGAAATCCTGGATCGCATGCACCGTGCGCGGAGTGAGCGCGAGCTGCGCCATCACCGAGTCGCTCTCGGTTGCGGCCGCGCCCTGCGCCACCCAGGAGGCCGAGGCGGCGCCCGTCTGACGCGGGATCGCCACGTTGCCGACCAGGCCGGAAAGCATGGTGGCGCCCATGGCGCGGACCATCATCGAGTTGCGCAGCAGATCGATGAAGTTGGTGGCAAGCACGTCCGTCTGCACCACCGCACCGCCGGCCGCGATGCTGGCCGTGGTGAGATCGCGCTGCATCCGGCCGCCGCCGGCCAGGATGCGGCCGTTGTGCTCGCGCAGGCCCACCGGAGCCATCATCACCTCATACGGCAGCACCAGGCCGCCGCGCATCTGCGCGCCCGTCTTGCGCATGCCATCGGCGGCAGCGGCCGAGGCCTCCACCTCGAACGGCGCCAGGCTCGGATTGTTCTCGGCGCGCGCGAGGATCATGCGCGCGAGGCTGAACTGCCGCGCCTCCTTGGCCGAGAGGCCGATCTCGGTCGGCGGCGCGCCGAGCGGCCGGCTCTGGCCCTGGCGCTGCTCGAGCAGCAGGCCCCGGAACTGCTCGATGGTGAGGCCCTTGCGGATCGCGTCGGCCGCCTGGTCCGTCGCATTGGCGATCGCCGCGAGATCATAGATCTCGGCGATGCGCTTCTGCGCGGCCTGGTTGATTTCGTCCTGCGTCGGCGCGCGCATCTGCGCCTCGTTCTGATCGGCCATGCGGCCCTCCTGTTTCGGTTGTGCGGGAAGTTTCGGCGGCTCGGCCTCGCGACCCACCCCGACCGTTGCATCGGCCGGAAGGCTCACCAGGCTCACCTCGAGCGGACGCCAGCGCGTGGCCCGATAGGTGCTCACGCCCTCGGCTTCGCTTTCCAGGCGAAGCTCGAGGAGCTCGTAACCCACCGAGACATTTGCGCGGATGCCGTCCGCCACGTCTTGCATCACCTCCTCGGCGCGCGCGCTTTTCCCAAAGCGCACGATTGCGCGGGCCTTCCGGTCCCCGCCGAGAGTGACACTCTCAACAACGCCCACCTGATCGCGCGCGTTGTGATCCATCAGGAGCGGCGCGGTGCCACCGCGCAGCCACCCATCATCCATTTCCCCCGGCGCATGGCCGAGGATCTCGATGCCCCACCAGCGTTGCACCGGCTGCTCGCTCGAGAAGGCGAGCTCGACCGTGCGCGCCTCCATATTGAGCGAGGCCCGCTCGAAAACCGCCGCGCGGGATCCGCGCCGCTCAACGCCCTGCGGCAATGCACCAGGCATGCTCAACTCCCCTGATCGATGATGTTGAAGGTTGAAGAGGGGGCCGCCGGCTGGCCGAGCCCCTCCATCATGGCTTGCTCGGCGCGCAGCTTGGCGACCGTATCGGCGAAATCCCCGCCGCGCTCTGCAACGAGATCCGTGCGCGCGGCGATGCCCAGCCCCACGGCCTCGCGCATGGCGTTCACCTCTTTCAGCGGATCCACCCATTGCCAGCCGCGCGCCGTGAAGCTCGGCCGGTTGAATCGATCGAACTTGCCAGGCGGCAGGCTGAGCGCGCCCGTGATCAGCGCCTCACGCAGCCAAGGCGCGAAGATCGGCTCACAGAGCGAGCCAATCATCCAGGCCTGCAGCGTGCGGTATTCCTCGCGATCCTCGAGCGTGACGCCGCGCAGCGCCGAATAGCTGAGCTTCGCGGCATCATTCGCGAATGCGGGATAGGACAGGCCGGAGCCGGAGGCCGCCGAGCGCAGGATGGCGCCGACGAAATCCGCAAAGGCTTGCGTCGGATGCTGCGGATCGAAGCTCTGGAAATCCACGCCTTTCGGCAGGAGCTCAAAGGTGCCGGCCTCGGCCTTCTGCACCAGGCGCCCATCGGCCGCGAGCTCGCCGTCTGGCTCCTCATCCGAATCGATCCGATAGAATCCCATCTTGCCGGCCGAGACGCGCGCGGCCGCGAGCTCGGCCTCCGAATAGCCGTCCAGCATGGCGAGCGCGCGAATGGCCGTATCGAGCCAAGGCACGCCGCGCACCTGATCGGCCCATTCCGAGAGAAACAGGTGCCGGATGTCATCGGCCGGCAGGCGCTGATAGCGGCGGCCGCCGGCCGTATAGCAATCATCGCCCTCGAGCGTGGTGCGCAGGTGATACGCCACCGGCCGCCCGAACTCATCCCGCTCAACGCCACTCCGCACCGTATGGCCGGCCGGCAGGCGCCAGCCGCCGATCGCGCCCTGCGCGCACATCAGATCCTCATCGAGCAGCGCCACATCGAGGATCTGCAGCGCCAGGCCGAAGCGGTTGAAGCGCGAGCCGCGCACGATCCGCACCAGCGCCTCGCCGTCGCGCGCCACCTGGCCGATCACCGAGCGGCAGACATCGGCGAAACTGAGCTTGCCCGTCACATCGCAGGAGCCGACCTTGGCCCATTCCTGCCAGGCCGCCTCAATCCGCCGGTTTGCATCCTCATCCGGCCGGCCGCCGCGCTCCATCTGCACTTGCATCTGCAGCACGAAGCCCGAGGCGCCGATGACGTTGCGGCGCAGCGTCTTGAGGAAGCCCTTGGAAAACCCGTCATTCTGCGCCAGGTGCCGCGACCTGGCGCGCAGCACCTTGAGCGCCTGCCGGATCTCGCGATTTGGCGCGGCGGCCGCGCCGCTCGGCAGATCCTCGAGCAGGCGAGACGGCGCGGCGCCCAGGAAGGCGCGGCGCCCGCCGCCATGGCCGGCCTGCGGCGCGGTGAGCACGCGCCAGGCATCGCGAAGCCGGCCCATCACGCGCGCACCATGCGCGTGATCACCTGGCGCGGCCGGCCGAGGCCGTTTGCCTTAGCCTCGCGCGCGGCCTCGGCCTTGTAATAGTCGCGCCATTTCAGGAGCTCGCCGATCGGCATCCGTTTCAGCTCCCGATCGCCGAGCTTGTAACTCTCCTGATCTTTCGTCGCCTTGCCCTCGAGCATGGCCTCGAGCGCGGCGAGCACGCGCGCCGCATGGCCGCGCAGATCCCCCGTGACCGTGGCCGGATCCGGCCGCAGCTGCAGCGGCGCGCGCCAGATCTCCTCGCGCACCCCGCCGAGGCTCGCCTGGCCGATCAGCGTGCAGGCCAGGCCCTGCGCCGGCACCGCGAGCGCGGCCGTCTGCACCGCCGCCGCCGTGGCGAGGAAGCCGGCGCCATCGGCCGCAGCGCCGAATTGCAGATTGACCCCGGCGCCGATGACGCGCCAGGAAACCGCCCAGCCGGCGGCCGGCGGATAGTCGGCCGACTCCCAGCGGAAACGCCAGGTATCGCCCGCCGTCAGCAGCGCAGGCGGAGCATCGAGCGCAGGCATGCGGCATCCCCTCAGATCGCGGCCTTGCGGCCGCCAGGTTGTTCAAAAGCGAGCGCCAGCTCGCGGAGCTTTCCACCAGCGCGAGCGGCCAGGGATCGGCGGCGCCGGAGGCGGCGCAGGCCGCGCCGGCTCCGGCCGCACCATGCGCGGCTCCGGCACCACCTGGCCGAGCTCCTCGCCCTCGGCCGGCGCCTCGAGATCCGCGCCCGGCTCATCCTGCGGCGCGTCCACATCGAGCGCCGGCTGCAGCGCCTGGCGCGATGGCACATGCCGCTCGAGCTCGGCCTCGAGCTGCTGCCACCGCTCATCACCCCAGCGATCGACACCGAGCAGCGCGGCGGCCGCGCGCGCATAGACGCGGCAATCCAGCGCCTCATTGCGATCTCTGATCGGCGCCCATTCGTGCCGATAGACGCCATGGCGCACCTTCACGCGCCGCAGCTCCTCGGCCACCAGCTGCCGGCAGATCTCCTCGCCCGCCAGGTGCTGCGGCAGGCTCACATAGCCGGCCGGCGGCTCCTCGCCGCTCTCTTGCGTCGGCCTCTCGAGCTTTAGCTGCCCGTAAAACTCGCCTTTGAGGTAGCTACTGCCGACAATCCAAGGCTTGAGAGCGCCAACGCGCTTCCCGTTGCGCTTCACGTCCACCTTGCCGCCCGGCACGATCGCCTGCGGCACGCCATCGCGGCCTTTCACCGCGATCACGCGGCGAGATCCCATCTTGCGGACGAAGGCATAGACCTCGGCCGTTGTGGTGCCATCGCCCGAATCGATCGCCGCCTGGCTGATCGGCAGCGCGCCGCCGGAGGCGCTCGGATAGACCGTCTCGAGCACGCTCGCGAGCTGTTCCCAGGTGCCCCAGGCGAAAGGCGAGCCCGCAATAATGATGTGATCGACAAGCCAGGAGCGGCGGCGCCGCCCCCATGCCCATACAAACACCTCGAGGCGCCCCGGCGAGCGTTGCACGTCAACGCCCGCCGTGAGCAGCAGGCCGCCCGCCGGCACCACGCCCGGCGCCCACTCCTCGCGGCGATCGTAAAGCCGCTGCCATTCCGGCGCCTCACCCGCCACGCGCCAGGCGCGGCCGATCTTCTGCTGCGTGAAGGTGCGCAACCCCTCGGGATCGTCCTGCACCTCATCCCATTCGGCCGCGAGATCCGCCCAGCTGAGCGTCGGCGAATACAGCGCGTTGATGGCGTAGCCCGCATGCAGCTCGAGCAGCTCCGGCCGCTCATGGACCCAGCGACCGGCCGCGATCATGGCCGGCTTGTGCTGCTGCTCGATCTCGGCGCCGCAGCCCGTGCAGTGCAGCACCGCCTCGGCCGGCCGGCCTTTCGGCCAGCGCAGCGCCTCCCATTCCATCGGCTGCAGGTGCTCGCAATGCGGGCAAGGCACATGGAAGCGCCCCCGGCTGCTCTGCTCATAGGCCGATGTGACGCGGCAGGTTCCCTCCTCGGCCGGCGTGCTGATCTTCACGATCTTTTCGCGGCCGGCATAGGCGATCGCGCGTGCCTCGAGCTGGCGCACCGGATCGCCGCGCCCGTCTGCGTCTAGCGGGTAATCGCTCACCTCCTCCATGAGCAGCACGCGCGCGGAGCGCATCTGCAAGTTGGCCGAGCTATTGGCCGTGAGCAGCTGCAGATAGCCCCCCGAGAAGCTCTTGAATGTGGCCGTGCTCTCCTGATCGGAGCGGCTCACCACCTCGCCCACACGCGCCCGCAGAATCGGCGTTGATGTGATCAGCGGATCGAGCTTGAGGCGGTTATAGCCGCGCATCATCTCGATTGAAGGCAGCATGACCAGGCACGGCGCAGGCGTCTCGGCCATCACCTGGCCCAGCATGTTCAGCGCCGCCTCGGATCCGCCGACCTGCGCCGACTTCACGAAGGTTACACGCCGCGCCGGATGCGTAAGGCTGAGCACCTCCATGATCTCTTGCAGGAACGGCGCCCGCGCCGTGCGCCACCTGCCAGGCCAAGGCGAGCCGCTCTCAGCGGCCACGATCCGCTCGGCCTCGGCCCATTCGTGAACACTGCGCGGCGGCACCACATGGCAGGCGGCCGCCACCGCGCGCAGCAGCTCGAGCTCTATCTCATCCGGCAGAGCGTCGAGCGGCATCCTCCAAAAACTCCCCGTTGATCGCGCCCATGGCGGCCCGCTGCTCCTCGGCCAGGCGCTCGGCGATCGCCGCCGGATCCGTCATCTTGGCGAGCTCGATCGCGACATCGCCCCACCGCTCGCCCAGGCGAGCCAGCGCGCGCGCGAAAACCTGCTCAGCGGCGATCCGCACGGCCGAGCGGCGCACATACTCGCCGCGCAGCGTGCCCAGCTTGATCTCGGCGAGCTCGGCCTCGGCCGCCTCGCGCCGCGCCCGCTG
The DNA here is from genome assembly GCF_019083995.1 of Roseococcus sp. SDR. GTDB lineage: Bacteria > Pseudomonadota > Alphaproteobacteria > Acetobacterales > Acetobacteraceae > Roseococcus. The sequence goes on from NZ_JAHRCU010000020.1 coordinate 19,717, forward strand.
CTCGGCGTAGCTCGGCCCGGCCTGCGGCGCCGAGGCCGCCGGCTGCTCATCCTCGATCGCGGCGCCGATCAGCTGGTCGGCCAGAATGAAGTTGATGCGGCCATCGGGCAGCAGCGCCGGCTCGGCGAGGCGGCCCTGCCGGATGAGCTTGGACACATAGGCCCGCGAGCACCCGCGATGCTCGGCATACTCGGCCTTTGTGCCGACGCTCGGTTTACCAGCGGCGCCCATGGTGAACCTCGATGAACCTCTCGGATGAACCGCCCGACTAGAAAACTCGAGCGCCTCTGCGTGCCGCATAGCGCCAGGCGCCAGGAGGACCCGCGCGGCTGGCGCCGAGGCCCGAAATGCAAAGCGCCCGCCGAGGTTTCCCCCGGCAGGCGCAATCGTGGCGGCCCCATCTAGTCAAGCTCAGTTGCGCACGTCAACGCGCCTCGAGCCATGGTGCGGCCGGAGCTGCAGGCGAAAGCGCGTGAAACTTGGTTACTCGCGGCTCGCGCTGCAGCACGAAGGCGAGCAGCCGCAGCGCCTGGTGCCAGGCGGCATATTCCTCGCGCGCCGCGAGAATCGCCGAGGCGCTCGGCTGATAGTCCACGCGGCACACCCCGAAGCGCCGCCCCTTGTCCAGCCATTCCACCGCCGGCCGCCCCTCGCGGTTGAGGATCGGAATCGGCCGAGGCACCTCATCCACCATCGCATCCGGCCTCGAGGCCGTGGCCGCGTTCTGGATGACCAGGCGCGAGCGCGGCAGGCCCGCCACCCGATCGCTCAGCTGCATCACGGCCCGATGAATCACCTCGGCGTCAGGATCGAGCGCGCCCGCATCGCGGCCCTGCCGATCCACCCGCACGCCCAGCGCCTGGATCCGCGCCACGGCCGCGCAACCGCACACCGAGACGTAAGATCCCGCCACGCCATCGAGCGCCGCCTCGGCCTCATACAGCCCGGCCCCTCGATCGATCACCACATCGGCCCGCTGATCGCGATACACCCACACCAAGAGGCGCTCGATGTCGATCGGCTGGCGCTGCGGCGCCGGCCGCAGGCTCGCCGCCTGGCGCGTGCCGAGCGCCCCCATCAGGCCGCCCGCGCTTTGCGCTGCGGCGCCGGCCCCTGATACCCGCTCTCTTTCCATTTCTGCACCTCGAGCTCGAAATCGGTTGCCGCCTCGCCGATCGGCGGAAGGCTCGCGCCAGGCGATCCCGCCTCGAGCTCCCGCATGATCGCCTTTCCGAAATAGCCGAGCGTTGAGATCTTCTCGGCCTTGAAGCCTGCCCAGCTGCTCACCTGGCGCACCACATGCCGGATCAGCTCAGGCGAGGCGCCTGCCTCGAGCCATTCGCGCACCGGCCGCCGCTCCACCCTCGAGGCATCGAGGCCCGCGATCGTCACCAGCTCGGCGCCCAGCTGCTGCCAGGTTTCCTCGCGCGATACTGAGTTACTTTCAGTCTTACTGAGAGAGCTACTACTGCCCGGAAACCCAGCCGCCGAGGTTTCCGTGGGTTTCCGTGGCGCGGCGATCGGCATGAGGAGCTCGCCCTGCCGGCGCCTGGCCGCCGCCTGCTCTGGCGTCTCATCACGGCGCGGCCGCCCGCCTTTTGCGCCGTTTCGCCGCGCGGCCAGCACGCGGGCCTCGGCCTCGCGCAGCAGCGGCGCCACCAGGCTCTCGCCCTCCTCGGCGAGCAGCCCCTCGGCGATCAGCAAACCGAGCAGCGGCCCCACCTCGGAAACCTCGGCGGAAACCAAAAGCGAAACCCGGCGCGGATCCCGAAAAGGCAACGCGCCCTCGAAACCAGGCCGCAGCATGGCGTGCGCCAGGTGCAGCCAGAGAGCTTGCGCAGCGAGCGGCAGAGTGCGCAGGCGCGGATCCTCATGCAGCAGGCCGATGATCTTGGAGCAGGTGCAGCGGCGCGCCATGGTTTAGCTTTCGGTTTCTTGGGTTTCGGTGCCGGCCAGCGCGCGGCGATAGAGCGCGAGGAGATCGTCTTGCTGCTCGAGCTCGGCCGGCGAGATCTTGCGCTCGCGGATGAGGCGCCGGAGCACCTTCACATCAAAGCCGGCCGATTTGGCTTCGCTGAACACGTCCTTGATGTCGCCGCCGAGATCCTTGCGCTCCTGCTCGAGGCGCTCGATCCGATCGACAATCGAGCGGAGCCGATCGGCCGCGATGCCGCCGGCCACGGCCTCGCGCTCGGCCTGCTGCGGCGCAACGCCCGTGGCCTCCTCGAGATCCCGCTGCGGTTGCCCTGCGGCCTTCTCGCGCAGCGCCTGGCCCTTCACCACCTGCAGCGCCTCGCGCACCTCCTCAACCGGCCGCAGCGGCCCGCCGCCGATGCTCACCTGGCAACCATCCGGCGCGGCCGCCGCCAGGTGCTGCAGCACCTGCTCGCGGAACCCGCCCGGCTTCCCCTTGCCTTGCGCCCCCATGCTTTCCCCCTCTGCTATTCCGGCAGGCCCGGCACCGCCGGCTCCCCATCCGCCACATCATTGCGAAACCACGTTGCCGGCCCATCCCAGCGCAGCCGCACCGGCCCGACCGGCCCTTGGCGTTGCTTGGCGATGATGATCTCGGCGCGGCCCTCGGCCGCCTGCAGGCGCTGCGTCCATTCGGCGAGCTTGTCTGCGTGCTGCTCGGCGCTCTGCTTCCCGTCGCGCTGCGGCTCAGCGGCGAGCAGGTAATAGTGCTCGCGATACAGGAAAAGCACCGTATCGGCCTCCTGCTCGATCTCGCCAGAGTCGCGCAGATCCGAGAGCACCGGCCGCTTATCCGGCCGCTGCTCCACGCCGCGCGAGAGCTGCGAGAGCAGCACCACCGGCACCTCGAGCTCGCGCGCCAGCTCCTTGAAGGCGCGCGCCATCTCGGAAACCTCCTGCACGCGATTCTTGAAGCCCATGGCCCGCTCGCTCGGCCGGATCCGGCCGAGGTAATCCACCATGACGCCATCGAGGCCGCCGGCCCGCTTCATGGCGCGGGCCTTGGCGCGGATGCTCGCCACCGTCTGCATCGGCGAATCATCCCACTCGATCGGCAGCTGGCCGAGCCGGCGCACCGCCGCAGCGATCCGATGCGCCTCCGGCCCGCCCGCGTGATGCGAGCACCAGGCGCCGCTCTCAGGATCGTGATACCCGCCGCGCAAGACGGCCGTGAGCGGCTCGCCCGAGACCGCCGCCACGGCGCGCGCCATGACCTGGCCGGCGCCCATTTCGGCCGAGGCATAGAGCCACCGATGCCCAGCTGCTGCGCTGCGCGTGGTGATGCCGAGCGAGGCCGCCGTCTTGCCCATGCCAGGCCGGCCGGCGAGGAGGATGAGCTGGCCCGGCATGAACCCGCCGAGCATCCGATCGAGGCCGGCATAACCGGAGGTGATGCCGGCGAGGCCGCCCTGCCGCTCGGCCGCCGCCACGAAACCGGCCATCACCTCGGCCGCCACCGTGCTCGAGCCGCGCAGCTCCTGGCCGGCGTTGCCATCGCGCGAGAGGCCGGCGAGCTCGCCATCCAGCGCGGCGAGAATGTCACCGCCGGCGAGCTCGCCACCCTCAACGCCGCGCGCCCGCTCGATCGCGAGATCGCAGGCCTCGATCACCTGGCGCCGCAACCAGCAATCGCGGATCACGGCCGCATATTCGGCCACGCCCACCATCGAGACGAAGGCGCCGAGCAGCTGCGCCAGGTAGGCATCGCCGCCGACCTCGGCGAGCGCGCCGGAATTGGCGAACTCCTGGCGCATCGTCACCGCATCGGCCAGGCGGCCGGAATCGATGCGGCGCATCATCGCGTTGAAGATGAGGCCGTGGATGGCGTCGGCGAAATGGTGCGGCTCGAGGAAGGCGATCCGATCGGCCACCTTGTTGTTCCGCAGGAGAGCGCCGAGCACGGCCTGCTCGGCCTCGAGATTGGCCGGCGGCAGGCGCAGCGCCTCCGGCTTGATGTGGCCGAGAGCGGCGCTCACGCGCGACCCGCCCGCACGTTGTTCTGCGTCACCTGCTCATGCAGGCCGCAACCGATCAGCGCCTCGATGCGCGCCATGTTCTCGGCCACCGAGCCCTCGAGAAGGCCCTGCGCATGCGCGCCGGCCACCATCTTGCCGAGCACCACGGCCACGGCGCCGATCGCGCCCTGCGCCCCATGCGCACACACCAGCGGCACCACCGCCAGCGCGGCCGCCTGCTCGGCGTGCGCGATCGGCGCCCGCAGCCGCTCGGCCTCCTCCCGCTTCATGGCTCGCGCTCCTCCTCGAGCTGCTGCGCCGGCTCGGCGCGGTATGGCTGAAACCAGGGATCCTCGGAGGTATCCGGCAGCGGCTCATTGCGGTTCCGCCAGGTGAGCCAGGCGCAGCCGGCGACAATCGCGCAGATCGTGAAACCGAGGAGCGTCATGGCGCGCCGCGCCGCCGCAGCGCCTCCTCGAGCAGCCGCTCGGCCCAATGCCCCCGGCAAAGCGAGAAGCTGACCAAACCCAAGCAAAGCCCCGGCCACGGCTGCCGGATGAGGCCAAAGCCGACCCACCCGAACACGACTTGAAGCGAGCCGAGGATCATGCCGAGCGGATCTCGCGCCGACTGCGCACCAGCTCCATAACAACCTCCTCAATTCCGGGATCTGCGGCCATGAGCTCAACCAGTTGCGCCACCTGCGGCGCGCACTGGCCGGCAAGCCAATTCTCGGCCGTGCGCGGCGTGGTGCCGGTCAGTGCCGCGAGGCGCTTTGGCGCGTGCTTCAATTCGCCGTAGCGGGCGCGGAGCGCCTCACAGATGACGCCACCCACCACGGAACGATGATCGAGCGTGTCAATCACTTTTGTTCCCCAACTTTTTCGGTGGTGATTTCCCCAGGACATTCGCGAGCTCCATGGCCGAGATTGCGGACATGGAGAGGTTCACCGGAGTTGATGGTTTCAGTGTTCAAGGCGCGGTCGGCTGCAACCGGCCGCGCCTTTTCTTCATGGCCGCCGCATCGCATCGAAGCCCGCTGCAGCACCCCAACGACGATGCCGGCCACGGCCTGGCGCATCTGCTCGGCGAGGCGGCTTTCGGCGACCCTGGCCGCGATCTCGGCCCGCAGGCCGGCAAAGCCCATCGCATGATCAGCCATGGAAACCCCCGGCAGATGTGGCAACCTGGCGCGCCGCCAGAGGAGGGCGGCCGCAATGGATCCTGTTTGGGTGGTGCTGGCGCTGCTGGTTGGCGCGTTTCTCTTTCTCGGCGCCCTGAAACGCACCCCGCGCGACGATCAGCGCCGAATCCCCTACACGCCGGATCGGCGAAACCCCGCGATCCCGCCCGAGGCTCCTGCGCCGCCGCCCCGCCAGCGCCCCGACATCTTCGACCTGCGACAGCCGGCAACCATCCGCATCCTCTACATCGACGCCGAGGACGAAGAGACGGAGCGGCAGGTGGACGTGAAGAGCTTCACCATCCAAGGCGGCCCTACCGGCCAGCCAACTCACCTGCGCGGCCGTTGCCACCTGCGCCAGGCCAGCCGCGCATTTGCGCTTCGGCGCATCGAAGAAGCCTTCGACATGCGCGACGGAGCGGAGATCCCAGACGTGGGCGCGTGGCTTTTGGCTCAACCATCCCGCCGCCGGCCACGCGATCTGGACCTTTAGGCCCGCCATCACGCGGCCGCCTGCGGCTCAGCCTCGCTGGGGGCCGCGCCCTGGGGCGGCACCTGCGCCATCACGGCCGGGAACAGGTCATTCGGCAGGACGGCGCCCTGCGTCTCGCGCACGATGGCGGCCAGAAGGCTCGCCTCCGGCGCGGTTTCGCCACGGCACAGGCGACCGATGGTGGAGGCGTGAACCCCCACCCGCGCCGCGAAGGCGAAGCGCGTGATGCCGTTCTGCTTGAGGTAATCGGAGAGCGTCATGAGCGTATTGCACCACAAGCAAAATCCCAAGGGAAGGGGTTTTGCATTTGACGCTCTGGCTTTTTTTGCATTGAGCGCCGACCTTCGGCCTATGGGCAGGCCTAGGACATCCCCGAAAGCCAAGGCAGGGAGGCCGTTCACGCGGCTTACGGTCCTGCGCGATGCCGCGCGCCTGAACCAGGAAGAACTAGCCGCAAAGGCCGAGTGCTCAGCCTCGCAAGTGTCCCGCTACGAGTCCGGGGCGCAGCCGATCTTCGCCACGAAGTTTCTTGCGATCATGCGAGCCCTTGGCGTTACCGATCCGGCCGATATCCTGACCGAGCAAACCTACGCGCGCATGTGCGGCACAGTCGGAGCGGGGGCAGTGGTCTTCCCGCTTGACGATGACGGGGAGTTGCTACCAGCCCCGCCAGGCATGACCGATGCGGTTGCCGTCCGCGTCACCGGCACCTCAATGATGCCAGCCTATCGCCCAGGCGATGTGCTGTTCTGCGAAGCGCGGCCGGTGGACCGCAAGGACATCCTGCACGAGGATTGCGTGGTCGAGACGATGGACGGACAGCGCCTGGTGAAGAAGGTGCTGCCGGGCGGCGCGCCCGACACGGTGCGCCTGTTCAGCTACGAGACTATGGACTCCGGCGAGGATATCCAGCTCCGCACCGCCGCCGTGGTGCGCTGGGTGCAGAGGAGATAGCGCATGGCAAAACCACCCGAGCAAAAGCCCGGCAACCGCACCATCACCCAGCAGCCGACGCGGGATTCCTCTGTCTCGATCAACTCGATCGGCCGCCCGCCCGGCACTAATCCACCCATCGACACAACAACCCGCAGCAAGGGCAAGTCAGAAGGGCCAGCGCGCGGCGACGAGGGCGGCAAAGGCACCTGACGGCACCGCCGCCAGAAGCACCAGCTGCGAAGCCAGTGCCGCGCGCCGCACGGGCGCCATGCAGCGCTCATTGGCCTCCCACACATCGCTCTGGCCCCAAGCCAACAGCACCATGGCATCCCCGGCCTCACTGGCCCGCAGCGCGTGCGTGTCAGACCACACCGGGCGCGCCCCATATGGCGTGGCGGCCCTCGGCCGCATGCCCCACATGGCGATGACGCCCGCCAGGACGAACATTCCGCCCAGAACGGCCGCGCCCAGGGCCAGATAGCCTGGAATCGCCACGCGCCCCAGCAGCGCGGCGCCCACCGCGCCTGCGGCGGCGACGGCCAGCGTGATGGATTGGGCAAACACCGCCGCGAGCTTGCGGTCGAGCGAATCCCACGCGGCCCAGCCGGACTGCGCCTGCGCCAGCGCCAGGCGCAAAACCTCCGCGCCGACTTCCTTCTTCATCCCGCCTGCGGCTTCATCCACCATCTCATCCTCCGTTGAGGCATCGCCAGCCTACACGCTGGCATCGTGAAGCCGCGACCATAGCCAAGATTTTGCACGTAACGCAATAACGCCCTTGCGGGTATTTTGCACCTCATGCATTAATCGCCCCATCGCCGCATCCTGCGGCGCTGGAGCGAGCCCATGCACGATTTCCGCGTCACCCTGCGCCACGGGCGCGAAGCAACCCACGTTCAGCGATTGAGCGCGCCCAACCGCGCCGAGGCCATCCGCCTTGCGCGCCTGGAGGCGGTCGAAATGTCGGGCGGCGAGCCGCCAGGCTGGCGCGTCGAGAGCTGTGAAGCCCTGCCCTCGGCCCGGCGGGCGGCATGATGCTGGATCTTGCCCAACCGGCGGCACATACGCCGCCCCCTGCGCCCCCACCGCCGCGCCGCCGCTGCGCGGAGTGCCCCGCCATCCAGCTGCAGCCGCACGCCGCCCCCGGCGGCAGCTCGCGCACCGCACGTTGCAGTGAGGCCGGCGTCGGCCGGCTGATCGCCTGGCACCACCAGGCCGCCGACCGCGCGCCGCACTGGTGTCCGCGCGAGGCGCGCGCCTGATGCTCAAGCATGCCGACCTGGCCGCAGCGGCGCACCCCGCCGGCCTCCCGCTGCTCGAGCTGCTGCGCCGCCTGCTCGCGAGCCCGCCCGTCAATCTGCCCGCCCTCGATGTCCTGATCGACTGCGCCGAGGATGGCGCCAGGCGCGCCGAGGCTGAGGCCGATGCCGCGACCTTCCACACCGCCGAGCAGCGCGGCGAGCGCGGCTTGCGGATCTCCCATAGCCGCCGCGCCGAGGCTTACTGGCATACGGCGCGGCTCGCTCGCTCGGCCCGCGCGATCTTCGCCGAGGAGCCGCTCACGCGCATCGAGCGCGCGATCAGCGCGGAGCCGGCCCGCGAGCTGCTGCGCCTCTTGCCGGCCAGGCCGGCGGATCTGCGGCTGCTGCGCGTCGGCGTGTCGGCGATCAATCCCGCGCTGCGCGTGATCGACGCCCTGATCACGGCCGCCGAGCTCGAGGAGCGCGGCGCATGAGCGAAGCCCCCACCACCTCGGCCGCGCCGAGCCGCATGCCACCCGCTCACGGCGCATGGATGCAGATGCACTCCGGCTTTTGCGTGGATCTGCTCGAGCCCGACCTGGCCGAGCTCACCCTGCGCGATCTCGCCACCTGCCTCTCGCGCCTGCCGCGCTTCCTCGGCCACACGCGCGGCGGCCCGATCTACAGCGTGGCGCAGCATTGCGTGCTCATGGCGCAGATGATGGCCGAGGAGCCGCTGCCGCTGCGCCGTGCCGTGCTGCTGCATGACGCGCACGAGGCGATGATCGGAGACATCATCAGCCCCGTGAAAAAGCTCCTCGGCCCCGCGTTGGTTGACGTGGTTGAGCGCCCGATCATCGCGGCCATTCATGCGCGTTTCGGCCTGGCCGAGGAGCTGATCGGCCATCCCGCGATCAAGCGCGCGGATCTGCAGATGCTGGCCGCCGAGAAGCGGGATCTGCTCGCGCCCAGCGCCTGGCCCTGGCCGGATCTGCCGAGCTGCGATCACGTCCCGCAGATCACGCCCTGGCAGCCGGCGGATGCGTATTGGCGCTTCCTGAATGCCACCCTGCAGCTCGGCATCGATCAATGACCGTGCTGCGCGCTGCCGGCGAGCTGCTGGCGTTCCTCCTCCTCATCCTCGGCCCCCTTTTCCTTGCGGAGATCTTTCTCTGATGACGATCAAGAACCTGGCCGACCTGTCGGCCGAGGCGCTGCGCGGCGCCGTCACCATGGGCAACACCATCTCGAGCTGGCTTGACCAGCTCGAGCTCGAGCTCGAGGCCGAGCCGGCAAGCGGCAAGACGCGCCTTGCCCTGGCGCAGCTCGGCCACCGCCTCGACGATCACCTCGAGCTTGCCGAGCTGCTGCTCGAGCGCGCCGAACCTGGCGCGCGCACGCCGCCAGCGCCGCCCCCCGCCAGCACAACTTTCGGCATCTTCTCTGAGCTTGCGCGCCGATGGCAGGAGCGACCCACCCCAACAACCGCCGAGGCGCGCGGCGAAGGCCTCGCCGAGGCCGTGGCCGCCGACCTGGCCGAGCGGCCGAGCTCGAGCACCTGGCCGGCGCCGCCCAGCGCCTGGAACCAATGGCGCCGCGCGCTGCTCGCCGAGCTCTATCCCACGCGCATGCCCCTCGCCGAGATCCGCGAGCGCCTGGCCGCGCTGCCAGGCGAGCCGATGCCGAACGCGGACGCGGTGCGGGCCTATGCGATCCAATGCCTGCGCCTCAAGCGCGAAGGCCGCGAGATCCCGCAGGGCCTGGCGCCGCTCACCGCCGCCGAGGCGCCGGCCGCGCTCGATGAGGCCGGCCGCACCTACACGCCCGAGCGCGAGGCCCTGCTGCGCCGCCTTTACCCGACCACCATGAGCATGCGCGAGATCTCTGAGCGCCTGGCCGCGCTGCCGGGCCCCGAGATCCGCTCGCCCGAGGCGGTGCGCAAAAAGGCCGAGAAGCTCGGCCTGCTGCGCCTTTTCCAGCCGATCCCGGCCGAGTTTCTGCAGGCGCCGGAGGATGCCGCGGATTGCGGCGGATCCGGGCCAGAGGCCGCCCCGGCCGAGGATCCCACGGCCGGCGCCGCGCCGATCGCCGAGCGCACCTGGCGCACCGATTGGCCGTTTCCCGAGGAGGATCTGCCGGAGGCGCGCGACATGATCCGCGCCGGCCGTGGCGCCTTGGATCTCGCCGAGGAGTTTGGCTGGAACCTGGCCGAGGCGCAGGCATGGGCAGAGCAGACCCGGCAGCAGCTCGCCCTCGAGAAGGACGCCGCGTGATGCCCGATCAGATGGACCGCGCCGCCGAGATCTCGGAAACCTGGCGCCAGGATGCGATCGAGGCCGCGCGGCCGCGCGGCGCCGGCTCGCTCGAGTGCAGCGATTGCGGCGAGGAGATCTCGCCGAAGCGCCGCCAGGCCCTGCCCAGCGCCACCCGCTGCCTCGCCTGCCAATCCCGCCAGGAGGCCCGCCGGAAATGAGCGATCGCGATAACGCTCCCGACGCGGTTGAGCAGCTCGCCGAGCAACACATGCGCCGTGCCAGTTGGGGCGCGGCCGGTTATCTCGATGCCGCCCGCAACACCACGCGCGAGGCGATGTTTCACCAGCGAACGGCCGCGATGCTGCGCGCACTTTCGGCCGAGTGCGCCGCCGCACATGCTGCGGCCGAGGATGCCAAGCGCGAGGCTTTTGCGGAGGCGGCGCAGCACATCGAGCCGGCGTCGATCGCCCGCGAGGATCTGGCAGGCATGGCGCTACTCAACGCGGCGGTTTCGCTGCGCGCGCTCAGCACACAGACCTCGCAACCTGCTCGGCAGCATGGCAAGACGGCCGCGCAGATCCTCGCCGCCCCGCGCGGCGCCGTCTTCATCTGGCCGGCGCCGTTCAGTCTCAGCTACGCTCAGCACCTGGCGCGCCACCTCGGCCGGCCTGATCTGCAGATCCTGCCGCTCGGCGTGCTCCTCGAGCCGCACCGCCTGCAGAGCCTGAGCATGTCGCCGCGCGAGCTCATCCTCGATCATGCGTGCGCGCAGCACATGAGCGATCAGCATTGGCGCAACCTCGAGCACCTGCAGGCCAGGAGGCGCCGGCATGGTTAGGCCCATCCGCATGCGCCTCTCCCGCGCGCCAGGCTTCAACCTGCAGGCCGCCAGCCAGGCCGCCAACGGCCTGCCGGCGCGCAGCGTGGCGCGGCCTGGCCCATTCGGAAACCCTTGGACCGTGGCCGGCGCCCGCGCGGCAGGCTATCGCGGCACCGAGGCCGAGCTGCGCGCCATGTGCGCCGCCATGTTCCGCAAAGGTGAGCCAGGCGGCCGGCCGGCGCTCAACGGCCTGCAGCCGCGCCTCGGCGAGCTGCGCGGCCGCAACCTGGCGTGTTGGGGCCCGTTGCCGGCGCCAGATGAGCCCGATTGCTGCCATGCCGCCATCCTGCTCGAGCTCGCCAATGCCTGACACCGCCGCTCTCCCCCAGCTGCTCACCCTCGAGGATCTCGCCGAGCAGCTCCATTGCAGCGCGAAAACCGTGCGCCGCCGCCTGGCCGATGCCATGCAGGCGGATCCGGGCCTGCGCGTGGTGCGCCGAGGCCGAACCCTGCTATTCACGCCCGCTCAAGCGAAAAGGCTGATCGAGGCCCTAGAATGGCGATCCACCTCCGAAAGCGCGGCAAGACCTGGCACGCGCGCGGCACCATCCGCATTGGCCGTGAAACCGTCACCCTGCGCGAAATCAGCACAGGCGCGCATTCGCGAGCTGACGCAGAGGCATGGATCGCCGCAGAAACGGCGCGGATCCGAGAGGCCCATCTTGCAGGCCCTGCCGGGCGGGCGCGCGCCCTAACCGTCGCCGAGTGCATCCTGGCCTATCTGACCAGGCCAGAGCCCATCCACGCCCTCGATCGGCCGCGCCTGCGCGCCCTGAGCGATCGGATCGGCCACCACCAGCTCGAGAGCCTGGCCGAGGCCTGGCGCGAATGGCAGGCGGCCCATCCGGCCCATTCGGCCGGCACCGCAACCCGCTATCGCGCCCTGCTGCTCGCCGCGATCCGCCACACCTGCGCGGCGGCCGAACTGCCGGCGCCGAGCCTGGCGCCGATCGGCGGCAAGCGCGAGGAGCGCCTGGTGCTCCTCACCGAGCCGGAGCGCGCGGCCCTGCTGCGCAGCTATAACCCGCACGCCGCATGCCCCGTGCTGCTGATGGCCTATGCCGGCCTGCGCACCCAGGAGGCTTTGCAGCTCGATTGGCGCGAGGTGGATTTCGCAACGGAAACCCTGCGAATCGGCGCAGCTCGAGCCAAGAGCGGCCGCGCGCGCGCCGTGCCCATGCACCCGCGCGTAATCCTGCTTTTGTGGGGAATGTGGCACGCAGCCGGCAAGCCGCATCGCGGCGCCGTCTTTCACTCGAGCCGAGGCGCGCCCTACGCCGACACCGTTGAGATCGGCGGAAACCCGCTGAGCCGCGCGCACGCCACGGCCTGCAAAGCCGCCGGAATCAAAGGCTTCCGGCCGCACGATTGGCGCCACGATTGGGCGGCCCGCATGGTGATGGCCGGCGTGGATCTTTACACCCTGATGAGGATCGGCGGCTGGCAGAGCCTCGCCATGGTTGAGCGATATGCGGCCGTCTCGGCCGAGCACCTGCGCGCGGCGATTCGCCGAATCGCCTGACCTGGCCGGCTTGCCCAATCCTTGCCCAATCTTTGCGGGAAAACATGGGCAAAACCGGCCATTCCTGGCCGGATCTGTCCCGACCTGGCGCCCGCCGATCAGCGGAAAACCTCAAGTTTCTCTAGGGAAAGATGGTAGCGGCGAGCGGACTTGAACCGCTGACCCCGGCATTATGAGTGCCGTGCTCTAACCAGCTGAGCTACGCCGCCAACGCGGGGGGAGGTAACCGTCCCCCCGGAAACTGTCAACCGAAGCGCGTCACCCGCGCAACGTGGCCCCCGTCGCCTTCGTCACGGCGGCCACGATCTTGGCCGCGGCGGCCTCGATCTCGGCATCCGTCAGCGTGCGCTCGCGCGGCTGGAGCGTCACCTGGATGGCGAGGCTCACCTTGCCCTCCGGCAGGCGATCGCCCGCGTAGCGGTCGAAGAGCGTGACGTCGGTGATCAGCGCGCGTTCGGCGCCTGCGGCCGCGCGTGTCAGCTTTTCGGCCGGCACATGCGCATCCACGAGGAAGGCGAAGTCACGCCGCACCGGCTGGAAGGCCGAGAGGTCGGGCGCGGATTTCCGGCGGCGCTTGGGCTCGGGGATCGCGTCGAGGAAGACCTCGAAGGCGACGCTGTCCTTCGGCAGGTCGAGTGCGGCGCAAAGGCGAGGATGCAGCTGGCCGAACTGCGCCAGCACCACCTTCGGCCCCTGGCGCAGCACGCCGGACCGGCCCGGGTGGTAGTAGCCGGGCGCATCGGCCGTGACCTGCAGGGCAGCCATGGGGACGGCGAGGGCTTCCAGCACCGCCAGCGCATCGCCCTTGGCGTCCAGCGCCTCCACCGGGCGCGCGGGGGCGGCCCAATTGGCGGGCGTGGCGCCGCTGCGCAGGCCGCAGGCGATGGCGAGCTGGCCCGCGGGCGTCGTGTCGCGATAGCCGCCGCCGAGTTCGCAGAGCGCCACATCGGCAAACCCGCGCGCAGCGTTCTGCGCCGCCGCCAAAGCGAGCGAGGCGATCGGCGTGGGGCGCATCTGGTCGAGGTCGGAGGCGATGGGGTTTTCGAGGCGCAGCGCCTCGGGCGTGTCGCCGAAGAGCCCCGCGATGCGGTGCTCGATGAAGCCGTAGGTCACCGCCTCCTGCAGGCCGCGCGCGGCCATGACGCGGCGGGCGAGGGCCGCACGCACCTGCTTCGCGTCCAGGGCCGGCAGCGGCACGGGCGAGGCGACGGGGAGCGAGACGGAGGGCACGGCATCCAGCCCGCCGAGGCGCAGCACTTCCTCGACGAGGTCGCATTCCGCTTCCACGGCGGCGCAGCCCTCGGCGGCGATGCGGGCGCGTTCGGCGTCCAGCGTCGGGTCCTGGTCGAGGTGGATGGCGGCCGCGATGTCGTTGCGCCAGGGCGGCACCGCGACCGTCACCTGCGTGTCATCGCGCTCGGTGGCGGTGAAGCCCAGCGCCTCCAGCCGTTCCACCGCGAGGTCGGGCGGGACGGCCAGGCCGCCGAGGCCGGCCAGGCGCTCGAAGCGCAGCGTCGCGGTGCGCTGCCAGGCGGGGGCGTGCCCGGCCTCGCTGACCGTGCTCGCCTCGCCGCCGCAGAGCTCCATGATCATGGCCGTCGCGGCATCCAGCGCCGCGGGCAGCAGGGACTGGTCCAGGCCGCGTTCGAAGCGGGCGCGGGCATCGGTGAAGACATTGTGGCGCCGGCCGCTGAGCGCCACGCGCACGGGGTCAAACAGCGCGCATTCGATGAAGCATTCGGTGGTGGTTTCGTCGCAGCCGGAAGGCTCGCCGCCGATGATGCCGCCCAGCGCCTCGGGGCCCTCGGCATCGGCGATGACGCCGTCCTCCTCGGTGAGCGCATAGGTCTTGCCGTTCAGCGCATGCAGTTCCTCGCCGGCGCGGGCCATGCGCATGGCGAGCGTCTTGCCCTTCACCTTGGCGACGTCGAAGACGTGCAAAGGCCGGCCCAGCGCGAAGGTGAACCAGTTGGTCACATCCACCAGCGCCGAGATGGGCCGCAGGCCGATGGCGGTGAGCCGGTCCTGCAGCCATTGCGGGGAGGGGCCGTTCTTCACGCCACGGACCGCGCGGCCCAGCACCCAGGTGCAGGCGCGCGGATCCTCGATGCGCCAGGTGAGCGGCGTCTCGTAGGCGGGGGTGATGGCGGGCGCGGACCAGGGCTTGAGGCGACCGAGGCCGGCGGCCGCAAGGTCGCGCGCCACGCCGCGCACGCTGAGCGCATCGCCGCGATTGGGCGTGACCTTGATCTCGATGATCGGGTCATCCAGACCCGCATAATCCACGTAGCGCGCACCGAGCGGCGCGTCCTCCGGCAGGTCCACGATGCCGGAATGGTCCTCGCCCAGGCCCATCTCGCGGGCGGAGAGCATCATCGCCTCGCTCTTCACGCCGCGGATCTCGCCGGCCTTGAGCGTGATGCCGGTGCCGGGGATGAAGGCGCCCGGAAGTGCGGCGACGCCCATCATGCCGGTGCGCGCATTGGGCGCGCCGCAGACGACGGAAAGCTCACGCCCATCGCCCACATCCACGCGCAGCGCGCGCAGGCGGTCGGCATTGGGGTGCTGCACGGCCTCGATCACGCGGGCGATGCGGAAATGCGCGAGCGCCGCGGCGCGATCCTCGATGCCTTCGACCTCGATGCCGATGGCGGAGAGGGTGGTGGAGATTTCGTCCAGCGTCGCGCTGGTTTCGAGGTGCTCACGCAACCAGGACAGAGGGAACTTCATCACACGCCCTCCTGCAGCGAGGCCGGAGCCAGCGGGTTCGTGCCGTAGTGGCTCAGCCAGCGCGTATCGCCCTCGAAGAAGGGGCGCAGGTCGGCCATGCCGTGCTTCAGCATGGTGATGCGCTCGATGCCCATGCCGAAGGCGAAGCCCTGCCACTCGCGCGCATCCAGGCCGCAATTGGCCAGTACGCGGGGATGCACCATGCCGCTGCCCAGGATCTCCAGCCAATCCGTGCCGGCGCCGAGCTCGCCCGTCTTCCGGTTCCAGCCGATATCCACCTCCATCGAGGGCTCGGTGAAGGGGAAGTAGCTGCTGCGGAAGCGCACGGGCAGGTCCGCGATGCCGAAGAAGCTGCGCAGGAAATCCGTGAGGCAGCCCTTGAGATGGCCCAGCGTGATGCCGCGATCGATCACCAGGCCCTCGACCTGGTGGAACATGGGCGAATGCGTCGCGTCATGGTCGGCGCGATAGGTGCGGCCGGGCGCGATGACGCGGATCGGCGGGGCCTGGCCGATCATGGTGCGGATCTGCAAGGGGCTCGTCTGCGTCCGGAGAACCGTGCGCCGGCCGTCGATCATCCCCGGCAGGTAGAAGGTGTCCTGGTCCTGCCGCGCGGGGTGATGGTCGGGGATGTTCAGCGCGGCGAAATTGTACCAGTCGCCCTCGATGTCGGGGCCTTCCACCACCTTGAAGCCCATGGCGCCGAAGATCGCCGTCAGCTCCTCGATGGTGCGGGAGATGGGGTGGATGCCGCCGGTTCCGCCGGGCGCGAAGGGGCGCGGCGGCAGGGACATGTCCTGCGTCTCGGCGGCGAGCTTCGCGTCCAGCGCGGCCGCTTCCAGCACCGCCTTGCGCGCCTCGATGGCGGCTTCGAGCTGCAGCTTCAGCGCGTTCACCGCCGCACCGCGTTCCTTGCGGCTCTCGGGGGGCATGGCGCCCAGGCCCTTGAGCAGCGCGGTCAGCGCGCCGGACTTGCCCAGGACGGCGACGCGCACGGCGTCGAGCGCGCGCAGATCGCCGGCTGCGGCGAGGTCGGCTTCGGTGCTGGCGGCCAGCGCCGCGAGATCATCCGACATGAAGACACCCTTGCTTGAACGAAAAAGGGGCCGCGAACGCTCGCGCGCCGCGGCCCCTGAAACCTCGTCGTCCGACCGCGATCAGGCGGTGGGGCGGGCGGCCTTGGCCTTCTCGACGATGGCGGCGAAGGCCGCCGGCTCGTCATAGGCCAGCGCGGCGAGGACCTTGCGGTCCATCTCGATGCCGGCGGCCTTGATGCCCGCGATGAACTGGGAATAGGTCATCCCATGCTCACGCGTGGCGGCGTTGATGCGCTGGATCCACAGGCCGCGGAAATCGCGCTTCTTGTTGCGGCGGTCGCGATAGGCGTACTGGAGCGCCTTCTCGACGCGCTGCAGGGCCGCGCGATAGGTGGTGGAGCTGCGCCCCACATAGCCCTTGGCGAGGTCCAGGACCTTCTTGTGGCGGGCATGGGCGGTGACGCCGCGCTTGACACGAGCCATATCTCTTCTCCTTCGCGCGCTTTACCGGGGAAGCCCGTAGGGCAGCCAGGTCATCACCGTCTTGGCATCCTGCGGTTCGAGAACCTGGGAGCCGCGGTTCTGCCGCTTGGCCTTCTGGCTGCGCGCGGAGAGGCAGTGGCGCTTCTTGCCGGGGCCGGCCATGACCTTGCCGGTGGCCGTGATCTTGAAGCGCTTCTTGGCGCTCGAGGTCGTCTTCATCTTGGACATTCGGGCCCTCCTGTCGGTGGGTTGGGGCTGCCCCAGGCTCTCGCACCATGCGAGGGAGGCAAGCATTCCCGCTCGCCGGGCTGTCCAACGGCCGCGGCAAGGGAGGCGGGTCTTTAGCGGTCGGCGCGGAGGAAGTCCAGGGGCGCTGGACCTGGGGCGGCCCGCATGGCAGCAGCCCTGCCATGTGGATCATGCTGGCCGGACCCTACAGCACGGGCAATGCCGATGCCGAGACGCGCGCGGCGCGGCTGGCCGCGCTGAACGCGGCGGCGCTGGCCGTGCTGCGGCTCGGCCATGTGCCGGTGATCGGGGTGAACATGGCGCTGCCGGTGATCGCGGCGGCCGGGGGCACGCCGGACGCCTACGAGGAGGTGATGATGCCGCTCAGCCTGGCGCTGGCCGAGCGCTGTGATGCCTGCCTGCGGCTGGGCGGCCCCTCGGCGGGCGCGGATGCGGAGGTGGCGCGGTTCCGCGCGGCGGGGAAGCCGGTGTTCTTCGCGCTCGAGGAAGTTCCGGGCGGCTAAGGCGCCCGGGCGGCGTCCATGGGGGCGGCGATGGGCGGCAGGGCCGGGGGCGCGGCGGCCGGCTCGCTCGGGGCCTCCGGCCTGGCGGCCTCGGCTGGCGGGGTCGCGGGTGGCAGCGTCTCGGCCACGGGGGCGGGTGGTGCGGCCGCGGTTCCCGCGGCGGGCTCCGCCGCGCGGGGCGCCGCGGGGCGGCGCTGGCCTGTGCGGGCCGGGGGATCGGCCTGGGGCGCGGTGTAGTCCGGCACCACACGCGCCTGGTTGCCCGCAATCACCAGCACGGCGGTGCCGAGCGCGATGGGCACCTGGTCCCGCTGGGTCACGGAAATCAGTTCGCCATCGCTGTTCTTGCGGATGATGTATTCCACCGCGTCGGTGTTGGCCGTGGCGCGCTCGGCCGTGGTGCCGACCAGGCTGCCCAGCAGCGCGCCGCCCACCGCGCCCAGGGCGGTGCTGACGGAATTGCCGGCCGCCGCCGCGCCGCCGATGGCGCCGCCCGCGGCCGCGCCGGCGGTGGCGCCGGTTTCACCGCCTGCCGCGATGGCGACGCGGCGCGAGCCGACGATGACGCCCTGCTGCACGGGGTTCGCCTGCTGCACGGCGCGCGCGGCATATTCATTGGCCGAGTAGCTGCTGCCGCAGGCGGTGAGCGCGCCAAGCGCCAGCAGGGCGGCGAGGCGGGGGAGGGGGGAGGAGGTCATGCGGCAGGGACATAGGCCCCCGCACCCCTTCGCGCCAAGTCTCGGCATGGCCTATATGCGGGGGATGCAAGTCCCCTTCCTCAAGATGCATGGCCTGGGCAATGACTTCGTCATCCTCGACGGGCGCGGAGAGTCGCGCGCCCTGCCGGCCGACACCATCCGCTGGGTGGGGGACCGGCATCGCGGCGTGGGCTTCGACCAGCTGATCACGTTGGAGCCCGCGGCCGACGCGGATGTCTTTTTCCGCTTCCACAATTCGGACGGAACCGAGGCCGGCGCCTGCGGCAATGGCACGCGCTGCGCGGCCTCGCTCATCCTCGGCGAGACGGGTCGCTCCAGCATCTCGATCCGCACCATCGCGGGGCTGCTGGGGGCCGAGCGCCTGGCCGATGGCACGGTGCGCGTGGATATGGGCCCGCCGCGCCTGGGCTGGGCCGATGTGCCGCTGGCGCGCGAGATGGACACGCTGCATGTGCCCATGGAAGCCGATGGCGTGAGCGATGCGGCCTGCTGCTCCATGGGCAACCCGCATGCGAATTTCTTCGTGGAAGACCTCGATGCCCTGGACGTGTTCCGCATCGGGCCGGAGCTGGAGCATCACCCGCTGCTGCCCGAGCGCGCCAATATCGGCTTCGTGCAGGTGCTGGCGCGGGACCATATCCGCCTCGTCGTCTGGGAGCGGGGCGCGGGCTATACGCTGGCTTGCGGGTCGGGCGCCTGTGCGGCGCTGGTGAATGCGCGGCGGCGGGGCCTGGTCGAGGCGCGCTGCACCGTCTCGCTGCCCGGTGGCGATCTGGTGATCGAGCAGCGCGCGGATGGCCATGTGCTGATGAGCGGGCCGGTCGCGACCGCGTTCAAGGGTGAGCTCACTCTTGGCTGAGACAATCACCTTTGGCTGCCGGCTGAACCTGGCCGAGAGCGAGACCATGCGTGGCCTGGCGGCGCGGGCGGGCTATGCCGATGCGCTGATCGTCAACACCTGCGCCGTCACGGGCGAGGCGGAATCCCAGGCGCGGCAGGCGATCCGCCGTGCCGCGCGGGAGAACCCGGGCCGGCCCATCCTGGTGACGGGCTGCGCCGCGCAGATCGCGCCCGAGCGCTGGGCCGATCTGCCCGGTGTCACGCGCGTCATCGGCAATGGCGCGAAGCTCGACCCCGCCGCCTGGGCCGCACCGGTGGCCGCGATCGAGCGCGCGGCGCCGATGGGCATCGCGGCGGGCGGCGGCACGCGCGGCTTCCTGGCCGTGCAGCAGGGGTGTGATCATGCCTGCACCTTCTGCATCATCCCGCAGGGGCGGGGGCCGGCGCGGGCGCTCTCCATCGCGGAGGCCGTCGCGGCGGCGCGAGACCTCGCCACGCGCCATGCGGAGATCGTGCTGACCGGCGTGGACCTGGCGAGCCACCCCGCATTGCCCGCGCTGATCCGCGCCATCCTGCGCGAAGTGCCGGAATTGCCGCGGCTGCGGCTTTCCTCGCTCGACCCGGCCGCGCTGGGCGAGGATTTCTGGCGCGTCTTCGCCGAGGAGGCGCGGTTGATGCCGCATCTGCATCTCTCGGCGCAGCATGGGCATGACCTGATCCTGAAGCGCATGAAGCGGCGGCACAGCCGCGCCGACCTGCTGCGACTTTCCGCCCGCGCCCGCGCTCTGCGTCCGGATGCGGCGCTGGGGGCGGACCTCATCGCCGGCTTCCCGACCGAGACGGAGGAGCATCTGGCCGCGATGCTGGAACTGGTGGCGGAGGCGCAGCTCGCCTTCCTGCATGTCTTTCCCTATTCGGCCCGCGCCGGCACGCCCGCCGCGCGCATGCCGCAAATCCCGATGGATGTGCGGCGTGAGCGCGCGGCGCGGCTGCGTGCGGCGGGCGAAGCCGAGCGCGCGCGCTTCCTCGCCGGCCGCGTGGGCCAGGTGGAGCACAGCCTGATGGAGGCCGATGGCATGGGCCATACGGAGCATTTCGCGCCGATCCGCGTGGTGGGTGCGGCGCGCGGCAGTCTGATCCGCGCGCGCGTCACGGGCCAGGATGGCCGCATGCTGCTGGCGGAGGCCGCCTGATGGCGCTGCGTGACCTTTGGGGCAAGCTGACGGGCAAGGCGCCCACGGAACAACCGGCCGCGCCAGCCGCTGCGCCGGTGGAGGCGCCGCCCGCGCCCGAGACGCCGCCCCCGGCGCCTGAGCCCGTCGTTGAGCCGACGCCCGTCGAAGCCCCGCCGACGGAAATCCCGCCCCCTGTCGAGGCGCGCGCGCCGGAGCCTGAACCCGCGCCGGAGCCCGCGCCCACGCTCGGCTTCTTCGGGCGGCTCAAGGCGGGCCTTGCGCGCTCCACCGCCAAGCTCACCGATGCGATCGGCAGTGTCTTCACCAAGCGCAAGCTGGACGACGCCGCGCTGGAGGAGCTGGAGGAGACGCTGATCGCCGCCGATCTGGGCGTGAGCGCTTCGGGCCGCATCGTCGAGAGCTTCCGCCGCACGCGCTTCGGCCGCGAGGTGACGCCGGAGGAGGTGAAGGCGGCATTGGCGGAAGAGATCGCCGCCATCCTGACCCCCGTCGCGCAGCCGCTCGTCGTCACGCGCGGACATGCGCCGCATGTCGTGCTGGTGGTGGGCGTGAACGGCACCGGCAAGACGACGACCATCGCGAAGCTTGCCGAGCAGTATCGCGCCGAAGGGCTGAAGGTCTGGATGGTGGCGGGCGACACCTTCCGCGCCGCCGCCGTGGAGCAATTGCAGATCTGGGGCGAGCGCACCGGCGCGCATGTCGTGGCCCCGGCCAAGCCCGGCGCGGATGCCGCGGGCCTTGCCTTCGACGCGCTGCGCGATGCGCGCGCGGCGGGTGCGGATGTGCTGCTGGTGGACACCGCCGGGCGCCTGCACAACAAGTCTGCGCTGATGGAGGAGCTGCGCAAGGTGGTGCGCGTGCTCAAGCGCGACGACGCGACCATCCCGCATGACACGCTGCTCGTGCTCGATGCCACCACCGGCCAGAACGCGGTGAGCCAGGTGCGCGTCTTCAAGGAGATGGTGGATGTGACGGGCCTCGTCGTCACCAAGCTCGACGGCTCGGCCAAGGGTGGCGTGGTGGTGGCGCTGGCGCAGGAATTCGCGCTGCCGGTGCATGCGGTGGGCGTGGGCGAGAAGGCGGCCGATCTGCGCCCCTTCGAGGCGCGGGATTTCGCGCGCTCCCTGGTGGGGCTGGACGAGTAGCCGGCACCTGCCCAAGCTTGCCGCCCGAAACAGGGAGGCAAGCATGCTCGAAATCGAAACCCCCGCCGACATGGCGCAATGGGTCGGCAAGAAGCTCGGCACCAGCGAGTGGTACACGGTGGACCAGCGCACCATCGACCTCTTCGCCGAGGCGACGGGCGACCACCAGTGGATCCATATCGACACCGAGCGCGCGGCGCGCGAATTGCCGGGCGGCAAGACCATCGCGCACGGGTTTCTCACGCTCTCGCTGCTGCCGCGGCTCTCGCCGCTGGTCTATCGCATCAAGAAGCGCTCGCGCGCGCTGAACTACGGCAGCAACAAGGTGCGCTTCACGGCGATGGTGCCGTCAGGCTCCCGTGTGCGGCTGCATCTGACGCTCAAGGCCTGCGAGCCGATCCCGGGCGGCGTGCGGCTGACGATGGAGAATGAGATGGAGGTGGAGGGGAACACCCGCCCCTGCCTCGTGGCCGAGACGCTGAGCCAGGTCTACGACTGAGCCCGCGGGTGCGGCGCTTGACCTGAGGCGAGGGAAACATATGAAAAGCGGGATCAG
This sequence comes from Roseococcus sp. SDR, assembly GCF_019083995.1. Classification (GTDB taxonomy): domain Bacteria; phylum Pseudomonadota; class Alphaproteobacteria; order Acetobacterales; family Acetobacteraceae; genus Roseococcus. The sequence goes on from NZ_JAHRCU010000020.1 coordinate 41,614, forward strand.
CTGAACCGGGGTCCCAGAATGACGCTTCTGTCGCGCCGCCATGCACTGCTTGGCGCCCTCCTCGCCGGCGCCGGCTGCGCGCCCAGCTTCCGGGCGCAGATCCCGGGTGTCCGCAGCGCGGAGCGCCTGCTGGGCGAGGGCCCCGTGGTGCTGGGCCCTGAGGAGGGACTGGTCGCCGGCGTGGCGATCGCGGCCTTCAGCCTGGAGGTCGCCGCCGGCCTGAACCTCTCGCTCGGCCGCATCCTCCAGACGCGCTTCATCCTGGCCGATGCCGCCGAGCAGCAGGTTTCGATCCCCATCCGGCCCCCGCTCGAGGACACGGAGGAGGTCGAAGAGGCCGGCGTGGTGTTCTGGATCACGCCCTTCGCGATGAGGCTGCCCGCCGGCCGGCACCGGCTGATCGGCCATGCGCGGCAGGTCGCGCAGCCGACGCCGACCGGCTGGATGTTCTTTCAGGCCGAGGCGCCGCTCACGATCGATGTCAGGGCCGGGGAGGCCGCCAATATCGGCGGCATCGGGCAACTCGCCCAGAATATGGTCTTCGTCGACCGCGCGGCGCGCGATGCGGCCTGCGCCCCGGCCTTGCGCAACGACAGGACCGTCTATGGCCCCCTCTGCGAGCGCTGGGAGGTGCCCTTCCTGCGCCACGACATGGCGCGCGACCGCGCCCGGATCCTGGCGCGCTTCCCGGCGCTCGCCGCGCTCAGCCTGGTGGACCGGCCGCTGGCGCCCACCCCCCAATGGCCGCTCTGGCCGGATGTGCTGCTGCGCCGGGCCTGAGTGGGGGGCGCGCCGCGCTATTCGGGGTTGTTGCCCGCCTGCGGCGCCCGGCTGCGCAGCGTATCCAACACCTCCGTTCCGTCCGGGGTAACCCGGAAGAGCCCGGTCCTGGACGGTTCACCGAGCGGGACGTGGCGCGGGACGTTGGTCTCGACCTCGAAGGCGCCGGTGCGGTTGCCGAAGATGTTGGTGGTGACGCCGAACTGCCGGAGCGCGACGATCTCCCGATAGGGGATGCGGAAAGAGACGACGTAGCCACGCGTCTCGCCGGTCCAGGTGGCGCCGATCAGCGACCGCTCGGTCACGGCGACCACCCCCATCACCGGATCATTGCGGGCGCCGAGCAGCAGCGCCTGGCCGAGCGTGGGCTGGAGCCGCAGGTTCCACCAACTGGCTGCCGTGGAGAATTCCAGCGCCCCGTCCTCCGGCGTCAGCAGCGGCTGCAGGCGGGACATGCCATCCCGCGTCGCGGCGGGCCCGAAATAGGCCGAGCAGCCGGTCAGCAGCAGGGCCGCGAGGGGGAGGGTGGCGCGCAGGGCGGCGCGCCGGGTCGGGACAGTGATCATGAACACAAATTAACATGAACTGCGCGCCGTTCAACCTGCGGCGCGCGGCGTCCCTGCCCCCTGTGCAGGGCGTCTAGCGAAAGCCCTGCGTGAAGCTCGTCGTGCCCGTCGGGAAGCCCGAGGCCGGTGCCGAGGGGAAGCTGGGCGTGCGGGCCGGGCCGGCGATGGGCGGCAGCGAGCTCGGCGCGCCGGGCAGCGGGTTCGGGCTCGGCACGACGAGCCCATAGCCGGGCAGGGGCTGGTTCGCGGTGATGACGGGCAGCGGCGGGGCCGGGCTGGGGCTGGCCGCCTGGATGGGGGGCAGGCTGCCCGGCAGTTCCTGGCGGGTGATGACCGGCAGCGGCGGGGCTGGTTGCGCGGCCTGGGGCGCCTCGATGGCGGGCGCGGCGGCGGCGGGCGCGGCCTGCGGCGCCACCGCCGTGTTCTCCAGGCGCGGCAGCAGCACCAGCTCCGAATTGTCAGGCGGCGGCAGGCGGCGGGGCGGGGATGCGGCCGCCACGAGGCTCTGCCCGGGCGGCGGCGCGAAGAGCGGCCGCGTCGTCATCGGCGTCACGGCCGGGAGGATATTGGCATCGGCCGGCTGCCAGGAGGCGGGGGCGGGCGCCTCCCGCTCCATCGGCGGCAGGTTGGCGGCGAAGCCGAGCGCCGGGCCGGTGCTGGTGGTCTCGGGCGCCGGGGCGGCGCGGCGGCCGCGCGTGGCGCGGGTGGGGGCGGGCGGCGGCGCGGCGGCCACCACGGGCGGCGGGGGCAGGTTGTTCGGCGCGATGCAGCGGAAATCCAGGCGGTAATCGCTGGAGCCCACCTGGCTGTTGGTCATCACGAAGAGGCGCCCATGCTCGCCGCAGAAGCTCTGCGCCTGGGCCAGGCCGTCATGCACCGCGGCCACGCCGCTGACATTGGCGCGGGCGAGCACGAAGGCGTCACCGCCCGTGGGCTCGATGCCCGTGGTCTGGCCTGCGCAGGCGGCCAGCAGGGCGGCGGGCAGGCTCAGGAAAAGGGGCCGTCTCATCGCATACGTCTCATGCCGTTCCACACCGTCTTAGCCCGGCCGTGGCGCCGCCGCCAATTCGGCCGCGCGGGGACCGATTCCCGTGGGCGCCGCGCATGCTATAGCGGGCGCAACTGGAGGACCAAGACCATGCGCCGTCGCAGCCTGTTCGCCGCCCCGCTTCTCGCCGCCCCCGCTCTCGTCCATGCGCAGGAGGCCTGGCCCACGCGGCCCGTGACGATGCTCGTCCCCTGGGCGCCGGGTGGCTCGAATGACGTGGTGGCGCGGCTCTTCTCGCCGCAATTCGAGGGACGCATGGGCCAGCCCTTCCTGGTGGACAACCGGCCGGGCGGTGGCGGCTCCGTCGGCATGGGGGCGGCGATGCGCGCGCGGCCGGATGGGCAGCTGCTCTTCGTCTCCTCCGCCTCCAACCATGTGTTCCATCCGCTCATCTCGGGCGAGCTGAACTACGATGTGCGCGAGGCCTTCCACGGCATGGCGATGTGGGTGGACGTGCCCAATGTCATCGCGGTCCATCCCTCGCTGCCGGTGCGCACCGTGCCGGAACTGATCGCGCATATCCGGGGCATGCGGGGCGGCATGAGCTTCGGCTCCTCGGGCGTCGGCTCCTCCAACCACCTGGCGGGTGAGCTGTTCCGCATGCGCACGGGGCTCGACATGACGCATGTGCCCTATCGCGGCGGCGGGCCGGTGCTGAGCGACCTGATCGCGGGCACCATCCAGCTCGGCTTCATGAACCTGCCGACCGTGATCCCGCCGGCCGAGGCCGGGCGCATCCGCATCATCGCCGTCTGCACGGCCGAGCGCGTGGCGCTGCGCCCCGACCTGCCGACGGTGAGCGAGGGCGGCGTGCCGGACTACGCCGTGCGCTCCTGGACCGGGCTTTTCGCGCCGCGCGGGACGGCCCCGCACATCATCCAGCGCATGTCCGCCACCTCTAAGGAGGTGCTGGAGACGCCGGCCATGCAGGCCCGCCTGCGCGACCTGGGCAGCGAGGCGATTTGGATGGATGCGCCGACGACGGACCGCTTCGTGCGCGAGGAATATGCGCGCTGGGCGCCGATCATCCGCGCTGCGGGCATCAAGATCGAGTGAGGTCGTTCCCCCCCAACGCCGCGAGCAGGTGGTCCGTGAAGAGGGCCGGGTTCTCGGCGAAGGGGAAATGGCCGATGCCGGGCATCATGGCGAAGCTGGCACCCTTGATCTTCGCCGCCGTCTCGGCCGAATGCTCGGCCGTGCAGGAATAATCATATTCGCCGGTGAGCATGGTGAGCGGGCAGCGCGTCGTGTCGATGCGGTGCACGCGGTCCCGCGCATCCCAGTCGCCCGAGTAGAAATGGATGTCGCCGGGGAAGGTGCCGCAGCCGCCCTGGCTGTAGTGCCACCAGATCTCGGCGGCGCATTCGGCCGGCGATTGCGGCGCCATGAGGCCCTCGATCCATTCGGGCGTGAAGATCGCGGCGTTCACACGCGGATGGTCCGGGAAGGGCGTGCGACGGCCCTCGATATGCTCCGAGGATTCGCAGGCGATGATGTGGGCGAAGCGCTCCGGCGCGCGCAACGCGATCTCGAGGCAGATCTCGCCGGACATGGAGGCACCGAGCAGCACGGGGTTCTCGGTGAAGCCCCAGGCCTCGCGGAAGCCGAGGATGAGCTCGGCATAGAGATCGGTGGTGAGGCGCCAGGCGCCGGGCTCCACGATGGCGGGCGAGCGGCCATGGCCCGGCAGGTCGAAGGTGGTGAGCGCATAGCCGGCTTCGGCGAGGCGCGGCTCGCTCATCAGGCGGTGGAACTGGCGGCTGTCGGAGCCCGCGGTGTGCATGCCGAGGATGGGGCGGCCCGTGCCGCTGCTCTCGCCATAGAGCACGTAGTCGCGGCCCTGGGCGCGCACCGTGACGTAGCGGCCCTGGGCCGGCGGGCAGGGCGTGGGCGTGCCGAGCCGCGGGCGGAGCGAGGCGGGGGCGGGGCCGGCCTCGCCGCGCGCGAGCCAGCGGCCGATGTCGAGCACGCGGCGGATGAGGTGCACATGCTGCGCCCAGGCGAGCTGGTCGCCCTCGGCCGTGAAATCCGCCACGCGCATGCGCATCGCCAGCAGGTTCTGGTGGTGGCGCGCCGGGATGGGCTGCAGGAAGCGGCCCCAGCTCGCGGCGCTGGCGGCGAAAATGGTGGGCGCCTCTGCGCCTTCGGAGAGCGTCACCTGGCCGTCGCGGACATCGAGCGTGATGGCGCGGCCGGGCTGGACCACGGCGAAGCGGCCCTCGGCGCCGGGCAGGCGGTGGCGCAGCGTGCCGTCCATGTCGCAGGCCGCCTGCCAGGCCGCGAGCGCGCCCTCGGCGCCGAGCCAATTCCAACCGCGATCCATGCTGTCCTCCCTGTTCTTGCCGGCATGTTCGGCGGCGATGCGCGCGGCGGCAACACCCCGCTTGAAAGGGGGGGCGCGGCGCGCGAGCATCCGGGCCATGAAGCTTCCCGCACACAACCGCTACGCCCATAGCGCGATCCCGAACCGCCCGGTCTATGACTGGCCGGGAGGCAAGCGCTTGGCACTCCTCGTCGTGAACAATATCGAGCATTTCGCCTTCCGCGCCGGCCTGGGTTCGGACAGCACGAGCCTCAGCCCGGTGCAGAACCAGCGCAGCTATGCCTGGCGCGACTATGGCAACCGCGTGGGGCTGTGGAACATGCTCGACACGCTGGATGAGCTGGGGATTCCGGCCGCGCACAACATCAATTCCGCCGCACTCGAAGCCTGCCCCGAGATCGGCCCCGCGCTGCGGGCGCGCGGCGATGAGTTCGTGGGCCACGGCCGCAGCAATTCGGAGCGGCAGGACATCCTCTGGGAGGAGGATGAGCGCCGGCTGATCGAGGAGAGCCGCGACGTGCTGGCCCGCCATGCCGGCGTGGCGCCGAAGGGCTGGCTCGGCCCCTATATCGCGCAGAGTGCGGTGACGCCCGATCTGCTGCAGGAGGCGGGCTTCACCTATGTCATGGACTGGCCGGCGGATGACCAGCCCTTCTGGATGAAGACGCGCGGTGGGCGGATTCTCTCCGTGCCCTATTCGGTGGAGCTGAATGACAGCCCGGCGCTGATCGCCCGCCAGCACAGCGCGCGCGAATTCGCCGAGATGATCACCGACCAGTTCGATGAGATGCTGCGCCTCTCCGAAAAGCGGCCGCTGGTGTGCAGCATCGTGCTGCATCCCTTCATCCTGGGGCAGCCGCATCGCCTCAGGCCGCTGCGCCAGGCGCTCCGGCATGTGATGGCGCATCAGGACCAGCTCTGGGTCACGCGGCCGGGTGAGCTGGCGGAATATGTGGCGGGGCTGCCGGCAGGGGTTGTTCCTGGGAGCGACGCATGAGCTGCGCCGCCGATTCACGCCTCCGGGCATCCGCCCTCCGGCGATCGGAGGCGTGATGCGCGATTTCGAAGGCTATGGCCGCAACCCGCCCGACCCGCGCTGGCCGAATGGCGCGAAGCTCGCGCTCAACTTCGTCATCAACCACGAGGAGGGCGGCGAGGAGAGCTTCCCGGATGGCGATCCGCGCAGCGAGAATGCGCTGACCGAGGGCAGCACGGCGCCGGTGAAGGGCCGCGACCTGGCCGCCGAGAGCATGTTCCAATATGGCAGCCGCGTGGGCTTCTGGCGGCTGCATCGCCTTTTCACCGAGCGCGGCCTGCCCTGCACCGTCTTCGCCGTGGCGCGCGCGCTGGAGCGCACCCCGCAGGCCGCCGCCGCCATGCGCGAGGCGGGTTGGGACGTGGATGGCCACGGTCTGCGCTGGGAGATGCATATCGGCATGGAGGAGGCGGAGGAGCGCGCGCGCATCGCCGAGGCCACCGCCATCATCACGCGGATGATCGGCACGCCGCCTCTCGGTTGGTACACGCGTTACGCGCCCAGCCTGCACACGCGCCGCCTGCTGGCCGAGGCGGGCTACCTCTATGACAGCGACGCCTATGATGACGAGCTGCCCTATTGGCGCGACCTGCGCGGCACGCCGCGCCTCGTTGTCCCGTATAACCTCGCCCATAACGACGTGCGCTTTCAGCGCACGGCGCTGACGACGGGTGAGGAGTTCTTCCAGTACATCAAGGGCGCGGTGGAAGTGCTGCTGTCAGAGCCGACGGGGCGCATGCTGAGCGTGGGGCTGCACAACCGCATCATCGCGCATCCGGGGCGGGCGGCCGGCCTCGCGAAGCTGCTGGACTGGGTGGCCACGCAGCCGCAGGTCTGGGTGTGCCGGCGGGGCGAGATCGCGCGGCACTGGATCGCCAACCACGCGCCCTGATCAGCCCAGGATGATGTCGCGCTCCGCCAGCAGCGCGCCGGGTTCGATCCGCTCGGCCGGCTGGGGGCGGAGCAGCACCATCTCCCGCGCCGCGGGCGGCAGGCGGTTGAACAGCCCGTCCCGCGCATTGCCGGGCTCGCCCTCGACATAGAGCTGCGTGACCAGCTCCGCCCGGCCGGGTGCCGCGACCAGCACATGGATATGCGGCGTGCGGCCCGGATAGGGGGCGGGGCGGATGGTGCGGAAGGCGAAGCGGCCATCGGCGCCGGCGACCAGCCGCCCGCGGCCCTGGAAGCCCGCATCGCGCATCGCCTCGCGGTCGCGCGGGTGGCGGTAGATGCCGAGCGCGTCGCATTGCCAGATCTCGATGCGCGCGCCGGAAAGCGGCGTGCCGTCCAGCGCCAGCAGGCGGCCCTGCAGATGCATCACGGTGCCTTGCGCCTGCGCGGCCTCGCCCGTCACGCGCACCAGATCGGCATCGGCGTCCCCGGTCCAGTCCGTCGGGTAGAAGGGGCCGGTGGTCTGGCGCGGCGTGGCGCCGGGGGCCTGGGCCGCGGCGCAGGCGGGCAGGGCGAGCAGGGGAAGCGCCAGGTGGCGCCGGCCGATGAGGGGTGTCGCGGTTCGCATGTGCCTTGCTCGCCCGGTTGGCGGCGCGAAGTCCAATCTCGAATTGCAACCGCGCGCGGCCTGATTTGGCGCGTGGCGCGCATGCCGTTACAAAAACGGCCCATGAGCTCCCGCATCGCCCAACGCGCCCTGTGCCTCGATGATTTCGAGGTGATGTCCCGCCGCCATCTGCCGCGCCCCATCTTCGGCTATGTGGCCGGCGCCACCGAGCGCAACGCGGCGCTGGCCGACAGCGCGCGGGCCTTCACCGAATACGGCTTCGTGCCGCGCGTGCTGCGGGATGTGTCGAAGCGCAGCACCAAGGCCACGATCTTCAACCGCGAATGGGCCGCGCCCTTCGGCATCGCGCCCATGGGGCTTTCGGCACTCGCCGCCTATCGCGGCGACATCGTGCTGACCGAGGCCGCGAAGGCGGCCAATGTGCCGATGATCCTCTCCGGCTCCTCGCTGATCCGGATGGAGGAGGTGATCGCGGCCAATCCGGACACCTGGTTCCAGGCCTATCTGCCGGGCGATGCGACGCGCGTGGAGGCGCTGGTGGACCGCGTGGCGGCGGCGGGCTTCGGCACGCTGCTGCTGACGGTGGACACGGCCGTGCTGCCCAACCGCGAGAACAATGTGCGCAACGGCTTCTCCACGCCGCTGCGGCCTTCGCTGCGGTTGGCGCTGGACGGCATCACGCACCCGATGTGGTCGCTGAACACCTTCCTCAAGACGTGGCGCCTGCATGGCATGCCGCATTTCGAGAACAGCTTCGCCGAGCGCGGCGCGCCCATCCTGGCCAGCAATGTGCTGCGCGACTTCACCGCGCGGGACCACCTGAACTGGGAGCATTTGGCGCTGATCCGCCGGCGCTGGCCGGGCTGGCTGATCGTGAAGGGCGTGATGCATCCCGAGGATGCGGCGCGCGCCGCGGCCGAGGGTGCCGATGGCGTCATCGTCAGCAATCATGGCGGGCGGCAGCTGGATGGCACCTCCGCGCCGCTGCGCGTGCTGCCGGAGATCAGGGCGGCGGCGCCGAACATCACCGTGATGCTGGATGGCGGCATCCGGCGCGGGACGGATGTGATGAAGGCGCTGGCGCTGGGGGCGGATTTCGTCTTCGTCGGCCGGCCCATGCTGCATGCGGCGGCTGTCGCGGGGCGCGAGGGCGTGGACCGCGCGATTTCGCTGCTGCTGGGCGAGCTGGAGCGCAACATGGCGCTGCTCGGCGTGAACAGCCTCGCCGAGTTGACGCCGGAGTGCCTGATCCGCGTGGGCGGCTGAGGAAGGCGACACGGGCCTCCGGCGGCTGGGGCCGAAAGGCCCCAGACCCCAGGACTTCGGGCATTTCTTAAATGCAATGCGGGCGGCTGCGCGTGGCCGCCCTTGCCCCCCGCGTCACGCCGCCTTCACCTCCGCCAGGAAGCGGCCCAGCTCTGCCTGGGTGGAGGCCGCGTGGCGCGACAATTCGCCCGCCGCCTCATGCACCTGGCCCGCCGCGCGGCCGGTGGCGCCGGCCAGGTCATTCACCGTCGCTATGCTGTCGCTCACCGCCCGCGTGCTGGAGGCCACCTCCTGCACATGGCCGCTGATGGCGCGCGTCGCCCCCTCCTGCCGCTCGACCGAGGCGGCGATGGCGGAGGTGATCTCGCTCACCTCGCCCACCGTGCCGGCGATGCCGCGGATTGCCGCGACCGCGTCGCCCGTCGCGGCCTGGATCTGGCCGATCTGCGAGGCGATCTCCTCCGTGGCGCGGGCCGTCTGCTCCGCCAGCATCTTCACCTCGTTGGCGACGACGGCGAAGCCCTTGCCCGCCTCGCCCGCCCGCGCCGCCTCGATGGTCGCATTGAGGGCCAGCAGGTTGGTCTGCGAGGCGATCTGCCGGATCAGCGTCACCACCTCGGTGATGCGGTTCGCGCCGGCGGCCAGTTCGCGCACCACGCCATCGGTGCGGTGGCTTTCGGCAACCGCGGCTTCCACCACGCTGCGGGATTGGGTGACCTGGCGCGTGATCTCGCCGATGGAGGCCGTCAGCTCCTCAGCGCCGGCGGCCACGCTCTCGATGCCGCCGCGGCTGCTCTCGGCCGCGCGGGCGATGGCGCCGGCCTGCGCCTCGCTCTGCTCCGCCGTGCCGGTCATGGCGGCCGCATTGGCCTCCAGCTCGGTCGCGGCGGCGGCCAGCGCGCCCACCAGCTCACCGACCCGTGCCTCGAAGCCGTCGGTCGCGCGGCTCAGCGCTTCGGCCCGGGCGAGGCGGGCGGCCTGGGCCGCCGCCTGTTCGGCCGCCAGGCGCTCGCCCTCGATCAGGCCATCCTTGAAGCTCTGCACGGCGCGGGCGATGGCGCCGATCTCGTTCGCGCGGTCGCGGTCGGGGATCTCGACCGTGAGATCGCGCGCGGCGAGGCGCTCCATCGCGCCGGTGGCGCGGGCGAGCGGGCGGAGCACCAGGCGCTGCGTGGCGACGAGGCCGCCGGCGGCGAGCAGCAGCGCCAGCACCAGAAGGGCGATGCCGCCGGAAAGGCCCCAGGCGGCGCGGACGTTGCTGGCGCGCGCATGTTCGACCATCGCCTCGAAGGCGGCGTTGGGCAGGGTGTTCACGCTCGCCAACCCTGCGACCTGCGGATCGCGGAAGGCGGCCTGCTCCACCTCGGCGCGCTGGCCGCGCAGCAGGGCCGGCGTCAGGGCGTCGCGCTGGGCCGCCAGCGGGCCGGTGATCATCGGCGTCGCGGTCGTCATCGCCTCGCGCAGGGGGGCGGGCAGGAAGGCGGCCGCCTGCTGCAGTTGCGCCCAGCCGGCATCCACCTGGCCCTGGGCGCGCAGCGCGGCCCGCGCCTCCTCCGGCGTCCAGCCACGGCCGGCGCTGATGGCCGATGACATGGCGAGCGCCACATCGCCCACGGCGCTGCGCACCATCCAGCCGGCGCGCCGCATGGCGATCAGCTGATCCACCACGGGATCCTTGCCGAGCGCGATGTCCTCGACCGCCGCGGTGATGGCGAGCAGCGCATTGACTTGGCCCAGGCTGCCCTCGCCCCAGCGGCGCGAGAGATCCTGCGCGCGCTGGTCACGCGGCAGGCGAAGCCCGGCATCCACGGCCTGGCGCAGCTCCTGGACTGCGCTGCGCCCGCGCTCCAGGCGCTCTGCCTCCGCCGTGAGGCCCGAGGCGCGCAGCGCGGCGATGGCGCTGGTGGTCGCGGCCTCCGCCTCAGCGCGGCGCGGGCGGATGCGCGTGCCCTCCGGATCGGGGGCGGGGCCGGCCAGCGCGGTCAGGGTCTCGCCACGCTCGAGCCGCAGGGCGGCCGCGGCGCGGAACAGCTCCCGCCCGGCCTCGGCCATCTGCACGATGCGGCCCGCCTCGGTGTGGCGGTTCCAGGCGCGCAGGCTGAGCTCCGTGGCGAAGCCGAGGGTCAGGAGCGCAAGAAGGCCCATCACGGCACCCAGCAGGGTGCGGATGGAGAGGCCTTCCAGCGTGCGGCGAAACATGGGGAGCTCCGGTCGAATCCAGTTCGCCGGAGCCTAACGGCAGGGGGGTTACCCCGGGGTGAATCCGCGCCAAGCGTCGCCTGAGGGCGGGCGCTGCCTCCCGGGCGGGGGCCTCACTCCCGCCAGGGATGCTGGTCCCACAGCGCCTGGTAGTTGCGCCGCAGGGCCGTGAGTTCTGCCAGGTATTCGGGCGGTGCCAGGAAGCGCAGCGGCAGGTTCTGCTGCGCCGCGGCGGCCTGGAAATCGCTGTCGGCCACGGTGCGCTGGACGGAGAGCGCCAAGCGCGCCTGCACCTCGGGCGGCAGGCCGGCGGGGGCGGCCATGCCGCGCATGGAGCCCTCCACCACGTCGAAGCCGAGTTCGCGCAGCGTCGGCACCTCGGCCAGCGGCGCCCAGCGGGTGGCGCCCATCTGGGCCAGCGGCTTCAGCACGCCCTGGCGCATCTCGGCGATGCCTTCCGCCACATTCATCACCGCCACGGGGATCGCGCGGGACATGAGGTTCTGCTTCACCTGGGCCGAGCCGCCGAAGGGCACATGCAGGAAGCGCGCGCCGGATTTCCGCTCCAGCGCCAGCATGGCGAGGTGATCGTCCGAACCCACGCCGGTCGTGCCATAGCCGATGGTCTCGGGCTGGGCGCGGGCGGCGGCCAGCAGGGCGGCGAAGTCGTTGATCGGCGAATCGGCGCGGACCCAGATGCCGCCCGGATCATCCACGATGTTGCCGATGAGCGTGAAATCCTCGAGCCGGAAGCGCGTGCGGCGCTCGATCGGCAGGGTCACGATATGCGGCGTGTTGATGAAGCCGATGGTCAGCCCATCGGGCCGGGCGCGGGCCAGTTCCGTGAAGCCGATCTCGCCGCCCGCGCCGGGGCGGTTCATCACGACGACGGATTGGCCGAGGTCACGCTCCATGAATCGGGCGATGGTGCGGGCCGCGAGGTCGGTGCCGCCGCCGGCGGCGAAGGCCACGATCATCGTGAGCGGGCGGTCGGGCCGCCACTCTTGCGCGCGCGCGGGTGTCGCGAACAGCGCTGGCGTGGCGAGGAGGGCGCGGCGGGTCGTCATCGGCGGGGTCCGGTCAAGAAAAAGCCGGCCGCTGCGATGGCAGGGCCGGCTGGAAGTGAGTGCCTGTCAGGTTCAGTCGGCGGCCAGCGCCATCCGGCTGCGGTTCAGCACGGAGAGGACGTGGTCCTCGGCCATGCCGCTGATGGTCTCGACCTGCTCCGGCGTGAAGACATGGCCGGCGCCGGGGATGGTGCGGTAGTCGATGGCGACACCCTTCTGGGTGTTCAGCTTGTCGACCAGCTTCTGCACGCTGTTCACCGGAACCAGCTCATCCTCCTCGCCATGCAGGATCATGCCCGAGCAGGGGCAGGGGGCGAGGAAGCCGAAGTCGTAGTGGCTGGCCGGCGCGCTGATGGAGATGAAGCCGCCCATCTCCGGGCGGCGCATCAGCAGCTGCATGCCGACATAGGAGCCGAAGGAATAGCCGGCGGCCCAGAGCATGGAAGCATTGGGGTTCACCGTCTGCAGGAAATCGAGCGCCGCCGCGGCGTCGCTGATCTCACCGATGCCGCCATCATAGCGGCCCTGGCTCTTGCCGACGCCACGGAAGTTGAAGCGCAGGACGGAGAAGCCCATCGCCTGGAACTTGCCGTAGAGGCTGTGGACCACGCGGTTGTTCATCGTCCCGCCATGCAGCGGGTGGGGATGCAACAAAAGCGCGACGGGGGCGTTGGGGCGCTTGGCGTGGTGATAGCGGCCTTCGAGGCGGCCATCGGGCCCGGCGAACATGACTTCAGGCATCGTGTCCTTGTGTCCGTTTCTTCGGTTGGGCGGCGCGATGGGGCCGGGGGAGCCCCTTCGCACGGCCAAATCTGCGGCCAATGCCCCGCATCTGACCTGGCCGCTGCCCGTCTGCCTGGCCCCGACGGGAAAGGCAGACGGGCAGCAGCAGGCCCGCTTGGGCGATCCTGACGCGAAGTCTTGCCGCGGCATGCACGCTTGACGCGCGTCGCCACCGCCTGCACGCTCCCGGCCGCCATTCGTTTGTCCGGCGCACCGATCTCTGCACGGCCCCGCCCGAATTGTTGGATTTCGGTCGGAAAAACAATCGCTTCAAGAGTCGTTCCGGCTCAATCCGGCGCGACGCGCGCATCATACGCATTCGTGATTGCGTTTCATAATGGATTCACACGGCAACTTGCATGGCTGGGTCCGTCTCAGCGCATGGCATGCCAATTCGGATGCGGAATCTTTCCCGCGACAGGCTTTTTTGATGCAGACTGCACCGCGGCATCGGGTGATCCCGTGAAAATCGCGACCGCAAAGCGGCGCTCCGCCTCAGGCGCCCCTCCGCGATTCCGTTCGTGGCCGGCGCCCGAAGCGGTTTGAGGAAGGAGTGCAGGCCATGCGCCTGTCAACGCGCGGCCGATACGCCGTGATGGCGATGGTGGAATTGGCGGCCCGGCAGGACCGTGTCGTGAAGGCGGCCAATGCCAAGTCCACGCCGCCGGTGAGCCTGGCGGAGATCGCCGCGGCGCAGATGCTCTCCCTGGCCTATCTGGAACAGCTTTTCGGCCCGCTTCGCCGCGCGGGGCTCGTCGCTTCGGCGCGGGGGCCCGGTGGCGGGTATCGCCTGGCCCGCCCCGCCGAGCAGATCAGCATTTCCGACATCGTGGATGCGGTGGATGAGCCGATCCGCGCCACGCGCTGCGAGGATGGGGCGCCGGGCTGCATCGCGGGGCAGCGCTGCATCACGCATGACCTTTGGGCCGAGCTGGGCGAGCAGATCCGCCTCTTCCTCGACGGCCTCACGCTCCAGGATGTGGTGCAGGGCCGCGTGCTGGGCCGCGCCGTCGCGCCCCAGCCGGTGGCCGCGGAATTGACGCGCGTCTGATCCGGCGGGAAAGGGCAGGGCGATGACCCTGCCCCTCGACCTCGATGCCAATGCCACCGAGCCCCTGCGCCCGGCCGCGCGCGCCGCGCTGCTGGTGGCGCTGGAGGGCGGCGGCAATCCGTCCTCCGTGCATGGCGGCGGGCGCGCGGCGCGGCGCGTGATCGAGGCGGCGCGCCGAGCGGTGGCTGCGCGGTTCGCCGTGGCGCCGGGCGATGTCGTCTTCACCTCGGGCGGGACCGAGGCGAATGCGCTGGCGATTCACGGCCTCGGCGCCGGGCGGCGCATCCTGGCGGGCGCCACCGAGCACCCGGCGGTGCTGGCGGCCGCGCCGGGCGCCGCGATCCTGCCCGTGCTGGCGGATGGAACGCTGGACCTGGCGGCGCTGGAAGCGGGGCTCGCTTCGGGCGGGCCGGCGCTGGTCTGCGTGATGGCGGCGAACAACGAGACGGGCGTGCTGCACCCGCTGGCGGAGATCGCGGCCCTGTGCCGCGCCCATGGTGCGCTGCTGCATGTGGATGCGGTGCAGGCGGCGGGGCGGATGGCGCTCGACCTGGCATCCTGGGGGGCGGCGAGTGTCGCGCTCTCGGGCCACAAGCTGGGCGGCGTGCCAGGCGCGGGCGCGCTGATCCTGGCGCCGGGGCTGCATCTGCCTGCGCTGATCGCGGGCGGCGGGCAGGAGCGCGGACGGCGCGGCGGGACCGAACCGCTGCCGGCCATCGCCGCCTTGGGCGCCGCGCTGGAGGAAGGCTACGAAGCGCCGCGCATCGTGGCCCTGCGGGATGCCATCGAGGCGGGGCTGCGGGCGCTCGATCCGCGCATCGTGATCGCGGGCGCGGGGGCGGCGCGGCTGCCCAACACCACGCTCGCCGTGCTGCCCGGCGTGGCCGCGGAGACGCAGGTGATCGCGCTCGATCTCGCGGGCGTGCGGGTTTCGGCGGGGGCGGCCTGTTCCTCGGGGAAGGTCACCGCCTCGCCCGTGTTGCGGGCCATGGGCTTCGGGGCGGAGGCGGGGAGCGGCATTCGCATCTCGCTGCCCTGGAACGCGCCGGAGGAGGCGCCGGGGCGCTTCCTCACGGCCTATGCGGCCATGCTGGGCCGCGTGAAGCGCGCCGGTTAGCGCGTGGGAACCGGCGGGTCCTGGCTGTAGTCGTAGAAACCGCGGCCCGTCTTGCGGCCATACCAGCCGGCTTCCACGTATTTCACCAGCAGCGGGCAGGGGCGGTACTTGCTGTCAGACAGCCCGTCATAAAGCACCTGCATGATGGAGAGGCAGGTGTCGAGGCCGATGAAGTCGGCCAGCTCCAGCGGGCCCATCGGGTGGTTCGCGCCGAGCCGCATGGCGGTGTCGATCGAGCGGATGTCGCCCACGCCCTCATAGAGCGCATAGACCGCCTCGTTGATCATCGGCACCAGGATGCGGTTCACGATGAAGGCGGGGAAGTCCTCGCTCGTCGCGGTCTGCTTGCCCAGGCGCTTGGCCAGCGCGTCCACCGCGCGGAAGGTGGGCTCATCCGTCGCGATGCCGCGGATGATCTCGACCAGCTTCATGATCGGCACGGGATTCATGAAGTGCATGCCGATGAACTTCTCGGGCCGGTCCGTGCCGGCGCCGAGACGCGTGATCGAGATGCTGCTGGTGTTGGACGCCACCATGGCCGAGGGCTTCAGATGCGGCACCAGCGCCTTGAACACCTCGCGCTTGATGGCTTCCTTCTCGGTCGCCGCCTCGATCACGAAATCCGTGCCGCTGAAGCTCGCATAGTCGGTGCTGGTGGTGATCAGCGCCAGGGCCGCATCGCGCTGCTCGGGCGTGATCAGCTGGCGAGCGATCTGGCGCTCCATGTTGCGCGCGATGGTGCCGAGCGCCTTGTCGAGCGCAGCGGGGCTGATGTCCACCATCGCCACGGGGATGCCCGCCAGCGAGCAGACATGGGCGATGCCATTGCCCATCTGTCCCGCGCCGATGATGCCGACCGAGGCGATCTCGGGGATGTCGAGCAGGGCGTCCGGCATGTCGGCGCTGCTGGCGATGCGGACCGACATCAGGCGGGCTTGCCGAGTTCGGCTTCGAGTTCGGGCAGCGCCTTGAACAGGTCACCCACGAAGCCGTAATCGGCCACCTGGAAGATCGGCGCCTCCTCGTCCTTGTTGATGGCGACGATGATCTTGCTGTCCTTCATGCCGGCGAGATGCTGGATCGCGCCCGAGATGCCGACGGCGATGTAGAGATCCGGCGCCACGATCTTGCCGGTCTGGCCGACCTGGTGGTCGTTCGGCGCATAGCCCGCATCCACCGCGGCGCGCGAGGCGCCGACGGCCGCACCCAGGAGATCCGCCACCTTCTCGATGAGGTGGAAGTTCTCCGAGCTGCCCATGGCGCGGCCGCCGGAGACGACGACCTTGGCGGCGGTGAGTTCGGGGCGCTCGCTCTTGCTCACCTCGGCGCCGATGAAGCTCGACGTGCCGGGATCGGCGGCGGCGGCGACGGCTTCCACCGCGGCGCTGCCGCCCGTGGCGGGCACCGGGTCGAAGCTCGCGGCGCGGATGGTCATGACCTTCTTCGCATCGCTGCTCTTCACCGTCGCCAGCGCGTTGCCGGCATAGATGGGGCGCACGAAGGTATCGGCATCCACCACGCCCGAGACATCGCTGATCGGCTGCACGTCGAGCAGGGCGGCGACGCGCGGCATCACGTTCTTGCCGGCGGCGGAAGCGGGCGCGACCAGGTGGTCATAGCCAGGCGCCAGATGCACCAGCAGCGCGGCCAGCGGCTCGGCCAGGCGGTTGGCCAGCGACGCGTCCTCGCAGAGGAGGACCTTGGCCACACCCGGCATGGCGGCGGCGGCGGGCGCCGCGCCGGCGGCACCCTCGCCCAGCACCAGCACATGGACTTCGCCCAGCTTGGCGCAGGCGGCGACGGCGCTGCGCGTGGGCTGCGAGACGGCCTTGCCGTCGTGGTCGGCGAGAAGGAGGACAGCCATCTCAGATCACCTTCGCTTCGTTGCGGAGCTTCTGCACCAGCTCCTGGATCGAGCCCACCTTGGCGCCGGCCTGGCGCTTGCCCGGCTCCTCCACGCGCAGCACCGTCAGGCGCGGCGTCGGGTCCACGCCGAGATCGGCGGGCTTCACGGTATCAATGGTCTTCTTGCGCGCCTTCATGATGTTGGGCAGCGAGGCGTAGCGCGGCTCGTTCAGGCGGAGGTCGGCCGTCACGATGGCGGGGAGCGTCAGCTTCACCGTCTCGAGGCCGCCATCCACCTCGCGCGTGACCAGGATCGAGGCGCCCTCGATCTCGACCTTGCTGGCGAAGGTGCCCTGGGGCCAGCCCATCAGCGCCGCCAGCATCTGGCCGGTGGCGTTCATGTCGTCATCGATGGCCTGCTTGCCGAGGATGACGAGGTCCGGCGATTCCTTGGCGATGATCGCCTTCAGGATCTTGGCGACGGCGATGGGCTCGAGCGTGCCATCATGCTCGACCAGGATGCCGCGATCAGCGCCCATGGCCAGCGCGGTGCGGATCTGCTCGGCCGCCGCGGCGGGGCCGGCGGAGACCGCGATGATCTCGGTGGCGATGCCCTTTTCCTTGAGGCGGACCGCTTCCTCGACGGCGATCTCGTCGAAGGGGTTCATGGACATCTTCACGTTGGCCGTCTCAACGCCGGTGTTGTCCGCCTTCACGCGGACCTTGACGTTGTAATCAACCACCCGCTTGACCGGGACGAGGAGCTTCATGGCCGGTTGCGCCTTCTTTCCTGACTGGCTTTGCTGCACTGCCGAATGACGGGCGACCCTAGCCACGCCGTGGGGGGAGGGCAAGGGAGCACCCCTTAATCTGGGGGGCTTTCCAGAAGGGCAAGGATGGCGGCGACCCGCGCCTCCGGCAGGTCCCGGATGGTCCGGGCGAGGCGATTGGCCAGTTCCGTGGCCAAGGGCGAAAGCCCGGCCGTGTCCACCACCACGCGCGGATGGGAGAGGCGCGCGAGACGCACCAGTTCCTCGGCATCGTCCCAGATCAGGCCGAAATGCTCATTCACCTGGTGGATGAGGCCGGCTGAGGGGCGGCCGCGCTTGCCGTGCTCCAGCGCCGAGAGATAGGCGGGCGAGACATGCAGCGCCGTCGCCAGCTCGGTCAGCGAGATGCCGTGCTGGTCGCGGAGTTCGCGGAGGCGTTTGCCGAAGGGGGTCATGCCTTGGTGCCCTCAGGCGCCGGGCGCGGCCTCCGGCCGCTTGGCTTCGCGCCGCGGCTGGTGCTTCGGCGGGCGGGGCGGTCTGGGCGCGCCGGCCGCGTTGCGGCCGGATGCGTGGGGGGCGGTTCTGCGTTTCCCGGGGTCATGCCTTGGTGCCCTCAGGCGCCGGGCGCGGCCTCCGGCCGCTTGGCTTCGCGCCGCGGCTGGTGCTTCGGCGGGCGGGGCGGTCTGGGCGCGCCGGCCGCGTTGCGGCCGGATTCGTGGGGGGCGGTTCTGCGTTTCCCGGGGTCATGCCTTGGTGCCCTCAGGCGCCGGGCGCGGCCTCCGGCCGCTTGGCTTCGCGCCGTGGCTGGTGCTTCGGCGGGCGGGGCGGTCTGGGCGCGCCGGCCGCGTTGCGGCCGGATTCGTGGGGGAGGGCGTTCCGTCTTCCGGGCTCACTTCACCCTCCGCAGCAGCAGGTGCACCGCGCCCGCATTCGCCTTGTGCGGATGCGCGGCGCCGAGGATCAGCGGGCGCAGATGCGGCGCGTTCAGCCAATGCGGGAGCTCGCGGCGCAGCACGCCGCCCTCGGCGCTGCTGCCCTTGCCGGTGACGATGCAGACCACGCGCGTGCCATCCGCGTGGCACATCTGCAGGAAGCTCTCGACCGCCTGGTGGGCGCGGGCGGCCGTCATGCCGTGCAGGTCGAGCTTGCGCTCGGGGCGCATGGTGCCGCGGCGCAGGTCGCGCCAACGCTTGGCGTCCAGGCCCGAAGGCTGCGCGCCGACGCTGATCTCGGGCGGCGGCAGGCGCGGCTTGGGGATGGGCGGCGGCGGCTCGGCGGCGCGGGGCGGCGGCGTGATGGTGATGGCGGGCGGCGCTTCCGGCATCGCGCGCCCCGGCAGCGGGCGGATGGTGCGGGCGACGGCGGCCCAGACGGCCTTGTCCTCGGCCGAGAGGCCGCGCTTGCGCTTCACGCTTTTGCCGCGGGGTCGTCGTCCACCAGGATGATGTGCAGCGCGCGCGGCCCATGCGCGCCGAGTTCCAGCGTCTGCTCGATATCGGCGCTGCGCGAGGGGCCGGTGACCCACATGATGTTGCGCGGCATGAAGCCGCCGGTCTGCTTGTCCGTCCGTTCGGCGCGCAGCAGGTCCCAGGCCTCTTCATAGGCGCCGACGACGCGGCTCGCGCGCAGCACCACCATCTCGGTGTCGGGCAGCAGGTTCAGCGTGGTGGGGCGATGCGGGTCGGAGGGGAGCATGAGCGTCCCGGTCTCGGCCACGCCGGCATAGCCGTGCTGGAGGCTGACGAGATCCGTGGGTTCGCCCTTCCGCGTCTCGACCTCCAGCATCGGGTGGTCGGCCCATTTGATGCGCTTGAGCTCGGGATGCGGCGCCATGGCGAAGCGGGCGGGGAGGTTCTGCGCGGCGAGGTAGTCGGCCACCGCCTGGGGGATGGCGGCGAAGTTCGGCACACGGGCGACGGTGCCGAATTCCTTCTCGACATTGCGGATGAAGAGCGCGATCTGCTCGGGCCGCCCAACGCGCGAACGCGCGGGGATGAGATGGCGCGGATGGGTGGCGAGGCGCCCTTCCAGCATGGCGCGCTGGTCGGCCGGCAGCGGGCCGCGCTTCAGGCCGCGCCGGATGGCGCCGAGGATGGCCTCCTTGCTCATCGGCCGGCTCCCCCGCGCGGGACGCGCGAATCTGAATGATTGCGTTGGCGCTTCGCGTATTCATCCATGAAGGTGCGGCCCTGCGGCACGGGCAGGTCCCGCCCCTCGGTCCAGCCTTGCGCGAGCGGCAATGACTTGAACGCACCCTTTTTGCGGCCGAGCCACCCCAGCGCGCCGATGCCGAGGCGCGAGGCCAGGCGATACATCCCCGGGCGCTTGGCGAACCAGGCCCAGATGCCGAGCCCGGTGCGGACGCCGCCAGGCTGCAAATGCCGTTCGAATTCGCGCTCGCGCCAATGGCGCATGAGCTTGGGCAGCGGGATCTTCACCGGGCAGACGCTCTCGCAGCGGCCGCAGAAGGTGCTGGCATTGGGCAGGTGGCCCGCTTCCTTCACGCCGATCAGGCTGGGCGTGAGCACGGAGCCCATGGGGCCGGGATAGACCCAGCCATAGGCATGGCCGCCCGTGGTGCCATAGACCGGGCAATGGTTCATGCAGGCGGCGCAGCGGATGCAGCGCAGCATCTCCTGGAACTCGGTGCCCATCATGTTGGAGCGGCCATTGTCCAGCAGCACCACATGGTATTCCTCCGGCCCGTCGAGATCGCCCTTGCGGCGACCGCCGGTGGAGAAGGTGGTATAGACCGAGAAATCCTGCCCGGTGGCGGAGCGGGCGAGGACGCGCAGCAGGCTCGTCGCGTCCTCCAGCGTGGGCACCACCTTCTCGATGCTGGCGAGCGCGATATGCACGCGGGGCAGCGTCTGCGTGAGGTCGCCATTGCCCTCATTGGTGACGATGACGCTGCTGCCCGTCTCCGCGATCAGGAAATTCGCGCCGGTGATGCCGACATCGGCGGCGAGGAATTTCTGGCGCAGGCGGGTGCGCGCCTCGGTCAGGATGTCGCGGCGCTCGTGGAAGACGCGGTCGGGGTCGAGGTCGGTATGGGCGCGGCGGAAATCGGCCTCCCAATCCTCGCGGTTCAGGTGGAAGGCCGGCGCGATGATGTGGGACGGGATCTCGCCGCGCAGCTGGATGATGTATTCGCCGAGATCGGTCTCGACCGGCGTGATGCCGTGCGCTTCCAGATGGTGGTTGATCCCCATCTCCTCGGAGATGATGGACTTGCCCTTCGTCACCGTCTTGGCATTGGCCTTGCGGCAGATCTCGAGCACGGCGGCGCGGGCCTCCTCGGCCGTGCTGCACCAATGCACATGGCCGCCGGCGCGCTCCACGTTCTCCGCGAATTTTTCCAGGTAGAAATCGAGGTTGGCGAGGGTGTGGTTCTTGATGTCCCGCGCGGTGTTCCGGAGCTGCTCGAATTCCGGCAGGCCGGCGACGGCGGCGGCGCGGCGTTGCAGGAAGGCGCCCTTGGCGGTGCCGAGCGCCTTTTGCAGCCCGGCATCGGCCATGGCCTTTCGGGCGTTTTCCTTGAATTGCGGGGAGGTGCTGTTCATGCGCGCCATCATGCCTGTCGCCCGAGGGGAATGCTTCGGGCCGGGGAGAGTTTAACAGCAACCGCGCCATAACGGGAGGCTTCCCCCATGCCGCGCGTCGGGCCAAGCTTGCGGCCGAAGCCGGGCGAACCGGCGCCGACACGGGAGACGACCATGCAACGCCGCCAGCTGCTGACCGCCGCCACGCTTCTCGCCACGCCCGGAATCGCGCGCGCGCAGGCCGGATGGCGGCCGGACCGGCCGATCCGCGTCGTCGTGCCCTATGCGCCGGGCGGGACCACGGATGTGGTGGCGCGGATCATGTCGGAGCCCGTTTCGCAGATCATCGGCCAGCCGCTGGTGGTGGAGAACCGGCCCGGGGGTGCCGCGGGGCTGGTGGGCACGGATTTCGTGGCGAAATCCACACCGGACGGGCACACCATCATCGTGCACAGCAATGGCCACGCCATCGCGCCCGCGCTGGTGGCGCGCATGCCCTTTGATCCGGTGGCGGATTTCGCCGGCGTGAGCATGTGCGGGCGGGTGCCGCAGGTGCTCTGCGTCAATCCGCGCCTGCCGGCGCAGAACCTGGCGGAGCTGCTGGCGCTGATCCGCGCTAATCCGGGGCGGTATCACTTCGCCTCGGCCGGCATCGGCACCGCGGTGCATCTGGGCGGCGAGATGTTCCGCGCGGTCAATCAGCTCGACATCGCGCCGGTGCATTATCGCGGCGGCGGGCCGGCCATGCAGGGCGTCATCACGGGCGAGGCGCTGTTCACGGTGGACCCGATCGCCTCCGCGCTGGGGCATATCCGCGGTGGCAATGTGCGGGCGCTGGTGGTCGCGGGGGCCGAGCGCGCGCCGACGCTGCCGGATGTGCCTTCGGCCAGCGAACTCGGCATGCCGGAATTCGCGGTGGATGCCTGGATCATCGCCATGGCGCCGGCACGCACGCCGGCGCCCGTCGTGGCGGCGCTGAACGCGGCCTTTGCCCAGGCCCAGCGCCAGGCGGCGCAGCGCCTGGCCGAGCAGGCGGTGATGCCGATGCCGGACCTGAACACGCCCGAGCAGATCATGGGCTTCGTGCGCAGCGATATGGCGCGCTACGCCGCCGTGATGCGCAATGCCGGCATCCGGCCGGAGTAGAGCATGATCCGCTGAGGCGGCGTCGCCGAAGCGGGCCATCATCCTCCTGAGAGGATTTCGATGACCAGGGCTCCCTGCTTGCGTCCGGAATCCACGAGGGCGTGCGCGGCGATGATCCCGGTGAGCGGCATGCGGTGGCCGATCACCGGGCGGATCGCGCCCTGTTCGACCAGGTCGCGCAGCGTGAGAAGGTCAGCCTGGCGGCCGGGCGCGTAGCCGCAGAGCACGCGCGGGCCAGGGCGGAGGCGGGATGCCAGCATCAACCCCATGTCGCGCGTGCCGAAATTCACGAAGACATGGCGGCCCCGCGGGGTGAGCACGCGGCTTACGGCCTGGGCGCCTGTGCCGCCCACCGCATCCAGCACGATGTCGTACCGTGCGGCGCCGGCCGTGAAATCCTCCGCCGCGCGGTCCAGCACCACATCCGCGCCGAGGCTGCGCAGCAGCAGCCCGTGACGCGCGGAGGCCACGGCGGTGACCGTGAGGCCGAAATGCCGCGCGAGTTGCACGAGATGCACACCCACCGCGCCGCCTGCGCCATGGATCAGGATATGCTCGCCGGTGCGGATTTGCGCCACGTCCCGCAGGAAGACCAGCGCGGTCAGGCCGCCGAAGGGCAGGGCCGCGGCCTCGGCGTGGCTGAGGCCGGCGGGCTGGCGCGCGATGCAGCCGGTCTCGGCCATGACGAGGCATTCCGCATGGGCGCCGCGCGGGGCGAGGCCGAAGACGCGGTCGCCGATCGTGAAGCCGGTGACCTCGGCGCCCAGCGCCTCCACGACGCCCGCGAATTCCATCCCCGGGATGGGGTGCCGCGGGCGTGTGAGGCCGTAGGCCAGGCGCAGCGGCAGCCAGAAGATTCCCGCGCCCTGGCAGCCGCGCAGACGCGCATCGCCGGAGGTGACGGTGGTGGCATGGACGCGGATCCGGATCTCGCCGGGGCCGGGCTCGGGGATCGGCGCCTCGCCGAGGGTGAGGCTTTCGGGGGCGCCATAGCGGCGCCAGAGGACGGCTTGCATGCGGCAAGCTCTAGCCAGCGCCCCTGCATGCGAAAATTGCGGGAATCTGTATTTGGTTTATGCGTATTCGTATGGATTGGCGCAGCGCCCGCTTCGATTGGAACCACGCAAGGGCCTTCCTGGCGACGGCGGAGGATGGCTCGCTCTCCGCCGCGGCGCGCACACTCGGCATCACGCAGCCCACCTTGGGGCGCCAGGTGGCGGCGCTGGAGCGAGAACTCGGTGCCGTTCTCTTCGAGCGGGTGGGGCGCGGGTTGCGCCTGACGCCAGGGGGCGAGGCGCTGCTGACCCATCTGCGTGCCATGGGGGAGGCCGCGGGGCGCTTCTCATTGGCCGCCGCCGGGCAGGCGGAGAGCATCGCCGGGCGCATCCGCATCACCACCACGGATGTCTATGCGGCGCATCTCCTGCCGCCCGTCATCATCCGGCTGCGGGCGCAGCATCCGGGGATCGAGGTGGAGATCGTCGCCCAGAACAAGCCCACCGACCTGCTGCGGCGCGAGGCGGATATCGCCATCCGCAACTATGCCTCCACGCAGCCGGATCTGGTCGTGCGCAAGCTGCGCGATGATGCGGGGCATTTCTACGCGACGCCGGCCTATCTGCGCTCGATCGGCGAGCCGCGCGATGCGGCGGGAATGGCGCGTGGCGTCTTCATCGGCTTTCCCTCGCCCGAGATGATGGCGGCGGCGCTCCAGGCGCGCGGCTATGCGCTGACGCCCGCGCATTTCCCCATCACCTGCGAGAACCACCTGGTGCAGTGGGAATATGTGAAGCAGGGCGCCGGCATCGGGTTGATGACCGAGGCGGTGGGCGATGCGGAGCCGCTGGTGCGCCGCGTGCTGCCGCGGGCACCCGCGATCCGCTTCCCCATGTATCTCGCCGCGCATCGCGAATTGCAGTCGAGCCGGCGCATGCGCGTGGTGTTCGACGCGCTGGTGGCCGCCCTCGCGCGCTCCCCCATGGACGTGGCCTTGCCCTGACGTCACACTTGCGCCCTTTCCAGGGAGCGACGCGCATGGCCCATCTCAACATCGGCAGCCTGATCTTCGACGATCTGGACCAGGTGGACCTCACCGGCCCGCATGAGGTGCTGTCGCGCCTGCCGGATTCCACGTGGAAGATCTATGCGAAGAGCATGGCGCCGGCGCGCGACATGAAGGGCCTTCGCATCCTGCCCGATGCGACGCTGGAGGAGGCCCCGCCGCTCGACGTGCTGCACCTGCCGGGCGGCTTCGGCGTGGATGCGGCGATGGCGGACCCCGTGATCCTCGAATGGGTGCGACGCCAGGCGATGGGCGCCAAGGCGGTCTTCACCGTCTGCACCGGCGCGCTGCTGCTGGGCGCGACCGGCCTCTTGCGCGGCAAGCGGGCGACCACGCATTGGGCGAGCCACCACATGCTGCCCATCTTCGGCGCGACCGCGGTCAATGAGCGCGTGGTGGAGGACGGCAAGTTCGTCACCGCGGCGGGCGTGACCTCGGGCTTCGACGGCGCCTTGCACCTGGCTGCCAAGCTCTGCGGCCCCGAGGTGGCGCAGGGCATCCAGCTCTACATGCAATACGACCCGCGCCCGCCCTTCGATGCCGGGACGCCGGAGACAGCGCCGGCGGCGCTGGTCGCCTCGACGCGCGCGGCCATGGCGGCGGTCCTGGAGCGGCGCGAGAAGGCGGTGCGCGCCGTGGCGGCCAGCTTCACCTGAATCATTCCGGGAAAGGATTGCGGAGCGGCAATCTTTCCCCCATGTGGCATGGCATGACGCCTCGCCTGATCCTCCTCGCCCTGCTCCTCCTGGGTCTTGGCGCCCCGGCCGTCCGGGCCGAACCCGGCCTGCTCGCCGCCCTGCGCGAGGGGGGGCTCGTCATCTTCCTCCGCCACGCCGAGACGGGCAGTTCCGCGCCGGACCAGATGAATGCCGTGCTGGGCGATTGCGCGACCCAGCGCAACCTGGACGCGACGGGCCGCGCCCAGGCGGTGGCGATCGGCGCCGCCTTCAGGGAGCTGGGCATTCCGGTCAGTCGCGTGCTGGCGAGCCCCTATTGCCGGACCCTGGAGACCGCAGCGCTGGCTTTCGGCCGGGCCGAGCCTGAGATGGGCCTTTCCCTGCCGCGCCACGTGGATGCGGCGGCGCATCG
Source organism: Roseococcus sp. SDR (assembly GCF_019083995.1). Taxonomy (GTDB): domain Bacteria; phylum Pseudomonadota; class Alphaproteobacteria; order Acetobacterales; family Acetobacteraceae; genus Roseococcus. Next base: position 66,823 of record NZ_JAHRCU010000020.1, read on the forward strand.
CGCGATGGGCGCCGCGCTGCGGCAATTGCTGCCGGAGCCGGGTTTCGCGGGAAACTGGGTCCTGATCGGCCATTCCTACCACATGATGGGCGCGGGCGGCCCGGCGCCGCAGCCCCAGGGGGCCGCCGTGGTGCTGCGGCCGGAGGGTGAGGGCCGCTTCGCCGTGCTCGCCATGCTGCCGCCGGAGGGCTGGGCCTGGCTCGGCCGTCAGCGCGTTGCCGCGGCAGCGGCGCCTCCCACGACGGCGGAGGTCCGCTGATGCCCGCCACGGCTCCCTATGCGGCCTTGCTGCTGCGCGTGACCATGGGCGTGCTGTTCCTGGCGCATGCGTTTGTCTGGAAGATCTGGACGGCGGGGATGGTGCATGTGGTGCCCTGGTTCGTCAGCCAGGGCTATCCGGCCTGGTTCGCTTGGTTCGTGACCGGGCTGGAGGCGCTGGGCGGCATCCTGCTCATCCTGGGTTGGCAGACACGCTGGGTGGCGCTGGTGCTGGCCGGGCTGATGGCAGGGATCGTGCGCCAGCAATTCGGCAATGGCTGGATCTACAGTTCGACCCATGGTGGCTGGGAGTATCCGGCCTTCTGGACCATGGCGCTGATTTCGCTCGCACTGCTCGGGCCGGGGGCGTTTGCGTGGCGCGGGCGTTCCCGCGCTGTCTAGAGCATTTTCAAGCCAGGCAGCTTTGCTTGGCGACTCGGAAAATGCGTGAAAACAATATGCTGGAGCCGTTTCACCGTCTTTGCTGGCGGTGAAATGGCTCTAGTCCAAGGCCAGTGGCAGCAGGCTGAGCACCAGCAGCACCGCCATCACGATGTTGAAGGCGCGCAGCTTGGCACCCTGGCCCAGCCAATGTCCCGCCGCGCGGCCGATCCAGGCCCAGAAGAGCAGGCAGGGCATGGAGACCAGCGCGAACACCGCCGCGATCACCAGCGCCTGCGGCAGGATGGGCTGGCCCGGCACGGTGAAGGCGGGCAGCGCCGCGAGGGCGATCATCCAGGCCTTGGGGTTCACCCATTGGAAGGCGGCGGCACCGAAAAAGCCGAGCGGCGGCCGGGCGGGTGTCTCGGGCGCCGCTCCGACCGGCGCGCTCGCGATCTTCCAGGCCAGCCAGAGCAGCCAGGCGGCGCCGAGGGCCTGCATCGCGCGGTGCAGGCCGGGGATCTGCGCGAAGGGCAGGCCGAGGCCGAGCGCGACCGCCACGATCATGGCCGGAAAGCCGATGGTGATGCCCAGCATGTGTGGCATGACGCGCGCGATGCCGAAGCGCGCGGCGCTGGCCGTCACCATCAGCGTGTTGGGGCCCGGCGTGCCCGAGGTGGCAAGCGCGAAGCCGATCAGGGCGAGGGCGTATTCCATGCCGTGGAGCCTCGCTGGTGGCGGGCCGATATGTCAAATGCACTGACGTAATGGCGCCGCCCACGAAAAAGGGGGCCTCGCGGCCCCCTTTCCCATCTCCTCGCCGGGGCGAAGGAATTACTCGCGGGTGGCGGCGCCCAGCTCGGCCACCAGCTCGTCCTCGAGGGTGATCTCCTCCTCGCGGGCGATCTCCTCGCCGCGGGCCTGCTTCTCCGCCTCTTCCGGCGAGCGGGCGACGTTCACGACGACGGGCAGCATCACCTCGGGGTGCAGCTCGACGCGCACCGTGGTCAGGCCCAGCATCTTGATCGGCGCGTCCACCAGCACCTGCGAGCGGTGCACGGAGAGGCCGGCGGCGGTGCAGCCATCGGCGATGTCGCGCGCGGAGACGGAGCCGTAGAGGTTGCCGCTCTCACCCGCGGAGCGGATGAGGATGATGGACAGGCCCTCCATGCGCTCGGCCACGCGCTCGGCCTCTTCGCGGCGCTTGAGGTTCTGGGCCTCAAGCTGCGCGCGGTCGGCCTCGAAGCGGGCGAGGTTCGCCTTGGTGGCGCGCACGGCCTTGCCGCCGGGCAGCAGGAAGTTGCGCGCGTAGCCGGGCTTCACCTTCACCAGCTCGCCCATCTGGCCGAGCTTGTCCACACGCTGCATCAGGATGAGTTCAATCATGGCACGCCTCAGATCAGGTTTGGGGCGGCATCGCGCGCCGCCGAATTTGGTCATAGAGACCCACGCCGACCATCAGCGGGGCCATAATCTGGAGAAAGAGCAGCATCAGCATGTAGAAGCCGATGAGGAAGGCGAGGCGCCCGGGGCGCCCGCGCAGCAGCCGGTGGATGCTGGCCACACCCAGCAGGAAGACCGGCACCAGCAGGATCAGCATGGCCGAGAGCGCGACCGCGCCGCCGACCACCGTCCAGAGGGCCAGGCCCACCAGCGGCAGAGGCAGGTACCAGCCGGGCAGGCGCAGATCCTCGGCCGGCGGGGTGGCGTGGAGCGCCAGGCCCTGACGGGTGACGAGGTTCTGCGCGGCCGCGCCGTTGCCGACCATGAGCAGCGCCATCCAGAAGCCGGCCGCCGCCGCCTTCACCTGTGCGATCTGCCCCACCATGCCTTCGGGCAGGGCCACGCCCATGCGGCGCACCCCCATCTCCACCGCGGCCCGCATCTCGCCTTCCAGGTCGGAGACGGAAGCCGCGAGAAGCCCCAGCACCACCACCGGCCAGATGCCGAGGATGGCGAGCGGGAGGGAGAGGTCCATCCGCCCCGCCTGGACGGCGGTGCCGGTGATCAGCGCCACCGGCACGCCGAAGACGGCGAGGAAGACGGCGAGCCCGATCATGGAGCTGCCGAACAGCACAGCGATGGCCGCGATGGCGATGGCGAGGATGGCCGTGCGGGCCCCGAAGGCGAGGCCCGCCGCAAACAGCGGCAGCGGCGTCACCCAGAGCAGCAGCCCGCCCAGCGGCATGCCGCGCATCGCCCAGAGGGCGAGCACGGCCGAGCACAGCCCCGCGGCACCCGCCGCGAGGGCGCCGGGCTGGCCAAAAGCCCCGCCAGGATTTGCGCTCTGTGCCACTCGCCCGCTCGGGTGATCAGTCGTTGATCACGTAGGGCAGCAGGGCCAGGAAGCGGGCGCGCTTGATGGCGTTGGCCAGTTCGCGCTGCTTCTTGCCGCTGACGGCGGTGATGCGGCTGGGCACGATCTTGCCGCGCTCGCTCAGGAAGCGCGACAGGAGGCGCACATCCTTGTGGTCGATCTTCGGCGCCTGCGGGCCCGAGAAGGGGCAGGACTTGCGGCGGCGATAGAAGGGACGGCGCGCGCCGACGGCGGCGCGGCGATTGGCGATGTTGGGTTCGGCGGTGTCGCTCATCGTCTCACATCTCGTCGTTCAGGTTGAGGTCCATCTCGTCGCGCGGACGAGCCCGGAATTCCTCACGATCGTCGCGGCCACCGGCGGCGCGGCCCGAGCCGAAGCGGCCAGCGGGCTTGGGCCCACGGAAGCCGCGCTCGCGGTCACGGTCATCGGCGCGCTTGGCGAGGATGGCGGACGGCGTCTCGGGGTCGATCTCCTCGACGCGGATCGTCAGCTCGCGCAGCACGTCCTCGTTCAGGCCGAGCTGGCGGACGACTTCCTGCATGGCGGGGGCGGGGGCGTTGATGCCGAGGAGCATGTAATGCCCCTTGCGGTTCTTCTTCACCTTGTAGGCGAGGCCGCGCAGGCCCCAGTACTCGCGCTTGACGACGGCGCCGCCCTGCTCGCCGAGCGTCGTGCCGATATTGTCGGCGATCGTCTCGACCTGCTGCTGGGTGACGTCATTGCGCGCGATGAACACGCATTCGTAGAGTGGCATGGTCTCTCCCTATGGCTGCTCAGCCCTGGCGGCTACGGGGATCGTGGCGCGCAAGCGGGCATAGCCGCGGGCGTGCCAACGCCGGCGGCAGGGTGGCGCGCATAAACCACGGCCGGGCCGGCGAGTCCATGGGGGAAATTCGCGCCGCAAGCCTGCCATGCGCGCCCGAATGCCCTAGCGGCGGCGCGCCTTGCGGCCGGCGTCCACCAGGGTGCAGCCATGCGGCGGCAGGTCGCCCGGCAGCAATTCGAGCTCGGGCGCCTTCTCGGGCCATTCGGCGCGTGGGATCTCCAGCCGGGCGGCCGGCGGGATGCGCATCCAGGTCCAGCCATCCATGGGCTGACCGGGCCGCCAGCAGAGCTTCAGTGACCTGCGGCCCTTGCGTGGGATGATGATGTGGCTCTCGGGTTGCTGGTCGAGCCCGCGCAGTTCGGTCCGGGGCATGGTTGTCTCCTCTTGCCCTCGACCTGTGGCACAGGGCCGGCCCCCCGCGCGTTGAGGCGTCGCAAACCGGCCATGCTCAGCGTCCGTCCAGCACGCGGCCCATGAAGCGGATGATGCCGCGCTGCCAGCCCCAGGCGATCGCCGCCGGACTGTCCGCGCCGGTCAGGACCACGCCCTCGCGCCCGGCCGGCAGGGCGGCGTCCAGCCGGGTGCGGGCGGTGCCGTCGCCGGCGAGCAGGGATGGGGTGAAGCGCAGCCGCAATTGCAGGCCTTGCAGCGCCTCCGGCCGGAAGAGGCGCAGCAGCTCCGGCTCCGCTTCGTCCAGCGCGAGGGCCCAGCCGCGGGCGGCGGCCAGGCGGCGCAGCAGCGCGAAGCCGGCCGGATCGGCCAGCTGGTCGGCCGCCGGGACGCCGAGCAGCACCCTGCCGCGCCCGGCCGGGCCGAGCAGCGCCTCCAGCCGGAGGAACTCCGTCTCCAGCAGGCTGGCCAGGCTGAGCGGCAGGCAGGCATCGCCCAGCGCCCGCGCCTCCTGCGGGCGGGCCAGTTCTGCCAGCATGCGGCGCTCGGCGGCGACGCGGAAGCGCCGGGCCAGCCATGGGGCGGCGCTGACATCCCGCCCCGGCAGCAGGGCGGCGGCGAGGTCCGGCAGGCAGGGCCGCAGTTCGGTCCAGAGGGGCTGCGGCCTGGCATCGCCGGGGGCGAGGCGCCAGATGGTCTGGCGGCGGAGGAAGGCGGCCAGATTGGCGGTGGCCAGCGCGCGGGTGGCCGCGTCCATCTCCGCCGCGCCGGGCGGGGGCAGGCCGCTGGGGGCGGGGGCGGGCGGCTCCTCGCCGGGGTCATCCAGGCCCAGCGCCGCCTCGACCACGGTCAGCAGCCGGGCGGCCTCGGCGGGCAGGCGCATCACCGGCAGCAGCGTTTCCGCCGGGATCTCCGGCAGCAGCCGCGCGAGGCCGCGCCGCGCCTCCTCCAGGTGGTCACCGGGCGGGGGCGACAGAGCGACGAGATCGCCACCCGGCAATTCATAGAGGCGCGCGCGCGTCGGCCGCAGCAGGGGCTCCAGCGCCTCCCGCACCAGGCGGTCATGCCGCGGTTCGCGCAGGCGGTTGGGGATGAGGGAGAGGCGGACATGCAGCACCCGCCGCTCCACGCCGGAATTGACGCAATCCCGGGCCAGGGCGGCCAAGGCCATGGCGTCGCGCGGGGTGGTTGCGGGATCCGGTCCGGCGAGGGGGGATGGCGGGAGCGTGAGGGCGTTCATGCGACGCCCTCGTGCAGGATGCCCGGCGCCCGGCACCAGGCTGGCACCGGCCGCCCGAGTGCGATGAGCCGCGCGGGCGGGTGCCGTGGCGGGGCGGCGGCGGCCGGGATCACCCAGGTGATCTCGGGCAGTTCGAGCTCGGCCGGGGCGGCGGCGTCATTGGCCAGCAGGCCGATCGCCCACCCCGCCGCGCGCAGCGCCGCCGTGCTCTGGGCGAAGGCGGCGGGCGTGGCGAGGGCGGCCAGCGGCAGCAGGGCCAGCGGTCCGTCCGGATCGCCCGGCGGCCCGGCGCGCAAGGCGCCGCCCGGCAGCCCGCCCTGCGGCAGGTCGAGGATCAGGCGCAGGCCGGGGCGCAGCGGCGGGAGCTGGCCGCGCATGCCGGGGTCGGTCAGGGCGGCCAGCAGGCGGCGGCACAGCGCCTCGCGCGCCAGCGCCTCGAGCTCCGGGTCATCCAGGCCGAGGGGAGCGGGGCCGAGCCGCTGGGCCACCGGATGGCTGCCGGTGCCGCTGGCGAACAGGGTGAGGCGCGCCGCCCCCTCCAGCGGCATCCGCGCCACATGCGCCTCCAGGGCGGCGAGGGTCCAGGCGGGTGTGGGCGTGGCGAGGGCGGCGGCCTCGGCCCGGGCGAGGAGCGGCTGCTCCGCTTCCGGCAAGGGAAAACTGTCCGGCGGCAGGCCGGTGAGGTCCGCGATGGCACGGGCGGCGCGCTGGGCCGGGCCGGGCGCGGCCGTCAGCAGCAGGTCTCCTCCCGGCAATCCCAACACCTGCCCACCGCCAAGCACCGCTGCCTCCTCGAGCAGGGCCCGGGCCAGGCGGCGCGCCGCGCGCGGACCCTGCGCGGGCTGCAGGATCGCCAGGCCACCGGCCGGCAGGGCGGCCAGGGAGGTTGCCAGGGTGTTGCGCCAGGCGGGGATCTGGGGGGCTGGGATGGTCATGCGGGTGGCACCTCCTGCGCCAAAACAGGGAGATACCGCTGAAGCCTTAATCAATGTTTAGGCAGGGCATGTGAAAGATTCCGTCACAATCAGTTGCGGCCGCGGCCCCGGCTGGGCTACCCAAAGACGAGATGCCAGCCAGGTTGCCCCCCGCCACGACCGGACGAGACGCCGTGACGCCCGCACAGCTGGCGGATGCGGTGCGCGCCATGGCGCGCGGCGCCGTTCTCGTCGTCGGCGATGCGATGGTGGATCGCTACGTCCATGGCAGCGTCAGCCGCATCAGCCCCGAGGCGCCGGTCCCGGTCCTGACCGTCGAGCGCGAGGTCGTGCTGCCGGGCGGCGCGGGCAATGTGGTCCGCAACCTCACCGCGCTGGGCGCGGCCGTCGCCTTCGTCTCGGTGGTGGGCGACGACAATGCGGGCAGCGACCTGACCGGCCTGATCGGTGGGCAGCCCCGCGTCGAGCCCTGGCTGCTGGTGCAGGGCGGGCGCACCACCACCACCAAGACGCGCTTCGTCTCAGGCGGGCAGCATCTGCTGCGGACCGACCGCGAACAGGCCGCGCCCATCCATCCGCGCCTGGCCGACCGCCTGGTGAAGATCGCCTCCGACGCCGTCGCCGCGACGACGACGCTGGTGCTCTCCGACTACCGGAAGGGTGTGCTGGCGGGAGACATCCCGGCGCGGCTGATCGCCTCGGCGCGCGCTGCCAATCGCCGTGTCGTGGTGGACCCCAAGGGCGGCGACCATGGCCGCTTCGCCGGCGCCGACCTCATCATCCCCGAGCCCGAGGAGCTGGCCGGCGCCACCGGCATGCCGGTGCGGGACGAGGCCTCGGTGGCGTTGGCGGCGAGCCAATTGCTGCGCGCCCATGATTTCCGTGCCGTGCTGGTGCCGCGCGCGCCGGACGGCCTGACGCTCGTCGAGCGCGAGGCCGATGGCAGCGAGACGGTGCGCCATTTCCGCGCCGAGGCGTCGGAAGTGCATGACCCGGCGGGTGGCGGTGACGCCGTGGTGGCCGTGGTGGCGGCGGGCCTCGCCACCGGGCTTTCGCTCGCTTCCGTGGCGCGGCTGGCCGCATTGGCGCTGGGCATCGTCAGCCGCAAATCGGGCATCGCGCCCGTGCGCGCCGAGGAGTTGCTGGAAGGCCTGGCGCCGGGCCGCACCGCGATGCGCAAGCTGGTTTCCCTGCCGCTCGCCGCCGAGGTGATCGAGCGCTGGCGGCATCGCGGCTGGCGCATCGGGCTGCTGCAGGTCAATGGCCAGCCGATTCCGGAATCCATCACGGAACAGGCGCGCCGCTGGTGCGACCGGCTGCTGGTGGGCGTGCAGGATGAGGGCGAGATGGCGGGCCTGATGGCCGCCCGGCCCGAGGTGGACCTGGTGGCCATCGGCGCGGATCACGGGGGCGAGGATCTGCTGCGGCTGCTGCGGCCCGATCTGCTCGTGGCGCCCGCGCCCAATGAGGCCCTGGCCGAATTGCTGCGCGAATGGGGCGGCGAGCTGCGAGCCGTCTGATCCAGGGGCGCCCGGCTCAGGGTGAATTGCCTCAGGGGCGTCTGACCGGCGTCATCGCCGTCACCAGCATCACCTGCTGCGAGCGCCGGCAATCGGGATTGCCCTGGCAGGCGGGGTGCTGCACGCGGCCCTGCCGCCAGCTCAAGGCCACCCGCTGGCCGATGAGAGGGCCGGCTTTCTCGCAGATCTCGAACTCCGCCATCACGTTTCGGCTGCGGCCATGATCGTCGCGCAGGCGCAGATAGCAGGCGATGTCGCCGGCCTCGGCTCCCTGCAGAAGCCCCTGCGCGGGGGGCGCCGGATCCTGCGCGAGGGCGCCGGCGGCCGGAACAAGCAGGGCGAGCCCTGCGGCAAGGATCATACGCATGGCAGGCCTCCTTCCGTGGTCGTGGCCGGCAGCGCAGCCTGAATCGCGCGCCCGCGCAACCGGTGGCGCGCCCGGGCGCTCACCCGCAGGGCGCGGGCCTCAATCCAGCACCAGGTTGAGCGAGCGCACGACCGAGCCATAGGCCTCCCGCTCCGCGCGCTGCAGGGCCAGCAGGTCGGACGGGCTGGTCGGCGCCGGTTTTGCGCCCTGGGTGCGCATCACCTCGATGAAGGAGGGGGCGCGCATCGCCTCATGCGTCGCCGCGGTGAGGCGCGCGAGGATGGGTTCCGGCGTCCGGGCGGGGGCGTAGAGCGCCTGCCAGAGGCCCATGGGCATGTCGAAGCCCTGCTCCTTCAGCGTCGGCACCTGGGGCAGGAGTTCCAGCCGCTCGGGCGCCACGGTGGCGATGACGCGGATGCGGGCGTCGCGCGCGAAGGATTCGGCATTGCCCGCGCCCAGCATCATGACATCCACCTGGCCGTTCATCATGGAGAGCACGGCCGCCGGCGGCCCGCCGAAGGGGACGTGCAGCATGTCGATCCCCTCGCGCTGGGCGAGGCGGAGGAAGGCGAGATGCGGCGTGCTGCCCACCCCCCAGCTCGCATAGGTGAGCTGGCCCGGCGCGGCTTTCGCCGCGGCGATCAGGCTCGCCATGTCGGTGATCTGTGGGCGGGCGGGGCCGGCGATCATGGCGAAGGGCACGTTGGTGACGAGGCTGATCGGCGCGAAGTCGCGCTCCGGATCATAGGCGAGGCGGCGATAGGTGAGCGGGTTGATGGATTGCGTGTCCACGATGCCGAGATAGAGCGTGTGGCCATCGGGTGCCGCGCGCGCCACGGCCGCCGCCCCCACGCCACCGCCCGCGCCGGGCCGGTTTTCCACCACGACGGGCTGGCCGAGCACGGTGGCGAGCGGCGCGGCCAGCGCGCGGGCCACGATGTCGTTCGTGCCGCCGGGCGGGAAGCCCGAGACGATGCGCAGCGAACGGTCGGGGAAGGCCAGCGCGGGGCTGGCGGCCAGCAGGGCGGGGGCCGCGAGCAGGGCGCGGCGGGTCAGCTTGGTCATGCGGTGCATCCCTTCGAGGGTGCGACCGGCGCCTCCGGCCGCGAGCGTCGCGCGGGGCGGCGGCATGGGTCAAGCCGGCCCGGGATTTCCGGGCGCGCGCATCCGCGTTAGGCTCTGGCCATGCTCATGATTCCCGCCAGCCGCGCCAATGTGTACACCGGCAGCCCGCTCGATCGCTGCTCCGGGCAGCGCGACGATGAGGGCTTCATCGCCGCGGCGCTGGCCGATGAGGCGGCGCTCTTCGTGCCGGTCTGGCGCAGCCGCAGCCTCATGCTGGGGGTGGAACAGGGCAGGCCGGAAGCCGTGCTGCTGAGCCGTGGCGGCGCCGAGGCGGTGCGCATGGCGGGCGGCCCCTGGGCCTTCCTCGGGCTGTGGGACCAGCGGCCGGTCTTCGCCGTGGATTGCTCGCACGCGGATGACCCGCTCCCGCTGCTGCCGGAGGGGATGGGCAGCTTCTCCGACCTGCGCGGCGTGGCGGGCCTGCTGCCCGAGGGCGAGGCGAGCGTGCTGGCCCATGCGCGGGGGCTGATGCATTGGCGCGTGAAGCACCGCTATTGCGGCGTCTGTGGTTCGACGACCGAGCCGCGCAGCGCGGGCAATGCCCTGCAATGCACGGGCTGCGGCGCGCAGCATTTCCCGCGCACGGACCCCGCCGTGATCATGCTGGTGGTGCGCGGCGATGCCTGTCTGCTCGGCCATTCGCATCGCTTCCCGAACGTGACCATGTATTCGACGCTGGCCGGCTTCGTGGAGCCGGGCGAGAGCTTCGAGGAGGCGGTGCGGCGCGAGGTGATGGAGGAGGCCGGCATCCAGGTCGGCCATGTGAGCTATCATTCCTCGCAGCCCTGGCCCTTTCCGGCCTCGATCATGATCGGCTTCCATGCCGAGGGGCTGAGCGAGGAGATCACGATTGATCCCGAGGAGCTGAAGGATGCGCGCTGGTTCACGCGGGATGAGCTGCGCCGCCACCAGGAGCTTGGGTTCTCCTTGCCGCGCGCGGATTCCATCGCGCGGCGCCTGATCGAGGATTGGCTTTCGGCATGATGAACGCGCTTCGCATCCTCCCCCTCGCCGCGCTGCCTTTGCTGGTGGCCTGCACCAGCCTCGAGCCCGTGGCGGCGCCGCCGATCATGACGGATCCGGTCTGCCGGGATGAGGCGCGGCGCACGGCGGAGCGCGATGTGGCGCGGCAGTCCAACATGACGAACCAGACGCAGGTGCGCTTCCTGCAGAACCAGGAGAACCAGGAAGAGCGCCGCCTCTACAATGACTGCCTCCGCCGCCGCGGCCTGCCCACGCCGGGCGGCGTGGAAGCGGTGCAGCGGAGCTGAGCTTCGGCCCGAAGGGCCGACAGGGCGCGGGCCGATCGAATTGCCCCCTCAAGCCCGGGGCTGCGTTCAACGAATCCGGCCGCACGTGCGGCCGGCGGGATGCCTCAGCATCCCGAAGCCAAGCGCGCGGATGCGCGCGCCCGGCGTCTGAGGGCATCAATAGTATCTCAGCTCCCGCGCCTTGCCGCCGAAGATGCGCCAGATGAAGAAGGTGTAGAGCCCGATCATCGGCAGCACGGCGAGCGCGCCGACCAGGATGATCTTCAGCGATTCCGGCGCGCTGGCCGCGGCGAAGATGGTGAGCTTCTCGGGCACCACATAGGGCCAGAAGCTGTAGGCGAGGCCCTGGAAGCAGAGCACGAAGATCGCGGCCGTCGCCGCGAAGGGCACCCAGTCCAGGCTGTTGTCCACGCGCGGGAAGCGGCGCAGGAAGATGTGCAGCAGCAGGAAGAGGCCGCCGGTGGCGAGCGGGATGGGGGCCAGGCCCAGCAGCTCGGGCAGGCTGAACCAGCGTTCGAAGATGCGCGGGCTGACGATGGGCGTGGTGGCGCTCACCACCAGCACGCCGGCCCAGCTGATATAGAGGGCGCGGCGCGCCCATTGCGCGGCCAGCAGCTGCAGCGCGCCCTCGCCGCGCCAGACCAGCCAGCAGGCGCCGATCAGCGCATAGGCCGAAACGGTGAAGACGCCCGTCAGCATGGCGAAGCCGAAGGCGAGCCAGCCCTCGGCGAAGCCCAGGATGTAGCTGCCCAGCATCCAGCCCTGGCTGAAGGCGGCGATGATGGAGCCGCCCTGGAAGACCATGTCCCAGCGCGGCTTCTGCGGCGCGGGCGCCTTGGCGCGGAACTCGAAGGCCACGCCGCGCAGGATCAGCCCCATCAGCATCAGCGCGACCGGGATGTAGAGCGCGGTGAGGATGAGCCCATGCGCGGCCGGGAAGGCAACGAGGAGGAGGCCGACGCCCAGCACCAGCCAGGTCTCGTTCGCGTCCCAGAAGGGGCCGATGCTGGCCACCATCCGGTCCCGCGTCGGTTCATCCTCGGTCGCGCGCAGCAGGATGCCGACGCCGAGGTCGAAGCCGTCCAGCACGGCATAGAGCAGCATGGCGACCGCCATCAGCACCGCGAAGGTGATGGGCAGCCAGGCGCCGGGCGGGAGGGTGTCCATCGCGCTCACTCCGCCGGCACGGGTTTGAGGGTGTCCGGCCCGCCGAGCTTCTCCGGCTCATGCGCGGCGGGGCGGCGGGCCAGGTGCATCAGCGTGAGGATATAGGCCAGCAGCAGCGCCGCGTAGAGCGCCAGATACATGATGAGCGAGCCCAGGATGGTGGTGGCCGCGACCGGCCCCGCCGCCTCGCCCGTGCGCAGGATGCCGGTGACCAGCCAGGGCTGGCGGCCGATCTCCGTCACGTACCAGCCGGCCAGCGTCGCGACCCAGCCGGAGAAGGTCATCCCCACCAGCACGCGGGCGAGCCAGGGGGTGATGCCGCGCTTGCGGATGGTCCAGACGCCCCACCAGGAGACGAGCAGCATGAGGACACCGACACCCACCATGATGCGGAAGGCGTAGAAGACGGGTGCGACGGGCGGGTGGTTGTCGCCGAATTCGCTGATGCCCTTCACCTCGCCATCCAGCGAATGCGTCAGGATCAGGCTGCCGAGCAGGGGGATCTTGATTTCGTACTTGTTCGTCTGCGTCGCGGCGTCCGGCACGGCGAAGAGCACGAGGCCGGGGCCGCGCTCGGTGTGCCAGATGCCCTCCATGGCGGCGATCTTCTGCGGCTGGTGCTTCAGCGTGTTCAGGCCATGCGCATCGCCCGCGAACATCTGGATGGGGATGAGGATGGCGCCCAGCACCACGCCCGTCTTGAGCGCGCGCACCACGCCGGGGGAATGGTCCCCGCGCAGCCAGCGCCAGGCGGAAAGGCCCGCCATCAGGAAGGAGACGGTGAGGCCCGAGGCGAGCATCATGTGGGCGAGGCGATAGGGCATGGAGGGGTTGAAGATGATCGCCATCCAGTCCGTCGCGTGGACCACGCCGTCGCGGATCTCGTAGCCGACCGGCGTGTGCATCCAGGAATTCAGCACGATGATCCAGAAGGCGGAGGCGCTGGTGCCGCCGGCGACGAGCAGCGTGGCCAGCGTGTGGATGCGGTTGGGGACGCGGCCATAGCCGAAGAGCATGACGGCGAGGAAGCTGGCCTCCAGGAAGAAGGCGGTCAGCACCTCATAGGCCAGCAAGGGGCCTGCGATATTGCCCACGCGCTCCATGAAGCCCGGCCAGTTGGTGCCGAACTGGAAGGACATGGTGACGCCCGAGACGACGCCGAGCGCGAAGCTCAGGGCAAAGACCTTCACCCAGAACTTGTAGGCGTCCATCCAGGCGGCATCGCCCGTCTTGTCGAAGCGCAGCTTGAGGAAGAGCAGCACCCAGCCCAGCGCGATGGTGATGGTGGGAAAGAGGATGTGGAAGGAGATATTGGCCGCGAACTGGATCCGGGCGAGGAGGATGGGGTCCATCGTGTTCAGGCCTTCTTCGAGGGGCGGTTGCGGCGGGTGACAATGTCCTGGAAGCGTTCGGTCGCCTCCAGCACGCGGGCGACGCGGCCGCCCAATTTGAGAAGTGCGATCAATCTTTCATCCGGCAAGGATTTCACATCATCCATCCAGCCGGTGAGAAGCGAAATCACCTCGAGCAGGTTTTCCATGCGGCCCTGGGCGTGCTCATCGGCGCGCGTCGCGGGCTTCTGCATCAGCACGTCGCGCAGCAGGGAGAGCGTCGGGTCGATTTCCCGCTTGCGGCGCTCCTCGGCCAGGATGCGGACGATCTGCCAGACATCGTCGGGCGTGGTGAAATGCTCGCGCCGGTCACCGGGGAGGTGCTGGAGCTTCACGAGGCGCCAGGTCTCCAGCTCCTTCAGGCCCATGGAGACGTTGGAGCGCGAGAAGCCAAGCTGCGCCACGATGTCATCGGCGCAGAGGGGACGATCGGAGAGGAAGAGCAGGGCGTAGATCTGGCCGACGGTGCGGTTGATGCCCCAGCGCGAGCCCATCTCGCCGAAGTGGAGGACGAAGGCGGCGGTGGCGGGGGGCAGGTCCATGGACGTCAGTATGTTCAGGAATTTCTGAAAATCAAGGCGGGACGCTCGGACATTCCGCAGCCGTTTCAGGGCGCGTGCCGGGTGATGTCTCGCGGTGGATCGGGCGGGGCGGGCGCCGGCCTGACCGGCGGGCCCGCCGCGCGCGGCGTCAGAGGTTGGGGAGGTCTTCGGCGAGAACGGAGATGGTGACGTGGTAGGTCACTTCGCCATCCTCGGCGTCGCGGTCCACGGTGCCGATGGTCTCGGCGCCGGCCAGCACTTCGACCGGGCCGTTGCGCGTGGCGGCGGCGCGGATCATGAGGTTCGAGCTGCCGAGCAGCTTGCGGAGATGGGCCTGGACGGCCTGGATTTCAGCGGGCTTCATGGCTTGCGGCTTAGACCCGCCTGGGCCGATTGGCAAACCATTCAGGCGCGGTTCACGAGGCGGCAGGCGCCGGGCAGGCGGGCCGCCTGTGTCATGACGCCGCGCGAGAGGACCACGCCCTCGGTCGCGATCGGCAGGCCGGCCGCGGCCAGCATCTCCGCCGTCCAGCTGTTGCAGGTATAGGCGAGGCTGTAGCCGCGCGCGGCGGCGTAGAAGCGTCGGCCGGGGCGCGCCTCGATCAGCTCCGGGCCGGGCGCGAAGCTGCTCGCCAGCGCGCTGGAAAGGGCCGCCAGGCCCCCGGGCGTGATGGGGAGGCGCCAGGCCTGGCGCGGCGGTCCGGGCCAGGCGGTCAGCTGCAGCGCGGCCGCGCCGGGGATGGGGCCGGCCAGCCATTCGGCGAGGCCGGGCCGCTCCGCCAGCATGAAGTCGCGCTTGCCGAAGCCCAGGAAGAGCAGCGCGGCACCGGGGAAGGGGGTGGTGATCTCCGGCGGCAGCCATGCGGGCGGCAGGCCGATCTCGGTGTGCCAGCCGGCATCGAGCAGCCAGACGGCCGGGCCCGGGGCGGCCGTGCAGCCGGGCGGCTCGGGCAGGGTGGCGCAGGCGGGCAGCGCCAGCGCGGCCAGCAGAAGGCCGCGCCGTGTGGCCTCAGGTGACGCGGTCCAGCTCCGCATCGCTCATGCTGCCGGGCACGATCGTCATGGGCACCGTCATGCGCCCGGCGAGCTTGCCGGTCAGCGCGGTCACCAGCGGGCCAGGGCCCTTGGCGTTGGCCGCCGTGGCCAGCACCAGGATGGAGATGCGCGGGTCCTCTTCCAGCAGGGCCAGCAGCTCGTCGGCCACCTTGCCCTCGCGGGTGATGAGGATGGGCAGGCCGCCGGTGATGTCGCGCACCTGGGCGGCGAGGCCGGAGAGGGTCGCCTCCGCCTCGTCGCGGCGTTCCTCGGCCATCATGGCGCCGATACCGGCCCATTCGCTCTGCTCGACCGGCTCGATCACGCGCAGCAACGCCACGCGCCCACCGGATTTGGCGGCGCGGAGCGCCGCGTAGCGCAGGGCGACGGCGCGCTCGGGGCTGTCATCCACGACGACGAGGAAGACGCGGTCTCGCCGTGCGGATTCGGCGGCAGCTTCGGGCATCAATTCCTCCGGAAGACGACGCTGCCCAGCCAGCCGGCGGCGGCGGCCAGGATGATGCAGAGGAGAGCGTAGAGCACGGGCTGGCCGCGCGCGACCCTCTCGATTTCGGCTGCGGTGCCCACGCGCTCGACGATGAAGCCCAGCTGCTCGGTTGCCACGACGCGGCGGGCGCGGACCAGCATGACCTCGACGCGGTAGGAGCCGGGCTGGACGGTGGAGGGCAGCGGCAGGCGAAGGTTGAACAGGCGCGAGCCGGCGATCTCGATGGGTTGCGCATCCTCTTGCCAGAGGCCGGCCGATTGCTTGAGCGAGACGAGGGCGCGGCGGAAGCCCGGCGCGCGTGCGCCGGTGGACACCAGCGGCAGGGTGGCGAGGCCGATGCCCCGCGCCTCGCGCAGCTCCTCCGGCAGGAGGAGGGAGGCCGGGCGCGTGCCGGCCACGGCGTAGAAGCCGGGCACGTTCTCGAAGCGCGCGGAAGGGCCGTTGAACCAGAGGCCCAGCACCTCGACCTTGCGGCGGACGACGAAGGGGCCGGAGGGGCCGCGGGCAAGGATGATGACTTCGTCGCCGCCGGGGCCCAGCGGTTCCTCGGTGCTGCCGAAGACGAGGATGCTCTCGCCCACGAAGGCGGTGGTGATGGCGACGCGCTCGGTGGAGAGGCGGGCGACGAGGGGGGAGGGCTGGGCAAGGGCGAGGGTGGGGAGGAGCAGCGCCAGTGCGGCGAGCCATCCGGCCAGCAAGGACACCCGAGGAAGCATCAGCGCCCCCCTCCGAGAATCCGTCCGCAACGCGGACGGCGGCCACGCGATGAGCGTGCCACCGGCGCAACATCCCTGAGGGCCGCCAGCCAAGCGCGCGGAGCGCGCGCCCGGCGCTTGAGGGCGGGAAAACACTCCTTCACCACGCCGGCCCGACGGAGAACAAATTCTCCGGCACCCGCCACAGGTCCCAGAGCAGAGAGCCCGCGACACCCAGCACCAGCAGGCCCAGCAGCGCGCGCGTCTCCTCGCCGCGCAGCTTGCCGCCCATGGCCGCGCCGAATTGCGCGCCCGCGACACCGCCCAGCAGCAGCAGCAGGGTGAGCACGATGTCCACGCCGCCCACCTGGATGGCCTGGAGGAAGGTGACCGAGGCGGTGACGCAGACCACCTGGAAGAGCGAGGTGCCGATGACGACCGCCGTCGGCATGCCGAGGATGTAGATCATCGCCGGCACCAGCATGAAGCCGCCGCCGACGCCCATGATCGCGGAGAGGATGCCGATGACGAAGCCCACCATCAGCGGCGGGATGATGGAGATGTAGAGGCGGCTCTTGCGGAAACGGAGCTTCAGCGGCAGGCCATGCGCCCAGGAATGGTTGTGCAGCCGGGCCTGCTGCTTGCGGGAGCGGCGGAAGATGGCGCGCACGCTCTCCATCACCATCAGCGTGCCGACGGCGCCGAGGACGACGACGTAGAAGATGGCGACGGCGGCATCCACCTGGCCCGCGCGGCGCAGCAGGGCGAAGATCTGCACGCCCACCACGCTGCCGACCAGGCCGCCCGCGACCAGCACGCCGCCCATCTGCCAGTCCACATTCTGCCGCCGCGCCTGGGCGATGAGGCCGGAGACGGAGGCGCCCAGCGTCTGGTTGGCGCCCGAGGCGACGGCGACGGTGGAGGGGATGCCGATCAGCATCAGCACCGGCGTCAGCAGGAAGCCGCCGCCCACGCCGAACAGGCCCGAGAGCCAGCCCACGACGAAGCCGATGCCCACCAGCGTCAGGGCATCCACGCTCATTTCGGCGATGGGCAGGTAGATCTGCAAGCGACGCGACCGATGGGTGAACAGGTGCAGACTTCACCCGCAAAGATGGCATGGCAAGGGCAGATCAGCCGTCATGCGGGATCAGCTTGCGGGCGGGGGCGTTTCCGCCACAGAAGGGGGCATCATGCTGCGTCGCCGCTCGCTCCCCCTCCTGCTCTCATCTCCCTTGGCGGCCCCCGCGCTGCGCCCCGCGCAGGCCCAGGTGGCCACCCGCATGGCGCTGCTGCACCTGAACGACTTCCACAGCCGGCATGAGCCCATCGCCGCGACGGGGGCGGTGTGCCGTGCTGGTGAGACCTGCTTCGGTGGCTCGGCCCGCATGGCGACGGCGATCGCCGAGGCGCGCGAGGGGGCGCGGGCGGATGGGCGCGCGGCGCTGCTGCTGGATGCCGGCGACACCTTTCTCGGCAGCCTCTTCTTCACCCAGCACGAGGGCCAGGCGGAGGCGCAGGTCCAGCGCGCCTGGGGCGTGCAGGGCATGGCGCTCGGCAATCACGAATTCGACCTGGGGCCGGAGGTGCTGGCCCGCTACATCGCCGCCGTGCCCTTCCCCGTCCTCTCGGCCAATCTGGATGCGACGGCGGAGCCCGCCCTGGCCGGCAAGGTGCGGCCCACCATCGCCTTCCGGCGCGAGGCGATGCGCGTGGTGGTCGTGGGACTGACCACGCCGGACACGCCGGGCATCTCCTCGCCCGGCCCGCATCTGCGCTTCACCGACCCGATGGAGGCGGCGAACCGCGCCGTGTGGGAGGCGCGGCGCGAGGGGGCGGCCACGGTGGTGGTGCTCTCGCATCTCGGGCTCTCGATGGACCGGCGGCTGGCGGCCGAGGTGGCGGGGGTGGATGTCATCCTGGGCGGGCATTCGCATCTTCTGGTGGCGCCGCCCGTGGTCGTGGAAGGTCCGGACCGGCCGGTGACCATCGTGCAGGCGGGCGCCTTCGGGCGTTGGCTGGGGCGCCTCGATCTCGATCTCGCGGCGGATGGGCGCGTCACGCTGGCCCAGCAGCAGATGCGCGAACTCTCGGCCGATATCGCGGAGGATGCGACGCTGGCCGCCCTGGTGGCGCAGCTCGGCGCGCCGCTGGAGGCGCTGCGGCGGCGCGTGGTCGGGCGGCTGCCGGCGGCGCTGAGCAACGCCGGCTGCGGCTCGGCGCCCTGCGAGATCGGCATGCTGGTCGCCGAGGCGATGCGCGAGGGGGTGGGGGCTGAGATCGGCTGGCAGAATGGCGGTGGCGTCCGGGCCGGGCTGCCGGGTGGCGAGGTCACGATGAATGATGTGCTGGGGGCGCTGCCCTTCGGCAACACCACGGCGCGGATGGTGCTGCGCGGCGCCACACTGCTGGAGGCGCTGGAGAACGGCCTGTCCCGGCTGCCGGGGCCCGCGGGCCGGTTTCCGCAGACGGCCGGGCTGCGCTTCACCTTCGATGCGGCGCGGCCGGTGGGCCAGCGTGTGGTGGCGGCCGAGGTGCGCGAGCCCGATGGCGGCTGGAGGCCGTTGGAGCCGGGGCGGGCCTACAGCGTCGCCACCAACAATTTCCTGCGGCGCGGCGGCGATGGCTATGCGGTTTTCGCAAATGCGGCGCTGGAGGCGCGGGATGACGGGCCGGCGCTGGATGACCTGCTGGCCCGGGCGCTCGCGCGGTAGCCGATCAATTCCGGCGTGACACGGGGCACGCAGCGGGGCCAGGATGCATGCCACGGCGCACAAAGTCGCCGCGAGGAAGGCATCCATGACCATCACCCGACGCTCGACATTCGCCCTGCCCATGGCTGGCCTGGCCGCGCCCGCGCTGGCGCAGAACCGGGGCGACCCGAATGTGCTGCGGGTGAAGCTCTTCGGCGATCTGCGCGCGCTGGACCCCTTCATTTCGCCCGAATACATGGCCCGCAACCATGGCTACATGGTCTATGACACGCTCTTCGCGCTGGACTCGAAGCTGCGGCCGCAGCCGCAGATGGTGGAGAGCCACAGCGTCAGCGCCGACCGCCTGACCTGGGAGTTTTCCCTGCGCGAGGGCTTGCGGTTCCATGACGGCGCGCCCGTCACCAGTGAGGATGTCGTCGCTTCCCTGCGGCGCTGGGCGATCCGTGACGGGCACGGCGCGCAGATGCTGGCGGAGGGCAACACGCTGGTCGCGCTCGATGCGCGGCGCTTCCGCCTGACCTTGCAGCGGCCCTGGGCGCTGGTGCTGGACGCGCTGGCCAAGCCCTCGGGGTTGCCGGCCTTCATCATGCCGGCGCGCGTGGCGGCCACGCCGATCACCACGCCCATCACCGACCCCACGGGCAGCGGGCCCTATATGCTCCGCCGCGAGGATTGGCGGCTGGGCGACCGCACCACCTATCGCCGCAACCCGGATTACCGCCCGCGCGCCGAGGCGCCGGACGGGCTGGCCGGCGCCAAGATCGCGCGCATGGAGCGCGTGGAATGGGTGGTGCTGCCGGATTCCAGCAATGCGCTGAATGCGCTGCAGACGGGCGAACTCGACATCTTCGAGGAGCTGCCGCCGGACCTGTTTCCCGTGGTGGCGCGCAACCGGAATTTGCGCCTCGCCGCGCAGGATGCGGCGGGCGTGCAGCCCATCTTCCGCATGAACCAGGCCGTCGCCCCCTTCGACAATCCGCGGCTGCGCCAGGCGATGCGCCTCCTGGTGGACCCGGCGGAGATGATGCCGGCCTATATGACCGACCCCGCGCGCTGGCGGGATTGCCGCAGCTTCTTCCCCTGCGCCTCGCCCTTCCACACGAATGAGGGCTGGGTGACGCCCAATCTCGATCTGGCGCGGACCGCCGTGCAGCAATCGGGCTATGACGGCACGCCGGTGGTGGTGCTGGACGCGCAGGACAGCACGATCAGCAGCACCTTCGCCCGCGTCTCGGCCGACCGGATGCGGCGCGTGGGGATGAATGTGGATCTGCAGGCGATGGATTGGGCGACGCTGGTGACGCGGCGCCTCTCGAAGAACCCGGTGAGCCAGGGTGGGTGGAGCCTGTTCTGCTCGGCGCCGGCGGCGGTGGATCTGATGGACCCCGTCAGCCATATCGCGCTGCGTTCGGCGGGTGCGCGGACGGCGCTGCCCGGCTGGCCGGATGATCCGGAGCTGGAGCGGCTGCGCGATGCCTTCGCCTTCGCCGCGACGGAGGAGGAGCGCCGCGCCATCGCGGTGCAGACGCAGCGCCGCGCGGTGGAGAGCGTGCCCTATCTGCCCTTGGGGATGATGAGCCTGGTGCGCGGGCATAGCGCGCGGCTGGGCGGGATCCTGGAGGCGGCGATCCCGGTCTACTGGAACATCACCAAGGCGGGCTGAGGCCGGCAGGCGCGGAACCTGCGTCGGGGGAAGAAAAAGGGCCTCCGGCGGCTGGGGCCCCGGCCCCCCTGGCTACTCCGGCGCGATCCTGAGCGAAGCGACGATGGGCCGCAGTGCCGCCACCTGCGCATGCACCATGGCGGTGAAGTCGGCGGTGGAATTGCCGCCCGGGTCGGCGCCGAGTTCGTCAATGCGGGCAGCCAGCGGTGGGTGGCGGGCGGCGGCGGCGATCTCGGCCTGCAGGCGCACCATCACCGCCTCGGGCGTCCGGGCCGGGGCGAAGAAGCCGTTCCAGCCGAGGATCTCGGCGTTCGGGAAGCCCTGTTCGCGCACCGTCGAGATCTCCGGCAGCAGCCGGTTGCGGCTGGTGGAGCGGATGGCGATGGGGCGCACGGCGCCCGCGCGGATATGCGGGATGCCGGTGGAAAGCTGGTCGCCGCCGAACTGGATGCGGCCCACCATCAGGTCCTGCATGAGGAGGGAGGCGCCGCGGAAGGGCACGTGCTCCATCTGGAAATTGCCGTCGCGCTTCAGCACCTCGCCCACCAGGTGGCCGGCGCTGCCGGGGCCGGTGGAGCCATAGAAGGGCGGGCGGGGCTGTTGCCGCGCCCAGGCGATGAATTCCGGCACGGTGGTGGCGGGCACGGAGGGGTGCACCATCACCACCGTGGGCACCAGCGCGCCCAGGCTGATGGGGGCGAAGTCCCGCTCGATGGAGTGGATGGCGCGGTTCTGGAACTCCATCACCGCGCTGGTCGAGGAGAAGGTGGAGTTGTGGAACAGCAGCACCTGGCCGTCTGGCGGGGCCTTGGCGACGATATCGGCGCCGATGGAGCCGCCGCCGCCGCCGCGGTTCTCGACCAGGATGGGCACGCCCAGTGTCTCGGTCAGGCGGTTGCCGTAGAGGCGGGCCAGGATGTCGGTGGTGCCGCCCGCCGCGAAAGGGACGATGACGCGGATCGGGCCGTTCGGCGTCCAGGCTTGCGCCCGGGCGACGAGGGGCGCGGCCAGGATCGGGGCGGCGAGCAGGCTGCGGCGCTGCATCATTCGACGCGCATGTTCAGCGATTGCACCAGCGGGCGCATGGCGGCGATCTGCGCATGCACCTGCTGGGTGAATTCCGCGCTGGAATTGCCGCCGGGCTCGGCCCCCAGCTCCTGGATGCGGGACGCCACGGCCGGGTAGCGCGCGGCGGCGGCGATCTCGGCCTGCAGGCGGGTCAGGATGGGCTCCGGCGTGCGGGCGGGGGCGAAGAAGCCGTTCCAGCCCAGCATCTCGGCGTTCGGGAAGCCCTGCTCGCGCACGGTGGGCACATGGGGCAGCGCGCTGGCGCGGGTGGCGGCGAGCGTGCCGATGGGGCGCAGCGCGCCGCCGCGGATATGCTGCAGCGAGGAGGAAAGCTGGTCGCCGCCGAACTGGATGCGGCCGGCCAGCATGTCCTGCACCAGCGGTGCGGCGCCACGGAAGGGCACGTGCTCCATGGGGAAATTGCCGTCGCGCTTCAGCACCTCGCCCATCAGGTTCATGGTGCTGCCGGGGCCGGTGGAGCCATAGAAGGGCGGCGTGGGCTGGCGGCGCGCCCAGGCAGCGAATTCGGTGATCGTCTGGGCCGGCACGTCGCGGTGCACCAGCAGCATCATCGGCACATTGGCGCCCATGCTGATGGGGGCGAAGTCGCGCTCGATGGAATGCGGCGCGCGGTTCGCGAATTCCAGCGCGGCGGTGGTGGTGCTGAAGGTGAGGTTGTGGAAGAGCAGCGTCTGGCCGTCCGGCGCGGCCTTGGCGACCACGTCGGAGCCGATGGAACCGCCCGCGCCGCCCCGGTTTTCCACGACGACGGAGGTGCCGAGCGTCTCGGTCAGGCGCTGCGCGTAGAGGCGGGCCAGGATGTCCGTCGTGCCGCCGGCCGGGAAGGGGACGATGATGCGGATGGGCCCGCTGGGCGTCCAGGCTTGGGCGCGTGCGCCCTGGGGCAGCACGGCAGGCGCGGCGAGCAGGGCGAGGCTCAGGCTACGGCGGGACAACATGGTTCCGGCATCCTCCTATGACGCCGGATTCATGATTCGTCCGGCTGCCGGCCATAGATTGGGGATCTGGAACGGAAGGCGTCAACCGGTGCCGGAGAAAACCCAGGCGGTGAGGACGATGGCACCGGAGACGGCTGCGGCCTCCAGGCTGAAGCGGAGCAGGTCGGCCGCCTCACGCCAGCGGCTGGCGCGGGGGAAGCTGCTGTCCTGCCTGGGATCACCCTGCATGCCCGACCTCGCCGGTTGGAGTATGGGCATATAAGTCGGATGACGGGTGCGCAACAAGTCGCAAATGATGCGACGTGGTGAAAAAAGCGGCCGGCGGATCATCCGCCGGCCGGGTTTGCCTCAATGGCCGGCATTCTCGCCCGAGAAATCGGGCGCTTCCAGGCCCGAGGCTTCGAGCTGGCGGACGAGCTGGGCTTTCAGCCGCTCCAGCCCCGCCTCGGTCTTTGCCTCGCAGCGGGCGACCAGCACGGCCTGGGTGTTGGAGGCGCGCAGCAGCCACCAGCCATCCTCGCTCAGCACGCGCACGCCATCCACCGCCTGGACCTGCGCGCCCTCGGTGGCGAGGCGGCCGCGGACCTCCTCGATCACCTCGAACTTGCGGGTCTCGTCGCAGTTGAAGCGCAGCTCGGGGGTGTTGAGCACCACGGGCAGGGCGGCGCGCATCTGCGCCAGGCTTTCGGAGCTGCGGGCCAGGATGTCGAGCAGGCGGACGCCGGAATAGAGCGCGTCGTCGAAGCCATACCACTTGTCGGCGAAGAAGGTGTGGCCGGACATCTCGCCGGCCAGCGGGCAGCCGGTCTCGGCCATCTTCTGCTTGATGAGGCTGTGGCCGGTCTTCCACATGAGCGGCTGGCCGCCGGCCTTGGCGACCTCGTCAAACAGGACCTGGCTCGCCTTCACATCGGCGATGATGGTGGCGCCCGGATGCGCCTTCAGCACATCGCGCGCGAGGACGACGAGGAGCTGGTCGCCGAAGAGCATATGCCCCTCGCCATCCACCACGCCGATGCGGTCGGCATCGCCGTCGAAGGCGATGCCGAGATCGGCGCCTTCGGCCTTCACCCGGGCGATGATCTGCTCGAGGTTCTTGAGCACCGTCGGGTCGGGGTGGTGGTTCGGGAAATTGCCGTCGATCTCGCCATTGATGACGACGTGCTTGCCGGGGAGCTTCTTCACCAGGCGCTCGGTGATCGCGCCGCCGGAGCCATTGCCCGGGTCCCAGACCACGTTCAGCGTCTTTCCGCCGCCCGCATAATCCTGGACCATGCGGGTGATATAGGCCTCGCTGACATCCACGTCGCGCGCCGTGCCGGGCTTCTCGGGCACCACGTCGCCCGAGGCGGCCATGGCGCCGAGCGCCTGGATGTCCTTTCCGAAGAACGGCTTCTTGCCGATCATCATCTTGAAGCCGTTATAGTTCGGCGGGTTGTGGCTGCCGGTCAGCATCACCGCGCCATCGGCCTTCTGGTCGTAGCTGGCGAAGTAGAGCATGGGCGTGGGCCCGCAGCCGATGCGGATCACCTCCATGCCGGAGGCGACGAGGCCGGCCACCAGGTGCTTCTGCAATTCGGGCGAGGAGAGCCGGCCATCCCAGCCGACCGCCACGCGGGAACCGCCGGAGCGCGCGATGATGCTGCCGAAGACGCGGCCGATGGCGAAGGCATCGGCGGGGTTCAGCGTCTGCCCCACGATGCCGCGAATGTCGTATTCGCGCAGCGAGGTCTTGTCGAACTGGTGCTGGAAAGCGGCCATCAGGGTCGTCCGATCGAATGATAGGTGAAGCCCGCCTCACGCATCGCGGCGGGGTCGTAGACATTGCGCAGGTCGAGCATCACGCGGCCGCCCATGGCGCCCGCGAGTTTCTCCGGCGAGATGTTGCGGAACTCGTTCCACTCGGTGAGCAGCACCACGGCCTCGGCCCCCGCCACGGCATCGAGCGCATTGGCGGCATAGTGGACGGCGGCCGGCAGCAGCGGGCGGGCGGCCTCCATCCCCTGCGGGTCGAAGGCGCGGATCACGGCGCCGGCGGCGGCGAGCTTGGGGACGATTTCGAGCGAGGGCGCATCGCGCATGTCGTCCGTCTCGGGCTTGAAGGTCAGGCCCAGCACGGCAATGGTCTTGCCCGCGACGCTGCCGCCGCAGGCCGCGATCACGCGATCCGCCATGGCGGTCTTGCGGCCGTCATTCACCGCGATGGTGGCTTCCACCAGGCGCAGCGGCGTGCCGAGATCCTGGCCCGTGCGCGCGAAGGCCAGCGTGTCCTTCGGGAAGCAGGAGCCGCCATAGCCGGGCCCCGCATGCAGGAACTTGCGCCCGATGCGGTTGTCGAGGCCGATGCCGCGCGCGACCTGCTGCACATCGGCGCCGGCCTTCTCGCAGAGATCGGCCACCTCGTTGATGAAGCTGATCTTCATGGCGAGGAAGGCGTTGGCGGCGTATTTGATGATCTCGGCGGTCTCGAGGCCGGTCGCCACGATCGGCGTCTCGATCAGATAGAGGGGGCGGTAGAGGCGCTTGAGCACGGCTTCGGCGCGGGCGCCGGCCTCGCCCTCCTCGATGCCGATCACCACACGGTCGGGCCGCATGAAGTCGCCGATGGCGGCACCCTCCCGCAGAAATTCCGGATTGGAGGCGACGGCGATGTCGAGATCGGGCCGGGCGGCCTTCACGCGGCGCTTCACCTCGCGCCCCGTGCCGACCGGGACCGTGGATTTGGTGACGAGGACGAGCGGGCCCTTCGCCGCGCGCGCCACCTGCTCGGCGGCGGCGAAGACGTAGCTGAGGTCGGCATGGCCATCGCCGCGCCGGGTGGGCGTGCCGACGGCGAGGAAGACGGCCTCCGCCCCCTCCACCGCCTCGTCCAGGTTCGTCGTGAAGCTCAGGCGTCCCTCGCGCGCATTGTCGGCGACGAGGTGATCGAGGCGCGGCTCGTAGATGGGGATGCGGCCGGCCTTCAGGGCCTCGATCTTCGCGGGGTCGGTGTCCACCACCGCCACATCCACGCCGAATTCGGCGAAGCAGGCGCCCGAGACGAGCCCGACATAGCCCGCGCCGATCATGACAATCTTCATCTGTCTATGCCCTCAAACGGCGGGCGGCGGCTCCGCCGCCTTGCCTTCGCCGCGTTGCGGATGCGCCCGGCCGGAGGCCCGGTTGGGCGGCGCCGCGCGGCTTGCGCGCGGATTCCGGGGTGGCGTGCCGGGAGGCGGTCACGCGACCGGCCCTCACCGGTAGTTTTCGAGGAACTGCCGCACGGCGGGCGCGATCTCGGGGCGGGCGAGGGCGAAGGCGATCTGCGCCTCCAGGAAGCCCACCTTGTCGCCGCAGTCGAAGCGGCGGCCTTCGTAGCGCAGGCCGTGGAAGGGCTGGGTGCCGATGAGCTTGGCCATGCTGTCCGTCAGCTGGATTTCGCCGCCTGAGCCCTTCTCCATCTTGGAGAGATGGCCGATCACCTCGGGCATCAGCACGTAGCGGCCGATGATGGTGAGGTTGGAGGGCGCCTTGTCGATGGGCGGCTTCTCGACCAGGCCCTTCACGGAGACGAGCTTGCCCATGTCCTTCTCGATGTCGAGCACGCCGTACTTGTTCACGCGCTCCATCGGCACTTCCTCGATGGCGACGACATTGCCGCCGGTCTCGGCATAGGCCTCGGCCAGCTGGCCGATGCAGGGCTTCTCGCACTGCATCAGGTCATCGGGCAGGAGGATGGCGAAGGGGTCGTCGCCGATGAAGGCGCGGGCGCACCAGATGGCGTGGCCGAGGCCGAGCGGCACCTGCTGGCGCACGGTCAGCAGGCTGCCGGGCGTGATGGCGAGGCCGCGCAGCTCGTTCAGGATCTCGGTCTTGGCGCGCTCTTCGAGCGTCTTCTCCAGCTCATAGGCCACGTCGAAATGCTCGACGATGCTGGTCTTGCCGCGGCCGGTGACGAAGCAGAACTGCTCGATGCCGGCGGCGCGCGCCTCATCCACCGCATATTGGATGAGCGGCCGGTCCACGACGGGCAGCATTTCCTTCGCCAGCGCCTTGGTGGCGGGCAGAAAGCGCGTCCCCATCCCGGCAACGGGCATGACGGCCTTCTTCAGCGGCTTGGGCATCCGATTTCATCCCTGACTGTCGAGAATTGACGTGTTGCCACGCCCAAGGCCCAGGCGACAAGCCGTGCCACGTGACGATCTGCGTCGGCGGCCCGGGCGTCAGCCGCCGCTGCGGGCAACCTGCTGGGGCCGGGGCGTGGCGGGCGTCTGGGAGGCGGGCGCCTGCGTGGTGCGTGGCGGCGTGCGGGTCGTGGCGGCGGGACGGGTCTGTGGCGTGGCCGGCTGCGTGGCGGGGCGTGCGGCCCGCGAAGGCTGGCTGGCCGCGGGCTGGGTGGCAGGG
>NZ_JAHRCU010000021.1 GCF_019083995.1 Roseococcus sp. SDR
GGTCAGCGCCAGGCCACCCAACCGAAAACCTTTTTTTGTGCACACAACTTCACGCGGGGTGGAGCAGCCCGGTAGCTCGTCAGGCTCATAACCTGAAGGTCACAGGTTCAAATCCTGTCCCCGCATCACCCAATACAGAACCACAGAACACATCAAGCCCACCGACAATCGTCGGTGGGCTTTTTGCATTCGCGCCAATACCTTCCACACCAGCAGCAGCCAGCATCGCGCTGAGCTCGCCCAAGAGCTCCAGCCGCGGACGACCGCCAGCCTCCGTGGCCGGATGGACCTTGACCTGCCCCCCTTTGGTCCCGCGTTCATTGTGAGAGCCCGCCGGGGTTGTAGCCGAAATCCTGTGCTGGCTGGAGCGGCCGGGCGGCGGAGCCGTCGAGGTAGCGCAGCCGCCCGGCCGCGTCCGCGTGGCGACGGCGTGCGGCATCCGGGGTCAGCCCGCCATGCGCCGAGTGCGGCCTGTTCAGATTGTAGTCGAGCCGCCAGCGTTCGATGACAGCGCGGGCCTCGGCCAGGTTGGCGAAGACCTCCTCGTTCAGGCACTCGTCCCGCAGCTTCCCGTTGAAGGATTCCAAGAACCCGTTCTGCTGCGGCTTGCCAGGCGCGATGCAGTGCCACGCCACGCCGCTGCGGTTGCACCATTCGAGCACGGCGCGGCAGGTCATTTCCGTGCCGTTGTCGCTGACGATCACTGCGAGGCGGCCACGGCGGACGATCAACGCTTCCAACTCGCGCACCAGGCGTCGCTCGCCGATCGAGGTGTCCACCACCAGCGCCAGGCCCTCGCGGGTGAAATCGTCGACGATGCATAGAATGCGGATCCGTCGCCCCCAGCTCAGCGCGTCGGAGACAAAGTCGAGCGACCAGCGCTGGTTCGGCCCCTGCGGCAAAGCCAGCGGCGCACGGGTGCCGGTCGCCCGCTTGCGGCGACGCCGGCGACGGACCGACAGCCCCTCTTCCCGGTAGAGGCGGTAGAGCTTCTTCTTGTTCATCGCCACGCCTTCCCGCCGCAGCAGAATGCCCAGCCGCCGATAGCCGAACCGCCGGCGCTCGGCCGCCAGTTTGCGCAGACGAGCACGCACTTCGCCATCGCCCGCCACCGGCTCCCGCCGCACCGTCTTGGGATCTACCTCGAGCAGCCCGCAGGCACGCCGCTGCGAATATCCACGCTCCGCCATCAGGCGCAGCGCCGCAGCCCGGCGCACCCTGGCCAGTTCCTCATCCCACGCGGCTTCCCCGCCATGACTGGAGTTGAAGTTGTTCTCGCGACAGCAGGTTGATGTCGTTCTGTCTGCTATTCACGCTTTATCCCCCGCCGCATCGTACCGCACGGGCTGCACGCTCGTCACATAAGCTTCACGCACAACGGCTTTGATTCGATTATCCTGGAATTATGGATAGTGATGAGGCCGCCGCAAGTTTCACCGCCCTCGGGCAGGGCACCCGGCTCGAACTGATGCGTGGCCTGCTGGCGGCCGGCCCGTCCGGGCTGCCGGCGGGCGAGATTGCGGTGCGCCTCGGCGTGCCGGCCTCCACCCTGTCCTTCCACCTCAAGGCACTGGAGACGGCCGGCCTGGTCGCCGCGACGCGACAGGGCCGCAGCCTGATCTACGCCCCACAGCTGGCCCGGCTTCGTACGCTGCTGGCCTTCCTGGCCGAGGCCTGCTGCGGCGGCGAACCCCACCGCTGCGGCGACCTCGCGCGACTGCTGAATGCCATCACCCGCGAGAACAAGGACATGGAACACCCTGCCTTCAACGTGCTGTTCCTCTGCACCCACAACTCCGCCCGCTCAATCATGGCCGAGGCGATCCTCGACCGGATCGGCCGCCCCCGCTTTGAGGGCTGGTCCGCAGGTTCCCATCCGCACGCCGATGGGCCGCTTCCGGAGGTGCTGACCCTGCTCAAGGCCCTGGGTCATGACGTTTCGGAGCTCCGCTCGAAATCCTGGAACGAGCTGACCGGACCGGGCGCGCCAAAGATGGATTTCGTCATCACCCTTTGCGATACGGTTCAGGGGCAGGTCTGCCCGGACTTCGGCGCGACGACCATTACCGCCGCCTGGCCCCTGCCGGATCCCTCGAAATTCACCGGCGGCACGGCCGAGCGCGCGACGCTGCTCAACGAGGTGTATGCCGGGCTCCGCCGCCGGCTGGAGGCCTTCATCAGCCTTCCCGTCGCCTCGCTCGACCGCATGGCCTTGAAGGCCCGCGTGGATGAGCTTGCCGATCCGCATGCGATGGTCCGGTGAGCTTTTCGATCAGGCCGGGAGCAGCAGAATGAGGGTCGGAATTTCCGGCATGGGCCGTATTGGGCGTCTTGCCTTGCGCGCGGCGCTCGGGGCGGCGGAGCGCCAAGTGGAGGACCCGCGCGCGGGCAACCGCCTCGATGTGGTGCATATGAACGAGATCAAGGGCGGCGCGACCGCCATCGCGCATCTGCTGGAATTCGACAGCGTGCAGGGCCGCTGGCGGGCGCCCATCGCGGCCGAGGGAAATGTGGCCATCCGCATCGGCGACCGCCGGATGAGCTATTCCGAGCATGCGCGCCCGGGCGATATCCCCTGGGGCGATCTCGGCGTGGATGTCGTGCTCGAATGCACGGGCAAGTTCCTTTCGCCCGAGACGCTGCAGGGCCACCTCGACCGCGGCGCGAAGCGGGTGATTGTCGCCGCCCCGGTGAAGTTCGACAGCGTGCTGAACGTGGTTGTCGGCGTGAACGAGCATCTCTACGACCCGGCGCGGCACCCGATCGTCACCGCCGCCTCCTGCACCACGAACTGCCTCGCGCCCGTGGTGAAGGTGGTGCATGAGGCGATCGGCATCCGGCACGGACAGATCACCACCATCCATGACCCGACCAACACCAATGTGGTGACCGACGCCCCGCACAAGGACCTGCGGCGGGCGCGGTCTGCGATGCTCTCGCTCCAGCCGACCACGACGGGGAGCGCGACCGCCATCGCCCTGATCTACCCGGAACTGAAGGGCAAGCTGAACGGCCATGCGGTGCGCGCGCCGGTGCTGAACGCCTCCCTGACCGACTGCGTCTTCGAGATGCAGCGCGAGACCACCGCAGAGGAGGTGAACGCCCTGTTCGCCGACGCTGCGGCTGGGCCGCTGGCCGGCATCCTGGGCTACGAGACGCGCCCGCTGGTCAGCGCGGACTACGCGCGCGACACCCGCAGCTCCATCGTGGACGCGCCTTCCACCATGGTCACCGACGGCACGCTGCTGAAGGTCTACGCCTGGTACGACAACGAGATGGGCTATGCCTGCCGCATGGTGGACCTCGCCTGCCACATGCAAGGCGTGGGCATCTGAGATGAACAGCGCCGGCACCCGCAACTACGCCATCGTCACCGCCGCCTATTGGGGGTTCACCCTCACCGATGGGGCGCTGCGGATGCTGGTGCTGCTGCATTTCTTCCGGCTCGGCTACTCGCCCTTCACGCTGGCGCTGCTGTTCCTTCTGTATGAGGCGGCGGGGATCGGCGCGAACCTGATCGGCGGATGGCTCGCCACTCGCTTTGGCATCGCTCGCATGCTGGCGGTGGGCCTGGCCACCCAAATCTCAGGGTTCCTGCTCCTCTCGGCGGTCTCGCCCGACTGGGGCGCGGCGCTTTCGGTCCTGTGGGTCGTGCTGGCGCAGGGTGTGTGCGGCGTCGCCAAGGACCTGACCAAGACCGCCAGCAAGAGCGCGATCAAGCTGACGGCCGGCGAGGCGTCCGGCCGCCTGTTCAAATGGGTGGCGTTCTTCACCGGCAGCAAGAACGCGATGAAGGGCCTGGGCTTCTTCCTGGGTGGATTTCTGCTGGAGGTGCTGGGCTTCCGCGGCGCGCTCTGGGCCATGGCGGCGGCCCTCGCGCTCGTGCTGGCTGGCGTGCTTCTTTCCCTGCCGCCGCTGATGGGCAAGGCGCGCGCATCCAAATCCGCGCGGGAGCTCTTCGCCAAGAATCGCGGGGTGAACATCCTGGCCGGCGCGCGCGTCTTCCTCTTCGGCGCGCGGGATGTGTGGTTCGTGGTGGGCCTGCCCGTGTTCCTCTACGCCGCAGGCTGGAGCTTCACGATGGTGGGCGGGTTCCTGGCGCTCTGGACCATCGGCTATGGCGTGGTGCAGGCCCTGGCGCCCGCACTGGTCCGCCGCAGCGCCGATGGGCTGAGCGCCGAGGTGCCGGCCGCGCGCGCTTGGTCATTCGCGCTGACGTTGGTTCCCGCGGGACTGGCGCTGGCGATGCTGGCCGGTGCGCCGCGGCCGGACCTCTACGTCCCGCTTGGCCTTTGCGTCTTCGGGCTGCTCTTCGCGGTGAATTCCTCCGTTCATTCCTACCTCGTCCTCGCCTATGCGGGCAGCGAGAAGGCGGCCGAGGATGTGGGCTTCTACTACGCCGCCAACGCCGCCGGCCGCTTCGCCGGGACCGCGCTGTCGGGCCTGCTTTTCCTGCTGGGCGGGCTTCCCGCGTGCCTCATCGGCGCCGCCCTCATGCTGGCGGCATGCTGGGCGCTGACCCGGGCGCTTCCCGTGGCTCGCGGCGCCGTGCTGGCGCGCACCGCTTGAGCAAGTGGGACGCCGCAGCCGAGCTTACGTCGAGGCGGCGAGCAGAGACACGGCTGATGAGGCAGGCGCCTCTTGCTTCGCCCATCGTCCGCCGTGTCTTCGGCGCCGCATCACCTGCTCGCTTGCAAGAGGGCACGAAAGTTGCACCTGGCGACTGGGTCCTCTCACTCCCTGCCACCGAGCCTTGGGTCGAGGACCGATTGCATGACCGCGCTCAACGCGTTGACCAGCACAATCGCCAACGCGGCCGCCACAAGCCCGGCCAGCACCACGGGCTGATCCCGCCCCTGGATGCCGTTCAGCACCAGCGCGCCCATGCCCGGCAGGCCGAACAACAACTCCATCGTCAGCGTGCCGCCCAGCAGGCCTGCCAGCATCACGCCGGTCAGCGAGACCGCGACCGGCGCGGCCAGCGGCAGCACATGCCAGCGCGCCAACCCGAGCGGCGTCAGGCCACGGGCGCGGGCGGCCATCACATGCGGCCGTGCAACCACCTCGGCCACTTCCTCTGACAGCGGCTTGGCGATCTGGCCGGCATTGTCGATCCCGAGGATCAGCACCGGCGCCAGCAGCCCGCCGATCGCCGGCAGCCAGCCCAGCCAGACCGAGAAGAGCAGCAGCGCGGCCACGCCGATGCAGAAGGTGGGCAGCGCGATGGACCAGAGGTTGATCGCCTCCACAGCCAGCTGCGCGCCGCGCGAGCCGGCTGCCTGCGCCAGGCAGAGCCCGAAGGCGAGCAGGATGCCGAGGGCGCCCGACAGCGCGCACAGCTGCAAGGTCACGCCGGCCGCCTCCCACAGCATGGGCCCGACCGGCTGGCCGAAGCGTTGGGAGGTGCCGAGATCCCCCGCCAGCGCAGCCGCCCCCCAGGCCAGGAAGCGCCGCCAGGCAGGCTGGTCCAGCCCTAGCTCGGCCCGCATCGCCGCCTGTTGGCTCTCGTCCAGGTCACCGGCGGAGGCCAGCACATCCACCGCATCGCCCGGAATCGCGCCGAAGAGCAGAAAGAGGCCGAAGGTGATGGCGAGTCCATGCGCGAGGCTGGTGGCAAGTATGGCCAGGGATCGCTTCATGCCCGGCGCGGGTCCACCTGCCGGCGCACGGCATTGCCGAGTGCCGCCGCTGCCGCCGTGGCGAGCGCGATGGCGGTGACGGGCACCAGCAGCGCATGCGGCGCTGCCTCGGCCAGGCGCGCTGCATCGGCCGCCATGCGGCCCCAGGTCGGCGCATCGGGCGCCGCACCCAGGCCGAGGAAGGAGAGCACGCTCTCCGTCACCACGCAGCGCGGCAGCGTGATGGCGGCCAGCGTCACCAGCGGCCCCGCAACATTGGGCAGGATGTGGCGCAGCAGCACGCGCCAGGGTCCGGCGCCGCTGACCACGGCGGCGAGGACGTAGTCGGCCGCCTCTTCACGCCGCCGCGCGGTGCGCGCCACATGGGCGAAGAGTGGCGCGTAGGAGAGGGCAAGCGCCAGCACGAGCGGTGCCAGCCCCGGCCCCATCGCCGCCAGCGCCACCAGGCCCAGCAGCAGCGGCGGCAGGCCGCGCAGCGTGTCGACCACGGCGAAGCCCAGCCACTCCGCGCCGCGCCCCAACCCGCTCAGGATCAGCCCGGCCAGGCCGCCCAGCAGCAGGGCCAGCGCGGTGCCGAGCGCCGCGACAGCCAGCGTGGTGCCGGCACCCGCCAGCAGGCGTGAGAGCACGTCGCGCCCCAGGTGATCCGTGCCCAGCCAATGCACCGCGCCGGGGGGCTGGTTCAGCGCCAGCAGGTCCTGGTCCAGCGGGTCGAAGGGCGCGAGCCAAGGCCCCAGGAGCGCGAGGCCCGGGAGGACCAGCGCGAGGAACCTCATCCCAGGGAGGTCACGGCGATGCCGCCATCGGCGCGGTGCGGGCTCCAGGTGAAGCCGGTCGTGAAGCCCTGCACCTCGCGCCGCCAGGCGATCTGGTTCGCCGCATGGCCCAGCACCAGGAAATAGTGCCGCTCCGCCACGCGCGCCCAGGCGCGGGCGTATCTTTCGCGGCGTGGTTCCAGCGCGGGCTCGGCCGCCGCGGCGCGGATCATGGCGTCCAGCTCCGCATCCTGGATGCCGCCCCAGAGCACGGGATTGGGGCCGTCCGACATCAGCCGCACCCAGCGCAGGAAGATATCGGCCCGCGGGCCCGAGGCCATGCAGCAGAGGTCCCAGTCATATTGACCGAGCCGGCGTTGCGCGCCGACATCGTCCAGCGGCGTGTGGGTCACCTGGAAGCCGAGCCGGCGGACCATCTGCACCGCGGCCTGCGCATAGGGTTCCTGCCAGGAGACCAGCTCGATCCGCGTGCGCGCCGGGTCCACGCCCGCCTCGCGCAGCAGCGCGCGGGCGCGTTCGAGGTCTGGCGCGCGGTAAGGGTCGGCCTCGTGCAGCGCGCGGTCGAAATAGAGGTTGCCGGGTGCGACCATCTGGTTGGTCGCCACGCCCGCTTCACCGGCGACGAAACGCATGAAGCCGGGCTTGTCCAGCGCATGGCCGAGTGCGCGGCGCACCAGCGGATTGTCGAAGGGCGGGCGCGGGCGGCGATTGTTGAAGGCGACGAAATACCAGGTGGTGTCGCGCAGCCCCTGCACGGTGAAGCGCGGATCACCGCGCAACTGGCCCGCCACGTCATGCGGCACATCGGCCAGGTGCAGGTCACCAGCGCGCAGCGCCAGGCCCTTGTCCACATCGCCGCGCAGGTCGAAATGCACGGCTTCGAGGCGCGGCTGCCCCTGCGCCCAGTAGCGCGGATTGGCGGGCGCGATCAGCCGCACATTGGGCTGCCACTGGCCGAAGAGAAACGGTCCTGTCCCTGCCGGCCGCGTGATGTTCCCCTCCCAACCCGGTGAGCGGGGCGAGACGATCCAGAGCTCGGAGAGCGAGGTGAGCAGCGGCGCGTAGGGGGCACTCAGATGAAGCACCACCGTCGCGGCATCGGGCGTCTCGATCCGGGTGATGAGGCGCATCGCCCCGGCCAGCCAGCCGCCGCGCACCCGGTCCCGCACGCGTTCGATATTGGCCTGGATGGCGGCCGCATCCATCGGCGTGCCGTCATGGAAGAGCACGCCCGGGCGCAGGTGGAAGGTCGCGCTCAACCCGTCCTCGGTGACGGCGAAGCGCTCGGCCAGGAAGGGCTCCACGCCGCCATCGGGGCCGATCGAGGTCAGCGCCTCGACATAGGCCTGCTGCACCGCGATGGAGCCGGTGTGGCGATGCGGGTCCGCGGTGTCGAGGCCGAGTGTCGCATAGCGAA
The DNA here is from genome assembly GCF_019083995.1 of Roseococcus sp. SDR. GTDB lineage: Bacteria > Pseudomonadota > Alphaproteobacteria > Acetobacterales > Acetobacteraceae > Roseococcus. The sequence goes on from NZ_JAHRCU010000021.1 coordinate 7,833, forward strand.
GTGTGCTGCGGCGCGGCGCCTCGCCGGCCAGGGCGGGCGTCGCGGCGGCGGCCAGGAAGGGCAGGCTGCGGCGGAGAATCATGCGTGCGTCTCCAGAGGGGCGGGCGCTCAGAGGTCGAAATGGTTGGTCTGGTCGAGGTAGTCGTGGCTGTGCACGATCACGGCGTCCTCGCTCACCCGCACCAGCGCATAGGCGGCGGGCTCGTGGCTGCCCGGCACCGTCTCTCGCTCCGAGAGGTCGAGTGCGACCTGATGCGCGGTGCCGCGGATCGAGCTGAAGGGAATGCCCCGCCAGGACCCCGCCAGAGGCCGGTGCAGATGGCCGTGGAACATGTGGCGGATGCGCCGCTGGTGTGGCGCCAGCACGTCGGCCAGCGCCGCCGCATCGGCCATCTGGATGCGGTCCATGCGGCTGATGCCGACGGACATGGGCGGGTGATGCAGGAAGAGGAAGACCGGCCCCTCGCTTTCCGCAAGGCGTGCGTTGAGCCAGGCCAGCCGCTTGTCGCAGAGCGCGCCGGCATGCGTGCCTTCCGTCTTGGTGTCGAGCAGGAGGAAGAGCCCGGAGTCGGTCTCGATCGCCTGCTGCACAAAGCCGTTCTGATCCACCCCCTGCTCGGGGAAGGCGTCGCGGAAATGGTCGCGCTCGTCGTGATTGCCGAGCATGAGGTGGAAGGGCATGGGCAGTCCCTCCAGGATCTCGCGGAGCTGCGCATAGGCGGCCGGCTGGCCGTGATGCGTGAGGTCCCCCGTCGCGACGACGAATTGCGCAGGCGCTGCGCTGCCAGGACCATGGCGCGCGGCGATGCTCTCCACCGCCATGCGCAGCCGCTCCGCCGGGTCGAGGCCGTAATTGGTCTCGCCCGGGGGCAGGATGTGCAGGTCGGTGATGTGGATGAAGTCGAACATCAGCGGCGCGGCAGCAGGGCTTGGACATCGGCCGCCATGCGGGTCAGTGCCGCCTGCGGCTCGGCGCGCCGGGCCACCACGCTCTGCAGGTGGTCATTGATGGTGTCGGTGATGCGCAGCGCGTTCTGGCCGGGGAAGGCGTACCAGCCGGTGATCACATCCTGCTGCCGGAAGGTGACGAGGTGGTTCGGGTTCTCGCGGTAGAAGCGGCCCAGCATTTCCTCGCGCTGCGCGGGGATGGTGCTGGCGGGCATGTAGCCGGTGGCATTGACCATCATGGTCGCACCCACGGGACCGGTGGCGAATTTGATGAACTCCCAGGCGGCGGCCTGCTTCGCCGCATCGCGCGTGAACATCATCGCCACATTGCCGCCGGCCGGCAGGCGCGCATTGGGCGCGGAGAGCGGATAGCGGCCGCAGACCAGCGGGAAGCGGCCACCGATCTCGCGATTGTAGCGGCCGAGCTGCGCGGTGGACTGCATCGAGATGCCCAGGCGCCCGGCGAAGAAATCGGCGATGGCGGCGTTGGGGCGCATGTCGGGCATGCGGCCCTCATCCACCAGCATGCGCAGCGCGGCGATGGCGCGCTGGCCGGGCTCCTGGCCCATCGCGACCTGGCGCTCATCGGCCGTGAGCATGGTGCCGCCATGGCTGAAGACCAGCGCCTGCCAGGCCCAGTTCCCGGTGATGGTCCAGTCGTAGAACATCCCGTTCAGGTTCTCGGCCGTGCCGTGGATGGCGCGCGCCAGTGCCGCGACCTCGGCCCAGCTGCTCGGCAGGTTTTCCGGGTTGCCGCCGGCGCGGCGCAGATGCTCGACATTGTAGTAGAGGATGGGCGTGGAGAGGGCGAAGCCGATGCCCGTCTGCGACGAGCCCACCTGGCCGAGCGAGAGCAGGCTTTCGGAATAGCCCTGCTCGGCGATGCGCGGATCGGCCGCCATGAAGGGCTTGAGGTCCACCGGGATCTCGCGCTCCAGCAGGGTGCGCTGGCGGTTCAGGCCGTGGAAGGCGACGTCCGGCAGCTGGCGCGTCACGGCATCGCGCAGATTGCGCTGGAGGATCGCCTCGTAGTCCGGCTCGGGCGCGCGGATGGTGATGCGGATGCTCGGGTTGGCGCGCATGAACGCGCTGGCCACGTCTTCCATCAACCCGCGGAACAGCTCGGGGATGGAATACTGCATCGAGATTTCGGTGGGCGCGGTCTGCGCCAGGGCGGGCGTGGCCAAGGCGAGGGGCGAGGCGAGCAGGGTGCGGCGATGCATGGCGGGGCTCCTTGGGTGGATCAGGGTCATTTCACGCCCGTCATCGTCACGCCCGAGATGAAGGCGCGCTGGGCGAGGAGGAAGGCGAGGGCGAGCGGCGCGGTCACCACCGTGGCGGCGGCCATCAGCGGCCCGAAGGAGGTGCCGGCCTCGGCATTGGAGAAGAAGGCGATGCCGAGCGGCGGCGTCATGAGGTGTTCTTCCTGCACCGCGATCAGCGGCCAGAAGAACTCGTTCCAGTTCCAGATGAAGGAGAGGCAGGCGAAGGCCGCGATGGCGGGTGCCGCCGTCGGCAGCATGATCCGCCAGACGATGGCCCATTCGGAGAGGCCATCCATGCGCGCCGCCGCGATCAGGTCATCCGGCACGGTGCGGAAGAATTGCCGCATCAGGAAAATGCCGAAGACCGAGATGGTCGAGGGCAGGATGATGGCGGCATAGGTGTTGAGTAGGCCGAGCTGCCAGAGGCCGATATAGAGCGGGATGGCCGGCACCTGCGGCGGGATCAGCAGCGCCAGCACCACCAGCGCGAAGGCCGTCTCCCGCCCGCGCCAGCGCAGCTTGGCCAGCGCATAGGCCATGGGCAGCGCCGTCAGCGCCTGGGCCGCGAAGATGCAGAGCGTGACGAAGAACCCGTTCAGCAGGAAGCGCGCCAGCGGCACCTTGGTGAAGGCGGCGGTGTAGTTCTCCACCGCATGCCATTGCGTGGGCAGCAGGGCGAATTGCGGCGCGAAGACCTCGCCCGGCGGCTTGAGCGAGATGGAGAGCATGATGACGAAGGGCGCCAGCATCACGGCGGCCCCCAGCATCAGCACGAGATGGGTGAACGCGCGCCTAGCCATAATGCGCCCGCCGGTCGAGGAGCACGGTCTGCGCGAGGGTGATGGCCAGGGTGAGCAGCAGGAACACCATGGTGATTGCCGCGCCATAGGCCGAGCGCAGGAAGGTGAAGCCCTGCTGCACCATGGTGAAGAGCAGCACCTCGGTGGACTTGGACGGCCCGCCCTCGGTCAGCACCTGCACCGTGTCGAAGACCTGGAAGCTGCGGATGGCGGTGATGGCGACCACGAAGACAAGTGCCGGCCCCAGCATCGGCCAGGTGACGCGGCGGAAGCGCTCCCAGGCGCCATCCGCGCCGTCCATCGCCAGCGCTTCGTAGAGATCGGGCGGGATGGCCTTCAGCCCGGCCATGAAGAGCACCATGGCGAGGCCCAGATTCTGCCAGACGCCGATGGCGGCGAGCGCGAAGAGCGCGGTGTCCGGGTTCTGCAGCCAATCCGCGGTGGGCAGGCCGAGCGCGCGGAAGACCTGGTTCACGAAGCCCACGCTCGGGTGGAACATGAACTCCCAGACCAGCGCCATGGCGAGCAGCGTGCTGGCGACGGGCAGGAAATAGGCGGCGCGGTAGAAGCCCTTGAGCGGCCCCACGCTCTCGATCGCGATGGCGGCCAGCAGGCCCAGCAGCACCGTGGCGGGCACCGAGACGCCCACATAGATCACGGTGTTGCGCAGGCTGATCCAGAAGACCCGGTCGCCCCACATCTCCGCGTAGTTCTCGAGGCCGGCGAAGCGGATCTGCGGCTCGCCGAAATTCCAGTCGGTGAGGGAGAGCAGGCCGACGGCGACCGCCGGGCCCAGCAGCATCAGCCACATCAGGATGAAGGCCGGCAGCGCCAGCAGGGTGCCGGCCAGCGCCTCGGCGCGCCGCGGGCCGAGCGTGCCTTTCGCCTCAGCCAAGGGCAATCTCCCGCAGCGCGGCCTGGAGCGGCAGGCGCTGGCCGTCCGCGCCGAACAGGACCGCCTTGCGCACGGCAAGCCGCAGCGCCTGGCCCGCCACCATGCCCCGCGCCATGTCGGGTGCGAGGCGCAGCACGGCGCCGCCCTCGAGATGGCAGAGCGTCTCCGCGCCCAGATGCTCGATGAGCGTGACGGTGGCGGGGATGCCCTGGCTGGCCGGCACCCAGCCCTCGGGCCGCACGCCCAGCGTCACCAGGCCGCGCGCCGGGCTGAGCCAGGGCAGCCGGACATCGCCCACCATCACCGCGCCATCCTCGCCGACATGTGCGGGCAGCGCGTTCATGGGCGGCGAGCCGATGAAGCGCGCGACATCGAGACTGGTCGGCTCGTCATAGAGCTCCTGCGGCGGTGCCAGTTGCAGCACCCGCCCGGCCTGCATCACGGCCACGCGGTCGGCCATGGCCATCGCCTCGCCCTGATCATGCGTGACGTAGAGCGTGGTCACCCCCAGGCGGCGCGTCAGCGCCACGATCTCGGCCCGCGCCTCGGCGCGCAGGCGCGCATCCAGGTTGGAGAGGGGTTCGTCCATCAGGAAGGCGGCGGGGCTGCGCACCATCGCCCTGGCAAGCGCCACGCGCTGCCGCTGCCCGCCCGAGAGCTGCGCCGGCTTGCGGGCCAGCAACGGCGCGAGGCCGAGCGGCGCCGCGACGGCCGCCACATCGGCTGCGATGGCACGGCGCTGCGGCCCGGACCAGAGCCGCCCGAGCCAGGGCAGGCGCTGCAGCGCCGAGAGCCGTCGCATCTCGAGCGGCAGGGCGATATTCTGGCCGACCGTCATGTAGGGGTAGAGCGCGTAGCTCTGGAACACCATGGCGAGGTCGCGCGCCTTGGGCGGCAGCGCGTCCACGCGGCGATCGCCGATCCATACTTCGCCGGCATCCGCGGTCTCCAGCCCGGCGAGGATGCGCAGCAGGGTGGATTTGCCGCAGCCCGATGCGCCCAGGATCGCCAGGAACTCGCCCTCGACGACCTCGAGCGTGACGCCGCGCAGCACGGGCGTGGGGCCGAAGCTTTTCTGCATGCCTCGCAACGCAACGCCTGGCACAGGATCCTCCCGCTCACCCAAAACCAGGGCGTGGGTAGGGGGCGGCCGTGTCACGGTTGCTGCGGATGGAAGAAGCTTTGGCGACAGGCGGCGAGGTGTCGCAGCGCCGCAACCACCTATCCGGGATTCATCCGCGCTCGACCTGTCCCCGTGGAGAGGCGGGCGATGATGCCGGTCTTCACCCCGATGGAGGGTGAGTATCCGACCAACACTGGCGCGCGCCACCGCAAGCGCCACACCCATCCACCGCCGCACCGGACCGCATCTCCGCCAGGGAGAGCGAGGAGGCGGAGCGCATGATCGTGCCGCCGCGGGGGTGCCCTCCCGGCGGGAGGCCCTGATGGGCGGGTCCGCGCCGCGCTTCCGTCAGTCCTGCCGCACGGGCGCCAGCGGGCCGTAGACCTCCGGCATATCGCCCAGATCGTGGCAGATGGCGCCCGGCACGTCGCGCAACTCGCAATCATGCGTGCCGTCGGCGTGGAAGTGATGCATCACCCAGCCGACCCGCTTCTCGCCCAGCGCATGCTGCCAGGGGTCGCCCACGATGAAGCCGGTGGAGGGGGCCCAGATCTGCCGGATGCCGTCCGCCACGCGGTCGCGCCACATGTGCAGATGGCCCGAGAGCACGAGAGCGGGCCGCGCATCGCCGAACAGCGCCAGCAGGCGGGCGCGGGGTGCGGGCAGGACCGGCCAATAGTTCACCGCCGCATCCGCGAGGGATTGCTCGGTGAGCGGCTTGTGCTGGACCAGCGCGATGGCGCGGCCCGCCGCGCCGGCGATGGCCTCGGCCAGCACTTCCCATTGCGCCGCATCGGTCAGGAGCGATTGCGTGTCGAGGCCGATCAGGCGCCAGCCGGGCAGGTCATGCACCCAGAGCCGGGGCCCGGCCAGCGCCCGCCATCGCGCGGCCCGCGCCGTGTTCCAGGGCTGGCGCCCGCCCAGCAGCGCCTCGTCGCCCACATCATGATTGCCCGGCACCGCGCGCCATTCGAGACCGATGGCCGCATGCCGCGCCCAGGCGGAAGCGAGGTCGGCCTCGCTGTCGGCGCCGTCCAGCGAGAGATCGCCGGTGGCGAGCAGCAGGTCCGGCCGCGCATCACGGATCTGCTGCGCGGCGAGATCGAAATTCGGCCCGAAGGGATCGCGCGACGCCCCCAGATGGGCGTCGCTGATCTGGGCGATGCGGATGGTCATGCTTCAGCCACGCGGCCGGGGCAGCAGGCGCCGCACTTCGCTCGCCATATCGGCCAGCACCTGCTCGGGTGTGGCGCGCTGCTCCACGATGCGGGCCTGCTGGTCCACCATGGTCTGCGTCACGCGCACCGAATTGGCGCCGGGGAAGGCGTACCAGGGGATCATGATGTTCGCCTGGCGCGTCGCCGCCTGGAAGAGCGGGTTCTGGCGGTAGAACTCGGCCAGCCAGCCCGGATCGTCGATGGCGAGCTGGTTGGTCGGCACATAGCCGGTGTTCTGGACCATCAGCGTGGTGCCCTCGGCGCTGGTGGAGAAGCGCAGGAACTTCCAGGCGGCCTCGCGCTTCGCGGCATCGCGGGCGATCAGCATGCCGGCGGCGCCGCCGGTGGGCAGGCGGCCGCGCACCGGGTCGATCACGGGCATGACGGTGGTGCGAAGCTCGAAGTTGCGGCCCACCTGCTGCATGGTTCCGCGCAGGGCGGCGGTGGTCCAGAAGAACATGCCGAGGCGGCCGGCCGCGAAGGCCTGCTGCGCGGCATCGCGCGCCAGGTTGGGCATGCCGCCTTCCTTCACCATGCGGTCGAGCAGGCGCAGCGCGCCCAAGCCTTCGGGGCCGGCGAAGGCGATGTCGCGCTCATCCTCGGAGAGCATGCGGCCGCCAAAGCCGAAGAGCAGGGCGGAGAACATCCAGTCATCCCCCGGCCAGGCGTAGAACATCCCCTCCGTGCCGCCGCCGAGTGCGCGGATGCGCTGGCTGAGCGCGAAGATGCCGGGCCAATCGGTCGGCATGGCGTCCGGATTGCCGCCGGCGCGGCGCACCAGATCGGCGTTGAAGAACATGATGGGGTTGGAGGCGGCATAGGCGAGGCCGGATTGGAAGCCCCCGAAATGCGCGAGGGAGAGGATGTTGGGCGAATAGCCCATCGCCGCGGGATCGCCCTCGGCGCGGAGCAGCGGCATCAGGTCCTGCGCGATGCCGCGCTCGGCGAAGAGGCGCAGGCGGTTGAAGCCCTGGTAGCTCAGATCCACCGTCAGGCTGGTCGCCGCCTGGCGGAGGATGAGCTGCATGCCCTCCTCGTAGTTCGGCGTCGTCACCCAGTTGATGCGGATGTTGGGCTCGCGCCGCGCGAAGGCAGCGGCGATGGCGTCATAGCTCTCCTTGAAGATCACCGGCTGGGCGTAATGCACGGTGATCTCGACATTCTGCTGCGCGCGCGCGACGGCGGGTGCCAGGAGCGCTGCCGAGGCGGCAAGGGCACGGCGTTTGATCTGCATCGGGGTTATCCTTTCAGGCCGGTGGTGGAGATGCCCTCGACGAAGCGCCGCTGCGCCAGGAGGAAGGCGAGAACGAGGGGGGCGGTCATGATCGTGCAGGCGGCCATCAGCGCGCCGAAGTCATCGCCGGCCTCCTCCGTTCGGAAGTAGAGGACGCCCAGCGCCGGCGTGGCGCGGGCATGGCCGGTGGTGGCGATGAGCGGCCAAAAGAGGTCGTTCCAATGCGCGACGACGGAGAAGATCGCGAAGGCCGTCGCCGCCGGCCAGGCATTGGGGAGTGCCACGCGCCAGACGATCGCGGCCTCGCCCATGCCGTCCAGGCGGGCCGCGTGGATCAGGTCCTGCGGGAGCGAGCGGAAGAACTGGCGGAACAGGAAGATGGCGAAGACGCTGATGGTGGAGGGCACGATCAGCGCGGCATAGGTGTTGAGCCAGCCGCTGCCTGAAAGCGCCACATAGAGCGGCAGGGCGGGCACATGGGCCGGCACCAGCAGGCCCAGCATCACCGCGCCGAAGACCCATTCCCGCCCCACGAAGCGCAGCTTGGCGAGCGCATAGCCGGCCGGGATGGCGAAAAGCAGCTGGAAGAACAGGATGCCGCCGCACATGACGAGCCCGTTCCAGAGATAGAGCGCGACCGGCACCTCGCGCAGCACGCGGCCGTAATTGGTGATGGCGGCCCAGCCCTCGGGCAGCAGCGCCATGGGGGCACGGAACAGCTCATCCGTCGCCTTCAGGCTGGCCGAGACCATCCAGATATAGGGCGCCATGAAAAGCAGCCCGAGGGCGGCCAGCAGGAGGAGGCGCAGGCCGCTAGCCATAATGCACCCGCCGGTCCAGCACACGCGTCTGCAGCAGCATGAGGGCGAGGACGATGGCCAGGAAGACCAGCGTGATCGCCGCCGAATAGCCGAGGCGCAGGAAGGTGAAGCCCTCGGTGTACATGGTGTAGAGCAGCACCTCCGAGGCCTTGTTCGGCCCGCCGCGCGTCAGCACCGCCACCGTGTCGAAGACGCGCACGCTGCGCACCAGGCTGATGGTGACGACGAAGAGCGTGGTGGGGCCCAGCAGCGGCCAGGTGACGAGGCGGAAGCGGTCCCAGCCGCGTTGCGCGCCATCCACCAGCGCCGCCTCGCGCAGCTCGCGCGGGATGGCGGTCAGCCCCGCCATGAACAGCACCATGTTGAAGCCCACCCCCTCCCAGACGCCGATGGCGGCGAGCGAGAGCAGCACCGTGTCGGAGGAGGAGAGCCAGGCCGGGCCGGTGATGCCGAGCAGGCGCAGCGCGGCATTCACCGGGCCGATGGTGGGGTGCAGCAGGTATTGCCAGGCGGCGGCCATGGCGACCGTCAGGCTCACCACCGGCAGGAAGAAGACGGCGCGGAAGAAGGTGCGGCCACGCGCAGCCCCCTCGATCAGCAGCGCGAGGCCGAGGCCGCCCAGGACCGAGACGGGTGCGACGATCCCGACATAGACCAGCGTGTTCACGAAAGAGGTGCGGAAGCCGCGGTCCATCCAGAGTTCACGGAAATTGTCGAGACCGATCCAGGCGGGCGGCCATTGGCCGAGCTCGTAGTCGGAGAAGGCGAGCGCGATGGCGGCCAGCGTCGGCGCCAGCAGCAGGAGGAGGAAGGCGAGGGCGGCCGGCGCGGTCAGCAGCCAGCCGGCCAGCGCCTCGCCGCGGCTGCCGCCCTCACGCATGCAGCGCCTCCGCGGCAGGCAGGCGCATTCCATCGGCGCCGAAGAGCAGCGCATCCCGCGGATCGAAGCGCAGATGCATCTGCGGCGCCTCTGCAAGGCCGGGCGGCACGCGCAGGATCACGGGCTGGGCGCCGATCCGGGCATGGAGGAGCTGCGCCTCGCCCAGATATTCGCGGGCCGTGACCGTGGCGGGCCAGCCCTCAGGCGCGGCCTCCAGCGCCTCGGGCCGGATGCCGAGCGTGAGCGGCCCGCGCTGGCGCGTCATCAGGCCTGTCGCGCGGCCTTCGAGGCGCACCGCGCCATCCTCGCCGGCCTCGGCTTCCAGCAGGTTGATGGCGGGGTCGCCGAGGAAGCGCGCCACGCGGAGATCGGCTGGCTGCTCATAGACCTCGCGCGGGGTGCCGCATTGCAGGATGCGCCCGGCGAGCATGACCGCCACGCGATCCGCCATGGTCAGCGCTTCGGCCTGGTCATGTGTGACGTAGAGGGTGGCGGCCCCCGTGCGGCGATGGATCTCCACGATCTCGCGCCGCGTCGTGCTGCGCAGCGCGGCGTCGAGATTGGAGAGGGGTTCGTCCAGAAGGAAGACGCTCGGGTCGCGCACCACGGCACGTGCGAGCGCCACGCGCTGCCGCTGGCCGCCCGAGAGCTGCGCGGGCTTGCGGGCGAGCAGCGGGGTCAGGCCCAGCGGCTCAGCCACGCGCGCCACATCTTCCATCATGGTGCGCCGGACGGCACGCGTGCCGGGCAGCAGCGCGCCCAGGAGCGGGGCGCGCTGCCAGGCCGAGAGGCGGCGCATGGCGAGCGGCACGGCGATGTTCTGCGCGGCCGTGAGATGCGGGTAGAGGGCATAGTTCTGGAACACCATCGCGACGTTGCGCGTGGCGGCATGCGCCCGCGTCACATCGGCGCCGCCTATGCGCACCGTGCCGCGATCCGCCGTCTCGATCCCGGCCACGATCCGCATCAGCGTGGATTTGCCGCAGCCCGAGGGACCCAGGAGGGCCACGAACTCGCCCGGCCGGACCGCCAGATCCACCTCGTGCAGCACCTGGGTCTGGCCGAAGGCCTTGCCGATTCCGTGCAGTTCCAGTCCGTTCACAGGCCCCACCTTTCGCTCCGGCGGGGTAAAGGCCGTTCATGCCAAGCCGATGACGCGTCGGTGACGTTTGGGAGACGCCGGCGGCGGCGCCTCGTCAATCTGGTGGGTCATGCCGACAACCCGGGAATAGGTCGGTGCTTCGCGGAAACGTCATGCGCCGCCTGCGACCTCAGCGCCAAGTGTCATCGAGTGGACGCCGGATTGCAGCATGAGTGTCGCGCGGCTGGGTTAACGCACGGCCGGATTTCGGGAGCATCGCATGCCGCGCAAGAACGTCCTCCTCATCGTGGTGGATCAGTGGCGCGCCGACTTCGTGCCCGCCCTCGGCGCGGGCTTCCTGCACACGCCCAATCTGGACCGCCTCTGCCGCGAGGGCGTGACCTTCCGCAACCACTTCACCACCACTGTCCCCTGCGGCCCGGCGCGGGCCAGCCTGCTGACGGGCCTCTATCTGATGAACCACCGCGCCGTGCAGAACACCGTGCCGCTCGACGCGCGGCATGCGAATCTCGGCAAGGCGCTGCGGCTGATCGGCTATGACCCGGCGCTAATCGGCTACACCACCACCACGCCCGATCCCCGCACCACCGGCCCGCGCGACCCGCGCTTCACCACGCTGGGCGACCTGATGGAGGGCTTCCGCAGCGTCGGCGCCTTCGAGCCGGCGATGGACGGCTACTTCGGCTGGCTGGCGCATCAGGGCTACACCCTGCCCGAGCGGCGCGAGGATGTCTGGCTGCCCGAGGGGATGGATGCCGAGCCGGGCGTCACCGACCGCCCCTCGCGCCTGCCGCGCGAGCTTTCCGACAGCGCCTTCTTCACCGAGCGCGCGCTGACCTACCTGAAGGGCAAGGGCCGCAATCCTTGGTTCCTGCATCTGGGTTATTACCGCCCGCACCCGCCCTTCATCGCGCCCGCGCCCTATCACGCCATGTACCGCCCAGAGGACATGCCGCGCCCGCATCGCCGCGCGACCTGGCAGGAGGAGGCGGCGCAGCACCCGCTGCTGGCGCATTATCTGAATGCCATCTCCCAGGGCTCCTTCTTCCGCGGCGCCAGCGGCCCCGCGCATCTGCTCGACGAAGCCGCCATCGCGCAGATGCGCGCCACCTATTGCGGCTTGATCAGCGAGATCGACCACTGCCTGGGCCAGGTCTTCGCCCATCTGGACGAGACCGGGCAGTGGGAAGACACGATGGTGATCTTCACCTCGGACCATGGCGAACAGCTCGGCGACCACTGGCTGCTCGGCAAGATCGGCTATCACGATGAGAGCTTCCGCATTCCCCTCGTGATCAAGGAGGCGGGCGCCAATCCGCGCGCCGGCGGGATCGAGGACGCCTTCACCGAGAGTGTGGACATCATGCCCACCATCCTCGCCTCGCTCGGCGGCGCCATCCCGCGCGCGGCGGATGGGCATGATCTGCGGCCGCTGATCGAGCGTGGGCCACCGGCCGATTGGCGGCGCTTCGCCTGCTTCGAATATGATTTCCGCGACATCTTCTACTCGCAGCCCGAGACCGCGCTGGGCCTGCCGATGGATGACTGCGCGCTGATGGCGCTGCAGGACGGCAGCCGGAAATACGTGCATTTCTCCGGCCTGCCGCCGCTCTTCTTCGACCTGGAGCGCGATCCGTACGGCTTCGAGAACCTGGCGGCCGACCCTTCCCGCGCTGCCGAGATCCGCGACTGGGCGCAGGCCGCCCTCTCGCACCGGATGCGCCACGCCGAGCGCACACTGACCCATTTCCGCGCCTCCCCTGGCGGTCTCCAGGACCGCACCGCCCCCTGAAGGAGATCCTGCCCATGCTGCCCCGCCGCACCCTCCTCGCCGCGCCAACGTTGCTGGCCGCGCCCGCGCTTGCCCAGGGCGATCAGCGGCCGGCGATCACCATCGCGGTGCAGAAAATCAGCAACTCCAACACGCTCGAGGTGCTGCGCGAGCAATCCAATGTGGGTGAGCGCATCTTCCGCTCCTCGCTCTGGGAATCACTGATCGGGCGGAACTGGCAGGGCCAGCTGGAGACGCAGCCGGCGCTCGCGACCCAATGGCGCCGCATCGACGACCGCACCGTCGAGTTCGACCTGCGCGATGGCGTCCGCTTCCATGACGGGCGCGAGATGACGGCCGAGGACGTGGTCTTCACCTTCGGCCCGGAGCGCATGTTCGGCACCGGCGAAGGTAGCGGCGCCGCCCTCTTCCAGCGCGCGCCTGGCACGGCGCCGCAGGGCCGGGAACTGCCGCCCGAAGTGCCCGCCGTGGCCCGGCGCATGTTGCCCGCGCTGGAGCGCGTGGAGGCGGTCGGCCGCCACAAGGTGCGCTTCGTCAACCGCACGCCGGATGTGACGCTGGAGGGCCGCCTTTCGCGCCTTGGGGCCGACATCATGTCGCGCGCCGGCTTCGAGGCGGCGGGCAGCTGGCTGGACTGGGCGCGCAAGCCCATCGCCACCGGGCCGTACATGGTGGCGGAGTTCCGGCCCGATGTTTCGCTCACCCTGGTGGCGCATGACGCCTATTGGGGCGGCCGGCCACCGCTCCGGCAGATCCGCTTCGTCGAGGTGCCGGAGGTGGCGAGCCGGATCAACATGCTGCTCTCGGGCGAGGCGCAATTCGCCTGCGACATCCCGCCCGACCAGATCGGCGCCGTCGAGCGCAACCGCGCCTTCGAGGTGCAGGGCGGCACCATCCTGAATCACCGGCTCATGTGCTTCGACAAGAGCCACCCGGTGCTGCGCGATGCGCGCGTGCGCCGCGCCATGACGCATTCGATCGACCGCCAGGCCATCGTGGACAGCCTCTGGTCTGGCCGCACCGTGGTGCCGCGCGGCCTGCAATGGGACTATTACGGCGAGATGTTCCTCTCCGACTGGTCGGTGCCGCGCTTCGACCTGGCGGAGGCGCGCCGCCTGCTGCGCGAGGCGAATTACCGCGGCGAGCCGATCCCCTACCGCCTGCTGAACAACTACTACACCAACCAGGTCGCCACCGCGCAGATTCTGGTGGAGATGTGGCGTCAGGCCGGGCTGAACGTCGTCATCGAGATGCGCGAGAACTTCAGCCAGGTCTTCGACCGCTCGACCGGCCAGCGTGGCGTGCGCGACTGGTCCAACAGCGCGCCCTTCAACGATCCCGTCTCCTCCCTCGTCAATCAGCACGGCCCGCGCGGGCAGCAGCAGCAGATCGGCGAATGGACGAACGAGGAGTTCAACCGCCTCTCCGACCTGCTGGAGACCGACACGGACCGCGCGCGGCGCCGCGCCACTTTCCGCCGCATGTTGGAGATCGCCGAGCGCGAGGACCCGGCCTTCACCGTGCTGCACCAGAACGCCACCTTCACGGCCAAGCGGCGCGACATCCGCTGGCGCGCGGCGCCGGCCTTCGCGATGGATTTCCGCGCGCAGAACTGGGGGGCCTGAGCCATGCGCCGCCGTCACCTCGCGGGCCTGCCCGCGCTGTTCGCCGCCCCCGCGCTCGCGCAATCGGACCAGCGGCCGGAACTGCGCGTCGCGGTGCAGAAGATCTCCAACTCCAACACGCTGGAGACGCCGCGCGAGCAGTCCAATGTCGGCTTCCGCCTCTCGACGCTCTATGCCGAGAGCCTGATCGGCACGAACTGGACCGGCGACCTGCGCGCCGTGCCCGAGCTCGCCACCGCGACGCGCCGCCTGGATGACCGCACGGTGGAGTTCGAGCTGCGCCCCGGCGTGCGCATGCATGACGGCCGCGTGATGACGGCCGAGGACGTGGCCTTCTCGATCGGCGGCGCGCGCCTCTTCGGCACCGGGGCGGCGCGTGAGCGGGGCGGCATCACGGCGGGCCAGCAGGGCATGGAGCCGCAACCCGAGGTGATCGCGACCGCCCGCCGCACCTTCCCCGGCCTGGAGCGGGTGGAGGTGGTGGGCGAGGGGGTGGTCCGCTTCGTGAACCGAACGCCGGATGTGACGCTGGAGAAGCGCCTGCAGCAGAATGTCGGCGTCATCCTCTCCCGCGCCGCCTTCGAGGCATCCGAGAACTGGCTCGCCTGGGCGCGCCGGCCCATCGGCACCGGCCCCTATCGCGTGGCGGAATTCCGGCCGGACGTCTCCCTCACCTTCGAGGCGCATGACGAATACTGGGGCGGCCGCCCGCCGGCCCGCCGCATCCGCTTCGTCGAGATCCCGGAGGCGGCAAGCCGCGTGAACGCGCTCTTCTCCGGCGAGGTGGATTTCGCGACCGACATTCCGCCCGACCAGATCCGCAGCGTCGAGCGCAATCCGCGCTTCGAGGTGCAGGGCAGCGCCATCAACAACATCCGCATCCTGGCCTTCGACACGAGCCACGCCGTGCTGCGCAACCCGCTGGTGCGCCGCGCCATGAGCCATGCGATCGACCGCCAGGCGATCGTCGGCTCGCTCTGGGCCGGGCGGACCGAAATTCCGCGTGGGCTGCAGCTGGAATTCTTCGACGACATGTATCTGCGCGACTGGGACAACCCGCGCCACGATCCGGCCGAGGCGCGGCGCCTGCTGCGTGAGGCCGGCTATCGCGGTGAGCCGATCCCCTATCGCTGCCTCAACAACTACTACGTGAACCAGACCGCCAATGCTCAGGTGATGGTGGAGATGTGGCGCGCGGTCGGCCTGAACGTGCAGCTGCAGATGATGGAGAACTGGACGCAGATCCTCGAGCCCGGCCCGACGCGCGGCGTACGTGACTGGTCCTGCACCCATGTCTTCGCCGATCCCGTCGGCTCGCTGGTGCGGGCCATGGGGCCCGGCAGCCCTCTGCAGCGCCAGGAGGAATGGAGCAACGCCGCCTTCAACGCGCTATCGGCAGAGCTGGAAGCCTCGACCGACCGCGCGCGCCGCCGGGTCGTCTTCCGGCGCATGCTCGAGATCATCGAGCGCGAGGACCCGGGCTACATGGTGCTGCACACGGCGGCGACCTTCATCGCCAAGCGGCGGGACATCCGCTGGCGCGCCTCGCGCGGCTGGCCGATGGATTTCCGCGCCAGCAATCTCGGCTTCGGCGCGTGAGCCTGGTTGCGATCCGCGACCTCACGGTCGGCTTCGACGGGCAGGCCGCGCTGCGCGGCATCTCGCTCGACGTGGCGCCGGGCGAGGCGCTGGGCCTGGTGGGTGAAAGCGGCTGCGGCAAGTCCGTCACCTGGCTTGCCGCGCTGGGCCTGTTGCCGGCCAAGGCGATGGTGACCGGCTCGGTGCGGCTGGCGGGCGAGGAACTGCTCGGCGCCGCCCCCGCCACGCTGGAGCGGGTGCGCGGCGGACGCGTCGCGATGATCTTCCAGGACCCATCCAGCAGCCTGAACCCGGTGCTGCGCGTGGGCGCCCAGATCACCGAGGCGCTGGCGCTGCACCAGGGGCTGCACGGCGCGGCAGCGCGGGCCGAGGCGCGGCGCCTGCTGGACCAGGTGGGCATTCCCGACGCCGCACGCCGGCTGGATGCCTACCCGCATGAATTCTCCGGCGGGCAGAGCCAGCGCGTGATGATCGCCATGGCGCTGGCGGGCCGCCCCGATCTGCTGGTGGCCGATGAGCCGACCACGGCGCTCGACGTGACCATCCAGGCGCAGATCCTGGAACTGTTGGCCGCGCTGCGGCGCGAGACGGAGATGGCGCTGGTGCTGATCAGCCACGATTTGGGCGTGGTGGCCGAGACCTGCGACCGCGTGGCGGTGATGTATGCCGGCCGCATCGTCGAGGAGGCGCCGGTCGAGGCGCTGTTCGAGCGCCCGGCCCATCCCTACAGCTGGGGCCTGCTGGGCGCGTTGCCCGAGCTCGAGGGGCCGCGGCGCCGGCTGGCGGCCATCCCGGGCGGCGTGCCCGAGCCCTGGGCGATGCCGCCCGGCTGCGCCTTCGCGCCGCGCTGCCCGCGCCGTGACGCAGGCTGCGAC
The DNA here is from genome assembly GCF_019083995.1 of Roseococcus sp. SDR. Classification (GTDB taxonomy): domain Bacteria; phylum Pseudomonadota; class Alphaproteobacteria; order Acetobacterales; family Acetobacteraceae; genus Roseococcus. The sequence continues at coordinate 24,009 of NZ_JAHRCU010000021.1, forward strand.
TTCGCGCCACCCGCGCCGCGCTCCGTCGGTCCCGCGCATCGCGCCGCCTGCCTCCATCCCGCCCGCGCCGAGGCCTGCCTCGCATGAGCGCGCTGCTGGAGGCGCGCGGCCTGGTGCGGCGCTACAGGATGCGGCGCGGATTGTTCGGCGCGCCGGTCGCATTGCGCGCGGTGGATGGCGTCTCGCTCGCGCTGGCGCCCGGGCGCACGCTGGGCCTGGTGGGCGAAAGCGGCTGCGGCAAATCCACCACCGGCCGCCTGGTGCTGGGGCTGGAGGCGCCCGATGACGGCGCCGTCCTGGTCGAGGGCCGACCCATGCCCCCGCCGGCCAGCGCCGAATGGCGCCGGCTCCGCGCCCGGATGCAGATGGTTTTCCAGGACCCGCTGGGCGCGCTGGACCGCCGCCTGACCATCGGCGCCCAGGTGGCGGAGCCGCTGGTGATCCATGGCCTCGACCCCGCGCGCATGCCGGCGCTGCTGGCCGGCGTCGGCCTGCGGCCGGACCAGGCGGCGCGCTATCCGCATGAACTCTCGGGCGGCCAGCGCCAGCGCGCCGTGATCGCGCGCGCGCTGGCGACCGACCCGTCGCTGCTGGTGTGCGACGAACCGATTTCGGCGCTCGACGTCTCGATCCAGGCGCAGGTGATGAACCTGCTTCAGGATGTGCAGGAGCGCCTCGGCCTCGCCATGCTCTTCATCAGCCATGATCTGCGCGCGGTGCGCCAGGTCAGCCATCGCGTCGCCGTCATGTATCTCGGCCGCATCGTGGAGGAAGGCGAGCCCGATGCGGTCTTCGCGACGCCGGCGCATCCCTACACCCGGGCGCTGGTCTCCGCGATTCCGCGGCGTGGGCGCGCGGGCGCGCGGATCGTGCTGAAGGGCGATCCGCCCAACCCTGCGGCGCGGCCCACGGGCTGCGCCTTCCATCCGCGCTGCGCCCATGCCGTCGCGCGCTGCAGCGCCGAGGCGCCGGTGCTGGCGCCCCGCGCCATGGATGGGCGCATCGTCGCCTGCCACCTGGCGGAAGCGCCGCTGGCGGAGGCCGCCTGATGCTGCGCTTCTTCACCATCCGGCTGCTGCGCGCGGCGGTCACGCTCACCATGGTTGTCACCTTCGCCTTCCTCGTGCTCATCGCCTCAGGCGATCCGGCCGACATCATCATGGGCAGCGACGCGCCGCCCGAGGCGATCGAGGCCTTCCGCCAGGCCTGGGGCCTCGATCGGCCGATCTGGGTGCAGTACCTCTCCTATTTCAGCGCCATCCTCTCGGGCGATCTCGGCCGCTCCATGCGCGACGGGCGGGACGCCATCGTGCTGGTGGCCGAGCGCATCCCGGCCACGCTGGCGCTCACCCTGCCGGCGCTGGCGCTGAAGCTGGCCCTTGGCATCCCGGCCGGCATCTACGCGGCGCTGCACCGCAACTCCATGGCGGACCGTGCCGTGATGGTGCTGGCGGTGGCGGGCTTCACCATCCCCTCCTTCGTGCTCGGGCTGCTGCTGGTGCTGGTCTTCGCCGTGCAGCTCGGCTGGCTGCCCTCTGGCGGGCAGGAGAGCTGGCGGCATGCCATCCTGCCGGTCATCACGCTCGGCATCGGGGGGGCGGCGGTGCTGGCGCGCTTCACCCGCAGCGCCATGCTGGAGGTGCTGGGCCAGCCCTATATCCGCACCGCGAGCGCCAAGGGCGTGGCCTGGCGCGCCGTGGTGTCGCATCACGCGCTGCCCAATGCGGCGATCCCGACGGTCACCATCATCGGCTTCATGGTGGGCTCGCTGCTCGCCGGCGCGGTGGTGGTGGAGAGCGTCTTCTCCTGGCCCGGCGTGGGGCGCCTGCTGGTGACGGCGGTGGCGAACCGTGACCTCGCCGTCGTGCAATGCATCCTGCTGCTGGTGGCGGCCACCATGATCACGGCGAACCTGGTGGTGGACCTGCTCTATGGCCTGCTGGATCCGCGGCTGCGAAGCGGGAAGGAGGGCTGAGATGCCGGAAGCGCCGCTCCCTGTCCTCACCGCCGCGCCGCCCCGTCCGGCGCGCGCGCTGCCGCCGCCGCTCGTGCTCTTCGGGCTCGGCTGGCTCGCGCTCATGCTGGCCGTCGCGCTGCTCGGCGACGTGATCAGCCCCTATCCCTACACGCAGCTCGACCTGCGCAACCGGCTCTCGCCGCCGGTGGGCTTCGGCGGCGGCTGGCTGCATCCGCTGGGCACGGACGAGCTGGGGCGGGATGTGCTCTCGCGCCTCATCGCCTCCATCCGCACCAGCCTCGTCATCGCCTTCGGCGCGACCATCGTGGGCGCCGTGCTCGGCACGACGCTCGGCTTCCTGGCCGCGCATTTCCGCGGGCTGGTGGAGCAGGCGGTGATGGCGCTGGTGGATTTCTCGGCCTCCATCCCCTTCCTGATCCTGGCGCTGGCGGTGCTGGCCTTCCTCGGCAATTCGATGGGGCTCTTCGTGCTGCTGCTCGGACTGCATGCCTGGGAGCGCTACGCTCGGATCGCGCGGGGGCTGGCACTTTCGGCCAGCGCGCAGGGCTATGCGGGCGCGGTGCGGCAATTGGGCGCCTCGCCCTGGCGGGTCTATGGGCGGCACATCCTGCCCAACATCGCCTCCACGCTCATCGTCTCGATGACGCTGGCCTTCCCCGAGGTGATCCTGCTGGAGAGCGGGCTCTCCTTCCTCGGCCTCGGCGTGCAGCCGCCCGAGACCTCGCTCGGCAACATGGTGGGCTATGGGCGCGAATACCTCACGCGCGCGCCCTGGATCCTGCTCGCGCCCGCCGTGGTGATCGTGCTGACGACGCTTTCGGTGTCGCTGATCGGCGATTGGCTGCGCGACCGCCTGGACCCCACGCTGCGTTGAGGAGATGACAATGACCCGCTTCGTGATGTTGGCCCTGGACGGGCTGCGGCCCGACATGGTGACGCCCGCCCTCACGCCCCACCTCTGCGCTTTGGCGGCGGCGGGCACGCGCTTCGCGAATGCGCGCAGCGTCTTCCCCTCGGAGACGCGGGTGGCGACGCCCTCGCTCATCACCGGATGCCGGCCGGGCGGGCATGGTATGGTGGCCAACACATTGTTCGATGCGGCGGCGGCCCCCGACCGCCTGTTGCGGACCAAGCTGGTCGCCGATGTGGCGGCGATGGCGCAGGGCCGCGAGACGCCGTTGCAGCGGCCTTCCCTGGCCGAACGCCTCGCGCCGCACGGCAGGAGCTTCGCCCTGGTCAGCGCGGGCACGGCCGGCGCCGCGCGGCTGCTGCACCCCGCGGCCGAACGGCTCGGCGCCTTCCGCTGGAATGTCGAGGATGAAGATGGCGCCACGGCGGCCGAGGTGCGCGCCGCGCTCGGCGCCACGCCGCCGCATGGCATGCCCAACACCGCGCGCGTCGAATTCGCCGGGCGTGTCCTGCTGGAGCATGTGCTGCCGCACCATGCGCCCGATGTCGCGCTGCTCTGGCTCTCGGAACCGGATGTGGCCTTCCACTGGGCCGGCCTGGGCGCTGCGGAGACGCTGGCCGCGCTGCGCGCCGCGGACGCCGTGCTGGGCCGCGTGATGGATTGGCGCGATGCGCAGCCCGATGCGGCCGAGATCGGGATCATCGTGCTTTCGGATCACGGGCATGTGACGGGGACGCGCAAACTCAGCCTGCGCGACGAGCTGGTGAAGGCCGGCTTCCGCGCCGGCACCGGCATGGGGCCGGATGTGGATGTGGTGGTGGCGCCGGCCGCGGCCCCTGGCCTCTGGCTGCGCGATCCCGCCCTGGCGCCGCAGATCGCGGAGTTCCTGGCGCGGCAGGATTGGGCGGGGCCGTTGCTGGCGCGCGATCCCGGCATTCTCCCGGCCGGCCACGCCTTCCCGCTGGCCGCTCTGGGCAGCGCGCATGCCCGCAGCGCCGACCTCGTCGCCACCTTCGCCGGCACCGAGACGGCGGATGCCTGGGGCCTGCCCGGCACCGCGCCCTTCGACGCGCCCGACGTGCCGGAGGGCGGGGGCATGCATGGCGGGCTGCACCGCGCGGAGCTCGCGACCGTGCTGGTCATGCAAGGCGGACCCTTCCGCCGGCGTGCCGTGGCCGAGGAGCCGGCCGACCTGACGGATATCGTGCCGACCCTCCTGCACGCGCTGGGATTGCCGGGGGAGGGGATGGAAGGGCGCCCGCTGCGTGCCGCTTTCGACGCGGCGCTTGATGCGCCGCCCTTGCCGCTGGTCCTGCCGCTGCGGGGCGGCTTCGCGCTGGAGGCGATGCGGGCCACGCCTGATGGCCGGCTCTATCCGACCGCGCTGCGCCGCGCATGACAAGGCGCGCGCCCCCCCGTCTCCGCAGGATCGTCACCTCGGTGTCACTGCCGTGTCACGCGGCGCTGCTAGGCGCGCCGCTCGCATGAGCGGGACCTGCATGATGATTCGGACCGAGGCCCTGGGCGTCACCTACCCCAATGGCACCATGGCGCTGGCGCCCACCAGCCTCGACATCGCCGAGGGGCGGTTCACCGTGCTGCTCGGCCCCTCGGGCGCGGGCAAGTCCACGCTGCTGCGTTGCCTGAACGGCCTGGTCCGGCCCAGCGAGGGCCGCATCCTGGTGGCGGGCGAACCCCTTGCGGGCAGCGCCGCCTGGCGCGCGCATCGCCGCGCCACGGGCATGGTTTTCCAGCAGCACCAGCTGATCGGCCGCGTCAGCGTGCTGGGCAATGTGCTGACCGGCCGGCTGGGCTATCACTCGTCGCTCCGCACGCTCTGGCCCTTCGCCCGCGCCGAGAAGCGCCGCGCGCTGGAGGCGCTGGAGCGCGTCGGCCTGCTGGACAAGGCGCTGGCCCGTGCCGACCAGCTCTCCGGCGGGCAGCAGCAGCGCGTGGGCATCGCGCGCGCGCTGGTGCAGCAGCCCCGCCTGATGCTGGCCGATGAGCCGGTCGCGAGCCTCGACCCCGCGACCGCGGAGCGCGTGATGCGCCTCCTGCACGAGATCTGCACCAGCGACGGGCTGACCGCCGTCGTCTCGCTGCACCAGGTGGATCTCGCGCGGAAGTTCGGCGAGCGGATCATCGGCCTCGCGCGCGGGCAGGTCGTCTTCGACGGCACCGCGGCGATGCTCGATGCCGCGGCCATTTCCCGGATCTACGGCACACCCGTCACCATCCCTGAGAAGGAGTTCGCCTGATGCTTGCACGTCGCACCCTTGCCGCCGCAGCGCTGCTGCCGCTGGCCACGCCCGCGCTTGCTCAGGGCGCTGATCCCCGCCGGCTGCGCGTGGCCCTCCTGCCGGATGAGAACGCCTCGACCATCATCCAGAACGCGCAGCCGCTGCGCGCCCATCTGGAGCGCAGCCTCTCGCGGCAGATCGAGCTGGTGGTGACGACCGATTATTCCTCGATGATCGAGGCGATGCGCTTCGGCCGCATCGAGATCGCCTATTTCGGCCCTTTCTCCTACGTCCTCGCCAAGTCGCGCGCGCCGGGCATCGAGCCCTTCGCGGTGGGCATCGAGCGCGGCTCGCCCACCTACAACTCGGTCGTGATCGCGCAGGCGGGCGGGCCGGTGCGGGCGCTCGAGGACATCCGGGGCCGGCCCTTCGGATTTGGCGACCAGGCCAGCACCTCGGCGCATCTGGTGCCGCGCGCGATGATCCTCCAGCGCACCGGCCTGGTGGGGAACCGCGATTTCCGCGTGGTGCATCTCGGCACGCATGATGGCGTGGCCCGCGCCGTGCAGAATGGCCAGGTTCCGGCCGGCGCGCTCTCCAAGTCCATCCTCGACACGCTGGTCCGCCGCGGCGTGGTGGATGCGGCCCGGCTGCAGGAGATCGCGCTCTCCGATCCGATCCCGAACTATCCGATGGTGATGCAGGGCAACCTCGCCGAGCCGCTCAAGGCCGCGATCCGCACTGCCTTCCTGGAGCTGCGCGAGCCCGAGGTGCTGCGCGCCTTCCGCGTCGAGGGTTTCGCGCCCACGACGGATGAGGCCTACAACATCCTGCGCGAGACGGCGCGGCTGCTGGAGATGGACCTGAACGCGGTGCGCGGATGAGCCCCACCCAGGACGGCATCCTGCGGGAGGATGGCGCGGCGCTGCGCCGCGGCACGCTGGCGGTGCTGGCGCTGCTCGCGCTCTGCGCCGCGGCCCTTGCACTCACCGGCTTTTTCGATGCGCAGCGTTTCGCGGACGGCCTGCCCGCGCTCGCCCAGCTCGCCGACGAGATGGTCCCGCCGGATTTCACCCGCTGGCGGGCCTGGGTGCGGCCCCTGCTCGATACGCTCGCCATGTCCGTCGCGGGCACGGCGCTGGCCGTCGTGCTTTCGCTGCCGATCGCCCTGCTGGCGGCGCCCAATGTCTCGCCGCATCCGCTGCTGCTGGGCGCGGCGCGCACGCTGCTCTCGTTCCTGCGATCGGTGCCCGAGATCATCATGGGCATCATCTTCGTCGCGGCCGTGGGCTTCGGCGCGCTGCCGGGCGTGCTCGCGCTCGCGCTGCATTCGGTGGGGATGGTCGGCAAGTTCTATGCCGAGGCGATCGAACACGCCGATCCGCGCCCGATCGAGGCCGCGCGTGCGGCCGGCGCGTCGCCGGCGCAGGTGGTGACGCATGCGGTGCTGCCCCAGGTGCTGCCGCAACTGGCCGATGTGACCATCTATCGCTGGGAGTATCACTTCCGCGCCTCCGCCGTGCTCGGCATCGTGGGGGCGGGTGGCATCGGCTTCGAGCTGATCGCGGCCCTGCGGCTGATCGACTACGCGCAGGTCTCGGCCATCCTGCTCTGCATCCTCGCCTGCGTCGTGGTTGTGGACGCACTGGGCTCGGCGCTGCGCCGACGCCTCAAATGAGCGCGCGCATCCTCTGCACCGCGCGCATTTTCCCCGAGACCGCGGCCCTGCTGGCGCCGGTGGGAGGGGTCGCGCATCCCGCGGGCGCCGCGCCCTGGCCGCGGGCCGAACTGCTGGCGCGGCTGCGTGAGGCGGAGGCGGTCATGGCCTTCATGACCGACCGGGTGGACGCGGCCTTCCTCGACGCCGCGCCCCGCCTGCGCGTCCTGGCCTGCGCGCTGAAGGGCTATGACAACATCGATGTGTCCGCCTGCCAGGCGCGCGGCGTTGAGGTCTCCATCGTGCCGGATCTGCTCACTTCGCCGACGGCGGAGCTCGCGGTGGCACTGACACTCGGGCTGGCGCGGCACCTGCGTTCCGGCGATGCGGCGGTGCGCGCGGGGTTCGAGGGCTGGCGCCCGGAGCTCTACGGGCTGGGGTTGGATGGCGCGGTGGTCACGATCCTCGGGCTTGGCGCACTCGGCTCCGCCATAGCGGCGCGGCTTGCCCCCTTCGGCTGCATGCTGCGCGGCGTGGACAGCGCGCGCGAGGCGCCTGGCGTTGTGCGCCTGCCGATCGGCGCCGCCCTGCGGGAGGCCGATATCGTCATCGTGGCGCTGCCGCTCAACGCGCAGACGCGCGGCTTGATCGGGGCGGAGATGCTGCGACTTCTGCCGCCCCATGCGCTGTTGGTGAATATCGGCCGTGGCTCCGTGGTGCGGGAGGCGGACGTGCTGGCCGCGCTGGAGGCTGGTCGCCTCGGCGGCTATGCGGCCGATGTCTTCGAAATGGAGGATTGGGCGCTGGAGGACCGACCCCGCGCCATTCCACCGGGCCTGCTCATGCATCCGGCGACGCTGTTCACCCCGCATCTCGGCTCGGCGACGTTGGCCGCGCGCCGCGCCATCGAGGCGCGCGCTGCCGCGAACATCCTGGATGTGCTGGATGGGCGGGCGGCGCGCGACCGGATCTGAGGACAGGGGGCGGGGCAGCTGTGACCTGCCTCCCGGATCCTGGGCCGCCCTGAGCTGGAAAATTCCAGTTTAGGATTGGGCTTGGAGACGGAGGGATGGCGATGAAGAAGTCGAAGTTCACGGATGCGCAGATCGCGTTCGTGTTGCGCCAGGCGGAGGAGGGGACGGCGATCCGGGAGGTCTGCCGCAAGGCGGGCGTCTCGGAGGTGACGTTCTATAACTGGCGCAAGAAGTACGGCGGGCTGATGCCCTCGGAGATGCGTCGGCTGAAGCAGCTCGAGGAGGAGAACGGCAAGCTGAAGAAGCTTGTGGCGGATCTCTCGCTGGATCGGGCGATGCTGCAGGACGTCCTGGCAAGAAAGCTCTGAAGCCTGCGCGGCGACGCCAGTTGGTGAACGACGTCCGGGGTGCGTGGAAGGTCTCGATCCGTCGGGCCTGCGCGGTGACCGACGGCCACCGGAGCAGGCCAACGAGACCTGGGCGATGGACTTCGTGCATGACCAGTTGGCGACGGGGCGGACGATCCGCGTGCCCACGATCGTGGACACGTTTACGCGCCATGCGCCGGCGATCGAGCCGCGGTTCGGCTACCGGGCGGGCGACGTCATCGACGTGCTCGAGCGCGTCGGGCGGGAGCATGGATTTCCGCAAGCGATCCGCGTCGACCAGGGCAGCGAGTTCGTGTCACGCGAACTGGATCTCTGGGCCTACCAACGCGGGGTAACGCTCGATTTCTCCCGACCGGGAAAGCCGACGGACAACGCGTTCATCGAAAGCCTGAACGGGAAGTTCCGGGCGGAGTGCCTGAATGCGCAATGGTTCATGAGCCTCGACGACGCGCGGGCGAAATGCGAGGCTTGGCGTAGAGACTACAACGAGGTTCGTCCGCACAGCGGGATCGGCAACAAACCGCCGGCGAGCCTGGTGAAATCGGTCAGCGGCACACGGCCCACGCCCACCGAATAGCGCTGGATGACGCCCGCCAGGGCGGTCCAAGGATGGGTAGCAGGTCAATCATCGGTGCACCCGCCGCAAGGCCGCGGCGCCGCACTGCCCCTGGCTTCATGCGCCCATCACATTCCTCCCGCGATCACCGCGACCGACGCGCGGTGCCGCCAATCACTTCGGCACAGGGTTTCAGGCCGCGACACGCAATCGCCGATTCCCGCCACCGACGATTTGGTCTAGCTCCGGCCCATGCGCGGGACGAAGCGGGAAATCCTGGTGGGCGCGGCCATCGGCCTGGGCATGACGGCGCGCGCCGCTGCCGATGGCGGCGCCGACTTCCTGCTTGTCCTCAATGCCGGCCGCCTGCGCGTCATGGGCGCGCCCTCGCTCGCGGCGATGCTGCCCATCGCCGACAGCAATCGCTTCACCGACGAGTTCGCGCGGCGCGAGATCCTGGACCGCGTTCGCATCCCCGTCTTCTTCGGCGCCGCTGCCTGCGACCCCCGCCTCGACCTGCCCACCTTTGTCGAGGGGCTGAAGGCGGCGGGCTATCACGGGGTGGCCAACTTCCCGACGGCCATCCACCTCGACGGCGCGTTGCGGCGTGCGCTGGAGGAAGCGGGCCTCGGCTTCGGGCGGGAGGTGGCGCTGCTCGCCGAGGCGCGTGCGCAGGGCCTCGCCACGCTCGGCTACGCCAAGACGCGCGCCGAAGCGGAGGCGATGGTGGCGGCGGGCGTAGAACGCCTCTGCCTCAACTTCGGCTGGAACGCGGGCGGCAGCCAGGGCGTGCCGGGCGGCGTGCCGATCGAGGAAGCCGCCGAGCGCGCGCGGCGCGTCTTCGCTATGGTCCGGCGCCGGGCGCCGGGCACGCGCTGCCTGGTGGAGGGCGGGCCGATCGTGGACCCGGGCCACATGCTCCAGGTCTGCGACGCGTCGCGCGCGGATGGCTATGTCGGTGGCTCGACGCTAGATCGCCTGCCGCTCGAACTCTCGGTGATGCAGAGCACATCGGCCTTCAAGACCGCACCGCTGCTGCGGCCGGAGGCACGCAACGCCGCCGTGCTGCCGCCCGGGATCGTCGGGCGCTCCGCCGCGGCGAGGGCGCTCGCAGCTCGGATCGCGCGCGTCGTCGCGACCGACCTGCCGGTGGTGGTGGAGGGCGAACCTGGCTCGGGTCGCACCACCACCGCGCGCGCGCTTCACGCCGCCGGTGGCCGCCCCGGCGTGCCGCACTTCCTCGACGCGCGGGAAGACATCGCGGCCACGCTCTTCGGCGACGCGCCACGCGGGCTGCTCGGGCGGCCCGGGCACACTGTCGTGATCGAGCACGCCGACGGGCTGGCGCCCACGCTGCGCGCGCGCCTGTCGGACTGGATCGAGCACGGCAGCTTCGCGCGCTTTGCCAGGCCGGGTGAGCGCGTGCCGCGCGCGCGCCTCGTGCTCGTTCATCCGCCGGGCGGGCAGGCGCTGGCCCGCGCGCTCTCCGCGCAGCGACTGCCCGTCCCGCCGCTGCGCGACCGGCTGGAGGACATTCCGCTCATGGCCCGCGCTATGCTGCGGGAGGCGGGGCGCCCCTCCGCCCTCATCGAGCCCGGGGCGCTGCGGCTGCTCATGGCGCAATCCTGGCCGGGCAACCTGCGCGAACTGCGCGAGGCACTGATCCGTGCCTCCACGGAGACGCGCGATGGCCGCGTGACGGCGGCGGGGCTCGAGGCGGTGCTCGGCCCCGCGCCCACCGCGGCCGCGGCGCCTGAGATGGACGAGCGCGCCTGGATCCTCGACGCGCTGCGCCGGCATCGCTTCCGCCGCGGGGAGACCGCCGCCTTCCTCGGGATCGCGCGCAAGACGCTCTACAACCGGATGCGCCGCCTCGGCCTTGAGGACTGAGGCGGCGCGACGGCCGGTGTGAACGGCGCGTCCGACCAGGCGATCGCTTCGCCGCCCTCCACAGCGACATGGCTGGCGAGCGCCGCCCAGTCCTCTCCGACGGGCAGCACCAGGCGGCGCAAACCGGCCGTGAGCGCCGCGTCCACCGCGCCGCGCGTCGCCGCGAAGGCGAGCGGTTGGAGGCCCTGTGCGGCAAAGGCAAGGAGCGTGCGGAACTCCGCCTCCGCCCGGTAGCCGACGGCGGCCAGCGCCGCCGCCGCCTCGCCCTCATGCGCCTGGACGCTGGGCCAGTTGAGCACCTGGCTGATGCGGGCCCCTCGCAGCACCGCCGCGGCGTCAGCCACGCGCAAGAAGGGATCGCAGGCGAAGATCGCGGCGATGGGCGGGTGCTCGACGAAGGGTTCGCGCGCCGCCAGATCGGCCAGCAGCGCGCCGTTCACGTCAAGCACGGGAAGCTGCGCGACCAGCGGCCAAGACGACGCGGCAAAGGGGCGCAGCCCCGGGAGGAAGGCCGTCGAGGCGCGCTGCGCCAGCGGGATGGCAGCCAGATCTGCAGCAGGGCGGACGGGAAATGGCATACTCAATTTTACCCAAACACTACGGAATTTCCATCTTGCGGCGACCTTCCGGCTTCGTCATCACTTCCACCGAGGCCGCAAAGACTGGCCGATGGGAGCAAACGACCGGATGGACCTCGCGGCCACCATCTTGCTGAACGGGCTGACGCTCGCCGCACTGTACTTCATCGTGGCCAGCGGCTTCTCGCTGATCTTCGGCCTCATGCGTGTCGTGAACATGGCGCACGGCTCGCTCTACCTGATCGCGGGCTATGTCGGCTACGCGGTGTTCGAGCCGCTCTACGACCAGGACCTCTGGTGGGCCTGGTATGCCGGGCTCGGCGCGGGCATCGCCGCGGCCGCGGTCTCCGGCGCGCTGATGCAGAAGCTGCTGCTGGGCTGGATGCAGGGGCAGGAGCTGCGCCAGGCGCTTGTCACCATCGGCGTCTCGATCATCGCGGCCGACCAGCTGCTCGCGTTCTATGGCGGCACCCCGCGCCAGTTCTTCGCGCCCGACGCCATCTTCGGTTCCACCCAGGTGCCGCTCGTCGGCGGCTATCCCACCTTTCGCCTCGTGCAGATCGGCATCGCGGTCGTCGTCGGCGTGGGGCTGTGGCTGCTGCTGAACCGCACGAAGCTCGGCATGATGATCCGCGCGGGCGTGGACGACCGCGAGATGCTCGGCGCCTGCGGCGTGAACGTGCCGCTCGTCGGCGTCGCGGTGTTCGCGCTTGGTGCGGCGCTGTGCGGCATCGGAGGCATCGTCGGCTCGACGGCGCAGCCGCTCGCCATGGGGCAGGATGGGCGCTTCCTGCTCATCTCCCTCGTCGTGGTCATCGTGGGCGGCATGGGCTCCGTCACCGGGACGGCGGTGGGCGCGGTCCTGGTCGGCCTTGCGGAGCAGCTGGGTCAGGCGCTGTTCCCGACCTACTCAGTCATCCTGACCTTCGTGATCATGGTGGCTGTGCTGGCGCTCCGGCCGCAGGGAATCCTAGGCCGTGCGTGATCGCCTCCTGCTGCTCTCGCTTCTGGGGCTCGGCCTCATGGCGGCGGCGCCCTTCCTGCTGCAGGCAATGCTGCCGGCCAACCAGGCGCAGTTCTGGACGGCCAATGTGCTCGGGCGCGCGGCGGTGTTCGGCATCATCGCCATGTCGCTCACCTTCCTTGCGACCTATGGCGGTTTCATCTCGCTCGCGCAGATGATGATTGCGGGTGTGGCGGGCTACGCCGTCGCCGTCTTCGTCGAGGGCGCGGTGCCGCGGATCGTGGGTGGCCTCGGCTACGGGCTTGCGATCCCGCTCGGCGTGCTGGCGGCGACCGTGATGGGGCTGATCGTGGGCGCAGTCTCGGTGCGCACGCGCGACATCTACCTGCTGATGATCACCCTCGCCCTCTCGATGGGCGTGTTCCGCTTCGTCGAGACGAACATTGCCTGGTTCAACGGCTATGAGGGCATCCGCAACGTCGTCGGGCCGGAGCTGTTCGGCCTCGGCTTCCGCGACCCGTGGCTGTTCTACTACGTGGCGCTCGGCACGGCGGTGCTGCTGCTGGCGGGCGTGCTCTACCTCGTGCGCTCGCCCTTCGGGCTGGTGCTGCAGGGCATCCGCGACAATCCGCGCCGCGTGGCCGCCCTTGGCTACAACGTGGCGCTGCACCGCATCGCCGCCTTCGGCGTCGCCGGCTTCATCGCGGGGTGCGGCGGCGTGCTGGCCACGATCTACAACATCGGCATCTCGCCCGGCACGATCGGCCTGGGTGCGACCGTCAACGTGCTGATCATGAGCGTCATCGGCGGGCTGGGCCATCCGGTGGGCGCCTTCCTCGGCTCGCTGATCTTCACGATCTTCGACACCTTCGCCGCCAATCTCTACGACCGCGACCGGTTCAACACGCTGATCGGCGCGGTCTTCCTCATCATCGTGCTGGTCTCGCCCGATGGGGTTATCGGCATCGGTGCGCGGCTTCGCCGCCTTCTCGGGGGATCCAAGCCTTGAGCCACAACCACACTGGAGGAACACCCATGACTCTGCGCATGTCTCGCCGCACGGCCCTGCTGGGCGGCGCCGGCCTTGCCACCGCGGCCGGCGGCCTTGCCACGCCCGCCATCGCCCAGCGGGCACCCATACGCCTGGGTGGCCTGACCACCCTCGAAGGGCCCTTTGCCACCGGCGGGCAGGACGCCTACCGCTGCGTTCAGATGGAGCTGGAGCGGATCAACAGCACCGTCGGCGGGCGGCGCATCGAGTTCATCCGCGAGAGCAGCAACGCGCAGGCCGACGTGGCCCTGGCCCGTGCGCGCAAGCTCATCGAGCAGGACAATGTGGACATCATCCTGGGCCCGCTGTCGGGCGCCGAGGGCATCGCGCTGCGCGACTACTCCCGCACGCTGACGGGCCGGACGATCGTGAACGGCAGCTCGGGCGCGGCGGACACCACGCTGCGCAACCCGAGCCCCAACTTCTTCCGCTTCTCGACGGACGGAACGCAGTGGATGGCCGGCCTCGGCAACCACGTCTTCCGCAACATGAACATCCGTGAGGTTGCGGTCGCGGCGGGCGACTATGCCTTCCCCTACGCGCAGGTGTTCGGCTTCAACATCGAGTACTGCCGCGCCGGCGGCCGTGTGCAGCACTACTGGGCGCCGCTCGGCACCACCGACTTCTCCGCGCAGATCGCCCAGATCAACCGCTCCAACGCGGGCGCCATCGTCGTGGTCCATGGCGGGACCGACGGGCTGGCCTTCATGACGCAATACGCCCAGTCGGGCGGCAACAAGCCGCTGATCGCGGGCTCCATCATGGCGGACCAGACCATGCTTTCCGCCCGTGGCCCGCATCGCCGCGTGATGGTGGGCATGATCTCCGCCGGCCCCATCGCCGACGTGATCGACGACCCCACCTGGCGCGAGTTCGTGGAGCGCTACCGCCGCCGCTGGCTGAACGAGGGCGGCTTCCAGTCCCCCTCGATCCATGGCGTCAACTACACCACCAACCTCTACGGCATCCTGCACGCGCTGCGCGAGGTGGATGGCGACCTGTCGAACAACCAGCAGGCCTTCCAGCGCGCGCTGGCCAATGCGCGCATCACCGCGCCGACGGGCGCGGCCGTGCGGCTCGACCACAACCGCCAGGCCATCTCCGACATCTTCCTCAACCGGATCGAGGAGCGGGACGGGCGTGCGCAGGTCGTCGCCTTCGCGCGCGCGCAGCAGATCAACCAGACCCTCGGCACGCCGGAGGCGCAGTTCCTCGCCCTCGGCGCGCCGTCCCGTGACAACCCGGGCTGCGTGCCGGCCGCAAGCTAGCCGCCGCGCGGGACTGGCACCGCCTCCCGGGGCACGCCCCGGGAGGAGAGGCGGGGGCGGCGGATGGGCCGCGCGCCCCTTGTGTTTGAGTGGATTCGGGTTGGGAAGAACCGGGTGGTTCCTGCGATCAGTCTTGCCGGCGTCAGCCGCCGCTTTGGTGCGCTCCAGGCCGTGCGCGACGTCACCTTCGACGTCCAGCCCGGCGAGCGCCGTGCGGTGCTCGGTCCAAACGGCGCGGGCAAGACGACGCTGTTCAACACCATCTGCGGCGACTTCCCACCTACCGCCGGCAGCATCCGCCTCTTCGGCACGGACATTACACACCTCAAGCCGCATGAGCGCACGCGGCTGGGCATCGGCCGCACCTACCAGACCTCGCTGCTCTTCAACGGGCTCTCGGTGCTGGACAACCTTTTCGTCGCGGTGCGCGGCCTCAGGCCCAACCGCTTCTCCTTCCTGCGCCCCTCGCGCGGCGATGACGGAATGGCGAAGGCGCGCGAACTCGCCGAGCGCATGCGCCTCTCCCACCTGCTCGACGCGGAGGTGGTGAACCTCTCCCACGGGCAGCGTCGCCAGCTCGAGGTCGGCATGGCCATGGCCGGGGATCCGCGCGTGCTGATGCTCGATGAGCCCGCCGCCGGCCTCTCGCCCGGTGACCGGCCGGAGCTGCTGAAGCTACTGCGCGAGCTGCCGCGCACGCTGACGCTCATCCTCATCGAGCACGACATGGACATCGCGCTGCCCGCCGCGGACATCGTGACCGTGATGAAGGACGGCGAGGTGGTGGTGCAGGCGCCGCCCGACCGCATCGAGGACGACCCGGTGGTGCAGGCGATCTACCTTGGAGGCGGGCATTGATGCTGAAGGTCTCCGGCCTGCATGTCCGCTTCGGCCAGGCGCACATCCTCCAGGGCGTCTCGCTCGAGCTGGGCGAGAAGCCGCTCGCCATCGTCGGCCGCAACGGCATGGGCAAGACGACGCTGTGCGGGAGCATCTGCGGCCTCGTCGCCGCGAGCGAGGGCGAGATCACGCTCGACGGCGCGCGGCTGAACGGCCTTGCGCCCTATCGCATCGCGCGCCAGGGCGTTGCGCTGGTGCCGCAGGGGCGGCGCACCTTTCCCTCGCTCTCGGTGCACGAGCACCTCAAGCTCGTCAGCCAGGGCAAATCCGCGCGCTGGAACATCGAGCGCATCTACGAGACCTTTCCGCGCCTCGCGGAGCGCCGCAACAACGGCGGCACGGAGCTTTCGGGCGGCGAGCAGCAGATGCTCGCCATCTCCCGCGCGCTGCTGATGAACCCGAAGGTCGTGGTGATGGACGAGCCGAGCGAGGGCCTCGCTCCCGTCATCGTGGACCACCTGATCGGCGTGCTGCGCGACCTGCCGAAGGACGGGATGCGCCTGCTGCTGGTGGAGCAGAACCTGCGCGTCGCGACCGAGGTGGCCGAGGAGGTCGCGATCATGGTCACGGGCCGCATCGCCGCGACCATGCCCGCGCGGCAGCTCGCCGAGGATTCCGAAACGCAGCGCCGCTACCTGGGCGTAGCAGCGGGCGCACATCATTGAGAAGGGAGAGGGCGATGGCGAAGGTCTACGTCATCGGGACCATGGACACCAAGGCCGAGGAGCTGCGCTTCGCCCGCGATTGCGTGCGCCGCGCGGGTGCGGAGGCGGTGCTCGTGGATGTCGGCACGAAGGGGGCCGGCGCGGGCGCGGATGTGACGGCCGCCGAGGTCGCAGCCCATCACCCGGACGGGGCGCGGGCGGTGCTCAGCCTCGACGATCGCGGCAAGGCGGTCGCGGGCATGGCGGAGGCGCTGACGCGATGGCTCTCCGCGCGCGGGGATGTGGGCGCGGTGCTCGGCCTCGGCGGCTCGGGCAACACGGCGCTCGTCACCCAGGCGATGCGCGCGCTGCCGATCGGCACGCCGAAGCTGATGGTCAGCACCGTCGCCTCCGGCAATGTCGCGCCCTATGTCGGCCCCTCCGACCTCGCGCTGATGTATTCGGTGGTGGACGTGGCCGGGATCAACGGCATCTCGCGCCGCGTCATCGCCAACGCGGCGCATGCGGCGGTCGGCATGGCGCTCAACCAGCCGCCCGCCGCGATGAGCGGCGAGAAGCCCGGCCTCGGCATGACGATGTTCGGCGTGACGACCGCCTGCATCACCATGCTGCGCGAGGCGCTGGACGCGACGCATGAGTGCTACGTCTTCCACGCCACCGGCGCGGGCGGACAGAGTATGGAAAAGCTCGCGGACTCGGGCCTTGTCTCCGCGCTGATGGACATCACGACGACCGAGGTGCCGGACTTCCTGGTCGGCGGCGTCTTCCCCTGCACCGAGGACCGCTTCGGCTCCGCCATCCGCACGCGCCTGCCCTATGTCGGCAGTGTCGGCGCGGTGGACATGGTGAATTTCGGCGCGAAGGAGACGGTGCCCGCGCGCTTCGAGGGCCGCAACCTCTACGTCCACAACCCGCAGGTGACGCTGATGCGCACCACGCCCGAGGAGAACAAGGCGATCGCCGAGTTCATCGTCTCGCGCCTTAACCGCATGGAGGGGAAGGTGCGCTTCCTGCTGCCGCTCGGCGGCGTTTCTGCCATCGACGTGCCCGGCATGCCCTTCCACGACCCCGCGGCGGATGCCGCGCTGTTCGAGACCATCCGCGCCGGCTTCCAGCCCAGCCCGGACCGCAAGCTCATCGAGGTCCCGGCCGCCATCAACGACCGTGCCTTCGCCGACGCGGCGCTTGCCGCCTTCAAGGAGATCGCCTGATGCCCCGCCCCTCTCGCGGCGAGTTGCTGCGCAAGTTCCACGACATGGCCGCGCGCAAGGAGCCGATCATCGGTGGCGGCGCGGGCACCGGGCTCTCCGCCAAGTGCGAAGAGGCGGGCGGCATCGACCTCATCGTCATCTACAACTCCGGCCGCTACCGCATGGCGGGCCGCGGCTCGCTCGCGGGGCTGCTCGCCTACGGCAACGCCAACGAGATCGTGAAGGAGATGGCGCGCGAGGTGCTGCCCGTCGTCAAGCACACGCCCGTCATCGCGGGCGTCAATGGCACGGATCCCTTCGCGATCATGGACCACCTGCTTGATGAGCTGAAGGCGCTGGGCTTCGCGGGCGTGCAGAACTTCCCCACCGTCGGCCTCATCGACGGCACCTTCCGCGCCAATCTCGAAGAGACGGGCATGGGCTTCGGGCATGAGATCGACATGATCCGCTTGGCCCACGCGAAGGACATGCTGACCACGCCCTACGTGTTCAGCGCCGACAATGCGACGGAGATGGCGAAGGCCGGCGCGGACATCCTGGTGCCGCATCTCGGCCTGACGACGGGTGGCGCGATCGGCGCGCAGACCGCGCTCAAGCTCGAGGATTGCCCCGCGCTCATCACCGAATGGGCCGAGGCCGCGCGGCGCGTGCGGCCGGACATCCTGGTGCTGTGCCATGGCGGCCCGATCTCCTCGCCCGAGGACGCGACCTGGGTGCTGCGCAACACGCCCGGCATCAACGGTTTCTATGGCGCCTCCTCGATGGAGCGCCTGCCGACCGAACTCGCGCTCACCGAGCAGACCCGCCGCTTCAAGCAGATCACCTTCTGAGCAGGAGACGCCGCCATGGCCCGCGCCTACGCCTCCACCATCCTCGACGCCAACATCGCCACCGTCTGGGCGACCATCCGTGACTTCAACGGCTTGCCCTCCTGGCACCCGGCCATCGCCCGTTCGGAGATCGAGGACGGGCTCGATTCCGACGTAGTGGGCTGCGTGCGCCGCTTCTTCCTCCAGGACGGGACGATGGTGCGCGAGCGGCTGCTCTCGCTCTGTGACCGCACCACCAGTTTCACCTACAACTTCGAGACGCCGGCCTTCCCGGTGACGAACTATCGCGCGCGCGTGCGGCTGATGCCCGTCACCGCTACGGGCCAGACCTTCGCGGAGTGGGAGGCGACCTTCGACGAGGCGCCGGAGGATGTCGGGAAGTATGTGGACATCATCTCCAACGGCGTGTTCCAGGGCGGCTGGGACGCGCTGAAGAAGGCACTGCCCACGCGCCCGAAGGTGGACGCGCCGCTGTGGCATGGCTTCCCGCCGAACAAGGTGTGGTGCAGCACGGTCATCCCCGCGCCCGCGAGCGCGGTGTGGAACATCATCCGCGACTTCGCCTCGATGGGCGAATGGCACCCGGACATCTCGAAGATGAACATGCTGGGCGGCGCGCGGCCGGACAAGGTCTCCGGCACGCGAGACTTCCTGTTCGGCCCGGGCCACCTGAACGAGGTGCTCCTGCACCTCGATGACGAGGAGATGAGCTACTCCTACTACATCACGAAGTGTGAGCTGCCCTGGGTGCGCTACGTCAGCGGCCCGCGGCTGTGGCGCGTGACCGATGGCGACCGGTGCTTCGCCACCTGGTGGGGCGACTGGGCGGCGGCCGCGCAGGATGACCTCTCGCTCATCCCGACCGCCGAGAACGCCGTGTATCTCAAGGCCTATGAGACGGTTGCAGCGCGCCTGGCCGGAGGGCGCTGACATGCCGCAGGCCGTCATCATCGAAGCCACCGGCGGTCCCGAGGTGCTACGCCCCGCCGAGCACGAGCCGGGCGCGCCGGGCGAAGGCCAGGTGCGGCTGCGCCAGACCGCGATCGGCGTGAACTACATCGACGTCTATCACCGCACCGGCCTCTACCCGCTGCCCGGCCTGCCCGCGATCATCGGCATGGAGGGCGCGGGCGTCGTCGAGGCGGTGGGCCCCGGCGTGAGCGACCTCGCGCCCGGCGACCGCGTCGCCTATGCCTGCCCGCCCACGGGGGCCTATGCGTCGGTGCGCCTCGCGCCCGCCGCGCAGATGGTGAAGCTGCCGGAGGCGATCAACGACGAGGTCGCGGCCTCCATCATGCTGAAGGGCATGACAGCGCAGTATCTGCTGCACGACACGGCGCCGGTGCGCGCCGGTGACTTCGTGCTGGTGCACGCGGCGGCGGGCGGCGTCGGGCTGCTGCTCTGCCAATGGGCGAAGCATCTCGGCTGCACGGTGATCGGCACCGCCAGCACCGAGGAGAAGGCGGCCCTCGCCCGCGCCCATGGCTGCGACCACCCGATCGTCACGCGCGGCGGGGATTTCGCGGCGCGGGTGAAGGAGATCACGGGCGGCGCGGGCTGCCGCGTGATCTACGACGGCATCGGGCGCGACAGCTTCGCGGGCTCGATGGAGAGCCTCGCCATGTGCGGCCGCCTCGTCTCCTTCGGCCAGGCGAGCGGCCCCATCGAGCCCATCGCGCCGGGGCTGCTCTCGGCCAAGTCGGCCAGCCTCTCGCGCCCGGTGCTGTTCCACTACACGGCGAAGCGGCCGGAGCTGCTGCGGATCGCGGGCGCGCTGTTCGAGGTGATCGCCTCGGGCGCCGTGAAGGTCGAGCCGCCGCGGCGCTACGCGCTGGCGGAGGCCGCCCAGGCCCATGCCGATCTCGAGGGGCGGCGCACCACCGGCTCGCTGGTGCTGGTGCCCTGACCGACAGCAACGGGAGGACGTGCAGGATGCGAACCATCAAGGGCCCCGCCATTTTCCTCGCGCAGTTCGCGGGGGATGAGGCGCCGTTCAACTCGCTCGACGCGATCGCCGCCTGGGCGGCCTCGCTCGGCTTCAAGGGCGTGCAGATCCCCTCCTGGGACGCGCGGCTCTTCGACCTCGCCAAGGCCGCCGAAAGCCGCGCCTATTGCGAGGAGGTGCAGGGCACGCTCGCGAAGCACGGGCTGGTGGTGACGGAGCTGTCCACGCATCTGCAGGGCCAGCTCGTCGCCGTGCATCCGGCCTATGACGCGGCCTTCGATGGCTTCGCCGCACCCGCCGTGCGCGGCAACCCCGCGGCGCGGCAGGAATGGGCGGTGGAGCAGATGCGCCTCGCCGCCCGCGCCTCCCGCAACCTGGGGCTGACGGCGCATGCGAGCTTCTCGGGCGCGCTGGCCTGGCCCTTCGTCTATCCCTGGCCGCAACGGCCGGCGGGCCTCGTCGAGACGGCCTTCGCGGAGCTGGCGCGGCGCTGGCGGCCCATCCTGGACGCCTTCGACGAGGCGGGCGTGGATGTCTGCTACGAGATCCACCCGGGCGAGGACCTGCATGATGGGGCCTCCTTCGAGATGTTCCTAGACGCGGTGGGGAACCACCCGCGCGCGAACATCCTCTACGACCCCAGCCACTTCGTGCTGCAGGCGCTCGATCACCTGGCCTTCCTCGACATCTACCGCGAGCGCATCCGCATGTTCCACGTCAAGGACGCGGAGTTCCGGCCCACCGGGCGCGTCGGCGTCTATGGCGGCTACCAGCCCTGGGTGGATCGCGCGGGGCGCTTCCGTTCGCTCGGCGATGGGCAGGTGGACTTCAAGGGCGTCTTCTCCAAGCTCGCGCAATACGGCTTCGACGGCTGGGCGGTGCTGGAGTGGGAGTGCTGCCTGAAGCACCCCGAGGACGGCGCGCGCGAGGGCGCGAAGTTCATCGCCGAGCACATCATCCGCGTGACCGAGAAGGCCTTCGACGACTTCGCCTCCGGCGGCACCGACGAGGCGGCGAACCGCAAGCTGCTGGGGATCGGCTGATGGCGCGCCGCATCCGCTACGCGATGGTGGGCGGCGGGCGCGGCGCCTTCATCGGCGGCGTGCACCGCATGGCCGCACGCCTCGACGACCGGTTCGAGCTGGTGGCCGGCGCCCTCGCCTCCGATCCCGCACGGGCCATCGAGAGCGCCGCGGATCTCGGCATCCGCGGCTACCCCGATTTCGCGGCGATGATCGCGGGCGAGGCCGCCCGGCCCGACGGGGCGGAGGCCGTCTCCATCGTCACGCCCAACCACATGCACCACGCGCCCGCGAAGGCGGCGCTGGAGGCCGGCTTCGACGTCATCTGCGACAAGCCGCTGGCACTTACGGTCGCGGAAGCCGAAGACCTGGTGGAGACGGTGCGCCGCACGGGCCGGGTCTTCGTGCTCACGCACAACTACTCGGGCCATCCGATGGTGCGTCAGGCGCGCGCCATGGTCGCGGCTGGCGAGCTGGGCGCCATCCGCGTGGTGCAGGTGGAGTATCCGCAGGACTGGCTCTCCACGAAGCTCGAGGACACGGGCCAGAAGCAGGCCGGCTGGCGCACCGACCCGGCGCGGGCGGGGCTCGGCGGCTCGCTCGGGGACCTCGGCACCCACGCGCATCACCTCGCGGAATTCGTCACCGGACTGCGCGTCGAAAGCGTGCTGGCGGACCTGCAGAGCTTCGTGGAGGGCCGGCCGGTGGACGACAATGCGCAGCTGCTGCTGCGCTTCGCCGGCGGCGCGCGCGGCATGCTCTGGTCCTCCCAGGTCGCGCCCGGCAACGAGAACGCGCTGCGCCTGCGCGTCTATGCCGAGAAGGGCGGCCTCGCCTGGAGCCAGGAGCACCCGAACCAGCTGCTCCACACGCCGCTGGGCGAGGCGCCGCGCGTACTGGCGCGCGCCGTGGGCGCGCTGCACCCGGCCGCGGGCCATGCCACGCGCATCCCGGCTGGCCATCCTGAAGGCTATCTGGAGGCCTTCGCCCAGCTCTACCGCGACGCGGCCGAGCAGATCGCCGCACGGCGTGAGGGCCGCGCGCCCGACCCGCTCTGCTGCGCCACGCCGACGGTGGAGGATGGGCTGCGCGGCATGCGCTTCGTCGCCGCCGCCGTCGCCTCCTCCCGGGCGGGCGGCGCCTGGACGCCGGTCTGACCCGCGCGATGTTCCTGGGCGTGGACCTCGGTACCTCGGCCGTGAAGGCGGTGCTGCTGGACGCGGCGGGGGGGCTGGCCGCCCAGGCCTCCGCGCCGCTCGCCGTCAGCCGGCCGCAGCCACGATGGTCCGAGCAGGACCCCGAGGATTGGTGGCGCGCGGCGACCCTTGCCGTCCTCGCCCTGCCCGAGGCGCTGCGCGCGCGCGTCATGGCCGTGGGACTCTCCGGCCAGATGCACGGCGCGGTGCTGCTGGACGGCCAGGATCGCGTGCTGCGCCCCGCCATCCTCTGGAATGACGGGCGCGCGGCGGCGGAATGCGCCGCACTCAACGCGGCGGCGCGGCGCATCGCGGGCAACCGCGCGATGCCCGGCTTCACCGCGCCCAAGCTGCTCTGGGCGCGGGCGCGGGAGCCAGGGGTCTTCGCGGCCACGCGCCGCGTGCTGCTGCCGAAGGACTGGCTGCGCCTGCGCCTGACGGGCGAGGCGGTCTCCGAGATGTCGGACGCGGCGGGCACGCTCTGGCTCGACGTCGCGGCGCGCGACTGGTCGGAGGAGATGCTGGCGCTCACCGGCCTCTCCCGCGCCGCGATGCCGCGCCTCGTGGAGGGCAGCGCCGTCTCGGCGCGCGTCACCGCGGAGGATTGGGGCATCCCGCGCGGCGTGCCCGTCGCGGGCGGGGCGGGCGACAACGCCGCCGGCGCCGTCGGGCTTGGCTGCGTCACGCCCGGCGAGGCCTTCGTCTCGCTCGGCACCTCGGGCGTGATCTTCGTGGCCGATGCCACGCCGCGCCCCGATCCCGCGCGGACGGTGCACGCCTTCTGCCACGCGCTGCCGGGCCTTTGGCACCGGATGGCCGTGATCCTCTCGGCCGGCGGCGCGCTGGCCTGGGCGGCAACGGTGCTGGGCGCGGAGGAGGCGGTGCTGGCGGCGGAGGCCGAGGCGGCCGCACCAAGCCGCGTCCTCTTCCTTCCCTACCTCGCGGGCGAGCGCACACCGCATGACGATGCCGCCGCCTGCGGCACCTGGTTCGGGCTGGAGGCGGGCACGACGCGCGGCCAGATGGCACGCGCCGTGATGCAGGGCGTGGCCTTCGCGCTGGCCGATGGGCTGGCGGCGCTGGAGGCGGAGGGCGGGCGCATCCCGCGCCTTTCCCTCATCGGCGGCGGTGCGCGCTCGACGCTCTGGGCGCGGCTGCTGGCGGCCGCCCTCGACCGTCCGCTCGACCTTGTGGCCGACCCCGGCGTGGGGCCGGCGCTGGGCGCGGCGCGGCTCGCCATGATCGCCGCCGGCGCCGAGGTGCGCGCGGTCTGCACGCGGCCGCCCGTCACCGGCGAGGTGCTCCCCGAACCCGCACTGGCGGAGGGACGCGACGCCTGGCGCCGCCTCTATCCGCTGCTCCGCCCGCTCATGCAGGAGACCGCCCGATGAGTACGATCTTCGACGCGCTGCCGCGCGTGCCCTTCATCGCGCCCGACAGCCGCGAGGAGCTGTGCTTCCGCCACTGGCGCCCGGAGGAGGTGGTGCTCGGCCGCCCGATGGGCGACTGGCTGCGTCCGGCCGTCGCCTACTGGCACAGCTTCGTGGGCACCGGGGCCGATCCCTTCGGCGCGCCCACCCTGCCGCGCCCCTGGGACGACAGCATGGACGGCGCCCGCGCGAAGGCCGAGGCCGCCTTCGCCTTCATGGAGCGGCTGGGCCTGCCCTTCTTCTGCTTCCACGACCGCGACGTGGCGCCGGAGGGCGCGAGCCTGCGCGAAGGTGTGCGCCACCTCGACGCGATGGCCGAGGTGCTGCAGGCCCACATGGCGCGCACCGGCATCCGGCTGCTCTGGGGCACGGCCAACCTCTTCTCTCACCCGCGCTACATGGCGGGGGCGGCCACCAACCCCGACCCCGAGGTCTTCGCCTGCGCCTGCGTGCAGGTGCGCCACGCCATGGAGGTGACGCAGCGGCTCGGCGGCGAGAACTACGTGCTCTGGGGCGGGCGCGAGGGCTACGACACGCTGCTCAACACCGACTTGGCGCGGGAGGACGCGCAGCTCGGCCGCTTCCTCAACCTCGTCGTCGAGCACAAACACCGCATCGGCTTCACGGGCACGCTGCTGATCGAGCCCAAGCCGCATGAGCCGACGAAGCACCAGTACGACCGCGACGTGGCCACCGTGTACGGCTTTCTCGCCCGGCACCGCCTGCTGGGCGAGGTGAAGGTCAACATCGAGGCGAACCACGCGACGCTCGCCGGCCATTCCTTCGAGCATGAGATCGCCATGGCGGCGTCGCTCGGGCTGCTCGGCTCCGTGGACATCAACCGCGGGGATCCGCAGAACGGCTGGGACACGGACCAGTTCCCGACCAACGCCCAGGAGCTGGTGCCGGCCATGCTGGAAATCCTGCGCGCGGGCGGCCTCGGCAGCGGCGGGTTCAACTTCGACGCCAAGCTGCGCCGCCAGTCGGTCGCGGTGGATGACCTGCTGCACGCCCATGTGGGCGGGATGGACAGCTGCGCCGAGGCGCTGCGCTGGGCGGCAAGGCTGATCGAGGATGGCCGCCTCGAGACCGCGCGGCGCGCGCGCTACGCCGGCGAGCCCTGGACGGGGACGCTCGCGGACATCGCCGACGCGGCCCTGGCGCGCGACATCGCGCCGCAGCCGCGCTCTGGCCGTCAGGAGAGGCTCGAGAACCTGGTCGCTGCCGCTGCGCGACCCAGCGCCTGACCGTCCGTCCATCGAGGGAGGCGGCGGAGGGCTCTTCAGCCTGCCCCCGCTCGTCGAGCATCGCCGGTTGGGTCTCAGATCAGCGTGGTCCTGCCCTGAAATCTGGTCGGGCGGGAGCGGGAGCTTTTCGGACACGATGATCCTCCGAGCAGGGGGGGGCGGTGCCATGAAGCAAGGACGATATACCGACGAACTGATCGCCTTTGCGCTGCGGCAGGCCGAGGGCGGCACGGCGGTGACCAAGATCTGCCGGAAGCTCGGGATTTCGGAGCCGACCTTCTGCCGGTGGAAGAAGCAGTTCGCCGGGATGAGCGTCGTGGAGATCCGCCGGCTGAAGCAGCTCGAGGAGGAGAACGCCAAGCTCAAGCGGCTGGCGGCCGACCTGAGCCTGGACAAGAACATGCCGCAGGATGTCCTGCGAAAAACATGGTGAGGCCCGCCCTCCGCCGCGACGTGGTGCGCCACCGGTAGTGCGTCGGCGCCGTCACCCCGATCGCGCGCACCGCCTCCGCCACCGTCCTCCACTGACCGATCAGCACCTCGGCCTGCCGGAGCTTCGCCACGATCTCCTCCGGCGTGTGCGCGTTCTTCCGCGCCATCCCAGTCCCCCCTTCGCTGCTGCCGGATTACATCACCGGCGGACCGCTTCTACGGGGGCAGGTCAAGCCCGGATGGCGTTTGTTTCTCATGCCAAGGATGAGGTGCGACTTGGTACGCACAGTCTCTTGAGCCGTTGCCCCATCCGCCGACAAAGCTTGCGTCGCCGCCCATAGCGAAGCGACCCGAGCTTCCACGTCAGCCCTGCGGCCTACGCACCGCCAACACCACCGCGGAGCCGTCCGCTGCGTGAAGGCGCTCAAATTCGATCCCAAAGATGTCCTCCAGCACACCCGGAGCGGACATGGCGGATGGCACGCCCTCGCCGCGGATGCGACCGCCGCCCATCGCAGCGATGCGGTCGCACCAGCGGAAGGCCAGGTTCAGGTCGTGGACCACGACGGCCACCGCCGCACCCATTGCCGCGCGGCCTTTCAGCAGCGCCATCAGGGCGGCGGCTTGGCCGATGTCCAGTGCGGCAGCTGGCTCATCCGCCAGGATCACGCCCGGCGAGGGGGCGAGCACGGCGGCCGCGAGGCTGCGCCCCCTTTCGCCTCCAGAAAGGCTTGACCACCGGCGCTCCAGCAGCGGCTCGAGCCCGTGCTGGGCTGCCAGGGCGGAAAGGCCCGCCATGCCCTGCGGCGTTCGATCCAGGCCAAGGCGAAGCAATTCCGTGACGCGATAATCCCAGTGCGGCGTGAAATGCTGCGGAAGGTAGCCCAGCCGCCTTGCCCTTTCGTGGGCCGGCCATTGCATCAGCGGCCGGCCGAGCAAGGTGATCTCGCCCCGGTCAGGCCGGTCCAGCCCCGCGAGCATCCGTACAAGCGTGGATTTTCCGGCGCCATTCGGGCCAATGATGCCAAGCACCTCGCCGGATCTGAGCGCCAGCGAGGCCGCCTCGACCAATGTCTTGCCGCCTGCCCAGCGGCTAACATCCCTTGCCTGCAGGGCCACGCCGCTCATCGCCGCCGCGCCTCGCGCGCCAGGATCAGCAGAAAGAAGGGTGCGCCGATGAGGGCGGTCACCAAGCCCAGCGGGATTTCTGCGGGTGGCAGCACCGCCCGAGCCGCGCCGTCGCACAGCATCGCGAGCGTTGCGCCGATGGCCGCGGCGCGCGGCATCAACGGCGCGTGCAGAGCGCCCACCTGCCAGCGCGCGAGATGTGGCGCCATCAGGCCCACAAACCCGACCAGCCCGCCCCAGACGACACTGACGGCAACAACGAAGGCACCGGCCAGCACGGCTAGGGCAACAAAGCGCCGCACCTGGAGACCAAAGGATTCCGCGACCGCCTCGCCCAGCCCCAGCAGGTCCAGCCCCCGCGCCAATGCCAGGCAGAGCAGCAAGGCGGCGCCGGTCAGCCCTGCCAGCAGCGCCAGTTGCGGCCAGGCTGGCGTCTGCACGCCGCCCAGCGCCCAGGACAGGACGGCTTGCAAGCTCACCGTCTCATCGGAGAGTGCCAGCATCAGAAAGGAGCGCATCGCCCCCAGCACGGCCGCCACCGCGACGCCCGCCAGCAGCAGGGCAGCGATCGAGGCGGGCCCCGCCAGCCGCGCCAGCGCCAGCACCAGCCACGTCGCGCCCCAGGCGCCTGCAAAGGCCAAAGCTGGCAGGGCCAGGCTGCTCGGCACGGGCAGCGCCACCAGCAGGGCCACCGTCGCCCCCATCGCCGCCCCTCCCGCGGAGCCCAGCAGGTAGGGCTCGGCCAGAGGGTTGCGGAACACGCCCTGGAAGACCACGCCGCCCAGGGCCAGCAGCGCACCCACGCAGCCTGCCGCCAGCACCCGCGGCATTCGCCATTGCCAAATCAGTTGCGCCAGGGGCTGACCTGGGTCGCGCAGCACGGACCAAGCCTCGGCCGGAGAGAGTGTCTCGGCGCCCAGCAACAGGCCGGCCAACAGGCCGAGCGGCGGCAGCAGCCAAGTCATGTGGCGAAGGCCCCCGGGTGCAGCCAGCGGGCGAGGGCCTCCACCCCATCCACCACGCGCGGCCCGGGGATGAGGAATTGCGCCCGCGCGACGAGATGCAGCCGCCCCTCGCGCACCGCGCGCAGGCCTTGGAAGCCGGTGCGGCGCGGCACCTCGGCCAGCTGGTCGGCCCGCCCGGCCAGGAGATAGGCGGCGGGGTCGGCGCGCAGGATCGCCTCGCCAGAGACCTGGGCCGGGCCCACCGCCGAGAGATCCGGAAACACGCTGGCGCCGCCGGCCAGGGCCAGAGCATCGGCCGTGTAGGTGCCAGGCCGCACCGTCCCGAAGACACCGCGCCCGGTCGAGGAGGTCTCCAGGAAGACCGGCACGGCCGCGCGCCCTGCCAGCCGCGTGGCGACGGCCGCAAGCCGTGCCTCCAGCCGGCCCACCAGCGCCTCAGCGGCGCCGTCTTGGCCGGTGGCGCGTCCGAGCAGCCGCAGATTGCCCAGCACCTGCGCGAGGTCGCGATGGGTGATGACCAGCACCGGCACGCCAATGCGCGCCATCGGCTCGCTCAGCGCATGGGCGGCATTGCGCGCGGGCGTCATCACCACGAGATCGGGGCGCAGCCGGGCGATGGCTTCGGCCGAGAAGCCGAGCCGCCCGCCCACCTTGGGCAGCGCCGCCGCCTGCGGCGGGAAGCGCGTGAAATCCTCGACGCCGACAATGGCATCGAGCGCGCCGATGGCGGCCAGCAGCTCCACATTGGAGGAGAAGATGGCGACGATCCGCCGCGGCGGCGCGGGCAGGGTCACCTCCCGCCCCAGCCCGTCCACCACCATGCGCGGCCAGCGCGCCGCCCGGGCATCGCGGCTGAGCCAGAGCGCGGGGGTCGCGAGCAACAGCCGGCGCGATGCCATTCAGAAGGTGAACCTCAGGCCACCGATGAATTCCCGCCCCGGCGCCGAATTGCCGCGCCCGCCATTGGCGAAGCGCGCATCGCCGAGGAAGGGCTCGGAAGCGGTCGCGATGAAGATCGGGTGGTAGTTCTTGTCGAGCAGATTGGTCACCGCGCCGAAGATCCGGATATTGGGCGCGCGCTCAGGGAGCGGCTGGAAGCTGCCGCGCAGGTTCCAGACCCAGAAGGCGCCTTTGCGGTGGATGAATTCGCGGTTCGGCTCGGCCTGCGGGATGAGCAGGTTTTCCTCCGTGTTGTAGTACATCGGGCCGCGGAGCACGCCTTGCAGCGTGAGGTCCCAGCGCGGCTGGCTGATCGTCGTGCCGATCGTCGCCTGGTAGCGGTACATGCGCTCCACATTGCGGGTATTCGCCGTGGGCGATGCGCCGTTGTCGCGCATGTCGAAGTTCCAGGAGCCATTGGCATAGGCCCGCCAGTTGAACTGCGTGATGCCGAACAGGCGCGCCACATCGCCATCCAGCTGGAACTCCAGGCCGCGCACTTCGACATCGCCGGGATTATTGGCCCAGTCGCTGGTATTGGCGACACCCGGGCGCAGGCGTGTGATGATGCGGTCGCTGATCGTGTTCTGGAACAGCGCCAGATCCAGGCGCAGCCCGGGCAGGAAGACGGCGGCCCCCACCTCGTATTGCAGGCTTTGCTCGGGGTTCAGATTGGGATTGCCGAAGGTGCGCCCGCCGCCCAGCGCGGTGAAGTCGGCCGCCAGCTCGGTGGCGGTGGGCGCGCGGAAGCCGGTCGCCGCATTGGCGCGCAGCGCGAGGAAGGAGACAGGCTGGTAGCTCGCACCGATGGACCAGGTGGTGGCGTCGTAATCCTGGCTGCCGGTGCGCTGCAAAGGCAGGTTGGGCGTCTGGTCGAAGGCGGTGTTGCCCCATGTCTGCCGCACGCCGCCGCGCAGGGTCACCTGGTTGTCGAAAAGCCGCTGCGAGATCTCGGCATAGAGTCCGGCACTGCTGTCGGTCTGATCATTGTCCATCGGCGCCACCTGGGTGGTGATGCCACTGCCGGGCAGGCCGCGCCGCTCGCGCGTCGAGCGCAGGGTCGAGCGCTCCAGATCCAGCCCCACCAGCAGGTCGGCCCCCTCCCAGAGCCGCATCGAGGGTTGCAGCCGCAGCCCCAGGATGTCGAGCGTGCGGGTGTTGTTGTCGAGGTCCGTGCCAGGGACGGGCAGGCCCGCCGCGCTGCGCTGCACGGGCGAGCGCCAGCGGAAGGCGTCCACGTCGCGCACCGCATAGGCCTGGCCATCCCAGCGGAAGCGGCCATCCTCGGTCGCGCCATTGAGGAAGATGTCGGCGGAGGCGTTGCTGCGATCCTCGCGATTGGTGGTGTTCCAGCCCGAGCCACGGAAGCCCGCGTCATAAATGCCATCGGTCCGCAGCGAGGTACCGATGCGGCCGATGGGCGTCTCGATGCCGAGCGCGGCCAGGCCGCCCAGGCGGTTCCACTGCGTGCCTTGCTGCACGCCGCCGTCATCGCCCGCGCGGTAGCTGTCCCGCCGCCCGCCATAGAAGCCGGCGTAGACATCGCCGCCCTGCACATCGCCGCCGGTGAAGCGCGTGCCGTAGCGCGCACGGCCCTCGGCCAGGCCCCAGGAGCCCAGGCCCAGTTCCGCGAAACCGCCGGGTGAGGTGCGGCCATCGCGCATGATCAGGTTGATCACGCCGCCCAGCGCGCCGCTGCCATAGACCACGCTGGCCGGGCCGCGCACGATCTCGATCCGCTCGATCTCGGCCGGGCTGAGCTTCGAGAGATTGGCCGTGCCGGCGCGGCGGCCATTGATCAGCACCAGCACCTGGCTGCGGAAATCCCGCCCCTGGCCGTCCGAGGCGCCGCCACGGATGTTCAGGCTGGTCTGCCCTGGCGTCCAGGTGCTGAAGAAGCCGACGGCGTTCTCGGCCAGCAGGTCGGTCACATTCTGCGCGACGCTGCGGCGGATCACCTCCTGGTCAATCACCTGCACGGTGCCGGCCAATTGCGAGCGCGGGGTGGGCAGGCGCGTCGCGGTGACGACGACATCATCCAGGGCGGCGGCGCTGGGGAAGCGCACCACCGGCTCGGCCGCGGTTTGGGCCTGGGGCGCCGTCACGGGCAGGATTACGGCCAGAGTGGCCAGAGCGCGGCGCATCAGGCGAGATCCCAGATCAGGAGGGCGGAGAGTTTCGGGGCGGCCACTTCGATGCCGCCATCGGGCAGGGGCTTGGCATGGCTCGCCAGGACATCATGAATGGTGGCGCGGCAGGCGGCGCCGGGCGGCAAGGCCAGTTGCATCGCGCAATGCTCGGTCGCGGCGGCCACGTCGGCAAAGCGGGCGCGGAAGGTCCAGGGCGCTGTGAGAATGCGCGTGGGCGCCGCCGCATGGCCCAGCGCGTCCAGCACAAACTCCATGCCGGGGCGCTCACTCTCGCCATGCAGATGCGCGGGCAGGGCGCCGCTCAGGCACCAGCGGCGGGGCCCCGGCTGGGCCGGCACCAGCCAGATGACGCGCTGCCGCGCCAGCGCGCGCATGTGGCGCAGCAGGGCATGGGGGTGGCTCTGCGTCGCGCCGATATTGGCGGCCCAGACCCAATCATGCCGGGCGAGGCCAAGCTGGGGCAGCATCTCCCATGTGGCATCATGCACGGACATGGCGCGCTGCTCGCGTCGGGCCAGGCGGCCCAGGCGGGCGCGCAGGTAGCGGCTGGGCTCGATCGCCGTCCAGCGGGCATCATGGTGCAGCCAGGGGGCCACCGGGTGGCCGGCGCCGGCGCCGATGTCGAGCAGGCTGGCCGGGCGCGCATCGCCGAGCGCCTGGGCCACGGCCTGCCCGTAATCTGACCGGTCCAGCGCCTGGGCGTAGAAGCGCGCCGCGCGGTCAGGCCAGACGGCAGCGGCGGGTTGCAGCGCGTGCAACTCAGACATGGGGGCTCAACCCGGCTGGCGTGGCCTGCGGCAAGGCGTGGCGAATGGGCGCGGGAATACCGCCATGGCCGTTCTCCGTCCCCGAGGCACCCAGCCCGGATCGCAGGGTTGCACCGCGGCCGGGGCCGTCCGTGGCGTGGGCAGGTCTCCTGGCTTGCGGGTCAACGCCTCCGGCCCTCCCTTCCCACAGGATTTCTCCCGCAGTGGTGCCAGGCCGCGGGTGCGGCTTGGCGCGGACCGGCAACTCGCCGCCGACAGTTGCTGGGGCAGCGACCGACTTGCCATCCCGGGCAAAGGCCGGGGGCAGCGCACGGTCTTCCCTCTTTCGCCCGTTCGCACGGGACCAACGCACGGGAACAGCAGCTACTGTCCCATCGGCTGCGCAAGGCGATGCTCGCCTCGTCATTCCGGCCAGGTGATCACGGGAGGCGGGCCTGCCGGAGTCTGGAGCAGGGGGGCGGATGGGCGTCAGGGTAGCCGCCCGCAAGCGCTCGGGCCGCCTGGCGCGAGGCAGGTGGCCGAGCGGGCAGGCATGGTGAGCGGTGGCGACGGCGATCAGGTCGGACGTGCTTGGCACGTCGGCAGCCAGGTCGCCAAACACGTCGCCGATCTTGCCTTTGCCCATGACCGCAACCGCGCGGGCCCGCTGGCAGGCCGAAATGCAGGCCACTCGTGCCCATGCGACGGCGTCTGGCAGTTCGTCTGCGGCGAGGGCCCTCGGCAGGGCAGCGCCAGCGCGGGGGGCATCCGGTTCCGCCCCGGCTGGGCGGCATCGGGTGCGGACAAGCGCGATCATGGGCTTCGACATGCAGATGTGTTATAGTATAACATAACTATCCACAACCCACTTGCCCTCTGCGCGCGGCCGCAGGATTGTCCGCGTCTCATGAAGCCCTGCAATTCCGTGCCGATCGCGGCCCAGGGCGGCAATCTCTCGGCCGCGCGCCAGCGTTTCCCGCAGGCGCCGCACCCCTTTCTGGATCTCTCCACCGGCATCGCGCCGCGCAGCTACCCCGTGTCGTTGCTGCCGCCCGAGAGCTTCACACGCCTGCCAGAACCCGATTCCCATGCCGCGTTGTGCCGGCTGGCGGCGCTGCGTTACGGCGTGCCGCCGGGGCCAGGATTGTCGCGGCACCGGCACGCAGATCCTGCTGCCGATGCTGGCCGCGCTGCGCCCACCCGGCATCGCGCGCATCCTGGGCCCTACCTATGCCGAGCACGCCCGCGCTGCCGCCCTCGCAGGCCATGAGACGCGCGAGGTCGAAACGCTCGACGCCCTGACACCGGCCACGCTGGCGACGGTGGTGAACCCCGACAATCCGACCGGCCGCGTGCTCGATGCGCGAACCCTCGGCGTGCTGGCGGCTGCGCAACGTGCTGCGGGCGGGCTGCTGGTCGTGGACGAGGCCTTCCACGATGCCACCCCTGAATGGCTCACAGCCATCCCGCTGGTGCCGGGTGGCGCTGTCGTGGTGCTGCGCTCCTTTGGCAAGTTCCATGGGCTCGCCGGGGTGCGGCTGGGCTTTGCCGTGGCGGCGGATGCCGTGGCGGAGCATCTGGAAGCGCTGCTCGGCCCCTGGGCCGTCGCTGGGCCGGCGCTTCTGGCCGGCCTGGCTGCCTTTGCCGATGAGCCTTGGGCCCAAGGGCAGCGCGTGCATCTGCGCCAATCGGCGGCGCGGCTGGATCGCGTGCTGGCGCATGGCGGGCTGCGGGTGCTGGGCGGCACGCCGCTGTTTCGCCTTGTCCAGGCGCCGCCCGGCACCCATGCGCGCCTGGGTCGCGCCGGCATTCTGGTGCGCGAATTCCCGCATTGGCCGGATCGCCTGCGGATCGGCCTGCCGGCGGATGAGGCAGGCTTCGCCCGGCGGGCCGGGGCGCTGGCGTGATCACCCTTGCCCTGCTCGCGCTGCTGCTGGAAGCGGCGCTGGGCTATCCGCAGCGCCTGGTGGATCGCATCGGCCATCCCGTCATCTGGATCGGGCGGTCGATCTCGGCGATGGACCGCGGCTGGAACAAAGCCACGCGCGGCTTCGCCACCCGGCGCGCGGCGGGGGTGGCGGCGCTGCTGCTGCTGATGGGGGTGGCCGGCGGGGTGGGCTTCGCGCTGCAATCGGCGCTGCTTGCCCTGCCTCTTGGGCTCCTGGCCGTGGCCCTTGTGGCCAGCAGCCTGCTGGCCCAGCGCAGCCTGCATGACCATGTGGCGCGCGTGGCCGTGGCGTTGGAACAGCACGGGCTGGAGGCAGGGCGCGAGGCGGTCTCCCACATTGTGGGCCGTGACCCGCTATCCCTGGACGAAGCCGGCGTGGCCCGCGCAGCGATCGAGAGCCTGGCCGAGAATTTCTCGGACGGCGTCGTGGCGCCCGCCTTCTGGCTGGCGGCGGCGGGCCTGCCCGGGGCCGCGATCTACAAGGCTGTGAACACGGCGGACAGCATGATCGGCCATCGCACTCCGCGTCATGAGGCCTTCGGTTGGGCCTCCGCCCGGCTGGATGACGTGCTGAACCTGCCGGCGTCGCGCCTCGCTGCCGGGTTGATTGTCGTCGCGGCCTGGTTGCAGCCGGGGGCCGATGCGCGCGGCGCCTTTCGGGCGGTGCTGCGTGACGCGGGGCGCACCGTTCGCCCAATGCCGGCTGGCCCGAGGCCGCGATGGCCGGCGCGCTCGGCCTCGCTCTGGCCGGCCCGCGGCGCTATGGCGGCGTGCTGGTCGAGGATGCCCTGATGGGCGATGGCCGCCGCGAAGCTTCCGCCGCCGATATCCGTGCGGCGCTGCGCCTGTATCGCCTGGCGGATGGCCTGATGGTCGGCCTGTTGCTGCTGGCCCTGGCGGCGCTGTTCATCGCGCGAGGTTGAGCAGCGCCGCGATGTCGAGATGCGCCTCCAGATGCGCGGCCAGGGCGTCCAGGCCAGCCGGCTGTTGGCCTGAGCGCGATGCGCGGTCTGGTCATCGCCGCACCGCGCTCGGGCGGTGGCAAGACGACGGTGACGCTGGGCCTGCTGGCCGCCTTCGCGGCCCGTGGCGTCGCCGTGCGCGCCGCCAAGATCGGCCCGGACTACATTGATACGGCCTTCCACGCCGCCGCCACCGGCAGGCCCGGCCTCAACCTTGATAGCTGGGCCATGCCGGCCAAGCTGCGTGATGCGCTGCTGGCGCAAGCGGCGGAAGGTGCGGAATTGCTGCTGGCCGAAGGGGCGATGGGCCTGTTCGACGGCATTCCCGCACCCGGTGGCCGGCGCGGCTCGGCGGCGGATCTCTGCGCGCGGCATGGCATGCCGGTGCTGCTGGTGCTCGATGTCGGCGGCCAGGCACAGACCGCCGCCGCCGTGCTGCGCGGCTTCGCCACCCATGACCCGGCCGTGCGGGTCGCCGGCGTGGTGCTGATAGGCATCCACCTCGTCCAGGAACAGGAAGCGCGCCGTCATCGAGCGAAGCCCGACCGCGCTGTTGGCGCCGGTCAGCACCAGGATGCCGCCCGGGAATTCCTTCGACAGCATGGTGTTGCCGCTGTCGCGGGCTCGCGTCAGTCCTCGCGCACGGCGTCGGCGGCGATGCCCTCGCTGATCACAAAGCCCGTCAGGTAAGGCAGCCCCGCCGGGATGCCGGTCTCGCGGCTGGTGCGGCGGCCGATGCGCCAGCCCATCCAGGTGGCGGTGGCGCGCGCGATGGCGTCCGGCAGGGTGGCGCCTGCGTGGAGGTGGTTGCTGACCTCGTCCGCGAAGTGGCGCCCGTGGCGGCTGTCGAGGAAGGCGCGCACCGAGTCCGGATCCGTGCCCGTCGCGTCGTGGATCGCGGCGAAGGCGATCGGCCAGGCGGCCGGGGCGCGCTCGCCCATCGTGCCCCAGCAGCCCCAGGCTTCGTTCTCGGTGGGGAGGATGGTGGGGTTGGTCATCGTCGTCTCCGTCGTGGTGCCGGGGGCCATCCCCTGCGTGTGACGGACCATTCGCGCTGCGGTGCGCGGGAGCCAAGCGAGATGCGGCGTTATCTTATTGCTATAATTGAACTTTCTCGATCATCAATCCCTGCCCGGCGGTGGCTCGCCACAGTCTCGCCTTGCCAATTCTTGCCAAGCCGGCCATCCTCCCGCGCATGGGCACGATGAACATCTCCCTCCCCGACGCGCTCAAGGCCTTCGTGGATGCGCAGGTCGAGACCGGCCTCTACGGCACCAGCAGCGAGTATGTCCGCGAGCTGATCCGCAAGGACCAGGATCGCCAGCGGTTGCGCGGCCTGCTGGAGGCAGGAGCCGCCTCGCGCCCGGCTGGCGTCGCCGATGACGCCTATTTTGAGCGGCTTCGCAGCCGGGTGCGCGGGCCGGCAGGGGCGTGACTGCGCGCCCTGTCGTCCCCCGGGAACTTGCACAGCAGGACATCGACGAGGCGATCGCTCATTACCAGGCCGAGGGCGGCGAGGTGCTGGCGCTGCGGTTCATCGATGCGTTGCAGCAGGCCTTCCGTCGCATCGGCACGCATCCCGGCATCGGATCGCTGCGCTACGCCTATGAGCTTGGCTTGGACGGGCTGCGCGCCTGGCCGGTGCGGCGTTTTCCCTTCGTCGTCTTCTATCGCGAGCAGCCCGACCACCTGGACGTCTGGCGCGTGCTGCACGCGGAGCGCGATATCCCCGCCTGGATGCAGGCGCCGGAGACGCCCCCGCACGCGGCGCCCGGTCCGCTGGCCGGCGATGATGGAGGTGCTGGCGCCAGCGAAGGGCTCGAACACGATGTCGCCTTCGTCGGCGTAGGCGCGCATCAGGAACTCGGGCAGCGCCACG
The DNA here is from genome assembly GCF_019083995.1 of Roseococcus sp. SDR. Taxonomy (GTDB): domain Bacteria; phylum Pseudomonadota; class Alphaproteobacteria; order Acetobacterales; family Acetobacteraceae; genus Roseococcus. The sequence goes on from NZ_JAHRCU010000021.1 coordinate 60,059, forward strand.
GGAAACACTGCGGGGTGCTCGGTCTCGATGCCGCGCGCCTTGTGACGGGTGATGCGCAGCACGCTGTCCGGGATCCGGGTCTCCTGCACACCCTGGCCGGCGTGCTGCCATTCCCCGACTGTCCCGTCCTTGGCGCGCAGCCCGCCCTTCTCGGAATTCACGTGTCCCGCCCAACCGCAGGGGATGATCTTGTTCGGGCGGCGGGCCTCTCGATTGAAGTGGAACAGGAGCTCGAAGGCAGGCGACAGCCGCCCGTTCCAGTCGCCGGGCAGGCCGGGCCCCTGGTCCCAGGCGTACAGCCCAAACCGCCGCCAGCCTTGCGCGCGCATCCAGTCGAGCCAGCCCGACCAATAGGGCTGCCACTCATTGTCGCGATGGGTCAGCCCCAGGTTCGCCAGCACCTGCGCGTCACGCGCGAGCGCCGTGTCCAGGTGTGCGAACACGCCCTGCATGAGCGCGTCCCAATCCGAGACGCCGCCGGTCGTGTAGTCGCGCGGGTTGCCATAGGGCGGCGACGTGAAGAGCAACGCCGCGCGCTCTGGCCCCATCACACGCGCGATCGTGGACGGGTTGGTGCTGTCGCCGCAGGCGAGGCGGTGGTCGCCCATCCGCCAGATATCGCCGACCCGCGCGACGGCCTGGCGCGGCGGATCCGGTTCGGCGTCGGCAGGGTCATCCTCCGCCGCTGCCGCCTCCGTCCCCGCCGCGCCGTCCCCGCTCCCCTGAACCGCGGGCGCCGACAGGGCCTCGGGCGCGTCGCCGTCGGACACGGCATCTCCAGCCGCCGCGAGGATGTCCGCGAGTTCCCCCGCCGAGAAGCCGAGCGCGCCGAGGTCGATGTCCGGCACCGCCTGCACCGCGGCGAGCGCATCGCGCAGCAGCGCCTGATCCCAGGTCGCGTTCTCCGCGATGCGATTGTCGGTGAGGCGCAGCGCCTCCTTCTGCCCCGCCGACAGATGCCGCAGCACGATGGTCGGCACCTGCGCGATGCCGAGCGCCACCGCCGCCTCCAGCCGGCCATGACCGGCGATCAGCACGCCCGCCTCGTCGACCAGCAGCGGGGTGGTGAAGCCGAAGGCCAGCATGCTGGCCTTGATCTGCTCGATCTGCGCGGCGCCGTGCACGCGCGCGTTACCGGGGTGCGCCCGGATTCAGGCGCAGGGTCTGGCCGATCCGCCCATCGGCCCCAATCCCCTGTTGCGCCCTCGAGCCTCGACGGCCTCCAGGGCGAAGGGAAGGAGGGTCCGACAGGTCGGGGATCGGCTCTGGCTGGTTCGCCCCTGTCGTTGTTCGCCGGGGTTCACTTATGGTTGGCCTCTGTCTTGGGCGACACGCGATCGCCTTGATGCGATGGAGGTGATCGCCACCCTGCCGGGTGAGCGTGTGTTCCGTCCCGCCGCCGAGGGCGGCTGCACCCTGGGAGCCTGAGATGATCGACCTCTCCGCCCGCCGCTTCGGCTTCCTCTGCTACCCCGGCTTCGAGGAGCTGGACCTCATCGGCCCCTGGGAGATGGCCACCATGTGGCACAGCTATGCCAAGGGCCCCGCCTGTGTGACGGTGGCGGCCGAGGCGGGGCCGATGCGCTGCGCCAAGGGGCTCGAGGTGGTGGCGGCCCATGGCTACGCCGATTGCCCGCCGCTCGACTACCTGCTGGTGCCGGGCGGCTTCGCCGCCTTCGAGGTGATGAAGGACCCGGCGCTGATCGGCTTCCTGCAATCCCGCGCGGCCACGGCGCGCGCCGTGCTCTCGGTCTGCACCGGCTCCTTCATCCTCGCCGCGGCCGGGCTGCTGGAAGGCCGGCGCGCCACCTCGCATTGGAAGGGCCTGCCGCGCCTGCGCGAGATTTCGGGTGTGACGGTCGAGGAAGCGCGCTGGACGCAGGACGGGCCGATCTGGACCTCGGGCGGCGTCTCGGCGGGGATGGACCTGCTGCTCGGCTTCATCGCCGCCGAGGGGGGCGAGGATGCGGCCTCCGAGGTGCAGTGGAACGCAGAATATTATCCGGAGGGTCACACCTATGGCGCAGCGCACCGCAGCGCCCAGGCCCCGGCGTATCTGAAGGCCGGCGCATGAGGCTGACCCGCGACGCGCTGCGCGGCAAGGCGCAGACCGTCCTGGGCCTGGTAGACCCCGCCGAGCTCGGCCCCACGCTGATGCATGAGCACCTGCTCTGGGACATCCGCACGCCCGCCATGAAGGCGGATCCGGACCAGGGGCCGGAGATCACCCTCTGCAACTGCTTCGCCATCAACTACGGCACGCGCAAATCGCCCCGCAATTACCGCCTGACCTGCGAGGCCACGGCCACGGAGGAGCTGCGCGGCATGGTCGCCGCCGGCGGCCGGACGGTGGTGGAGCTCAGCTCCGGCGGGCTGGAGCCGCGCCCCAATGGCCTCGTCGCGCTGGCGCGCGATGCGGGCGTGCATGTCATCATGGGCTGCGGCCACTATGTCGAGGAATACCAGCCCCAGGCCAACCGCACCCGCAGCGTGGAGCACTTCGCCGCCGAGATGGTGGAGCAGGTCACGCTGGGCGCCTGGAACACCGATGTGCGCGCCGGCATCATCGGCGAGATCGGCTGCCAGGCGCCCTGGACCGAGCTGGAGCGGCGCGTCATGGCCGGCGCCGTGCTGGCGATGGGTGAGACGGGCGCGGCGCTGAATGTCCATCCCGGCCGCCATCCGGACCAGCCGCAGGAGGTGGCGGATTTCATCCGCGCCCATGGCGCCGATCCCGGCCGCGTCATCATCAGCCATATCGACCGCACGATCTTCGATGCCGATCGCCTGCTGCGCCTGGCCGACAGTGGCGTGGTGATCGAGTTCGACCTCTTCGGCCAGGAGCAGTCCTATTATTCGCTCGCCGACATCGACATGCCCAATGACGCGATCCGCCTGCGCTGGATCCGGCAGTTGATCGAGCACGGGCATCTGGAGCGCGTCGTGATCAGCCATGACATCTGCTACCAGTCGCGCCTCACGCGCTATGGCGGCCATGGCTATGGCCACATCTTCGCGAACGTGGTGCCGATGATGCGCCGGCGCGGTTTTTCCGAGGCGGAGATCGACGCAATCCTGGTGGCCAATCCGCGCCGCCTTCTCACCTTCGTCTGACGAGGCGCCGCCATGCCCGATGCGCTGCTCAACACCAGCCTCGATGCCGCGCTCGCCGATGCGCGGGAGCGCTTCGTCGCCGCCAATCCGCAAAGCCTCGCGCGCCATGTGGAGGCGACGGCGGTGATGCCCGGCGGAAATACGCGCACCGTGCTGTTCCACACGCCCTTTCCGCTGACCATGGCGCGCGGCGCGGGCTGCCGGCTCTGGGACGCCGATGGTCACGAATATGTGGATCTGCTGGGCGAATACACGGCCGGCCTCTATGGCCACAGCAATCCGGTGATCCGCGCTGCCCTCGACGGCGCGCTGGATGGCGGCTGGAACCTGGGAGGCCATGGCGTGATGGAGGCGCGGCTCGCGCGGGTGATCTGCGAGCGCTTCCCCTCGATGGAGCTCGTGCGCTTCACCAATTCCGGCACCGAGGCGAACCTCATGGCCATCGCGACCGCGCTGGCCGTGACGCGGCGCCGCCGCGTGCTGGTCTTCGAGGGCGGCTATCACGGGGGCGTCCTGTATTTCGGCGGCGGTGGAATCCCAATCAACGCGCCGCATGACTGGGTGCTGGGCCGCTACAATGATCTCGGCCTGCATCTGGATGAGAGCATCGGCGCCATCATCGTGGAGCCCATGCTGGGCTCGGGCGGCTGCATCCCCGCGACGGCGGAATTCCTCGCCCTGCTGCGCGCTGAGGCGAAGCGCGTGGGTGCCGTGCTGATCTTCGACGAGGTGATGACCAGCCGCATGTCGGCGGGCGGCCAGCAGGCGCGCCTCGGCATCACGCCGGACATGACGACGCTCGGCAAATACATTGGCGGCGGCATGAGCTTCGGCGCCTTCGGTGGCCGGGCGGATATCATGGCGCGCTACGATCCGCGGCGCGCCGATGCCATCCCGCATGCCGGCACCTTCAACAACAATGTGCTGACCATGGCGGCGGGGGTGGCGGGCCTCACCCGCATCTTCACGCCCGAGGCGGCCGAGGCGCTGTTCGAGCGGGGCGAGCGGCTGCGCGCGCAGCTCAATGCGCTCGCGCCCGGCCTGCCGCTGCGCTGGACCGGCCTGGGCAGCCTGATGACCGTCCATTTCCAGCGCGAGCCCATTGCGAGCCCCGCCGATCTCCGCCCCGATGCCGGCCTGCGGGAGCTGTTCTTCCTCGACATGCTGGAGCGCGGCTTCTACCTGGCGCGGCGCGGCATGCTGGCGCTCAGCCTGGAGATCGGCCCGGCGGAGGCGGAGGGCTTCGTCGCGGCGGTAGGCGAGTTCATCGCCAGCCGCGGCAGCCTGCTCCGGGGCGAATGAGCGGCCCCACGCCCCTCCGGTGGATCAAGCTTGCCACGTGGCAGGGTTGCAATTACTGCCTGGGACCAACCATGCCGGTCCGTCGCCTGCTCAGCTGGGTTCTTGCCCTGGTCCTCTGCCTGCAGAGCGGCCTGGCCCTGGCGCATTGCCTGCGCATGGGGAACCCCGCCGGCCATCAGCCCTTCCCGGTGGAGATCTGCACGGCCGAGGGCCTGGTGAAGATCGACCTGGGCGATGCCCAGGACGGGGAGGGGGAGCGGCAGGGCGCGCCCGCCGCCTTCTGCCTCGCCTGCCACGGCTTGCCGCAGATTACGCTGCCGGCTCCGACCGATGTCGCGGCGCCGCTTGTGGCCTTCACCGCGCGGCCGCCATCGGCCGCGGCGGATGCCGCCCCGTTGGGCGCGCGGGCGCCGCCCTATCGCCCCACGGGACCACCCCGCTTCTCCTGAATTGCCAGATCCCCCCGCGCCGATCCCGGCGCGGGGCGTTGCGCCATTCCGGGGAGTTGCCATCCATGTTCCGTCCGTTGTTCGCCGCCGCGCTGAGCGCACCCTTCCTCTTCGCCGCCGCGCCGCTCGCCGCGCAGGACCGTGTCTTCGTCTCAGGCCAGGACGCGCTGGTCGCCTATGACCTCGCCACCGGCCAGGAATTGGCCCGCTTTGCCACGCCCGGCGTCTCGGCCGATATCGTGATGCTCGAGACCGGTCATCTGCTTCTCAACCACCGTGATGGCCATGCGGTGGTGGTGGTGGACGCCAACACGCTGAACGAAGTGGCGCGCTTCCCCTCCTCCACGCTGGGCGGCACGCGGCCGGTGCACGCCTATCTCTCGCCGCCGCTGCAAGGGCGCCGCGTCGTTGTCATCACGAATGACGGCGATGAGAGCCGCACGCCGCCGGGGACGCCCGCCGCGGACAGCTCCGCCCTCTTCGTGGACGCCACGCCGGGCAGCCCAACCTTCCTGCGGCCCCTGGGTGAGGTGCGACTTGGCACCGGCCACCACAAGCTGGCCTTCGCCCCGGATCGGGCGCGGGCGGTGGTTTCGAATATCGGTGATTGCGCGGCCGTGCTGCAGGTGGTGGATTTCGCCGATCCCACGGAGCCGCGCGTGGTCGCCGCGCTGGATGCGGCCGGCATCGGCCTGACGGGGCCCACTCCGGCCCATCCTGGTGCGCGCCCCTGCCACCCGCGCGGTGGTCAGGCGGGGGTGCGCCCCGCGCCGCATGGCACCGCGACCGATCCGCTGACAGGCCGCGCCTGGCACAACCTCAATGGCATGGGCGCCTTCGTCAGCCTCGACAGCCGCGCCGAGGCGCCCGCCTTCCGGCTGCTGCCGGCCACGCGGGGCTGGGGTGGTGCGGCCATCGCCGCCCATCCCACCGCCGGCTTCGCCTATGCCCCGCAATTCGCCCCGCGCGAGGGCGATGCCCGCAGCCGGGGCGTCGCCTGCCAAGTCGGTCAGGTGGCGCTGCTGGACGCGCGGGCCGATCGTGTCGCGGCGGAATTGCCCATCCTCGCCGATGGTCCGGACTGCACCCGCAGCCTGGCCGGCACGCCGGAGGCGGGGCTGCGGACCGGCTATGCGACCCTGGTGGCCGACACCCTGTTCCTGCCGCTCGCGACCCTCGGGGCGGCGACCACGCGCAGCCATGGCGTGGCGGTGGTGGACGTCTCGGTGCCGAATGAGCCGCGCCAGCTGCCCACCATCCGTGTCGGCGCGCATACCGGCCACCGCGACAACGCCATCACCGGCGATGGCCGCTGGCTGATCGTGCCGAACAATGTGGATGCCACGATCAGCGTGATCGACACCGCCCGGCGGGAGGTGGTGCGGAGCTTCCCCGTCGTCGCCATGCCGAACCGCGTCGCCGTCTTTGGGGCCAGCGGGGCGTCCCGGCCCAGCGGTCCCATGCCCGTGGCGCCCTGAGGCGGTGGCGATGTCGGACCGGATCAGGCAGGGGGTGGCGATGATCGCCCTCCTCGCGGCCACGGCCGCCGGTGGGGCGATGTGGTTCCATCGCGGCGGCCTGGCGCCGGCCGCGGAGAACGCCATCCCCGGCATCGCCGCCAGCCTGGGCGGCCCCTTCAGCCTGGTGGACCAGGAGGGGCGGCGCGTCACGGAGGCCAGCTATGCCGGGCGCTTCCTGCTGATCTATTTCGGCTATCGCTACTGCCCCGATGTCTGCCCCACGGAACTCGGCAAGATAGCGGCCGCGCTTGATCTGCTGCCGGCCGCGACCCAGGCGCGCATCCAGCCCCTCTTCATCACGGTGGACCCGGAGCGCGACGATCCGGCCGGGCTTAAAGACTACACGGCCCTGTTCCACCCGGCGCTGATTGGGCTGACCGGAACGCCCGAGGAAACGCGCGCGGCGGCCCGTGCTTGGCGCGTCTTCTATGCCAAGCAGACCGCCGGCCGGGACCCCGACGCCTATCTGATGGACCACTCCTCCTTCATCTACCTCGCCGGGCCGGATGGCCGGGCGCTGCGCCTGTTTTCCCCCGAAACCACCCCCGAAGCCCTGGCCGCCGCGCTGACCCGCGCGGTGGCGGGCTCGTGAGACCGGAGCCCTGCCCATGCGCATCCGCATCCTCCTGTTGGCCGCCGCCCTCCTCGCCGCGCCGCCCCTGGCCCGCGCCTGCGATCCGGAAGCGATGAACGCCGAGCTCACCGTGCTCTGCCGCGCCGGCCTTGATCCCGCCATCGCCTGGTCGCGCGCCGTGCTGCCGCTGGCCAGTGCCGCGGAGGCGGCGGAGTTGGAGCGAACCGCCACCGCGGCGGGCGATGCCTGTGATGTGGGCGATCCGGCGGCGGGGGCGCTGGCCGCCGTGCAGCTCGCCCGGCTCGTCGGGCGGATCGAGGCGCGCGGCGCGGCCGCCACGCTCCAGCCCGCCCGCCTGCCCAACTGACCCCGCAACAGAACGGAGAACGCCATGACACCCATCCCTCGCCGCGGCCTGATCGCCGGCGCCGCCACCCTGCTCGCGACACCGGCGCTCGCGCATCACGACTTCACCCTGGGCGATCTCAGGATCGGCCATCCCTGGACGCGCGCCGCCGGCGCCAACACCAATGGCGCGGGCTTCATGACGCTGCGCAATGTGGGCGCCCGCCCGGACAAGCTGATCGCGGCCTCCACGCCCATCGCCCGCACGGTCGAACTGCACACGCATATCCGCGAGGGCGAGGTGATGCGCATGCGCCCCGTGGCGGACATCCCCGTGCCGCCGGGCCAGACCGTGCGCCTGCGCCCCGGCGGGCTGCATGTGATGCTGATCGGTCTGACCGAGCCGTTGCGCCGTGGCGCCGAGGTGCCCCTGACCCTGCGCTTCGAGCAGGCGGGCGAGGTGCAGATCACCCTCGAAGTCCAGGCCGCCGGCAGCCCCGGCCACACCCACTGAACCGACAAGGACACACAATCATGACGCGCTTCATTCCCGGGCTCGCCGCCCTGCTTCTCTCCACCGCGCCGGCCCTCGCGCAGCAGGAGGTCGCGATCCGCTTCGCCGCACAGGTGAACGGCGCCGCCTTCGCCTGCGGCCAGAGCTATGGCGGCCTCGGCAGCACCCAGGCCACCGCCACGCCGACCGATTTCCGCTTCTACGTGCATGACGTGCATCTGCTGCGCGCCGATGGCAGCGCCGTGCCGGTAACGCTCACCGAATCCCCCTGGCAACACCAGGGCGTGGCGCTGCTCGATTTCGAGAACGGCCAGGGCCCTTGTGCCCAGGGCGGCAATGCCGCGCTCAACGAGACGCTGCGCGGGACGGCGCCGGCCGGCAGCTACACCGGGCTCCGCTTCACGCTGGGCGTGCCCGAGCGGCTGAACCACCAGGATGCGACGGTGGCGCCGAGCCCCTTCAACCTGACGGCGATGTTCTGGAACTGGCAGAACGGATACAAGTTCGTGAAGGTGGACCTGCAGGTCGGCGCTGCTGCCCCGGCCGCGGCGAATGCGCCGGCGCATGTCGGTGCGGCCGGGGAGGGCGGCTTCGCCCTGCACCTGGGCAGCACGCAATGCGTGGCCGCCGCCCCCACCCAGCCCGGCCGCGATTGCCGCAACCCCAACCGCCCGGTGATCACGCTGACCGGCTTCGATCCGCTCTCGACGTCGGTGATCGCCGATGTCGGGCCCGTGCTGGCGGGCGTGGACATCACCCGCAACACCGAGCGCACGCCGCCCGGCTGCATGTCCTTCCCGAATGACCCCGAATGCCGCTCCGTGCTGCCGGCGCTGGGCCTGCCCTATATGGACCTGGCCGCCGGCGAGCAGCGCTTCTTCCGCGTGCAGCCGCTGCGCCAGGCGGCGCGGTGAGGCGCCTCGCGGCCCTCGCTGTCGCGGCCGCGCTGCTGCTGGCCGCCTGGGGCGGCACCGCCACCACCGCGCTGTGGGAGTGGCGCCTGCCGGCCTGGGTGCCGCCGCCGCAGCTCGACCGTCCGCTGCGCGCGGCGGAGGTCGAGCTCGGCCGGCATCTCTTCCATGACACGCGCCTCTCGCGCGATGGCAGCATGAGCTGCGCCACCTGCCACCAGCAATCGCGCGCCTTCACGGTGAACCGCGCGACGGTGCCGGGCGTGGATGGCTCGCCCGGGCTGAAGAACCCGATGAGCCTCGTGAACCTCGCCTGGGCCCCGGTGCTGACCTGGGCCAATCCCGGCCAGACGCGGCTGGAGGAACAGGCGCTCATCCCGCTGTTTTCCGACCATCCGGTCGAGATGGGCATGTCCGGCCGCGAGGCCGAGATCTTCGCGGCACTGGCGGCCGATCCGCGCTACCCGCCGCTCTTCGCTGCCGCCTTCCCCGAACGCGAGGGGGCGATCACGCTGGAGACGCTGACCCGCGCGCTGGCCGCCTTCCAACGCGCCATCACGAGCTTCGACAGCCCCTATGACCGCTATCGCTGGGGCGGCGACCGCAACGCGATCAGCCCGGCCGCGCGCCGGGGCGAGCGGCTGTTCTTCGGCGAGCGGCTGGAATGCTACCACTGCCATGGCGGCTTCCTCTTCACCGACAACGTGACCCATGCGCGGCTGATCGCGCCCGAGATCGGCTTTCACGACACCGGCGTGGCGCGCAGCGGCGGCATCGGTGAGCATACGGGCAACCCGGCGCAGAACGGGGCCTTCCGCACGCCCTCGCTGCGCAATGTGGCGCTGACCGCGCCCTATATGCATGACGGCTCGATGGCGACGCTGGAGGAGGTGCTGCGCCATTACGCGCGGGGCGGCCGCGCGCGCGGGCCGCACACATCGTCCCTGCTCGCGGGCTTCCGCCTGAGTGAGCGCGAGCGCGCCGATCTCCTGGCCTTCCTGAACAGCCTCACCGATGACCGGATGACGCGCGATCCGCGTCTGGCCGATCCGTTCCGATGACGCGCCGCTTCCGCCGCCTGCTGGCCGGTCTCCTGCTGCTGCAGGTGGTTCTCGCGCCGACGCTCTGCCTGGGCCGGGGCTCGGCGTCCGGCCTGATGGAGATCTGCACGGCGGAGGGGCTGAAGCTCATCCGGATGACGGAGGATGGCGCCGGCGCTCCGGCGACGCCGGAGGGCTTCTGCCCGCTCTGCCACGCCCTGCCGCAAACGCCCATCGCCGATGCGCCGCTGCCGCCGGCACCCCTCTGGATGCGGCAGGAGGCCGCCTGGCGCGCCGCCGGTCCGCCCGCACCACCACCCGCCATCCGCGGCCCGCCTTCCGGGTCCCGCGCACCACCCCTGCTCCTCTCCTGACGTCCCGCGCGGCGCAGCGGGCGCGTTCCCGCCTGCCTGCGCACCATGACCCATCGAGAGGATCCATCCCTTGTCCAAGACCCTTCGCCGCCGCGAGCGGCACAAGCTCAGCCTGTCCGTCGCCGCCGCCCTTCTTTCCGCCGGCGCCGCCTCCGCCCAGACCGAGCCGGCGCCCGCGCGCCCGGTCGAGTCCACCGTCCCGCCCACCACCGTGATCGGTCGCGAGGAGCGCGATCAGGTGGGCCCGCTGCGCGGCTACCAGGCGCTCACCTCGGGCACGGCCACGCGCACCAACACGCCGCTGCAGGACATCCCGCAATCGGTGACGGTCATCCCGCGCAGCCTCTTCACCGATCAGGGCGCCACGACGCTGGAGGAGGCGCTGCGCAACTCCGCCGCGGTGGTGCCGGAGAGCCCGCTTTTCCTGAACCAGACGCTCAACACCTATATCCGCGGCTTCCAGGCGGAGATCTTCCGCGACGGGCTGCAAAGCTACAGCGAGCTCGGCCTCGCGCAGAGCCTGCTCGGCATCGAGCGGATCGAGATCGTGAAGGGCCCCTCGGGCGCGCTGTTCGGCGGTGGCCTGGGTGGCGGCTTCGGCGGCCTCGTGAACATCATCTCGCAGCGCCCGCTGCCCAACAACAGCTATGCCGCCGGCATCACCGTCGGCCCCTATGGCTATCGCAACCCCTGGGTGGATGTGAACCAGGCCTATCGCGACCCCAACACCGGCACGGTCTTCGCGATGCGCCTGCAGGCCGAGACGCAGTATGGCCGCTCCTATATCGAGAATGTGACGACCGAGGGCTACAACGTCCTGCCCACCTTCAGCGTGACGAGCGACACGACAAACCTGGTGGTGCAGGCCTTCTTCTCGCAGCGCAAGGCGAATGACTATCCGGGCCTCCCGCCCGGCGTCAGCGGCGGCAGCCCTCGCATTCCCTTCGACCGCTTCGTCAACGCGAATGGCGGCAACGTCCCGCGCACCGAGACCCAGCGCAACGGCGTCCGGATGAGCTTCGATCACCGGATCAACGACGTCTTCACGGCGAGCCTGATCGGGCAGTTCTCGACCAACAGCCTGAGCCAGCCGGCGCAGTTCCAGTTCGGTCCGCCGCTCGCCGCCTTCGGCCTGCCGGTCGGGCCCTACACCTATTCGCGCCTCACCGCCTATCTCGACCAGAACCTGTCGCAGCTCTCGGTCATGCCGATGGTGCGCGCCAACTTCAGCACCGGGCCGGCGCAGCACACCGTGCTGGCGGGCTTCGAGTTCGACCAGACGCGCGACAATGGGCTGATGAATATCGGCGATGCGGGGATCTTCAACTTCGCATCACCGACCCAGGCGCCCTGGGTGCAGCCCAGCGCGGGCAGCCCCTTCGCGATCCCGCAGACCAACAACACCTACACGACCACGGCGGGCTTCCTGCAGGACCAGATCAAGCTCTGGGACCGCTTGCACATCCTGGGCGCGGTCCGGCTGACCAACATCAACATCCAGACCGAGGTGCCGAGCGCCGGCATCAACACCACCGCCTCCACCACCAAGCCGACGGGCCGCGTGGGCGTGGGCTATGACATCCTGCCGGGGCTGACGCCCTTCGTCGGGTGGGGCAATTCGATCCGCTCGCCCAGCGGCTATGGCTTTGGTGGCTTCCTGACCGCGCCCAAGCCCGAGGAAGGCCAGCAATTCGAGGCGGGCGTGAAGCTGAACCTGCCCTTCGGGCTGAGCGGCAACCTCGCCTATTTCAACATCCAGCGGAACAACGTGCCGTATTTCGACCTGGCCGCCGGCGGCAACCGCCAGATCGGCGAGCAGCGTTCGCGCGGCTTCGACATGGACCTGCTGTGGCAGCCCAACCCGCAATTCTCGCTGCTCGGCACCTATGCCTACACCATGGCCGAGACGGTGTCGGACAGCATCATCGCACCGGGCACACCGCTGCGCCTGGTGCCGCGCAATGCCGGGCGCGTCTGGGCGAATTATCGCCTGCGCGGCCTGCCGCTGCCCGATTGGGCGCAGGGCTTCTCCTTCGGCGGCGGGCTGACCTCGGTTGCCGGGGCGAATACCTCCGACCAGCCCAATGCGATCCGCACGGCGGGCTACACGATCTTCGACGCGGCCATCAACTACGAGAACGGGCCGCTGCGGATGAGTGTGGCGGCGCGCAATATCGGCAATCGCAACTACGTGATCCCCTTCAGCTACTTCAACAATGCGATGGCGCCGGGCGCGCCGGCGGCGGTCTATGTCTCCGCCGCGCTGCGCTTCTGAGGGGGATGCGATGACCGAAGACCAATCCCGCCGCGCGGCGCTCGCCGCCGCGCTGGCGGTGGTGGGCGCGGCGCGGGCTGCCTCGGCGCAGCCCGCCACCGCGCCCGCCGCGACACAGCATGAGCACGACATGTCGCGCTTCCACCTGGCTCCGGCCCGCGGGCCGGAGGACATCGCCTTCCTGATCTATCCGGGCTGCACGGCGCTCGACTTCGTTGGGCCACACAACATGTTCCGCGGGCTGATGGGGGCGACGGTGCGCCTGGTGGCGAAGACGCGCGAGCCCATCGTAACGGATACGGGCCTGACGGTGATCCCGGACACCGACTTCGCCAGCTGTCCCGAGCGGCTGACCGTGCTCTGCGTGCCCGGCGGCAGCGAGGGCACGCTGGGTGCCATGGAGGACGCCGAGACCATGGCCTTCCTCGCCGATCGCGGGGCGAAGGCACAATGGGCGACGGCGGTCTGCACCGGCTCGCTGCTGCTGGGCGCGGCCGGGCTGCTGCGCGGCTACCGCGCCACCTCGCACTGGATGACGCGCGACCTGCTGCCGATCTTCGGTGCCATTCCGGTGGAGCAGCGCGTGGTGATCGATCGTAACCGTGCCACCGGGGGCGGGGTGACGGCCGGCATTGATTTCGGCCTGACCATGGTGGCCGCCCTGCGGGACGACGCCTATGCGAAAGCGGTGCAGCTCGTCGCGGAATACGACCCTGAGCCGCCCTTCGATGCCGGCAATCCCGCAAGGGCCCCCGCCGAGACGCGGGAGATGATCACCGCGATGTTCGCGGGATTCGTCAGGCGCGCGCGCGTGGTCAGTTCGGCATCAGCAGGAGCGCTCGCGAGGTAGATGTGTTCGGGTCAGGTGCATGACGACGAATCAGATCCGAACGCCTTCCAGGCGTTGGGACGCATCGCGTGGCGCAATGACGTCTTTGAATAGGCCGAACCCAGTCCCCGAATCACGCGATCAACAGCAAATCAAGCTGTCTGCAGGTCCCCGCATCCAACGATCCCAACACACGACCGAAACGCCCGTAGCTCCAACGAGTTACGGGCGTTTCGCCGTTCTGGGCCACGAGAACAGCCGTGGAACCCTCGGCAGCAGTTGCCCCACCAGCCTGCAGGAAAGCCGCCAAGTCGCCGACCAGCGTGAGGCTCACCTCGCCACGACGCTCACGCGGAAAGACCTGGATCGCCTCGATCAACTCACGAAGAGCCTCCGTCGCCGCCATCGCCGTCTCAGGATCGGCCAAGGCCTCCTCCAGCGCCTCGACCCGCCGGCGATAAAGCGCGGGCAGGTTGGGGTGAGGCGTGGGCACCGGCTCAGGGCGTTCGGCCGCGGCCATCTCGGCGGCGAGCTCCGTCTGCCGGGCCTCGACCTTGCGAAGCTCCGCCACCCTTGCGCCGCTCCCGTGGCCCTCCTTGATCAGATCGAGAAAATTTTGGACCTGACGGGCCAGGCGCGTCTCCTCCTGGACCAGCCGAGCCGTACGCGCCCCGCGCTCCCGGTTGGCGGTGTTGATCTCGGCCACGAAGGCCGACACGAGCTCCTCCACCAGCTCGGGCGCGAGCAGCCGCTCCTTGAGACCTTGGAGAACGCGCTCGGTGAGCACCTGCCGGCGGATGGTCCGCTTGTTGGAACAGTTCCCCCGCTCGACATGAAAGGCGCAGCCCAGCAGCCCCTCGGCGCCAACCACGGTCATGGGGCCTTGGCACACGCCATCCCAGATACCCCTTTGCTGCCGCCGGACTACATGACCGACGGATCGCTTCTAGGGGGTCAGGTCAGGTTCACAACTTTAGGTGGATGGTCAGTTGCGAATGATTTGCAACTCTGTATATCTGCCGGCACGCAATTCGCACCGCACCCTCCCGCCAGGACCCCGCACCGCGCCGGATGACCCATGACGAGCCCCTCCTCCGTGCCTTCCTGCTGCAACGCGGGGTGATGGAACGGCGCATTGCGCGCCGGGTCGGTTGCCGCGCCGCCGCGGCCGACCTCGTGCAGGATCTGTTCCTTCGTCTCTGGCAGCGCCCACCCGTGGATGCCCATGCCGCGGCGCGATACCTCACTGTCAGCGCGCGCAACATCGCCACCGACCATCTCCGCGCCGTGTCCCATCGTGCCCCCCGCGCGGCAATTTCGCCCGACCTGCCGGATCGGTCCCCTGCGCCGGACGCCGTGCTCGCCGGCCGCCAGGAGTTGGAGGCGGTCGAGGCCGCCCTGGCGGCGCTGCCCGAGCGTACGCGCCAAGCGTTTCTGCTGAACCGTGTGCATGAGCGCACCTGCCCAGAGATTGCCCAGCTCCTCGGCGTCTCGCTCGCCACCGTCGAGCGGGACATCGCCCGCGCCCTCCTTGCCTGCCGCGCCATCCTCGATCGCGGCTGATGCTCCCGGATGAGGGGTTGGGACATCGGGACTCGTCAAGGCTGTCAGCAGGGATGCTGACCCAACACCGCATCGGCCGGAGGCAGGACGGAATGACGTGACGCCGGAGGATGAACGGCTGGAGGAGGCGGTCGTCTGGCTTGTCCGCCTCGGGCACGCGACGCCGGAGGAACGCGCGGCCTTCGCCGTGTGGCGCGCCGATCCCGCGAACGATGTCGCCTTCGCCCGGGCCGAGGCGCTCTGGCGCGCGACCGGCGAGGGCGCCGCGCGGCTTGCCGCGCGCGGGGGCGCGCCGCCCAGCCCGCGATGGGCCGCCCCGGCGGCTGCCCAGAGGCGGCCCCGCATGCGTGCCTCGCGCCTTGCCGCCGCCTGCGCCGCCGCCCTCCTGCTGGTGGGCGGCGCCTGGCTGGAACGCCCCGCCCTGATCCAAGACACCCTGGCAGACGTCGTCACCGCGCGCGCCGAGCGGCGCAGCCTCGTGCTGCCCGACGGCTCCACCCTCGAACTCGAGGCCGACAGCGCCGTGGATCTCGCCTTCGGGCCGGATGAGCGGCGCGTTAGCTTGTTGCGCGGGGCCGCGTGGTTCTCCGTGGTGCCCGAAGCCAGGCCTTTCATCGTCGCGGCCGCGGCCGGCGAGGTGCAGGTGCTCGGCACCCGTTTCGCCCTGCGCCATGCCGGGGAGGAGGCCGTCCTCGCCGTCGCCTCCGGCCGGGTGGAACTCCGCGCCCCTGGCGCGCGAAGCGCGATCCTCGGCCGCGGCGAGCAGATGCGCTTCGGCCCGCGCGGTGCTGGCGCCGTCGCGCCCATCGCGCCCGAGGATGTGGCGCCCTGGCGGGACGGGCGGCTGATCTTCGAGCAGGCGCGCTTCGCTGAGGTGATCGAGGCGCTGGGCCGCCATCGGCCCGGGCGGATCGTCATCGCCTCGGCCGAACTGGCCGATCGGCGGGTGAGTGCGAACCTTCCGGCCAGCGATCCAGCGGCGGCGCTCGCCTCGCTGCAATCCATCCTGGGTTTCCGGCGCCAGGATTTCACCAGCCACCTCGTCGTCCTGCGCTGATCTTTTTTTGGTCCCCGCGTGAGGGGAAGAGCGACTTGGACTCGTTTATGCAAATGCGAGTGAGTCGCAATGTCAGAAAGCCAAGGCGGATCTGCGTGATGTCGGGGGACAGGGTGATGGGTCTGGGTCGGGGGAAGATGTGGCGGGTTGCCTTGCTGGCCAGCGTTGCCTGGGCCGGATGGCCGGCAGGGGAGGGGGGCGGCCCAGGGCCGGCAGCCGCCTGGGCTCAGGGCGCGCCCGTGGCGGCGCCGGAGCGGAGCTGGAACTTCGAGATCGGCGCGCGCCCGCTGCCTGCGGCGCTGAATGACTTCGCGCGGGTCACGGGCCTGAGCGTGGTGTTCACCCAGGCCGAGGCCAGCGGCGCGCCATCACCCGGGGTCCGCGGGCGGCTGACCGCGGAGCAGGCGCTGACCGCGCTGACGGCGGGCACGGGATTCACCTGGCAGCGCAGTGACGCGCGGACGGTGACGCTGATGCGGGTGCGGACGTCCGACGAGGCCGTGGCTCTGCCCGAGGTGCGCGTGGATGCGGGGCTTATCCCGCCCACCGCCGTGATCGGGCCGCCGCCGGCGGCCTTCGCCGGCGGGCAGGTGGCCAGCGGGACGCGGATGGGCACGCTCGGCAACCGCTCCATCTTCGACACGCCCTTCAGCACCCAGGGCTTCACCCGTGACCTGATGGCCGAGCAGCAGGGGCGCAGCCTGGGGGACGTCCTGGTCAACAATCCTTCGATCCAGACGATCAATCCCCGCACCGGCTTCATCGAATTCTATTCGATCCGCGGGTTCACCGCCGGTCCCGGGCAATTCACCTTCGATGGCCTGAATGGCGTGGTGCCTGAGCGCATGGCCTCCATCCTGGGCGTCGAGCGCGTGGAGGTCCTGCTGGGGGCCAGCGCCGTCCTGAACGGATTGTCGCCCGGCGCCTCCCCGGGCGGCACGGTCAACCTCGTCCCGGCCCGCGCCGGGGATGCGCCGCTGAACCGCATCACGGGCCTCTACGGATCGCGCTCCAATTTCGGCGCCCTGGCGGAGATCGGCCGGCGCTATGGCGAGAATAATGAGTTCGGCGTGCGTGGCAGCTTCATGTACCGCGACGGCGAGAGCCCGGTGAGCACGACGGGGCTGCGGCGGCTCGGCGGCTCGCTCGGGCTCGACTATCGGGGCGAGCGCTTCAGGATGTCGCTGGATGGCGGGTTCCTGAACACGGATGTCAATCCGCCCACCAGCCTGGTCACCATCGGGACCGGCTTCCAGATCCCGAACGCGCCCAATGGGAGCAAGCGGCTCTTCCCGACCGCGGGCTATGGCGAAACCCAGGGGCTCTACATGGCCAGCCGCGCCGAATACGACGTCACCGACAGCGTCACGGCCGGGCTCGCCTATGGACGGGGCTATATCAAGGAGCTGGGCATCGCGGCCGGCCCCACCCTGCTGAGTTCGGGCGGCCTCACCCGTTATTCACCGAGCCAGTACGAGCTCTTCGTCCAGAGCCAGACGGTCGAGGCCAGCCTGCGGGCCCGGCTGCAGACGGGCCCGGTCCGCCACAACGCCGTCCTGGCCGTGAGCGGGTTGTGGCGCGATTCCGGCGACCAGGCCGCCACGCTCGGTTCCTCGGTCCTGGGCAATCTCTATGTCAGCCCCGATGTGCCGATCACGGCGCGCGTCTTCGCCGGTAATATGCCGCGCACCAGCGCCAGCCAGTTCGAGGGGGTCACCCTGAGCGACACGGCGTCGGTCCTGAATGACCGCGTGCAGCTGACGCTCGGCCTGCGGCAGCAGCGGATCCGGCAGGAGAGCTTCGACACCTCCGGCGCGCGGACGCAGCTCTTCGTGGACAGCGCGCTGGCACCCCTGGCCGCGCTGCTCGTCAAGCCGACCGAGCGGCTTTCCCTCTACGGCAATTACGTGGAGGGGCTGAGCGTGGGGCCCATCGCGCCGGTCGGCGCCGCCAATGCCGGGCAGGCCTTCGCGCCCTTCCGGAGCGAGCAATACGAGATCGGCGCGAAATACGATTTCGACCAATTCGCCGCGACGCTGGCCGGCTTTCAGATCACCCAGCCCTCCTCCTTCATCAACCCGACCACGCTCATCTTCGGCGTGGATGGCGAGACGCGGACGCGCGGCCTGGAGCTGAACCTCTTTGGCGAGCCCATCGCGGGGACGCGGATCCTCGCCGGCATCACGCATTTCGATGCCGAGCAGGTGCGGACGGCGGGCGGCGTCAATGACGGCAAGCGGACGCCGGGCGTGCCGCGATACCAGGCCACGGCCTATCTGGAGCAGGACATCGCCGCCGTGCCGGGCCTGACGCTGACGGGGCGCGCCCTCTATGCCTCGGGCGCCTTCGTGGATGCGGCGGAGCGCCAGCCGCTGCCGAGCTGGACGCGCTTTGACATCGGCGCGCGCCAGACCTTTCGGATCGAGAACACACGCCTGACCGCGCGCTTCACCGTCGAGAACGTCCTCGACACCGATTACTGGGCCGCGCGCTCCAGCATCGCGGGGCAGGCCCTGGTCGGCGCGCCGCGGACCTATCTCTTCTCGCTGAGCGCGGAGTTCTGACGGCCATGGATCGGCTGGCAGCGCCCCATGCGGATAGGCCAGCCGGGCCGGGCCTGGCCGAGGCCCTGGCCGGCATCGCGCGGCACCTGCCGGATCTGCGCGCCGAGGCGGGGCCGCCCGGGCCCGGCGCCTTCACCCCCGCGATGCTGGCCGGCGCGGACCCTCTGGCCCTGCAATCCCTGCTGGACGCCGAAGCCCGCATCCACCCCGGCCTGGACCGCAAGGCCCAGGCCGCCTTCGCGATCAGCCGGGCGGCGCGCAGCCTGGCCCATGCGCTGGCCGGCCTGCTCGTGCTGCGCGGCGAGGTGCCGCGGCTCACGCCCGATACGGTCGCGTTCCGTGCCGAACTCTACAGCTGGGAGCATGGCGGCAAGGCCGGCCAATCCGTGCGCCATATCGTCCGCATCGCTCCTGGCCAACCGCTCCTCGCGGGCACGCCGGCCGCGCTGCAGGAGGCCTTCCACGATGCGCTCGTCGCGGCGATGTCCCCGGTGGTGGCGGCCCTTCACCGTGCCGCCGGCCTCTCGCCCGGCGCGCTGTGGCGGTTGGTCGCCGACATGGTTTGCCTGTCCTTCCTGAATGTGGGCGAGCAAGCCGGCGACGTCCTCCACGCGCAGGCGGCGGCGCTGGCCATCACGCGGCGCCCGGGCTCGCGGCTGCACAACCCGGTCTCAGGCTTCCAGCGCATCACGCTGCCCGATCCCGCCGACCCGGACCGCATCCTCGCCGAGCGTTGGTTCATCACGCGCGGGGGCTGCTGCCGCTGGTACACCCATCCGGAGGGCGAGACCTGCGCCGTCTGTGTCCTGCTCACACCGGAGCGGCAGCAGGCGCGGCTGCGCGAGCATCTGCGCCGGGCGCATGAGGCGACGGCATGATCGGGCGACGGGCGCTGGGCGTGTGGCTGGCCGGCTGGCCGGCGGCGGCCGGGGCGGCGAGCCTGGCCGATGGGCTGGGCCGTGAGCTGCGCCTGGCGGCGCCGCCACGGCGCATCGTCTCGCTGAATGGCAGTGCCGAGGCGCAGTTGCTCATGCTGGGCGTGCGGCCCATCGGAACCAATCTCATCCATCGCGGCTACCGCGCCCATATGCGCTGGCTGCTGGGCGATGCCGCCGCGCCGGCCGGGGTGATGAATGCCGACTGGACACCCGATGCCGAGGCCATCCTGGCGCTCGACCCGGAGCTGGTGATCACCTGGTCGGCCGACCACGCCGCGACGCTGGGCCGCCATGTGCCCGTCTTCGTGATGCCCGTGCTGCACAGCATCGCGGATGTCCGCGCCAATCTGCGCGCGCTCGGCGCCCTGCTGGACCGCGACGCCGAGGCCGAGGCCGTCATCGCCGCCTTCGATGCGCGTCTCGCCGCCTATGCGCGCCTCGCGCCGCGGCGGCGCACGCTGATGAGCGTCTCCTTCACGGGCAACCGGCGCTACGCCTTCACCGCCGACAGCCTGCTGACCGAGGTGCTGGGCACCATCGCCGAGACGCGCCGTGTCGCGCCCCATGCCCGTCTCGCCTGGGTGGAGGGCGGTATCGAGACCATCCATCGCGCCGATCCCGATGCCATCCTGCTGATCCATTGGGCCAGCGCGCCGCAGGCCGATGCGGCGGACGCGCCGGTGCAGGATCGCCTGTGGCGGCGCCTGCGGGCCGTCCGGGAGGGGCGCGTGATCCCGGTCAACGGCTTCGAGGCGCTGGCCTTCCAGTCGATTCCCACCGCCGCCCGCCTGCTCGATACCGTGGCGCCGCGCCTCTATCCCGACATCTTCCCCGCCGCGCTGGACGAGGCGCGGATCATGGCGCCGCGGGGGGGCTGACCGCATGCAAGGCCTTGCCGCCGCGCCGTCGCGCGCCCGTCTCCCCTTCGCCACGCTGCTGGGCGGGCTGTGCGGCGTCCTGGCCCTCACGCTGCTGCTCTCGCTCACGCGCGGGATCGTGCCGCTGCCATGGACCGAGGCGCTGGCCGCGCTGGCCGATCCGCGCGGCGAGAGCTTCGCCGCCATCCTGGTCTGGGATGTGCGGCTGCCGCGGGCGGGCCTCGCCGCGCTCGCCGGGGCCTCGCTGGCCGCCGCCGGCGTGCTGCTGCAGGGCGCGCTGCGCAACGACCTGGCCGATCCCGGCCTGCTGGGCGTGGCGTCCGGCGCCTCGCTCGCGGTCGCCATCGGCATCGTCTTCCTGCATGCCGCGCCCACGGCGCTGCCGGGCTTCGCCCTGGCCGGCGGGCTCGGCGCGGGGGTCGTGGTCCTTGGCGCGCAGCGGCTCTCGCGCGATCCGGTGCGCATGATCCTGATCGGCGCGGCGCTGGCGGCCCTGTTCTCCGCGATGATCGTGCTCGTCATCGTCCTGGGCAACGAGTTCCAGCTGCGCACCATCCATGCCTTCCTGATCGGCAGCCTGATCGGGCGCGGCATGTCGGACCTGTTGCGCCTGCTGGTCCTGACGGCGATCCTGCTGCCCGCCGCGCTGCTCTTTTCGCGCGCGCTGGATGTGCTGCGGCTGGGCGAGGAGATGGCGGCGGGCCTCGGCGTCAACGTGTTTCGCCTGCGCCTGCTGCTGCTGCTGACGGCGATCGGCCTGACGGCGCCGGTGGTGGCGAGCTGCGGGCCGATCGGCTTCATCGCGCTGGTGGCGCCGCATCTGGCGCGCGCCCTGCTGGGCGGTGCGGATGCGGCGCGCGTGCTGCCGCTGGCGATGCTCATCGGCGCCGTGCTGCTCACCACCGCCGACCTGCTGGCGCGGGAGGCCGTCGCGCCGGCCGAGCTGCCGGTCGGCCTGGTCGTCACCGCGCTCGGCGCGCCGGCGGCGATCCTGCTGCTGCGCCGGCACCTCGCGCCATGACGGGCCGCGCGCCCTGGCCGATGCTCGCCGGCCTCCTCCTGCTCACCGCCGTGGCGCATCTGACCACCGGGCCGGTGGCGATCCCGCTGGCGGAGCTGCCGGACCATGTCATCGTGCATGCGGTGCGCCTGCCGCGCCTCATCGTCGTGCTGCTGGCGGGCGCCATGCTCGGCCTGGCCGGCGCGCTGCTGCAGACCGTCACCCGCAACCCGCTGGCCGAGCCCGGGCTGATGGGGGTCTCCGCCGGGGCGGTGCTGGCGATCGTCCTCGCCATCATCGCCGCCTCCCGCATCGAGGGGCTCGGGATGGTGCGCGACACCGGCTGGCACCTGGGCCTGGCCGGCGTAGCGGGCGGCATGCTGGCGGGCGCGCTGACCTATGCGCTGAGCCGCCGGCATGGCGTGAGCCGCCCGGTGCTGCTGGTGCTGATGGGCGTGCTGGTGGCCGGCAGCGCCTCGGCCGTCACCTCCATGCTGCTGCTGACGGCGGATGACAACCAGCTTCGCCTGGTGCTGCATTGGACGATCGGCAGCACGAATGGCCGCGGCTGGGTGCATGTCGAGATGCTGGCGCCCTATGCCGCGGCGGGCCTCTCCATGGGCCTGCTCTCGGCCGGCATCGCCAATGCGCTGCAATTGGGCGATGGCGTCGCCGCCTGTCTCGGCCTGCGCGTCGAGCCGGCGCGGCTGATGCTGATCTTCGCCGCCGCGGTGCTGACGGCGGGCGCGGTCTCGGTGGTGGGCGGCATCGGCTTTGTCGGGCTGATCGGGCCGCATCTGGCGCGCATGCTGGTGGGCAACGACGCGCGGCGGCTCTTCCCGGCGGCCGCGCTGGTCGCGGCCCTGCTGCTGACGCTGGCCGATCTCGGCGCGCGCAGCCTGCCGCTGGGCTGGATCGAGGCTTGGTCGCGCTCGCCCGTCACCGCGCCGAGCGGCATTCCCGTGGGTGTCGTCACGCCGCTGCTGGGCGTGCCCTTCTTCCTCTGGCTGGTCTTCGCGCACAGGCCCCGCGCATGATGCTGGCCCCCAACCCCGAGACCGGCCTGCGCGCGGAGGCGCTCTCAGTCGGCTATGGCGATCGCGCGGTGCTGGAGCGCGTGGCGCTGCATCTGCCGCGCGGGGGTATTACCGCGCTGGTCGGGCCCAATGGCTCGGGCAAGTCCACGCTGCTCAAGGCGCTGGCGCGGATCATGGCGCCGAGCGGGGGCACGGTGCTGCTGGAGGGGCAGGCCATCGCGCGGCTGCCCTCGGCCGAGGTGGCGCGGCGCCTGGCCGTGCTGCCGCAGGCCCCGGTGGCGCCCGCCGGGATGACGGTGGCGGAGCTGGTGGAGCAGGGGCGCTATCCGCATGCGGGGCCGCTGCGCATGCTGCGCCGGCAGGACCATGACGCGATCCGCGACGCGCTGGCGGCGACGGGCATGACCGGCTTCGCGGGCCGCGCGCTCGATGAACTCTCGGGCGGCGAGCGCCAGCGCGCCTGGATCGCCCTGACACTCGCGCAGGACACGCCCTGGCTGCTGCTGGACGAGCCCACCACCTTCCTCGACATCGGCCATCAGCTCGAAGTGCTGGAGCTGGTGGCGCGGCTGAATCGCGAGCGCGGCATCACCGTGCTGATGGTGCTGCACGACCTGGCCCAGGCGGCGCGCTTCGCCGATCGCCTTGTGGTGCTGCATGGCGGGCGGCTGCACAGCGAGGGCCCGCCCGGCACCGTGCTGACGCCCGCCATGCTGGCCGAGGTCTTTCGCATCGAGGCGCGCATCATTCCTGACGCCGAGACCGGCCGTCCCCACATGCTGCCCATCCGCCACCTGCCTGATGGGGCCCCCGCATGCTGAGGCAATTCCTGGACTTCTACCGCCCGCACAAGCGCCTGGTCGCGCTCGACTTCGGCTGCGCCGCGCTGTCGGGCATGCTGGAGCTGGGCTTCCCGATGGCGGTGCGCGCCTTCATCGACCATCTGCTGCCGACCGGCGACATGAACCTGATCGTCCTCGCCGTTCTGGCGCTGCTGACAGTCTATGTCGCCAATGCGGGGCTGATGGCGGTGGTCACCTATTGGGGCCATGTGCTCGGCATCGCGATCGAGACGGAGCTGCGCCGCCGCGCCTTCGACCATCTGCTGACGCTCTCGCACCGCTTCTACGACAGCGAGAAGACCGGCCATCTGGTCGGCCGCGTCACCAAGAACCTGGAGGATATCGGCGAGGTCGCGCATCACGGGCCGGAGGATCTGCTCATCGCGATCCTGACCTTCGCCGGCGCCTTCGCGCTGATGCTCTGGGTCAGCCTGCCGCTGGCGCTGATGACGCTGCTGATCGTGCCCGTCATCGGCTGGGTCGTGGCGCATTATGGCGGGCGGATGACGGCGAACTGGCAGGCGCAGTTCGGCCGCGTCGGCGCCTTCAACGCGCGCATCGAGGAGGCGGTCGGCGGCATCCGCGTGGTCAAGGCCTTCGGCCGCGAGGCGCATGAGCGCGCGCTCTTCGCCGCCGACAATGCGCGCTACCGCGACACCAAGCTCGACGCCTATCGCATCATGGCGGCGAGCATGACGCTGAACTATCTCGGCATGCGGCTGGTGCAGCTTTTCGTGATGCTGGTGGGCGCGGTGCTCATCGTGCGGGGCAGCATGAGCACGGGCGATTTCGTGGCCTTCCTGCTGCTGGTCAGCGTGTTCTACCGCCCGCTCGAGAAGATCAACGCGGTGATCGAGACCTATCCCAAGGGCATCGCGGGGTTCCGCAGCTATCTCGACCTGATGGCGACCCAGGCCGACATCGCCGACCGGCCGGAGGCGCGCGAGATGGGCCCGCTGCGCGGCGAGGTGCGCTTCGAGGGCGTGCGCTTCGGCTACGCGCCGGACCGCCCGGTGCTGCGCGGCCTCGACCTCGCCATCGCGGCGGGCAGCACGGTGGCGCTGGTGGGGCCCTCGGGCGCGGGCAAGACGACCATCGCCGCGCTGCTGCCGCGCTTCTACGATGTGGATGCGGGGCGCATCACCATCGACGGCACCGACATCCGCGACATGACGCTGGCCTCGCTGCGCGGGCAGATCGGCGTGGTGCAGCAGGATGTGTTCCTCTTCGCCGGCACGCTGCGCGAGAACATCGCCTATGGCCGGCTCGGCGCCTCGGATGCCGAGATCCTGGAGGCGGCGCGGCGCGCGCGGCTGGATGCGCTGATCGCCGAATTGCCGGCGGGCCTCGACACGCTGGTCGGCGAGCGCGGCGTGAAGCTCTCGGGCGGGCAGAAGCAGCGCCTGGCCATCGCGCGCATGTTCCTCAAGAACCCGCCCATCCTGATCCTGGACGAGGCGACCAGCGCGCTCGACACCGAGACGGAGCGTGCCATCCAGGCCTCGCTGGCCGAGCTGGCGCGCGGGCGGACCACGCTGGTCATTGCGCATCGCCTGGCCACCATCCGCAACGCCGACCGCATCGTGGTGGTGACGGAGCAGGGCATCGTGGAGCAGGGCGCGCATCCCGAACTGCTCGCCCGGGGCGGGGTCTACCGCGCCCTGCACGACGCGCAATTCGCCTTGGAACCGCAGCACGATGGCGCGGCCAGCCTGCCACTTGGCGCCGCGCAGGCAGGACCCCGCTGACATGGCCGAAACCCACGACCCCATCACCCCCGCCTTCGCCGCCTTCCTGGCCGCGCAGCCGGTGTTCTTCGTCGCGAGCGCGGCTGCCGGCGCGCGCGTCAACCTGTCGCCCAAGGGGCAGGACAGCCTGCGGGTGCTCGATGCCCGCCATGTCGCCTACCTGGACTTCACGGGCAGTGGTGCGGAAACCGCGGCGCATCTGAAGGCCGATGGAAGGATCGTCCTGATGGCCTGCGCCTTCGAAGGCCCACCGCAGATCCTGCGCCTGTGGGGCCGCGGCCAGACCCTCTGGCGCGACACGCCGGAGCATGCCGCGCTGCTGCCCCGCTTCGGCGAGGCCGCGGCGCACCCCGGCATCCGCGCCATCATCCGCATCGCGGTGGAGGCGGCGAAGACGTCCTGCGGCTACGCCGTGCCGATGATGCGCCTGGAGAAGCCGCGCAACGGGCTGACCCGCTGGGCCGCGAAGCAGGGGGAGGCCGCGCTCGCGGAGTATCGCCGCGAGAACAATGCGATGAGCCTTGATGGCCTGCCCACCGGGCTGCCGCCGGAGGTGCCGTCGTGAGGATCGCCCCTGTCGCGACACCCATCCGGCTGGCCGCCCGCGCGCTGCCCTCAACCGCGGGTTTCGACGCGCGCATGGGACCGCTGGTCGGCCAGCCGGAGGCGGCGGTGATCCGGGCGCTCGACGTGCCGGCGCGCAGCACCAAGGCCGGCGGCCCGCGCTTCATCGAATACGAGCGCCGGCGCGTCGTCGGCACGCCCGCGCCGGCGGCCTGGCGCTGGGGCAGCCCCTTTGCCGGGGCGTTCATCGAGACGCGTGACGGCCGCCTGACCTTCGCCCTGCGGGAGGGCCGCGTCGAGCGCTTCGACCGCCGCGGCAATGACCGCCTTGCCCTGCCCGGAGACCCCTCGACATGACCCGCCTGTTCCTCGCCGCCGCAACGCTGTCCGGCCTGACCTGGCTGATGAGCGGCCAGGCCTTTCCGCAAGCGGCACCAGGCCTGCGCTTCGAGCTGAACCGCCTGGAACCGCGCGACAACGCGGCCTGCCGCGTGTGGTTCGTGCTGCACAATTCCGGCGCGGAGGCGGTGGATCCGGTGCGGCTCGACCTCGTGATCTTCGGCCGGGATGGGGTGGTGGGGCGGCGCATCGCGGTGGATGTCGGCCCGCTGCCGGGCGGGCGCACCCAGGCGCGCATCTTCGACCTGGCGGGCCTCGCCTGCGAGGGCATCGGCCAGGTGCTGCTGAATGACCTGCTCGCCTGCGGCGGAGCCGAGCCCGCGCAACGCAATGCCTGCCTTGACCGCCTGACGCTCGCCTCGCGCGTGGCGGCGGTTCCCTTCGAGAAGTGAGTTCACCTATGGATCCCACCCCGACACTCGCCCTGCCGGCGGCCAGCGCGCATGATCTCTCGCCCTGGGCCCTCTTCCTCATGGCGGACCCGATCGTGAAGGGGGTGATGCTGCTGCTGGTGGTCGCCTCGGTGATCTGCTGGGCGATCATCTTCGAGAAATGGGGCACGCTGCGCCGCCTCGGACGGGAGAGCCGCGCCCTGGCCCGGATGGCGGCCGATGAGCGCCCGCCGACGGCGCCGCCCGACCAGCCCGGCCTGCCCGCCGCCGCGCTGCGGGCGGGGCTGCCGGAATGGCGGCAGGGGCAGGGGGCGCGGGAGACGGATGGCGAGTACCGCGCCCGGCTCGATGCCGCGATGCGCAAGGCGGTGGCGCGCGAGGTGAAGCGCGCGGAACCCGGGCTCTCCTTCCTGGCCACCACGGGTTCGGTCGCGCCCTTCATCGGGCTGTTCGGCACGGTCTGGGGCATCATGCGCAGCTTCGTGGGCATCGCGGCCTCCAACGACACCTCGCTCGCCGTCGTGGCACCGGGCATCGCCGAGGCGCTCTTCGCCACCGCCATCGGCCTGGTGGCCGCCATTCCCGCCGTGATCGCCTATAACCGCATCCTCGCAGCACTCGGCGCGCTGCGGGGCGAGGCGCTCTCCGCCGCCTCGGACCTGGCCGCCCGGCTGGCCCGTGCCTCGGCGCTGACCGAGGCGCGGGGCCCGCGCCAGGTCGCGGATTAGCGCCATGGCGATGACCCCGCTCGGCGCGCCGTCGGAGGATGAGGACGCGCCGCCGATGAGCGAGATCAACGTCACGCCCTTCGTGGATGTGATGCTGGTGCTGCTGGTGATCTTCATGGTGGCCGCGCCGATGATGATGGTGGGCGTGCCGGTGCAATTGCCGCAGACCGCCGCCCCGCGCATCGCGCAGACGGCGCCGCCGGTCGTCATCACGCTGGCGCGCGATGGCCGCGTCTTCCTGCGCCAGGAGGAAGTGCCCGAGGCGGAACTCGCCGCCCGCATCCGATCCCTGCGCGAGGCCGAGGCGAATGAGGCGCCCGTCTATGTGCGCGGCGACCGTGCCGTGCCCTATGGCGACGTGATGCGCGTGATGGGTCGCGTCACGGCCGCGGGTGTCACGCGCGTCTCGCTGATCGCCGAGGAACAGGCGGCCGGCGCCGCCATCCAGGCCCGCTGATGCCGGATGGCGGATTTCTGCGCGCGGCCGCGGCACCGCCGCCGCCGGCCCCCGCCGCGCCCTCGCTCGCGCGGCGGTTTGCGGGGCCGGGGCTGCTCGCGGTCACGCTCCATGCCGCGGCGGTGCTGCCCTTTGTCTGGCCGTCTGCGACGCCGCCCGCGCCCAGCGTCATCGACTCGGTCGAAATCGCGCCCTGGCCGGAGGCGATGGCGCCCGAGCCAGCCAGCAGCAGCGACGCGGCGGAACCCCTGGAGGTCGCGCCGGCGGAGCCTGTGGAGGCGAGGCCCGCGCCGCCCGAGCCGCTCATGCCGCCAGCGCCGCTGCGCCAAGCGCCGCCCGATCGCGCGACGGCCCTGCCGGACACGGACGCCGCGCCGCCGCCGCCCGAGCCACAGCGTGCCGAGGCAGCACCCCCGGACTCCGTGACGACGGAGCCGGCCCAGGAGATTGCGACGGAACCGCCACCCGAG
>NZ_JAHRCU010000022.1 GCF_019083995.1 Roseococcus sp. SDR
CGCCGGCCGCTTTGCGGCCGGATGATCCTGCGCTCGCCCTCAGACGCCGGGCGCCCACTTCGTGGGCTTGGCTTCGCCGCGCCACGCGCATCCTCGGCATCACAGGCGGTTGGGCGGCGCCGGCCGCCTTGCGGCCGGATGGGATTGCGCGGGCCCTCTGGCGTCGGGTGCCCCATATCACACGCACCGTGCCCTCGCATCTTCCGCGGTTGCTTCCAAGCTTGGCAGGCCGCATCTTCGCTCCGGTTCAAGGGGTTCTGACATGGACGATGATTTCCGCCGCGCCGCACTCGACTACCACCGCTTCCCGCGGCCCGGAAAGCTCGCCATCGAGCCGACCAAGCGCATGGCTTCCCAGCGCGACCTGGCGCTGGCCTACTCCCCCGGCGTCGCGGCCGCCTGCGAGGAAATCGCGGCAGATCCGGCCAAGGCCTGGGACTACACCACGCGCGGCAACATGGTGGCCGTCATCACCAATGGCACGGCGGTGCTGGGCCTCGGCAATATCGGTCCGTTGGCCTCCAAGCCGGTGATGGAGGGCAAGGCCGTCCTCTTCAAGCGCTTCGCCGGCATCGACTCCATCGACATCGAAGTGCAGGCGACGGAGATCGACCACTTCGTCGAGACGGTGGCGGCGCTGGAGCCGAGCTTCGGCGCCATCAACCTGGAAGACATCAAGGCGCCCGAATGCTTCGAGATCGAAGCCCGGCTGCGCGCCCGGATGAACATCCCGGTCTTCCATGATGACCAGCACGGCACCGCCATCATCGTCGCCGCCGCCGTGCGCAACGGGCTGCTGCTGCAGGGCAAGAAGCTCGAGGATGTGAAGCTGGTGAACACCGGCGGCGGTGCGGCCGCGCTGGCTTGCCTCGACCTGCTGCTGACCATGGGCCTGAAGCGCGAGAACGTGACGGTCTGCGACATCGAGGGGGTGGTCTACAAGGGCCGCCCGGGGCTCGATCCCACCAAGGCGCGCTACGCGCAGGACACCACGGCCCGCACCCTGCCGGAGGTGCTGGACGGCGCCGATGTCTTCCTCGGCCTCTCCGCCCCGCGCGTGCTGAAGGGCGAATGGCTGCACAAGCTGGCGCCGAAGCCGCTGGTGCTGGCGCTGGCCAACCCCGACCCGGAAATCCTGCCCGAGGCGGTGCGCGCCGCGCGGCCGGATGCGATCGTCGCGACCGGGCGCACGGACTACCCGAACCAGGTCAACAACGTCCTCTGCTTCCCCTTCATCTTCCGCGGCGCGCTGGATGCGGGAGCGACCACGATCAACGAGGCGATGAAGGTGGCCGCCGTCGAGGCCATCGCCGCACTCGCCCGCGTGGAAGCCTCCGAGGTGGTGGCCGCGGCCTATGGCGGCACGGCGCCGGTCTTCGGGCCGGAATACATCATCCCCAAGCCCTTCGACCCGCGGCTGATCCTGGAGATCGCGCCCGCCGTCGCCAAGGCCGCGATGGATAGCGGCGTGGCGCGCCGCCCGATCGAGGATTTCGACACCTACCGCGCTGATCTCAGCCGCTTCGTCTTCCGCTCGGGCAACCTGATGCGCCCCGTGCAGGAATCCGCGCGCCGCAAGCCCGCACGCATCGTCTTCGCCGAGGGCGAGGACGAGCGCACGCTGCGCGCCGTGCAGACCGTGCTGGACGAGGGCACGGCGGAGCCCATCCTGGTGGGCCGCACGCCGGTGATCGAGGCGAAGCTCAAGGCGCTCGGCTTGCGGATGGCGCTGGGCCAGTCGGTGCGCGTGATGCATCCGGAGGAGCAGCCGGAGCTCTTCGCCCCGCTGGTGGAACTCTACCAGTCCAAGGTCTGCCGGCGTGGCATCACGCCGACGGCCGCGAAGCGCCGCGTCTTCTCACGCCCCACCGTGGCCGCCGGGCTGCTGCTGGAGGCGGGGCATGCGGATGCCGCGATCGTCGGTGGCCATGGCGACTGGATGAGCGAGTGGGAGCATGCGCTCGGCATCATCGGCGCCCGCGCCGAAGTCAGCCGCGCCTATGCCTGCACCGCGGTCATCACGCAGAACGGCACGCTCTTCTTCGTGGACACGCATCTGCTGGTGGACCCCAGCGCCGAGCAGATCTCGGAGATGACGTTGCTGGCCGCCGAGCAGGTGAAGAGCTTCGGCCTGACGCCCAAGGTGGCGCTGCTCAGCCATTCCTCCTTTGGCGCCTCGGGCGCGCCCTCGGCGCGGAAGATGCGCGCAGCGCTGAAGCTGATCCACGCCGCGGCGCCCGATCTCGAAGTGGATGGCGAGATGCATGCCGATGCCGCGCTGGTGCCGCTGATCCGCGCGCGCGCCGTGCCGGATTCGCCGCTGGAAGGCACGGCGAATCTGCTGGTGTTTCCGAACATTGATGCGGCCAACATCGCGTTCAACCTGGTGAAGGCGGTGGCGGATGGCTTGCAGGTGGGCCCCATGCTGCTGGGGATGAACAAGCCCATCCATGTGCTGACGCCAAGCGTGACCGCGCGCGGCATCGCGAACCTGGCGGCCGTCGCCGGCAGCCAGGTCGCGCGGGGATAGGGCGAGAGCGGGCGGGGTGCGCCCCCGCCCGCCCCGGATCAGACCTTGGTGACGGCCGGGATGGTCCAGGTCCCGTCGAGGATCGAGGGGTCGTGCTCGCGCGGCCAGTAGAGGCGCATCATCAGGATGAACTTGCCCGCCGGCGCCGGCAGCCAGTTGGCTTCCAGATCCCGCCCCGGCGAGGCATGCTGGATCAGCAGGTCCACCGAGCCATCCGGGTTGCGCTTCAGATCCTGCCGCGCGCTGATCGAGTAGCGGTTGATCGGGTTCGCCACGAAGAAGTAGTCGGCGTCGTACATGGTGAGCGACCAGAAGCCATCCGCGGGCGGCAGCTGGCCGGGCGGGAAGCGCATCACGTAGCGGTTGGCGCCGTTGTAGTCATGCCCATGCGCATCCTTCAGCGAGGTCGGATAGACCGCATCCTGCGGGCGGTTGGCGCCGAGGCCGATGGCGGTGACCAGCGCGCGCATCAGATAGTCCGTGCCGTAGATGCCGGTGCGCGTGGTGAAGGCCCAGCCGTTCCTGTCATTCACCGCCGGGTTGATCCGGAACTGGATCATGATGCGGTCGAAGGAGACGGAGGGGATGCGGCTCGCGAAATCGGCGCGCAGCTTGCTCGCGTCGAAATCCTGGCCGGGGACGAGGCCGATCCGCGCGAAGCGCGCGACATGCGGCGCATCGGCCGGGTTGGGCGGGTTCGTCTTCATGAGCTGCGCGAGCAGGGTGAAGTACTCCACCGCGCTCATGCGGTTCACCTGGTCGCGCACGGCGGTGCGCATGTCGATGGACGGGTCCACGCGGCCCGGCGGCGGCGTATAGGGCCGGCCATAGGCGCTGAGCGGCACCAGCGAGACCTGGTCCTGCAGCGCATGCACCTCGCGGTAATCCTCGGGCGTGCCGGTGCAGTAGATGCGGCCCAGCAGCCAGACCATGTTGGTGCGCGACTTGTACTCGGTGACGCCGGCGGGCAGCGTGCCGCGCCAGCCCGGGCCGGTGATGGCATAGACCTGCGGGCCGGTGCCCGTGGTGCGCTTGCCCGGCACCTGGAACACCGTGGTCCAGCCATCCAGCAGCGGAAACAGCGCGTAGCGGCCCTTCATGTCGGGCAGCGAGAGCACCATCGGCTCCTGCCCCACATCGAAGAAGGAGGTGGTGTAGAGCGTGTCGGCGTTGGGCGCCGTGACGTCGCGGAAGCTCGAGTTCGGGTATTCGCGCAGCTTGATGATGTGGCCCATCGGGCCGCGCGTGCCCTGCACCGCCGGCACATTGGTGACGATGCGGCGCGTCATCTCCATCGTCACCAGCGGATAGCCGTAGACATAGGCCTCGCTCGCCAGCCAGAAATCCTCCATGCCCTCGAAGAGGCGCAGGCCTTCGGCCAGCGCGCCGGTGGTGGGAGCCATGCCCATGAGGCCCATCCCGGCCAGCGCGGAGCGGCGTGAAATCGTCATACGTTTGTCCTTCCTGGTCCTGGCTGGCGCGACCGCGTGCCGCCCCTACCCCGGGGGGCTTTATTTGCCCCCTCATCCAAACAGAGGATGCAAAATTTGGCTAAGCGACGCCAGTGAAAGCCGCATGGAGTTTTCGCCATGCGGCGATGCGTGGCTCAGCGCGGAAAGAGGAAGGAGAGCTGGAAGCGGATCTGCCAGGAGGCGGCGTCATCCGGCCGGACGACGTTGTAATAGGCGCCGAGCTGCGCGTTCACCGCCTGGCCGTGGACGCGGAAGACCTGGCCCAGCGCGAGCCCCACCGGGACCGTCCATTGCTGCCCGCTGCGCGCCATCCAGTTCGCCGTGATGATGGGCGAACTGGAGAGGTAGGTCCCGGGCGAGTGCGGGAAATTGTAGTTGATGAAGGGCTGCGTGGTGAAGGTGTTGTAGGAGTTGTAGCGATTGCCGCCGAAGGACCAGACATTGTTCACCAGCGCGCCGATCACCCAGGGCCCGCGCATGGTGAGCGCCACGGCGGAAGGCCCGGCACCCCAGATGTTGCTGCCCAGCGCCTGATCCGTCGTCGTCGGGATCTGCAGGATCGGCCCGGCACCCCAGATCAGGCCATCCATCGGCCGCGCGGGCGAGAGGAAGGCGGTGAATTGCGTCGCACCCAGGCCGAAGGTGGTGCCCTGCCCCGGCATCATGCCCGGCTGCGACATCACCGGCAGGATGGTGCGGGTGATGAGGTTCCAGTCGCTGTTCAGCGAAAACGGCACCACGGGCTGGATGTTGAGGATGTTCTGCGTGTGCTTGCGTGGGCCCGCATCCAGGTTCGTGTTGTTCTGGAAGGGCAGGCTCGACATGTTGGCCACGGGGTTCTGCACCGCCCGGGCCAGCGCCGCATTGCTGTTCGGGTCTTCCGCATGTGGCTGCGCCAGCGCGGGAAGCGCGGCGACGCACAGGAGCGCTGCCGCAGCGCGAAGGAGGGGAACGGCCATCTCGCTGAACCTCGCTGCCGGTACGTCGCATGGCAGTTCATGCACCATCAGCATGGTCCCGTGCCTTGAGGTGCCGCAAGCCGCTGCGGATTCAGCGCGGAAACAGGAAGACGAGCTGGGCGCGCACCTGCCAGGCGGGCGCATTGTCCGGCCGGATCGCGTTGTAATAGGCGCCGAGATTGGCGTTCATCGGCTGGCCATGGACGCGAAAGACCTGCCCGAGCGCCAAGCCCACCGGCACCGTCCAGCGCTGCCCCGGCGGCGCCAGCCAATCCGCCGTGATGAGCGGCTGGGTGGAGAGATAGGTGCCCGGCGAATGCGCGAAATTGTAGTTGATCAGCGGTTGGAAGGTGAAGGTGTTGTAGGCGTCCTGCGGCCCGCCGCCGAAGGACCAGACATTGTTGAGCAGTGTGCCCACCACCCAGGGCCCGCGCATGGTGAGCGCGATGCCCGACGGCCCGGCACCCCAGACGCGGCTGCCCAAGGCGGGCTCGGTCACGGTCGGCGCCTGCACCAGAATGCCCGCGCCCCAGCCGATGCCCGCCGTCTGGCGCGCCGGTGAGAGGAAGAAGGAACCCTGCGTGGCACCCAGCCCGAAGCTGCTGCCCTGCCCCGGGGAGAGGCCGGGCTGGGAGGTGACGGGGAAGACGGTGCGGGTGATCAGGTTCCAGTCGTCATTCAGCCCAAAGGGCAGCACCGGCTGGATGTTGAGGATGTTCTCCGTCTGCTTGCGCGGCCCCGTGCCGAGATTCGTATTGTTCTGGAAGGGCACGCTGTAGACCTTGGCGAGCGGGTTCTGCGCGATGCGCGCGAGCGCACCGAGGCTCAGCTGCTCGTGCGGATGGCCCTGCTCCGGCCCGACGGCCTGGGCGGCGGCGGGCAGGCTGGCGGCCGCCGCGATCACGATCCTCCACACCGACAAGCCTGGTCGCTCCCGCCTCGCGCTCAGCCGCGCAGCGCGGCGCCGAAGCGCGCATAGCCGTCGCGGATGGACTGCGTATAGGCATCGGCGCCGAGATAGCCGGGCACGGCGTAGATGCGGCGCAGCGCCTCGATGAAGGCGGGGTCCTGCGTCGTCTCGCGGATCACCTCCTGCCACCAGAGCACGGCCTGGCGCGGAATGCCGGGCGGGCCCACCACGCCATAGGCCACCGCGTCGGAGAGCGGGTAGCCGAGTTCGCGGAATGTCGGCACCTCGGGGTGGCCGGGCACCTTGTTGGGGCCGGTCTCGGCCAGCAGCCGCACGGCGCCCTGGGCCAGCATCGGGCCGAAATCGGCCGAGGCCACCGCGTCGATGTGCCCGCCGATCATGGCGGCGATGGCCTCGGCACCGCCGCGGAAGGGCACGGTGCTGGTCTGCACGTTCTCATGCCGAAAGGCGGCCTCCACCAGCACCTCGGCGAAGCCGCGCGAGCCCGTCGTGCCCCAGGAGAGCTTGCCCGGATTGGCGCGGGCATAGGCGAGCAGGTCCGCCCAGCTGCGCAGCGGGCTGTCCGTCTTCACATAGACGGCGAGCGGGTGCCCGCTGATCTGGCCGAGGCCGGTGAGCTGCCGCGGGTCATAGCCCAGCTGCTGCTGGTGCGGGATGATCCAGAGCGCGCTGACGGAGCCCAGCGCCACCTGCGTGCCATCGGGCGTGGCGCGCGAAATGCGCTCGAGCGAGAGGGCGCTGCCGGCGCCGGGGCGGAAATCCACCACGGTCTGCACGCCGCGCTTGGCGCGCGCGGATTCCGAGAGCTGGCGCATCACCATGTCGCCCACGCCGCCAGGGGCGAAGCCCACGGTCAGCGTCAGCGTGCGGTTGCCGGGAAAGGCCTCCTGCGCGTGAATGGCCGGGGCGGCGAGCGCTCCAGCCAGGATCAGGGCATCGCGGCGCTTCATGCGGGGCTCCTCTTCGTCAACGATGCGCGGGCGGGTGGCCGTTGTCGGCCAGCCATTTGCTGTGCGTCGCCAGGCGCGGATTGTAGGGCCGCTCCTGGAAATAGGGCAGCAAGGGTCGGAAGCGATCGAGGATGCTGCGCAGTTCGTGCACCGGTGTGTCGTGGAGGTCGACGCGCAGGTCGAGATAGCTGAAGGGCTCGTCCGCATAGATCAGCATGGCGGAGGAGTTGAGCGGCTTGTGCTCGCCCCCCGCATCGCGCCCGGCTTCCAGCGCCAGCATGAGGCGCAGCTCGATCGGCTCCTCCACGCTCGCGGTGAGCGAGGCGGCGATGGCGGGCACCACGCCGTCATTGGCCAGCGCATTGCCCATGGCGACGAAGCCGGCACCCAGGATATGCGCCGCATGCACGCCATTGCCCGCGCCGGTGAAGCCGGCCGCATGGCCATAGGCATCCACCACGCCGATCTGTCGCAGGTCACGCTCGGGGTCGCCCGTCGCCAGTTCCTCCACCACCTTGGGCGCGTGCAGCCCGAGGCCGATCAGGCGCGCGCAGGTCAGCGTCAGGCGCGGATCGGCGATGGCCTGCACGCCGGCCGCCCCCATGCGCGGCACCACCACGGGGCAGCGATTGCCGACGGCGATGGAGCTGGTGGCCATGGCCACGCCCAGCATCTTCGTGCGCGGGCAGCGCAGGACGGCGGTGAAGGTCATCGGATCTTCACTCCTTCTCGGGCGGGTGCATGCCGCCGCCGCCCGGCATTTCGACGATCAGCCGGTCACCCGCCGGGATCACCTGGAAGCCCTTCGCCTTCAGCGTGGCGCCGGAGGCGAGGCGCACCACGCCCCGCGCGCCATCCTCGCCGCCATGGCGGCCGCGCGCGGGGTGATGCACGCGCTCGAAGGTCGCGAAGATGCCGAAGGCCTCGCCGTGGCGATGCGCCACTTCCATGATCTGCCCATCGCCGCCGCGATATCGGCCCGCACCGCCCGAACCGTCGCGCAGATCCTTCCGCCAGACGACGATGGGGGCGACCGTCTCCGTCACCTCCACCGGCACGTTCTTCACGCCGGAGGGATAGGGCGTGGCGGAGAGCCCATCCTGCGCGGGGCGGGCACCGGCGCCGCCCGAGTGGAACATCGTCACCATGAAGGGGCGCTGCGTGCCGCCCGTCAGCCCTTGCCCCGCGCCGAGCTTGAGGTTCCAGAGGTTGGACGTGCCCTCGGCCGGGACGCGGCCGGGCAGCGCCTGGTCGAGCGCGCCGAAGACCACGTCAGGCAGCATATGGCCCATGGTGCTGCGGGCGTTCACGGCCGCGGGCGAGAGCGCGTTGAGGATGCTGCCCTCCGGCGCCGTCACGCGGATCAGGTCGAGCGTGCCGGCATTGTTCGGAATCTCGGGGCCGATGATGCAGCGGATGCCGAAGGCGGTGTAGGCATCGGTGTAGCAGAGCGGGCAGTTGATGCCGAAACCGCTCTGCGCCGAGGTGCCCGTGTAGTCCACCGCGATATGGTCCTCCGCGATGGTGAGTGTCGCGTGGAGGTCGATCGGCGCCTCCATGCCGTCAATGCGCATATGGCTCTTCCAGCTGCCTTTCGGCAGCTTCGCGATCTCCGCCAGCATCGCGGCCTCGGAGCGCGCGATGATGTGGGCGCCGAGCACTTCGAGGTCATCCAGCCCGTTCTCGGCCAGCATGGCGGAGAGGCGGCGCTCGCCCGTCTCGTTGCAGGCCATGAGCGCGTAGAGATCGCCCTCCACCTGCACCGGCTCGCGCACATTCACGCGGATGAGGTTGACCAGCCAGGGGTCCACAACGCCCTGGCGCGCCAGTGGCATGATCGGGATGCGCAGCCCTTCGTGAAACACCTGGCGTCCATCGGGCGAGAGGCCGATGCCGCCGATATCCACCACATGCACGGTGCAGGAAAACAACCCGACCAGCTTGCCCTTGTGGAAGGCGGGCGAGGTGACGACGACGTCGTAGAGATGGCCGGTGCCCTGCCAGGGATCATTGGTGATGTAGTGGTCGCCTTCCTTCATGGTCTCGGCGGGAATGGCGGCCAAAAAATGCTTCACGCTGCGCGCCATGGAGTTCACATGGCCCGGCGTGCCGGTGACGGCCTGGGCCAGCATCCGGCCCTCGACATCGAAGACGCCGGCCGAGATGTCGCCCGCCTCGCGCGCGCTGGTGGAGAAGGCGGTGCGGACCAGGGTGCGCGCCTGCTCCTCGACCACGGAGAGCAGGCGGTTCCACATCACCTGGAGGCGGATGTCGTTCATGGCGCGAACTCCAGCACGATCTGCTCGGCAGCGTTGATGGCGGCGGACCAGCCGGCGGGGACCACGGTGGTGGTCTCGTCCTCGATGATGAGGGCGGGGCCCGGCACGCGCGCGCCGGGCTTCAGCGCATCGCGGGGCTGGATGGCGGCACTGCCGGTGAGGCCCGTGGCGGGGTCCACCAGCGGGCGCTGCTGCGCGGCGGAGGGTGCCGCGTGCGACGCCACCTCGCTCAGCCGTTGCGGCGGAGCCACGGGGTTGGAGAGGGCCAGCGCCCAGGTCATCACCTCGGGCTGCAGGCCCGGAATGGCGCGGCCGAAGATGCCGCGATAGGCGGCGGTGAAGGCCTCCTGCAGCGCGGCGGCGCCGATGCCGGCGGTGATCGGCACCGCGATCTCATGCCCCTGGCCGCGATAGCGCATGAAGGCGGTGCGGGCTTCGACCAGGCCCTCGCGCGGCGCGGCCTGCAGCACCACCTCCTCGGCCTCGCGGCGCATCTCGGCGAACATCGCCTCCAGCGCCGCCTCGTCCAGCGCATCGAGGCGCGTGTAGCGCGTGCGGACCACCTCGAAGCCGATGGGCGCCTGGAGGAAGCCATGCGCCGAGCCCACGCCCGCGCCGCGCGGCACCAGCACCCGCGTGATGCCGAGCTTCTGCGCGAGGCGCGCGGCATGCAGGGGTGCCGCACCGCCGAAGGCGATCATGGTGCGCCCGGCCGTGTCCTCGCCATTCTCGACGGCGTGCACGCGGGCGGCGCTGGCCATGGTCTCGTCCACGATTTCGGCGACGCCGACGGGCGCATCCGTGCCAAGCGGCGCGAAAGCGTTGCGCGCGGCACCTTCGTCGAGCGGGATGGTGCCGCCCGCGAACATCGCAGGGTCCAGGCGGCCCAGCAGCAGGTCGGCATCGGTGACAGTGGGCGAGGCACCGCCCAGGCCGTAGCAGGCCGGCCCGGGCGCGCTGCCGGCGGAATCGGGACCGACCTGGATACGGCCCAGCGCATCGCGCCGCGCGATGGACCCGCCGCCCGCACCGATCTCCACCAGTTCGATCACTGGGATGCGGATCGGCAACCCGCTCCCCTGCACGAAGCGATAGGCGCGCGCCACCTCGAAGCTGCGGGCCATGTGGAAGCGGCCATCGTCAATGAGCGTGAGCTTCGCCGTGGTGCCGCCCATGTCGAAGGCCAGCACGCGGGAAAGCCCGTTCTGCGCCGCGACATGCCGCGCGAGGATGGCGCCGCCCGCCGGGCCGCTCTCCACCAGCCGCACCGGGAAGCGTCGCGCGGCGGCGACGGTGCAGAGCCCGCCGGAGGACATCATCATCAAGACCGGTGCGGCGATGCCCTGCGCGCGCAGACCCTCTTCCAGCCGCGCCAGATAGCCATCCATCAGCGGTCGCACATAAGCGTTCGCGAGGGTGGTGCTGGCGCGGTCATATTCACGCACCTCGGGGCAGACCTCGCAGGACAGCGAAAGCGAGACATCCGGCAGGAGGGCGGCGAGAAGCTCCGCCGCACGGCGCTCATGCGCGTCATTGGTGAAGCTGTGCAGGAAGCAGATGGCGAGCGCCGTCACGCCATCCGCGCGCGCCTGCTGCGCGACCTCATGCAATGCGGCCTCGTCCAGCGGCAGCAGAACGCCGCCATCGGCCGCGATGCGCTCGGGCACGGTGTAGCGCAGCGCGCGCGGGGCGAGCGGCGGGGGGCGCTCCATGGTCAGGTCGTATTGCGC
Source organism: Roseococcus sp. SDR (assembly GCF_019083995.1). Taxonomy (GTDB): domain Bacteria; phylum Pseudomonadota; class Alphaproteobacteria; order Acetobacterales; family Acetobacteraceae; genus Roseococcus. The sequence continues at coordinate 10,852 of NZ_JAHRCU010000022.1, forward strand.
GAAGCGATGCTCATAGGCGATCTCGACGCTGTCGCGGAAACCCTGCGTCGTCAGCAGCGCGGTGCGTGCGCCCTTGCGCTCGATCAGCGCATTGGTCGCGAGCGTGGTGCCGTGCAGCACCAAGGAGAGCGCGGAGGCTTGTACGCCAGCGGCCGCGAGCAGATGGCGCGCGCCTTCCAGCACCGCGCGCTCCGGCGCATCGGGCGTGGTCAGCAGCTTGTGCGAATGCGTGCGGTGCGGGGTCTCGAGGACGAGGTCGGTGAAGGTCCCGCCGATATCCACGGCGAGGCGATGGGCTGACGGCACGCTCAATCCCCGATCCTGATATTCCCGGTGCGCACCACCCGCGCCCATGTCTCGCTGTCGGCGCGCAGGAAGGCGAGGTAGTCGGCGCGCGACATGGTCGCGGGGTGCAGCCCGGCCTCGTCGAAGCGGCGCTTCGTGTCGGGTTCTGCCATCACGCGCAGCACCTGGGCACTGATCGCATCCAGCAGCGCATCCGGCGTGCCGGCGGGCGCGGCGAGCCCATACCAGTTCTCGGCGACATAGCCGGGCACCGCCTCGATGGCCGCGGGCGTATTGGGCAGCAGCGGCCAGCGCTCGGGCGAGGTGACGGCCATGGCGCGCGCCTGCCCGCCCTGAATCAGGCCGAGCGTCGCCGGGTCGCCGTAATAGGCATCCACCACGCGGGCGGCGAGGTCGTTCAGCGCCGGGCCGGTGCCGCGATAGGGCACATGCTCGATCGAGACGCCGGCCAGCTGGTTGAACAGCTCGCCCGCCAGGTGCTGGCTGGTGCCCGGACCACCGCTCGCGTAGCGCAGGCCGCCACGACGCGCGAGGGCCAGGAACTCCGTGAGATTCGCCGCCGGCAGGTCGGTGCGGACGGCCAGGATGAAGGGCATGCGCACGAGGCGCGTGATGTGGCCGAGGCCCAGCGCGTCATAGGGCAGACGCCGCAGATGCGGGCCGGCGGTGATGGTGCCCGCGCCGGTGAGCGAGAGCGTGTAGCCATCGGGTGCGGCGCGCGACATGGCCTCGACGCCGATCACGCCGCCCGCGCCGCCGCGGTTCTCCACCACGATGGTCTGGCCCACGGCGCGGCCCAGCGGCTCGGCCAGGAGGCGCGCGGTCAGGTCCACGCCGCCGCCCGGCGGGAAGGGCGCGATGAGGCGGACAGGGCGGTTCGGCCAGGCGGGCGCCTGGGCACGCGCGATGGCCGGCGCGGCGAGAAGGGCAGCGAGGGCCCGGCGGGAGAGGGTCATGGCTCAGCGTCCTGGCATGTTGAGGCCGGGCGGCGGGATGGCCGTGCCGCGCGGCATGCCCCCGGCGCCGATCTGCGCGGGCGGCGGGAGTTGCAGGTTCTGGTAGCCCGAAGGGCGCTGGAAGCGTGCTGCGTCCTGCGGGCCGAAGCTCACCTGGATGGCTTCCAACAGGCCGGGTACAGGGCCCGTGGCGTTGCGGGAGAGCGTCTCGCTGCGCAGCATCACACCATCGGTGGTCAGACAGATGCGCGCCGCCTGGCCTTGCTCCTCCACGCGCCAGTTCACGCAATCCGTATTGGCGATTCGCGCCGGGCCCTCGCGCGTGAAGCGCGCCTCGGCGCTGGGCGCCATGCGCGCGGCGATGGGTGTGGCCGGCATGTCGAGGATCATGCGTTGCGCGGCCATGGCCATGAAGGCGGTGCCGCCCCCCATGTCGAGGACGATGAAGCCCTGGTCCCCCGGCATGTCCATGCGCATGAGACGCCGCTGGGCAAGCCAGGACATGCGCATCTCGCCGGGCGGCGCGCCCTCGGCGGTGACGCGATAGGTGACGGCGACGTCGCGCGCGGGGGTGAGGGTGGGGCGCTCCTGAGCCATGGCAGGGGCGGCAAGGGCCAGGAGAAGGAGAAGGGGCGCTGCGGGCTTCATGAACCAGCCTTCCGATGGGGAAGGCAGAGCGTCCGCCCGCCCCAGCGCCGGGTCAACACCCGGCGGCCGAGAGAAGCCGCCGGGCGCCATGCGGGCTCAGAACCGGAAGGCGATCGAGCCCAGGGCGCGGGCGCTGCAGATATTCTGCGCCGTGCCGTAGATGCAGTCCTGCTTGCTGATCGAGGTGTCGTAGTAGCCGACGCTCGCCACGATGGTGCCGATGTTCTCGATGGCGAATTCGCGGGTCAGGGCGATGGACCACCACGCGTAATCCGGCGTGCCGAAAACCTGGTTGCGCTGGATCCACTGGTAGCCGAGGCGGCCGCCCAGGGTCAGGTCCCAGACGCCCGTCTTCCAGTCGGCGCCGCCTTCGACATAGAAGCCGTCACCCGAGCGTCCGAAGAAATTGGGCGAATAGTTGAAGGCGCCCAGCAGGTTCACCGGGCCGATCTCATAGGTCGCCTTCACGTAGATTTCCGCGTAGTCCAGCACGGGCGAGAGGCCGCCGGGCGGGCGGTTGTAGCCCGGATAGAGGTAGCCGATGCCGCCGAAATCCAGGTTCACGCCACCGAGCGTGACGCGGTAGCCGCCATAGACGTCCACCTCCTGCCGCGCATCCAGGCCCTCGAAGCTGACATTGGAGATGAAGCCGCCGACATAGACGCCGCTGGTGTGCACCGCCTCGGAGGTGGCCTGATAGGCCATGCGCGAGCGCGTCTGGCTGATGCCGCGGAAGAGATAGTCGCTGGCGAAGGTGCCGGTGGTGGTGACGGTGATGCCGCTTTCACCGATCGGGATCTGGGCCTGGGCCGGCTGCATCGCGGTGAAACCCGCCAGCGCGGCGCAAGCGAGAAAGATTTTGCGGATGGGCATGGAACCTCCGGGAAGTTGGAAGGGCGTCGCGTTCCAACATACCGCAGCGCACAAATTCGCCGCATCAAGAAGGCGTCATTTTGAGGCTCCAACCACATCAAGCGCGCATAAATGCGGCAGAACCAATTCGGATGGACAAAAAATGAGCATGGCGCGGCGAGCGCCATGCCTGGAGCGCCCGCGTCAGACCCGAAGGTCGAGCAGCGAGCCACGCGGCAGGGGCTTGCTCGGCGCGGGAGGCACCGCCTCCAGCCGGCGTTGGGCCACCGGTTCGGCGGCGAGGCCAGCGCCCTCACCCGGCATCTGGCGGCGGATGGCGGCGGCCTCCCCGACCGGGCGCTCCGGCAGGCGGTTCTGGGGGGCGACCTCCTTGGCGAAGGCCGCGAGGGAATTGGTGGTGATCATGCGCACCACCTGCCACCGCAAGGATGAAGGCTTCGTGAACCGACGGCCGGAATTCGATCCGGCCGCGGCGATGAGGCGGTTGCTGATCATGCCCGGGACCATGCGGCCCCGGGCCGTTAACACTCCAGCAACCTATGGATGTATCGTGAAGATCACTCGACGCGGATGTTCTTCTCGTTCACCAGTTGCGCCCATTGCACCCGCTCGCGCGCGGCGAAGGCAGCCAGTTCCTCCGGCGTCGAAGGCTCGGGCGCGCCCGCCTGCTGGCGGAACACCGCCAGCGTCTGTTCGTTGCGCATGCCCTCGCGCACCGCGGCATTGAGGCGCGCGACGATCGGCGCAGGTGTGGCGCGCGGCGCATAGAGGGCAAGCCAGAGGCCCGTCGCGAGCGGCACGCCCAGCTCGGTCAGCGTCGGCACATTGGGCGTGAGCTCGATGCGCGTGGGATGGGCCAGGGCCAGGATGCGGGCGCGGTTGTCCACCGCCAGGCTGTTCGCGCCGCCGACCGGCAGCATCATGGAATCCACCTGGCCGGAGGCGACGGCCTGCATGCCCGGCGCCTGGGCGGCGAAGGGCACATGCAGCTTCTCGAAGCGCTCGGAGCGGGCCACGAATTCAAAGGCGAGATGCGAGGAGGAGCCCACGCCCCAGGAGGCATGGCTGAGCCGCCCGGCCTCGCGCCGCGCCTCACGGATGAAGCTCGCGTAATCCGTGATCTCGCGGCGATGGGCGCCGACCATGAGCGCGAAGGGCACCCGCGTGACCATGGAGATCGGCACGAAATCGTTCTCGTCGCTGTAGGGGAGCGAACGGAAGGTGGAGCGGTTGATGGCGAAGGTGTCGGTGATCCCCATGGTGATGGTGGTGCCATCCGCCGGCGCGCGGGCGGCGACGAGGGTGCCCACCGTGCCGTTGGCGCCCGGCCGGTTCTCGACCACCACCGGCTGACCAAGCGCGCCCTGCAGGCCGACCGCCATGCCACGGCTGATGACATCCGTGATGCCACCCGCCGCATAGGGGACGATGATGCGGATGGGCCGGTCGGGCCAATTGGCCGGGATCGCCGGTTGAGCCAGGGCGGATTTGCCGGCAAGCAAGCCGGTGGCGCTGGCGGCCAACAGGCCGCGGCGGGAGGTCGGAAGCATGGATGTCTCCAAGATGGATTATTGGTTACCGAAAAGTCATGTAGAAATATTCATATTCCTCTGCAAGAGGGTTTCGGCGCCGTCACAATTCGTGATCGGAAGCCCGCGGCGCCGTGCCTGACTTCAGCCTCGAGCAAGCCGCGGGCGGCCTGGTCGCCGGGCTGGATGAGGCGGGGCGCGGGCCGCTCGCCGGCCCGGTCATCGCGGCCGCCGTCGTCTTCCTGGGGCCCTGCCCCGCGCCGCTGGCCGCGCTGCTGGATGACAGCAAGCGGCTGAAGGAGGCGGCGCGCCGCGAGGCCGCGCTCGCGCTGCGCGCCGCGGCGCGCGAGGGCATCCTGGCCTTTGCCCTGGGCGGCGCCTCGGCGGCGGAGATCGGGCGGATCAACATCCTCGCCGCCTCGCTGCTGGCGATGCGCCGCGCGTTGCTGCGCCTGCCCGTCACGCCAGACCTCGCGCTGGTGGATGGCAACCGCCCGCCCGCCCTGCCCTGCCCGGTGCGCTGCGTGGTGGGCGGCGATGGCAAGAGCCTCTCCATCGCCGCCGCCTCCATCCTGGCGAAGACCGCACGGGATGGCGGGATGGCGCGGCTCGATGCGCGCTGGCCGGCCTATGGCTTTGCGCGGCACCAGGGCTACCCCACGGCGCAGCATCGCGCCGCGTTGCTGGAGCACGGCCCTTCCCCGCATCACCGCCGCGGCTTCGCGCCCGTGGAGGAGGCCTTCGCGCGGCACCGCTGTTGACGGCGCGACTCCGCGTCACGCATGTTCAGGCCTTCGATTCGCAAGGGAATGCTTCGACTTGGGCGCTGGCCTCGAGATACCGCTCGACAGGATCCTGCTGGGCGACTGCATCGAGACCTTGCGCGCCCTGCCGCCCGCCTCGGTGCATGCCGTCTTCGCCGACCCGCCCTACAATCTCCAGCTCCGCGGCACGCTGCACCGGCCGGACCACAGCCTGGTGGATGCGGTGGATGACGCCTGGGACCAGTTCTCCGATTTCGCCGCCTATGACGCCTTCACGCGCGAATGGCTGACCGAATGCCGCCGCGTGCTGCGCAAGGACGGCACGCTCTGGCTCATCGGCAGCTATCACAACATCTTCCGCCTCGGCACCGCGCTGCAGGACCTCGGCTTCTGGATCCTGAACGACGTCATCTGGCGCAAGGCCAACCCGATGCCGAATTTCCGCGGCCGGCGCTTCACCAATGCGCATGAGACGCTGATCTGGGCCGCGCGCAGCGAGGACGCGAAATACCGCTTCAACTACGCCGCGATGAAGGCGCTGAACGACGATTTGCAGATGCGCAGCGACTGGTACATCCCGCTCTGCACCGGCAATGAACGCCTGCGGGACGAGGCCGGGAACAAGCTGCACCCGACGCAGAAGCCCGAGGCGCTGCTGCACCGCGTCATCCTCTCCTGCACGCAGAAGGGCGATGTCATCCTTGACCCCTTCAGCGGGTCTGGCACCACGGGCGCGGTGGCGAAGCGCCTCGGCCGGCGCTTCATCGGCATCGAGCGCGAGCCCGCCTATGCCGCCGCGGCCGAACGCCGCATCGCCGCCATCCAGCCGCTGGGCGATGTCGAGACCGCGCCGACACCCACCCGCAAGGAACAGCCGCGCATCGCCTTCGGCAGCCTGGTGGAGCGCGGGCTGGTGCAGCCCGGCGCCACGCTGACCGACCGGCACCGCCGCTGGGCCGCCCAAGTCTTCGCCGATGGCACCATCGCCTGCGGCACGGCGCGCGGCTCCATCCACGGGGTCGGTGCGGCGGTGCAGGAAGCGCCCTCCTGCAATGGCTGGACCTTCTGGCACCTGGTGCAGGCGGATGGATCGCTGAAGCTGCTCGACCTCTTCCGCACCGAGCTGGCCGGATGAAGATCCACACGGGCTGGTTTCCCGGCGTGGTGGGCGACATCGCCGCCCTGCATGCGCGGCATTACGCGGCGAGCCACGGCTTCGGGGCGGTGTTCGAGGCAAAGGTGGCGCGGGAGCTGGGCGCGTTCCTTACCAAGCCGGCTTCATCCGGCGATTTCTTTCGCGCGGTGGAGCGGGATGGGCACGCCCTGGGGTCCATCGCGCTGGAGGATGAGGGCGAGGGCCTCGGCCATCTCCGCTGGTTCATCCTGGATGCGGCGCTGCGCGGCAGCGGGCTTGGCCGGCGGCTGCTGGGCGAGGCGTTGGATCACGCGCGGGCGCGGGGCCTCACGCGCGTCTATCTCTGGACGCTGGATGGCTTGCCGGCGGCCGCCCGGCTCTATGCCGAGGCGGGCTTCGCCGAAGCCGAGCGGCTGACCGCCACCCAATGGGGCAAGGCGGTCACCGAACTCAGGCTGGAATGGGTCAGACCCGCATCGGCATGAGGACGTAGAGCGCGTCGTCATCCGCGGCGTCCTGCACCACGGTGGGCGCGCTGCCATCGGAGAATTTGAAGCGCAGCGTCTCGCCCACCTGCTCGGTGATGTCGTTCAGGTAGCGGGCCTGGAAGCCGATCTCGATGGGCGAGGCCGCATAGGTGACCAGCCCTTCGTCCAGTTCCTCGCGCGCCTCGCCCTGCTCGGCGCTGGACGCCGTGAGCAGCAGGTTGTCGCTGGAGATGCTGAGCTTCACCGGGCGCGAACGCTCGGAGGAGATGGCGGCCACGCGGCCCACCGCCTGCGCGAAATTCTGCGTACGGACTTCCATCACCTTGTCATTGTTGCGCGGGATCACGCGCTCATAATCCGGGAAGGTGCCGTCGATCAGCTTGCTGGTCAGCGTCACGGTGCCGACGCGGAAGCTGATCTTGGTGTCGGAGAGGCGGAACTCGATCTCGTCGCGCGTCTCCTCGGCCAGCTTGTTCAGCTCGTTCACCGTCTTGCGCGGAATGATGACGCCCGGCATGGCCGACGCCCCATCCGGCAGGTCGGTCTCGACCCGGGCCAGGCGGTGGCCGTCGGTCGCGGCGGCGCGCAGCTTGCGGCCGGAGGCATCCTCGGCCACGTGCAGGTAGATGCCGTTCAGGTAGTAGCGGGTTTCCTCGGTGCTGATGGCGAAGCGGGTGCGGGCGATCATGCCGCGCAGCTTGCCGGCCTCGAGCTTGAACTGATGCGGCAGCGCGCCCTCGGTCATCGAGGGGAAGTCCTCGACGGGCAGGACGGGCAGGCTGGTGCTGAAGCGGCCGGCGCGCAGCGTCAGCGGCGCATCGCCGCCCTTGTGGTCGAGTTCGACGGTGGCGCCATCCGGCAGCTTGCGGACGATTTCATAGAGCGTCGCGGCCGGGGCGGTGGTGCGGCCAGGTCGGGCCACCTGCACGCCGGGCACTTCCTCGACGATGGCGATTTCCATGTCGGTCGCGGTCAGGCGCAGCGCGCCGTCTTTCGCGTCGAGCAGGATATTGGCCAGGATGGGGATGGTGTTGCGGCGCTCGACCACGGATTGCGTGTGGCCGAGGGCCTTGAGCAGGATGGCGCGCTCAACGCTGAACTTCATCTGCCGGTCCCTTGTATCCTGCGGATTCGCTGCCTCGCGGCACGTTTGCTGTAGCATTGCGGCGCGGTGGGGCAAAGCTGGCTTGTACGGGGGCGCTGCCCTCCCGTACCTCCCCGCTGCGAAATGCCGCTTCGGCAACGGGCTTTCCGAGGGAAATCAACCCCCAAAACAGGATCCCGGACTGTATGGGCAGGGGGCCACCACCCCGACCTTACGAGACCGATGACCGGACCGATACATCGGGATAGGCTCCCGCAATGTCTCGCCAATCGGCCGCTCCGCCAGAAATGCTTGCCGTTGTGGTCATCGCCCTGATCGTCCTGGGCATTTGGGCTGGGATCAGGATAGGACGGATCCGGTTCAGCTGGCGGGGCATGACATGGCGCAAGCGAGGCCCCTCACGCGGGAGCTACGGCCTGGGTTCGAGACGCTGGGGCAACGGCGAATGGTCAGCCAAGGCGGAACGTTTTCCGCCGAACAGGCTGGACGCCGCTGACCAGTTACGCGTTGTCATGACCGCGGAATACACCGCGCAGTCGCTGCTGAACGGAAGCGAAGCACGGGTGCTGAAGGAACTTGAGCGGTTCGTTGGTGACTGCGATCCGCGCTGGAGAGTGATGGCGCAGGTCTCCCTTGGTGAAATCCTGACCAGCCCGGACCCGGCAGCCTATGCCGCCGTCAACTCCAAACGGGTGGATCTTCTGCTCGTGGACGGCGACTACGTGCCTCGCCATGCCATCGAATATCAGGGATCGGGACACCACCAGGGATCGGCAGCCGCGCGAGACGCCGTGAAGAAGGAGGCGCTACGCCGCGCCGGAATTGGCTATCATGAGGTCATCGCCGGACAGACCACACCGGCAGAGCTGCGTCGGCTGGTCGAGCGTCTCGTTCCGAAGCCGACTTCGGGACAGTAGAGCGCACCGCGGTATCGCGTCCTGCCTGTGCCGTAGAGGCACAGCCCCTCACATCTCCAGCATCTTCCTGAGCAAGGTCACGTCCTCGGCGAAGGCCGGGTCCTCCGCCATCAGCTCCGTGATCTTGTTCACCGCGTGCAGCACGGTGGTGTGATCGCGGTTGCCGAAGCGCCGGCCGATCTCGGGCAGCGAGCGGGAGGTGAGCTGCTTGGCCAGGTACATCGCCACCTGGCGCGGCCGCGCGACGGCACGGGAGCGGCGGGCCGAGGCCATCTCGGTCAGGCGGATGTTGTAGTGCTCGGCCACCTTGCGCTGGATGTCGTCGATCGAGAGGCGCTTGTCATGCGCGCGCAGGATGTCGGAGAGCACCTCGGGCACGGATTCCAGCGTCACCGGCCGCCCGAAGAGCTTGGCGTGGGCGACGACGCGGTTCAGCGCGCCCTCGAGGTCCCGCACGTTGGAGGCGATCTTGCGGGCCAGCAGCTCCTGCACGCGGGGCGGGACTTCCACGCCGGCAAGGCTCGCCTTGGACTGCAGGATGGAGAGGCGCAGCTCATAGGTCGTCGCGTGCAGATCGGCCACGATGCCACCCGAGAGGCGCGTGCGCAGGCGGTCCTCGATGCCGGAAAGGTCGTTCGGCGCCTTGTCGGCCGAGATGATGATCTGCTTGCCGGCGTCGATCAGCGCGTTGAAGGTGTGGAAGAACTCCTCCTGCGTGTTGTCCTTGCCGATCAGGAACTGCAGGTCGTCCACCATCAGCACATGGACGGAGCGCAGCTGCGTCTTGAACTCCATGGTGTTGTGGCTGCGGAGTGCCGCGATGAAGCGGTACATGAACTTCTCGGCCGACATGTAGGCGACGGAGAGGTTCGGATCGCGCTCGCGCAGCGACCACGCGATGGCGTGCATCAGATGCGTCTTGCCCAGGCCCACGCCGCCATAGAGGAAGAGCGGGTTGAAGCCGGCCTGGGCGGGCTTCTCGGCCACGCGGCGGGCGCAAGCGTGCGCGAATTCATTGGGCTTGCCGACGACGAAGCTGTCGAAGGTGAAGCGGGGGTCGAGCGGCACGAGCCAGTCGTTCCGGACGGGCTCGGCTGGGGCGGCGGCGATGGTTGGCGCCAGGCTCTCGGCCAGCGGCGAAGCCTCGGCGACTTCCTGCTCGATCGCGGGCTTCTCGGCGCGGGAGGCCGCCTGCACGCGCAGCTCGACCAGGCGGATTCCGGGCATCTCAGCCTGGCAGAGCAGGCGCAGGCGATCGCCGTAATGGTCCCGCACCCAGTCCCGCAGGAAGCGGGTGGGAAGATGGATGAGGACGGCTTCACCCTCGACCCCGGCCAGGCTCATCTGTCGCAGCCAGTTGCGGTACTCGACGTCACCCACCTCCTGGCGGAGGCGTGTGCGGACGCGGGCCCAGCAGGCGGCGATCTTTCCGGCATTGGGCGGGGGGGTGTCGCCCATTTCCTGATCCATCCCTGTCCTCAGTCTCTCAACGCGTTCCTCGGGGGAGGCCGCATATTGGTTGCTCGTTTTTGAGGGCGGGGCCGCCCGGTACTCGACTCTCGAAAACCCAACACCAGCCCGGCCGCCACGCTGCCTGAGCGTCGCGACAAGGGTTAAACGTTACCGCAAGTTTCAGCCGGGCTTGAAGCCGTTCAGGCGCGGTTTAAGAAAAACACGCCAAGTGTGACAAACAAGTCGCTATGCGATGACGTCCAACCACAAGAAAAAGCTCCGCCATGGGAAGAATAACCTTCCCTCGGCAGAGCCGTTCCAATTATCGGTGGAGTATAAGCGCGATCAGGCCGAGGCGGCGTTCAGCGCCTTGATGCGGGCCGAGAGGCGCGACATCTTGCGGGCGACCGTGTTGCGGTGGAGGACGCCCTTGGTCACGGCCGTCTGCATTTCGGGCTGGGCGGACTTGAACGCCTCGGCCGCCTGCGCCTTGTCGCCACCGGCGATCGCCAGCTCGACCTTGCGCAGGAAGGTGCGCACGCGCGAACGGTGCATGCGGTTGCGCTCGGTGCGCTTCTCGGTCTGGCGGATGCGCTTGCGCGCGGAAGCATTGTTGGCCATGGGCGGTGTGGTGCGATCGCTGCTGGGGTGAATGACTGTAGGACGGAAGAGGCCGCCCGGGGAAGCGAGGGTCTAAGCCCGCGCTCCCTCATCGTCAAGACAGGAAGTGGGCGCGCGGCCTCAACGGTTGCGGAAGGCCGGCTTCCGCTTCTCGGCGAAGGCGGACATGCCCTCCTTCTGATCCTCGGTCGCGAAGAGCGAGTAGAAGATCTTGCGCTCGAAGCGCACGCCCTCGGCCAGGGTCGTCTCGAAGGCCACGTTCACGGATTCCTTGGCGATGGCGACGGCGGGGCCCGAGAGGCTCGCGATCTTCTCGCCCACCTTCATCGCCTCGGCCATCAGCTGGTCCAGCGGCACGACGCGGGCGACGAGGCCCGAGCGCTCGGCCTCGGCGGCGTCCATCATGCGGGCGGTCAGCACCAGGTCCATCGCCTTGGCCTTGCCCACCGCGCGCGTCAGGCGCTGCGTGCCGCCCGCGCCGGGGATGATGCCGAGGTTGATCTCGGGCTGGCCGAACTTCGCGTTGTCGGCCGCGATGATCATGTCGCACATCATCGCCAGTTCGCAGCCGCCGCCGAGCGCGAAGCCGGCGACCGCGGCGATGACCGGCTTCTTGATCCTGGTCACCGCCTCCCAGCGGGCGGTGATGAAATCCTCGAAATAGACGGCCGGGTAGGTGCGGTCCTTCATCTCCTTGATGTCGGCGCCGGCGGCGAAGGCCTTCTCGGAACCGGTCAGGATGATGGCGGCGATGGCGGGGTCGGCGTCGAAGCCGCGCAGCGCCTCGCCCAGCTCGCCCATCAGCTGGTCACAGAGCGCGTTCAGCGCCTGCGGCCGGTTCAGCCGGATCACGGCGACCGCACCTTGCGTCTCGGTCAGGATCATCTCGTAGGCCATGGCGTCCTCGTGTTTGGCGGCCGGAGCGGGCCGATCAGCGTTGATGTTTCGGGCAATAGAAGGTGGATCGGCCCGACTGCACAAGCCGGGTGATCCCAGCGCAGCCGGGCGGGCCGGGACAGCGGGCGCAGGGCTGGCCGGCACGATCATAGACGTCGAAGCGCTCCTGGAAGACGCCCAGCTCGCCATCCGCCCGCACATAGTCCCGCAGGCTGGAGCCGCCCGCCGCGATGGCCTCTGTCAGCACGGAGGTGATGGCGGGCACCAGACGCTCGGCCCGGGCACCCGGGATGGTCGCGGCCAGCCGGCGGGGCGAGATGCCGGCGCGGTAGAGCGCCTCGCTCACATAGATGTTGCCGAGGCCGGCCACGACCTTCTGGTCGAGCAACGCGGCCTTGATGGGGGTGATCTTGCCGGAGAGCGCGGCCTCCAGCACCTCCACGGTGAAGCCAGGCTCCAGGGGCTCGGGGCCCAGGCCGGCGAGGAGCTTGTGGCTGTCCTCCGCCTCCCGGGCGATCAGGTCCACGCAGCCGAAGCGGCGGGGGTCCACGAAACCCACGCGCCAGCCGCCCTCGGTCTCCATCACCAGGTGCTCATGCGCCTCGGGCGGCTGGTTGTGGCCGCGGGCGTCGCTGGCCAGGCCCTGGGGCGCCATGCGCGGGACGAAGGCGGCGTCGCGATGGCGGGCCACCATCCGGCCTGACATGCCGAGATGGATCAGCACGCTCTCCCGGCCATCGAGGCGCATCAGCATGTATTTGCCGCGCCGCCGGAAGCCCGCCACGCGCGCCCCGGCAAGCGTGGTGGCGAGGCCGGCGGGGAAGGGCCAGCGCAGGCCGGCGCGGCGCGTCTCGGCATGGCGGATCACCTGGCCGTCCAGCACGGAAGCGAGGCCCCGCATCACGGTCTCGACCTCGGGCAATTCGGGGATGGCCGCCTCCTCTTTCTGGCCTCCCCCGCATGGCAGATTCGCCCGGGGGCCGCTATACCCGCCCGATGACCGAGACCCCCGAGACCACCGCCGATTTCGGCTTCCGCACCGTCGCCGCCGAGGAGAAGGCGGGCCTCGTGCGCGAGGTCTTCGACAGCGTGGCGCCCCGCTACGACGTGATGAACGACCTGATGTCGCTCGGCCTGCACCGGGCCTGGAAGCGCATCTTCGTCAACGCCATCCAGCCCCGGCCGGGCGAGACGCTGCTCGACCTCGCCGGCGGCACGGGGGACATCTCCTTCCTGGCGCTGGAGCGGGGTGCGGGGCGCGTCATCTGCTCGGACATCAATGCCGAGATGCTCTCGGTCGGCCAGTCGCGGGCGCTGAAGAAGGGGCTGGCGCGGGGCCTCTCCTTCCTCTGCGCCGATGCCGAGCGCATCCCGCTGCCGGATATGAGCGTCGAGAAGGTCAGCATGGCCTTCGGGCTGCGCAACTGCACCGACAAGGATGCGGTGCTGCGCGAGGTGCGGCGCGTGCTGCGCCCCGGCGGACGCTTCCACTGCCTGGAGTTTTCCCGGCTTGAGGTGGCCGCGCTGGCACCGCTCTATGACGCCTGGTCCTTCAAGGCGCTGCCCGCGATCGGCGGGCGCATCGCGCAGGATGCCGAGAGCTACCGCTACCTCGCCGAGAGCATCCGCATGTTCCCCGACCAGGCGACGCTGGCCGGGATGATGACGGCGGCGGGGCTCGAGCGCGTGCAGCACCGCAATCTCTCGGGCGGCATCGTCGCCATTCACACGGGTTGGAGGCTGTAACATCATGGCGCCGATTCACGTCTCCGGGCTGCGCCCTTCAACGATCGGAGCCTGACATGCCCCAAAAAGACCTCCAGGCTCGCATCGAGGCGAGCTTCGCGCAGCAGGGGCTGATGCGTGTGATCGAGGCGCGCATCGCCGAGGTCTCGCCCGGCCGCTGCGTGATCGAAGCGCCCTTCCGCAAGACGATGACGCAGCAGCAGGGTTTTCTCCACGCGGGCGTCCTCACCACCCTCGCCGACAATGCCTGCGGCTACGCGACCCTCTCCCTGCTGCCGCCGGGGCAGGAGGTGCTGACGGCGGAGTTGAAGGTCAACTTCCTGCGCCCCGCACGCGGCGTGCTCGCCATCGCCCGCGCCGAGGTTCTGAAGCTCGGCCGCACGCTCACCGTGGCCCGCGCCGAAGTCTGGATGCGCGGCGAGGATGGGGCGGAAAGCCTCTGCGCCGCGATGCAGGCGACGCTGGTTCCCTCGCTGACCGGCTGATGCTGACCGGCAAGGCCCTGCTGGCGGGGGTGGCGGGCTGGCCCGTCTCCCATTCGCGCTCGCCCTTGCTGCATGGCACCTGGATCGCGCGGCATGGGCTGGATGCGGCCTATGTGCCCCTGCCCATCGCGCCCGAGAATTTTCCGACCGCCGTGCGGGGCCTGATGGCGGCCGGGTTTCGCGGCATGAACGTCACCATTCCGCACAAGGAGGCCGCCTTCGCGGTCTGCGACGAGGTGCTGCCGCGCGCGCATCGCGCGGGCGCGGTGAACACGCTGGTCTTCCGCGACGGACGGATCATCGGTGATTGCACGGATGGCTTCGGCTTCCTGGCCTCCCTGCCCGGCTATGACCCCAGGCGCGGCCCGGCGGTGATCCTGGGCGCGGGCGGTGCCGCGCGTGCCATCGCCGCCGCGCTGCTCGATGCGGGCTGCCCGCATCTGACGCTGGTGAACCGCACGCCGGAGCGCGCCCTGGCGCTGGCGCAGGCCCTCGGCGGGCCGGTGCATGTCAGCGCCACGCCGCCGCTGGAAGGTGCGGCGCTGCTGGTGAACGGCACGAGCCTCGGCATGGCCGGCCAGCCGCCACTGGAGCTGGACCTCTCCCCCCTGCCCGCGCATGCGACGGTGGCGGACATCGTCTATGTGCCGCTGGAGACGAAGCTGCTCGCCGCCGCGCGCGCGCGCGGCCTGACCGGCGTGGACGGGTTGGGGATGCTGCTGCACCAGGCGCGACCGGGCTTCGAGGCCTGGTTCGGCGTGGCCCCCGTGGTGGACGAGGAGCTGCGCCGCATCGTGGCAGCGGACATTCCGCCGCGATGAAGATCCCATCATGAAAGTTTGGGGCCTCACCGGCAGCATCGGCATGGGCAAGTCCACCGCCGCCCGGGCCTTCCAGCGCCTCCGCGTGCCGGTCTTCGACGCCGATGCGGCGGTGCATGCGCTGCAGGCCAAGGGCGGCCGCGCCGTGCGGCCCATCGCCCGCGCCTTCCCGGGCAGCGAGCGCGACGGTGCCACCGACCGTGAAGTCCTGCGCCGCGCCGTGCTCGGCCAGCCCGAGGCGCTGAAGCGGCTGGAGCGCATCATCCATCCGCTGGTGCGCGACGAGCAGGCGCGCTTCCTCAAGCGCTGGCGCGGGCGCGGCGCGCGGCTCGTCGTGCTCGACATCCCGCTGCTCTACGAGACGCGGCGGGACCTTCGGGAATTCGACAAGATCCTGGTCGTCTCGGCGCCCGCCGCCGTGCAGCGCCGCCGCGTGCTGCTGCGCCCCGGCATGACCGAGGCGCGGTTGAACGCGATCCTCGCGCGCCAGATGCCCGATGCGGAGAAGCGCCGCCGCGCCGATAGGGTGATCCGCACCGGCCTCTCGCGACACCACGCGCAGGCCGCGGTGCGGCAGCTCGTTCGGGAGATGCGCGATGCGTGAGATCGTCCTCGACACCGAGACCACCGGTTTCGAGCCACTCGAAGGCCATCGCGTCATCGAGGTCGCGGCGATCGAGATCGTAAACCTCATGCCCACGGGCAAGGTGTTCCACACGCTGGTGGACCCGGAGCGCGACGTGCCGCCGGAAGCCACCCGCGTGCATGGCTTCACCCGCGCGGACCTCGAAGGAAAGCCGCGCTTCGCCGAGATCGCGGATGCGATGCTGGAGTTCCTGGCGGATTCCCCCATCGTCGCGCACAACGCGCCCTTCGATTTCAAGCACCTGGATGCGGAGCTGTTCCGCGCCAAGCGGCCGACGCTTGATCCGAAGCGCATGGTGGACAGCCTGGCGCTGGCGCGCGTCGCCTTCCCCGGCGCGCAGAACAGCCTGGATGCGCTGTGCCGCCGCTACAACATCGATCTCTCGCAGCGCACGACGCACAACGCGCTGCTCGACGTGAAGCTGCTGGCCGAGGTCTATCTGGAGCTGAAGGGCGGGCGGCAGCCTGGCCTCGTGCTGGGCGCGGCCCCCGTCGTGCAGACCATCCTGCGCGAGGCCGGCGCGCCGCGCACACCGCGCCCCATGCAGCCGACGGCCGAGCAGGAGGAGGCCTTCGAAGCCTTCCTCGGCAAGCTGAAGGAACCACTCTGGAAGAAGCTGGAGCCGTAATCCGGGGAGAGAGCCGTGAGCGCCACCGAATACCCGCCCGTGCCCGGGCTGCTGAAGACGCCCTCCTATTCGCATGTCGCCGTCGCCTCGGGGGCCAGGACCATCTACCTCGCCGGGCAGGTCCCGGCCGATGCCGAGGGCAGGCTGGTGGGCGGCACGGACCTCGAGGCCCAGGCGACGCAGGTGATGGAGAATATCGGCACGGCGCTGGCCGCGGCCGGCGCCAGCTTCGCCGATGTGGTGAAGATCACCACCTATGTCGTGGACTACAAGCCGGAACACCGCGCCCTCATCAGCGCGGTGCGCGCCAAATTCTTCGGCGACCGGGCCGCGCCGCCCGCGAGCACGCTGCTCGGCGTCGCGGCGCTGGCCTCACCGGATTGGCTCATCGAGATCGAGGCGGTCGCGGTCGTGGGATGAGGCGTCAGGGCGGGGCGTCGAACCGGGCCGTGGTGGCATGGCCCGGCATGGTCGCGCCCTCGCCCCGCCAGAGCATCCGGGCGCAATCCCACAGGATGCGCAGATCACCCGCGAAGGTGATGCGCTCGACATAGCGCGCATCCCACTCCAGCCGCTCCTCCCAGGGCACGCGGTTGCGCCCCTTGGACTGCGCGAGGCCGCACAGGCCCGGCCGGACCAGCAGCCGCGTCGCCTGGCGCGGCGTGTAGCGCGGGCCGTATTCCGGCAGCAGCGGCCGCGGCCCCACCAGGCTCATCCGGCCGCTCAGCACCTGGAACAGCTGCGGCAACTCGTCCAGCGCGGAGGCGCGCAATGCCCGGCCCAGCGGACCCAGCCGGGCGGCGTCGCCCCCGGCCCCATCTTCCATGCTGCGCAATTTCACGAGGCGGAAGGGGACGCCGTCGCGGCCCGCCCGCCATTGCCGGAACAGCACCGGCCGGCCGAGCCGCAACCGGACCGCCAGCGCCGTGCCGGCGAGCAGCGGGAGCCCCAGCGCCAGCAGCAAGATCGCCCCCACGATGTCGAAGCCGCGCTTGCCCCAGCGTGCATAGGCGCCGTGCGCATGGGCCCCACGCCCAAAGGCCCCGCGCCCAAAGGCCCCACGCTCAGGCATCGCGCGCCTCGAGGCCGAGTGAGAGGGCAAGGCCCAGCGCGAACCAGACCATGCGGTTGCCGAGGTCGGTCGAGACCATGGCCGTCATCGCGACCGGCAGGGTCAGCGCCAGGATCAGCGCGGCACGGTCGGGCGCCACGCGCGGCAGGCGCGTGAGCGCCAGCAGGGCCGCGCCGCCGAAGGCCGCGAGCCAGAGGATGAGGCCCACCGCGCCGCCTTCGACCAACGCCTCGATCGCGTGGTTGTGCGGGTGCAGGCCGCGATCCTGCCCGACGCCGATGGCGGGCGGAAACCCGCCCGGGCCGAGGCCCATGACGCCACCCAGGCGCCAGGCCTCGCCCCAGAGGATCTCGCGCGCCGAATCTTGCCCGCCATCGGGGCGGAAGAGGCGCTCCAGCGTGGCGAGATCCTCGGCCCGGCCCGGATCGAGCAGCAGCAGGCCGAGGCCCATCGCGCCTCCGGCCGCGACCAGGGCGACCCAGCCGACAGCCGGCGCCACGCGGCCCTGCAGCAGCCAGCGCAGGGCCGGCGCCAGCGCCACCACCGCCACCAGTTCCAGCAGCGCCGCCCGCCCGCCCGGCAGCAGCACCCCCACCCCGAGGCCCAGCAGAACCGCGAGCCAGACGAGCACGCCCCAGCCTCGCGCCGCCGTGGCCCGGAGCGCGACGAGGCCCGCCGCGCAGGCGATCGCGAGGCCGGCCACCTGGTACTGCACCCGGACGCGCGACGGGTCCGCCCCCACCTGGCCGCCCAGCACCACGGCGTCGGTCGCCAGCCCCCAGGCGATGGAGGCGGCGACGAAGACGCCGAGCCCGATCACCGCCACGGCGAAGACGCGCCGTGCCGCCGGATCGGCGCCGATCAGCAGGCCCAGCGCCAGCATGAGCGGCCCGGCCAGCACGATCTCCGGCAGGCGGTCCGCGACCCCCTCGCCCCAGGGGCTCCAGGCGGCGGCCAGCACCCACCAGGCCCAGAGCAGGCCACAGGCCGCGAGCGGCGGCCCCAGCGCGCGCGACAGCTGCCAGGCGCGGCCGAGCAGCAGCAGCGGAAGCAGGCCCAGCAGCGCGAGCAGGGCCAGCAGGGTGATGTCGAAGGGCAGGGCCGCCACCGCCTGGGTGGATTTCAGCGCGCCGGCGAAATGCAGCACGGCGCCGGCCAGGCCGGCCAGCGCGGCGAAGAGCGGCGCCGTCCGGATCATGCGCCGTCGCCGCCTGGCAGGCGCGTCAGCACGGGTTCCTTGCGCATGGGGGCGGGCTCGGCCGGGGCGGGCCGGGCGGGTGCCAGGCTGGGTGGCAAGGGCGGCCGCAGCAGGATGCGGCAGGTGACGGCCAGCAGCACGGCGCCGGGAATGGCAATGGCCAGCAGCACGAGCAGGAGCGGCCGGTTGGGCACCGAGGGGCGGATCTCCACCATCGGTACGGAGACGAGGCGCGCGGCCGCCGCTTCATCCGCCGCCACCACCAGGGCCGCGCGCTGCTGCTGCGCCAGCAGGTCATAGAGGCTGTTGCGGAGGAAGAGGTCGGGCTCGACGCGCAGCCGCGCCTCGAGGGCCGCGATGCGCCGCCCCGCCAATTCGCCCAGCGTCTCCCGCACCCGGCCCTCGGCCTGGGCATGCAGGCGCTGCAGCATGTCGAGCGCGGAATCCCGGTCCCGGTTCACGAGTTCCAGCGTCCAGGTCACGGAGGTGAGCGAGGGCGTCGCGGCGAAGTTGCGCTCCAGATAGCTCAGCGCGTCATCCGTATCGGCGAAAAGGCGCAGGCCGAGCAGGCGGCGGAGCGGGCCGAGCGGCCAGGCGGCGCGGCGCTCCTCGATCTGCCCCAGCAGGGGCGTGTCCCGCGCCAGGACGGCGGCGGCCTCGGGCGCGCGGAGCGCCGCCAGATAGACGGCGAAATTGCCGCCCGGCCGCTGGTCGAGCAGGGAGGGCTGCAGGAAGGGCGATGGCGTGAGCAGCGAGGAGGTGGCGATGCCCGTCGTTTCCGAGGGTGCCACGATGGCGGTGGCCACATAGCTGCGCGGCCAGTTCCAGACCAGCGTCGCGGCCAGGGCATACAGGAGCGCACAGGAGATCAGGACGCCCATGCGCTGGCGCCACACCTCCCTGAGCAATGCCTCCAGCGCCATCATGGCCTCATGTGATGCGGGCAGGATGGGCGCGGGGATGCAGGAAATGCAACCTATCGGTTCATAAATTACGAATAAGTGTCGTGAGGCGGGAAGTTGCCGGGGGCATGCACGCTTCCAACACCGGCAGGGGGGTGGCCGCGCCATAGGCGAGGCTCTCCAGGCCCTGCACCAGTCGCAGCGTGACCGGCCCATCGGCGGTGAGGTGCAGGCGGAGGCCGGCCCCCGTCACGCCGTCCTCGGTCATGGCCCATTCCGCCGGCATCAGCCGCCAGCGCAGCACGGCCGCCTGGAAGGGGCCTGAGACCCGGTCCTCCACGCAAAGCCCGCCATGTGCCGCGTGCAGCACCCGCGCATGGCGGCGGCCTCGATGGTCCCGCCACCAGCCGCCATCAGGAAGGGCGCCGGTCTCGGGCCAATGGTGAAACAGGAAGGGACCGAGGCGCGGCATCTGGTCCTCGCCGTCGAAGGCGATGGTGTTGTGCGCCGCGGCACCCTGGAAATAGCCCAGCCAGGCGGGGTCTTCCGGGTTGTAGGCGCCGGTGCCGCCATCGCGCAGCAGGTTCTCCCCCTCCCGCCAGAGATCGAGATGCAGCAGGTCGGCATGGGCGGGGCGGAAGCGCAGCGGACCCACACGAAGAACGGCGCGGAAAGGGCCGAAGCGCCGGCCGAGCAGGCCGCCCGCCTGCCAGTCCGGCTCTCCTGCGAGCACCGGCCGGGGCACCGCGAGGCCGAGGGCGGCGCAGCCGGGATCACCCGGCCAGCCGGCCGAAGCGCCGCAGAAGATCCGGGCCGCGCGCTCCAGGCTGGCCCGCGCGTCATCCGGCCCCGCCCCGGACAGATCCGCGACATGCGAGCCGTCCTGATGGCCGAGGCGCGGCAGCAGCCCCGTGGCGGGGCAGGCGAGGCGATGCAGCCAACGCGTCGCTGCCGCCATGCGCGCAAGGGTGAGCGGTGCCGCGGCCGGGCCCCCGCCCCTCTCGCGCAGCCACTGCGTCACCGCCATCACATCCAGCAGCATGCGGTGATAGGCCGGGCTTGGCTGCGCGAAGCCGCCATCCGCCGCCACCAGCCGCGCGATCAGGGCATCGAGCCGCCGCGCGCCGCGGCGCGCCAAGCTGTTCTCGCCGAGCGCCATGCCGCAGACGAGCAGCCCTGCCGCCTCGCTGACCGGGTGATTGTTGTCCTGGGCGCGGGCATAGGCCGGGTTCGCGCCGATGCGCCGCGCCAGGGTCCGCATCGCGGCCGGGGGCGCGGCCATGCCCGCCAGGGCGGAGGCCAGGGCCAGATGCAGCGCCCGCAAAGCCGCCTCCTGGCCACAGGCCCAGACCGGGCCGTGATAGGGCGGATGTTCAGCCAGCCACGCTGCGACGCGGCCCGGGATTGCATCCCCCTCCCCCGCCAGGGCCAGGCGCGGCCATTCCGACCAGCGATTCGCTTCCCAGAGCGGCCGCACATCCGGCCCGGCCATGAGGTCTGCACCCTCCGGCGGAACCCCGTCGCGCAGCCGCCAGCGGACCCAACCCCGCGCCCAGGGGCCGCGGCCGAGAAGCGCCCAGGCGACCGGCCCCGCCCCCAGCAGGCGAGCGGCATTCATTTTTGCAATCCAGAGGCTTGACGAAATGGGGAGGCTTCGCCGCATGGTTGCAAATATTGCACGTAATTTTCCGATAACTGAATCTTCGAGTCACGTCCTTGCACCAAAAAGGGGAGCCCGTTCGTTGAAACACGCCCGCGTCTTGGCCCTCTGGACCTTGGCGCTGGCCTGGCCCGCGGCCGCGCAGAATCTGCCCTCCTCCTTGCTCGGCCCGCCTTCGCTGCCCTCCACGCTGCCCGGCGGCGCGCCCCTGCAGGCCCTGCCGCCGAGCGCGCAGCAGGATATCCTCCAGCGCCTGCTCGATGCGGGCGCGGGCCGGCCGCTCGGCAGCCAGAGCCCGACGGCGCCGCAGCCTGCCCCCTTCTCCAGCCTCGCCCTGCCCGCACCCACGCCACCGGCGACGGAGGAGCCGCTCTCGCCCATCGAGCAGTTCTTCGAGAATCGTCGGCCGCAGCCCGCGGCCATGGCCGCGGCCAATCCGGCGGCGCGCATCCCCGCGGCACCGCAGCCGCTCCGGCAATTCGGCTATGACAGCTTCCGCACCAGCCCGCCCGGCGTGCTGGCAGGCCAGGCCTTTGGCCAGCAGCTGAACCAGGCCTCCGGCGCCATCCCCGAGGATTACGTCATCGGCCGGGATGACGAGCTGGTGATCAGCTTCCGCGGCCGCTCCAGCCAGGACCTGACGCTGCGCGTCTCGCGCGAGGGGATGCTGCTGCTGCCCAACCTGCCGCCGATGCAGGCCGCCGACCGCACCCTGCGCGACCTGCGCGAGGAGCTGGGCCGCCGCGCCCAGCGCGAACTGGCCGGCGCGGAGGTCTTCATCTCCGTCCGGCAGATGCGGCAGGTGACCATCTTCGTGGGCGGCGAAGTGCAGCGGCCCGGCGTCGTCGCCCTCTCGCCGCTCGCCAATCTGTTCGATGCGCTGGTGGCGGCGCAGGGCGTGCGGAAGTCGGGCACGCTGCGCGCCATCCGCGTCGAAGGGCCGCGCGGCCGCCGCGTCGTGGACCTCTACCCCGTGCTGGCCGGCGAGGGGGAGCCGCCCGACCTGACCCTGCGCGAGGGCGAGCGCATCCTGGTGCCGCCCATCGGCGGCGTGGTGGCGCTGGGCGGCGAGGTCTCGCGCCCCGCCATCTACGAACTGCCGCCGGGGAGCGGCTCTTCGCCGCTCGGCACCATGCTGCGCCTCGCGGGTGATGCGCTGCGGCCTTCCGGCAACCGCTTCCTGCTGGAGACGACGGATGGCGAGGGTCGTCGCGCCTTCCGCGAGATCGGCATGCAATCCCCGCTGCGGCGGGGCGACCTGCTGCTGGTGGAGCCGGGCACCGATGTGCAGGCGCAGAACCTCCGCCTGACGGGCCATGTCGCGCAGCCGATGACGCGCGCGCTGGGCGGGCGCGGCGCCAGCCTGCGCGGCCTGCTCGGCGATGGCCGCATCGTCCGGCCCGACCCCTATGCCCGCATGGCCGTCATCCTGCGCACCGATGCGCGCACGCGCGGGCGCCGCTTCCAGCCCTTCGACCTCTCGGCCGTGCTGGCCGGCCGCGCCGATGTCCACCTGGCCGAGGGGGATGAGGTGATCATCCTCTCGCTGGCGGATGTGCTGTGGCTCTCCAGCCCCACGGTGCAATGGGCGCTGCTGGACGAGACGGAGCGCGGCCGGCTGAACGCGGCCCAGGCGCGCATCGCGCCCCCGGCCTCGCCGCCGCCGCAGCCCGCGAGCCTGCTGGCCGGCCTGCCCAGCCTCGTTCCCGCGCCCGCGCCGGGCATGCCGACGCCGCCGGGTGCGGCGCCCGACCCGGCGCGCGGCCTCGATTGCCCCGCGTTGACGCAGCTCGAGATCGCGGCGCGCTCCTCGCCGCAGCGTTTTGCCCATGCCCGCATCGGCGGCTTCCGGCGCCTGGGCGAGACGCCCTGCCCGCAGGCCTTTATCGACTATCCGGCGCTGCTGACCTTCCTGCTCGACAACGCGATGACATTGACGGGCGAGGCGCGGCTGCCCGGCCTCTATCCCATCACCAACGGCACCGGGCTGGACCAGGTTCTGGCCGTGGCGGGCGGTCTGACCGACACGGCGGATCTGTCCTCGGTCGAACTCACGCGCGAGCCCTCGGACCAGACGAGCGCGATCCCGCTCACGCGCACGCTGCTCGACCTGCGCAGCCGCAACTTCGCCGCCGTGCGCCTCTCGCCCCGCGACGGCGTGAGGATCCCGCGCGGCTTCGGCGACCGCGACAACGGGCCGGTGACGCTGATGGGCGAGTTCCTGCGCCCCGGCGTCTATGACATCCGGCGTGGCGAGCGCCTCTCGGAGGTCATCGCCCGCGCGGGCGGGCTGACGCCCCAGGCCTATCCCTATGGCGCCGTCTTCACGCGCGAGGCGGCCCGCGCCCGCCAGCAGGAGGGCTTCAACCGCACGGCGCGCGAGCTGGAGATGGGCCTGATGCAGGTGGCCGCCGGCACCGCCGTGGTGGGCAGCAGCGGGCGGGGCACGGATGTCTCGGGCGCGGTCGCGGCCGGCCAGCAGCTCGCCGCCAGCCTGCGCAACATCCCGGCCGCGGGGCGCATGGTGGTGGAGGCCAACCCCGTGGTGCTCGCCGGCCGGCCGGAACTCGATGTGCTGCTGGAGCCGGGCGACCTCATCGTCATGCCCAAGCGGCCCAATGACGTGACGGTCGTCGGCGCGGTGCAGAACCCGGGCAGCCTGCAATTCCTGACCGGCTGGCGCGCGAGCGACTATGTGCGGGCGGCGGGCGGCACGCAGCGTTTCGCCGACCCCTCCCGCGCCTTCCTGGTGCTGCCCAACGGGACCTCGGTGCCTGCGGGTCTTGGCGCGTGGCAGCAGGGCGGGCCGCCCGTGCCGCCGGGCAGCCTGGTGATCGTGCCGAATGATCCCTCGCCCTTCGAATCCTGGGGCTTTCTCCGCGACATGACGCAGATCGCGGGGCAGCTCGCCATCTCGGCGGCGGCGCTGGCCGTGATCTACCGTGGGGGGAATTGAGTTGATGCCCTCAGAGGCGTCATGCCGGAGGCGTGCTCTCCGCACGACGCGCGGGCTCCGCCCGCTTGGCTTCGCGCCGCCACTGGCGCGCTGACGTGACGCGCGGTCCGGGCGCGCCGGCCGCCGTGCGGCCGGATGAGTTGGATGAGTGCCCTCAGACGCCGGGCGCGGGCTCCGCCCGCTTGGCTTCGCGCCGCCGAAGGCGCGCTGACATGGCGGGTGGTCTGGGCGCGCCGGCCGCTGTGCGGCCGGATGAGTTTGATGAGTGCCCTCAGACGCCGGGCGCGGGCTCCGCCCGCTTGGCTTCGCGCCGCCGAAGGCGCGCTGACATGGCGGGTGGTCTGGGCGCGCCGGCCGCTGTGCGGCCGGATTCTCGGAAGGTGGCGCTTCTTCTGATCGGGCTGCCGCTCCTGCTGCTGTCCGGTCCCGCCCACGCCCTCGACGAAGTGCCTGCCACCGGTTCGAATTTCGGCCGCGTCGGCCTGCTGGAGATGCCCAATGCGCGCTTCCGCCCCGATGGCGTGATCGAGGGCGGCGGCGCCTGGCGGCGGCAGCGGGAATTCTACTTCGTGAACTTCCAGGCGCTGCCCTTCCTCGAGACCACCTTCCGCCTGAGCGAACGCCTGAACGGTACGCTCGGCCGGGGCACGACGACGGACCGCGCCTTCGACCTCAAGCTGCGCGTCTGGGAGGAGAATGCCTGGCGCCCGGCACTCGCCATCGGCCTGCAGGATGTGATCGGCACCGGCATCTACCAGGGCGAATACATCGTCGCCTCCAAGCGCTTCTGGTCGCTCGACGCCACCATCGGCATGGGCTGGGGTCGCCTCTCCTCGGGGCAGGATGTGACGAACCCGCTGACCTATGGCCCGGCCGCCTTCGGCACGCGGCCGCGCAATGTGGGCCAGGGCGGCACCGTCGCCTGGAACAACCTGTTCCGCGGCCCCTATTCCGGCATCTTCGCCGGCCTCGAATATTCCGTGCCGCCGATCCCCACACCTTGGGGCGCGATCGAGGGCCTGCGCGCCAAGGTCGAGTATTCGGCCGATGCGCTGCGCGACGAGCGCGGCGGCTATCCCGCCCGCACCACCAACCTGCGCGGCGAGGCGGCGAGCCGCGTCAATGTCGGCTTCAACTGGCAGCCCAATCCCTATTTGGATATCGGCGCCTCCTTTCTCTACGGCACGGATTTCCTGATCCGCGCCTCGCTCCGGCTCGACCCCAACGCACCGCCGGACCTGCCGCGCGAGCCGCCGCCGCCGATGCGGCCCCGCCCCGTGGACGGCGCCCCCCTGCCCCCGCCCGAGCCGCTGCGCGGCTGGCGCGAGCGGCTGCTGGCCGCCTCGGCCGGCTTCGAGGGGCGCATCCAGATGGGCCGCGACGACCGCGAGGGCGAGGCGAGCGAGAACGCCGTGCTGGCGCGCCGCCTCTTCCCCGCGCTGCGGGCGCAGAGCTTCCTGCCCATCTCGCTCGACCTGCGCGGGGATGAGGCGCATATCGCGGTCTCGGGCGGGCAATACCGCACGCTGGCGCAGGTCGCCTCCCGCGTGGTGCGCGCGGCGCAGCCCATCCTGCCCGCCCATGTCGAGCGCATCCGCGTCATCTGGGAGCGTGACGGCGTGGTGATCGCGCGGCTCGTCACGCTGCGGGGTGCCTTCGAGGCGCAGGGGCGCGCCATGGGCAGCGCGGAGGAGATCCTCGCCACCTCGCAACTGCTGCCCGCCTATGACGAAGCGAGCGCCACGGCCGCCACGGCCGCACCGCCACGCCTGACCTGGGGCATCGCGCCCGCGCTCAACATCATGGTGGGCGACCCGGAGACGGCGGTGCGCTGGCAATTGGGTGCCACCGCGGGTGCCAGGCTCGACATCGGCTGGAACAGCGCCATCGTCGGCGCAGTGCAGCAGGCCTTCGCCGGAAACCTCGCCGACGGGCTGCCCAGCAACAGCGTGCTGCCGCATGTCCGCAGCGATTTCGCCCGCTATGCCCGCGCCGCCACCACCACCATGCCCGCCCTCTATGCCGAGCGCATCTGGACGCCGGCGCGCGACGTCTTCGCGCGCGTGACGGCCGGCATGCTGGAGCCGATGTTCGGCGGCCTCTCGACCGAGCTGCTCTGGCGCCCGCGGGACCGCAGCTTCGCCATCGGCCTCGACGTGAACTGGGTGGCGCAGCGGCAATACACGCAGAACATCGGCACGCTGGGCTATTCCGTCGTGACGGGCCAAGCCTCGCTCTACCTCGATCTGCCGGTGTGGAACCTCTACACCGTGCTGCGCGGCGGGCGGTATCTGGCGGGCGACTGGGGCGGCACCATCGAGATGGGGAGGCGCTTCGACAGCGGCATCGAGGTGGGTGGCTTCGCCACCTTCACCAATGTCAGCTATTCGCGCTTCGGCGAGGGGAGCTTCGACAAGGGAATCTATGTCCGCGTGCCCTTCGACTTCTTCGGCCTGACCACGCGCAACCGCGCCGCGCTGAACCTGCGCCCCGTGCAGCGCGACGGCGGGCAGCGCCTCGCGGTGGACAGTCCGCTCTGGGAGGTGACGCGCGACGGGCGGGAGGATGCGCTGCGGCGCGGCTATGCGGGCTTCGCGCGCTGAGGCGTGATCAGTCCTCGAGGATCGCGACAGCGCGCGTCCAGCCGGCGCTGCCGCGATGCACCTTCACCGGGAAGCAGGCGACCATGAAGCCATGCGGCGGCAGCTGGTCGAGGTTCGCCAGCTTCTCCAGGTGGCTGTAGCCGATCTCGCGCCCCGCGCGATGGCCCTCCCAGATCAGCGAGGCATCCCCCGTTTCCGCCACCTTGCGGCGGGTGTGGCTGAAGGGCGCGTCCCAGGACCAGGCATCGGTGCCGACCACGCGCACGCCCTGCTCCAGCATCCAGAGCGTGGCGGCCTTGCCCATGCCGCAGCCGGCGTCGATGTAGTCCGCCTCGCCATAGCGGCTGGCGGCGCGGGTGTTGACCAGCACGATGTCGAGCGGCTTCAAGCTGTGCCCGATGCGGTCCAGCTCGCGCTTCACATCATCGGGCGTGCAGACGTATCCGTCCGGCTTGCTGCGGAAATCGAGCTTCACGCCGTTCGAGAAGCACCATTCCAGCGGCACCTCGTCAATGCGCCAGGAGGGTTCGCCGCCCGGCACGCTGCGCTCGTTCATGCGGGAGAAGTAGTGATAGGGCGCGTCGAGGTGGGTGCCGTTATGGGTGCTGATGCGCACCTTCTCGATGGCGGCGTATTCGCCCTCGGGCAGGGCTTCGACCGGCACGCCCATGTACTCGGCCATGGCGGGCGCGGTCATGTGATGGTCGAGATAGTCGATCTCGGGGAGCATGTGCGGCGGGTCGCTCGCGATGCCGGCCTTGAGCGCGACCGAGAGATCAATGAAGCGACGGGCCATGGGTGTTCCTCCTGTGTTGGGGCGGGAGGCTAGGGGCGCATAGCGGCGGCTGACAACCGGGCAGGCGCTGCCTAAGCTCCCCGAGCAAGGGAGACCGTTCGCATGAAGCTCGCCTGGGTGATCCGCTACGTGCCTGACGCGATGGCGACGGCCCGCTTCTACGGCGAGGCCTTCGGCCTGACGCAGCGCTTCGCCGGCGGCGAGGATTTCATCGCCATGGAAACCGGCGCAACCGTGCTGGCCTTCTGCCGCGAGGGCTTCGTGACCAGCGGCATGGGGCTCGACTTCGCGCCGACGCGCCCCGGCGCCCGCCCGCCCGGCGAGGAGATCGGCTTCGAGGTGGAGGACGTGCCCGCTGCCCATGCGCGGGCGCTGGCCGCCGGGGCGTTGGAGGTGCTGGCCCCGGTGGAGAAGCCCTGGGGCCAGACCGTCTCCTACCTGCGCGACCCCAATGGCGCGCTGGTCGAGCTTTGCACGGCGATCACGGCATGACGCGCCTCGCCCGCATCATCCGCCATGTGCCAGACGCGCGCGCCACGGCCGATTTCTACGCCCGCGCCTTCGGCCTCACCGAGAAGCTGGCGCTCGGCGAGGACTACATCGCCATGGAGACGGGCGACACGGTGCTGGGCTTCGCGCGCCAGGGCTTCTTCGAGCGCGAGACCGGACTGCACATCGGCAGCCCGCATGGCGACAGCAGCCAGGAGATCGCGCTGGAGGTGCCGAACGTCGCCGCCGCCCACGCGCGCGCGATGGGGGAGGGCGCGCTGGAGGTGCTGGCGCCGGTGGACAAGCCTTGGGGGCAGACCATTTCCTACCTGCGGGACCTGGATGGCGCGCTGGTGCAGCTCTGCTCGCCGATCGGCGGGCTGGCCGCGCCGCTCTACCTGGAGGATCTCTCGCCCGGGCAGCTGTTCCGCGCCGGGCCGCTGACGCTCACGGCCCAGGAGATCATGGATTACGCCCAGCGTTACGACCCGCAGCCCTTCCACACCGACCCCGTGGCGGCGGCCGAGCATCCGCTGTTCCGCGGCCTGGCCGCCAGCGGATGGCATACGGCGGCGCTGACCATGCGGATGGTGGTGGGGGCCATCGGGCACCTGGCGGGCGGCATCGTGGGTGCGGGTGGAGAGCTGCAATGGCCGCGCCCGACCCGGCCGGGTGACGAGCTTCGCGTGGAGATCGAGGTGCTGGAGGTGGTCCCCTCCCGCTCGCGGCCGGATCGCGGCTCGGCCGTGGTGCGGATCACCACGCTGAACCAGGCGAGCGAGGCGGTGCAGGTCTTCACCCCGCGCATGGTGGTGCCCCGCCGCCCTTCCTGAGCGCGGGGGGAGCGCCTATGTGGGGCGCAGCGTGAAAGGGTCCTCCATGGCGTATGATTTCGATCTCTTCGTGATCGGCGGCGGTTCGGGCGGTGTGCGGATGGCCCGCATCTCGGCCGGGCATGGCGCGCGCGTGGGTGCGGCGGAGGAGCGCTTCTGGGGCGGCACCTGCGTCAATGTCGGCTGCGTGCCGAAGAAGATCATGGTGAACGCCGCCGAATACGGGATGTGGGCGGAGGACGCCGCCGCCTTCGGCTGGAACATCGAAAACCATGGGCATGACTGGGCGAAGCTCGCCGCCGCGCGCGATGCCGAGGTGACGCGGCTGTCCTCCATCTACGGCAAGCTGCTGGCCGGCGCGGGCGTCACCACCTTCGACGCGCGCGCCACTTTCCTGGATGCGCATACGCTCGATGTCGGCGGCAAGCGCGTCACGGCCGAGCGCATCGTGGTGGCCACCGGTGGGCGGATCACGAAGCTCGACATTCCGGGCGCCGAGTTCGGCCTCGTCTCCGATGACCTTTTCACCCTGAAGGCGCTGCCGAAGCGCGTCGCCGTCATCGGCGGCGGCTATATCGGCCTGGAATTCGCCGGGCTGCTGCGCGGCCTGGGGGCGGAGGTGGAGGTCTTCTACCGCGCGGAGCTGCCGCTGCGCGGCTTCGATGGCGATCTCCGCACCGCCGTGGTGGAGGCGATGGAGGCGCAGGGCATCGCGATGAGCGCGGGCGTGCTGCCGACCCGCATCGCGAAGCTGGAGGGCCACCTGCTCGTCTCGCTCAGCAACAACGGCATGCGCGAGGTGGATGCGGTCTTCTTCTGCACCGGCCGCGCGCCGAACACGCCGGGCCTCGGGCTGCAGCGCGCGGGCGTGATCACGGGGAAGGACGGCGTGATCCCCGTGGATGACGACCACGCGACCAATATCCCGCACATCTTTGCCATCGGCGACGTGACGGACCGGGTGAACCTGACCCCCATGGCGACCGCCGTCGGCCACGCGCTGGCCGATACGCTCTTCGGCAACAAGCCGCGCCGGGCGAGCTATGAAAACGTGCCGAGCGCCGTCTTCACCTCGCCGCCCATCGGCACCGTGGGCCTCTCGGAGGAGGAGGCGGCGGAGCGCGGCCCGGTGGATATCTACCTGACCCGCTTCACGCCGATGCGCCACACGATCAGCGGCCGCCCGGGCCGCAAGACCCTGATGAAGCTGGTGGTGGACCAGGCGACGCAGCGCATCCTGGGCGCCCACATGCTGGGGGAGGACGCAGCCGAGATCATGCAGGGCATCGGCATCGCGGTGGTGATGGGCGCCACCAAGCAGGATTTCGACCGCACCATCGGCATCCATCCGACCGCGGCGGAAGAATTCGTGACGCTGCGGACGCGGACCCGGGTGGCGGGGGTGCCGGCGGCGGCGGAGCGGGAATAGGCCGCGCCGGTAGCCTTTCTCCGCCGGCTGATTTAGGCTGGCGGGAACACGGTTTTTGGGAGTTCGCAGCCATGGCGCGTGACTGGCGCCCCTCTTCCTGGCGGCAGATGCCGATCCGGCAGGTGCCTGAATATCTGGATCCCGCGGCGCTGGCCGCGATGGAAGCCAAGGTCGCGAGCTTTCCCCCGCTGGTTTTTGCAGGCGAGTGCGAGCGACTGAAGGCCGCGCTCGCCGAAGCTGCCGAAGGCCGGGCCTTTGTCCTCCAGGGGGGCGACTGCGCCGAAAGCTTCGCGGATTTCAACGCGAACACCATCCGCGACACCTTCAAGGTCCTGCTGCAGATGGCCGTGGTGCTGACCTTCGGCGCCGGCATGCCGGTGGTGAAGCTGGGCCGCATGGCGGGCCAGTTCGCCAAGCCGCGCAGCAGCGATGTGGAGAAGGTGGGCGAGGTGACCCTGCCCTCCTATCGCGGTGACATCATCAACGGCGCGGAATTCACCTCCGAGGCGCGGGTGCCCGATCCGAAGCGGATGGAATTCGCCTATCTGCAATCCGCCGCCACGCTGAACCTGCTGCGCGCCTTCGCGACCGGCGGCTTCGCCGACCTGCACCAGGTGCATCGCTGGAACCTCGATTTCGTGGCGCGCAGCCCGCTGGCCGCGCAATATGAGGGCCTGGCCACCCGCATCGACGAGACGCTGCGCTTCATGGCCGCCTGCGGCATGAACAGCGACAATGCGCCGCAGATCCGCGAGACGGCCTTCTACACCAGCCATGAATCGCTGCTGCTTCCCTATGAGGAGGCGCTGACGCGCGAGAGCAGCACGCATCTGCGCACCTATGCCTGCTCGGCGCATTTCCTCTGGATCGGCGACCGCACGCGCCAGCCGGATGGAGCGCATGTGGAGTTCCTGCGCGGCGTGGCCAACCCGATCGGCATGAAGGTCGGCCCGAGCATGGAGGCGGGCGAGCTGCTGCGCCTGACCGAGATCCTGAACCCCGCGAACGAGGCGGGGCGCCTCACGCTCATCGCCCGCATGGGGGCGGACAAGGTGGAGGCGAAGCTGGCGCCGCTGGTGCGCGCGGTGACCGAGGCCGGCCGCAAGGTGGTCTGGCTGAGCGACCCGATGCACGGCAACACCACCACCCAGGGCGGCTACAAGACCCGCAACTTCGACGCCATCCTGAACGAGGTGAAGAGCTTCTTCGACGTGATGTCGGCCGAAGGGGCACTCGCCGGCGGCGTGCATGTCGAGATGACGGGCCGCGACGTGACCGAGTGCACGGGCGGCGCGCGCAAGCTGACGGCGGCCGATCTCGGCGAGAACTATGCCACCTTCTGCGACCCGCGGCTGAACGCCGAGCAGTCGCTGGAACTCGCCTTCCTCATCGCGGAGGAACTGAAGGCGCATCGGGCGCGCCCGGAACGCGAGCTGGTCCGCGCCGCGCAATGAGCGAGAGATCCCCGCTGGACCGTGAAATCACGGCCCGGACGGACAGCTACTTCAACCGCACACGCCGCATCGTCGAGACCTTCGGCGATGTGCGCGTCACCTATGCGGTCTTCCTGCGCCGCCCCGTGATCTCCGCCCCGCGCCTCGCCGTGCAATGGCTGGAGCGCGTGGCGCGGGAGCGTGGCACGCCCTTCGAGATCGAGGTGAAATACCCGGAAGGGGCCTGGGTCGGCGCGGGTGACCCGCTGCTCTATCTCAGCGGCTCCTTCGCCGCCCTGGCGGATCTCGAGACGCTGTACCTGCAGCGTCTGGGGCCGGCCTGCGTGGCCGCGCACAACGCCTACCAGATGAGCCTGGAGATGCCCAAGGCCGCCTTCCTGGCCATGGAGGCGCGGCACTGCGCCGGCTTCGAGATGCAGGAGATGATGGCCTATGCGGCCTCGGTCGGCAGCGCGGCGGCACGCCTTGAGGGGGCCACGGGCTTCGTCGGCACCGCGACCGATGCCACCGCGCATTGGTTCGGCGAGGCGGCGGGGCGCGGCACCATGCCGCATGCGCTGATCGGCTATGCCGGCTCCACGCTGCGCGCGGCCGAGATGTTCCACGAGACCTACCCGAATGACGGGCTGACCGTGCTGGTGGATTATTTCGGCCAGGAGGTGACGGATGCGCTGGCCGTCTGCCATCGCTTCGCGGATCTCGCCCATTCCGGCCGGATGGCCGTGCGGCTCGACACCCATGGCGGCCGCTTCCTGGAAGGGCTGGACCCGGCCGAGAGCTACGCCGTGCTGGAGCGTCATGCACCCCAGGCCATCCGCCGCTATCGCAGCGATTCCGAATTGCGCCACCTGGTGGGCACGGGCGTTTCCGCCGCCGCCATCTGGCGCGTGCGCGAGGCGCTGGACGCGGCGGGCTTCGGGAAGGTGCGGATCGTCGCCAGTTCAGGCTTCAGCGTCGGCAAGTGCCGCGTGATGAACGAAGCGCATGCGCCGGTGGATGTGGTGGGCACGGGCAGCTTCATCCCCGACATCTGGAGCGAGACCTACGCCACGGCCGATATCGTCGAGTATGACGGCACGCCGCGGGTGAAGCTCGGGCGCGAGTTCCTGCTGCGGCAGGAGGGGCGGCGGCGGAACGGGCAGCAGGGTTGAGCGAACGCCGCATCGGGCTGCTCTGCGCCTTCGGCGTCCTCTTCATCTGGACCGGCTTCCAGCTGATGTCCCGCTTCCTCGCGGCGCAATCCGTCACCGCCTGGGACATCGCGGCCCTCCGCTATGCCGGCGCCTTCCTGACCGCCCTGCCCTTCCTGATCTGGCGCGGGCCGCCGCGCATGCCGGTGGCGCAGGCGCTGGCCCTGACGGCAACGGCGGGTTTCGGCTTCTCGCTTGGCGCCTATGGCGGCTTCCAGCTCGCGCCGGCCGCGCATGGCGGGGTGATCATGGCGGGGCTGCTGCCCTTCCTCATCGCCGCCGCCTGGTGGATCAGCTTCGGCGAGGCCTGGGGGCTCCGGCGCATCGTCTCGCTGGCGCTGGTGGGCTTCGGCATCCTGCTGCTGGGGCGCGACACCTTCGGCGACCATCCCGGCGCCTGGCGGGGGGACCTGCTCTTCATCTTCGCCGTGCTCTGCTGGGCGGCCTATACCTGGCTGATCCGGAAATGGCGGATCGGCGCGCTGGACGCGACCATGGCCGTGGCGCTCTATGCCGCGCCGCTCTTCCTGCCCATCTGGTGGTTCTGGCTGCCCTCCCGGATGGAGAACCTGTCGCTCGGCATGGAAATCTTCCAGATGGCCTGGCATGGCGCCCTCTCCGTCATGCTCGCGGGGTTCCTGTTCACCCGGGCGGTGGTGCTGCTGGGCGGGCCGCAGACCTCCGCCATCACGGCCGCCGTGCCGGCGATGGTGGCGCTGGGCGGCTGGCTCTTCCTGGGCGAGACGCTGGGGGCCACCGGCTGGGTGGGGGTGCTGCTGGTCACCGGCGGCATGGTGGCCAGCGTCCTTCCCGCGTTGACCCTGCGTCCCCGCGCGCCTACTTCCACGGGATGACGAACCGCCTCCGCATCGCCCTCGCGCAGATGAACCCGCATGAGGGGGAGCTGCGCGCCAATGCCGCGAAAATCCGGGCGCTGCGCGCCGAGGCCGCGGCGGCAGGCGCCGACCTGCTGGTGACGCCGGAATTCAGCATCGCCGGCTACCCGCCCGAGGATCTGGTGCTGAAGCCCGCCTTCCAGGCCATGTGCGATGCCGAGATCGCGGCCCTGGCGGCCGAGACGGCGGATGGCGGACCGGGCCTGATCGTGGGCGGGCCATGGCTGGAGGGCGGCAAGCTCTACAACGCGGCCTTCCTGCTGGATGGCGGGAAGATCGTGGCGCGGCGCGCCAAGCATGAGCTGCCGAATTACGGCGTCTTCGACGACAAGCGCGTCTTCGACGCCGGCCCCGCGCCCGGCCCCGTGGTGTTCCGCGGCCTGCGCCTCGGCCTGATGATCTGCGAGGATTGGTGGTTCCCCGCCGTGTCCGAGACGCTGAGCGAAAGCGGGGCGGAGCTGCTGCTCTCCATCAACGGCTCGCCCTTCGAGGTGGAGAAGGCCGAGGCGCGCATTGATCTGGCCGTCGCGCGCGTGGTGGAGACGGGGCTGCCCTTCGTCTTCCTCAACCAGAATTGCGGCCAGGATGAGCTGGTGTTTGACGGCGCGAGCTTCGTGCTGAACGCCGACCGCAAGCTGGCCGTGCGCGCGCCCTCCTTCGCCGAGACGCTGATCCTCACCGATTGGGAGAAGCCCGGCGATGTCTGGGTCTGTGCGCAGCAGGAACTGGCGAAGCCGCTGAGCCGGCCCGCGCAGATCTACCATGCGATGATGCTGGGCCTGCGCGACTATGTGGAGAAGAACCGCTTTCCCGGCATCGTGCTGGGCCTGTCGGGTGGCATTGATTCCGCGATCTCGGCCGCCGTCGCCGCCGATGCGCTGGGGCCCGAGCGGGTGCGCGCGGTGATGATGCCCTCGCCCTATACCAGCCAGGAAAGCCTGGAGGATGCGGCCGAATGCGCGCGGCTGCTGGGCATCCACTACGACACCATCCCGATCGGGCCGGCCATGGCGGCCTATGAGGCGATGCTGGCACCGGCCTTCGGCAATCGCGCGCCGGACATCACGGAGGAGAACCTGCAGTCGCGCATCCGGGGCGTCACGCTCATGGCGCTGTCGAACAAGTTCGGCAACATGCTGCTGACCACCGGCAACAAGAGCGAGATGAGCACCGGCTACGCCACCATCTATGGCGACATGTGCGGCGGCTATTCCGTGCTGAAGGATGTCTACAAGACCGACGTCTTCGAGGTGTGCCGCTGGCGCAACGCGAACACGCCAGCCGGCGCGCTGGGGCCGGATGGCGCCGTGATGCCGGAGCGCGTGATCACCAAGCCGCCCAGCGCCGAACTCAAGCCCGACCAGAAGGACCAGGACACGCTGCCGCCCTATGAAGTGCTGGACGCCATCCTGAACGGGCTGGTGGAGCGCGAGCTCAGCGTGGATGATCTGGTGGCGCAGGGCTTCGAACGCGCGCTGATCCTGCGCGTCTGGCGCATGCTGGACCGCGCGGAATACAAGCGCCGCCAGGCGCCGCCGGGCGTGAAGATCGGCCAGCGCGCCTTTGGCCGCGACCGTCGCTATCCCATCACCAATGGCTTCACCGGACTGATCTCGTGAGCGAGCATCCGCTGACACCACCCGCGGGGCTGGAGGTGCGCATCCGCGACCTCTCCGACCCCGATGCCGAGGCGGTGGAGGTGGTGCGCGGCTTCCTCTCGCTCGCGCACGCCAATGAATTCGCCAAGCGCTATGTGCGGGACAGCGTGGAACGCTGCCGCGTGCCGCGCGCGACGGCGGCGGAGGTGACGGCCGCGTGGTTCGCCTTTGGCGAGGATGCGGTGGTGAGCGGCCTCGGCGAGGATCATCAGGGCGAGATGTGGCAAAGCGCAAATGACTTGCCCGCCTTCGCCGCCGCCCCGCCGCGTGATCGTGAGGCGCTGAACTGGCGCATGCTCGACCCGCGGCGGATGGAAGAGGATGGGGACGAAGACGACGATGGCGGGGAGGGTGAGGAGGAGTGAGCCTCGCTCCCGTTGATCACAGCTTCATCGGTCTTCGCACCCCTGTGAGGATCCGGCCGCAAGGCGGCCGGCGCGCCCAGACTGCGCGTGCCACCCAAACAACCGCCGCGGCGCGTAGCCAAGCCAGCGGAGCCGGCGCCCGGCGCCTGAGAGCAACCGGGAAACTCATCCGGCCGCACAGCGGCCGGCGCGCCCAGACCGACCTTCTCACCCGCGCGCCCTTGGCGGCGCGAAGCCAAGCCGGCGGAGCCGGCGCCCGGCGCCTGAGGGCCTAGCATCATGTCCATCAAACTTCGTTTTGCGCCCTCTCCCACGGGGCATCTTCATGTCGGCAATGCGCGCATCGCGCTCGCCAATTGGCTCTTCGCCCGCAAGATGGGCGGCGAGCTGGTGCTGCGGCTGGACGACACGGATACGGGCCGCAGCAAGGCCGAGTATGTGACGGCCATCGAGGAGGATCTGCGCTGGCTCGGCCTGGAATGGGACAGCATGTTCCGCCAGACCGACCGGCTGGACGCCTATGCCGCCGCGGCCGAACGGCTGAAGAAGAGCGGCCATCTCTACCCCTGCTTCGAGAGCGAGGAGGAGCTGGCCTATAAGCGCGAGCAGCGGCTGCGCCAGGGCCGCCCGCCGCTCTATGACCGCGCCGCGCTGAAGATGACCGAGGAGCAGTACGCCCGCGCGCTGGAGAACGGGAAGAAGCCCTATTGGCGCTTCAAGCTCTCAGGCGCCAACATCACCTGGGTGGATGGCGTGCTGGGGCCGCGCGCGGTGAAGCTCTCGGCGATCAGCGATCCGGTGCTGGTCCGCGCCGATGGCTCGCCGCTCTACACCTTCACCTCGGTGGTGGATGATCTGGAGACGGGTGTGACGCATGTGATCCGCGGCGAGGATCACGTGACCAACACGGGCGTGCAGCTCGACATCTGGCTCGCCCTGGGCGGGCGCAGCGATGCGCTGCATTTCGCGCATCTGCCGCTGCTGACCGATGCGGATGGCGGGCCGCTGTCGAAGCGCATCGGCTCGCTCTCGCTGCGGCAATTGCGGCGGGATGGGGTGGAGGCGGCCTCCATCACCGGGTATCTCGCGGCACTCGGCACCTCGCAGGATCCGGTTCCGGGCATGCCGGCGCAGCTGCTTCCCGGTTTTGATCTGATGAGCGTCTCGCATTCCTCGCCGCGCTTCGACCCGCGGCAGATGCTGGCGCTGAACCGCAAGCTGCTGCACGGCATGTCCTTCGAGGAGGCGCGGCCGCGCCTGCCCGAGGGCGCGGACGCCACCTTCTGGGAAGCGGTGCGCGAGAACCTGGACCGCATGCCCGAGGTGAAGCATTGGTGGGATGTGGTGCATGGCCACATCGCGCCCATCGAGCAGCCGGCGGAGGCGGAGTTCCTGGCCACCGCGCTCAGCCTGCTGCCGCCCGAGCCCTATGACGCGACGACCTGGCCCGCCTGGACCGAGGCGATCAAGGCCGCCACCGGCCGCAAGGGCAAGGCGCTCTTCATGCCGCTGCGCCTCGCGCTGACCGGTGAGGATCACGGGCCGGATCTGAAGGCGCTGCTGCCGTTGATCGGGCGCGAGCGGGCGGCGCAGCGCCTGCGCGCCTGACGCGCCCCAGGCCCCATTGCTGCACGGCATGACAGGGATCATGCTCGGAATCGTTCCGAGTGGAGAATCTTCATGTCGTCTGGCCGGGTGATGGGTTGCGCCGCCTTGCTCTCCTTGGCCTTCATGGCTGGAGCGGAGGCACAGACCGCGGTGGGCGGCTTCTATCGGCAGACCAACCAGAACGCCGTCATGTTCCAATCCGCCAGGGACCGCTACTGCCAGGTGCAGAGCGAAAGCCAGATGGCGGCCTTTGGCGGGTTCTCGAAGGTGACGGTGGTTCCCCGGATTGCCATGCTGGGGCAGCAGACGGGGGCCTGCGCCTGGCCCAACGGGTTCTACCGGCGCACGAACGAGACCGCCGTCTATCGCTTGTATGGCGTGGGCACGGTGGCCGGGATCGGCACCGACATCTGCCATGTGGTGAATGAGCAGCAGATGGCGTCCTTCGGCGGTTTCCGGCTGGTCAAGGTGGTGGCGCCCACATCCGATCTCGGCCGCGGCCGCGGCCCGGTTGCCCCCTGCAACACGCGGGCGGGCTGAGCGCGACACGCCATCCCGGGGCCGCTTTGGGCTTGATGCTTCGGCGGAGGTGGCGCATAGCTGCGCCATGGTCCTGACCCGCCCCTGTTGCAACGGCTGACGACCCGCGCGCCGCGCGGTGGTCGTGCCTGCTGCCGTTTTGCCTTATGGACCTTTCCCCATGACACAGCTCCGTTTCCACAACAGCCTCACGCGCCGCGAGGAAGAATTCCGCCCGCTCGATCCCGCGCATGTGAAGCTCTATGTCTGCGGCCCCACGGTCTATGACCTGGCGCATCTCGGCAATGCGCGGCCCGTGGTGGTGTTCGACGTGCTGGCGCGCCTGCTGCGGCGGGTGTTTCCGCGCGTGACCTATGCGCGGAACATCACCGACGTGGATGACAAGATCAACGCGCGCGCCCGCGAGTCCGGCGAGCCGATCAGCGCCATCACCGCCCGCACCACCGCCGATTTCCACCGCGACATGGCCGCCCTCGGCGCGCTGCCGCCCGATGTGGAGCCGACGGCGACGGGCCACATCGCCGAGATGATCGCGCTGACCGAGAAGCTGATCGCGCGCGGCCACGCCTATGCGGCGGAAGGCCATGTGCTGTTCAGCGTGGGCAGCTTCCCTGATTACGGCAAGCTCTCGGGCCGCAACCAGGAGGAGTTGCTGGCGGGCGCCCGCATTGATGTGGCGCCCTACAAGCGCGACCCGGGCGATTTCGTGCTGTGGAAGCCCTCCGACGACGAGACCCCCGGCTGGGATTCGCCCTGGGGCCGCGGGCGGCCGGGCTGGCATATCGAGTGCTCGGCCATGTCCTGGCGGCATCTGGGCCAGCAATTCGACATTCATGGCGGCGGCGCGGATCTGCTGTTTCCGCATCACGAGAATGAGGTGGCGCAAAGCCGCGCGGCCTTCGGCACGCCCTTCATGGCGCATACCTGGCTGCACAACGGCATGCTGCTGGTGAATGGCGAGAAGATGTCGAAGAGCCTCGGCAACTTCCTCACCGTGCAGGACATCCTGGCGCAGGGCCCCTGGGCGGGCGAAGCATTTCGTTTGTTGCTGCTGCGGACGCATTACCGCTCCGCGCTCGACTACACGGAAGCAGGCCTGATTGAGGCCAAGGCGGAGCTCGATGACAGCTACGCGATGCTGGGCCGCGCGCCGGCCGTGAGCGACACCCCGCTTATCACCGAAATGGCGGAATGGGCGCTGGAGCCGCTGGTTGATGACCTGAACACGCCACTCGCCATCGCCCGCCTGCGGGACCTGCGCACACTGGAGAACAGCGCGACGGTGGGCGGCTCGGCCGCGGCGGTGCTCTCGCGCATCGGGAAGGCCTGGCAGCCCGTGCCGGGCCAGGCGGCGGCAGCCTTCCGCGAGGCGGCGGCCGTTCTGGGCCTGGCGCAGGGCGATCCGCGCGCCTGGCTGCAGGGTGGCGATGATGCGAGCGCGATCGAGGCCGCCATCGCCGCGCGCCTTGCCGCACGCGCGGCCAAGAACTGGGCCGAGGCCGACCGCATCCGCGCCGAGCTTCTGGCCCAGGGCGTGGTGCTGGAGGACGGGCCGGGCGGCACGACGTGGAAGCGCGCTTGACCCTGACCTTGTGGCAAGCCGGAGGCTGTCTCCCTCAACCAAGGAGACACGCCATGAATCGCCGCACCGCCCTGATCGCCGCCACCGCTGCCGTGCCCGGCACGGCGCTCGCGCAGTCGCCGCATGCGGGCCACGGCGCACCCGCTCGCGCGAACGAGCCCGCCAGCACGCGCGAATTCCGCGCGGCGAACAACGCCATGCACCGCGCCATGGAGATCCGCTACAGCGGCAATGCCGACCGCGACTTCATCGCCGGCATGATCCCGCATCATGAGGGCGCGGTGGAGATGGCGCGCATCGTGCTGCGCCATGGCAGCGACCCTGAGGTGAAGCGCCTGGCGGAAGAGATCATCCGCACGCAGCAGGCCGAGATCGCGCAGATGCGCGCCATTCTCGCGCGACTTCCCGCCAGATGAGAGAGGAGGGCGCCGCACCGCTGGTGGCACCGCCCGGCGAGACGCCGATCGTGGTGCTCGTGCGCCCGCAGCTCGCCGAGAATATCGGCACCACGGCCCGCGCCATGGCCAATGGCGGGCTGTTCCATCTGCGCCTGGTGGCACCCCGCGACACCTGGCCGCATCCGCGCGCCTGGGCCGCAGCCTCGGGTGCCGACCGCATCCTGGATGCGGCGCAGGTCTTCGACAGCGTGGAGGCGGCGATCGCCGATTGCCACCGCGTGCTGGCCACCTGCCCGCGCCCGCGCCATGTGGTGATCCCGGTGATGACGGCGCGCGCGGGTGCCGCCGAGCTGCGCGACATCAACGCGCGCGGGATGCGGGTCGCGGTGCTGTTCGGGCCGGAGCGCGCGGGGCTGGAGGCGGAGGATCTGGCGCGGGCGGATACGCTGATCCGCTATCCGCTCAATCCGGAATTCAGCTCGCTCAACCTCGCCCAGGCGGTGATGGTGCTGGCCTATGAATGGTGGGTGTCGGCCGATGCCACCCCGCCGCGCCGCCTGCAGACGCACAAGACCGAGGTCGCCACCAAGGGCAGCCTCGACAATTTCATGGGCCACCTCATCGCGGAGCTGGATGCCTGTGGCTTCCTGCGCAATGCGCCGAAGCGCGAGGGCATGGTGCGCAACCTGCGCCATTGGTTCGAGCGCGGCGAGATCACCGAGCAGGAGGTGCGCACGCTGCACGGCGTGGTGGCCGAGCTGTCGCGCGGGCGCATGCGGCATGGGCGGCCCGAGGCGAAGACGGACCTTCCCGAGGAATAAGCCTCAGTCCGCCTTCACGCCGATGCGCCGGATCAGCTCGCCCAGCCGCGCGT
Organism: Roseococcus sp. SDR; assembly: GCF_019083995.1. GTDB lineage: Bacteria > Pseudomonadota > Alphaproteobacteria > Acetobacterales > Acetobacteraceae > Roseococcus. The sequence continues at coordinate 51,372 of NZ_JAHRCU010000022.1, forward strand.
GCTGCGCCACGTTGCGTGCCTGGTATTCCTCCGGCGTGCCGGGCAGCGGCGCGGCGCCGAGTTCGGAAAGGCGCGCCACCACTTCGGGCTTCGCCAGCCCCGCGCGAAGTGCCGCATTGGCGCGCTGGATCACCTCCTGCGGCGTGCCGCGTGGGGCGACAAGGCCGAACCAGGCCGTCACCTCATAGCCGGGCAGCGTCTCGGCGATGGCCTGGATGTCCGGCGCCGTCGGCCAGCGCCGCGCGGAGGTCACGCCGATGCCCACCAGCGCGCCGGAACGCACATGGTTGATGATGGTCGGCATATTGTCCACGCCGTAGTCGATGCGGCCGGGCAGCAGGTCCACCATCATCGGCGCGCTGCCGCGATAGGGCACATGCGTCGCCTCGATGCCGGCCATCAGGCGGAACATCTCGGCCGAGAGATGGGTGGAGCCGCCGATGCTGGTCTCGCCATAGGAGAGGCGGCGCTGCCTGGCCAACGCAATCAGCCCCGGCACGTCGCGCACGCCGAGCGAGGGGTGGGCCGCCAGCAGGTTCGGCACTTCGGCGATCTGGCTGATCGGCAGGAAGTCGGTCAGCGGGTCATAGCCCGCATTGCTGTAGAGATGCGCGTTGATGGCGTTGGTGCCGGGCGAGCCCAGCAGCAGCGTGTAGCCATCGGCGGGGCTGCGCAGCACGGCCTGGGCCGCGATATTGGAGCCGGCGCCGGGGCGGTTCTCGATCACCACGGGCTGGCCCAGCTCCTCGGTGAGGATCTGGCCGGCAAGGCGGCCCAGAAGATCCGTCGTGCCGCCGGCGGGAAAGCCCACCAGGATGCGGATGGGGCGGTTGGGCCAAGGGGATTGCGCGAGCGCGGGCGTGGCGAGCAGGGGCGCGGCGAAGAGCGCGCGGCGGGTCGTCATCACAGCGTCCATCCTCCGTCGATCACCATGGCCTGGCCGGTGACGAAGGCGCTTTCGTCACTCGCCAGATAGACGACCAGCGCCGCCATTTCCTCCGCCGTGGCGAGGCGCCCCATGGCCTGGCGCGCGATGAAGGCGGCACGCGAGGCCTCGACGCTTCCCGCCGCCGCCGCATTGGCGGCGATGCGGTCCTGCAGGCTCGGCGTGTCCACCGTGCCGGGGGCCAGGCAGTTCACGCGCACGCCCTGCGTCACACAATCAGCCGCGACGGCGCGCGTCATCCCGATCACGGCCGCCTTGCTGGTGCCGTAGAGGAAGCGATTGGGCGCGCCTTTGATGTTCGACGCGGCGGAGGCCATGTTGATGATGCTGCCGCTTCGGGCTTCCAGCATCGCGGGCAGTGCGGCCTTGATGGTGCGCCACATGCTGCGGACGTTCAGTGCGAAGGCGAAGTCCCATTCCTCGTCCGTGCAGGTCAGCGCCGTGTTCTGGTGCACAAAGCCCGCGCAGTTGAAGAGGATGTCGAGCCGCCCGGCCGCTTGGATCGCCGCTTCCACCGCCGCGTCATCCAGCACGTCCAGCGCGTGGCTCTGGATGCCATGCGCGTCGAGGCCGGCGAGCTTGGCGGCGTCGCGGTCGGTGGCGATGACCGTGGCCCCTTCCTTCGCCATGGCGATGGCGGTGGCGCGGCCGATGCCCTGGCCGGCGGCCGTCACGAATGCGCGTTTGCCTGCGAGCCTTCCGGCCATGGCTGCCTCCCTGTTGGTGTTTGCCGTATTCCGGCCTCTCGGGCGCGCGGCGTCAATCCCGCGCTTTCACGCCCGCGCGTGCTGCCGCAGGATGCGTCGATGGAGCCGCTCAGCATCGCCGAAATGGGGCATTTCTTCGTGGGTGGGCGCCGGGCGCGCGTCGAGGGACGGCCGATCGCCGAGATGCAGCTCGTTCCCGGCAGCCCGCCCTATCGCGCCGACATGAACGGCGAATACCTGGTGGCCAGCCTCTATGTGGAGCATGCGCGGCCCGATCCGGTGACGCGGCCCTTCCCGCTGCTCTTCTGGCATGGCGGCGGGCTGACCGGCGCCTGCTGGGACACGACGCCTGATGGGCGCGAGGGCTGGAAGCTCTGGTTCCTCCGCCGCGGCTGGCATGTGCATGTGAGCGATGCGGTGGAGCGCGGCCGCAGCGGCTATGCCCCCTTTCCCGAAATCTTCCCCGGCGCGCCGATCCATCGCCGCGTGAACGACCCTTGGGAGCAGTTCCGCATCGGGCCGAGTTACGCGGAGCGCCGCGCGCATCCGGATCACCAGTTCCCGCTGGAGCATTATGAGGATTTCGTGCGGCAGGGCGTGCCGCGCTTCGTCGGCACGGATGGCGATATCCTGGCGGGCTATCTCGCGCTGCTGGAACGCGTGGGCCCCTCGGTCATCATCGCGCATAGCCAGGGCGGGCATTTCGCCTGCGCGGCGGCGCAGGCCGCGCCGGACAAGGTCCGCGCGCTGGTGCTGCTGGAACCCTCGGGCTTCGGCAGCGGCGCGATGCCGGACATCCCCGTCCTGCTGCTCTATGGCGACCACATCGCGCGCGATCCGCGCTGGGTGACGCAGCGCGCGGCGGGCGGCGCCTTCGCCGCGGCGCACCCGCATGTAACCCTGTGCGACCTGCCGGCGAATGGCCTGAGGGGCAATGGGCACATGCTCATGCTGGAGCGCAACAGTGATGCCATCGCCGCGCGGGTGCAGGATTGGCTTGACGGGATTCTTTGACAGCACGGCGCGTGGCGCACAGTCTCATGCCGGTTGAGCAGGGTGGCGGCATGAACAGGCGTCAGGCTTGGCGATGGACGCGCCGCGGGATGCTGCTGGGCGGCGTCGCGGGTGCCGCGGCCTATGCCGCGCTGAAGACACGGCCGCCCGAGACCGAGGCCGACCTTCATCTGCTCTACACGCCCGCCGCCATGCATCACGGGCTGGACCGCAACCCGATCATCGTCATCCCCGGCCTGCTCGGCAGCCGCCTGCGCGATCCGGCCTCGGGCCGCGTCGTCTGGGGCGCCTTCGATGGTGTCGCGGCCGATCCCGGCACGCCGGAGGGTGCCAGGCTGGTGGCGCTGCCCTTCACCGAGGAGATGCAGAGCCCCGGGGCGCGGGTCTCGCCCGATGGCGTGCTGGAACGGGTGCAACTGCGCGTGGCGGGCATTCCGCTGGCACTTCGCGCCTATGCGGAGATCCTGAGCACGCTCGGCCTCGGTGGCTATCGCGACGAGGCGCTGGGCCTCGCCGGACGGGTGGATTACGGCAATGACCACTTCACCTGCTTCCAGTTCGCCTATGACTGGCGGCAGGACAATGTCGCGAATGCGCGGCGGCTGATGGACTTCATGGCCGAGAAGCGCGCCTATGTGCAGGCGGAATATGCGCGGCGCTACGGCATGCGGAACCATCCGGTGAAGTTCGACGTGGTGGCGCATTCCATGGGCGGGCTCGTCGCGCGCTACGCCATGCTCTTCGGCGCGGCCGACCTGCCGGCAGATGGCGCACTGCCCACGCCGAGCTACGCGGGGGCCGAGTATATCGCGCGGCTGATCCAGATCGGCACGCCCAATGGCGGCTCGCTCGATGCGCTGCGCGTGCTGGTGGAGGGGCGGGATTTCGGCCAGCCCATCGTGCCGCGCTACAGCCAGGCCATCCTTGGCACCTTCGCCTCGGTCTATCAGCTGCTGCCGCGTGCGCGCAGCCAACCGCTGCTGGTGGGCGATGCGCCGGCTGATCCGCATGACCCGGAGCTGTGGCAGCGCCTGGGCTGGGGGCTGGCCGCACGCGGGCTGGAGGGGGACCTGGCGACTCTGATGCCCGATGTGGCGGATGCGGCGGAGCGGCGGCGACTGGCCATCGCCTTGCAGGCGCGTCTGCTGCGCCGTGCCCGTGCCTTCGCGGCAGCCATGGATCAGCCGGTGCACCTGCCGCCGGGGACGGAGCTGATGCTGGTAGCGGGCGATTCCATGCCGACGGCGCTGCGCATCGCGGCCAGTGCCGAAGGGCGGCTCACGGTGCGCGAGAACGGGCCGGGCGATGGCGTGGTGCTGCGCGATTCCGTCCTGCTCGACCACCGCCAGGGGCAATCCCCGCGCCCGCCGCGTGTGGAAAGCCCGATGGGCTTCGAGCGCGCGCTGTTCCTGCCACGCGAGCATCTGGAGATCACGCGCGACGCGACCTTCCGCGACAATATCCTGTTCTGGCTGCTGGAGGAGCAGCGGAGAAGCTGAGCCCCCCGCTGCTCAGCCGTGGATGAACACCGCGCAGGGCGAGGCGCGCAGCAGCCGCGCGGTGGCGCTGCCGAAGATCAGCCGCGTGATGCCGCTCTCCTGATCCGCGCCGAGCACGAGGAACGAGGCCGGCAAGCTGCTCGCCTCGGCCAGCACGATGTCATGCACATCACCCTGCACGGCGTAGGCCTCGGCCCGCATCTCGTGCTGGGTGAGGTAGCGCTGCAGCGCCTGGGGGCTGGTTTCCGAGACGAAGTCGAGCACCTTCACGGCCTGGTTCCGCCCGAGGCCGAGAAGCGCGAAGACATGCAGCGTCCGCATCGCGGCGAGCGAGCCGTCATGTGCGACCAGGATGGGGCGCTTCAGCGCCTCGCCGGCGGCGATGCCGGGTGCGGCCGTCTCAATGCCCGGCGGCACCACCAGCAGCGGGCGCGCACCGTCGCGCAGCAGCGCCTCGATGGTCGGCGAAAGACCGTCATCGCAGGCCTCGCGGCCGAGCGTGCTGTCGCGGCCGATGATGATGAGGTCATGCGCGCAGCCCTCGGCCAGCAGGGCCTCCTCGGGCGCTTCCTCGCGGCGGACGACGGCGAAGTCGAAGCCATCGGCCGCGATGCGGGCCTCGGCCAGCACGCGCTCGGCCTCGGCCTCCACCGCCTCGGCCAGCTTCTCGTTGCGGCGGGTGGCGAAGGCGCCGGCGCCGAGCGGCACCGCCTCATGCGCGCCGCTGGTGTGCGGGCGGTCCAGCACGATCAGGGCGGTGACGGCCGCGCCGGTGCGGCGGGCGAGCGCGAAGGCGATGTCCCGCGCCGCGCAGGCGCCGGGCGTGTCGTCGAGGGCGAGCAGGATGGAGCGGATCATGGCCGCAAACTGGCCTTGCCATGCGTGGCTGGCAAGCCAGGGTTGGTTTGACTTCGCCGGGGCGGCCCCCCATCCTCAGGGCATGTCCACGCTCACCTCCCTTCAGCGCAGCGGGTCCGCCGCCTGGCGTGCCTGGGTGGTCCTGCTGGACCCCGATCCATGCGGCCCGAAACGCGGCTGACGCCGCCTTCGCCTGACCCGCACACCGAGATCGAGGGGGCGCCTGCGAGCGCCCATGCTTCCATGTCCGTCACCCATGCCGCCGCGCCGCTTCCGGCGCCGGCCCAGTTCCCTGTCTTTGTCGCTGCCGCCACCTGCGGCTTCGCCGGCGTCTGGATGTCTGTGCCGCTGGCCGCCGTCATCCTGACCGAGGCCGGCGTCTCGCCCGCGCTGGTGGGGCTTTACGCGGCCTCCGTCTGGGTGGCCGCGCTGCTCGCCGCGCCCGCCTCGCCCTGGCTGGCGGGTTGGGTGGGCGGCGCCTTGCGGCTGCACCAGCTGGCTGGTGCGACCTCGGCCGTCGCGCTGCTGGGCCTCGCCACCAATCCGGTGCTGCCGCTGTGGTTCCTCTTCGGCGGGCTGCTCGGCATCGCCTCCTGCCTCACCTGGACGACGGCGGATGCCATCGCGGGCGCCATGGCGCCGCCGGGGCGAGAGGGGCGGTTCCTCGGCATCTACCAGACCTTCATTTCGGCCGCGATCGGCGGCGGGCCGGCGGTGCTCTGGATCTCCGGCGTGCAGTCGGGGGCCTTTGCCGCCTCCGCCGGGCTGATGATGCTGGGCGTCGGGCTGACCCTGCTGCTGCGCGAGGTGCCGGGCGCGGTGCCGAGCCGCATGCGCCTCTCCTTCGCGCGGCTGCGGCCGGTGGCGCTGATGATGGCCGCCCCGGCCGGGGCGGCGATGCTCTGCGGCGCGCTGGAGGGCACCGCGGGCGCGGTGTTTCCGGTGCAGGGGCTGGCGCTCGGGCTTGCGGCCGGGGCGGCCGCCACCATCGTTGTCGCGACGGGGTTCGGCAATATGCTGGCGCAGTATCCGGTGGGCATGCTGGCGGACCGCTTCGGCACGCATCGCGCGCTGCTGGGCTGTGCGGTGGTGGTCGCGCTGGGTTCGCTGCTCTGGCCCTGGCTGGCGCCGGGCTGGGGCATCTGGCCGGTGCTGGCCGTCTGGGGCGGCGCGGCGGGGGCGATCTATACGCTCGGCATGGTGCGCGCCGTGCAGCGCTTCGCCGGCCCCGCGCGGGCCTTGGGCATGGCGGGGCTGAACACCGCCTATCTGCTGGGCGGCGCGCTGGGGGCGCCGCTTGGCGGGCTGCTGCTGGAAGCGGTGCCGGGCTGGGGCCTGCCGGTGGCCGTCGCGGCGGTTGCGCTCGGCGGCGGACTGGCGCTGAGTGTCGCCGCATTGCGGCGCGGCGGATGATTCGGGCGCGAGGCATGGAGGTCGTGTGATGCGTTGGGTGTTCCTGTTCCTGGCCCTGTCCGGCCCTGCCCTGCTCTCTCCCGCCTGGGCCCAGGCCCCGGCGCCCGAGCCCGCCCATCCGCGCCCGCCCGCGCCCCCGGCCGACTCCATCGCGGCGGTGGGCCGGCCGGGCTGGACGGTGGATGAGCGCAATGGCTGCTGGGTCTGGAACCCCAACCCGCAGCAGCAGGAAATCGTGATCTGGACCGGCCCCTGCGAGGAGGGGCCCGCGCAGGGCGATGGCATGCTGGAATGGCGCTACACCGAGGAGGGCGAGCCGCGCGGCGAGCGCTATGTCGGCAGCCTGGCGCGCGGCAAGATGCACGGCATCGGCACCTTCCTGGATTCCAACGGCATCGTGTACCAGGGCGAGTGGCAGGAGGGGCGCGAGCAGGGCCGCGGCCTGCGCGTCTGGGCCACCGCCCGCTATGAGGGCGAGTGGCGTGAGGGGCGGCGCCATGGCCGCGGAATCATGGCCTGGATCAACGGCAATTTCTATCGCGGCGAATTCCGCGACGACCGCCCCGAGGGGCTGGGCGAATATTTCAGCGTGGAAGGCGGCTGGTTCCGCGGCGCCTGGCTCGCCGGTTGCTTCCGCGAGGGCGAGCGCCAGGCCGCCATCGGCCGCCCGCTGGAGGAGTGCCCGTAAGGAAAGGGGTCTGGGGCGCCAAGCCTGCAGATGGCGGCCCCAGCCGCCGGAGGCGTTTTTCCTACGCCTTCGGCAGCCGCACGACTTCGCTGGCGCGCGGCACCACCTTCGGCAGCCGCACGACTTCGCTGGCGCGCGGCTACGCCTTCGGCAGCCGCACGACTTCGCTGGCGCGCGGCACCACCTTCGGCAGCCGCACGACTTCGCTGGCGCGCGGCTACGCCTTCGGCAGCCGCACGACGAACCGCGCGCCCAGCACCTTCCCCGCCGCGTCGCGCCGGTTTTCCGCGCTGATGCGGCCGCGCAGCCCCTCGATGATCTGCTTGGAGATGGAAAGGCCGAGGCCCGAATGCTGGCCGAAGCGTTCACCGCGCGGGCGTTCGGAATAGAAGCGGTCGAAGATGCCCTCGAGTTTGGCGTCGGGTATGCCGGGGCCCTCATCCTCGACGATGATCTCCACCTCCGCCCCCGCCTCGCGCGCGCGGAGCCAGACATGGCTTGGCGGCGAGCCGCGATCCGGGCTGAAGGAGACGGCATTGCCCAGCAGGTTGCGGAAGACCTGCACGAGGCGATCCTCCACGCCCATCGCCACCAGCTTCTCGGGCGCCTCCAGCTCCATCTCCGGGTCGCGCGGCGTGCGGGTCGTGTTGTGCAGCTCGACCAGCACGGCGAGGATCGGGCCGATATCCACCGGCTCCGCCACGGTGCGCGAGAGCTCGGCATCCACGCGCGATGAATCGGCGATGTCGCCGATCAGCCGGTCCATCCGCACCGCATCATTGGCGATGATGCCGAGCAGGCGCTTCTGCTGCGCCGGATCCTCCACGCGGCGCAGCGTCTCGATCGCGCTGCGCACGCTGGTCAGCGGGTTCTTGAGTTCGTGGGCCACATCGGCGGCGAAGCGCTCATTGGCGTCGATGCGCGCCCAGAGCGCGCGGGCGGCGGCCTGGAGATCGCGCGAGAGGATGCCGATCTCGTCCTGCCGGTCGAGCAGGCGTTCGGGCACGCTGCCGCTGCGGCCCTTGCCCTGGCGCATCTCGGCCGCCGCACCGGCCAGCTGCAGGATCGGACTGGCCAGCGTGCGCGCCAGATAGAGCGAGACGGCGACGGTGAGGATGAGGGCGAGGACGAACAGGCCGAGCACGCTGGCACGGATTTCAAACAGGCGCGCATCCACCTCCCGCGCCTCGCGCGTCAGCAGCACGATGCCGACGGCCTGGGCGCCGCGCCGCGCCGGTTCGGCGACACTGACGAGAAGGCGGCCATCGGGCGTGCGGCGGATATAGGGGGTGACGCCGCCTTCGAGGGCCAGGCGCAGCTCGGCCTGGCGCTCCGGGCCGAGATCGGGCTGCCAGTCGAAGCTCTGCGCATCGGGCGTGGTGTCGAGCACGACGGGGTTCAGCGCCTGGCGCGGCAAGAGGCCCAGCACGCGCTCGTAGAGGCCGGAGACCGTGTCGGAGAGGGCGCCGCGCGGCGCGGGCGCGGGCAAGGGCTCGGTGACGACGGCACCGCCCGCCGCCTCGCGCACGCGGCTATCGGCGACGACGAGGCCGGCCGTGTCGAAAAGGCGCGCCTGGGTGTTGGGCGAGGGCTCGACCAGGCGGCGCAGCAGCGGGCGCGCGACCTCGGGCACCAGCACGGCGCGGTCATCCTGGATGCGGACGGCGGCTTCCGCGATGCCGGCGGCATAGATGCGCGCCTGGGTGCGCATGGCCTCGACCTCGGCGGCGAGCAGGCCGTTCTGGTACTGATCGAGGTAGAGCAGCGCCGCGGCGAGCAGCGCGGGCGGGAGTGCGTTCACCAGCAGGATGCGCCGGAGCAGCGGCGAGACCCAGCGGCGCCGGCGGTCGGGCTCCGCCACGCCATCCTCGGGCTTGAGCAGGGGTGCTTCGGGCATGGTCAGAAGCCCGTGACCAGCGCGTCGAGCGCGCGGGTGATCTCATCCTGCTGGGCGGCAAGGGAGGCGACGGGCGGGCCGAGCTCGCGCCGGGGGATGGCGCCCAGGAGCTGCGTGGCCATCAGGAAAGGGCGACCCTCGATCTGGAAACGCGGGTGCAGATCCCGGATCGGGGCTGGCACCGCATCGGGCGGCAGGAGCGGCGCGACGACGCGGGTCTCCAGCCGGTCCAGGAAGTCGCTCTGGATCTGTACCAGGTAGCCCGGGGCGCCGCGCGGGCGGCGGAAGACATCGAAGCGCGCCACCGGTCAGAACATGCGGTATTCGGCGAGGGGCAGCTCGTTGCTCTCGGTCCAGCGGTTCCAGGCCTCGATGGCCTCCGCATTTTCCGCAAGCCAGCGTCGGGCCTTCTCGGCGCGAATGGCCTCCTGCACGGCGCGGGCGGCGATGGCGGCGGCATCAAGGCCCAGCGCCTCGGCTTCGGCGGCGAAGGGGGTCTGGGTTTCGGCGAGGCCGGTTTGCGCGGGTGCGGCCTCGGGGAAGAAATCGGCGGCGGTGACGGCGCCCTGCGTGGCACGGGCCAGGGCTTCCATGCGCGCGCGGCCGCGCGGCACGGCCTGGCCCGTGGCCCAGCGCAGCACGGTGGTGTGCGAGACGCCGAGCTTCTCGCCCAGCGCCTGCAAGGTGGTGTCCGTGCGTTCGAGGTATTCGGCGAGCTTCATGGCCGGAAATTGCACAGGCGCGATGTGCGAATCAAGCACAATATGTGCATTTCACGCCACGCGCCGCCGCGCCCAGACCCCATAAATCCGCGGCCCCAGCAGCGCCGCCAGTGCCACCAGCAGGATGATCAGGCTGCCCGGCCGCGTCACGAAGACCATCCAATTGCCCTCGCTGATGGTCAGCGCCTGGCGCAGCGCCTGCTCGGCCATCGGGCCCAGGATCATGCCGATGACCACCGGCGCCACCGGGAAATCGAAGCGGCGCATGAACATGCCGATGATCCCGATGGCGTAGAGCAGGATCAGGTCCACGATGGAGTTGGAAATGCCGTAGGTGCCGATGGTGGCGAAGACCAGGATGCCAGCGTAGAGCTGCGGCGTCGGGATCTTCAGGATTTTCACCCAGAGGCCCACCAGCGGCAGGTTCAGCACCACCAGCATCACATTCGCCACGAAGAGCGAGGCGATCAGCGTCCAGACCAGCTCGGCCTGCGTCTCGAAGAGCAGCGGTCCGGGCTGGATGCCGTAGCTCTGGAAGGCGCTGAGCATGATGGCGGCCGTGGCGGAGGTCGGCAGGCCCAAGGTCAGCATGGGCACGAGGATGCCGGCGGCGGCGGCGTTGTTCGCGGCCTCGGGGCCGGCCACGCCCTCGATGGCGCCGGTCGTGCCGAATTCCTTCGCGTGTTCGGGCGAGGCGAGCTTCCGTTCGGCGTAGTAGCTCAGCATGGTCGGCATCTCGGTGCCGCCGGCGGGCAGCACGCCGAAGGGAAAGCCGAGGCCGGCGCCGCGGATCCAGGGCCAGAAGCTGCGCTTGAGATCGGAGCGCGAGAGCATCAGCTTGCCCACGGGCAGCACCTGCGGCTCGCCGCCATGATGGCGCCAGGCCATGTGCAGCGCTTCCGCCACCGCGAAGAGGGCAACGGCGACGAGCACGACATTCACGCCATCGAAGAGCTCCGGCAGGCCGAAGGTCATGCGGGGCTGGCCGGTCTGCAGATCAATGCCGATGAGCCCGAGCGTGAGGCCAAAGAAGAGACTGACGAGGCCGCGCAACGCCGAGCCGCCGAGCACGGCGGAGACAGTGACGAAGCAGAGCACCATCAGCGCGAAGTATTCGGCCGGGCCCAGCACCAGCGCGAAATCCACGATGACGGGTCCCAGGAAGGCGATGCCGAGCGTGCCCACCACGCCGGCCACGAAGCTGCCGATGGCGGCTGTGGCCAATGCAGGCCCGGCGCGGCCATTGCGCGCCATCTTCGCCCCTTCGAGCGCGGTGATGATGGAGCCGCTCTCGCCCGGCGCGTTCAGCAGGATGGAGGTGGTGCTGCCGCCATACATGGCGCCGTAGAAGACGCCGCAGAAGAGGATGAAGGCGCCGGTGGCGCTCACCTGGAAGGTGATGGGCAGCAGCAGCGCGATGGTCAGCGCCGGCCCGATGCCCGGCAGCACGCCGACCGCGGTGCCGAGGAAGCAGCCGAGCAGCGCCCAGGCCAGGTTGGTCAGCGTCAGCGCGTGGGAGAAGCCGAGAGCGAGCCCGTTGATCGCCTCCATCAGGGCGCCTCCTGCCCGAGCAGTTGCAGGACGAGACCCTCCAGCAGCCCCGCGCCGATATTCACGCCGAGCCCCTGCACGAAGAGGAACCAGACCAGCAGCGTCAGCGGCAGGGCGATCAGCACGTCCCGCGCCATGGAGCGGCTGCCGAAGGCGGCGGCGACCAGCACGAATTGCGCCGAAGCCGCGATGGAAAAGCCGGCCGGGCCGATCAGGACAAGGTTGGCGAGCAGACCCGCACCCAGCAGGCCCAGTGCGCGGAGATTGGGCGGCCCGGCCTCCGCCACCTCTGCCACCTGGGCAGACCAGCCGCCGCGCAGGGCCGAGAGCACGAGCAGCGCGCCCAGCAGCGTCATGCCGCTTGCCACCACATAGGGCACCGCCTTGGGGCCGACCTGCGCGTAGAGGGGCGAGACCGGGATGGCCCCGGCCTGCCAGAAGCCGACCAGGCCGAAACCCAGGACGAACAGGCCCGCCAAAAGGTCGGGCAGCGGGATTCGGTTCGTCATGACGCCTCGCGTTTCCTCACCCGGCAGTCTTGGCGGATTCATGCCATCCGTCACCTGTCTGGCACGTGGCAAGCTTGTCATGCGGGCAAGCTTTCTTGGCCGGCGCGGCACCGCCATGCTGGTGGCATGGGCGCGGAGAACATCATCGGCCTTTACGAGCGGCACGCCGCCGCCTTCGACGCGCAGCGCGACCGGCGGCTGTTCGAAGCCGCCTGGCTCGGTCGCTTCACGGCGCTGATCCCGCCAGGCGGCGCGGTGCTGGACCTGGGCTGCGGGATGGCCGAGCCGATCGCGGCGCATCTGATCGGCTCGGGCTTCGGGGTCACCGGTGTGGACAGCGCGCCAAGCCTCATCGCCCTCTGCCGCGCGCGCTTCCCCGGGCAGGAATGGCTGCTCGCCGATATGCGCTGCCTCGATCTCGGCCGACGCTTTGACGGCCTCCTCGCCTGGGACAGCTTCTTCCATCTGGATCACGCGGATCAGCGTGCGATCTTCGCCGTCTTCGCACGCCACGCAGCTCCGGGGGCCGCGCTGATGTTCACGAGTGGCCCGTCAGACGGCGTGGCGATGGGCTGCTTCGAGGGCGAAGTGCTGTATCACGCCAGCCTCTCGCCCATCGAATACCGGCGCCTCCTCGTGCGCCACGGCTTCGCGGTGGTGGCGCACCGCACGGAGGATCCGGAATGCGGCGGGCGCACCGTCTGGCTCGCCCGCCGCGAGGGCGCTCAGGCGGCGAGCGCCGGGTAGTCGGTATAGCCCTTCGCCCCACCGCCGTAGAAGGTCGCCTGGTCCGGCGTGTTCAGCGCGGCCCCCTGGGCCAGGCGCTCCGGCAGGTCCGGGTTGGCCAGGTAGGGCACGCCGAAGGCGATGAGGTCGGCGAGGCCGGAGGCGATGTCGGCCTCGGCCCGCGCGCGGTCATAGCCACCGTTCAGGATCAGCGTGCCCTTGTAGTGGGCGCGGATCAGCGCCGGCACGTCAAAGCCCGGATTGGTGTTGAAGATGTGCAGATAGGCGAGGTTCCGCTTCGCCAGCTCGGCCGCGACATGGGCGTAGGTCGCGGGCGCGTCCGGATCCTGGATGTCGTTGAAGACACCACCCGGCGAGAGCCGCACGCCCACGCGGTCGGCACCGATCGCCGCCACCGCCGCATCCACCGCGCCCAGCAGGAAGCGCGCGCGGTTCTCGATGGAGCCGCCCCACTCATCGGTGCGCTGGTTTGCATTGGGGGCGAGGAACTGGCCCGGCAGATAGCCATTGGCACCATGCACCTCCACGCCGTCCAACCCGGCCTCGCGCGCCAGGGTCGCGGCGCGGCCATAGGTGGCGATCAGGGCCGGGATCTCGGCGGCCTCGAGCGCGCGGGGCGTGCCGTGCGGCTTCATGCCCTCATGCGTGTAGATCTCGCCCGGGGCGGGGATGGCCGAGGGCGCGACGGGCGCGGCACCATCCAGGAAATCGGGGTGGGAGATGCGGCCGGTGTGCATCAGCTGCACGAAGATATGGCCGCCCTTGGCATGCACCGCGCGCGCGACCTCGCGCCAGCCCTCGGCCTGCGCCCGGTTGTAGAGGCCCGGGATGTCGATGTAGCCGCGGCCCGAGGCATCGGGCGTCGTGCCCTCGGTCACGATCAGCCCGGCGCCGGCGCGCTGGGCGTAGTATTCGGCATTCAGCGCAGTGGGCACCTGGCCGGGCGTGCGGTTGCGCGTCATCGGCGCCATCACCACGCGGCTCTTGAGATTCAGCGCGCCGAGGCGCACGGGGGAGAACAGGGACATCGTGAGGCAACTCCTTGGTGGGGGCGCGGGACATGCCGCGCCCTTGCCGGAGGAGATGGGGTGATCGCGCGGGCGGGTGAAATCACGCCCGGTGATGATGTCCATTCACGGGAGGCCATTCACGCGGGGCGATTACCCCGCGAGGCCAAGTTCCTTCAGCACCGTCTCGGTCGCCGCGATGTCGGCGGCGAGGAAGCGCTCGAACTCCGCACCCGGCAGGAAGGCGTTGTCCCAGCCGCGCGTCGTGAGCAGCTCGCGCCAGGCGGGCAGCGCGTTCAGCTCCGTCATCAGGTTCACGAGCGCGGCGCGCTGGTTGGCGTTGATGCCCGGCGCGCCGAAGACGCCGCGCCAATTGGCCGTGACCACATCCACGCCCGATTCCTTGAGCGTCGGGATGGCGGGGTCGCTGCGCGTCTCGCCGGTGGTGGCCAGCGCCCGCATCCGGCCGGAGCGGATCTGCTCGGCGAACTCGGAGTAGCCCGAGATGCCGGCCTTCACCTGCGCGCCGAGGATGGCCGCCTGGGCCGGGCCGCCGCCGGCGAAGGCCACGTAGCTGCCCTCGCGCGCGTTGCGGCCCAACGCCTTCAGGATCATCCCGAGCGTGATGTGATCCGTGCCGCCAGCACTGCCGCCGCCCACCGAGGTTCCGCCCGGATTGGCGCGGAAGGCCGCCAGCAGCCCCGCGATGTCCCGGATCTCGGAGGAGGCGGGGACGACGATCACGCCCACCTCCTGCGTCATGCGCGCGATGGGCGTGACGTTGGAGAGACCCATGGGCGAGCGGTTGGTCAGCACCGCGCCCACCATGACGGAGCCCGCGACCATCAGCGCATCGGGCCGCCCGCGCCGCTGCGAGATGAAGCGCGGCAGGCCGACGATGCCGCCCGCGCCGCCCACATTCTCGAACTGGAAATTGCCGACGAGGCCGGCCGGGCGGGCCACCTGCTCGATCGCGCGGCCGAGGCCGTCCCACCCGCCACCGGGGCCCGCCGGGATGAACATGCTGAGATTGGCGAAACGCGTCTGCGCCCCGGCGGCGGGCGCGAACGCCGGCAGCAGGGCCGCGGCGGTGAGGAGGCTTCTGCGCTGCATCGTCTCAACCCTGCATCTGCTTGAGTTCGGGAATCCCGCCCAAGGAAAGCAGGTGGGCATAGATGGCGTCCAGCCAGCCCTTGTCGCGCAGGGTGGCCAGCTGCTCGCCGGTCAGTTGGGCCATCCGCTCGCGATCCACGGCGTGGAAACCATCCACGCGGAAGGGCTTCCCCTCCCACTCGAACTGCGTGGCGGCCGGCTGCAGAAGGCCCATGAGGGAGAGGCCCTCGGCGAATTCCTGGGTCTTGCGGAAGGCCGCCTCGACCGAGCGGGTGAAGTCCAGCGCCTTGCTGGCCAGGGGGGCGGGCTTCTTCTCCGCCTCGAAGAGCGGCTCGCCCGCCGTGGTGGCGAATTGCGGCGCCTGGGGGTCGATGCAAAGCACGAGCTGATCGGAATCGGCGGCGGCGCGCACCAGGAGGAAAGGGTAGCGGCGCAGATAGGCGGGCACATAGGTGCCGCGCCGCCAGCCGCCCTTCTCATCCACGAAGAGGTTGCGGTCAGGGGCGAGGCCGGTCAGCGCCACCGGCATGTGCGGCGCCGCCGCCGCGAAGACCACCGGCATGTGGCGGCCAGCCAGGGCGAATTCCTCGACCGCAAGCGGGATGGAGGAGAGATGCGCGGCAAAGCCGTGGCCGACATCACGCAGGCGAAGCGCGGCATGTCGCTCGGCATCGAGGGGCTCGAGCGCGGTGTAGAGGACGGGAAGGGTCGGGGTGCTCATGATGTGTCTCCGGCGGGCCGACGGAACTCGATCGAACGATCCGGCGCTGAATTAATTATTGGACAGCACCGTCTTTCTGGCACTCCGGGCCTTGTTTTTCAAAAACAGCATAGACCACCATCTCATGCCCGAGGAAGGTCCGGGCCACTGACAAGCAAAGCATGAATCGAGGAAGCCCATGTCCGATTCCGACCGACGGCTCAGCCGCCGCCTCATCGTCACCCGCGCCGCGAGTGGCGCCGGCCTGATCGCCGCCGCCGCCGCGATCCCGGGCGAGGCCGCCGCGCAGCGCAGCGTGACCGATGCCGACCCGCGCGACGCGGCCGGCGCCGGCCGGGGCTCGGGCGGCGGCCAGTACCGCACCAATGCGACGGATCGCGACCCGAACGACCAGGCTGGCCGCGGCCGGGGCACCGGCTCCTCCACCGGCTACACCGACCGCGACCCGACCGATGGCCCCGGCCGCGGCCGCTCGGGCCGGACCGACAGCGATCCTTCGGACGGGGCGGGGCGCGGCCGCCGCTGAGGCGCGGCACGCACCGGCGGGAGAGGGGGAGAGGCGAGACGGCGATTGTGTTCGGCGCGCTGCCTGTGCACTCTTCCGGATGCGGATCATCCGCCAATGAGACAGGATACGAGGAAGCCCCCGATGGAAAATCGTCTCTCCCGCCGGCTGCTGGTTCTGCGGGTCGCCGCCCTCGGGGGCACCGGAACCGCCCTGGCCGCCTGTGTGCCGACCGGGCCCACCCCCGTGGTCTCGCGCGGCACCGGCATCACTGACCGTGACCCGAGCGATGGGCCGGGCAATGGCCGGGGGGGCTATCGCGGCACAGGCATCACCGATCGTGATCCGAGCGACGGGCCGGGCCAGGGCCGGGGTGGCTATCGCGGCACCGGCCGCACCGATTCCGATCCGCGTGACGCGGCGGGCCAGGGGCGCGGCGGCTATCGCACGACCGGCATCACCGACCGCGACCCGAGCGACGGCCCCGGCAATGGCCGTGGGGGTTCGCGGGGCACCGGCATCACCGATCGGGACCCGAGCGACGGGGCGGGCCGCGGGCGCGGCGGCTATCGCGGAACCGGCCGCACCGATTCCGACCCCCGCGACGCACCCGGCCAGGGCCGCTGGTAACCCACAGCGCCATTCATCGAGCCCCAGATCGAGCCAGGACGATGCAGCAAGGATTGACCGAGGCGGCCTTCGCCCTCGCCTTCGAGGGCATGAGCGTGGACGCCGCGCTGGCCCTCCGCGAGGGGCTCGACTGGAAGCACTTCAAGGGCTCCCGCCCGGATCGCTTCGCGGACCTGCTCTCCGTCGCCGATCTGGACGCGCATCTGCGCACCGACGGCGCCCGCACGCCGCGCATCGCCATGGCGGACGAGGCGCGCAACGGCAGCGCGGGCGTGCCGGAGGAGGAGTTCGCCCTGCCCGACGGGCGCGTGGACCTGCCCCGGCTGCTGGCGCGCTTCGATGCGGGCGCCTCGCTCGTCGTCTCGCAATTCCATGAGACCCATCCGCCGCTTGCGAAGTTCTGCCGGGGGCTCGAACGGCTGTTTCTGCACGCCGTGCAGTCCAACATCTACCTGACACCGCCCGCCGCGCAGGGCTTCCGCACCCATTTCGACACGCATGATGTGCTGGTGCTGCAGGTGGAGGGCCGCAAGCGCTGGCGCATCTGGGATGGCGAGCGGGTGGAGCGGCCCACGCGCCGCACCCCTTGGCCCGGCAACATGCCCCCCCTGGGCGAGCCGCATGTCCTGGTGCTGGAACCGGGCGATGCGCTCTACATCCCGCGCGGCATCATGCATGACGCGGCGACGGAAGCGGGCGAGCGCTCGCTGCACGCGACCATCGGCTTCATGGAAGCCTCCTGGGCGCAGGCCATCCGCGCCTTGGTGGACGAGGCCGAGCTGGCCGACCCGGCGCTGCGCGAGAGCGTGCCGAGCTGGCGCATCGGCGAGGCCGACCTGCTGCCCGCCCTGGCCGAGAAGCTCACCCGCCTCGCCACGCCCGCCCATGCGGAGCGGCTGGCGAACCTGATGCTGGAACAATTGGCGCGGGACCGGCAGCCCCTGCCCGCCCGCGGCCTCTTCGCCCCCATGCCGGAGGGCGCGCTGCGGCTGACCGAAGGCATGCACTCGCACCTGGTGCAAGACCAGGACGGGACGGCCACGCTGTTCTGGACCGGCGGCACCCTGCCGCTGGAGCCGGGCGAGGTGGCAGAGCTGGCGGCACTCGCCGAGGGGGCGGTGCCGGGCGATGCAGCTTTCGCCCGCAAGCTCTGGGGCATGGGGCTGCTGGAGCCCGCCTGAGGGCGGCCCCCCATGCGTTCACGCCGCACGCCCCTGCCCTTGCCGAGCGGATGATTCAGCGTTTCGGCGATCCGCCTCAACGCATCATGCTCTACCGCTGCAGCGCCAGCCTGAGATGCCCCTCGAGGGCGGTGGAGAGGATGGCGTAGCCGACCTGGGTGAGGTGCAGCCAGTCGAAGGCCACCCATTGCGGCAGCACGCCCTCGCCATCCACCAGAAGCTGCCCGGGTTCGCTGTAGAAGACGCGCTGGTTGTCACCGCAGCCCTGCAGGATCTGGTTCAGCCGCTGGATGGGAAGGCGCATCGGGTCGGTGGGGAGGTTCCCGCGCGGCAGGACGCCCAGCAGCACGATCCGGGCGCGCGGCGCGAGGCGCTGCAGCCGGCGGAGGACCGTGGCGACGCCCAAGGCCGTCTCCTCCGGGCGGTTGCCCTGGCCGATATTGTTGGTCCCGATCAGCAGCACGATGACATCCGGCTGCAGAGCGGGCGGCCAATGGCCATTCTCCAGGCGCCACAGCAGGCTCTGCGTGGTGTCGCCGGAGACGCCGAGATTCAGCGCCCCGCGCTGGCCGTAGAACATCCGGAAGATGTCGGGATGCCAGCCTTCGGTGATGGAATCGCCGATGAAGGCGATGCGCGCGCGTGCGGGATCGCTCGCGCGCAGCCTGGCCTGGGACGCCTCCGCCCAGACCCGCCATTCGGGCCAGCTGGGCATGGCCGGCATGGCCTCGGGCGGGAGGCGCTGCCCGGCCGGCACGGCGGGGCAGGCGGCCAGCGCGGCGCCGGCGAGGGAGACGAGCAGGCACGCGGCCGAGAGCAGGCTGCGGAGCAGCGCGGTCGCTCTCACGTCACCAGGTCGGCCGCGCGGCGCCGGAGGGCAGGCTGATCCATTCCGGCCGGCCCGCGCCGAAGCTCGATTGCATCGGGTCGTTCACATTGGGCGTCGGATAGGCGGCGCCCGCATGCAGCGGCAGCAGGTCCTCGCGCGGGCGGTCCAGGCGCCAGCGGAGGTAGAAGAGGCCCAGCGTGTCCTGGTAGTCGCCCACCGCCTCGAAGCGGCCGGCGACGCCGATCCGCACATTCGGCGTCACCGCATATTCGAGGTTGCCGAAGATGGAGCCGGTGATGCCGCTGCTGCGCGTGGGGGTGTTGTTGGTCGGCACGGTGCTGTCGAAGAAGGAGGCGTTCAACGCCTGCGCCTGCAGCGCCGAATTGGTCGGGAAGATCGGCGTCGCCGCCGCGCGATAGTTCTGGTAGCCGACCGCGCCGATGGTGCGCAGCGACCAATCCCCCCAGCGGGCGATGTATTCCGCCTGGAGCGAGGCGATGATCTGCTGCTGCGGGCTGAAATAGCCGCCCTGGCCGAAGGTGAAGCCGCTCAGGTTCTTGTCGAAGCCGAAATAGCGCAGATCCACGCCCATGGTGAGCTGCTGGTTCTGCTGGCGCATGACGGCGTAGTAGGCGCCGATGCCGGCATCCACGCGGGAGTTGTTCTGGACGTTGTCGCCCCGGTAGATGCTGTAGCCGGCGCCGGCATAGGTGCCGAAGCGCGCATTGGGCGCCCATTCGAACTGCAGGCGCGCGCCGGTGCGGACCACGCCACCCCAGGGGGCGCCGACCACGGAATTCGGCATGCCCGCGTAGGAGAGCATGCTCTCCGTCACCGCCCGGCGGTCGAAGGAGAGGCGCATGCGCAGCTGTTCGTTGATGCGCGGCACCACCTCCGCCCCGCCCACGATGTTGGTGCGGGCGAAGCCGAGCGGCGTGGAGCCGATATCGGCGCGGAAGTTGCGGCCGAGATAGGCGGCGCGCAGCGCGGCACCCTCCTGCGTCTCGGGGCCGGCGCGGAAGCTGCCGAAGGGCAGCACGGCATTCTCGCCGAAGACCCGCGCGCTGGCGGAGGCGGTGTTCAAATTGCCCGCGTTCAGCGCCACCGTATCCACGCCCATCACGATGCGGCCGGGCATGTTGCCCGGCATGGGCGTGCTGACCTCGAGCGGCACGGTCAGGTTGGTCAGGCGGGCGGTGCCGGCATTGCCCTCGCGGTAGCCGAGCATGGCGCCGGCCTGCAGCCAGGTGGCGGCCTCGTCCCGGGCGCGGATGAGCTCCTGCGCGATCTGCGCCGTCACCGGGTCGTGCAGCTGGGTGGGGCCGGGGCCGCCGCGCTGCGGGTTGAGGGCGATCTGCGTCAGCCGCGCCTCGGCCAGCTGGCCGCTGTTGCGCAGATGCTCGAGACGCCGCGCCCCGGCGCTTTCGATCAGGCGCAGGCTGCGGCCCAGCTCGCCGCGGGCGCGGGCCACCCGGGCTTCGGCCAGCGTCACCTGGATCTCGCCCGGATGCAGGAAGGCGGTCTCGGCGATCAGCGCGTCGGCCTCGCGCAGCCGGCCCTCGGCGAGGGCGAGGTCCACCTTGGCAAGGCGCGCCGTCAGGTTGCGCGGGTCGCGCTCCAGCACGGCATCCACCAGGATCCGCGCCTCGGCGGTGCGGTTGGTCGCCACATAGAGGCGCACGAGCGCCATGTTCAGCGGCACGCTGGCGGGCGAGGCGGCGAGCGCCGGCGCCAGCGCCTGATAGGCCTGCTCCGGCGCGCGGCGCTGGGCCAGCGCGTCGGATTGCTGGACCGCGCCCGCTTCCATGACGGCGGCGAGCTCGCGCCGGGTTTCGGCCGGGAGGTTGCGGTCGGCCAGCAGGGGCGCGGCGAGCGCGCTGGCATCCTCGAGCCGGTTCGCCTCGATCAGGGCCGAGGCGAGCGCGATGCGGTCGGCCGCGCTGGTGCTGGGGTTGGCGGCCAGCGCCGCGCGGGCGGCGAGGCCGGCGCGGGTCGGGTCGTTCAGCCGGGCGAAGGCACGCACCGTGGCGGGGCCCACCGTGAAGGCGGGGTCACGCCGGCCGGCGCCGGCCAGCAGCTGGTCCAGCGCGCCCTCGCGGCCTTCGCGCACCTGGAGTTCGAGCTGACGAATCTCGAATTCGCGCCGGCTCGCCGTCAGCAGGCGGTTCATGTCGGCGTTGCGCACGCGCACCGGGATGCGCTCGAGCAGCGCGACGACGGCGCCGAAGCGCTCCTCGTCGAGGGCCACCAGCGCGGCCGCGGTCGAGGCGTCGGCGGTGGTGTCGCGCTCCAGCCGGGCGGTGAGCTCGGCCGCTTCCGCGGTCTGGCCCAGGCTGCGCAGCTTGCGGATCGCGTCGAGCATGATCCAGGGATTGTTCGGCGCCATCGAAAGCGACTGGCGCAGCAGCGCGAGCGACTGCTCGGGATTGTCGGTCAGCGCGGCGCGGTCGCGCAGGTTGAAGGCGCGGGAGACCAGCACGTTCTGGTTTGCCGGCAGGCCCATCTCGCGCTGGAAGGCCTCGGCCTCCGCGATGCGGTCCTGGCCGACGAGCGCGAGGTAGAGGCCGTTCAGAGCGTCGCGCTGGCGCGGCCGGAGCGTCAGCGCGTTGCGGAACCGCATCTCGGCGGCCACGAAGTCGCGCCGGAGGATGGCCACCTGGCCCAGGATCAGCTCGCTCTCCATGCGCGCCTCGCCGCGCGCGTTCAAGCTGCGCCGGGCGAGCGAATCCGCACGGTCCAGGTCGCCGCGCTCCAGCGCGCGCCAGGCGAGGCCGAGCGGCCCGATGCCGCCGCCGCCGCCACGGCCGGCGGTGTTCCAGGGCGTGAGGTCGCCCACCGCGCGGGTGAATTCATCCGCCCGGTCGGGCGCGAGGGCGATGGCCCGGTCGCGCAGGTTCTGCGCCTCGGTCATCCGGTTCTGGATCTTCCGCAGCACGGCGAGGCCGAGGATGGACTCCGGATCGTTCGGATCGATGGCGAGGGCCGCGTTGAACTGCCGCTCGGCATCGGCATTCCGCCCGGCGTCGATGGCGGCCCAGGCCAGCAGGCGGGCCGAGGCGCCCGGGCTGATCGCGCTTTCCGAGGCGCGAATCTTCGCCTCCAGCTCGCGGTCGCTGGGGTTCAGGGCGAGGTAGGCGCGGATGCGGGCAGCGGATTCCGGGTCATCACCCAGCCAGAGCAGGGCCTGCCGCCAGGCGAGGCGCGCGGGCTCGCGCGTGCCGCGGTTGTTGTAGAGCTGCTGCAGCAGGTCCACGCCTTCGGTGCGGGTGTCCTCGCGGTAGGTGAGCAGCTGCGCGTAGGTCAGGGCCAGCGCGGGCTCGTTCGGCTGGGCCTGCACCATCCGGCCCAGCTCCTGCACCGCCTGGCGGTAGCCCGCCTCGGAGGAGCCGCCGAGAACCTGGAAGTATTCCGAGGCCAGCGCGGGCGGAATGCGCCCGTTGCGGAACAATTGCCGGTAGCGGGTCAGCGCCTCCTCGGGCCGGCCGCTGCGGGCGAGCTGGCGGGCGGCGGCCAGGGCTTCCGAATCCTCGCCGGTGACGCGCAGCAGTTCCTCGCCGCGGGCCAGGCGCGGGTCATTGGGCGCGAGGCGGCGCAGGCGCGTGAGGTAGCGACGGGCGGATTCCGGCTGGCTGCTGAGCGAGGCCAGTTCCACCGCCGTCGCCAGCGCCTCGATATTGTTGGGCTCGACGGCGAGCAGGCGGTCGATCGTCTGCAGGGCGCGCTCGGTCTGGCCCTGCTGCTGCCAGAAGGCGGCCTGCTCCAGCAGATTGGTGGAGGCGGCGCCGCCCGACATGCGGGTGTCGCTGCCGGTGGCCGCGGCCTCCGTCCCGCCCGGCGGGGCGGCGGCGGGGGCCGAGAGCGTGGGAGGCGGCGACAGCGTGGGCGGTGGCGAAAGCGGCAGCGGCCCGGCGGCCGGGGTGAGCGGCGGCGGGGCGGAGAGCGCAGGCGGCGGCGGCGAGAGCTGGGGTGGCTGCTGCGCGGCCGCCGGCAACCCGGCCAGGACGAGCCCGGCCGCAAGCCCTGCGGCCTCGCGCCGCGGCCAGCGGCGCCGCCGGCGTTCCGTGCGACTCAGCATGCGCGCGCTTCCATCACGGCCGCCAGACCGCCGTCGTGTCCCGGGTCACGAAGGCCTGGGGCTGCGGCGTGCCGCTGATCAGCCAGATGCTGTACATGCCACCCGCCTCCAGCCCTTCCAGGGCGAAGGGGGCACTGGCGCGGTCGCCGCAGGCGCTGCGGATCTCGGCCGTCACCGGGTTCACGCTGCGCGCCCGGGTGCCGAGGCTCGGCACGCCCTCGAAGACGGCGGGGCCGGAGGGCTGGATCGTCACGCCGGCGGCCGGACAATCGGGCATGGCGTTGTAGAAGGCGAGGCGGGCGCGGGCCCGGTTGAAATCGGCCGAGTCCACGACCGGTGTGGCGGCGAGGCCACCATTCGCCGTCGCATGGAGCAGCACGGTGACGAAGCTGCCAGGCTCGACGCGGAAGCTGGCCTGGCCGCGCCGCTGCCCTTCCTGGAATTCCAGGCGCAGCTGGCGGTTGGCGACGTTCTCGACCGTCGTGAAAGCCATGACGCGCTGCGCCGGCGCGGTGCCCAGGCGCTGCTGCGGCAGGAAATCGGGCCGCGCCGTCACCTCGCCCGGAAGCACGTTGACCAGCCGCACATAGGCCGAGCCGCGCGGCGGCACGGGGTCATAGACCTGGGCCTGCGCCCAGGCCGCGCCGGAGAAGCCGAGGCTGGTGGCGAGGGTGGCCGCGAGGGCGAGGAGCCGGCGCATCATGCCACGGCCCGCCGGACCTGGTTCAGGAACTCGGCGGGCGCGATCGCCCCGGTGCCCCAGGTCGGGTTGTTGCTGGTGTTCACCATGTCCTGCTCCAGGAAGTTCCAGACCAGGGCGCGGGGCCGCTGCTGCTTGAACGCGTCACTGCGCAGATAGTCGAGCAGGGCGAAATAGGTCCCCTGGTTGTTCGGCTTCCAGGAGAGGCCGACCGGCCGGACCAGCTGGTTGGACAGCACCGGCTGGAAGCCGAAGCGGGGCTGCACATTGCTGGTGCCGACGATCACCGTGTCGTAGCTGTCATCCTCGATCAGCGCGCCCGCCCCTTCCGGCGGCAGGATCTGGCGCACCAGCGATTGCTCGGGCCCGTAGGCGCCGCGCTGCGCGGCGGGCAGGTGCTGCACGAGGTCGCCCGCCGCGAGCTGCATGGGGCGGAGATCCCCCAGGCGGGTCCCGGGGCGCGGGCTGGCCGGAAGCTGCATCCGCTCGCGCATCATGCGCGCCATCTCGACCGCGGCGACTTCGGCGCCCATGGGCGTCCAGTGCGTGTCGGTCTTGAAGAACAGCGGATGGGCCGGATCACGCTGCATCTGCGCGCGGAACACGGCATCGAGGTCGGGAACGACCGCGCCGGCGCGGGTGCATTCCGACAGCGTCAGCGTGAAGCGCTGGGCGGCCTCGGGCGCGATCTGGGTGCCGGCCGGGAGGTATTGCCGCATCATCCGCTTGCGCGACGGGATCAGCAGGATCGCGACCTGGATGCGACCGGCCCGGAGGATGCCGATGGTTTCCGTGACGGTCTGCACGGCACTGCGCACCGCGGCCATGTCGACCCGGTTCACGCGGTCCCAGATCGGGAACAGCCAGCCATTGGTGCCGACCTCGACCAGGCCACCCTGCTGGGCCTGGGCCTCGCGCGATGCCCAGGGGCTCGCCAAGGGCAGGGCCAAGGCACCGGCCAGCCCGGCGCGGCGCGTCATCATCCAGGTGTTCGCTTCCGGCATCGCAGTCGCCCCCGTCGCTTTCGGCTTCTTGCTTCTCGACATCTCTCGGCGCCCTCAGACCGAGCGCTCGCGCAGGCGCTGCGCCGCACGGCGACGCAACGCCCAGTAGATTGGCCCCGGGATCAGCAGCAGCACCAGGAGGAAAATCCCCAGCAGCGCATAGGGGTTGTCCTTCATGAAATACTCCGGCCAGAGCCAGGGCGGCAGGCTGCCATGGGTGTAGGTGGAGCCGACGCGGAAGGCCTGGATGCGGCCGCCGGTCAGCAGAGCCGTGTCACCCTGCACGCGCGGCACCTGCTCGGGGTCGCGCAGCGCGGTCACCATCGCCTCGAGCCCGGCGGGGGAGGAGCCGGTCAGCGCCACGACCGAGCGGCCCGAGCTCAGCGGGCTCTCGAAGCCGAGCAGGGCGCCCAGCGACTCGCCCGGGTTGGCGAGCAGCGCGGAGACGCGCTCCAGCTCACCCCGGCGCTCGCCGCCGAAGAGGTTACGGAAATCACCGAAGGCGTCGTTCAGCCGGACGGTGAGGCGGTTGCCTTCCTGCTGGAGCGGCCCATCGCGCAGCAGGGCCTGCAGGGCGGGTTGCCGGCCCAGCGTGCCGATGACGAGCAGGTCCTTGCTGGCGACGGATTGCAGCCCGTCCGGCCGCACCACCTGCAGGTTCACGGGCGGATAGCCGACCAGCGCCGCGATGCGGCCGAGGATGGTGAGAAAGGATTCCAGCTCCGCCTGGGAGGGGCGCTCAGGCAGGACCACGGCCGTCTGCGAGAGATCCGCGAACTTGGTGAAGGGAAAGCCCGAGGAGGTGAAGAAGGCGAGGTTCGGCAGCGTCGTGAAGCGATAGGCGCCGGAGAGGTCGATCGTGCTGTCGGGGTCCACCGAGGCGCGGATGTCACCCGGCACCGCGATGCAGTCGCCCCGGTGCAGCGGGCGCATGTCGAAGCGCAGCTGCAGCTCGTTCTGCCCGAAGAGCATGTAGCTGGGGAGTCCGATCTGCACGTCGTCCGTCTCCGACTGGCTCACCTGGCGCTGGATCCAGTTGAACGGCCAGCTCAGCTCGGCCTGCCGGAGCGGGGCGGAGCGCAGATAGATGTCGTTCAGCGCCACGTCGAGGCGCGAGACGGCGACATCCATGATCGGGCCGGGCGGCGCGCGGAAGCGGATCTGCGCCGAGAGGGCGCGGTCGCGCGCGGTGTAGAGATCGGGCGCGGTGCGGAAGGGCACGGCGATGGGGCCCGGTACGTAGCCGAAGGCCTGCAGCTCCGACGGGTCCATGATCTCGCCGAAGCGCAGCGGGCGGTCCACCCGCACCCAGCGCGGCGCGTCATAGGGCTGGCGCGGCGGAATGTCCTGCGCCTGGATGGTCGCGAGTTCGCCGCTCAGCGCCTCGCGGCCCACGCCGAGCGCGGTGGCGGCGGCCACCGCCTCCTGCCCGTTGCGGCCGGCGACGACCAGCAGCAGGCCCAGCGGATCATTCGGGTTGGGCAGGATGGCCAGCGTCGGACCCTCCAGCCGCGGCATGATCAGGCCCGGGATGGAGTCGAGGCTGGCCGAGATCACCACCGCATTGCCGCGCGGCGGGAGCACATTGCCGACCGGGAAGCTCGAACCGCGGTAATCGGCCTGCACCGCGAACCAGGAGGAGACGATGGCGGCGGCGCGCAGCGCTTCGTTGCTCGCCACATCCGGCAGGATGAAGGGCAGCACCAGGGGCTCGCGCAGCTGGCGCGGGTCGAAGAAGGGCTCGGGCAGGCGGGCCAGGTCACGCGTGATGGGCAGGCGCTCAAGCCGCAGCGAAATGGTGGAATTGTCGGAGATCGTGCTCCAGAGCAGACCGGAGAGCGGGTCGTTGCACTCGATGGCGTAGCGGCCGGTGAAGCGGAAGTTCAGCCGGTTCACATCCGCGAAGAAGAAGGGGTTGATCGGAAATTCCAGCGGGCCGAAGGCCGGGCGGGCACGGTCGGGCTGGATGGTGCCGATGAACTGCTCGTTCAGCGTGAAGGCGATCTGGCTCAGCTCGGGGATGAGCGCGGGCGAGGTCGCGCCCTGCAGCGTCAGGCGGGCGGAGGTCACCACCTCATCGCCGCGCACGCCGAAGAGGAGGCCCTGCAGGTCCGAGACGCCGCGCATCTGCATCGGCCCGCGCAGGCCAAGCTGGCGCAGGGTGCGGGTTTCGGTGCGGGTGCCGGGCGCGTCCTGGCCGGGCGTCGCCATCAGCGGGTTGGCGCCAATACCGCCGGGCGGCTCGGCCGGGGCGGCGAAGCTCGGCAAGCCGCCGGGTGGGCCGCCCACTGCCGATGGCAGGGCCGGCGGCGGCGTCAGGCCGGGGGGCGGGGAGAGCGCGGGAGGGGCCGAGAGCGGCGGCGGCGAGAGCGCGGGGGGCTGCGGCCCGCGCGTCTGCGCGGAGGCGGCGCCCGAGGCGAGCAGCAGGCCCAGCGCGACCGCGGCGGGAATCGAGGGGCGGACAAGCCCCGCGCGCTTCACCGCCGCCTGTGCCGTCACCTCGCCGGCCTTGGCCTGGTTGAGATCGGGCATGGTGTCGGGCACCTGGATCGAACGCCCTGCCGGGGTTCGCTTGCGGAAGCTGAACTGCGAACCGCCGGCGAAGAGACCACCAATCGACACAAGCACTTCCTTCAGCGAGCGAAGAGGGCGATCCTCGCGGATAGAGTCCCAGTCCACCCAGGCATCGGCCCGACACAAGGTCGCGATCACAATACTGCCTTCATCCTGCATGTCCTGGGGCAGGAAGCGCAAATTGAGACGATCGTCTTGCCAGCGCAAGACCTCTGCCGGAACGGTCACGCGTTGCGAGCCGGCATCCAGCTCCACCATGACGAGGTTGTCCTCGCCCATGTTCTCCGGCGCGGGCATGCGCAGGGCCGCGCCGCCGAGCGAGAGATCCTCCGACATGCCCTCGACGCGGCGGCCATCGGCCAGCAGCACGGCGGCCTCAACCTCGGCCGAGACACGGGCTCGGGAGCGCACCTGACGCCGCTCGCGGCCCACGGCGAGGCCGGCCAGCACCGCGATGAGGCAGAAGGTCCCCCAGATCACGTTGAGCGCGAAGGCCTGGAATTCCAGGGTCTGCGGGGCATTGGCCGCAAGGCCGTAGATGCCCAGCAGCAGGCCGATCAGCAGCGCCACGGCGAGGAACATGTTGGGGCCCACGGCGCGCAGGTCGAAATAGCCTTCCTCCAGCGTGCCGCCCTTGTCGGTCACGTTGAAACGGCCGCGCTTGGGGTCGAGCAGCGTCGAGAGCGTGACCGGCAGGAGGTAGACGGTCAGCACCGTCTCGTAGATCTCGGACCAGAAGGAGTGGCGGACGGTCTTCTGGATGCGCGAGTTCGTCGTGACCGAGAGGACGATGTGCGGGCCGGCATAGGCCACGATGGCAAGCGGAGAGGCGGCGATGATGCTCTCGCCGAAGATGAGGAAGGCCAGCGGCGCCGTCAGGAACACGAAGCGCGGCAGCGGAAACAGGAAGTGGAACATCGCGTTGAAGTAACAAAGGCGCTGGCCGAGGTTCAGGCCACGCGCAAAAAGCGGATTCTCCACGCGCAAAATCTGAATCATGCCGCGGCCCCAGCGCATGCGCTGGCCGATGTGCAGCATGAGGCGTTCAGTGGCGAGGCCGGCGGCCAGGGGAATGCGCAGATAGGCGGTGCGCCAGCCCTTCTTCTGCATGCGCAGCGAGCAGTGGCAGTCCTCGGTCACCGTCTCGGTCGGCACGCCGCCCACCGATTCCAGCGCCGTGCGCCGGATGACGGCGCAGGAGCCGCAGAAGAAGGTGGCGCCCCAGAAGTCGTTGCCCTGCTGGATCAGGCCGTAGAAGAGCAGGCCCTCATTCGGCACGCGCTGGCCGGCGGCGAGGTTCCGCTCGAAGGGGTCGGGCGAGTAGAAGTAGTGCGGCGTCTGCACCATGGCGAGGCCCTGGTCGCGCAGCATCCAGCCCAGGCTGAGCTGGAGGAAGCCGCGCGTCGCCACGTGGTCGCAGTCGAAGATGACGACGTATTCCGAGCTGGTCTGCGCCAGCGCGTGGTTGATGTTGCCGGCCTTGGCGCCCTTGTTGTCGGGGCGGATGATGTAGTTGCAGCCGACTTCCTCGGCGAAGCGGCGGAAATCCTCGCGCCGGCCGTCATCGAGCAGGTAGACGTTCAGCTTGTCCGACGGCCAGTCGAGCGCGAGCGCCGCGAAGACGGTGGGACGGACCACGTCGAGCGGCTCGTTGTAGCTCGGGATGAAGACATCCACCGAGGGCCAGTCGTCCGGATTGGCGGGCAGCGGCGCCGGCTTGCGGTCGAGCGGCCAGAGCGTCTGGAAATAGGCGAGGACGAGCGCGATGATGGCGTAGACCTCGGCCATCAGCAGGCCGACGCCAAGGAAGCTCTGCAGGAAGGTGCTGAAGTCCAGCGTCTCGGTCAGCCGCCAGAAGATGTAGCGGAGCGAGACCAGCAGCGAGAGCACGATCAGCATCAGCGTGATCGTGCGGCCCTGGATGCGGTTGAGCACAAGGAACAGGAAGAGGCAGCCGAGCGCGAAGACGACCTGCTGCTCGGCCGACATCGGCACGGTGATGATGGTGAGCGAGAGAATCGCGCCCAGAGTGACGATCAGCCAGCCGAACCACTTGTTCCGCATCAGCGGAAGCCGGGCCAGCCACTCCTTCCGGGCGGCGACTTCGCTCATCGCGCGCCCCAGCCCGGGCTGAAGGGTTCGGGCACCGGCGGCAGGGCCGCCTCGATGCCGCGCGCGATCTCGCGCAGGTCTTCGGCCGCCTGGCTGTTCGGCGCCAGGTCGAGCACGAGGCGTTGCGCGGCGAGCGCCTCGGCCACGATCTCCTCGCGGCAGATGGCGCCCAGCAGGCGGGGACCAAGGTGGCGGGCGACCGTCTCGGCCGCGGCGCGGGAGAGGCGGGTGTTGGGGTCCACGCCGTTCAGCACGACGCGCAGCCGGCCCGCGAAGAGTGCCGCCATCGTGCCCGCGCCCAGGAAGCGCCCGCTGTCGATGTCGGGCACCAGCGCGGCGCTCGTCGCATCGGCCAGCAGCACGGCACAGACCATGGAGGCCATGGGGGCGAGGATGCTGAGCGCGTGGGAGGCGCCGGGGGGCGTGTCCGCGATCACCAGAAGGCTCGGATCGGCCAGGATGGCGCGCAGCGGGGCGGCCAGGAGCTCGGGGTCACGCTCCAGCGCGTGGGCGAGGCCGAGAGCGCCGCGGATATCGATCGAGCCATGGGGCAGAAGCATCACGCCCGAGGCGGTCTGTCGCACCATTTCGCGCCAGTCGGGGCGCTTCGGCAACTCGGTCATGAAGCCGGCGATGTCGCTCAGCGGGACGCCGAAATGCAGGCGGAGCGTATTCTGCGGGTCGAAATCCATGACCAGGACGCGGCGACCCTGGCGCCGCATGGCATCGGCGACATTGGCGGCCAGCGTGGTCTTTCCGACACCGCCCTTGGGGGATGCGAAGCAAATGAGGGGCATGGAGCCTCCGGCGGCCTAGTAGCTTGACGGCGCCCGCAGGGCGGCGCGGAACGTGTCAAAGGGGGATGCAGCAGGCGGGCCGCCCGCCGCAACGCGACGCATAACCTCCCCCAGGGGAACTGTCACGGCCGAGGCCGGGATGGCGTTGCTTCCGGGCCGATGCGCCGCCTCCTGGACGGCGCGGCCAGAAACGGGTTCAGGCAGGCCGGCAACGCCGGGATAGGCGACGACGTGCTTCAGCCGGCTGAGCGTGCTGCCCGCCGGCGCGGGCGGCCCGGGCGGCGCGGCGTCACGCGGGGCGGCGAGGCCGCTGAAGATCGCGAATTCGGCCAGCGGGGCGCCGGAGGGCGCGGGCGGCACGACCGGCAGGGGCGCCGAAAAGGCGGGCGGCGGGGGCGCTGCAGCAGCGGGCGGCGGCGGAGCCGCGAAGACGGGCGCCAAGGGAGCCGCGGGAGCCGGCGCCAAGGGAGCGGGCGCCAAGGGAGCGGGCGCCAAGGGAGCGGACGATAGTGGCGCCGCAAAGGCGGGGGGCGGGCTGGCCGGACGCGGCGGCTCGGCCATGGCCGGAGCGAACGACACGGGCTCCAGCGCCGGCATGGCGGCCGCGGCCTGCGCGAACAGGGAGAGGTCCGGCGCCGCGGGGAGGGAGGGCGGCGGTTCGGCGAGGGCCACAGGGGCCGGCAGCGGAGCCGGGGCGGGCGTTGGCGGCGGCACATGTGCCTCGGGCCGCACGGAAAGCGGCGCGGCGGCGGCGGGCGGCGGCGGAAGTTCTGGCTCGGCCGGCGCGGGCGGCGGTGCGGCCACCGGAGCGGCCGGCGGCGCCGAACGCTGGGCCGGGCGCGTGAGGACCGACCAGTCGATGCCCTCCAGGACCGAGGCCGCGGCCGGCGCCAGGGCCTGTGCGGGCGGCGACGGCACATCCACCACGGACGGCGCAGGGGCCGGCGCCTCCAACGGCGCAGGCGCGACGGCCTGCGGCATGCTGGCGACAGGCGGTGCGGGAGGCGGCAGCGGGGGCGGCGGCGCGGCCACCACCAGGACGGGCGCGCTGCGCGCCACTGGGGCGGGGGCGGGC
>NZ_JAHRCU010000023.1 GCF_019083995.1 Roseococcus sp. SDR
CCCCGGCGCCGACGCCGACACCGCCGAGCCAGGCTGCGCGCCCCGCGCCCGCGACCCCGCCGCCCGAGCCTGCGCCCTCGCCCGTGCCGGCACCGCCGCGCCCGCAGCAGCAGGCCCAGGCGCCGACACCGCCGAGCCCCACGCCGCCGCCGCCCACGCCCGCGCGCCCCACGCCGCCCTTGCCGCTGCCGCCGCCGCCCATGCCGCCGCCGCCCGAGCCCGCGCGCACCCCCGGCACCGGCCAGACGCCGCCCGTGCAGCGGCCGGAGGAGCGCAGCCAATCCGTGCTGAACACGCTGGAGCGGCTGCGCCAGCAACAGCAGCAGCAACAGCCGCCCACGGCGCGCGCCAACCCGGCACCTGGCTCGCCCCAGCAGGGTGGTGGCGCGCCGCAGGGGGCGGCCAACCTGACGGCGGCCGAGCGCGCCGGCCTCGCCGACAAGATCGGCGAATGCTGGGCGGTGGATGCCGGGGCGCCCAACATCCAGAACATCATCGTGGAGTTGCGCGTGGTGACGGATGCCGCCGGCGTGGTGCGTCAGGTGACGCCCAATGGCGCGGCGCCGACCGAGCCCCGCGCCCGCATGGTCTTCGAGGCGGCGCGCCGCGCCCTGCTCGACCCGCGCTGCAACCCGCTGCCCCTGCCGCGCGAGCGGCTGGACGCGCTGCGCAACACGGTGTTCCGCTTCAACCCGCGCGAGTTGGGCCTGCGCTGAGCGGCCTCAGGCCGCCGTGCAGCCAAGGAAGCGGATCTGCATGGTCGAACCGGCCAGCGAGCCGCCGAAGGGGTAGAATCCGGCCAAGGTCGCCACCTGCCCAGCGGCGATGAGTCCGCTGATGGTCCCTGTCTTGCGTTGATTGTTGCCGCTCAGCGTCACTTCCGCTGTGGCGCGCACCGGGGAGGCGCCCCGGTTCACAATGCCGAAGCGGATCGAGTTCAGCGTGCTCCCGGAATGCGAAACCTCCACGACGCGCAGGTCGCAGCCATTGCTGCGGTTGCCGGCGATCGCGAGATTGGTGCCCGTCCAGGTCGTCTGCGCCTGGGCCTGGGTCGCGGCCAGGGCAGGGAGGGTGGCGAGAACGGCGAGGGCGAGGATCTTCTTCATGGGGCATCTCCTGTCGGCGCGCAGGTTGCCCCCGCTTGGGAAGCTCTTCAATCGTGCCGGCCCGATCCTGGCCATCGGCCCTGCCGATCATGCCGGGTCCGCACAGGGAGAGATTCACCTTTGGCCCAGAATCGGGCAGAAGAGCCTGAGGTTTGGAGTAGGCCGCACATGAGCACGATCAACCGCCGTTCGTTTCTGGCTGCCGGCCTCGTGGCGCCGGGCATTTTCGCCACGCCCTGGCCGGCCAGCGGCCAGTCGGGGCAGCCCACCATCGTGGACATCACCCGCGCCCGCACCGAGCCCATCCCCATCGCCATCCCCAACATGGCGGGCACGGGCAGCGAGGGCGCGCGCCTCGGCGCGCAGATCGCCCAGGTCATCACCAACAACCTGCGCAATTCCGGCCTGTTCCGCCCGGTCGAGCGCGCGGCCTTCATCCAGTCGCCCGAGGCGGCGGCGGCCACGCCCCGCTTCCAGGACTGGCGCGTGATCGGCGCCGTCGGCCTCGTCACCGGCCGCGTGGATGCGAGCGGCGACCGGCTGCGCGTCGAATTCCGCCTCTGGGACATCCTGCCCGAACAGCAGGCGCTGGGCACCGCCTATAATGCCAGCCTCTCCAACTGGCGGCAGATCGCGCACATCATCTCGGACGACATCTACAAGCGGATGCTGGGCGAGAACGGCTATTTCAACACCCGCATCGCCTATATCGCCGAAACGGGTCCGCGTGACCGACGCACCCGGCGCCTCGCGATCATGGACCAGGATGGCGAGAACAACCGCTTCCTGACGGATGGCCAGTTCCAGGCGCTGACGCCGCGCTTCCACCCGAACGCGACGCAGATCGCCTTCATGTCCTATCAGCGCAACGAGCCGCGCGTGTATCTCTTCAGCCTGGGGAGCGGCCGGCAGGAGGTGCTGGGCAATTTCGGCGGCATGACGCTGAGCCCGCGCTTCTCGCCCGATGGGCGCAGCGTCGTGCTCTCCGCCATCCGGGGCGGCGATGCCAACATCTTCGTGGTGGACCTCGCCTCGCGGCGCGAGCGGCAGCTCACCAACTCGCCGGGTCTCGACGTCTCGCCCTGCTTTTCGCCGGATGGCACGCAGATCGTCTTCAACTCGGACCGCGGCGGCGACCAGCAGCTCTACGTCATGGATGCGAATGGCGGCGGCGCGCGGCGCATCTCCTTCGGCAATGGCCGCTACGCCACGCCCGTCTGGTCGCCGCGCGGCGACCTCATCGCCTTCACCCGCATTTCGCGCGGGCAATTCGCGATCGGCGTGATGCGGCCCGACGGCTCGGGCGAGCGCATCCTCTCCGAGGGCTGGGCGATGGAAGGGCCGACCTTCGCGCCCAATGGCCGCGTCATCATGTTCTATCGCGAGAGCGCATCCCGCGATCAGCGCGGTGCGGGCTATTCCGCGCGCCTCTCCTCGATCGACATCGCGGGCTTCAACGAGCGGCAGATCGTGACGCCGACCGATGCGACAGATCCGAGCTGGTCACCGCTGATCAGTTGACCCGCTGGCGCAGTTGCCCTGTCACGGAGTGTGACCATGCGGTCATTGCGCAGCTTTCGCCTTGATTGCGCCATGTGGCGACGGTAGGGGACTCGCTCATCATTTGATGGCTGGCGCGCTCCGCCGCAGGCGGAGCCTGGGCGCCAGCCTCTCGGAGCCATCGAAGGAGATGACCATGGCCGCCACGAAATCCCTCCTTGCCGCGATTGCGGCCGCGGGCCTGCTCGTCGCCTGCTCGTCGGACAATGACAGCGCCAACACCGGCGGTGCGGGCGCCGGCGCGGGGCAGATCCGCCCCGGCAGCCAGGAGGACCTGGTGGCGAATGTCGGCGACCGCGTGCTGTTCGACACCGATCGCAGCAATATCCGCGCCGACCAGCGCCCGGTGCTCGAGCGTCAGGCCCGCTGGATGGGCCAGTACCCGGCCGTGCAGGTGATGGTCGAGGGCCACACGGACGAGCGCGGCACGCGCGAGTACAACCTCGCCCTCGGCCAGCGCCGCGCCAATGCGGCGCGTGACGTCCTGGTGGCGGGCGGCGTGGCCGGCACCCGCATCACGACCATCAGCTACGGCAAGGACCGCCCTGAGGCGCTCGGCTCCAACGAGCAGGCCTGGGCGCAGAACCGCCGCGCCGTCACCGTCGTCCGCTGATCGGGTGAGGGGCCGTGTCGGCATTTCCGGCTGAGGGCGGGTCGCAGCTGCGCTTCCTCGCGGCGGGCCTGGTCGCGGGCGCTTTGGCCCTCGCCGGCCCGGCGCTCGCGCAGATGGACAGCCGCGAAGGCATCGCGCTCCAGAACCAGATCCTGCAATTGCGGCAGGAGATGGAGCAGTTGCGCAGCCGTGGCGGATCGGCTCCCGCGCCGGTCGCCCGGGGCGGTTCTGGCGGTGGAGAGCTGGTGGGCCAGTTGCTCGACCGCGTGAACACGTTGGAGGAGGAAGTCCGCCGCCAGCGCGGCCGCGTGGACGTGTTGGAGAACCAGAACCGCCGCCTCGCCGAGGATATCGAGAAGCTGCGCGGGGATATGGATTTCCGCCTGAGCCAGGGCGGCGGCGGGGGCGCTGCGCCTGCCGCGCCGTCGCGCCCGGCGGCGCCTGCCGGGCCGCCAACCACCAGCACCGGCGGTGCTGCGCCCCGCACGCCCGAGCGCGCATTGGCCGATGGCCAGGCCGCCCTCGGCCGGCGTGACTTCGCCGCCGCCGAGGCCGCGGCGCGCGAGGCTCTTGCCGGCCGCTCCGGCGCCGCCACCGTGGCCGGCCAGATGCTGCTCGGCGATGCGCTGCTGGGCAAGCGCGACTTCGGCAATGCGGCGATCGCCTTCAACGAGGCCTATACCCGCGCCCGCACCGGCCCCCGTGCGCCCGAGGCGCTGATCGGCCTGGCCGGCGCCTTCCAGGGCCTGGGCAACCGCCGCGAGGCCTGCGACACGCTGAACGACCTGCGCAGCCAGTTCCCGAATCTCTCGGGACCGATGGCTGAGCGCGCCAATGCGGCGCGGCAGCGGGGGCAGTGCCGCTAGCGCCGGCGGAGGGGCTCCGCCCCTCGGCACCTGCAAGAACCTCAGGTTCTTGCATCTCCGACTCTGAATTCGCAGCGCTCATGTCCCCGTTGGGGCCCTTCGCTGGTTTGATTGCCGTCGGATGTTCGGGTGGGCCGGACAGCCTGGCCCTGACGCGGCTCGCTGATCGTTGGGCGCGCCAGCGCGGCGTCGCCCTTCTCGCCCTGATCGTCGACCATGGGCTCCGGCCGGAATCGGCGGCAGAGGCCGAAGCCACCGCCATGGCCCTCACCGCGCGGGGCATCGCGACCAGCATCATCCCACTGGCGCTGCCACCCGGACCCC
This sequence comes from Roseococcus sp. SDR, assembly GCF_019083995.1. Taxonomy (GTDB): domain Bacteria; phylum Pseudomonadota; class Alphaproteobacteria; order Acetobacterales; family Acetobacteraceae; genus Roseococcus. The sequence continues at coordinate 4,470 of NZ_JAHRCU010000023.1, forward strand.
GCCTGCAGGAACGCGCCCGCGCCGCCCGCCGCTCCGCCCTCCTCGCCGCCTGTGCCGGGGCGGGGGCGCCGCACCTCCTGCTTGCCCACCACGCCGAGGACCAGGCGGAAACGATCCTGTTCCGGGCGCTCCGAGGCAGCACCGCCCGCGGCCTGGCCGGCATGGCGCCCGTGACGGTGGCCGCCGAGGCACTGATCCTCCGCCCGCTGCTCGGCGAGCCCAAGGCGCGCCTCGCTGCGACTCTGGCGGACTGGGGTGTGACGCCGGTGCAGGATCCCTCCAACGACAATCCCCGTTTCGCCCGCGCTCGTCTGCGTGAAGCGGCGCCCGGGCCGCTCGATGCCACGGCCTTCGTCCGCCGCCGTGCCCGCCATGCCGGGGAAGAGGCCAGGCGGCTGGTCGCCTCCGTCCGGCTCTTGCCTGAGGGTTGCGCGGAGATCGACCGCGCCGCGCTGGGGCGGGACCGCGTCGCCCGTCGCGTCATGACCGCGTTGATCCGTGCCATCGGCGGGGCTGCCTATGCGCCTCCCGAGAGGGCGGTAGCCGCCATGCTCATGCGCGGTTCCGGCACCTTGGGGGGGGCCCGTTGGCTGTCTGGGGGGCGCTGGCTCGTCCGCGAGGCTGCGACGGGCGGCCGGGATGCGGCAACCGGGCTCTGGGATGGCCGGTTCCGCTGCCCGCCCCCTCCGCCCGGCTTCGCGCTGCGCCCCCTTGGCACGGAGGCGGCTCGGTTCCGCCCCCGCTTCCGGCATCTGCCCGCATCCGCCCTCGCGGCCTTGCCCGCCCTCTGGCGCGAGGGCGATGGAATGCTGGCCCTTGTGCCGCATCTGGCCTACCATGCGCACGGATCAGCACTTTTCGAGCCAGTCTACTTCGCGCCGCTCGCCGGGCCCGTCACCGAATCTCACCCTTCCGGTGATTTTCATGGCCCCCGGGCATTCTCTCGGGGGGCGCCGACACCATGTTCACCATATGCCGGATCTGAGCCCGGCGAAGGGGAATGCGACACGTGAGCAATTTCGGCCGCAACCTGGCCTTGTGGGTGATCGTCGCGCTGCTGCTGGTGGCGCTGTTCAACCTGTTCCAGCCCTCGGGCCCGAGCAGCCGCGCCCAGATGCAGGTGGCCTATAGCGACTTCCTCAATGAGGTGAACGCGGGCCATGTGCGGGATGTGGTGATCCAGGGCCGCACCGTCTCCGGCCAGCTGACCGATGGGCGCAGCTTCACCACCTTCACGCCGGAAGACCCGGCGATGATCTCCAAGCTGACCGACAAGGGCGTGCGCGTGGTGGCGCGGCCCGAGGAAAGCGAGGTCAATCCGCTCTTCCAGATCCTGATCAGCTGGTTCCCGATGCTGCTGCTGATCGGCGTCTGGATCTTCTTCATGCGCCAGATGCAGGGCGGCGGCGGTCGTGCCATGGGCTTCGGCAAGTCCAAGGCCAAGCTGCTGACCGAAAAGCATGGCCGCGTGACCTTCGAGGACGTGGCCGGCATCGACGAAGCCAAGGCGGAACTCGAGGAGATCGTGGACTTCCTGCGGGACCCCGCGAAGTTCCAGAAGCTCGGCGGCAAGATCCCCAAGGGCGTTCTGCTGGTGGGCCCGCCCGGCACCGGCAAGACGCTGCTGGCGCGCTCCATCGCGGGCGAGGCGAATGTGCCCTTCTTCACCATCTCGGGCTCCGACTTCGTCGAGATGTTCGTGGGCGTGGGTGCCTCCCGCGTGCGTGACATGTTCGAGCAGGGCAAGAAGAACGCGCCCTGCCTGATCTTCATCGACGAAATCGACGCGGTGGGCCGCCATCGCGGCGCCGGCCTCGGCGGCGGCAATGACGAGCGCGAGCAGACGCTGAACCAGATGCTGGTCGAGATGGACGGCTTCGAGAGCAACGAAGGCGTCATCATCATCGCGGCTACCAACCGGCCGGACGTGCTGGACCCCGCGCTGCTCCGCCCCGGCCGCTTCGACCGCCAGGTGGTGGTGCCGAACCCGGACGTGAACGGGCGCGAGAAGATCCTGCGCGTGCACATGCGCAAGGTGCCGCTCGCTTCCGACGTGGACCCCAAGACCATCGCCCGTGGCACGCCCGGCTTCTCCGGCGCTGACCTCGCCAACCTGGTGAATGAGGCCGCGCTGCTGGCCGCCCGCACCAGCCGCCGCACCGTCGGCATGGCCGAGTTCGAGGCCGCGAAGGACAAGGTGATGATGGGTGCGGAGCGCCGCAGCCTCGTCATGTCCGAGGATGAGAAGAAGATGACCGCCTATCACGAGGCGGGCCACGCGCTGGTGGCGATGCACGAGCCGGAATGCGACCCCGTCCACAAGGCCACCATCATCCCGCGCGGCCGCGCGCTGGGCCTGGTGATGAGCCTGCCGGCCGGCGACCGCTACTCCAAGCACAAGTCCAAGATGACGGCCGAGCTCGCCATGGCGATGGGCGGCCGCGTCGCCGAGGAGATCGTCTTCGGCGCGGACAAGGTGAGCAACGGCGCCTCGGGCGACATCAAGATGGCCACCAACATGGCCCGCATGATGGTCACCGAATGGGGCATGTCGGACAAGCTCGGCATGGTCGCCTATGGCGAGAACAGCCAGGAGGTCTTCCTCGGCCATTCCGTCACGCAGTCGAAGAACCTCTCGGAAGAAACCGCGCGGATCATCGACAGCGAAATCCGCGGCATCATCGACCGCGCCTATGCCCGCGCCACGCATATCCTCACGGAAAACCGCGAGGAACTGGAGCGCCTGGCCAAGGGCCTGCTGGAATACGAGACGCTTTCGGGCGACGAGATCCGCACCGTCCTGCGCGGCGAGCCGGTGGTGCGCAACCGCCCCGACGAGCCGACCTCGGCCGGGCGTGGCAGTGTGCCGAGCGCGGGCCGCAACCCGCGCCCCGACACCGGCGGCGGGCTGAACCCGCAACCGGCGGGGTGATGTCCACCGAATGGCTGGAGCCGCTGGGCCTGTTGCAGGGCCCCGCGGCCTTCGCCGCGCTGCGCGATGGGCTCGCCCTGCCACTGCAGGGCGGGCCCTTTGCCTTCACGCTGGTGCGGGAGCCGGCCGGCACCGTGCTTGTGCCGCCCGACGACCACCCGGCGCTGGAGCGGCTGACCCGCCCGCTGCCGCCCTTCGCCGGCATCGAGCGCCATCGTGCGCGGCCGCTCGTCATGGGCATCGTGAACTGCACGCCGGACAGCTTCTCGGGCGATGGGCTGGGGGCTGCGCATGACGCCGCCATCGCCCAGGGCCACGCCATGCTGGAAGCGGGCGCCGACATCCTCGATGTCGGCGGCGAGAGCACGCGGCCCGATGCCGCGCCGGTGACGCCGGAGGAGGAGCAGGCGCGCATCCTCCCCGTCATCCGCGCGCTGGCCAAGGCCGCGCCCGTCAGCGTGGACACGCGCCACGCGCGGAGCATGGCGGCGGCGCTGGAAGCGGGTGCGGAGATCGTGAACGATGTGAGCGCGCTGCGGCACGATCCCGAGGCGGTCCGCGTCATCGCCCAGGCGCGCTGCCCCGTGATCCTCATGCATATGCGCACGCTCGATCCGCGCACCATGCAGAAGGAGGTGCGCTACGAGGATGCGGCGCTGGAAGTCGCGCGCTTCCTGGAGGGGCGTGTGGCGACGCTGGAGGCGCTGGGCATTCCGCGCGGGCGCATCTGCGTGGACCCGGGCCTCGGCTTCGGCAAGCGCGTGGAGGACAATCTCGCCCTCATCGCGCGGCTGCCGCTTTTCGCCAATCTGGGTTGCACCATCCTGGTCGGCGCCTCGCGCAAATCCTTCATCGGCCGCATCACCGGCGTGGCGGAGGCCGGGCAGCGTATGCCTGGCAGTCTCGGCATCGCCCTGGCGGCGGCGGCGCAAGGCGCCCATATCCTGCGCGTGCATGACGTGGCGGAGACGGTGCAGGCGCTGCAATGCGCCGAGGCCGTGGCCGTGGGTTTCGAAGAGGGCTGAGAATGTCTGAATGGCTGCCCCTCGGGGGGTTTTTCCTGGCCTGCTTCGCCACAGCGGCCTCGGGCGCCATCTTCTCCCCGGGCGAATGGTATGAGCGGCTGAAAAAGCCCTGGTGGAACCCGCCCAACTGGCTCTTCGGCCCGGCCTGGGGCGTGCTCTTCATCATGATCGCGGTGGCGGGCTGGCTCGTCTGGCGGCAGGCGGGCTTCGGCCTCGCCATGTGGCTCTACGGGCTGCAACTGGTGCTGAACTTCGCCTGGTCCGCCCTTTTCTTCGGCCTGAAGCGGCCTGACCTGGCACTCTATGAGCTGATCGCGCTGTGGTTCGCCATCCTCGCCTGCATCTTCGCCTTCGCGCCCATCAGCCCCTGGGGCATGGCGCTGATGATCCCCTATATCGCCTGGGTGAGCTTCGCCGGCTGGCTGAACTACACGATGCTCCGGCTGAACGGGCCGCGCCCGGCCTGACGCGGACTACCCGCGCACCAGGCGCATGGCGAAGAACCCGTCCATGCCCTGGTCGGGCCGCGTCCGCAGATAGCCCGGCCCGGCGGCGCCGATGCCGGGCAGTTCCTCGTTGCGGATCGGGTCGAGCCGCATCCCCTCGGGGATGTGCCCCAGATGCGCCTCGCCTTCCTCGGCCTGGAGCGAGCAGGTGGCGAAGACGATGCGCCCGCCGTGCTTGAGCAGCTTGCACGCCGCCACCAGCAGGTTGCGCTGCTGCGCCGCCAGCACCGCCACATCCTTGGAGCGCTTGAGGTAGGGCACGTCCGGATGGCGGCGGATGGTGCCCGTCGCGGTGCAGGGCGCATCCAGCAGGATGGCGTCGAAGGCCGCCTCGGGCTTCCAGCCGATGACATCGCTGTTCACGAGATCGGGCGTGAGCTTCAGCCGGGCCATGTTCTCGCGCAGGCGCGGCATGCGCGACGCCTCGCGCTCCACCGCCACCACGCGCGCGCCGGCGGCGGCCAACTGCGCGGTCTTGCCGCCCGGGGCCGCGCAAAGATCCGCCACCAGCTCGCCCGGCTTCACCGCCAGCAGCCGCGCGGGCAGGGCGGCCGCGGCGTCCTGCGCCCAGAGCTCGCCCGCCGCGAAGCCGGGGAGTTCCGTGATGCGCGTGCCGGCCGGCATCCGCGCCGTGCCGGTCGGCAGCAGCGTGGCCCCCTCGGGCGGTGTCGCCCCGGGCTTGAGCGAGAGGTCGAGCGGCGCCTCCTGCCGGTGCGCGGCGGCGATGGCGCGCACGGCCGATCCATGCGCGGCATGCCAGGAGGCCCAGAGCCAATTGGGCGTGTCCAGCCGCTCGGCATCCAGCTCTTCCAGCGCGGCCGGGCCATGCTCGGCCACGCGGCGCAGCACGGCGTTCACCAGGCCGGCCAATGGGCGCGGCACGAGGGAGACGGCGGCCGAGACGGCGGCATGCGGCGGCGTGCCCAGCAGCAGCAATTCGGCGGCGCCGATGCGCAGCGCGCGCAGGGCCGGGGCAGGGGGCTGGCGGCGCAGGAAGGGCTCCATCACCGCATCCAGGCTGCCCAGCCGGCGCAGCACGGCGGCGGCGATGCGGTGGCCGGCCGCCTTGTCCCGCGGCTCGATGCTGGCCGGGATGCCGTCCAGCGCCTCCTCCAGCGCGCGGTGCTGCTCCAGCACGGAATCGAGAAGGCTGTCGGCGACGCGGCGGGCTGGAGAGATGCTCATCCCCCGCTTTATGGCCGTGCCCGCCCCCCCGTGCTAGACGCGCGCCGAGATGACCACCTTCCTCCCCCGCATGGACCGCTGGATCAGCGGCATCGGCGCCCGTGCCCAGGCCTGGCCGCGCCTCGCGCTGGTGCTGCTCTGCCTGGCACTCTTCCTGCCCGGCTTCTTCGTGACCCCGGCGACGGACCGCGATGAGAGCCGCTTCTCCCAGGCCACGCGCCAGATGGTGGAGACGGGCGACTACATCCACATCCGCGTGGGGGATGAGGAGCGCAACAAGAAGCCCGTCGGCATCCATTGGGCACAGGCGGCCAGCGTGCATCTGCTGGAAGCCACGGGGTTGGGCACGCGGCGGGATATCTGGGCCTATCGCATCCCCTCGCTGCTCGGCGCCATCCTCGCCGTGCTCGGCACCTTCCAATTCGGCCGCGTGCTGGTGGGCCGCCGCGCCGCGCTGCTGGCGGGTGCCATGCTGGCCGGCTGCATGGTGGTGATGGTCGAGGCGCATATCGCCAAGACCGATGCCGCGCTGCTCGCCACCATCACCGCCGCCATGGGCCTCTTTGGCGCGGCCTATCTCCGGCCCGAGCAGTTCACCGCGCGCGATGCCGCGGCCTTCTGGGTGATCCTCGGCCTCGGCGTGCTGCTCAAGGGCCCGATCGCGCCCATGGTGCCGCTGCTGGCCGGCATCACGCTCGCCATCTCCGACCGTGGCGCCCCCTGGTTCCGCGCGCTGCGCCTGCCTTGGGGCCTGCCGCTGATGCTGCTGATGGTGCTGCCCTGGATGGTGGCCATCGGCATCGCCACCGAGGGCCGCTTCTTCGCCCAGGCCATTGGCGACGACATGCTGGGCAAGGTGGGTTCGGGCGATGAGAAGCATTGGGGCCCGCCCGGCTTCTACCTGCTGAGCTTCCTGATCGCGGCCTTCCCGGCGGGGTTCCTCGTGGTGCTGGCCGCCGCCGGCGCCTGGGCGCAGCGCCGCCAGCCGGTCACGCGCTTCCTGCTGGCCTGGATCGTGCCCACCTGGCTGGTCTTCGAGGCGGTGGCGACCAAGCTGCCGCACTACACCATGCCGACCTACCCCGCGCTGATGCTGCTGGGCGCCATGTGGGCCATGGACCCGCTGCGGCGCGAGCCGCCGCGCTGGCTCATCCGCGCCATGAAGGGCGCGGTCGCTGGCGTGGCCTTCGGCATCGGCGTGGTGGCGCTGGCCGTGCCCTGGTTCGTGACACGGCATGAGCCGCTGGGCGCGCTGCTCGCGCTGCCCTTCGCGGCGCTTCTGACCTGGCTCGTCTGGCGCGAGATGTCGCGTGCCGCCTGGGCCCGCGCCGCCGTGCTGGGCGTGGTGGCCGCCATCCCGCTCTATGCCAGCATCATGCAGCTCACCTTCCCGCGTATCGAGGCGCTGTGGATCGCGCCCCGCCTGGAAGCGGTGCTGGCGCGCGAGGCGCCGGGGCTCGACCCCGCGCAATTCGGCATCACCAGCCATGCCGAACCCTCCACGCTCTTCCACATCGGCGGCGCGCTCCGCCTGCTGCGCCGGGGCGAGGATGCGGCGCGCTTCCTGGCCGAGCGCCCGGGCCGCGTGGTCGCTGTCGGCAATCGCGCGCTGGATGATTTCAACCGCGAGGCCGCCACACTCGGCATCACGCCGCGCCAGATCGGTGAAGTCGCGGGCTTCAACTACACGCGCGGGCGGCCCATCACGCTCAGCCTCTTCAAGGTCACCACCCCATGATTGATCTCGTCACCTCCTGGGTGGCCGCCGCCGGCTATCTCGGCGTCTTCGCGCTGATGTTCCTGGAGAACCTCTTCCCGCCCATCCCCTCAGAACTCATCATGCCCTTCGCGGGCTTTGCCGCCGCGCGGGGCGAGCTTTCGCTGCTGCTGGTGATCGTGGCGGGCGTGGTCGGCACGCTGGTCGGCAATGTCGTCTGGTTCGAAATGGCGCGCGCCTTCGGCGCCGACCGCACGCGCCGCCTCTGCGAGAAATACGGCCGCTGGATCGGCGTGCTGCGCGAGGACCTGGACAAGGCCGAGGCGACGCTGCGCCGCTGGGGCCCGCTCGCGGTGTTCCTCGGCCGCATGATGCCGGGCATCCGCACCGTCATCTCCATCCCGGCCGGGCTGATCGAGATGCCGCGCCTGGTGTTCTACTCCTGGACGGCGCTGGGCAGCACCATCTGGGTCGGCGCGCTGGCGCTGCTCGGCTACATCCTGGAGGAGGGCTACCAGCACATCGAGGGCTATGTGGACCCGATCGGCAAGGTGCTGGTGCTGCTGGTGGCGGGCCTCTTCCTCTGGCAGCTCATCCGCATCTGGACGCGCAAGCCGCCCGCGGCCTGATCCCACATCCCATGGATCGTGACCGATCCATGGGATGTAGCATGTTTTTCCTGCCCTCAGACGCCGGGCGCGGCCTCCGGCCGCTTGGCTTCGCCGGAATGCCGGCGGGCCGCATTCGCGGCCTCGCCCGCCTTCGGCGGGCGTGGGTCATGGACCACGGGATTTAGGATGAGTCAGCCGGGCACCACGCCCATCGCCATGCGCGCCGTGGCCGCGAAGCTGCGCGGCCCATCCGGCGCGCCGGCGCACCAGGCCTCGCGCAGCCCCGCCTCGAAGACCGCGCGTTCCGTCGCATCGAGGCCCGCGAGATAGGGGCCGATGATGCCCTGGTTGCCGCGCCAGGGGCTGAGCCAATCCTCGAAATCCGTGAACTCCATGCGGATCGGCAGGTCATGCTCCACGATCTCGCCAAGCCCCGCCTGCGCCAACAGCCCGCCGAGCTGCCCGGGCTGGCCCACCAGCCCCGCATAATGCCGCGCCCGCCAGGCGGCGCCCGAGGGAAACAGCGCAGCGGCGGTATCGGCAAAGAGCCGCATCGCCGGCATGCCACCCCAGAAATCCCACATGGCGAGCGCGACCTGGCCGCCCGGCCGCGTCACACGCCGCAACTCGCGCACGGCCAACGCCGGATCAGGCACGAAGGCGATGACGAGCAGGGAGAGCGCCGCGTCGAAGCCGCGATCCGCGAAGGGCAGGGACTGCATGTCGCCCTGCCGGAACTCGCCATCCGGCACGCGCTGGCGCGCCGCTTCCAGATAAGGCTCCGCGAGGTCGAGGCCCGTGATGGCCGCCGTCGCATCGCGGGCCCGCAGCGCCTCAGAGAGCGAGCCTGTCCCGCAGCCCGCATCCAGCACGCGGGCGCCGGCGGCCAGCGCGCAGCGATCGAGAAACCCATCGGCCAGCCGGCGGGACCAGCGGCCCATGCTCGCCTCGTAGGAAGCCGCGCTGGTCGCGCGATAGGTCACGCCTCGCGCGTGTAGCGGAAGTTGCAGTGCGTGGCGCCGCCCATGATGGTCTGCGTGCGTTCCAGCTTGAGCTTCGGATCATAGCCCTCGCAAAGCGCGCCATCGCGGTTGCAGGAGAGCACGGCGCCGAGCTTGCCGAGGCCCATCTCGCGATAGGTCTCGGCATAGCGGCAGCGCGTGACGTTGAAGTCGTAATGCGTCTCGTCCTGGCGCAGCACCTCGATGCGCAGCGCGTCATCCAGCTTCCAGCGCTCCATCGCATCGGCGAAGTGCTGGATGCTGGGCTGCTCCGTGGTGGCGGCGATGGCCGCACCCGCCTGCCGCGCCAGCTTCACGATGGCGCGGGAGAGGATTTCCGTCGCCTGCTCCTCGCCCAGGGTCGCGGCCATCTCCTCGAAGATTCCCTTGGCGAAGGCGGCTTCGATGCGGCGCTGCTCGAGAACGGAGATGGTCATGCAAGGCTCCTGCCGGGTGTTGCGCGGCAAGCTTGCCCGAGCTTTCGCCTGCTGCCCATCCGCTGGCTTGCCGCGATTGCCATCCGCTGGCTTGCCGCTCAGCCCGACGCGCGCCAGCATGCGGCCGGCATTGCAGGAGGGACCATGTCGGCCACGCAGATCGCCCGCGCGGGCGGGTATCGCTTCATCCCGGGCGTCTATCAGTACTCAGCCGGCGTCGCGGCCGAGCCCGGCTTCCGGCTGGAGCGCGTGCGCTTCGCAGAGCCTGTGCCGATGGCCGAGGGCTTCGCCCGTATCGCTGCCGTGCTGGAAGCGGCCGGCCGCCCGAAGCAGGCCTTCGCCGCATGCGAACTCCGTTCGCCCGCGCCCTTCACCGAGGCCGGCTTCGAGGCCTTCAACCGCGAATACGGCGCGGTGCTGACCGAATGGGGCATCTTCCAGGACGGGCTGAATCCCATCGCGCGCAGCAATGTCTGCCCCGAGCTGCACAAGCCCGCCGCGCCCAGCTTCCATGCCTTCAGCTTCACCGTGCCGGATGCGGCGGCGGCCCCCTCCTTCGTCGTCGCCGGCAGCGGGGAATCGGCCGAGGGCAAGGGCAGCTACCGCGACAACACCGTGGCGCTGGGCGACCTCTCGCCCGCCGGGATGCGGAAGAAGGCGCAATGGGTGCTGGGCGAGATGGAGCGCCGCATGGCGGCCCTCGGCTTCACCTGGGTCGAGACCACGGGCGTGCAGGCCTATACCGTGCACGATGTGCACCCCTTCCTGGCCGATGAGCTGGTGGCGCGGGGTGCCGCGCGGCACGGCCTCACCTGGCAGTTTTGCCGCCCGCCCGTGGTCGATCTCGAATACGAGATGGATTGCCGCGGCGTCTTTACCGAGCGGGTGCTGCCCAAGGGCTGACGCTCATTTTTGATGCCCGGACGCAAAAACCCGCTCTGGCGCGCTTGACGCCGAGCGGGTGCGGCGCAGCATGATCGGGTGCCGCCCCGAAAGGATTTCGCCATGCCGAAGCTCTCCCGCCGCGCCGCTGGTCTCGCGCTCCTCGCCACGCCTGCCCTCGCCCAGGCCCAATCCTGGGCGCCGAGCCAGCCGGTCCGGGTGATCATCCCCTTCACGCCGGGCGGCACGATGGACACGGTGGTGCGCCCCGTGCAGCAGATCCTGCAGCAGGAGCTCGGCCAGCCCATCATCATGGAGCACCGGCCGGGAGCCGCGACCGTCATCGGCACGCAGGAGGTGATGCGCGCCCCCGCCGATGGCCACACCATGATCATGATCGCCAACAGCTTCGCGGCGAACATCACGCTGCGGCCCAGCATGCCCTACAACTCGCTGCGGGACTTCGCGCCGCTGGCGATGGCGACCGTGGTGCCGCATGTGCTGGTGGTGCACCCTTCCGTCGCCCGCGATTTCCCGGCCTTCATCGCCGCGGGCCGCCGCGCAGGCGCCAATCTCGCCTTCGGCTCCTATGGCATCGGCACCTCGAACCATCTGGGCGGCGAGCAGTTCCGCGAACTCACCGGCATCGGCGCCACCCATGTGCCCTATAATGGCGCACCCCAGGCCTATACCGACCTGATCGGTGGCCGGCTGCAATTCATGTTCGCGAACCTGCCCGACGTGATCCAGCCCGCCCAGGCCGGGCAGATGCGCCCCATCGCCATCTCGGCCGAGCGGCGCGTGCGCGAGCTGCCCGACGTGCCGACCATGGCGGAGCTTGGCTTCCCGCTGGTTCTCTCCGACAGCTGGTTCGGCCTGATCACGCGCGCCGATGTGCCGGCCCCCGCGCGCGCCAGGCTGGAAGCGGCCTGGCTCGCCGCCCTGACGCGGCCCGAGGTGAAGGGCCGCCTGGAAGAGCTCGGCTTCACCGTGCTGGCGAAGCCCGGCGCGGAATTCGGCACCGAGATCCGCCGCTACGCGGACACCTACGCGCAGGTGATCCGCGCCAACAACATCCGCGTGGAGTGAGGAACGCATGAGCACGCCGCTGGAGCACATCTTCGTCGAGGGGCAGTGGAAGGTCGCCGCCCCCCTCTCGCCCGCCGTGAAGGTGGGCAACCTCATGTTCATCTCGGGCATCCCCGCCTATGACGAGAAGGGTGCCTTGGCCGTCGGCGACTTCCCGGCGCAGATGAAGCAGACCATGGCGACCATCACCGGCATCCTGAACAGCGTGGGTGCGGGCTGGGACCGCGTGGCGAAGGTGAATGTGCTGCTGACGCGGCGCGAGGATTTCGAGGAGATGAACCGCATCTACGCGGCGCATTTTCCCGATGGGAAATACCCGGCGCGCACCACCGCCATCGTCTATTCGCTGCCGCGCCCGAACTTCCTGCTGGAGATCGAGGCGGTCGCCGTCCTCGATTAGAGCCTGATCGTCCTTGGTCGCAGACCAAGGGCGTGAATCAGCCTCTCAGCGAACGCCGCGCGGCAGCCAGCGATAGCCGGCCATGCCGGCGAGCAGGCATAGCGCCATGAGGGCGAAGCCGGCGCGATAGCCGGCCTCGCCGGAGCCCACCACGCCCACGGCCCAGCCCACCAGCACCGGCAGCAGCGCCGAGCCCAGCACCTGCGCGAGATTGACCGTGGTGACGCCGCGCCCCACCAGCGCCTCAGGGAAGAGCGCGCGGCCCTGCGTGACGAGCAGGATCGAATAGGCCGAGAAGAAGCAGCACAGCATCAGCAGCGTGACCGCCGCGGCCAGCGGCAATCCCGGCCAGAGGGCGAGGATCAGCAGCGTCCCCACCACCGTGCCGGCCGAGGTCAGAACCGCCGTATCGCGCCCCAGCAGCCGCTCCAGCGGTGGCACCGCCAGTTGCCCGGCTGGCACGGCGAGGCCCATGGCCAGGATGACGCTGCCCCGCGCCGCCGCCTCCAGCCCGTGCACATCGAACAGGTAAGGACCGGCCCAGAGCGCCAGCAGCGTCGCCATGGCCGCATAGGCGAATGTATGCAATGAGAGGATGCGCGGCAGGCCGGGCGTCGCCCAGACGGTGAATTGCCCCGCCAGCACCTGGCCCAGCGTCTCGGCGGCGCGGATGCGCGGCGGCGCATCTGGCGGGTCATCGGCGGCAAAGCGCCACCAGATCAGGCCCACCAGCAGCATCAGGGCGGCCGCGAGCAGAAAGGCGCCGCGCCAGCCCATCACGCCCGCCATGACGGCAAGCGGCGCGCCAGCGGCGAGGATCCCCGCATTGCTCCAGGCGAAGATGGAGGAGAGTGCGCGCGTCAACGCCGGTCCCTTGTGCCAGCGCCCGGTGAGAAACACCGCCGCCATGAAGCTCGCCCCGCAGCCCAGGCCCAGCAGGAAGCGTGCGGCGAGGAATTGCGGGCCATCCTGCGCCATGCCTTGCGCCGCCGCCCCCAGCACGGCGAGGCCTGTGAGCCAGAGCACGAGGCGCCGCGGCCCGATGCGGTCGAGCATCACGCCGACCGGGATCTGCGCCACCATGAGCGCGCCGAAGAAGGCTGTGTTCGCCGCCCCCAGCGCGGCCGGGCCCATGGCGAGATCGGCGGCCAATTCGGGCGCGATCACGCCGACCGCCGCTCGATGGAATTGCGAGGCGCCGGTCATCGTGGCCAGCGCCACGGCCACGCGGGTTGCAGGACTCACAGCGACATCCCGAATTCCGTGGCGAGGGCACGCGCCCCTTCGGGCGTGCAGGCGAGGCGCCGGCGTTGCAGCGTGTCGGTGGCACCAGGCTCGACGCGGGTCAGCCAATGGCGGCGCAGCATCATTGCGGTCACCTCTCGCCCGAGGCCGCCGGCCAGATGGGGCCGCCGCTCGGACCAGTCCATGCAGTCACAGGCGAAGCGCGGCGCGCGGCGGGCGGCGGGCAGGTCCACGCCCAGCGCCGCCATCCGCGCCTCGCCCCGCGCGGTCAGGTCCCAGCCGCCAGGGGCGGCCTCCATCCATTGATCGCCGCTGAGCCGCTCATGCAGCGCGACGCCGAGGCGCCCGGCAAGGTGGTGCCAGCAGAGCCGTCCCTGGCGGAAAGCCTCGCCATGCGGCCAGGATCTCCGCGGGCTTGCCTGCGGAAGGGCGATGAGTGTTTCCAAAGCCGCCGCCACCTCCTCGCCCGCCAGGCGATGATAACGATGCCGGCCTTGGGCATGCACGGCGATCAGCCCCGCCTCCGCCAGCGCCTTGAGTTGAGCGCTGGCCGCCGCTGCGCCGATGCCCGCCACGCGTGCCAGTTCGCCGGCCGTCAGCGCCTCGCCTGGCAGAAGCGCCTGCAGCATGGCGGCGCGGGACGGGTCCCCGATCAGGGCGGCGATGCTGGCGAGGTTGGGCATGTGAAGTTCCGGGTGACTGTCGGCGTCATGGATAGCCGACCACAGGCGCGCATGTTTCGGAACCCGCCGAACCCTCGCGCCTCGTGCGCTTTCCCGGCAGGATGCGCCGATGCGCCTGCTCCTCCCGCTCGCCCTGCTGCTGCTGGCCCTGCCCGCCGCCGCCTCCGAGCTCAAGATCGCCAGCTGGAACATCGCCTGGCTCACCCTCCGCCCGGCGAACGACCCCGATCTGCCGCGCGGCCTGACGCCGCGCCAGCCGGGCGACTTTACCCTGCTGGCCGATTACGTCCGCCGCCTTGATGCCGATGTGGTCGCACTGCAGGAGGTGGACGGGCCGGAAGCCGCCGCGCGCATCTTCAACCCGCGTGACTACGCCTTCTTTTTTCCCGATGAGCGCGACATCCAGCGCACCGGCTTCGCCGTGCGCCGCAGCATCCGCGCCATCCGCAACGCCGATCTGGCAGAGCTGGATCTCGCCCCCAATGCCCGCTTCTCCCAGCGGCGCGGCACCGACATCACGATCGAGCAGGAGGGCCGGATGCTGCGCCTGCTCTCTGTGCATCTCAACGCCGGCTGCCGCGAAGGTCCGATGGATCCGGCGCGCGGCCGCGAGTGTGACAACCTGTCGCGTCAGTCCGAGGTGCTGGCCGGCTGGGTCGCGGCACGCCGGGCGGAGGGCGCCGCCTTTGCCATCCTCGGCGACTTCAACCGCCGCATCCCCGACGCGCGGGATGACCTGCTGGTGCAACTCACGCGCGCCGCGCCGCTGACGCGCGTGAACGAAGGCCTCGGCAATCCCTGCTGGGCGGATGCGCGGGGCGGGCGGCCCTTCATCAGCCACATCTTTCTGGGCGGGCCGGCGCAGCGCTGGCTGGTGCCGGGCAGCCTGCGCGTCATGGTCTATGCCGAGCGTGACCCCGCCATGCGCGACCGCCTTTCCGATCACTGCCCTGTCAGCTTCCGCATCAGGATGAACTGAGTTGCACACCTTCCTCCGCGTTACCCTGCCGCTTGCCTTCGTGAATGTGCTGAACCAGGCGAGCCGCGCGATGCTGGCGGTGATCGGTCCGCTGCTGGCGCTCGAATTCTCGCTTTCCGCTTCCGATCTCGGGCTGCTCGCCGCCGTCCTCTTCGTCGCCTATGCGGGGGCGCAATTGCCGGTGGGCGTCGCGCTCGACCGCTATGGTGCCAGACGGGTGCAGACGGCGCTCGCGGCTCTGTCGGGCGTGGCCTTCCTGATCTGCGCCCTGGCCGATGGCGTGGTGATGCTGGGCATCGGCCGCTTCCTGACCGGCATCGGCATCGCGGCCGGGCTGATGGCGATGCTCAAGGCGAACACGCAATGGTTCCCCAGGGCGCGCATCGCGGCGATGACGGGCAGCGGCATCTTCATCGGCGGCCTGGGCGGCATGATGGCGACGCTGCCCCTGCAGGCGATGCTGCCGCTGGTGGGTTGGCGCGGCGGCTTCGCCGTGCTGGCGGTGATGTCCTTCGCCATCGCCGCCTGGATCTGGATCTCCGTCGCGGATGCGCCGCCGGGCCATGCGAAGCCGCCGACGCGCGGCCTGATGAGCGAGGTGAAAGCCTTCGGGCCGATCTTCACCAACCCCTATTTCACCCGCTTCGTGCCGGCCATCATCGTTCTGTCGGGCCTGAACTTCGTCTATCAGGGGCTTTGGGCGGGGCCCTGGTTGCGCGATGTGGCAGGCTTCGATGCGGAGGCACGCGCCGTCGTGCTTTTCGCCTATGCCTGCGGCATGGCCGCCGGCAGCCTGGGCAACGGCCAGGCGGCGAGCTTCTTCCAGGCGCGCGGCCATTCGCCCATGCTCGTGCCCTGCATCGCCATGGGCGTGCAGATCTCGCTCCAGGCCCTGCTGATCTTCCAACCGCCGATGAGCCTCTGGGCGCTCTGCCTCGTCTGGTTCACCTTCGCCTTCTCGGGTTCGGCCGGGCCCATGGGCTATGCCGCGGTGGGCCAGCGGTTCACGGCCGAGTTCGCGGGCCGGGTCGCGACGGCGATCAACGGCTCCATGCTCGTCATGGTCTTCATCCTGCAATACGTGATCGGCGCGATCATCGATCTCTGGCCGCAGACCGCCTCGGGCGGCTGGCACGCCACAGGCTATGCCTGGGCCATGGGCCTTACCCTCGCGCTTCAGGCCTTCACGATCCTCTGGGCCTGGCGCCTGCACGCGTTCCATCGGGGAGCATTGGCATGAACATCGCGGAGCTCGACATCGACGTCGAGAAGATCCTGGCGCGCTACCGCGTCGAAGATGGCAAGGGCTTCCGGTTGAAGAAGCACGATCCGAGCGAGACCGCGGGCCTCAAGCTCGACAAGAAGGATGCGGCCGAGTTGCTGCAATACGGTGTGGACCGGCTGAGCGCCCAGCAGGACATGCTCTACGCGCAGGACCGCTGGTCGGTGCTCTGCCTCTTCCAGGCGATGGATGCGGCGGGCAAGGATGGCACGATCAAGCACGTCTTCTCCGGCCTCAACCCGCAGGGCTGCCATGTGGTGAGCTTCAAGCAGCCGGGCCCGGTCGAGCTCGACCACGACTTTCTCTGGCGCCATGTGACCGCCCTGCCGACGCGCGGGCAGATCGGCATTCATAACCGCAGCTGGTACGAGGAGGTCCTGGTGGCGCGCGTCCACCCGCGCGTTCTGGCCGCCGAGAAGCTGCCCGATGCGCTGGTGACGAAGCACATCTGGGACGAGCGGCTGGAGGACATCGCGGGGTTCGAGCGCTACCTCGCGCGGCAGGGCGTGGTGGTGCTGAAGTTCTTCCTCAACGTCTCCAAGGCCGAGCAGAAGCGCCGCTTCCTAGCGCGTCTCGACGAGCCCGAGAAGAACTGGAAGTTCAGCGCGAGCGATGTGGCCGAGCGCCGCCACTGGGACGCCTACATGGATGCCTATGAGCAGGCGATCCGCGCGACGGCCAAGCCGCATAGCCCCTGGTATGTGGTGCCTGCGGACAACAAGTGGTTCACGCGCCTCATCGTGGTGGCAGCCATGAACCGCGCGCTTTCGCGGCTGAAGCTGCACTACCCGGTGGTGACGGAAGCGCAGCGCGCGGCGCTTGCGGAAGCGCGGGCAGCGCTCGCATGACGCTCTACTTCGGCTACGGCTCCAACCTCGACGCACGGGACTGGAACGCCTTTTGCGAGCGCTGGGGCTTCGTCGGCGCGGAGCTTGTTCCCGTGTCCACCGCGTTGATGCTCGATTGCGAGCTGGCCTTCGACCGTTATGCCGCTTCCCGCAGGGGCGGCGCGCTGAACCTGCGCGACCGGCCTGGCCAGGCCGTGGAGGGCGTCGTGTTCCGCGCGAACCGTGCCGCACTCTATGCACTCGACCGCAAGGAGGGAGCGCCCGCGCATTACCAGCGCCTCGACCGGCATGCCGTGCTTCCCGACGGGCATGTGCTGCCCGTCATGACCTATGCCGGTCCGAGCCAGGGCTATCATGCACCGCATGAGGATTATGTGGGCGTGGTGCGGCGCGGTCAGGCGACGCACGGCATCGCGCATGCGATGATGGAGGCCGTGGCGCGCGATGGCGCACCACCGCTCACCATCCGGCACCTCTTTGTCTACGGCACCTTGATGCTGGGAGAGGCCAACGCGCATCACCTGGACGGGATCGCCCGCACGCCCGGCCTTGTGAGCGGGCGCCTGCATGATTGCGGCGCCTATCCTGCCTTGGGCCTGGAAGAGGGTGAGGTGAAGGGCGAACTGCTCGAGCTGCCGATTGAACGGCTCGCCGGCATGGACGCGCTGGAGGACGCGATGCCTGGCGGGGCGCCGGGCGGGATGTATCGCCGGAGCGTATTGCGCGTACGCACGGCCGCGGGCGTCATCCGCGCCTATGCTTATGTGATGGACGATGCAGCGCGTTTTCCGGTCATCGCTGCCGGGGATTGGCGCAGCGTTGGCCATCGGCAAGCGGCCTGGGCGGAGTACGTGGCGCGCGGCGGGGAGGACTAGGAAACTGGCGGAGAGGGTGGGATTCGAACCCACGGTACGCTTGCACGTACTCCGGTTTTCGAGACCGGCGCGATCGACCACTCTGCCACCTCTCCGGCTGCCGCATTGCGGCGTCCGCCCGTGAGGGCGGTCGTGGCGTCGCCTAATTGCCCCGATGGGCGGCAGGACGCAAGGGGACCCGGTGGCTGGTGCCCGATTTGAACTGAGAACGCGGCAGCGCGTCCCGTACGCGGAACGGAGGCCACCTGCCGGTGGCGCCATGCCTGGGAAGTGGAACGTCCGCGAGGACCTGTCGTAGCCCGATGAGTACAAGCGCTCGACCTCCCAGGCACGACAGAGGGCGTTGCCCAATCGGACGCCGCGCGGAGCGCCACTTTCGGCCCCTGGCTCGGCCGCCCGCTCACCTTGATGGCCGGCATGGTCCTGGCGGTACCCAGCCTGATGAAGGTGATCCAGCCCGACCCACGCGCCGCGGCGGCGGGGGTCTAGACCCGCACCGCACTGACCATTGCGTTTTGCAAGCCGGCCGAAGGTTTCTTGCATTTTGCGACGCATTTGGGGGCAGATGCTGACACAGCGCCCAAAGCTCCGACCATATTTCTTTTATAATCAACGAATTATGCGGATGGCCCAGGCTTTGCTCCTTGAGGATCAGACTACCAACCGAAGGAGCACCCCATGTCCCAGATGACTGAAGCCGCCCGCGGTGACATCGCCCTGACCATCCTCCGCCTCGTCGTCCTCGGCACGGCCAGCACCCTGGTCGGCGTCCTGGCTCACATCGCCTGGCGCGCCCTCAGCCAGTAAGCCCCCCCCATTCGGGCACAACCTTCTCGCCGGGTTCCCCTCCCCAATCCCCCCTGGCGCCTCAACGACCAAGCAATCCCCTGAGCAGGTTGTTGATGGAAGGTTGAGCCTGACCTGGCGGGGCCGGTGCTGCACTCGGCACCGGCCCCTCCCGACCCCCCCGCGCGATCCTCAGCGTCCCCGCGCAATCCGGCATGATCCCCGTGCCGGCCCCCCCACCGGGCGCCCCGAGCAGACTGCCCACCGCCCCCTCGGTCAGGGCAGCGAGTTCAAGGCGTGGCGCCGCCAGCGTTCCCCCGAGCGGGATCGGCGCCCGCACCCGCACCCCGGCCAACCGCAAATCCCCCTGCATGCGGATGGCCAGCGTCTCGTCGCGCAAGCTCATCCCCCCCTCGCCGGCGAGACGTCCCGCGGCCCCATCCAGATAGAAGGCGCTGAAGCGCACAAGGCCGCGGTCCGCTTCACCTCGGAGCGCGAGGCACGTGACGGGCACGCCACCCGCAAAGCCGGGAAGCTGCGCCAGCGCCTGCGCCGGTCCGCCGCTCAGCCGACCCTCCGTCATCGCCAGCCCGAAATGCCCCGTCGCTGTCGCCGCAATGGCCCGCCAGTCGGGGCCCTCACCCCTCAGGTTGACGTCCAGATCCGTGCGGCCAGAGAGCGGGCCAGGCAGGCCGAAGGCACCCAGCAGCGCCGCCGGATCCAGCCCTTGGCCGCCGCCGCTGATCTGTAGTGCAGGCGCGGCGCCTGTCGTATCGGCGGCCAGCGCGAGTGAGAGCCTCCCGCCCGGCAAGCTGGCAGCAAAGGGGTCGAGGCGCGCGCGGCCGGCCTGGTTCACGAAGCGGCCATCAACCTGCCGCACCCGCAACTCCCGCCCGATCACCTCGCCCAGGGCGAAGGTGACATCGGCATCGAAAAGGCGGAGCGCTGCCAGGTCGAGCGGCCGATCAGGAATCACCCGGCCGGATGGCGGCGGTGCCGCCGGCGCCGGTGCCGCGGCGACGGGCGCGTCCGTTGATGGTGGCGCCGGCAGGCGCAGCGCGTTCAGGTCAAGCCGTGTCGAGGTGATGCGCCCCGTGACCGAGGGCCGCGGCGCCCAGCGCCACTCCAGCGCCCCCGCCAGATCCCCGCCGGACGAGCCGAGCGCGAATTCGCCGAGCCGCACCCCCTCGCCGAACATCGGCCCGAGCCCGGTGAAGGCGGCGCTCAGGCTCGCCTCGCGCAGCGGCGGCAAGGCCCGGCCGGCCATGGTCGAGAGCCGCGCCAACTCGGGCACCGATGCCGAAAGCCGCAGCGCGCCGGGCCATTCGCCGATCAGGCTGGCCGCCGCGTCGCCCATCGCGAGGCGAAGCGCCAGCGGCGCCGGCCTCCCCGCGATCAGCGCGGCGGGTCGCGCTTCGGCGGTCAGCGTCACCGCTTCGCCCCGGATGCGCGCTTGCGCCTCCAGTGTGAGCGGTGCGTCCTGGCCGGCCTGGATGAAGCGCGCGCTGGCCAGGGTCACGCCGCCCACCTCGCCGCCCGCGATCTCGCCGTCCAGCCCGGCCAGCCGTGCCGTCCCCCCCGTCACCTCCACCGCCGCGCGCAGGGTGAGGCCGGTCAGCGCCGGCAGCGGGCGCCCGGCCAGCGGGGCGAGCGCATCGAGGCGTGGAACCTCCGCGCGCAACGCCGCGCGCCAATCGCCGCTGGCCTGCCGCCCCTCCGCCGTCAGCCGGAGGCCGGGAAGGGCGGCGGTGAGCTGGAAGGGCCAGGGCGCCGGTCCGTTCCAGGCCGCGGGTGCGCCGAGGCGCCCCTCGATCCGCGCCTCCGTGCCGCGTGCGGTGAGACGCGCCGCGAGGTCGAGCGGTGTGCCAGGGCCGCTGCCGGTCAGGCGCAGCTCGGGCAGGCTCACCGTCTCCCCACTTGCCGTCACCTGCCAGTCGCGGAGCGTCACGGCGCGCAGGTCGAGCTCCATCGGGCGCGCGGGCGCGGTGGCGGGCGCTGGGGCGGTGGGTGCCGGTTCCGCTGCGGGTGGGCGGGCGAAGCGCCAGTTCTCGCGCTCCAACAGGAGTTTTCCGCCCTCCAGGCGCAGATGCGCCAGCTCGATGCGGCCTGAGAGCAATGGCAGAAGCGCGAGGCGCAATTCGGCTTGCGCGATGCGCAGCATCTCAGGCGCGCTGCCGCCGGGCAGGTTCGCGAGCACCAGCCCCTCGGCGGCAAGGGTAGGACTCAGGGCGGGGGCGAGGTGCAGCCGTCCTTCGATGCGGAATTCCCGGCCCGTGGCGCGCTGCACCGCCTCGACCACCCGTGGGCGGAAGGCGTCGGCGTCGAAGAACAGGACAAAGCCCGCGAGGACGAGCAGCGGCAGCGCGAGGATCAGGCCCAGCGCCAGGAGGAGCGCGCGCTTCACGTTCCGCGCCGCGGCGGGCGGGGGGCCGGATTGTCGAACCCGAAGAAGCGCATCGTCTCCTGGAAATGTGCGGGCGGCGCGGCGCTGACCTCGAGCCATCCGCCCTCGGGATGGGGCAGGCGAAGGGCCCGCGCATGCAGGTGCAAGCTGCCGGACAGCCCTTCGAGATGCGCGGCCTGCCCACCATATTTGCCATCACCCAGGATGGGCGTCTTGAGCGCCTCGGCGCAGTGGACCCGCAACTGGTGCGTGCGTCCGGTCTGCGGGCGCAGTTCGAGGAAGGCGGCGCGGTGCTTGGCCGCCTCCAGGACCTGGTAGTCGGTCACCGCGCGCATCCCGGCATCGCCCTTTTCGGCGGGCGCGGTGCGCTCGCCGCCGCGGCCCTGCGCCTGCGCGCCCACGAGGCGCATCAGCGGCATGGTGATGCGGCCGAGCGCGATCTGCGGCTCGCCCACCACCACGGCCCAATAGGTCTTCTCCATGTCCCGCCCACGGAACGCCTTGGCCAGATGGGCGGCGGCGGAGACAGAGCGCGCCACCACCAGGACGCCCGATGTGTCACGGTCGAGCCGGTGGACCAGGCGCGGCTTCTCCCCCTCCGTCGCGAAGGCTTCCAGCATTCCGTCCAGATGCTTCTTGATGCCTGGCCCGCCCTGTACGGCGAGGCCGGGCGGCTTGTTGAGCACGATCAGGCTGGCATCCCGATACAGCACCATGGCGTGCATCTCGGCCACTGCGGCGTCCGTGAGCGGCCGCGGCTCGGCCTTGGGCGCGGGGGCGGTTGGCATCGGCGGCACCCGCAGTTCCTGGCCGGCGAGGAGGCGGGTGTTCGCCTCGGCCCGCTTGCCGTCCACACGGATCTGCCCGGTGCGCAGCATCTTCTGCAACGCGCCTTGCGTAAGGGCGGGAAAGCGCCGCTTGAGCCAGCGGTCGAGGCGGGTGTCGTCTTCCGCCAGGGGGACTTTGAGTGTGGTGATGGACATCGCTGCCCTCTAGCAGGTTTCCAAGGCCATGGGGTGCCCGCCCCTTGCACCGATGCGGAAGGCGGTTCCATGCTGACGGCATACATGGAAGGCAAAAAGGAGAAGCACCATGCAACGCCGTTTTCTCGTCACCGCGCTGCCCGCCGTTCTCGCGGCGCCGCTGCTCGCCGGCTGCGTGTCCGAGCAGCGCTACAACCAGCTGCAGACCGCCTATAACCAGCTGCAGGCGCGCTATACCGCCGATGAGGCGACGATCCAGCTGCTGGAAGGCCGGCTGAAGGTCACGATGACCGACCGCATCCTCTTCTCCTCCGGCGGCTATCACATCGATCGTCGCGCCCAGGAGGCCCTGGGCAAGATGATCCCGACGCTGCAGGGCCTGCAGAACACGCGCATCATCGTGGAAGGCTACACCGACACGACGCCGGTGGGCGCCGAGCTCCGCCGCCAGGGCATCACCACCAACCTCGACCTCTCCTCGCGCCGCGCCGACACGGTGGCCGACAGCCTGATCCGTCAGGGCGCGCCGCGGAACCTGGTCTCGGCCGATGGCCGTGGCGAGGCGAACCCGATCGCCTCCAACGACACGCCGGCCGGGCGCGCGCAGAACCGCCGGATCGAGATCACGCTGGTCGGCCCCGGGACCTGATCCGGACCGATCGTCGGACGGCCGTTTCCGGGAGGGGGCGGCCGTTCGCGTTTCTGCGGGTGGGAAGAGGCTGGTGCCGACTCGGGGAATCGAACCCCGGACCTACTGATTACGAATCGGTTTCCTTGCTTCCCATATATCTGCATTATGCAGACTTTCTCCCCTGTTTTTTGCCATCCAAACCACTCAAAAGATTTGGGAAAGTCTGCCTTTTAGGTCTGGATGTCTGTATGCCAGGGAAAGCCTTATGTGGCCTGATTTGACAACATCTGTTGTCTGGCCCGTTGTCTGAAACCCATGGATGTTGTCTAAGACGTCTATGGGAGCCTTCAGAGAACCTTTGTCGTATCGGGAATTGGCGGAGGCCATGGACCGACCCTTCACGGGTCAGGAGGACATCTTCGTTGGTGGGGTGTCAGGCCTCTCGGTCCGCAGGGGTGCGAAGGGGGCTTCTTGGGTTCTGCGCGGCCGTATCAAAGGGGCGACCACGGTTCGGACATGGACGCTTGCTGGATATGATGACCTGAACCTTCGGGAAGCCCGTGAGCGTGCTGCTGCTGCGCTTCAGATGGCTCGTGACGGCACTGACCCAGCGCCGTGGTTGTCTGGTCTATCGGGTGCGAATTCCAGGAAGCCTAAGGCTCCTCCTGTGGAGGTTCGGAAGCCTGTCCCGTATCGGGAAGCCTTGGAATCCTTTTTGAAAGAGAAGGCGCAGACCACGGTCGAGGCGACTGTGAGGAGCTACAAAAGTGACCTCATGCACTCGGATGTGGTGTCGGCATTCCAGACCATGGATGACATCACAGTTGATGGGCTTCAGGGGGTCGTGGATAGTCTGACGAAGCGGGGGAAGCGGACCCAAGCCATCAATGTGCGGCGGAACCTGCTCACTCTCCTGAGGTGGGCGGCGACGGTTCCGAGCATCAGGTTTTCCCGTGACCGCATTGCGACCCTTGAGGAAGAGACTGCGGTCGGACAGGTCTCAAAGAAGATGGCCAGGAACCAAAAGGCCGAGCGTTTGCCATCCCTTGAAGCAATGTCGGAGTTCCTATGGAAGCTCGATGCGGCATCCGCGCCCGTGCACATGAAGCTCGGTCTCGTGATGCTCGCCTTGACAGGCCAACGCATCAAAACCCTTCGCGAAGCCGAGGCGGGATGGTTCAAAGATGGTCATTGGGAAATCCCTGGTCGCGCTATGAAGAGCGGACGGGACCACGCCATTCCGCTTGGGCCTTTTGGGTTGGCCGTGTCTGAGGCGCTCGTGAAATCAGCGCCCACCGACCCGAGCGGCAAGGGTCTTCTGTTCCCAGGTCGCCACATCGAGACCCAGGATGACGATGAGGAACCAACGGCCAAGGCGATGACATATCGTCCGTTCAACGAACTCTGCCATGAAGCTCTTGGTGACAGCCTGCACCCGCTCAGGCACGCATTTGCGACATACGGCGAAGCTCGCCTTGGCTTAGAAAGGCTAACTCTCCAGGCCCTGATGGACCACAGCGAACGCAGTGTGTTTGAGAGGGCCTATGCTCACGGCAAGAGAACAGAACTCATGCGTTCTGCCCTTGTCTCCTGGGAAATTTGGTTCTTGAACATCTCACGACGAGAAGAACATCTCCCCCGTTTTCTGCCAGACCTGCCTGTCCCCAGACTGTGAGAAGGCCCTCCGAGCCCGGCATGTTCGACTGGCTTCATTCAACACCGGGGCGTCCCGGTCACACATGAAACTGGACGCTTGTCGTCCGCGTGCGCTACTCAATCGCCATGACCTTCGTTTTGCGAACACGCATAGCCTGAGCTCGACGGCGCGCCCGTGCTCTCCGCCTTGCGGAAATACAGCACAGGCCGCCGACTGACCAACTCACGCTTGCCGCTTCGGAAGGTTATGCCGCCATGGCCAACAGGCCCAAGGCCGTCTTCGTTAATCCCGACGACAGTGCCGCTACCAGTGAGCAAATTGAAGAACTCGCGGCCGAGCGCGAGGAAATCAGCCGAGACATCGCCGTGCGCGTAGCTCGGGTTATGCTCAATTCCGCGTTGATGACGGAAGTGTGCGAACTCGGTGAACTCGACGGGCTGAGCCTCGTAATGCTGCCCTCGATGGAATGGGCGAGGCCCGTCCGCGATGCCATCAAACTGGGGGCACGGGGCGGCAAGGGTCCGACGACGGTTCGAGCGGGACAGCCCGCGCCTTTGCGTGCCGAGCCTGGCTGGGCTTTCGTTGAAATCTCTGGCCGCGTTGGCTGCGAAGCACCTGCTCGCATTGCCATCGCGCTGTCGCAGGGCCTGTCTGTTGTCGCCGTCGCAGCGGCGGCTGACCGTGAGCGGCTACCGCTTGGCCTTGAAGGCGCTGCTGACCGCGTGCTCGTCCTGCAGCCCCCGTCCTGGGTCGGTCTCGCCGCAGCGGCGATGGAGGGCAGGCAAATCGAACGCGTCGACTGGAACTCGGTTCGGCACGACGAGGCTCTGCTGGACGGGCTGACCCCGTCCATTCTCGGCATGTGTTATCGCCACGGGCAGCGCGTACAGGCGTTCTGCTCCCGCCTTGCCAGCGCGCTCAAGTTCGCCGCGAAACGCAAGCTCGCTTCCAGCGGTCCTCGTGGGCTGGCCCGAGTTCCTGGCCTTTCTCCTGCGGTGAACGACTGGGTGCACAGCCTCGTCCGCGACTTCGCGGATTATCGGGAGGGGCGAATTGGGTGGGCTGAGGTTGACCGTGGTGCGGTCATCGCTGGCCCGCCTGGCTGCGGGAAAACGACGTTGGCCCGTGCCATGGCCGAAGAGATGGGTGTCCCGCTCATCCTCGGCTCCCAGGCGCAGTGGCAGTCCTGTGGGCACCAGGGGGATATGCTCAAGGCGATGCGCGGCACCTTCGCTGAGGCCCGACAAGCCGCGCCGTGCCTGCTGTTCCTTGACGAACTCGATGCCTTCTCTGACCGCCGTAAGCTGAGCGGGGATAACGCCGAGTATTGTCGCCAGGTGACCAATGCGCTGCTCGCGGAACTCGATGGGGCGGTCGGTCGAGACGGGGTGGTCGTGATTGGCGCGTGCAACCATGCCGACCTGCTCGAACCCGCTTTGACCCGCCCAGGGCGGCTTGAACGTGTGCTGGCCCTGGGACCGCCCGACCGCGACGTAATGGAAGCTGTGCTGCGTGTTCATCTCGGCGGTGAGCTCAAGCACGAAGCGCTCGCTGATGTCGCGGTGCTCGCACACGGGATGACGGGTGCTGAAGCGGAGGCAGCCGTGCGTGACGCGAAGCGGGCGGCACGCGTCCTGGGGCGACCTCTGCGACGCGGTGACCTGCTCTTGGCCATTTGCGAAGCGCGAGGAATTGAGCTCGTTGCACATGCGGCGCTAATTCACTGACCGTCATGCGACATGATGGCCAAAGCGAACTATGTCAGTTCGACAAGCCTTCTGGCAGCTCTTACGAAGGACCTGAATTGCCTATCCTGAAAGTGGGAGCGGCGGACCCGTTCCCTTCATGAGCAAGAGTTCCGCCCTCGCACGACGATGAGCGTCTCGGATGCCCAGAGGGGCGACCGAGAACCCGTGCTGAGCGGCGAGTGCCCGGACTTCGGGGCGGTCATCATAGGTCACCAGCACTCGCCCCCGCACACGAGCCAGGCTGGAAAGCATGGCGGCGTGGTCGAGGTCGTGATGCTCGTACAGCCTGGCCCCTGGACCACCCGCGAAAGAGTATGGCGGGTCCACGAAGAACGACACCCGCCCGTCATCGCGGAACTCGTGGATGGTCTGCATCGCGTCCCCGCGAAGCAAGATGCGGCTGCGGTGTCGGCGGATGGCGTGGAGGCGCTCGACCATGGTGCCCACGCGCCAGTGCCGGTGAAGTTCCTCATCCCTGGCCAGGCCTCCCCGAACGATGCCCCCGTAATGGAACCGCGAAGCGAGAAGGCGACGGGCCGCCACCACATCAGGGGCCTGGTCACCATCCGTGCGGGCGACGAAATCCGCCCACCACGCTCGGCTCGGCTTGGCTTCCTCAAGCCTGTCCACCAAGCCACGGAACTCCGAGGACGTGCCTGCCGAGACAACCTGCCAGAGGCAGCGCAGTCCGTGGTCGCGTTCTGCCAGCACGATGCGGTCGGTCGCACCCGTGAGCAGGGCGCGCACGGACACGGCCGCGCTACCCGCGAAGGGTTCAACGAGGCACGTCGTTGCTCCGAGCAGGGACACCAGCCGCGACGCGACCTTGGCCTTGCCACCAGGACACCGGACAGGAGTCGAAGCGACACCGATGCGCCCGCGTGCGCCCGCACCACGCCGTGACGGCGCTGCCCGTCGCCCCCCACTGCGGATGCCCCGCCTGGGTTCGGGAACATAACGCGGGAGCGGGGGCAGGCCGCGAGAGGACAGGTCTCGGTCGACGGCGGCGAGCAGGAACTCGGCCATGCCGACATTTGCGTCCGCCGCCAAGGCAGAGATGCGCTGATGCGCCTCGGGCACCAGGCCGACTTCGAGGCGCGTCGTCCGACGCTTCATCGGCCGATTGGCCGTCGAGCCACCTCGGGTGTCCTTGCGGGCACGCTGCACGGGAGCGCGCCGCGACTGGACCGAAGCCGAGACCGCCGCACGGGCCAGGGGGGCGAGCAGGTGCTGGGCGAGATGCTCGTACACAGGCACCACCACCGCGTCGCCCGTGAGTTCCCTGGTCCTGATGTTCGCAGGCAGCACATAGGTGTCGGGCAGGCCCGTCAGCCTCGCCCGCTCTCGCGACGTGAAGGGCCGCACGCGGAAGCCCTCATCATCCACGACTACGAGTTGCTGCGCCTCGTGTCCTTCCGACGCGAGAAGGCACCGTGCCACGCCGTCGAAAGCAACCTGCTGACGCAGCATCGGCGCGCCGCTCGCATCGTTGCGCCGCTTCTGCAGCGTGACCCCAACCCGAACCCCAGCCTGGCGCGCGGCTTCGATGGCGGCGTGGTCCTGGGGCTGCATGCGGGCCTTGATTTCCTCAAGCCGCAAGGGAGCAACCCAACGCGGGTCGGCGGGCGCGTCCTCCATGAGGTCGGTGAGAGTGGGGGGATGAGAAGGCGGGGCGGGCAGCGTCCACCACCGCCATGCCGCACGCACCGCAATAGGCAGTGCCGCATGAGCCTTCTTTAGGGGAGCGGTGTGCCAGCGCGCCACGGGACCGCTGCGGGCGAGAGACCTGGGAACTGCGACGTCTCGGCGCACCGCCACGAGAAAGAGCCGCAGTCGGTTTTGCGGCAGAAACTGGCGGGCATTCATGAGCAGGGCACCGACGACGTACCCATGCGAGACGAGCGAGGTGCAGAGCGCCGCGAAATCGCGCCCGTCATCCACGGAAAGCAGTCCCGGGACATTCTCGAACGCGAGAACCTTGGGAGCGCGCCCCAGTCCACGGAGTTCATCGACCAGGCGAAGGACGTGGAATGCGACCACGCCGCGCTCCCCGTCACCGAAGCCACGACGCTCTCCCTGGATGCTGTGGTCCTGGCATGGGGACGAGGCGGTGATGAGTTCGACGTGCGGAAGTTCGTGCCCCCGAACCTGCTCAATCGGCCTGGGGTCGAAACGCACCTCGGGGCAGTTCGCACGGTACGACTTCGCCTTGTGCCGGCAGAAGTCGTTCGCGTAGGCCGTGGTGAACCCAGCCCGCGACATCGCGATATGGACACTGCCGCCGCCAGCGAACAGTTCCGCGAAGGGAATGCCAGCCGTTTCCATCACCAGCCTCGCTTGCAGCTGGCCGCACGCCCGCCCAGAGCGCGGCGATGAGAAGCCAGGTTGGCGCGGGCACGGGCCGTGCGAACACGGCACGCGGCGCGACGGGCGTGGGGACGTTGAAAAATGGACGGAGAAGGGGCGCTGCTCGCTTCGCGCGAGATGATGTCGCTCGCCATGATGATGGTGGTCCTGCCAGGAGGGATGTCCGCGAGGGGCCGTTGGCCCAGGACCGCTCCTCCAAGGCTGGAGGAGCGGTCATCGCGGTATCGAGCGGGGCAGGAAGGGCAGGGCGCGCACGGTCAGCGGCCCATCCGGTTGCGGGGGCGGTGGAACGTCACGGGGACGTTTTCTTCCCAAACGAACGCGCCGTGGGCGGGATGTGTGCCGTTCAAGGCCTGTAGTTCGGATTGGTAGCCCTTCACGGTCGCCTCAACGCTCGGGACCTCGCCGTTGGACGATTGGCGGTCAAACTCCGCACCGAGGGCCTGCGCCACGGCCGCCGAGATGCGGTGCTCCCGCACCGAAGCGGCCACACCGTAGGTAAGGCTGGAGATGGCCAGGGCGACCCGCATACCAGGACGGATGGCTTCGCGGACTTCCGCCCACTGGTTACCCAGGAACAGGCCGCGCGCCAGGGGAATGGCGATGATGACGGGCTGGGGCTGCGTGCCGGACAGCTTCATCACGAGCTTGCCCACGTCATTGGACACGCCCATCAGGCAGAGCATGAGAGCGGTCGCGTGCTGCCCCAGCGGGCGGATGCCGATGGACAGGGGGCTGCCGTAGGCGTGACCGGCTTGGCGAGCGGACAGGCTTTCAAGGGCCATGTTGTGCACGAGACCGTCACGCGCCGTGAACGTCGTGCGGCTGGTCAATTGCGGCGAAATCGCAATGGACGCGGGAAGGGGCAGGCACTCGCGAAGCGGGGCGAAGCAATCGCGGTTGTGTTGGTCGATATGGGGAAGACGCATCTTCAGAGTTCCTTCGCATTTGGAACCCCGACAAGCAGCTCGCGGACGCTCCCCCACGCGGCGGAATGCCGTCGCAGGTGGTCCACTGCTGATGTGTCAGGGTGGGGAGCGGCTCTATGGGCCGCCCAGTTCAGTGAGCCGTTGGTCCTACGTGCCGATTGAAGTCGGCCCGTGAGAGCGGCTCAGCGAACTATGCGAAAAATCTGCTGGGGGGCGCTGGACAAGCGAGCGCGAGGGGCGCTATCACCCTCTTCGCGGCGGGACTGATGTCCCGTGATGATGCTCGTCCTTCGCATGGCCGAGGCGTCTAGCAGCTCGCGTGCAAAAAAGCTAGCTAAATTTTCGTGCCTCCGCAGATTTTTGTTTGGCCGCCGCTAGGCGTGCGCGCGGCGCTATCGCAAATGGCCCACTGTGCACGCGCTCCCTGACTGCGTTCCCCGTGGTGAAAACGACGAAAGGACTTTTGTACGTGCCGCTGCGGGCAGGATACCGATACTGCCCACGGCAGTGCCGAAAGTCCCTGCCAAAACCTTTCGTCAGGTTGCGGGCCACTTGATGGTAAAGCCCCCAGCCCTCGGATGGGCAATCCCAAAGCCGTTCTCCAGTGCGAGGGCCATCTCCTTTGGGCCTGGCTTGCTTCCGACAACGACCAGCAGGTGCGGCTGTGAAGCTGACCACTTCTGCTGATAATCCAGCAGCTGCCCCATTGCGGTGCGTACGGCGTAACGCACGTCGGGCGGGTCGCAGGGCTTCACTTCAGCCAGGACGTGCCCACGCCCCTGAAGTGTGAAATCGATATCCACGCCGCTGAAATTCTCGCGGAGATTCGAGATATTGAGGGTCGTAATATACGCCTTAAGCCGCGCTTGTAGTTCGCCGTGCCTCGGTGTCACTTTCAGTTCGTGCTCTGTCACATAGCGGACATAAGGCTGGTCTGCTGGTGCAGCGGTATTTCCTCCTCCTCTCCCGGCAGGTGACTTCGGCTTTCCATAGCTCTTCGTCTTCTTCGCAATGACATCAAGGTCGAAGGGACCGGTCCGCAGCCATCGGAGAATTGGGCTGTCCATGTCCAGCGATTGCTCGACGATGCTGAGTGCCTGGTCGGGCCTGATGGGCATGAACCTACTGTGCATTTTGATGAAGACCGGTGGCTTTCCGCCCACTTGCTCGGGTGGAAACAAGGCTTCGGTGTCGAGGGGGACGGGCTCACGGAACCAAGCGAACTCTGCTGGAGGGCAACGCCAGTTGTTATGGTGCCCCTCCTCACGCCACCTTGCTCGGACCGCTGCGAGGGAGCGGTGAGTCTTCCGCACGCTCGGCAGGGCCCAGAGCTTATCGGCCTCATCCTTCAGACGCAGCGCCTTGAATATGGCCTGCTTTTCTTCTTCCGTGTTCGCCAGGACGCTGGTGGCAATCCCCAGTGCATAGGGGGTACCGTTGTTGTAGGCGGTCATGATGATACCGAGGCGTCTCCCATCGCCCCACGAGGTCAATTTTTCGGTGGTCTCCGTGTGAAACACGCGCGAACCATCCCAAGTCCGGTTCGGGTCGCCGTTCCATTCTTCATGGCCGAACCCAGCCTTTGTGACGTAGCCGGCATTTTTTCGAATAACCCCGTCGGGACGTAGGTAGCCCATGGTATTCCAGACCATCGGCTTCACGACGATGACTTTACCGACCATGCTTTCCCTCCTCTTTGGAGGGGAGGCTAATCTAATCCGAAGACTGATTTCCAGTTGCGTGAGCCGCAATGGCCCACGGACCTGAGGGCGTTAAGCAGCGTCCTTCACGGCCCTCCAAACAATCGTCTTCCCGACACCAAGGACGCGCCCGATATCCCGCAGGCTTCGGCCCTCAGCGGCCATCCGCCTCGCCTCATCACGCTGGAATGGTGTGAGAACCCGCCGCCGACCAGGGTGACGGCCAGCCTTGCGAGCGGCAGCGATGCCCGCCCTCGTCCTCTCCAACATCACGCCACGTTCCCATTCCGCGACCGCCGCTAGAACCTGAACGACCAGGCGGCCTGCAGCTGTGCCTGTGTCCGCACCCATATCCAGAAGACGAACGGCCACGCCGCGGCGGTCGAGGCCTTCGATGACGGACAGTAGGTCAGCGGAGTTCCTACCCAACCTGTCGAGCTTGGCCACAACCAGCACGTCACCCGTGACCAACCGTCCCAGGACGGAAGCGAGGATGGGGCGGGCCAGGGCGGGGACTGAGCCGCTGATGACCTCCGACGCGATGTGGTCGGCAGGAACTCCAGCGGCCACCAGCGCCATCACCTGCGGCGCGGTCTCCTGTTCCGCTGTGCTGACCCTCGCATATCCCCACGTCGCCATGGCCCCCCCTTTCAATGCCTGTCCCTAATGGTGCCCTGGCATATTGCAGAACGTCCGGTCTTTTCGCAGTTCCGCCCCCTCCCCCCACTCTCCGTTTTGGGCGCGCTGTCGCCTGCCGTTTCTCGGCAGCAACTACGGGACAGGGATGCGGGACGCGGAGGGGCTGGACTGGCCTGGAGCGGGTTGAGTGGGTCGCAACCGTCCGTTTTGGGGACGGCTGACGCCTTTTGTTGCTGACTACCAAAGAAAAGCGGCTGCCTGCTCAGAGGCGGTGCATCAATCATCTCGATGATGGAACGCATGGTGGCGGGCACGATGGCCTCCGATTGTGCCAGCCACGGGCCACGGTGCGGTCGACTGCAATCCATGGCGCACTCCGAAGAAGCGCTGCCGCGACGAATACAGTAATAGTCCTGAGCGATAAAAATTCCGTCCGTTACTTCGATGTGACATGAAGCACCTGAAAAGCTTTCTCAGCTTGATGGCAGCTTCAATTTTATCTGACCTACATGACAAAAGAAATTTTTTGGATACGCCTCTTTTTTTGAAATGATGACTTGACTGGCTATTACTGCAGGATAAATGATATGCAATCGGCGATATTGCCGATGAATTCAAGATAGGAGATTATCGAAATGCCAGTCATACCTTATTGCGACCTCGTAGAGAGGATGTTGAAAAGAGAGAAGCATGAGATTTGCTTTGCTCCTGGCGCGGCATTTAGGAGTGTCATTGAAGATGCTGGTCAAATTTGTATGGAGGCGCTGACCGATGAAGTAGAAATTCAGGTCTACACCGGCGAGCGGCGAGGCTCTGCTCATCTTATTGGGCGCACATTCGCGAATAATAGAGTTTGCGGTCAGTATCTTAGCAGGCCCAGGCTGAATTTTTGTGAAATAGGCCCGCTCGATTTGGCTGAGATAATCATGAAGATGGTTGAATCATTTCGCAATAAGCCGGCCAAATTCGAAGTGATTTCCAAAATAAGGACGCAGAATGCATCCATATTTGAGCCTGACCTTCAGTTTTCGAGTGGTGTATTTTCGTCAATTCGTGAAGCCAAGGCGGCTTTTTTGATAAAGTGAGCGGATTTGATTTAACTAATTGCTTCTCAAATTCTGAAATAAATGATGGGCTTATCTTCAGAGTGGGAACCGCCGATTTATTTGGCGGCGGGTTCTGTGAGATTGAGAATTTTCCTATTGTGTATTGCGATAAAAGGCTTGTTGTGTGAGGCAAATAGGGCGAAGTCTCTTCTGGGTGGGGAGGCTTCGTGGCTCATCGAGTAAAGATGATGGCTATAATTTGAGTTATCGTTCGCTATTTTCTAGCTGATTTCCGATATGTTGTGCTGTATATTGATGTTGGAGGTTGCTGATGCGAGAGATTGCTCAAATTGAATCCCTGATGTCCTCGGTCGCTTCGGCGAGTGCGGCCGCGCTAATTTCGGGCCTTGGCCGCGGCTTCGATGAGGCAGACCGCGAGCGGCTTGCTGGCTGGATTCGTTACTATGCGGCGCTGGCCACGCAAGAAGCTAGTCGCGCCGACGCTGCCGAAGCGGAACTTCATGAATCGCGCGCGAAGTTGCGCTTCGCCGAACTGCAGATGCACCTCCTCCAGGAAGAGCTCGACGACCGAGACCTCCAGGCGCGAGACGACACTCATCGCCTACTCGCGGCTGTCAGAGACCGAGCGGACTAGCGTTCGCCATTCGAGGCATGCGTGGCGCGATGTCCCAGGACGAAGCGGGGGCAACGCCGCCGTGAATCGCCCGCTCGTCCGATACGCGTCGAGCCGCTCGTGGCGAACTGAGGCGGCCACCCTCTATGCGCCGAGCTAATCCATCCAGGTCCTGGCGCAGAAGTTCTCGTAGGTCAAAATCCGACATCGTGCGGAGTTGATGTGCGAGGGGCGGCGGAATGGAAGCAAGCAACTCTGTGGCATCGCGGTCGCCGAGAAGCCGGTGAGCTATTCGCCGCGCTGCCGAGGCAAGTTCCAGCGCCGAGAGAGTGGACTTGCTGCTCGGCGCTTGTTCAGTAGGCCTCGGGGCGGCCGATGCGGGTTCGGGCGGGGCAAGAGGGACCGAGGGGCCCGCTCCAGCCAATCGTCGGGCAAGGCCTCCCAGAAAGCCGAGAATTGTAAGGCAGAGGGCTTGGAGACATCTCAGGATATAGCGCATGGTTGGCTCCACGATGGTTAAGTAGGCCAAGTGTACCACCTCGCCATGCAAGTCAAATGCTCATAATTTAACTTCGACAGCAGAAGGAAACGCCTTATCGATGCACTTTTTTAGTTGACAAATCCGAAAAATAAACGAAAAGGATGAAAATAACATTTGACCTGCGGTGCGTTATCTGACATTCTTCACTCAGAGCAAGGGATTTTGCTTGCTCCATATGCAGATGACCCAGGGTTTTCCCCGCCAATGCAGGGATGTTTCGAGCTACTCCCTGGGTAGGGTATTGTTTCCCCATAGGGGGTTAGAAGGAAGCACTAGACTTCTGACTATGAGTCCTGTTCCCCCAATCGGGGTCTGCCCCGCCAGTAAATCTGGCAGGGCTTTTTCGATTTATTGACGTTTTAGTGTTGTTGATTGTGTGTTACGGGCTCACAGGACGTAGGGCGTGCATGTCCGTTTTAGGGACGAAGCCCGCCCCCAATCAATCGCCGGTATCTTCGCTTGTGCCTTGTGCGGCGTCGTCGTTCGCTGGCTTGGCTAGAAACTTGAGTGGTTCATCGGAGAACGTTGGGAACAAAAGCTTCTGCCTGACCTCCGCGAGCTCAGCATAGTTGGCTTTGCGAACCCGTCCCTGCTCATCCTCTCTTTCGCCATCCGCCTGCTCTGGCGGCGGTGGACCGAGGCGAACCTCAATCGTGATGCCCTTTTGCAACTGGTCGAGGAGAATGCCCAATACCTGCGTCAAGTCCGTGCGCTGCTCCTGCGCGCGACCAGCTTCCTCATACCGAACTCCCAACATTTCGCGGACCTTGGCCTCAACCAAGCCATTCACCTTCTTCTCAATCGCCTTTTCATACATTTCAGCCAAAGCCGCTGAATTCTCGATGTCTAGCTTTCGTGTTTGTGCGCGAACCAGCCGAATGTCCTCGACCTGCTTCCAAACCCCCAGCCCCCATGTCACCAGCTTCCCAATCGCCAGTATGGTGGCGAGTGGTAGGCCCAGCGTGAAAAGTGGGTCGGATGTTGAGATACGCCGCACCTCGGCTGTATCGGGACTACCAGAAACGGCCTCGGAAACCGCGCGAATGATGCGGTTGATGGTCTTGAGTTCCTGTTGCAGGCCATCGAGCGAGTTCGAGAAAACGGTCCGTGGAAGGCGGATACCCAACTCCGCTTCACCCGCTTCGAGGGGCGGCTCTTCCAGCCCAAGCTCGCGCAAATGCCTCGACAGTGCGTCCAAGCCAGTCAGGAAATCCGCGCGGCGCTGGATGAACGGGGCTAATTCGTTTGCGGCGACTTGAAGCGTAGCGGCGTTCGCCTGGACAACGCCATCTACCATCTCGGCTAAATCATTGAGGAGAAATTCCGCACCGCGCAGTTCCGCAAATGCTTTGCGGTCTTCTGGCCCCAAAGACTTGGTGGCTGCCGTCTGCGCATCTGACAGCTGGGTCAATCCGTCGCGCAGACTTGTCTGCCATTGTGGGGAGTTGGGGCTGCTGACGAGGTTCTGGAGGCTCGACATAACCGAGTTTACCAGAAGGTTTTGCAAGCCGCCGTGGGCTTCCGTGGCCCGCATGCGCTCCACAATTTCAAGAAGGCGACTTGCGTTCATTTGGACCCATCCAGCGTGAGCTGTGATTTGTCGGTTAGCGCAAGAGATTCTTCAAGAACTCAGTGGCAAGCCAGCCCGCTCTTGCATCACCTGAACCATCGCCGCCGCGAGCGCCTGCTGCCCTGCATCTGGCCTTTTGGGTGGGAGCAGCTCAAACATCGGCCCCGCCGTGTCGACCTTCCCTTTCGGAAGCGCGATGTCCTTCAGGCCCGTGGGCCTGGCATCCGCGCCACGGACGATTTCGCGCAGGCTGGCTCGATGGACGATACGCTTGGCCACCCGCGCGGAACCAGCCACCGACATGACCTCAACCCTGCGGTCTGACTGCGACGGAGACACGCCCTCGGGCAGTTGTCCCAGGACAACCCATGATTCCGCTCGGAGCAGGACCATCTCCGCGTCCACTGAGATGGCAGTGAGCCGCGCGAGGTCCATGAATTTGGCCTTGGTCTCGTCGTCCACGAAGGAGGCGGGCAACAAGCGTGTCGTCCCATCTGCGCCTACGATGATGAATAGCGGGGAGACATGCCCATCCTTGATGAGAGTCTTTTCTGCATGAGCCAGGTCATGCTTCCAGCGAGCTTCGAACTGTGCAGGCGTCATGGCAAACGATTACCACGGCCAATCAGAGAAGGGAGCGCCCGAACTATATCCTGAAGCCGATGGCAGCCTGCGGTTCTGCAACGCGGGCAGGGGCCATCTCTGTCTCTGCCCTGAATTGCTCACGCAGGCGCTCTTGCTCGTCCCAGGACAACGGGCAATCCTCGACCTCGATGCCGCGCGCCAGCAACTCACGCGACGCGTTGGCACGGAACTCGTCATCACCCGTCACGACCACACTCGCCCAGCTCCTGCGCTGGACACAAGACACCAGCTCGGAGATGGCCACATCGTCGGCTTTGCCGCGAACCGTGATGCGGTCCCCCGTATCGAGCAACTGCGCCCCCGACCAGAGCGTCAGCAGCAGCCACGCACCCGCCTTGTCCCTGTCTATCCGCCTCACGTTTACGATGGCCTCGGGCGGCAGCCAGTAGTCCAGCCGATAGGCTTGCCGTAGGAGCACCAGGCGAAAACGCTCGCGCCTCAACCTCAAGTCTGGTTCAGGCTCGGCCACGCGAATGGTGCGACTTGCCACGCCCTCCACGCGCGCGACGCGCTTCACTGGACCTCGGACCTGCTCGCTCCATGTCAGCAGCCTGGCCCTGTCCTGGGGCAGCCCAAACCGACCTTGGATGGCCGCGACGTCAATCAGTCGTCTGAGTCGTCGTGCTCTGTCCTCTTGGCTACGCGGGGCTTGCGCTGCGGCACAGTCTCGTCTGCCAGTTGCTTGGCCTCGTTCCATGCCGCTTCGCGGTTCGCCCTGCTGCTGAACAAGAGCACCAGCGCGTTCAGCCTCTCGTTCGTGACTTTCTGCTGTTCCACCATTTCGCCGAGCAGCCCCTCGATGCGGTCCAGCGAAGTCTCCCCCGCGTGCTCCTCCGCCATGTCCAGGAGCGCCATGAGCAGGTTTGCTTTCTCGGCTGCGTGCAGCGATGCTGCGTATGCAGGCGTCATACCTCGCGCGTCTAGAGTTCGCAGCGTCGCTGGGTCCACCATCCCCGCGAGCATCTCCGAGAAGTCGTGGGTGCTCCAGCGCCTGTCGTTCGTGTCGTCGTCCATTGTTCTTCCTCCCCGTTGTTCCTGCCTCTGGCAGGAAGCAACCTGTTGTTGGCGCGTCGACCTCGGCGCGCATGAAGTTGTTGACCGCGTTGCTCTTCACTCGAACGAGTCGATGCAACGCCCCCGCGAAAGCCCACGAACCGTCTGGTCCCTGAGCCTCGACGACCCAGCGCGATGCCTTGTCGCCCCGCACAGCGCGCAGCCCGCTTTCGCTCAGTATGTCCTGGAACGCTGCAACATCGCCGCCCGCCAGCGTCCAAGCATCGCGCACATCACGCTCGACCCCAGGCATTGACCGCCTGGCTCGCCGCCCGAGTTCGTTGTGCAGCCCATCAGGCCAGGCGCTCTCCGCACGGGCATCGGGCTGCAATCCCTCGGCGCGCAGATAGTCCGCGACTTCGCCACTTCCCTCAGCCGCCAGGGCATCGAGCACGGGTGCATTGAAGCGTCCTGGGACGATATCGTGTCCCCACGCTACCTCCAGCTTGCGGCTGACCTTCTCGTGCCTCGCGTAATCCCAGCGCGTCGAAAGAACCTTGCCCGTCAGCGGATTCACCTCGGGCACGAGCAGGTGAAGATGGAACTCCGAGGCAGCACCATCATGTCGTGGCTTCTTGTGCCGAATGAGGACGACGCGTTCAGTGTCGAACTCAAATTCCGCCGCCAGTGCCGCCACGGCCTCGGCTTCTTGCTCGGGAGTGATGTCCTGCTCGGGCGAGAGCTTCCAATGACGGATAGCGAACTCCTTCTTTCGCTTCCGCGCGTCTCGAACCCAGTCGTGCAGGTCTTGCTCCGCGCCGCGCAGCAGCGTGATTTCTTCGTTCGCGGGACCACGCAGGACGTGCTGTGCGGTGCTTTTCGCACCCACACGCGCTGGCAGGCGGGAGGACTTGATAATCATCGTCGCCCCCTCGGGTGCAGAACCCTCTCCAAATCCCGCCGCAGTTCCTCGACGCCCGCCTGCACGGCCAGGACCGCCTCCAGCAGCCGTGCGCGGTCGGGCGCGCGGCCCATCTTCGCTTCTCGGTTTGCCCAGACCATCGCTTGGTTCAGGTTGTTCCCCACACCAGAGTTCAGGTCTCGCCGAAGACGCAGGAGTTCCTGCAACGCTTCGTCCCCCACGTGTGGTATGTCTTCCTTCGCGGCATGAGCGAGAAGCACTTCACGCGCCCAAGCCGATACGTCATCGCGTCGTGCCCGCCGTACGGCAGCGAGCAGGGCAGACCGTTCGCGTGGATGCAGGCGAATACCCAATGGTCTGGACCGTGGCTCGCCCTCCACGGCCCTGGGGGCGCGCTTCTTCCGCTTTGCCTTGGTCCGCTGCGGTCCTGGGACGGGTTGGCGTTTCGCCATCGGCGAAAGCGCCTGAACGGATGGTGTAGGGGCAGCATCCATGGGCATCCCCCACTCGTCGAGTTCCTCCGCAGCCGAGTTGGGCGAGAGGGCCTCAGTCATCACACGTCCGTTTCCCGAGCACGGGCGGCGATGCGGTCTGCGTCCTCCATCGCCTGCACGAGGTCGGGATGTTCGACCTCGTGAATCACTATGCCGTCTCGGTTCATGGTCAGCTTGAGCCGACCCTGGATGGTCAGGAACTCCACCTCTGCAGTCAGAGTTCCGCGCGGTACGTCCCAGGACGCACGCAGGATGCCGTCGCCAGGATGTTCCCAGCGTGTGGAGGTGTCGGTTGTGGTCATGGCCGTGCCTCCCTTTTTGCGACCATCAACTGCGCGACGGCATACCGCAGCGCCTCCCACCTCGTCGTCATATCCTCCACCAGTGCGTCGGTCAGTGGCCTCGTGGCGAGGTGCATCTGTGACACCTGCCGCACCCTGGCGACCAGGGACTCGATGGGAACGCCTGAGAGCAGGCCAGCTTCGCGTGGCGCGTCGCTGGGAGTGCAGGCCAAACCCTCGCAAACCTCGATGTCCGTCAGCGTCCGACCATCCGCCGCGTGGAAGGTGAGGGCCGCATGCGCTTGCCATCGGCAGAGCTGCGCGGCGCCCAAAGCGGCCAAGCGTGGCCGCTCGTCTGAGGCTTCATCAATGGCCTTGCGGTAGGCTGCCGCTGCCTCGCTGACGGCGACGAAATGCACAAACCCCTGAGCCGCGAGTCGTAGAATTCGTTCGTCTCTCCAGTCCAGTATTTCCATCTCCCAATACCTCTAAAAAAGCAGGGGCAAAGTTTTGCGCTAAAGGCAACAAATTTACTGTCCCGTACTGACCCGTTTCCGATGGTCTGGAGCGATGGTTTTCCACTTCCCGACCAGGGGCCTTGGTTGTCTTCACCCCATTACTGGAGGGGCTTTCCTGGGGGTCCACGGGGGATGAAATCCCCCTGGCGAGCTGATTCTTGTGAAACAAGAAGCATGGCTCGCACCACCAAAAACCAGACAACCAAAGTCCCATAGAAGGAAGTATAGTTTACTGATT
This sequence comes from Roseococcus sp. SDR, assembly GCF_019083995.1. GTDB lineage: Bacteria > Pseudomonadota > Alphaproteobacteria > Acetobacterales > Acetobacteraceae > Roseococcus. The sequence goes on from NZ_JAHRCU010000023.1 coordinate 43,893, forward strand.
TGCAGATTGCCGGTCTTTTAGTCAAAAACAAATATTATTTGGTTGTCACTGTTTGAAAGTGATGGATGACGGCAGAAAGCTACGTCTTAAAACGCCGTATTGTAAGGCGTTGTCCAAAGCAGGTTTTGCTCAATGAAATCGGGGGTCTTTGCCACTTTCGGAGGGAAAAATTTTTCGCCGTTTTGCGGATATCTGAACGTACCAACACATTCTTTCAGGCTTGAGGTGCCTGAGTTAGATTAGGTTGGGTCATGCCTAACCAAACCTAACTAATGCCGCGTTGCTTGGGCCGTATCAGGGTGGGGAGCACTCAGCGGGTGCGGTCGCTGCGCAGGGCCTCCAGTGCGCCTTCTGCGCGTGCCGCTCGCTCCAGTGCGTCACGGGCTCGGTCTTCGGCAGCCCGCTCCGCGACAGCGGCAGCTGCGACCCTCGACATTGCTTCGTCCCGTGCGGCGATGGCCATGTCGATTTCCTTGCGCGCCGCATCCACCTGGCTCCTCAAGGATGCCTCAGCGGCCTGGGCTGCGTGGAGCATAGCGCGAACGTCAGAGAGTTCCTGGCGAAGGCCGCTGACCTCGGCGGCGGCTCGCTCAACTCTGACGGCCATGTCGGCCTCCCGTGAGCCAGAGACTTGAGCGCGTGCGACTGCTTCCGTGGCGCGGTCTTCCGCTTGGTGCAGGAGACTCTCCAGGCGTTCGATGACCGCCTCAGCCTCCCTGGTGGCTTCACGCAGCGCCTCGTGATGCGCTTGGTCGCGAGCGGCAAGAATATTCGCTACCTGTCCATCCAGGCCTGCCATGGCATCCCGAAGGAGTTCGCTCAGGCCTCGGCCCACATCGCGTGTCAGCGCACCCCAGGCTTCTGCTGGAATAGCATGCGGGCCAGCCGCGTCTGTCTGTGCACCTGCCTCGCCCAGGCCTGCCAAGTGGCGCTGCCACACTGAGGTGAGGCGGGTAGTCTTGCCGCCGCCCACACGCATTCTTAGCGCCCACCCCGTGACCACTTCGCCCGCAGTCCTGAGAGCTTCTCCTGCCTCAATGATTGTCTCGTCCGTGACTTCCGCCCGCCTCGCCCCCCCCCCCCCCCCCCCCCAAAGTTTGAACTAACCACAAACTAACCAAACATATCGTGGATTGGGCGGATTGTCCGGTCTTATTTTAAATATCAGCCCGTCGCTACGCCCATAAAGCCGCGATGGAAGCGGTGGTAGGAGTGCTTTTTGTTCTCCCGTTTACTCTGCTCTTTGGCCCAAATCCGAATTTCGCGGTCTCTCTCCGCTTCAACGGCCTTGGCCTCTTCCTCCACTGTCGGGACGTGCATGACCAGCACGGAGAAGGCCAGCGGCTCTGTGCGGCGGAACTCCTCCAGTCCCTGCCGCCAGTCTCTGCCGCGCAGGATGCGGATGAGCTTCTTCCAATTCGTGGCCCACCAGTCCTGGGTGCCAGGCACCGTGCTTGGGTCGGGCTCTGCTGGCATGGTCAGGACAGGGTTGGGCATCCGCCCCACAGAATGCGCCCAGGTCACGTAGGAGCGGTCCTGAGCGGTCATCCGTGCCTCCGCAACCTGAGACGCCTCAAAAACTCTCAGCGCCTTCCTGTACGGCTCCAGAACGGCTTCCGCAGCATCGTGGAACGCGGCGGGGTCGCCAGGCACGTCGCAGAGCTTCCAGCGCAGGGCCACACCAGCCCCCGAAATCCAGGCATGAATCTTACGCCGCTTCCCCGTGCGCCCCTCGTTCGCCCAACTTGGGGGTGGGAGTGGGCCGAGCGGGATGGGGATGGTTGGGTCCAGAATGCGGTCTGGGGCCTGCTGACGCCCTGGTCGGCGCGGTTCGCGCGCGGACGTAATGACCTCAACAGAGAAATCAGGAATCTGATTCCCAGTACCAACCTCAGAGTTAGAGAGTACTACCTCCCTATGGACTACCAACTCCTTTAGAGGTGCACACGGAGTAGCCAGGCTGTTTTGCGGTTTTCTGCGGCTTTCAGTGTGATGAATTGTCAACCCAATCGTGTATTTCTTGACCCAGGCCTCGGACCTGCTCACAGCCTCTGCGGTCGCTCTGATGGAAGCTCCTTTGGCTCTCATCGCGTGTGCGCGAGAGATGACTTCAGCCGTCTCGGCCGCGAGGTCAGCGCGGGTCTTCCTTCCCGACTGCTTGCGTTTCGCCTGTAGTCGTGCGGCGCGGTCACCGAGGCCCCCGAGACCGAGAGCCTTGCACTCGACCGTGCTGATGCCGAGCAGGCTGCGGATGGTCGCGGGCCTATAGGAGTACATCGGCGACCGCGCCGCGCCCTGCCAATCCACGGTCTCGCCCGCGCCGTGGCGGTGGATGCGCTCGGTGACCGACCTGTGGGCACCGCTGCCCCACCATTCCTTGTCAAGCCACTCACGGGAGACACAGAGTTCGGCGACGGCCGTCACGGTCTCGCGGAAGCTGCGGTCTCTCGTTCCTTGTCCATCGAGCGCATAGGCAAGGCACGAATGCAGGGCGAGCATGAACGAGTTCCGCTGACCCTCAGGAACACCTCCCGCGACGTGCCACGCGCGAAGCTCGGCGTGGTCTTTGCCCCACGCGACGCGGGCGCGGACCCATTCTATGAGGTCGAGGGTGATGCGGGCGTAGCCCTGCATCAGCGCGCATTTCTCGCGGTGGAGATGGAACGCGGCGCGGTTGCCCAGGATGCTGGTCCGCCTCGCCAGAACCGCTGCGACATCCAAGGGGAGCACCATCGCCCCTTCGGGTTTCCGCAGTTTTGTAGCCACATCGTCGGGCAGGGTAGGGACCACGAATGGCTCCGAGGCACGTCGCTTTGCTCTCGGCCTCCTGACTTCCCTTGGCTGTTCTGCCTCGGTGATGAAGGGCGCGAGTTCCGCCAGGACCGCGTCCACGTCGAACTCGTCGGCCTCGCCGTCGAGAAGCAGCCAGCGCCTGTCACCGAGCGGGTCGTCCATATCCTCGGGCAGGCGGGGCGGGGAGATGTACTGGAGCTGGACGGCGAAGCCCGTGCGGTGGTCGATGCCACCCTTGCCCATATCGATGCCCGCTGCCTCCATCGCCGCGCGGACCCATCGGTCCAGGCCTTTCAGGATGAGGACGCGTTCGGCTTCATCCATCGGGCGATTGCCTATGCGCCGCACAGCCGCCGACAGAGTGGCGGGCACCTGGCTCCCCGACCTCACGCAGCAGGACGAGGACCAGGCGTGCGATGCAGTGGCCACGCGCAGTGATGGGGGCAGGAATCCGTCCATCCATCGAGCGGCGGCCATACTATCCACTCTGGGGTCAAGGCCCTGTAGATTTGGGAACTTGTCGCGGTCCTCCGTTAGGACGCGCGATGGCTGGTCCACGATGGTCTTGTCCTTCAGGCGGCGGATGCGTCGGTCCTGGGACGGCTCAGTTAGCGTGCCAGCAATCAGGGCGGCTGAGGTTTGGCCTGTGGCCAGCCCGACGATTTCGCGATGAAGGTCCGTGATTGAGGTGACGGGGATGGACCGCGCATCGTACCACTTCAGCGGCGGAACCTTGTCTTCGAGGGCGCCATCCACGGTTTTTGTGAAGACTTTCCCGAGGAAGGGCGTGGTCGCAGCACCGCTGGCAGGAGTCAGAACGGTCAGAAGTTCAGTTTTAAGTTGAATTTTGCTATGTGGCGACACGGATACCGCCCAGGGAAATCAGAGTTCCCTTGACTGCATCCCAAGAAAAAAAGATGGAAAACTTTTCCAATTCCACAGCAAAAGGCTGGACAACAGCCATCACGACCATTACATTTGTGTCAGTGAGGCGCGTCGGGTAGTCCTTCATGTCTGGTCTTTTCTAGGGATGGTTGAACCACTTGAAGAAACTTGGTTGAGATGATGTGAAAACCTTCTCAATCAGCGCACTTCATAACCCATTATATGCATTGTACGGCAAAACAAAAGAAAAAAGTGAGTAGCCTTGAAAAATCAAGGCCCCTTAAATTTGGTATTGGAGTGAAGGTAGTAGGGACAAAACTTTGGATTGCGTCAAGGTTTCAAGGTTACTCCAATCAGAATGGGATATCATCATCGAGCTGCTTGGGGCTTTTGTGAATTGCCTTACGTGGCAGCGGTACATTATTGACAATGAATAAGTTCATGACGTCTTCTCGGTCCATAAACATGATTTGGCTACGCTTATGCCTATCTAGGGCCTGCCCTATGAACTCCCTGGCGGCTTTGGTTATCTCCCCGCCCGCCGCGATGAATGCATGGTCGACCAAAACCTTTCTGTTCAGTTCGGGGTCGAACACCTCGTGTGCCAACATCATCTGTGCTTGATTCAGAATTTCAGATATGTTGGCGTTGCCTTGCTTGGTAATCCCTGAGGCGTCCAACTTTCCCTTCTTTGCTTGAATGCCGAAATAGAGGACATGCTGTGTGGGCAGAACATAGCGCATCCAAATGTCTTTTCCGAACTCAAGTGCCTTATCCTTGTGTCCGCCCGATGTGATGCGGTGAAAGCCAACTTGCCGCAGCATCGGTAGAAGTACCTCGCCTATGAACTCGTCCTCAGATGCCTTGTCGAGGTAGGCGGCAAGCTGCGCCCGTTTCTCTTCCTCCTGCCTACTGAACGGACGGTGTGGATTGGCAGCACTGGCGATGACGCTTTGAGTTCCGACGTGTCGTAGGTAGCATTTGCCATTATCTGCGTAGAAGGCCTCGTAGCCCTCCCTGCCGAGCGGCACATTGATGACTCTCAGCGCGTTTTCGCGCTTTTCAGTGTCGTGAACTGTGCGGTCTCCGAGGTCCATCAGTCGGGTCAGAACTCGCAGGAAAGCGTCGGGCGGTGTCTTCGCATCGGGCTGAGGCTCGTTGAGGATTTCAGTCAGGGCAGAGGCCACCCAGGCCGCCCGCGTGCTCCCATCATGCCGAAAGTCTGTGTCGGCATCCCTGAAGAACCGCGTCAGCGCACTGCTTGCGCGGTAGGGGAAAAAGAAAGGGGCGTTCTGGTCGTAGTTGCCACAGACCATGTCAGCCAATTCTTCGATGCTTCGGTCGCGCCACTTCATGGGCAGGAGCATATCAGGCACGCGGGGTGCCAGCATACCAGTGGAAAAGCCCGCTTTGCGCGCCAGCGAACTATCTCAAGTCCGTTGACATGGAGGCGGTGAAGCAATGCGAGCGCGATGCCTCTGTCCCTTGCCTTGTCCCACCAATTGTCCCACTATGCCCGTGGTGAGTGTTGAAAAATAAGGGCTTACTGGTTTGGCTGGGGGTCCAGGTCCCCAATGCTTAACCCTTCTTTTTCTGGTCTCGCATCACCTCGCGTTCCGCCCACCCGATGATGCCCTCGACGGTGTGGCTCCAGGCAGGCGGTCGGGGGTGCGAGGGGCCGCGCCTCAGGAACTCGTGCCCTTTAAACTCGTGGGCCACTGTCCGTCTTGTCCCAGGACTGTCACGTCTTCGCCAAGGAACCGAACCTCCCCCGCCACCCGAGCAATCTCGGCCCTGGGCCGCAGACGCAGCGCTAGAAGGTCCTCTCCCTCGGCCGTGCGGTGCGCTATGGGATTCCACATGAAGGATGACCAACCACGCCCTGAATCGCGCTGGATGATTCTCGCTGAGGACGGGCGGCACTCGTGGATTGGGAGAGCCACAGACCCCAGTCCGCAGGAGATTGCTGCTGCTGGTAGTGCCCTGGATGGCATGGGCCTGGCTGGTTGGGTTGCGGTATGCCGTGGCGATTATTGGTGTGGGGTTGGTGAGCCGGAGGTGATGATTATGCGGAGGGTGACCCTCAGGCATCCCGTGGCAGGGGATGAGGCATCTGCGGTGGAGAGGTGGAGGGAGGCTAGGCGCACCAGGCTTTCTGGTGTCAGTGATGGTTGAGGGGTGACAATCATGCGGCCAATCGGAATCGACCTTTTCGCCTGTGCTGGGGGTATGTCCCTGGGCTTCGAGCAAGCTGGGTTCGACGTGCGTGTGGCCGTGGAAATCGACCCCGTTCATTGCGCCGTCCATGCGTTCAACTTCCCGAACACGGCCATCATCTGCAAGTCGGTCTCTGAGGTGTCAGGTGCTGACATCCGAAAGGCTGGGAACATCGGTGATGCAGAGATTGCCGTGGTGTTCGGTGGTGCTCCGTGTCAGGGCTTCTCGATGATGGGAAAGAGGGTTCTCGATGACCCTCGGAACAGCCTCGTCCTTGATTTCATCCGCATCATCGCGGAACTCCGTCCGAAGCACTTCGTGTTCGAGAATGTGAAGGGCATCACCATCGCCCCTCACTCGGCCATCCTCGAAGAGATGGTCGATGCGTTCCTTGAGCATGGATATAAAATCCTTCAGCCGTGGCGAGTGCTGAATGCCGTGGATTACGGCGTTCCTCAAAAGCGTGAGCGCCTCTTCCTCATCGGAACTCGGACAGGAAACCGCTCACCGCGATACCCACGCCCGTCCTTGGAGCGTGTGACGTGCGGGGATGCATTGGGGGACATTCCAAATGCAGAGCATTTCCCTGAACTCGTTCACACGGATTCCGTGAAGACGCATCTCGGAAACCCATCCAGATACGCCATGAAGATGCGCGGTCTGCTGAACGACGACACCGACTTTTCCCATCCTCGGGTGTGGGACAAAGGGGTGCTGACGGGCAGCCTGCGGGCATCGCACACTGACCTATCACGAAGCCGATTTCTCGCTACAACACCAGGCGACACTGAACCTGTGAGCCGCTTCTTCAAGCTGGCTCCCGATGGGTTCTGCAACACGCTACGAGCTGGCACGAACACCGACCGTGGCGCGTTCTCCGCACCCAGGCCCATCCACTACGCCTTCCCTCGATGCATCACGGTCAGGGAAGCGCAGCGCCTGCACGGATATCCCGACTGGTTCCGCATGCACGTGACGAAGTGGCACGGGTTCCGTCAGGTCGGGAACAGCGTTCCGCCTCCCTTGGCTCATGCCGTTGCTTCGTCCGTTATGGCGGCTATGGATGGCAAACCGACACGGCCAACCAAGGCCATCAAGCTTGGTCCTGTGTCCTTGCTTCAGATGGACCTGACCCAAGCGAGTGAACACTTCAATGTGCAGGGCAGGGCCATCGCTCCGCGCACTCGGAACCGCGACCTGTTTACCGCTACCGAAGAGGTGGATGCCTAGCTAAGCTCCCCATGAGAAATCATGGGGGATGACGTGTCCGACGATATAGAACCGATAGAGATAATACCTGAAGAGGAACCCACGTCCGCAAAGGCTGGGAACCTCTACAACAGTGTGATATCGGCCATATTCTTTAAGCACTTCGACCCATCAAATCCAAGTCTTCCAATCCCATTCAATAGACGAGAATTGAAGGCTACTGCTATAGCCCTCGGAATGGATGAGGCTGGCAATGATGGTGATATCCTCTATAGCTTTAGATTTCGTAAGCCATTCCCCAAGGAAATCTTGGATACCCAGCCAGAGGGTTTTGAATGGCGGCTCGACCTGAATGGTCGGAGCAAATACCTCTTCAAGCTGGCAAAGCCTTCCAAAATCATTCCTGATGTGACCTTGGAGGCCATTAACATTCCTGATGCAACTCCTGAAATCATCAAACAATACTCATTGTCCGATGAACAGGCAGCCTTGGCTATCATCAGATACAACAGGCTTCTGGATGTCTTTTTGGCTCTGACGACATCCAGCCTTCAGAACCACCTCAGAACCACGGCCAAGGGGTTTGGTCAGGTCGAGATTGATGAGGTCTATATCGCCGTCGATTCGGATGGCCTGCGCTACGTGATACCCGTTCAGGCCAAGGGTGGGTCGGACAAGATTTCCGTGGTCCAGACCATGCAGGATTTGGCTGTCTGCCAACAAAAATTCCCAGGGACGATTGCTCGACCCGTGTCCGTGCAGATTATGCCAGACGGCAAGCTCTGCATGTTCGAGTTGAAGGTTGAGGATGATGAGACATTGAGCGTTGTCAGAGAGCGCCACTATGTCCTGTCAGCCGCTCCCACGAATGCGAAACTCGGGGCACGTATGCGGAAGGCCCTGGGCGACAGGCTGCCGAATCCTGATGAGATGGTGATTGACCCCATGATGGGTTCGGGTCGCAAAGACCTTTCTGTCACCCTCAATTCCATCATCAACAGTGGTGTGGTGGGTGCGAATCCGCCCTTCACGAAGCCAAAGCGGAAGCGAAGAACCACCGCCAAGTGAGGGGATTTGACAACATCTGTTGTCTGAAATGTTGTCTGAGGTGGTGGTGCCGCAGGAGGGAATTGAACCCCCGACCCACGCATTACGAATGCGTTGCTCTACCCCTGAGCTACTGCGGCCCTTAGCACAACCTGGCTTTCCGCTCGATAGCACGGAGCGAAACGGACAACAATCTACCAGCAAGATACCCACTCAGACAACAGGTCTTACAACCGATTACGAATCAGTTGCTCTACCCCTGAGCTAAGTCGGCGCCCTTGGTGGCGCGGTGCATAGCGCCAGCGGCGCCGCCTGTCCATCGCCCTGGGTGACCTTTCCTGTCTTCGCAGCCGGCATGCGTGACCCTATGTCAGCGGCACCCTCGGACGGATGCAGCATCCCATGGCCCTTGAGCCTGATCTCCTTCTCGATCGTCGTCGCCTGAAGCGGCAACTCGGCTTCTGGCGCGCCGCCCTCATCCTGGGCGCCGTGCTCGGCGGCGCCGCGCTGATGGCGGACAGCCTGCCCGAGAACCCGGCGCTGGGCGGCGAGCACATCGCCCGGCTGCCGCTCAACGGCACCATCACCGACAATCGCGAACTCGTCCGGCTGGTCGAGCGTGCGGGCCGCGACTCGCAGGTGCGCGCCCTCCTGGTCTCGATCGACAGCCCCGGCGGTACCGTGGCCGGCGGCGAGGCCTTCCATACCGCGATCCGCGGCGTGCGCGCGGCGGGGAAGCCCGTCGTCGCCGTCATGGGCGCCACCGCGGCCTCTGCCGGCTACATGGTGGCTCTCCCGGCCGAGCGCATCTTCGCGCGCGAAGCGACGCTGACGGGCTCGATCGGCGTCATCCTGCAATCCTTCGAGGTGTCGGAGTTGATGGACCGGCTGGGCCTGCGCGCCGAGGCGCTGACCTCAGGTCCGCTCAAGGACCAGCCCAGCCCCTTCCGTCCGCTCACCGAGCAGGGCCGCGCCTCGCTCAATGCCGTCGTGCAGGACATGCAAAGCCAGTTCGTCGCCATGGTGGTCGCCGGCCGCAACATGCCGGAGGAGCGCGTGCGCGAGATTGCCGATGGTCGCGTCATGACCGGCCGCCAGGCCGTGGCGGCGGGCCTCGTGGACGCCATCGGCGGCGAGGCAGAGGCCCGGCGCTGGCTGGCCGAAACGCACAGCCTCCCCGCCGATCTCCGCCTGCGTGACCTCGACCCCCGCGGCGCGGCGGAGCGGGTGCTCTCGATGGCCTCGATGCGCTTCTGGGAAGGCGGGGTTGCCATGTTGCGGGCGCAAGGATGGTGGCCGGGGCATGTTCTTCCCCGGTGAGACGCCACTCAACCCTTGCAAAAGCGTGCAACTCGGCATGCTATACGAGACGGTCAAGCCTTGAGGGAATCATGACTAAGAGCGAATTGATCGCGCATCTCGCCATGCAGCACCCTCATCTGCGGCTGCCGGACGTGGAGGCCGTCGTCGGCACCATCTTCGAGGAAGTCAGCGCCGCCCTCGCCCGCGGGGATCGTGTGGAGCTGCGCGGCTTCGGGGCCTTCACCACCCGCCGGCGCGATCCCCGCCAGGGGCGCAACCCCCGCACGGGAGAGGCCGTGGCCGTGGCCGGCAAGGGCATGCCGCATTTCCGCCCCGGCAAGGAGCTGCGCGCCAGGGTCAATGGCGGCCAGGACCCTGGCGACGCGGGGTGATCGCCTATCTGCTGCCGGCGCTGCTTGCGGCAGGGCTGGCCTTTTTCGCGCTGGCCAATCCGCAACCCGTCGCCGTCACCATCTGGCCCGAAGGCTGGGTGATGGAAGTTCCGCTCTGGCAAGCCATCCTGGCACCCTGCCTTGTCACATTCCTGGCCGGCGCGCTGACGGTCTGGTTCGCGCATCTTCCGGCGCGACGCAGTGCCGCGCAGCTGCGCCAGGCCGCCGCCCTGCTTGACGCCGAACTCGCCAGCCGCGATCCCAGGCCCGCCAAGCCGCGCTGAGGAATGTTCCCGAGTCATGCTGCATCGCCCGACAGGCCCGAAGGGCCGGCTTATCGTCGCCCTCGATACCCCGAAGCTGGAGACGGCCGAGGCGCTGGCAGGCCAGGTCGCGCCCTCCGCCGGGCTTGTGAAGCTGGGCCTTGAGCTGTTCTGCGCGGCCGGGCCACCCGCGCTGGCGCGTCTCGCCAGCCATGCGCCGGTCTTCCTCGACCTCAAGCTGCACGACATCCCGAACACGGTCGCGGGCGCCGTGGGTTCACTGGCCCCGCTGGGCGCCTCCATGCTCACGCTGCATGCGGGGGGTGGGCCAGCCATGATCAGCGCCGCGCGCAAGGCAGCCGAGGGCGCGGGGGCCGCGCGCCCCATTCTGCTGGCTGTGACCGTGCTGACCAGCATGGACTCCGAGCAGCTCGGCGCGGTCGGCGTGGCCGGCGGCCCGGCACAGCAGGTGCTGCGCCTCGCCCGCATGGCGATGGAATCGGGCGCCGATGGCCTGGTGTGCTCGCCTCGGGAGGTCTCGCTGATCCGAGACGCGCTGGGCGAGGCGCCGATGCTGGTTGTCCCGGGTATCCGCCCCGCGGGCAGCGCCGCGGGCGACCAGATGCGGATCGCGACGCCGGAGGACGCGGTGGCCGCCGGTGCCGACTGGATCGTCGTAGGCCGCCCGATCACCGGGGCCGCCGACCCTGGTGCCGCCGCCGCCGCCATCACGGCGGGCCTGACCCGGTGAGCATCGAGGTCAAGATCTGCGGGGTGAACACGCCCGAGGCATTGGCATGGGCGGCCAATGCGGGCGCGGATTTCGTGGGTTTTGTCTTTTTTCCCGCTTCGCCGCGCGCGGTGACGCCGGAACAGGCCGGTGGCATTTCGGCCAGCCTGGAAGGGGGGCCGCGCCGCGTCGGCCTCTTCGTGGACCCCGAGGATGCGCTGCTGGAGTCGGCCCTGGGCGCGGCTGCGCTCGACGTGATCCAGCTGCATGGCGAGGAGACGCCGGCGCGCGTCGCCGCGATCCGCGCGCGTTTCGGGGTGCCGGTGATGAAGGCCATCGGCATCGCGACCGAGGCCGATCTCGCACAGATCGCGGAATATGCGCCCGTCGCGGACCGGCTGCTGCTGGACGCCAAGCCGCCGCCCGATGCCGTGCTGCCCGGCGGCAATGCCGCGCCCTTCGAGTGGCGCCTGGCGCGGTTAGCCTCCATCCCGCGCCCCTGGCTGCTCGCCGGCGGCCTCACGCCCGGCAACGTCGCCGAAGCGATCGCGGCGAGCGGCGCGCCGGGGGTGGATGTCTCCTCCGGAGTCGAACGAGCGCGCGGGGTCAAGGATGCGGGCCTGATCCGGGATTTCATCGCCGCCGCCAGGGGTTGGGAAAAGCCCGCGCCTTCTATATGACCAAGGCCACACGCCAGACTTCGGGATGTCTCCGTTGAACCAGCTCCTCAAGCCCAACACCTACAAGAGCGGCCCGGACGCCGCCGGCCGCTTTGGCGGCTTCGGTGGCCGCTATGTCGCCGAGACGCTGATGCCTCTCATCCTCGAGGTCGAGGCCGCCTATGCCAAGGCCAAGGCCGATCCGACCTTCGACGAAGAGTGGCGCCGCCTCCTGAAGGATTACGTGGGCCGCCCGAGCCCGCTCTGGTTCGCCGAGCGCGTGACGGAGCATGGCCGCGCCAAGGCGGAGCCGGGGAAGGGTGCCAAGGTCTATTTCAAGCGCGATGAGCTGAACCACACCGGCGCGCACAAGATCAACGCCGTGCTGGGCCAGATCCTGCTCGCCAAGCGCATGGGCAAGAAGCGCATCATCGCGGAGACCGGCGCCGGCCAGCACGGCGTGGCGACGGCCACCGCCTGCGCGCTGTTCAACCTGCCCTGCACCGTCTTCATGGGTGCCACCGACGTCGAGCGGCAGCAGCCCAATGTCTTCCGCATGAAGCTCCTGGGTGCCGAGGTCGTCGCCGTCACCTCGGGTGCGGCCACGCTGAAGGACGCGATGAACGAGGCGCTGCGCCACTGGGTCGCGAATGTCGAGGACACCTATTACTGCATCGGCACGGTGGCGGGCCCGCACCCCTATCCGATGATGGTGCGCGACTTCCAGTCCATCATCGGCGCCGAGACCCGCACGCAGATGCAGGAGGCCGAGGGCCGCCTGCCGGACCTGCTCGTGGCGGCGATCGGCGGCGGTTCCAACGCCATGGGCCTCTTCTACCCCTTCCTGGACGACCCCTCCGTGCAGATGCATGGCGTGGAGGCCGGCGGCCACGGCATCGAGACGGTGACGGGCCATGCGGCGAGCCTGACCGGCGGCCGCCCCGGCGTGCTGCACGGCAACCGCACCTACCTGCTGCAGGATGAGTTCGGCCAGATCCTGGAGGGGCATTCGATCAGCGCCGGCCTCGACTATCCCGGCGTCGGTCCCGAGCATGCCTGGCTGCATGAGCTCGGCCGCGTGCAATACGTGAACGCGACGGACAAGGAGGCGCTGGAGGCCTTCCAGCTCTGCTCGCGCCTCGAGGGCATCATCCCGGCGCTGGAGCCCGCGCATGCGCTGGCGCATGTGCTGAAGGTGGCGCCGACCCTGCCGGCCGAGACGCTGATCGTGATGAACATGTGCGGCCGCGGCGACAAGGACATCTTCACCGTCGCCGGCCATCTGGGAGTGAAGCTGTGAACGCGTCTGATCGTGGAGCGGCGGAGCCGCGGAGCGTGAATCAGCCGCGCAGCCAAGGCCGCATTGCCGCACGCTTTGCCGCGCTGAAGGCCGAGGGCCGCGGCGCGCTGATCCCCTTCCTCGAGGCCTATGACCCCGACCCCGCCACCAGCATGGCCATCCTGCGCGGCATGCCGGGCGCGGGCGCGGATCTGATCGAGATCGGCGTTCCCTTCACCGACCCGATGGCCGATGGCCCGATCATCCAGCTCGCCGGCCAGCGCGGGCTGAAGGCGGGGGCCACGCTCGCCGGCACGCTCGCCATGGTGCGCGATTTCCGCGCCGAGGATGACGCCACACCCGTGATCCTCATGGGCTATCTGAACCCCATCCTCTCCTACGGTGCGGAGCGCTTCATCACCGATGCGGCGGCGAGCGGCGTGGACGGGTTGATCGTGGTGGACATGCCGCCCGAGGAGGCCGAGGTGCTGGCCCCCGGCGCCATGGCCGCGGGCCTCGACATCATCCGCCTCGTGGCGCCGACGACGGATGAGGCGCGGCTCCCGCTCGTGCTGAACGCCTCCTCCGGCTTCGTCTATTACGTGGCGATCACCGGCATCACCGGCACCCGCAGCGCGGACCCCGAGGCGCTGCGCGCCGCCATTCCCCGCATCCGCGCGCATACCGATCTGCCGATCGCGATTGGCTTCGGCGTGCGCACGCCGGAGCAGGCGGGCTTCGCCGCCAAGGTGGCCGATGGCGCGGTGGTGGCGAGCGCCCTGATCGACACGCTCGCCAAGTCGCTGGACGAGCAGGGCCGCGCCAAGCCGGACAGCGTCCGCAAGGTGCTGGACCAGGTGCGCGAGCTCGCGGCCGCGGTGCGCGGCTGAGCATGGCCCGGCCCCCCCGTCTCGCCGGGGGGCTGGCTTGGATCTGAGCCTCTGGACCCTCGTGGCGCTGCTGCTGGCGGGCGCCGGGGTGGGCCTCGCGGGCGGCCTGCTCGGCATCGGCGGCGGCGTGATCGCGGTGCCGGCGCTGCTGGAAATTCTCTCGCATCTGCCGGTGGAGCAGCGCCTGCCGCTGGCCATCGGCACGGCGCAGGCGGTGATCCTGCTCTCCGCCGTGACCGCGGTGCGCGCGCATGCGGCGGCGGGCAGCGTGGAACCTGGGCTGCTGCGTGCCTGGCTGCCGGCCATGGTGCTGGGCGCGGTGCTGGGGCTTGTGTTGGCGCCCTTTGCCCCGGCGGCGCTGTCGCTGATCGTCTTTGCCGTCATCGCCGCCGCGCTCGCCACCACACTGGTGCTGGAGCTGGGCGCGCAGGCGGCCGGGGCCTTGCCGCGTGCGCCCTGGGGCTGGGTGCCGCCGGGGCTGATCGGCCTTGCCTCCGCAGCGCTCGGCGTGGGCGCGGGGACGTTGAGCGGGCCGGTCTTCGGTCTGTTCGGCGTGGGGCTGCATCGCGCGGTGGGGGCGGGGGCGGTGTTCAACCTGGCCATCGCCGCCCCGGCCACGCTGGTGGCGCTGGCGGGCGGGCAGGTCAGCCTGCCGGGCCTGATCTTGCTGGCGGCCCCGGCCATGCTGGTCGCGCCCGCCGCGGCGCGGCTGAGCCGCCGCCTGCCGCAGCGCGCGCTGCGCTGGGGCTTCGCGCTTTGCCTCTACGGCATCGCGGCGCGGGTGGCGTGGCGGGCCTTAGGCGGCTGAGTGATGCCCGGCGTACGGGACCAGAAAAAGCCTCCGGCGGCCGGGGCCTCAGGCCCCGGACCCCATTTCTTTGGGCCGGTGCCGCACTTGCCGAGCTTGGCGAGCGCCCACTCCTGGGGTCCGGGGCCTCTCGGCCCCGGCCGCCGGAGGCCCCTTCTCCTTTTTGTAACTGCGAAAGGCCCGGGACTCACCCGCCCACGAACACGCTCGCCTTGTAGCCCTGCGCGAAGAGCAGCCCCCGCAGATCGCCATGCTGGATGCGGTGCCGCGCCGCCGCCGCCACGCTGGGCTTGGCGCGATAGGCCACGCCGAGCCCCGCGGCCTGGATCATCGCGAGATCATTCGCGCCATCGCCCACCGTCGCCGCCTCGGTGAGCGCGAGGCCACGCGCGGCGGCCAGGCGCTTCAGCGCGGCCAGCTTGGCGTCCCGGTCCAGGATGGGCTGGCCGACCTGGCCGGTGAGCTTGCCGTCTTCGAGCAAGAGCGTATTGGCGTGGTGCTCATGGAACCCCACCAGCTCCGCCACGCGGCCCGTGAAGAAGGTGAAGCCGCCCGAGACCAGCGCGGTATGCGCGCCATGCGCGCGCATCGTCGCCACCAGCTCCCGCGCGCCGGGCATGAGCTCCGTGGCCTTCCAGGTCTCTTCCAGCGCCGAGGCGTCGAGGCCCTTCAGCATGCCCACGCGCTCGGTGAGCGCCTGCCTGAAGTCCAGCTCGCCATTCATCGAGCGCGCGGTGATCTCCGCGATCTTCTCCTTCAGGCCGGCGAAGGCGGCGATCTCGTCCAGCGTCTCGGTGGTGACGATGGTGCTGTCCATATCGGCCAGCAGCAGCTTCTTGCGGCGCCCGGCGATGGGCTGCGCGATGAGGTCGAGCGGCGCCTCGCCCAGCGCGCCGCGCACGGCGGCGATGGCCTGCTCGGCGGCCAGCGCGGTGAAGGGGAGGTCGGCGGCTTCGGCCTCGGCCAGCCATTCGGCGGCCTCGCAATCGGCGCCGAGCGCGGTGAGCGCCGCGCGGGCGGCGTTGAGATGGGCGGGCGCGAGCGCGCCGGGCGGGGCGATCAGGGTCAGGACATGCGGCATGGCGGCCGGACCATGCCGGGGGCGCGCGCATGACGCAACCGGACCCCGCGCCGCTCCTAAAGGCGCTGATCATCGCGGGGCCGACCGCCTCCGGAAAATCCGCCCTCGCGCTGCATCTGGCTGAACGCTTCGGCGGCACGGTCATCAATGCCGACGCGATGCAATGCTATCGCGAACTGCGCATCGTCACCGCGCGGCCCTCGCCGGAGGATGAGGCGCGCGCGCCGCATGCGCTCTATGGCGTTCTGCCAGCCTCCGAGACCGGCTCGGTTGCCTGGTGGCGCCGCGAGGCGCTGGCGGCGATGGGGGCCGCCCGCCTGCCCATCCTCTGCGGCGGGACGGGCATGTATCTGCGCGCCCTGACCCAGGGCCTCTCCATCCTGCCCGACATCCCCGAGCCGGCGCGCGAGGCAGCCCGCGCGCGCCTCGCCGAACTCGGCCCCGAGCGGCTGCACGCCACGCTGCACCCCGAGGATGCCGCGAAGCTCCGCCCCTCCGACAGCCAGCGCCTGGCGCGCGCGCTGGAGGTGTTTCTCGCCACAGGAAAAAGCCTGGCCGCCTGGCAGCGCGAAGCGCCGCGCCTGCCGCCCGCGCCCTACGATTTCCGTGCCATCCTGCTGACGCCCCCGCGCGAGCAGCTGCACCCCGCCATCATCACGCGCTGGGGCCAGATGCGGGAGCAGGGGGCGTTGCAGGAGGTCGGCGCGCTGGTGGACCAGGGGCTGGATGCCAGCCTGCCCGCCATGCGGGCCCATGGCGTGCCCGAACTCGCCGCCGAATGGCGCGGCGAGATCAGCCGCGAGGAAGCGGACCGCCGCGCCATCGCCGGCACCTGGACCTATACAAGGCGGCAAGCGACCTGGTTTCGGCACCAGGCGCTGGTCGCCCCCTCGGCAACGCATAGGATCAATGCGCGAATCGCGGGTCTGGCGCAACTTTCAGAAAGAAATCAACCCGAAATCTTCGCGTTTCTTCAATCGGGCGGTTGACGCGCTGCACCATGCCCCCTAAGCCTCGGCCCACAGAACACGAGGTCCACCATGTCCATCACCGCAGCCCCTGCCGCCGACACCGCCCTGCAAAGCGGCGCCGAGGTCGTCCTCCGCGCGCTGAAGGACCAGGGCGTGGATGTCATCTTCGGCTATCCCGGCGGCGCCGTCCTGCCGATCTATGACGCGCTGTTCCAGCAGAATTCCATCCGCCACATCCTCGTCCGGCACGAGCAGGCGGCGGTGCACGCGGCCGAGGGCTATGCCCGCTCCACCGGCAAGGTGGGCGTGGTGCTGGTCACCTCCGGCCCCGGCGCGACCAATGCGGTGACCGGCCTGGTGGACGCGCTGATGGACAGCATCCCGGTGGTCTGCCTCACCGGCCAGGTGCCGACGCACCTGATCGGCAATGACGCCTTCCAGGAGGCGGACACGACCGGCATCACCCGCCCCGCCACCAAGCACAATTATCTGGTGAAGCGCAGCGAGGACCTCGCGCGGGTCATGCACGACGCCTTCTATGTGGCCAAGTCCGGCCGCCCTGGCCCGGTCGTGATCGATCTGCCCAAGGACATCCTGATCAAGCCCGCCCCCTATAGCGAGGCGCCGGCGCCGAACGCGCCGCATCGCAGCTATCGCCCGGTGACGCAGCCCGATGCGGCGCGCATCCAGGAGGCGGTGCGCCTGCTCAAGCAGAGCCAGCGCCCGGTGATCTATGCCGGCGGCGGCGTGATCAATTCCGGCCCCGAGGCCTCGCGCCTGCTGCGCGAATTCGTGCACCTGACGGGCATGCCCTGCACCAACACGCTGATGGGCCTCGGCGCCTTCCCGGCGACGGACCCGCAATTCATCGGCATGCTGGGCATGCACGGCACCTACGAAGCGAACCTCACGATGCATGGCTGCGACGTGATGTTCAACATCGGCGCCCGCTTCGATGACCGCATCACCGGCCGCCTCGATGCCTTCAGCCCCGGCTCGAAGAAGATCCACGCCGACATTGATCCCTCCTCCATCAACAAGAATGTGAAGGTCGAGGTGCCGATCGTGGGCGATGCGGCCGCCGTCCTCGCCGCCATGATCGAATGCTGGAAGAGCGACCCGACGCCGGTGGCGAAGGAGGCGCAGCTCGGCTGGTGGCGCCAGATCGATGAGTGGCGCAAGCGCGACTGCCTCGCCTATGTCCAGCAGGGGCCGATCATCAAGCCGCAGCACGCGGTGAAGCGCCTCTACGAGATCACGAAGGAGCTCGGCCGCGAGACCTTCATCTCCACCGAGGTGGGCCAGCACCAGATGTGGGCCGCGCAGTATTTCGGTTTCGACAAGCCGAACCGCTGGATGACCTCGGGCGGGCTTGGCACCATGGGCTATGGCCTGCCGGCCGCGATGGGCGTGCAGATCGCGCATCCGGATGCGCTCTGCATCGACATCGCGGGCGAGGCCTCGATCCTGATGAACATCCAGGAGATGGGGACGCTCGCGCAGTATCGCCTGCCGGTGAAGGTCTTCATCCTGAACAACGAATATATGGGCATGGTGCGCCAGTGGCAGGAACTGCTGCATGGCGGCCGCTACTCGGAATCCTACAGCGACGCGCTGCCCGATTTCGTGAAGCTGGCCGAGGCCTTCCATGCGCGCGGCCTGCGCGCCGAGACCTCGGACCAGCTGGATGACGTGATCCGCGAGATGATCGCCCATCCCGGCCCGGTCATCGCCGATATCTGCGTCGCCAAGGATGAGAACTGCTTCCCGATGATCCCCTCGGGGGCCGCGCATAACGACATGATCATGGGCCCGGGCCAGGAGAAGAACGCGGCCGCGGTGACGGATGCCGGGAAGGTGCTGGTTTAGTTTCTGCCCTCAAGCGCCGGGCGCGCGCTCCGCGCGCTTGGCTTCGCGCCGCGGCGGTTGCGCGGGTTTTGATCTCAGTCTGGGCGCGGCGGCCGGTTCCCGGCCGCATCCTCTGAACGAGGCGCCCCTCTTTGGTGGATGGTTCGATGTCTGGAACGAATGTGCGCACGGCCACGATCGCCGTGCTGGTGGAGAACGAGGCTGGCGTGCTGGCCCGCGTCATCGGCCTTTTCTCCGGCCGCGGCTACAACATCGATAGCCTGACCGTGGCCCCGGTGGATGAGGAGGGGCGGCTGTCCCGAATCACCATTGTCACCTCCGGCACCGAGATGGTGATCGAGCAGATCAAGGCGCAGCTGGACCGCCTCGTCCCCGTGCACCGCGTGCATGACCTGACGATGGAAGGCCCGCACCTGACGCGCGAACTCGCCCTCATCAAGGTCGTGGGCAAGGGCGAGAATCGCGTCGAGGCGCTGCGCCTCGCTGATGCCTTCCGCGCCCGCGTGGTGGACGCGACGACAGAGAGCTTCGTCTTCGAGATGACCGGCAATGCCGACAAGATCGATGCCTTCTGCGGGCTCATGCGCCCGCTCGGCCTCAAGGAAGTTTGCCGCACGGGGGCGGTTGCCATCGCGCGCGGCACGGCGCACATGGCGGCGTGATTTTTTCTTTCGACCCCATTTTCTGACCAAGACTGACAGCAAAGAGGAGCGCCCGAGATGCGCGTCTATTACGATCGTGATGCCGATGTGAACCTGATCAAGGCGAAGAAGGTCGCCGTGATCGGCTTCGGCTCCCAGGGCCATGCCCATGCCATGAACATGCGCGACAGCGGCGTGAAGGAGGTCGTGATCGGCCTGCGCCCGGGCGGTTCCTGGAAGAAGGCCGAGGCCGCCGGCTTCAAGGTGATGTCCCCCGCCGATGCGGCCAAGTGGGCCGATGTCGTCATGGTGCTGACGCCGGACGAGCTGCAGGGCGATCTTTACCGCGAGCACCTGCACGACAACCTGCGCCCCGGCTCCGCGCTGGCCTTCGCGCATGGCCTGAACGTGCATTTCAACCTGCTCGACCCGCGTCCGGACATCGACGTCTTCATGATCGCGCCGAAGGGCCCCGGCCACACGGTGCGCGGCGAGTACCAGAAGGGCGGCGGCGTGCCCTGCCTCGTGGCCGTCGCGCAGAACCCCTCGGGCAATGCGCTCGAGATCGCGCTCTCCTATGCGTCCGCCGTCGGCGGCGGCCGTTCCGGCATCATCGAGACCACCTTCAAGGAAGAGTGCGAGACCGACCTCTTCGGTGAGCAGGTGGTCCTCTGCGGCGGCTTGGTCGAGCTGATCAAGGCCGGCTACGAGACGCTGGTCGAGGCCGGCTACGCGCCCGAGATGGCCTATTTCGAGTGCCTGCACGAGGTGAAGCTCATCGTGGACCTGATCTACGAGGGCGGCATCGCGAACATGAACTACTCGATCTCCAACACGGCCGAGTACGGCGAATACGTGACGGGTCCCCGCATCATCACCGCCGAGACCAAGGCCGAGATGAAGCGCGTGCTGGATGACATCCAGACCGGCAAGTTCGCCCGCGACTGGATGCTGGAGAACAAGGTCAACCAGGCGAGCTTCAAGGCCACCCGCCGCCGCCTGGCCGAGCACCCGATCGAGGAAGTGGGCGCCAAGCTGCGCGGCATGATGCCCTGGATCACCAAGGGCCAGCTCGTGGACAAGGCGCGCAACTGAGCCTCACGCTCAGCGTGCAAGCTCCTCGGCGATCTGGCGCGTGCGCCCGATCGCCGTGGACACCTGGCCGATGGCCTGCTCGATCTCGCTGATCCGGCCATCGGCGTCTTCCATGGCGGCCAGGGCGCTGCCCATGGTGGTGGCCATGCCGACCGAGACGGCCCGCTGCTCCTCGACGGCGGCGGCCGTGATCCCCACGCTTTCCGTGATGGTCGTCATCGAGGTGCGGATGCCGGAGACGGCGCCCGCCACGCTCTGCGACGTTGTCTGAAGCCCGTCGATTTCGGTCCGGATCTGCTCGGTGGCGCGGGCCGCCTGCAGGGCGAGGTTTTTGACCTCGGACGCCACGACGGCGAAACCCTTGCCGGCCTCCCCGGCGCGTGCGGCCTCGATCGTCGCGTTCAGGGCCAGCAGATTGATCTGGCTCGCGATGCTGCGGATCAAGTCCACGATGCCGGTCATCGCCTGAGCCGCGGCGGCCAGCTCATCCGCGCTTTTCGCCACCTGGACGGCCTGGTCCAGGCCAGAGGCCGCCGCCTCCCGCGTGCGCGCCATGGTCTGTGCGATCTCCCCGGTCGAGCTGGCGAGCTCGCCGCTGCTGGCCTCCGCGTCGCGCAGGTTCCCTACCGTGGCGGCCGTGGCCCCCGACGCCCCGGTGGCCGATTGCGTGGACTGGCTGACCGCCCCCTCGATCTCGGCGATCTGCTGGCGGAGGTTCTGCTGCATCTCCACCTTGCGGGAGGCGTCCACCGCGAACTTCACCACCTTCGTGACCTGGCCCTTCTCGTCCACGATCGGGTTGTAGGCTCCCTCGATCCAGACGATGCGCCCGTGCTTCGTGACTCGCTGGAAGCGGGCCGCGCTGAACCTCCCCTCCCGCAACGCCTCCCATAGGGCGGTGTATTGAGGCAGTTCGGCCTCGCCTTTCGGCATGAAGATGTGGTGGTTCTGGCCCACCACCTCAGCCTCGGCGTAGCCCATCACTTCGAGGAAGATCGGATTGGCGCGCAGGATCGTGCCATCCGTGGCGAATTCGATCACCGCCTGGCTGCGGTTGATCGCCGCCAGCTGTGCCGCGTAGTCGAGGTTGAGCAGCCGATGGCGCGCATCGGCCCATTCGACCACGTAGCCTAGCTTGGCTCCCTTTTCCGACAGCGGGGAGACCAGCAGGTCGAACTTGCGGGTGCCGACCGTGATCGTCGCTGCGTGCGGCCTGGCGAGCGCGGACAGCATGCCGCGTTGGTGCGCGGGCTTCCTGTGGAAGATATCAATGTTGCTGCCGATCAGGCGATCCGGGTCGAAGCGCGGCAACTCGCGCTTCAGTTCCGCGGCCGCTTCCCGCATCAGCGTCATGGCGGCCGCATTCACGTAGGTGATGTTGAGCTCCAGGTCAGCGAGCATGACGCAGGCGCCCAGCGCCTCAAGTGCGGCGACCTTTGGTGCGCCGTTTTCGACGCTCGGGCTTCTGAGGAACACGGCCGTTTCTCCTGTTGCATCACCGCCGCGGCCAAGGCGCCGGGCGGATGTCGCGGAGGATGGAACATGATCGTCAACGAAGGCCTAACGACCCCAGCCGCAGGGCGCGCCCTGCTACGCCCCGGCCATGGGAGCAGAGTGCGCTCGAGTGGCGTCATTGGGGGGCGTCAGGCGAGGGCGCGGCCGATCAGTGCCTCGGCGTGCGGGCGCTGGGCGATGGAGCGGCTTCCGCCGTGTTTGAAGCGCCGCGGGGGAGGTCTTGCCGCGGCACGGGCGGCTGCCGCGGAAAACCCTCGCCTGGGCTGATCGCCGGTGTCCAGCGCCGCGGCGAAACATCGGCTGCGGGCGCGATGAATCCGCCGGGCCGACGCAGCTTGAAACCCGAAGGAGAGGGCGGCTTCCCGCCCCCTGGAGTTCCCGGCCGGCGTTACCGCTGGCCGCGATCCACCCGCACCTCGACGCGGCGGCTCTCCAGGCTCTCGAAGCCCGGCGTCGCGCCGCGGTAGAGGATGCGGATGCGGTTCCGCGGTACGCCGTTCTCGACCAGCGTATCGGCCACCACGCGGGCGCGCAGGCGGGAGAGGATCATGTTCGCCTCGGCCGAGCCGCGCGGGTCGGCATAGCCCACCACCAGCACGGGGATGCGCGGGTTCGCCTTGATGTAGGTCGCGACTTCGGCGAGGGCGACGCGGGCCGGCTCCTCGATATAGGCGGACCAGGCCTCGAAGAAGATCGGCAGGGCGCGGTTCGGGTCCACCTGGGTGGCGGTGGGCGCGGGGGCTGCCGGCGCGGGGGCCGGCGGGGCGGCCGTCACCGCGGGGGCCGGGGTCTCGGCGCAGGCGGCCAGGGCCAAGAGGGCGGCGCCGAAGGCGGCTGGGGTGAGGCGGCGGGACATGGGCTCTTCTCCTGGATCGACCGGCGAATCGGCGTCGTTCCCTTGTCTTTTGCTACAGCGGCGCGCGGATGTCACCGCTTGACCCCGCCGGCGCGCCGTTGAAGCTGGGCGACATGAGCAAGACGCCCGCCCCCGACCCCACGCCCCCCCATGTGATGGCGCCCGGCACCACCTATCCGCGTGACCTGCGCGGCTATGGCGCCACGCCGCCCGACCCGCGCTGGCCCAATGGCGCGAAGCTCGCCCTCTCCTTCGTGCTGAACTACGAGGAGGGGGGCGAGAACACCGTGTTGAACGGCGATGCGGGCTCCGAGCTCTATCTGCACGAGGTGCCGGGCGGCAGCCCGACGCTGGGCGAGCGCAACCGGACGGTGGAGACGCAGTTCGACTACGGCGCCCGTGCCGGGGTCTGGCGCGTCATGCGGCTGTTCGCCCAGCGTGGCCTGAAATTCACCGTGTATGGCGTGGGCCGGGCCTTGGAGCTGAACCCGGATGTCGCGCGCGCCTTCGCGGCAGCGGGCCATGAGGTGGCGAGCCATGGCTGGCGCTGGATCGACTACCACAACATGCCTGAGGCCGAGGAACGCGCCGAGATCGCCCGCTGCGTCGAGACGATCGAGCGCCTGACCGGCAAGCGGCCCGTCGGCTGGTACACCGGGCGCATCAGCCCCAATACGCGCCGGCTCGTCGCCGAGCATGGCGGCTTTCTTTACGACAGCGATTCCTATGATGATGACCTCCCGCACTACATCCAGGTGGCCGGCAAGCCGCAGCTGATCATCCCCTACACGCTCGACGCCAACGACATGAAGTTCGCCGTGCCCCCCGGCTTCGGCGATCCGGACGGCTTCGAGCGCTACCTGCGGGACGCGGTGGAGATGCTGCGGGCGGAGGGCGCGGCGGGTGCGCCCAAGATGATGAGCGTGGGCCTGCATTGCCGCCTGGTGGGCCGGCCCGGCCGCGCCGCCTCGCTGGCGCGCTTCCTGGACCATGTCGTGGCCTGCGGCGATGTCTGGGTGGCGACGCGCGAGGAGATCGCGCGCCATTGGCTCGCGACTCATCCGCCGAAATGAGGGAAGGGGGGCCATGCCCCCTTCGCAAGAGCCCAAAGCGTGATCAACAAAGACGGATCACGCTCTGGACCGTGTTGAGAGGCTGCTTCACGCCTTTGGTGATCCCACCAAAGGCGATCAGCCTCTAGTCCTCGTCGCTGAAGCGATGCGCGAGACCGGCGAAGGCCGCGCCCAGCATGGGTGCCACCCAGAACAGCCAGAGCTGCTGCAGCGCCGTGCCGCCCAGGATGACCGCCGGGCCGGTGCTGCGTGCCGGGTTTACCGAGGTGTTGGTCACGGGAATGCTGATCAGGTGGATCAGCGTCAGCCCCAGGCCGATGGCGATGGGCGCGAAGCCGGCCGGCGCCCGCTTGGAGGTGGAGCCGAGGATGATCATCAGGAACATGAAGGTCATCGTCAGTTCGGTGACGAAGCCGATCGCCATGCTGTAGCGGCCGGGGGAGGCATCGCCATAGCCATTGGCGGCCAGGCCCTTGCTGACATCCCAGCCGGGCGCACCCGAGGCGATGGCGTAGAGCAGCATGGCGGCCAGGATCGCGCCGCCCACCTGGGCGACCATGTAGGGGATTGCCTCATCCGCATCGAAACGGCCGGCGCAGACCAGGCCCAGCGTGACCGCGGGGTTCAGGTGGCAGCCCGAGACATGGCCGATGGCATAGGCCATGGTCAGAACGGTGAGGCCGAAGGCGAGGGCGACGCCCAGCAGGCCGATCCCGACATCGGGGAAGGCCGCGGCGAGCACCGCGCTGCCGCAGCCGCCGAGCACGAGCCAGAACGTCCCTAGAAATTCAAAACCGAGCCTTGTCGGCATACCATGCCTCCTCGTGGATTATTCGTCCCAGCCGGGACCACGCTACACGTCATTCACGCCCAGAGAGAAGAGGGCATGTAAAAGGCCGATTACGCTACTCGGTGATACGCTCGATGCGGTTGACCCGTACAACCTCGCGCCAGCGGGCGACTTCGCTTTGCACATGCTGCGTGAAGCGCTCGGGCGGCCCGCCCTCCGGCCGGGCGCCGAGGTCGCGCAGGCGCGCCTGCACCGCCTCATCGGCCAGCGCTGTGTTGAAGAGCTGGTTGAGGCGCGCGACCACGGCCGGCGGTGTGCCGCGCGGCGCCATGTAGCCGAACCAGGGCTCGATGACGGCGTCCGACATGCCCGCCTCCTCCAGCGTCGGCACATCGGGCAGGGCTGCGTCGCGGGTACGGCCGCTCACCACCAGGGCGCGCAACTGCCCGCCGCGGATGGCGCCGATGAGCGTGGGCGTGTTCTCGAAGAACATCTGCGTGTCGCCCGCGATCACGGCCTGCATGCCGGGCGCGCCGCCGCGGAAGGGTACGTGCGTCATCTGCAGGCCGAGGCGGCCGTTCAGGAACTCCCCCAGCAGGTGGTTCGAGGCGCCGAAGCCGGAGGAGGAGAAGTTCACGCGCGGCCCCTCGCGCTTCGCCCAGGCGACGAATTGCTGAAAATCCCGCGCCGGATGGTCGGGCCGGACCACCAGGGCGTTCATCACGCTGGCACTCCAGAAGACCGGCACGAGGTCGCGCTCGATGTCGAAGGGCATGCGGGCGTAGATCGCGGCATTGATGGCGCAATTGCCGATGGTGCAGGCGCCCAGCGTGTAGCCGTCAGGCGCCGACTGTGCCGCCGCTGCCATGCCGATATTGCCGTTGGCGCCAGAGCGGTTCTCCACCACCCAGCGATGCGGCAGATCGCGCGAGGCGCGCTCGGCCAGGATGCGGGCGATCAGGTCGGTGGCACCCCCGGGCGGGAAGGGCAGGATGATGCGGACCGGCCGGTCGGGCTGCCAATCCTGGCCTTGGGCCCGTGCCGCGGCGGGCAGGGCGAGCATCAGGGCGCAGATGGCCATCAGGCTGCGGCGCATGGGGATCCTCCGGTGTTTGTTGCGGCGCAGCTTGACCGGCCTCGCGCGCCGCGTCCACCGGTCAACTCCCCCGCTTGATCCGGCTCCCGTCGCCCCCTATGCTCGATGCATGGCGATGATGACCGCATGCGTGATGCTGTCCGCCGGGCTCCTGGCTCTCCAGGCCCGGGCGCTTCCGCTCGCCCTTCTTCCGCTTCGACTTTCCCGCCCCTGGGTGTGACACGCGGCCGCGCGCGGCCCGCACCACTCAGGGGACCCTGAACCATCAGGGGCATGCACCGGAAACGTCGAACCTCACGAGATCGCCATGAGCATCAATCATCCTTCCTTCGGCAAGCTCGAAGCCGGCCGCATCATCATCTTCGACACGACGCTGCGGGATGGCGAGCAGTCGCCCGGCTTCTCCATGAACCTCGACGAGAAGCTGCGCATGGCGGAAGCCCTGCACGAGCTCGGCGCCGATGTGCTGGAAGCCGGCTTCGCCATCGCGAGCCCCGGCGATTTCGAGAGCGTGCAGTCCATCGCCAAGCGCTTCTCGAAGGACGGCCCGGTGATCGCCAGCCTGAGCCGCGCGAACGCCGCGGACATCCTGGCCTCGGCCGAGGCGACCAAGCCCGCCGCCCGCCCGCGCATCCACATCGTGCTCGCGACCAGTGACCTGCACATGCGGGTGAAGCTGCGCATGACGCGCGAGGAGGTGCTGGAGCGCATCACCGAGAGCGTGAGCCTGGCGCGCAACCACGCGGCCGACGTCGAATGGTCGGCCGAGGATGGCTCGCGCTCCGACCTCGACTTCCTGTGCCGCTGCGTGGACACCGCCATCAAGGCGGGTGCGACCACCATCAACATCCCGGACACGGTCGGCTATTCGCTGCCGGCGGATATGGGCCTGATCTTCTCGACCCTGATCAACAAGGTGCCGGACGCGGACAAGGTCATCTTCTCCGCGCACAACCACAATGACCTGGGCCTCGCCGTCGCCAACACGCTGGCCGCGATCCAGGCCGGCGCGCGGCAGATCGAGTGCACCATCAACGGCATCGGCGAGCGCGCGGGCAATGCGAGCCTGGAAGAGGTGGCGATGGCACTGCGCACGCGCCATGACGCGCTGAAGCTGAAGACCGGCATCGAGAGCAAGCGCATCCTGCGCACCTCCAAGCTGCTGGCCACCATCACCGGCTTCGACGTGCAGCCCAACAAGGCCATCGTCGGCCGCAATGCCTTCGCGCACGAAAGCGGCATCCACCAGGACGGCGTGCTGAAGGATGCCAGCACCTACGAGATCATGACGCCGGAATCCGTGGGCTGGACCACGAACTCCATCGTACTCGGCAAGCATTCCGGCCGCGCCGCCTTCCGCGATCGGCTGAAGACGCTGGGCTATGAAGTGGGCGACAACCAGCTGAATGACGCCTTCAAGCGCTTCAAGGATCTGGCCGACCGCAAGAAGGTCGTCTACGACGAGGATATCGCGGCCCTGGTTGATGACGAGGTCGGCCGCGGCAACGACCGCATCAAGCTGACCGGCCTCAACGTCTCGACCGGGATGGGCACCAAGCCCATGGCGACCATCGCGCTTGACGTGGATGGCGAGCGCCGCGACGGCATGGCGATGGGCGATGGCGGCGTGGACGCCACCTTCAACGCGCTGCGCGCCGCCTTCCCGCATGACGTGAACCTGAAGCTCTTCGCCGTTCAGTCCGTCACCGGCGGCACCGATGCGCAGGCGCGCGTCACCGTCCGCCTGGAGGAGGCCGGCAAGCTCGTGGACGGGCAGGGGGCGGACACGGACACCATCGTCGCCGCCGCGCGGGCCTATGTGCATGCGCTGAACAAGCTGCTGGTGAAGCGCGAGCGGACCGAGCCGCCGCCCGTCGCCGCCGAGTGAGCCCTATTCCGCGCGGATGTTCAGCCGCCGGATGAGGGCACCGTAGAGCGGGGTCTCGGTCGCGATCTGCCGTTGCATCGCGGCCGGCCCCATCTCGGGCGCTGAGAGGGACAGGGAGTCGAGGCGCTGCCGTGCGGCTGGCGCGGCGAAGACCTCGGCCGCCGTCGCGGCCAAGCTTGCGATGACCGGAGCCGGTGTGCCCGCGGTGGCGGAGACGCTGAACCAGCCTGTCACCACCACCCCGGAAAGCCCCTGCTCGGCGAAGCTCGGCACGTCGGGCAGGGCTGGAAGGCGGTTGGCCGCCGTAACGCCGAGGGCGCGCAGCTGGCCCGACTGGATCAGGGGCTTGGCCGAAGCGACCGTATCGAACATCAGGTCGATATTGCCGGCCAGAAGATCGGGCACCGCCTGGCCGCTGCCGCGATAGGGGACATGCGTCATGGTGACCCCCGCCCGCTCGCTGAAGATTTCCGCCGCCAGATGCGCCATGCTGCCATTGCCGAAGGACCCGTAGCTGAGGGCACCCGGCCGCGCCTTCGCGCGCTCGAGGAAGGCGGCAAGGCTTGCCGGGCCACGCGCCGGGTTCACCACAAGGACATAGGGTGTCTCCGCCAGCAGGGTGAGATGGGCGAAATCCGCCAGGGGGTCGTAGCCGAGATCGGGCAGCAGGGCGGGGTTCACCGTGAAGGTGACATTTGTTCTCACCAGCAGCATGTGGCCATCGGCGGGGCGGGCGCGGGCAACGGCACGCGCGCCGATGGCCGTGGCCGCCCCGGGGCGGTTTTCCACGATGAAGCTGCCGCCCAGCTTCTCCTGCAGACCCTGCGCCAGGATGCGGCCGAGGATGTCGGTCGCGCCGCCGGCGGCATAGGGCACCACCAGGGTCACGCTGCGGGGCGGCGCCCCGCCTTGGGCGAGGGCTGGCAGTGGCAGGCTCAGCGCGCCCAGCAGGGCCGTGCGGCGGGTGGCAAGGGGCATGGAACTTCCTCCGGATGCGCGCCGTTCGCCCGGCGCTTATCCGCTATCCTCGCATGGCCGGCCCGACGCTGACGAGGTGCCAAGCGCCGAACGGGTTGCCCCACGGGGCTCTTGGGGCTAGGGGACGATGTCCCAACCACCCCCCTGGAAGGCTCCCCGCATGTTCTCACGCCTGTTCGGCTTCCTCTCCGCCGACATGGCCATTGACCTCGGCACCGCGAACACGCTGGTTTACGTGAAGGGCCGGGGCATTGTGCTGAACGAGCCCTCCGTCGTCGCCATCTCGGACAATCGCGGCCGCAAGCAGGTGCTGGCCGTGGGCGAGGAGGCGAAGCAGATGCTGGGCCGCACGCCTGGCAACATCGCGGCCATCCGCCCGCTGCGGGACGGCGTCATCGCCGATTTCGAGGTGGCGGAGGAGATGATCAAGCACTTCATCCGCAAGGTGCACAACCGGCGCAGCTTCACCTCGCCGCTCATCATCGTCTGCGTGCCCTCCGGCTCCACCGCCGTCGAGCGCCGCGCCATCCAGGAGAGTGCCGAGAGCGCCGGCGCGCGCAAGGTGCTGCTGATCGAGGAACCCATGGCGGCCGCGATCGGCGCCGGCCTGCCGGTGACCGAGCCTTCGGGCTCCATGGTGGTGGATATCGGCGGCGGCACCACGGAAGTGGCGGTGATCAGCCTTGGCGGCATCGTTTACGCGCGCTCGGTGCGCGTGGGCGGTGACAAGATGGACGAGGCGGTGATCAGCTATATCCGTCGCACCCACAACCTGTTGATCGGCGAAAGCTCGGCCGAGCGGATCAAGATGGAGATCGGCGCCGCCGCGCCGCCCTTCGATGGCGAGGAGGGGCCGCTGACCGAGGTCAAGGGCCGTGACCTGATGAACGGCGTGCCGCGCGAAGTGGTGGTGAGCCAGCGCGAGATCGCCTATGCGCTGCTCGAGCCGGTGACGCAGATCGTGGATGCGGTGAAGGTGGCACTGGAGAACACGCCGCCTGAACTGGCGGCCGATATCGTGGACAAGGGCATCGTGCTCACCGGCGGCGGGGGGCTGCTGTATCGCCTGGACGAAGTGCTGCGCGATGCGACAGGCCTGCCCGTTGTGGTGGCAGAAGAGCCCTTGAACTGCGTGGCCATGGGTACCGGCCGCGCCCTGGAGGAGCTGAAGCGGCTTCGCCAGGTTCTGACTTCGATGTATTAGTCCTCTGGACTCTCGTCCCGACTCCTGTTGACTGGTTCTGAGCCAAACCCTGCCGCGGGACATGACGTCCCCGTGAGCCAAGTCCTGATCCCTCAAGGGGCGGAGCTGCCGTGATCCGTCTGAGTATCCCGCTGCGACAGGCATTGGCCCGGCTTTCCCTGCCGGTGCTGATCGCGGCTGCCTTCGGCATCATGCTGCTGGGCAAGGCGGATGCCGTGCTGATCGAACGCGCACGCATGGCGCTGGCCGATGCGCTCTCGCCCATCTGGGCCGCGGTGCAGGAGCCGGTCTCGGCCGTGCGCGGCGCCGTGCAGGAGGCCGAGGCGCTATGGAACATGCGCGCCGAGAATGCCCGCCTCACGGAGGAGAATGAGCGCCTGCGTCGCTGGCAGGCGACGGCCCTGGCGCTGGAGGCGGAAAATGCGCTGCTGCGCCGGCAGCTCGCCTGGGTGCCGGACCCCGCGCCGCAATTCCGCACCGCGCGCGTCGTCGCCGATGCCGGGGGCACCTATGCCCGCGCGGTCCTGCTGGCGACCGGCCCGCAACACAATGTCCGCAAGGGTCAGATCGCACTGGACGAGCGCGGCTTTGCCGGCCGCGTGACCGAAGTGGGCAGCCGCTCGGCCCGTGTCCTGCTGGCGACGGACATCAACAGCCGCGTGCCGGTGACGCTCGAGGGCAGCCGGGCCCGCGCCATCATGGTGGGCAACAACACGGCCCGTCCGCGTTTGCAGCATTGGCCCGAAGGTGTGATCCCACGCGAGGGTGACCGGGTGGTCACCAGTGCTCAGGCGGGCGCTTTCCCGGCCGGCCTGCCGGTGGGCGTGGTGCGCTGGACCGAGAGCGGGGCGGTCGAGGTCGAGCTTTTCGCGCATCTCGAGCGGCTGGACGTGCTGCGGCTGTTCGATTTCGGGCTTTCCGGCATCCTTCCGCCCGAGGCGGTCGCCCGGCCCGAGCCGCGCGGACGGCGCTGAGGCCATGGTCTCCAAGGGCCGGCCGGAGCCGCCTATGGGCCTGCTCCGCCGCCTCGACGCGGCGGCGCGGGCGGGGTTTCCAGGGATGTTCACCGCGCTGCTGATCATCCTGGCGGCGGTGCCGGTCGGGATTCCCGGGATCGTGGGCGCCGTCTCGCTGCCCTGCATTTTCTTCTGGACGATCTTCCGCCCGGCTGCCATGCCCGCGCCCGTGGTGTTCGCCCTGGGACTCTTGCAGGACCTTCTCTCCTTCGCGGCGCTGGGCACGGGCGTGCTCACGCTCCTGATCCTGCATGGCGTGACGCTGCGCCTGCGCGACGTCCTGGCGCGGCAATCCTTCCTCGCCAATTGGCTGGTATTCTGTGGCTTCGCGCTCTGTGCCGTGGCTCTGGGATGGCTGTTGCAGGCCGTGCTTGGCTGGATGTTGCCCCCGCTCGCACCTGGGCTGCACCAGCTTGGCATCGCCGCGGGCCTTTACCCGGCGCTGGCCTGGGTGCTCTCGCGCCTGCACACGGCGATGCAGCGCGCGGAGGCGGCGCTGTGATTGCAAGCAGGCCAACCCCCACCGGAGCATCCGGCCGCAAAGCGGTCGGCGGAGCCGGCGCCCGGCGTTTGAGGGCGCGATGAAGCTTCCGCGCTTCTTCCGCCGCACCAAGGGCGGCATCGAGAACTTCTCCATGCGCGGCGTGAAGCGCGAGGAGGAGGAGCGTCGCGGCGTCTTCACCCGGCGCGCGCTGCTGCTGGGCAGCGTGCAACTCGGCGCCTTCGGCTTCCTCGGCTACCGGCTGCACAAGTTGCAGGTGGAGCAGGGCGAGCGCTATGCGACCCTGGCCGAGGAGAACCGACTCTCCGCCCGCCTGCTCTCTCCGCCGCGCGGCCGCGTGCTGGACCGCAATGAGCGTGTGGTTGCCGGCAACCGCCTGAACTGGCGCGCCCTGCTGGTGGCGGAGCACACCGCCGATGTCGGCGCCACGCTGGAAACCTTCAGCCGGATCGTGCCGCTCGCCGAGCATGAGCGCGTCCGCGTGGAGCGCGATGTGCGCCGCCGCCGCCGCTTCGTGCCTGTCATCGTCCGCGAATTCCTGACTTGGGAGGAGATGGCGCGGATCGAGGTGAACGCGCCTGATCTGCCTGGCATCCTGATCGATGTCGGCACCACGCGCATCTACCCCGAGGCCGAGCATCTGGCGCATATCGTGGGTTATGTCGCGCCGCCCGCCGAGCGCGACATGGATGGCGACCCGCTGCTGCAATTGCCGGGTATCCGGGTCGGCCGTGCCGGGATCGAGCGGTATCATGACCAGGTGCTGCGCGGCCGCGCGGGTGCGGTGCAACTCGAGGTTAACGCGGTTGGCCGCGTGATCCGGGAGTTGGACCGGCGCGAGGGCATGCCCGGCCAGGACATCGAGATCAGCGTCGACACGGAACTTCAGAAGACGCTTCGCGGCAAGATCGAGGAAGGCACTTCGATCGTCGTCATGAACGCCCGCAATGGCGAGGTGCTGGCCATGGCGAGCCAGCCGAGCTTCGACCCCAATGTCTTCAACTCGGGCGTCAGCAGCGCGCAATGGCGGCAATGGACGGCGAACCGTGCGACGCCGCTGATCAACAAGGCGACCAACGGTCTCTACGCCCCGGGCTCCACCTTCAAGATGGTGGTGGCGCTGGCCGGGCTGGAGGCGCGCGTCATCACCACCGGAGAGCGCATTTCCTGCCCCGGCCATTTCGATCTGGGCGACAGCCGCTTCCATTGCTGGAACCGCAACGGGCATGGCTCCGTGGACATGCGCGCAGCCATCAAGGTGAGCTGCGACGTCTATTTCTACGAATTGGCGAAGCGGCTCGGCATCAACCGGATCGCCGCCATGTCCCGCCGCTTCGGCCTGGGCGTGGATCTCGACATCGAATTGCCGGGAGCGCGGCGCGGGCTGGTGCCCACGCGCGAATGGCGTGAGGCCCAGGGTCGCCCCTGGGCGCTGGGCGACACGGTGGTGCATGGCATCGGCCAGGGCTTCTACCAGCTGACGCCGCTGAGCCTCTGCACCATGACGGCGCGGCTGGCGACCGGGCGTGCGGTGCAGCCCCATCTGACACGCAGCATCGGCGGCCGCCCGGTGCGCGGCAGCCGCCCCGAAGACTGGCCGAGCATGGGCATTCCCGACCGCGACATGCGGCTGGTGCGGGATGCGATGTGGGCCGTGGTGAACGAGCAGGGCGGCACGGCGCTCACCTCCCGCCTGCCTGGCGGCTACGGGATGATGTCGGGCAAGACCGGCACCACGCAGGTGCGGCGCGTGACGCGCGAGCAGCGCGAGCGCGGCTTCAATGTGAGCCAGTTGCCGCGCGAATGGCGCCCGCACGCGCTGTTTGTCGGTTTCGCGCCGCATGACAACCCACTCTATGCGGTGAGCGTGATCGTGGAGCACGGCACCTCGGGCTCCGGCAGCGCGGCCCCACTGGCGCGTGACGCGCTGGTCGAGACCTTCAATCGCTTCCGCCAAGCCCCGCCGGGGCCGCGCGTCGCTGATACCGGGCGGCGGACGTGATGCGGCGGCTGAGGTCCTACGCTCCTGGAACGGCATGGCGCGCCCCCGCCGCCGGAGGCGGCGCCCGGCGCCTGAGGGTGGTGTATCCCTCGCGTGGCCGGGACGGCCTTGGCAGGATCCGGCCGCAAGGCGGCCGGCGCGCCCAGGCTGCCTTAACCACTCACACCGGCCTGGCATGGCGCGCAAGCCCAGCCGCCGGAGGCGGCGCCCGGCGCCTGAGGGTGGTGTATCCCTCGCGTGGCCGGGACGGCCTTGGCAGGATCCGGCCGCAAGGCGGCCGGCGCGCCCAGGCTGCCTTAACCACTCACACCGGCCTGG
>NZ_JAHRCU010000024.1 GCF_019083995.1 Roseococcus sp. SDR
AGCCCGCCGCGCGCCCGGCCGCGACGCCCGCACCCGCGCAACAGGCCCGGCCCGCGCCGGCCGCCGGCGGCCGCTTCATGGTGCAGTTCGCCGCGACCCGCAGCGAGGAGGCCGCCCGCACCGAGTGGGAGCGCCTGCAGCGCCGCATTCCTGAACTCGCGGGCCGGCAGCCCATCATCACGCGGCTGGAGCGGGACGGGCAGCCGACCCTCTGGCGCGTCCGCACCGGCGGCTTCGCAGATGCCGCCGCCGCCCGCGCCTTCTGCGAGCCCATCCGCGCGCGGGAGATCGCCTGCATCCCGGCGGGTGGCTGAGATGAAGGCCGCCATCATCGGGGTCTCGGGCCTCCGCCTCACGGCGGAGGAGGCGACCCTGCTGCGCCGTCACCGCCCGCTCGGCGCCATCCTCTTCGCCCGCAACGTGGCCGACCCCGCCCAACTTCGCGCGCTGACCGCCGAAATGCGCGAGTGCCTGGGCCGCGAGGCACCCATCCTGGTGGACCAGGAGGGCGGCCGCGTGGCGCGCCTCAAGCCGCCGCATTGGCGCGCCCATCCCCCGGCTGCCACCTTCGAGAATGGCCCGGAGGCCGCCGCCCAGGCCACCGCCGCCGCGATCGGCGCCGAATGCCGCGCCGTCGGTCTCGATGTGGTCTGCGCCCCGGTGCTGGATCTCCGCCTGCCGGGCATGCACCAGGTGATCGGCGATCGCGCCTTTTCCGCCGATCCGGCCGAGGTCACGCGCCTCGCCGGCGCCTGGATCGCGGGCCTGCGGCAATCCGGCGTGCAGCCCGTCATCAAGCACATCCCCGGCCATGGCCGCGCGACGCTGGACAGCCATGAAGCGCTGCCGGTCGTGACCGCCAGCCGCGCAGAGCTCGCCGCCGATTTCGCGCCCTTCCGGGCGCTGGGCACTCCCGACCTCTGGGGCATGACGGCGCATATCCTCTACACCGCGCTGGACGAGGCCCGCTGCGCCACCCTCTCGCCCCAGGTGATCGCCCAGGTGATCCGCGGCGAGATCGGCTTCGAGGGTTTTCTCCTCTCGGACGACCTCGGGATGAAGGCGCTGGCCGGCAATTTCGCGGAGCTCACGCTGGCCGCCCTTGGCGCGGGCTGCGACGCGGTGCTGCATTGCTCGGGCAAATTCGCCGAGACCGCCTCGGTGCTGGAGGCCGCCCCGCCGCTCACCGAGCGCGCGGCGGCCCGCCTCGCCGCCTCGCGCGGGCAAAGCCGGGCGGCCTAGGGCATGCTGCGCTCGCTGCCGCTCACTTCGCAGGCTCTGGCCTTTGTTTTCAGAGCATCTTCACGCGTTCAGATGATTCCATCCGAACGCGATCTGCTCTAGCCGCGTGCTCGAGATGCTGCCCCAGCTCGCCATCGCGGTGATGGCGAGCGTCATCGCCATCACCCTGCATGAGGCGGCGCATGGCTATGCGGCGCTCTCCCTGGGCGACCCCACGGCCAAGTGGATGGGCCGCATCTCCCTGAACCCGATCCGCCATGTGGACCCGGTGGGGACGCTGCTGGTGCCGGGCATCCTGCTCGTCTCGCAGCTTCTGGCCACGGGGCGCGTGGATGTGATGTTCGGCTGGGCCAAGCCCGTGCCGGTGGATGTGCGCAACTTCGCCAATCCGCGCGTGGGGATGATGTGGGTGGCCATCGCCGGGCCGGCCATGAATTTCGTTCTGGCCTTCATCGCGGCCCTGCTGATCCACCCCGCCTCCTGGCTGGAGGGTTCTCTCTCGGCCGACTCGATGGCGCTGGTCTATCGCTTCCTGGCCCTTTCCATCCTCGCGAATCTGGTGCTCGGCCTGTTCAACCTCTTTCCCATTCCGCCGCTGGACGGCGGCCGCATCATGGTGGGCCTGCTGCCGATGCGGGCTGCCATGGCCTATGCGCGGCTGGAACCGGCGGGGTTGTTCATCGTCCTCGGCGTGCTCTTCCTGCTGCCGGCGCTGATCCCGGCCTTCCAGCCCATGGATGTCTTCCTCCGCGAGATCATCCGCCCCGCCTTCGATTTCACGCTGCGCGCCGCCGGAGTGAACCCTTGAGCGGCGTCCAGGAATCGCTCCAGCTCGAGCTGGAGGGCTACCAGGGCCCGCTCGACGTGCTGCTGGAACTGGCGCGCGCGCAGAAGGTGGATATCCGCCAGATCTCCATCCTCGCACTCGTGGACCAGTTCCTCGCCATCGTCGAAGGCGCGCGCCGCGTCCGCCTGGAACTCGCCGCGGACTGGCTCGTCATGGCCGCCTGGCTCGCCTGGCTGAAATCCCGCCTGCTGCTGCCCGAGGAGGAGCGCGGGCCGGAGGAAGAGGACCCCATCCTCGCCGCGCACCGCCTGACGGAGCGCCTGGCCGAGCTGGACCGCATGCGCGCCGCCGCCGCCTGGCTGCAGAGCCGCGCCCAGCTGGGGCGCGAGGTGTTTGCCCGCGGCGCCCCGGAATCGCTGCGCGTGGAGGACCGTTCGGGCATCGTGGCCGACCTCGCTTCGCTCTTGCGCGCCTATGCCACGGCGCGGCGGCGGGGGGCGGCGGACCGGCCCTTCACGCCCAAGCCGCGCAAGCTCTGGTCGGTGGCCGAGGCGCTGGCCCGGCTGCAATGGCTGATCGGCAGCACGCCGGGCTGGAACACGCTCGCAAGCTTTCTGCCGGACGGGCTGCTCTCGCCGCTCGATCGCAAGGCGGCGGTGGCCAGCACGCTGATCGCCGCGCTGGAAGCCGCACGCGGCGGCGGCGTCGAATTGCGCCAGGAGGAGGTCTTCGGCCCCATCCTGCTGCGCCGTCACGAGGGGGACCTCTATCATGCCAGCTGACACCGACATCGAAGCCCCGGCCGAGACGCCCGCCGTGAACCCGGCCGATTTCGAGCACGGCCTGCGCGTGGCCGAGGCGCTGATCTTCGCCTCCGAACGCCCGGTCCCGGCGGCCCGCGTGCAGCTCGCGCTCCCGCCCGGCATTGATGCGCAGAGCGTGCTGACGGCGCTGCTCGCCCGCACCGCCGGCCGGCCGGTGGAGCTGGTGGAGGTGGGCGGCGGCTATGCCTTCCGCACCGCGCAGGACCTGGCGCCGGCCATCACCCGCGTGGTGGAGGTGCCGCGCCGCCTGCCGCGCGTGGCGATGGAGGCGCT
This sequence comes from Roseococcus sp. SDR, assembly GCF_019083995.1. Lineage (GTDB taxonomy): Bacteria > Pseudomonadota > Alphaproteobacteria > Acetobacterales > Acetobacteraceae > Roseococcus. Next base: position 3,127 of record NZ_JAHRCU010000024.1, read on the forward strand.
GTCCATCGTCGCCTACCACCAGCCCGTTACCCGCGCCGAGATCGAGGAGATCCGCGGCGCGGCGCTGGCCCAGGCCAGCCTGGACGCGCTGCTGGATGCCGGGCTGATCGCGCCGCGCGGCCGCAAGGAGGCGCCGGGCCGCCCCACCCTCTGGGCCACCACCGCCCGCTTCCTGGACCAGTTCGGCCTGAAATCGCTGAACGAGCTGCCCCGCAAGGAGGAGCTGGTCTCGAGCGACATCGCGGCCATGGAACTGGCGCCGCCGCCGACCGGCGCGCCGCCGCTCATCGCCGAGGGCCAGCACGCGGCCTGACCCTTATGGACAGGGCGGGCCGACCCGCCCAAAAGGCAGCATGAGCCTCATTCTCTCCGAGATCCGCCACAGCTATGGCGAGCGCGAGGTGCTGCGCGGCATCACCATCGAGGTGGCGCGGGGCGAAATCGTCTGCCTGCTCGGCCCCTCGGGCGATGGCAAGACGACGCTGCTGCGCCTCGTGGCCGGGCTTGAGCATCTGCAGCAGGGCCGCATCCTCCTCGATGGCAAGGTGCTGGCCGAACCGGGGCAGGACATCCCGCCCGAGGCGCGCCATGTGGGCTTCGTCTTCCAGGACTACGCGCTGTTTCCGCATTTGACCGTGCAGGAGAATGTGGCCTTCGGCCTGCGCGGCATGCCCAAGGGCGACCGCGTCTGGCGCGTGGCCGAGGCGCTGGCCCGGGTCGGCCTGGAAGCCTATGCCAGCGCCTGGCCGCACCAGCTCTCGGGCGGGCAGCAGCAGCGGGTCGCGCTGGCCCGGGCGCTGGCGCCGCGCCCGGCCGTGCTGCTGCTGGACGAGGCCTTCGCGAGCCTCGACGCCCGGCTGCGGGAGCAGGTGCGGGACGACACGCTGCATGTGCTGCAGGAGGCCGGGATCCCGGCCCTGATCGTCACCCATGACGCCGAGGAGGCGATGTTCATGGCCGACCGCATCGCCCTGATGCGGGAGGGGCGGGTGGTCCAGCTCGGCACGCCCGAGGAGCTGTATCTCCAGCCCGCCGACCCCTTCGTCGCCACCTTCCTGGGCGAGGTGAACCGCCTGCCGGCCCGGATTCGCGAGGGCCAGGCCGTCAGCGTCATCGGCTGCGCGCCCGCCGGGGGCCTGCCCGATGGCAGCGCGGCCGAATTGCTGCTCCGCCCCGAGGGGCTGCGTGTGGTGCCCGCCGGGCAGGAGGGCAGCACGCTGGCCGAGGTCGAGGCCTGCCGCCTGCTGGGCGCCACCACGCTGGTCCATATGGCGGTGGCCGATGGGGAGGGCGGCGTGCTCCACCTGCATGCCCGCCTGCCCCCCGGCGCCACGCTGGTGCGCGGCCAGATGGTCGGTGTGGCGCTGGATCCGGGCCGCGCCTTCGCTTTTCCGCGCATCCAGGGGGGTGTCCCCGGTGCAACCGAGCCCCTGAGCGCCTAGATAGCGCCAAGCCGCATTGGCGGCGCGCCGGGCTGCTGGTATCCAGGGCCGCGGAAACCGTATTGGGGATGGGATGCTCGACCTCGCCTGGTCCGAGATTTTGTTGATCGCCGTGGTGGCGCTGGTGGTGATCGGGCCCAAGGACCTGCCCGGCGCCATTCGCGGAATCGCGGACCTCATCAAGACCGGCAAGAAGAAGCTGGCCAGCTTCCAGCAGCAGGCGGATGAGCTGGTGCGCGAGGCGAAGCTGGACGAGGTCCGCAACCAGATCGCCGAGGTGAAGGGCGCGATCAACGAGATCCGCAGCTTCGACCTGAAGGGTGAGATCACCAAGACGGTGGATGCCGACGGCACGCTGACCAAGACCTTCTCCGAGAATCCGCTGGGCGGCAGCAGCACGCCGGCCTGGACGCCCCCGCCGACCGCGCGCGACACGCCCGATGCGCCCGCGATGATCCCGCCGCAGACCATGGCGCCCTACAAGGCGCCCGATCCGGTGCCCCCGCCGCCGGCGCCCGACATGCCCTCCTTCGTGCCGCCGTCCACGCCCGCGCCGCTGAATGTGGCGCCGCCGCCCGCGCCGGCGCCCGTGACCCCGCCTGCGCCCACGACCGCGACCCCTGACACGCCCGCGGCGGAAGCCGCCGCCAAGACCGCCTGAGGCCGCCTTGTCCAATACCGCGCAAGACGACGATCCCATCAACGACAAGCCGATGCCGCTCATCGAGCATCTGATGGAGCTGCGCCAGCGGCTCCTCTGGTCGGTTGGCGCCTTCTTCATCGCTTTCGCGCTCTGCTATTATTTCAGCACGAACATCTACGGCTTCCTGGCCGCGCCGCTCGCCAACGTCCTGTATGAGCAGGGCGGTGGCGACCGCCGGATGATCTTCACGGCGCTCTACGAGGCCTTCTTCACCTATCTGAAGGTGGCCTTCTTCGGCGCCGTCTTCTTCTCATTCCCGATCTGGGCGACGCAGCTCTGGCTCTTCATCGCGCCGGGCCTGTACCGGAGCGAGAAGCGGGCGATCATGCCCTTCCTGGTCGCCTCGCCCATCCTGTTCCTGCTGGGCGCGGCGCTGGCCTATTACTTCATCTTCCCGCTGGCCTGGCACTTCTTCATCAGCTTCGAGACGCCGGCCGGCGCCGGCACGGTGCCGATCCAGCTGGAGGCGAAGGTGAGCGAGTATCTCTCGCTCGTCATGCACATGATCCTGGCCTTCGGCCTCGCCTTCCAGATGCCGGTGGCGCTGGTGCTGCTGTGCCGCGTGGGCATCCTCAGCGTGGCGAGCCTGCGCAAGGGGCGGCGCTACGCGATCGTGGGGATGTTCGTGCTGGCCGCGATCATCACGCCGCCGGATGTGATCAGTCAGGTCGGCCTCGCCGTGCCGCTGATCCTGCTCTACGAGATCTCGATCCTCTTCGCGGCCTGGATGACGCCCAAGCCGCCGCCGGAAGAAACGGCGTAGTCTCTCTCTTCACGGTGAACTGACCATGCATGACATCAGGGCGGTGCGCGCCGATGCGGCCGCATTCGACGCGGCGATGGCGCGGCGGGGGCTGGCGCCGCAGTCCGCGACGCTGATCGCACTCGACGAGGCTCGGCGCGAGGCGATCCGCGGCACCGAGGCGGCGCAGAGCCGCCGCAACGAACTCAGCCGCGAGATCGGCGCGGCCATGAAGCGCGGCGACAAGGATGAGGCGGAGCGTCTGAAGGCCGAGGTCGCCGCCATTCAGGCCGCCGCCGCCTCCGACCTGCCGGGCCAGCGTGAGCGCGAGCTGACGGCCGCGCTGGAGGTTCTGCCGAACATCCTCGATGCCGAGGTGCCCGAGGGCCGCGACGAGACGGCCAATGTCGTGCTGCACACCCACGGTACGCCCGCCGAACTGCCCGACGCCAAGCAGCATTTCGAGCTGGGTGAGGCGCTGGGCCTGATGGACTTCACCGCGGCGACGCGGCTTTCGGGCAGCCGCTTCGTGGTGCTGAAGGGCCAGCTCGCGCGGCTGGAGCGGGCGCTTGGGCAATGGATGCTGGGCCTGCATGTGGACACGCATGGCTACATGGAAGTGGCGCCGCCGCTGCTGGTGAACGCCACCACGCTCTATGGCACGAACCAGCTGCCGAAGTTCGAGGAAGACCTGTTCAAGACGGGCGATCACTACCTGATCCCGACGGCCGAGGTGCCGCTGACGAACCTCGTCGCCGACCAGGTGATCGCCGAGCCGGTGGAGCCTTTGCGCTACACGGCGCTGACGCCCTGCTTCCGGTCTGAGGCCGGTTCGGCGGGGCGGGACACGCGCGGCATGCTGCGCCAGCACCAGTTCAGCAAGGTGGAGATGGTTTCCATCACGCGGCCGGAGGACAGCGATGCCGAGCATGAGCGCATGACGCGCTGTGCCGAGGCGGTGCTGACGGCGCTGGGGCTGACCTGGCGGCGGGTGTTCCTGTGTGCCGGCGATACGGGCTTCGGGGCGGCGCGGACCTATGACCTGGAGGTCTGGCTGCCAGGGCAGAAGGCCTGGCGGGAGATTTCCTCCTGCTCGAATTGCCGGGATTTCCAGGCGCGGCGGATGAAGGCGCGGTTCAAGCGCGGCAAGGAAATGGTCTTGCCGCACACGCTGAACGGCTCGGGCGTGGCCGTGGGCCGTGCCCTGATCGCGGTGATGGAAACCCACCAGCAGCCCGACGGGACCATTCTGGTCCCCGAGGTTCTCCGCCCCTGGATGGGCGTTGCGGTGGTGGGGTGCGGGGCCTGAGGCCCCGGCGGGTGCCGGGCAGAGCCCGGCTTAGCTTTTTCCTGCGTAGCTCTTCCCCATCCCCTCGGCGGGATCGGCCTGCGGCCCATAGGGCATGATCGGATAGCGCAGTCCGGCTTTCGAAAGCCCGCGCAGCCCCGTCACCGCGCGGGCCAGGTCGGCCGGCGGGCAGGCCATCAGCATCTCGTCATCCGCGACGCCGCCATATCGGCGCTCGGCGTAGCAGGGGAGCGAGAGGCAGACGGTGCGGTCGCGCAGGGCGCGGCCCCAGCTATCGGCGCAAGCGCTCTCGCCGGTGATGGAGAAGTCGTAGCGCTGGTAGTTGCGCCACTGCAGCCCGTTGATGAACAAAATCATCTGCGCCGGGTTGCCGTAGAAGAGGCAGATGTCGGGCGGGTCGAGGCGCGCGGCGCGCAGCGGCGAGATGACGAGGCCGTGGTATTCGGCGGGCACGCGGGGCATCTGCGCCTGGTGTGCGGCCGAGGCCTCGATGTTCTCGAACCAGACGCCCTCCATCTTGCGGCCGGAGAGGTAGAGCTCGGAGGGCGTGTTCAGGCCGATCACGCCGCCGCAATTGCTGAATTCGGGCACGTTCTCGTGCGTCACGCCGAGCGTGAAGCCGGCGAGGCGCGCTTGCGTGACAAGCTGGCAGGTGGAGAAGCGCTTGCCCGGCGTGGGCCGGCGCAGGCCGGGGACGGCGGCCATCTCGTCGGGGTCGCGGAAGAGCTTCATGCCGATGGGCAGGGTGCGCAGGCGGAGCAGCTCGGTCAGCGCATGGGCGTGCTCGGCGATGGCGGTGGCCCCGAGTTCTTTTGTGGCTTGCGGCGCTTCGGGCGATCCATCTGGCATGGCGGCGTTCCTCTGTTATTCTCGGAAGCCTCGCACGGGGCCTCGCCCGGCGGAAGACGGGAGAGTGGCATGCGGTTGGGTCAGGCGCAGACGGGACGCCCCGGTGAGCGGTTTCGCGCCTTGCTGGCCACGCACAAGCCGCTGGTGGTGCCGGGCTGCTACAATGCGCTCTCGGCGCTGATCCTGGAGGAGGCGGGGTTCGAGGCGGTCTATATGTCCGGCTACGGCACCTCGATCGGGCTGCTCGGCCTGCCGGATGCGGGGCTCGCGACACTCAGCGAGATGGCGCTGAACGCGAAGCTGATCGCGAGTGCCGTGCGCGTGCCGGTGATCGCGGATGGCGATACGGGCCATGGCAATGCGATCAACGTGGTGCGCTGCGTGGAGGAGTTCATCCGTTCGGGCGTGGCGGGAATCCATCTGGAGGACCAGGTGGCGCCGAAGCGCTGCGGCCATGTGGCGGGGCGCGAAGTGATCGGCCGCACGGAGGCGGTGGCCAAGATCCGCGCGGCGGCCGATACGCGCAGCGCGATCGACCCGAGCTTCCTCATCATCGCGCGCACCGATAGCCGCGGCGCGCATGGCGGCTCGCTGGAGGAGGCGATCTGGCGCGCGAATGCGTTCCTGGATGCCGGTGCGGACCAGGCCTTCGTCGAAGGGCCCGCGAGCGAGGCGGAGGTGGAGCGCATCACGCGCGAGGTGAAGGGCCCGGTCTTCTACAACATGACCGGCATCTCGCCGCGCATGAGCGCCGAGCGCATGGGCGAACTGGGGATCGCCACCTGCATCCTGCCCGGCGCGCTGCTCCGGCAATCCATCATGGCGATGGGGGACCTCGCCGCCGAGCTGCGCCGCGACGGGCCGATGGCGGAAGCGCGGATGACGGAGCGGCTCTCCAACCACCGCCTCGGCAACCTGCACAAATTCTCGGGCTTCGATGAGATCCGCGCGCTGGAGCAGGCCTATCTGCCGCCCGAGGCGCAGGAGAAATACGAGGGTGGTCTCGGCCATCGCCCGGATGCGCCGCGCGGATGACGCGCGTTGGCGCATGACATGATCGCCCCGGCCGAATTGCGCCCGCGCGCCTTCGACCTGACGCGCCCGGTGCATCACGTGGCGCCGCTGGTCTTCGTCTCCGCGCATTCGGGGCGCGATTACCCGGAGGAGTTCCTGGCCGCCGCGCGGCTGGACGCCACGGCGCTGCGCAAGAGCGAGGACGCCTTCGTGGAGGAGCTGTTTGCCGCCGCGCCATCGCTGGGCGCGCCCTTGCTCGCCGCCCGCTTCCCGCGCGCCTGGTGCGACGCGAACCGCGAGCCCTGGGAACTCGATCCCGGCATGTTCGACGAGCCGCTGCCCGATTGGGTGAATTCCGCGAGCCCGCGCGTGGGCGCGGGCCTCGGCACCATCGCGCGCGTGGTGGCGAATGGCGAGGCGATCTATCGGCGGCGGCTTTCCTTCCAGGAGGCGGAGCGGCGCGTGCGGCTTTCGTGGGAGCCGTTCCACGCCACGCTGGCCGCCCTGGTGGCCGAGACGCGCGAGCGCTTCGGGTTCTGCCTGCTGGTGGATTGCCACTCCATGCCGAGCGGCATCGGCCCGAACGGCGAAGGCCCGGAATTCGTGCTGGGCGATGCGCATGGCTCGGCCTGCGCGCCGCGCGCCACACGCGCCATCGAGGCGCTGCTGCAGGCGCGCGGGCGCAGGGTCCAGCGCAACGATCCCTATGCCGGCGGCTACATCACGCGGCATTACGGCCGCCCGCGCGAGAATATCCACGCGATCCAGATCGAGATCGCGCGCAGCCTCTACATGGATGAGGCGCGGGTGGAGCGCGCGCCCGGCTTCGCGGGCTTCCAGGCGGAGATCTCCGCGCTGGTGGAAGCGCTGCTGGGCCTCGGCTGGGGCGGGCTGCTCAAGGGCGGCAAGTAGGTTCCGATGAGCGAGGAACGGCCCTTCGGGCTGGACCCGGGCCGCATCACCGATGTGGGGCGGGACGGCAAGCCACTCCCGCCCGAGGTGCCACCGCCCGAATGGCTCTCCCGCCGGCACCGGCTGATCCTCGGGCTGTTTGCGCTGGGGGGCATCGTGGTGGGGGCGCTGGCGGGTGCCACGATCGCGGCCTTCGCGTCAGGCGCGCGGGGTTGGGCGGCTGTGCTGGCCTTGATGACGCTCGCGGCCTCGCCTTTGCTGGTGCTGGGGCCCGTGCAGGACTGGTGGCGGCACCGGCGGAAGCGGGGCTAGAGCCATTTCACCGCAAGCGAAGACGGTGAAACGGCTCCAGCACATTGTTTTCACGCATTTTCCGAGTCGCCAAGCAAAGCTGCCTGGCTTGAAAATGCTCTAACCGCCGAGTTTCAGCCGCGTGGCCTGCGGCCCGTTCACCGCGCCTTCCGGCATTCGCCCGGCGGCGAGTGCCGCGATCTGCCGCACCGTGTCCATCGCCTGGTGCTCGGCGGCGGCGGGCGTGAGCCCACCCACATGCGGCGTGGCGATCACATCTGCGCGCGCGGCGAGGCGCGGGTTGGGCATCTGGTCCGGAAAACTGCCGACATCCATGGCCGCGCCGGCGAGATGGCCGGATTCCAGCGCGGCCTCCAGCGCCGCTTCATCCACCAATTCGCCGCGCGAGAGGTTGATGAAGAAGGCGCCGCGCCGCATGGCGGCGAAGGCGCCCGCATTCATCAGGTGCCGCGTCTCCGGCGTGGAGAGGGCGAGGCAGACGATGATGTCGGCCTGAAGCACCTCGGGCAATGTGTGCGTGCCGGTCTGCGGGTCATGGGCCAGCACCCGCATGCCCATGGCCGTCGCCACCTCGGCCATCCGCCGTGCGATGCGGCCATAGCCCACGAGGCCGAGCGTGGCACCGCGCAATTGCAGCCCTGGCCGCACCTCCGGGATGCGGCCCGCGCGGTAATCCTGCACGGCTCGGCTCACGCCCCGCGCCAGATCCACCATGAAGCCGAGGCCCAGCTCCACCACCGCATCCACGAAGCCCGGCGTGGCTTGTGTCACGAGGATGCCGTGGCGCGAGGCGGCGGCGACATCCACCGTGCTGATATCCACCGCGCAGCGCAGGAAGGCCTTGAGCTGTGGGCTGTTGGCGAAGGTCGCCTCGGTGCCCGGGCTGCCGCGATAGGCGATGATGGCGTCGCAGCCCTGCGCGGCCTCGGCCAGGGCCTCGTCGCGCAACTCGGCCTCGCCATGGTTGCGGACGACCTCCGCATGCTGCTGCAACGCTGCCAATGCGCGTTCGCCGAAATAGCCGGGGAAGGAGAGCGTGCCGTGGCTGAGATAGACGCGCACGCGCTCAATCCGGCCGCGCGCCGGAAGCGCGGATCACGGGCGCCCAGCGCGCGGTCTCGGCGCGCAGGAAGGCGCTGGCTTCCTCCGGCGTCGTGGGCATCAGCACCAGGCGACGGCCGGCCATGTTCTGCACCAGCTCCGGCTCGCGCAGCACGGCGGTGGCGGCCTGGTTGAGCTGCGCGAGGATGGGCGCGGGCAGGTTGCGCGGGCCCATCAGCGCGGCCCAGTCCATGCCGTCGAAGCCGGGCAGGCCGCTTTCGGCCACCGTCGGCACCTCGGGGATGAGCGAGACGCGCGTGGCGTTCGGCACGGCCAGCACGCGCAGCCGCCCGGCCTCGGCCTGCGGGATGGCGTTGAGCGCCGTGGTGAAGGCGAAATCCACGCGGCCGGCCAGCAGCTCCGGCATCAGCGCGCCGCCACCACGGAAGGGCACATGCGTGGTCTGGATATTCGCCATCAGGTTCAGCTGCTCGCCCGCCACATGCCCGGCCGAGCCCACGCCGGAGGAGCCGAAATTCAGCGTGCCCGGCCGCGCGCGGGCGGCGGCGATGATCTCCGCCACGCTGCGCCAGGGCCGGTCCGCCGGCACGGCGAGCACATTGGGCACCTCGCCCACCAGGGTGATGGCGGTGAGGTCGGTCAGCGGGTCGAAGGGCAGGTTGCCGTAGAGCGTGGGGTTGATGGCGAGCGGCCCGATGGTGCCCAGCAGCAGCGTATAGCCATCGGGCGCGCTGCGCGCCGTCGCTTCGGTCGCGATATTGCCGCCCGCGCCGGGGCGGTTCTCCACCACCACGGGCTGGCCCAGCAGCGCCTGCAGGCGCGGCGCCATGCTGCGGGCGAAGACATCGGTGGAGCCGCCGGCGGCGAAGCCCACCAGGATGCGGATGGGGCGGCTCGGGAAGCCTTGCGCCAGGGCAGGCGCAGCGAGCGGGAGGGCAAGGGCGGAGGCGAGAAGCGTGCGGCGGTTCATCCGCCCATTGCGCCGCCGCGTAGGGAAAGCGTCAAGCCGCTCTTGCACCGCAGGCGGATTGGGCGCGAAGCTTGCTCATTGCAGGAGGGTACCGATGCCGCACCACATGATCCTGGCCGCCAACGCCAATGCGCAGGGCTCCCATGTCGGCGAATGGCGCCACCCGACCGCCTGGGACAAGCCGGCCAGCAATCTCGAGAACGCCATCCGCCTCGCGCGCATCGCCGAAGGCGGAAAGTTCGACCTCCTGTTCCTCGCCGACGGCAATGGCGTGCGCAACCTCGACAAGCCCGACCTCTTCGCCGCGACCAGCCCGTCCGACCGGCCAGGCGTCTTCGAGCCGGTGACGCTGCTCTCCGCACTCGCGATGGTGACGGAGCATGTCGGCCTCGTCGCCACGACGACGACGACCTATGACGAGCCCTTCTCGGTGGCGCGGCGCTTCGCCTCGCTCGATCACATCAGCAAGGGGCGGGCGGGGTGGAACCTCGTCACCACCTCCAACCCGGGCGATGCGCTGAACTTCAGCCATGAGGAACACGTCCCGCGCGATGACCGCTACGAGCGCGCGGGGGAATTCGCGCAGATCGTGAAGGGGCTCTGGGATTCCTGGGCGGATGACGCCTTCCCGCAGGACAAGGCCTCCGGCCGCTTCCTCGATCCGTCCAAGGTCCATGCGCTGAATTTTCGCGGCAAGCATTTCCAGGTGGCCGGCCCGCTGAACGCGCCGCGGCCGCCGCAGGGGCATCCGGTGATCTTCTCCGCCGGCCAGTCGGAGACGGGGAAGGAGCTCTCGGCCGCGACGGCCGATTGCGTCTTCGCCATCGAGGGCACCATCGAGCGCGCGCAGAAGCTCTATGCCGACCTCAAGGGCCGCCTGCCGAAATACGGGCGCAATGCCGACAGCCTGAAGATCCTGAGCGGTGTCACCATCATCGCCGCCGAGACGGAGGAGGAAGCGGAGCAGCTGGCGCGCGAGCTGGATGACCTGGTGCCGCCCGCGGTCGGCCTTGATTATCTCTCGAAGATGGTGGGGGTGAAGATGTCGGCCTATCCGCTGGACGGGCCGTTTCCTGCGCTGGATTTCGAGCATATCGGCCCCACCGGCATCGGCAAGGCGATCGTGGCCAAGGCGCTGGAGCAGAAGATGACGGTGCGCGAGACCTATCGCGCCATCCTGCCGCAGATGGCCGGCAATTTCTTCAAGGGCAGCGCCAAACAGGTGGCCGACCTCATGGAGCGCTGGTTCCTGGAGAAGGCCTGCGACGGCTTCATGATCGCGGCCCCCGTGGTGCCGACGGGGCTGGAGCGTTTCATCCGGCTGGTGGTGCCGGAACTGCAGCGGCGTGGGTTGTTCCGCACGGAGTATTCCGGCCGCACGCTGCGTGACAATCTGGGCCTGTCCAGGCCGGAAAACCGCTTCTTTGTGCAGAGGGCCGCCGAATGAAGCTCACGCGCCGCGCCACCTTCGCCGCCCTCGCCACGCCCGCGCTGGCCCATGCCCAGACCTGGCCTGCGCGGCCCTTGCGCGTGGTGGTCCCTTTCGCACCGGGCGGCGCCACCGACCTCATCGCGCGGCTCATTGCGGACAACCTGGCGCGCCCGCTCGGCCAGCAGGTGGCGGTCGAGAACCGCGCCGGCGCCTTCGGCATCCTGGGCGCGGATGCGGTCGCGAAATCCGCCCCCGATGGCTATACGCTGCTCGCCGGCAGCCCGGGGCCCATGGCGGTGAACCCCTTCGTCTATCGCACGCTGCCCTATGACCCGGCGCGCGATCTGGTCGGCGTCTCAATGGTCGCACTCATCCCCTATGTGATGGTGGTGCCGGCCTCGCTCGGCGTCAGCAATGTCGCGGAGTTCCTGGCCCTCGCACGCTCCCGCCCGGGCTCGATCAATTTCGCGACCTCGGGCATGGCGTCCCGCCTCACCGTCGAGATGTTCCGCGCGCTGGCGGGCGGCGTGGAGATGGAGATGGTGCAGTATCGCGGCGGCGCGCCGGCGCGGACGGACCTGCTGGCCGGGCGCATCCAGCTCGTCATCGAGCAGGCGCCCTCCTTCCTCGAGGATTTCCGCAACGGCACGCTGCGTCCGCTGGCTGTCGGCGGCGCGCGCCGCTTCTCGCTGCTGCCCGATGTGCCGACGCTGCAGGAGGCGGGCATCGCGGGCTATGAGGCCAATGCCTGGCTGGGCTACGCGGCCCCTGCCGGCACGCCCATCGAGATCCGGCGGCGACTGGCGCGCGAGATCGACCAGATCATCCGCATCCCCGAGGTGCGCGACCGGCTCGCGGGCTGGGGTGCGGAGCCCGTGGGCGGCACGCCGGAGGAGATGGATGCGATGCTGACGGCCGAGCGCGCCCGCTGGGCCGAGGTCGTGCGCCGCGCCGGGATCGAGCGGGAGTAGGCCTGGCTCAGGCGGGCCGGATCACGCGCTCGACATACTGCATGAAATGCGAAGCGGGCGGCGTCTCCAGCCCCTTCACCTTGGCCTGCTCGTCGAAGCGGCGAAGCTGCACGGCGTCCTTGTATTCGGGCACCGCCTCGAATTCGGCGACCTCGTCGGGCGACATGGGGCCGCCTTGCAGGCTGAGGCTGAGCACGGAATCCTTGGAGAGCTTGCCGAAATAATCGGCCTCGGTCGCGCAGAGATAGCGCTTGGCGGCGACATGCAGCCGCACCGGCTCGGTCACCTCGGGGCCGAACATGGAGGTGAGGAATTCGTAGCCCAGGCGCTCATGCTCGTCGTCCACGCCCTCTTCGGCCGGGTTCTCGCCGAGGTTGTGGACCATGTGGCCGACATCGTGCAGCAGCGCGGCGGCGATCAGCGCGGGCGCGCAGCCGGCGCGCTCGGCGAGCCAGGCGGATTGCAGCGCGTGCTGGCGCTGGTTGATGTCGGCCAGGCCATAGCGGCCATCGGCCTTCAGCTCGATGAGCTCGGCGATCTGGGCGAGGCGCGGGTCGGTGTGGGACATGGCGGCGGTCTCCTTGGGCGCCGCCCAGTCTAGGCGCGACGGGGGGGGCGGCGAACCCCCGTCGCGAAAATGTCATCCGGCGGGCGGCATGGTGCGCGCCATGGGCGGCAGCGCCACGACCTTGGCGTACCAGGCTTCCAGCTTCGGGTGGCCCGGGCGCCAGGGTTCATGCGCGTAGCGGAAATCGAGGTAGCCGAGCGCGCAGGCGATGGTGATCTCGCCGATGGTGGTGAGCATGCCCAGCGTGTCGGCCTCGGCCTCCAGCGCATCCAGCGCGCGCGCGACCTTGAGCTGCTGGCCCTGGATGTAAGTGATGCGGCCTTCATCCTGCGGCAGGGCCACCTCGCGGCGGCGCGGCTGCGTCGCGTCCATGATGCCATCGCCCAGCGCCTGCTGGCGCAGCGCGTTCCAGCGCGCGGGGCCGGGTGCCGGGAAGAGGCCGGGGGCGCTGCCGACGCTGTCGAGATATTCGCAGATCACCGGGCTGTCATAGAGGCACTGGCCTTCGGGCGTGACGAGCGAGGGCACCTTGGAGAGCGGGTTGACCGGCACCAAGGCGGGGTCCGCGGTGGGGATGGTCCAGCGTTCGATCTGGCCGTCGATGCCGCGGGCGATGGCGGCGGCCATGCATTTCCGGACGTAAGGGCTGGCGGGCGAATAGGCGAGTTTCATCAGGCGTTTCCTTTCTGCGGATGAATCACACGCCCACACCGCCCCGATGGCAAGATGTCCCCCAGTCCTGGGGTCTGGGGCCTCTCGGCCCCAGCCGCCGGAGGCCATTTTTTCTTACTCCGGCCGCAGCCCCCGCGCCCGGATGAAGGCCCCCCAGACCTCGCTATCCTGCCGCATGCGCGCCAGCAGATCCGCCGGCGAGCCGGGGATGGGCACCAGCACGACATCGGTGAGGCGCCGTTGCACGCCCTCATCGGCGAGTGCGGCGCGCACCGCGGCGTTCACCTGGTTCACCACCGGCTCCGGCACGCCGGCCGGGCCGACCAGCCCGAACCAGCCCGGCATGAGCGGCGCCGTGATGCCGGCCTCGGCCTGGGTCACGAGGTCCGGCAGGAAGGGCAGGCGCCTGGGGGCGACGAGCGCGAGCGGCGAGACCGCGCCCGCCCGCACCTGGCCGAGTGCGACGGCGAGGACGATGATCATGAAGTCCGTCTCGCCCGAGATCACGCTGGTCATGGCCTGGCCGGTGCCGGGATAGGGCACATGGGTGAAGCGCACATTCGCGCGGTCGGCGATCATCTCGACCGAGAGATGGGTGGAATTGCCGATGCCCGCACTGGCGTAGGTCAGCCGCCCCGGCTCGGCCCGCGCGCGCTCCAGCAGTTGGGCGACGCTGGTGATGCCCGAGCGCTTGCTCGCGATCAGGATGAAGGGCGCATCCGTGACGGGGGCGACATAGGTGAAGTCGCGCACCGGGTCATAGGGGAGGTTCGGATAGAGATGCGGGTTGAAGGAAAGCTGCGAGACGCCCGAGAGCAGCATGGCCGAGCCATCCGGCGCCTGCTGCTTGAGCAGGTTGATGGCGACCATGCCGTTGGCGCCCGGCCGGTTCTCCACCACCACGGGCTGGCCCAGCACGCGGCCCATGGGCTCGGCGATGATCCGCGCCACCGTGTCATTCGCCGAACCCGGCGGCTGCGGCAGGATCATGCGGAAGGGGCGCGCGGGGATCTGCGCCAGCGCGGGCGTCGCAAGTGGCCCAAGGAGAGGCAAGGTCAGCAGGGCGCGGCGGGTGGCACGCATGCGGGTCACTCCTGATACGGCTTGAGGGGGAGGTCGAGCGCAGAAGCGCCCAGATGCAGGCTCAGCACGGGCGGCCGGCCATGCGGGATCTGCTTGATGTGATGCGCATCGGTGCCCGCCAGCGAGAAGCGCAGGCGCGAGCCCTTCCGGAACACCCAGGAGGTGGGCAGCAGCGGGATGCGCATCCGCTCGGCCTGGCCGGGCGTCAGCGGCTTCGCATCGGCGCGATGGAACGTCCGGTAGGGCCAGGTGGATTGGTAATGCGGCGGGTTCGGCGCCTCCTTGCGGTGCAGGGCGCGCAGCAGGCCCTCGGTCACGTAGCGCGCCGTGCCGTCGGCCTCGATCTCCGAGATGTAGCAGAGGATGGAGGCATCGGCCTCGCTGGAGGCGATCATCAGCTCGGCGATCACATGGCCGCTCAGCACCATGTCGCGCTCGAAGGGCGCGGTGTCGTAGCCGGGCAGGGCGGCCACGCGCTCGGTCCAGTCGGTGTGGTAGTCGAGCGCGTTGATGGCGGCGATACGCTCATAGCGCGTGCCCTCGCCCGAGCCCCAGGCGAAGTCGCTCGGATGATGCGCCACCTCGTTGCTCGCGGGCGCGGTGCCGAGCGCGCCGGGCGCGAAATGCAGCCGCGTGGTCTCCGGGATGGGCGGCCATTGCTGGGCCGCGTTCCACGTCTCGCCATGCATGGAGAAATAGTGGATCGGCGCTTCGTCCCTGAGGCCCGTCTCCCGGCCCATCAGATATTCGTCGAAGAAGCGCAGCATCTCGCCCAGCAGCGCGAATTCCGGCTCGATCCGCCCGCGCCAGGGCGAGACATTGCAGCGCGCGCCGTGATCCCAGGGGCCGAGCAGCAGATGCGTGGGATTGCCCCGCATCGTCAGGTAGCGGGCGATCGCGGAATTGGCGTAGCCCACGCCGTCCAGCCAGCCCGAGACGGCATAGATCGCCACATCCTTCGGGATCTCGTGGCTGACCGCATAGGGGCTGATCTGCGCCGAGGAGAAATTCGGATCATAGGGCAGCGCCTCCTCGCGGAAGGCGAGGTCGGTGATGAAATCCGGCATGCGGAAATTGCCGAGATGCTGCGCCACCGCCTCCCGCACCAGGCTGCCATCCGCGTCCTCATCCACGGGGGCCGGGCCGGCGAGATCGGGATTGGCGAAGTAGCTCACTTTGCCCAGCAGGTCGCGCCGGTCATGGTCCATCGCGACCATCAGCTCGTCATAGACCTGCGCCAGCCGGTTCAGGAACACGCCGCCCGGATAATAGTGATCCGCCCAGGTGTCCCAGACGGCAAAAAGCGGAATGATGGCGCGCACGGCCGGGTGGCCGGTGCTGGCGAGGAAGTCCGAGGCCGCGCCGGGATAGGAGATGCCCGTGGCACCGATGCGCCCGTCCGACCAGGGCTGCGAGACGATCCAGTCGCTGATCTCGCGCGCATCCTCGCGCTCGCGCGGCGAGCGGAAGCTGTCGCGCGTGCCGAAACTGGCCCCCGTGCCGCGAATATCCACCACCACCAGCGCATAACCGCGCGGCACGAAGGCGTCGCGGAACTTCGCCGCGTTCGGGCAGGATTCGCCCTCGCCATCGGGGCGCATCGCGAAGCGGCGGTAATAGGGCGTGTGGATCAGGATGGCCGGCACCGGGCCGGTCACACCTTGCGGCAGCCAGACATCCACCGCGAGGCGGCAGCCATCGCGCATGGTAACGTAGCGGGAGAGGGGTTTTGCCGGCAGGGCGAACTCCGCCGGGCGGGAGGCCCAGTAGCGGCTGGGCGAAATGCGCCAGGCGGCGCTGTTCAGGTCGGCATCGGCCAAGTGTCTTGATCCCCGGAAGCAGGCGGGGAGCTTGGCATGCGCGTGCCGCGCGTCAATGCGGCCTCAGCCGCCCGTCTCACGCGCCAAGGCATCCATGGCCTGGCCGAAGCCGCGGAAGCTGAACAGGATCTGCACATCGCGCCCCGCGCTATCGCGGAAATCCAGCCGGCCCTGGCCCTCGCCGCGCGCGCGCAGCCGCGCGACCACGGCCGGCGCCATGGCTTCCGTTTCGCCGAAGCAGCCACCGCGCGAGGCGCTGCACAGGCGGAATGGCATGTTGATCGCCTCGAGCGGCGTCGCCGCGGGGTCGAGCACCAGGCGCGCGGCCTGATCCACCCGCAGTTCGAGCGGCAATTGCACCAGCATCCGATAGGCATCGGTGCGGCCGATCCGGCCGATGACGACCTGGGCCAGCGTCTGGCCGCGCTGGTCGGTCATGGCGATCGCCGTCTCGCAGACGCGGAGCACGGGCTGGCCCTGCGGGCGCTGGGTTTCGCAGCGCATGAGCCAATCGCCGAAATTGGCCTGGGTGCGGTCCGGCAGGTCGGCCGCGGGTGCGGGGGCAGGCGTCGGGGCAGGGGCCGGTGCTGGTGCCGGCGCGGGCGCCGGGGCCTGGGGCCGTTGCTGCGCGATGGCCGCGCCGGACAGGCCGATTGCGCAGGCCAGGGCGGGAAGGGCGGTCCAGGGAAGCGATGCCATGCTGAGTTGTCCTGTGGCGAGCCTTCCCGCGTGTAGCAGCCCCCCGCCGCGCCTCGGAAGGGCCGGGCGAGATTGACACCCCGCCCCCTCGCTGCGAAGCCTCTGCCCGACATCCTGAGGAGGCCGCACGCCATGACCCTGCAAGCCCGCATCGAAGCCCTTTGGGAGAAGCGCGACACGCTCTCCGCCACGACGCAAGGCGCCCCGCGTGAGGATGTGATGGCCGCGCTCGAGATGCTCGACCGTGGCGAGGCCCGCGTGGCCGAGAAGGGGGCCCAGGGCTGGCAGGTGAACCAGTGGCTGAAGCAGGCCGTCCTGCTCTCCTTCCGCCTCAGCGATTCGGCGCCGATGGACACCTCCGCCGGCGCCTATGACAAGGTGCCGCTGAAGTGGGCCGGCTGGGGGCCGAACCGCTGGAAGGAGGCGGGCTTCCGCGCCGTGCCCGGCGCCGTGGCCCGACACTCGGCCTATATCGCGCCCAACGTGGTGCTGATGCCGAGCTTCGTGAATCTCGGCGCCCATGTCGGCGCCAACACCATGGTGGACACCTGGGCCACCGTCGGCTCCTGCGCGCAGATCGGCAAGAACGTGCATCTCTCGGGCGGTGTCGGCATCGGCGGCGTGCTGGAGCCGCTGCAGGCGAACCCCGTCATCATCGAGGATGACTGCTTCATCGGCGCGCGCTCCGAGGTGGTGGAGGGCGTGATCGTCGAGCAGGGCTCGGTGCTCTCCATGGGCGTCTTCCTGAGTGCGACGACCAAGATCATCGACCGCGCGACGGGCGAGATCTTCGTGGGCCGCGTGCCGGCCTATTCCGTCGTGGTGCCCGGCAGCCTGCCCGGCAAGGCGCTGCCCGATGGTTCGCCCGGCCCCTCGCTCTATTGCGCCGTGATCGTGAAGCGCGTGGACGCGCAGACACGCGCCAAGACCAGCATCAACGACCTGCTGCGTGACTGACGGCGACGCCGCTCTCGCGCCGCTTCGGACCTTTGGCTGGCGGCGGCCGCGCAAGCCCGGTTCGGTGCCATGCCCGGCGGCCATGACCGGCGGGGCTGGGCTGTCTGGGGGCGGCACCCTGACAATCGGCGGCGCGGATCGGCGCGGTCCGCTCAACCTATTGGCGCGCGGCATGACGTTTGGACAAGTTCGAAGCATCGGAAACAGGAGACCTTGTGACGATGCGACGCCTTCTCCTTGCGGCCTTCGGCCTCGCGCTGCTTCCCGCCATGGCGCAGGCGCGCAACTGCGCCGAAGTGCTGGCGCTCGGCGTTCCGCTCCAGGAAGCCGTGGCCGGTGGTTCCTCGAGCTCCCAGACCTTCGTCTGGCGGGTCACGGCCCGGAACCTCACGCCGACCCGGCAGATGATGCAAATCTGGGTCATCGGCATCCCCAACCTTGGCAACCCGGTGAATGCGGCCACCCGGCACCATCTTCCGCCCTTCGGCCAGATGATGATCACCCTGGGCCAGACCAGCGGCGCCCAACCGACCGTGGACCAGATGCGGGCGGCGATCCGGACCACCTGCGAGGGCTGAGGCGCGGTGCAACGGTGCCGATCCGCTGCCGCTCCGCGGCGGTGACGAATCCGGCGGAGCGGCCGCAGTGACCAACGCTGCGACCGACCCCATCCCGCTCGCCCAAGCGCTGATCCGCTGCCGAAGCGTGACACCGGCGGATGACGGCGCGCTGGATGTGATGGAGGCAGCCCTTCGGCCGCTCGGCTTCACCTGCACGCGGCTGCGCTATGGACCTGAAGGGGGGGAGGTGGACAACCTCTTCGCCCGCCGCGGCACGGAGGGCCCGCATCTCTGCTACGCCGGCCACACCGATGTGGTGCCGCCGGGCGACGAGGCCGCCTGGGCCGACAGCCCCTTCGCCGCCGTGATCCGCGACGGCACGCTCTATGGCCGCGGCGCCTGCGACATGAAGGGAGGCATCGCCGCCTTCGTCGCCGGCCTGACCGACTACCTCAGCGCCAACCCGCACCACCCCGGCTCCATTTCGCTGCTCATCACCGGCGATGAGGAAGGCCCCTCGGTGGATGGCACGCGACGCGTGCTGGAATGGATGGCCGAGAACGGCCACACGCCCGACATGTGCGTGGTGGGCGAGCCGACCTCCCAGCGGGTGCTGGGCGACACGATCAAGATCGGCCGGCGCGGCAGCATGAATGCCTGGATCACCGTGCGCGGGAAGCAGGGCCACAGCGCCTATCCGCAGAAGGCCGACAACCCGGTGCACCGGCTGACGCGCGTGCTGCATGCGCTGACCAGCACGCCGCTCGATGCGGGCAGCGACTGGTTCGAGGCCTCCACTCTCCAGGTCACCGGCCTTCAGGTGGACAACAGCGCGACCAACGTGATCCCGGCCGAGGCGCGCGCCTTCCTCAACATCCGCTTCAACGACAAGCATAACTCGGCCGCGCTCACCGAGCATCTGCGCGCCATCCTGGCCGAGCACGCGCCCGATCACGAGATGCGCGTGCAGGTCTCGGGCGAGAGCTTCGTGACGCAGCCCGGCCCCTTCGTCGAGGCGCTGAGCCGCGCGGTGGAGCGCAGCACCGGCGTCACGCCCAAGCTCGACACCGGCGGCGGCACCTCCGATGCGCGCTTCATCACGCATTACTGCCCGGTGGCCGAACTCGGTGCGGTCGGCGCCACCCTGCACCAGCGCGACGAATGCGCCCCGGTGGAGGAGTTGCGCGCCCTGGCCGGCGTCTACCGCGCCGTGATCGAGGAGTGCCTCCGCTGAGCACGCCCGGCATCGTCAACGGCCTCGCCTCGGCCTGGCTTTTCGCGCGGGGCCGGGCGGAGGGGCTGCTGCTCATCTCGCCGGGGATGGAGGCCGCACGCCATTCCTTTGTGGCGGCACTGGTCTGCCTGCCGCTCTTCGTCGCTCTCCGCCTCACCGCCTGGTGGATGCAATCGCCGCCGCCGGCCGGTGTGGCCATTGCCCTGGCGGGGGAACTGGTGGGCTACACGCTGGGCTGGGTCGCCTTTGCGCTCGCCTCGCGCATGCTGGCCGAGCAGGCGAAGCGCACCGAGCAATGGCCGCAATTCATTGCCGCCTGGAACTGGACCAACATCGTCCAGTATCTGCTGATGGTGCTGCTCCTGGTGCCGCCGGCGCTCGGCCTGCCCTCCTGGGTCGGCAATGCGCTGGGCCTGGCCGCCGTCGGCTATGCCATGTGGCTCGAATGGTTCGTGGCGCGCACCGCGCTGGCCGTGCCGAGCATGACGGCGGTGATGTTCGTGGTGCTGGACCTCGCACTCGGCCTCTTCATCGGCGGCGTCACGGGCCGGATCTCGGGCACCTGATCAGGCCCAAGCCAGCGGCTGCGGGAAATCCACCCGCAGGAAGGTGAGGCCCTGGGGCGGCGCGGTCTGCCCGCCCGCGCGGCGGTCCCGCCCGTCCAGCACCGCGCGCGGCCAATCCACCGGGCGGCGATGCAGCCCCACCTCATGCAGCGTGCCGACGAGGTTGCGGACCTGGTGGTGCAGGAAGCTGCGTGCGGAGGCGAGGATGTGCACCTCCTCCTCCACGCGGATCACGTCCAGCCGCTCCAGCGTGCGCAGCGGGGATTCCGCCTGGCAGGAGGCGGCGCGATAGGCCGAGAAATCATGCCGGCCGAGAAGCTGCTGTGCCGCCGCGTGCATGGCCTCCGCATCCAGCCTGAGCGGCACATGCCAGACGCGCCCTTCCTCCAGCGCGGGCTTCGCCTGGCGATTGAGGATGCGATAGCGGTAATGGCGCTGGATGGCCGAGAAGCGGGGCGACCAGCCCTCGGCCGCGAAGGCCGCGCCGCGGATGGCGATGCGGTGCGGCCGCGTGTGGAAATCCAGCGCCGCGCGCAGCCGGGCGGGCGGCAGATCGGCACTGACGGCGATCTGCACCACCTGGCCTTCCGCATGCACGCCCGCATCGGTGCGGCCCGAGGCGGTGGCGAGCGGTGCCACCCCGCCGTTCAGGCGCGCGGCGGCCTCCTCGATCACTTCCTGCACGGAGAGGCCGTTGGGCTGCCGCTGCCAGCCGACCAGCCCGGTGCCGTCATATTCGACGAGGAGGGCATAGCTCGGCATCAGCCGAGCTGCCGGCAGGGTTGGTGTGGCGGCTGCCGGCCAGGCAAAGCTCTCGGCATCAATCAGCCGAGCTTGGTGCCTGGGGGAAGGGCGTAGCCCCGCAGCAGCGCATCCGCATCCATCGCGGCGCGGCCGGGGCGTTGCAGGCGCGCGAGGCGCAGCGCGCCCGTGCCGCAGGCCACCACCAGGCCAGGCCCCGGCAGCACGGTCCCGGGCGCGCCCGCGCCCTCGGCCGGTTCGGCGGCCAGCACGCGCAGCACCTCGCCCGCATGCGGGAAATAGGCGCCAGGCCAGGGGTTCATCGCCCGCACCCGGGCATCGAGCGCGGCGGCCGGCTGCGCCCAGTCGAGCAGGCCGTCGGCCTTGCTGAGCTTGGCGGCATAGGTGACGCCTGCCTCGGGCTGCGGCGTCTCGGGCGGCGCTTCGTCCAGCGCGCGCAGGATCAGGCGCGCACCCATCGCGGCCAGCGCGTCGTGCAACTGGGGCGTCGTGCTGCGGGCGTTGAGCGCCACCGCCTCGCGCAGCAGCATGGGGCCGGTGTCCAGCCCCTCTTCCATGCGCATGATGGTGACGCCGCTTTCGGCATCGCCATGCAGGATGGCGGCATGGATGGGCGCCGCCCCACGCCAGCGCGGCAGCAGCGAGGCATGGATGTTCAGGCAGCCACGCCGCGGCGCGTCCAGCATGGCCGGTGGCAGGATCAGCCCATAGGCCGCCACCACCGCTACATCGAGGTCGAGCGCCGCGAAATCCGCATGCGCCGCCGCATCGCGCTTCACCCGCGCCGGCGTGCGGACCTCGAGCCCGAGGGCGAGGGCCGCGCGATGCACGGGGCAGGGGGTCTCCTGCTGGCCGCGCCCGGCGGGCTTGGGCGGCTGGGTATAGACGGCGCGGATGTCATGCCCCGCCGCATGCAGCGCCTGGAGCGCGGGTACCGCGAAATCCGGGCTGCCCATGAAGGCGATGCGGAGCGGCTCGCGCGTCCGCATGGTGGTGTCACCCACCTTCGGCCTCGCGCGCCTTGTTCTTCAGATCCTTGGCCAGCTTGCGCAGCATCATGTTGCGCTTCAGCGCCGAGAGATGATCGACGAAGAGCACGCCGTTCAGGTGGTCCATCTCATGCTGCATGCAGACGCCGAGCAGCCCGTCCGCCTCCATCTCGCGCCGCGTGCCGTCCAGCTCGCGCCAGCGGATCTTGATGCGCTGCGGGCGCTCGACATCGGCATAGAGGCCGGGGAGCGAGAGGCAACCCTCCTCGCGGATGCCGCGCTCCTGGCTTTCGGCGATGATTTCCGGGTTCACCAGCACCATCGGCTCGGGCGTGTCCTTGCCGCCGCAATCCAGCACGAAGAGGCGAAGGTCCGAGCCCACCTGGGGTGCGGCCAGCCCGATGCCGGGGGCGGCATACATCGTGGCCAGCATGCGGGGCGCCAGCGCGCGGACCGCATCGCCATCGCCCTCGCCCACCGGGCGGCACTTCAGGCGGAGCCGCGCATCGGGCACCAGCAGGATGGGGAGTTTTTCGTCGCTCATGATGGGGCTGAGGTAGCGCCTGGCCCCCACCCTGGCAACGGACCTTGCAAGCCGGCCCCACCCGGGCCAAGTCTTGGCGGGCCGGGCGCCGCCACGAAGGGGCGCGCGGCATGTCCTCGCTCCCGGCAGGAGGCTGCATGTCTCGATCCTCGGTGTTCGGTTCGCCGCTGTTTCTCGGCTTCGACCACCTCGAACAGATGCTCGACCGCGTCCAGAAGAACGCCGAGGGCTATCCCCCCTACAATATCGAGCAGACGGGCGAGGCGCGGCTGCGCATCACGCTCGCCGTCGCCGGCTTCTCCATGGATGACCTGGCCATCACGCAGGAGGACAACCAGCTCGTCATCCGCGGCCGCCAGCGGGACGACACGGAGGGGCGCATCTTCATCCATCGCGGCATCGCGGCGCGGCAATTCCAGCGCGCCTTCGTGCTGGCTGAGGGGATCGAGGTGGAAGGCGCCTTCCTGGACAATGGCCTGCTGCACATTGACCTCCAGCGCCCGATGCCCGAGGTGAAGGTCCGCTCCATTCCCATCAGCCGCCAGGGCGCGGGCCCATCCCGCCCTGTGGTGCAGAGCCGCTTCCGGCGCGAGGAGGAGTAGCCGCCCGCATTGCCTGGGTGTTAGCCTTCCGGACAATTCGCGGGAGGTGTTCATGGGCAAGTGGGTGACGGCGGTGCTGGCGGCGGCGATCAGCGTCTCGGCGCAGGCCCAAGGGGTGGCACAGACGCTCGGCGTGGGCTCGGGCGCGCCGGTCACGAGCATTGACCCGCATTTCCACAATGTCGGCCCGAACAACGCGCTGACCATGCATATCTTCGACCGGCTGATCGAGCGCGACGGCAGGGCCCGCCCGCACCCCTCGCTCGCCACCGCCTGGCGCCCCGTCTCGGACACGGTGTGGGAGCTGGAGCTGCGCCAAGGCGTGACCTGGCATGACGGGCGCCCCTTCACCGCGGACGACGTGGTCTTCACCTTCGGCCGCGTGCCGAACGTGCCCAATAGCCCGGGCGGTTTCGGCGGCTTTCTCCGCGCCATCGAGCGCGTCGAGGTGGTGAACCCGCACCTCATCCGGCTGCACACCCGCGCGCCGCACCCGCTCATGCCGCTCGATCTTGCCTCGGTCTCCATCATCGCGCGCCACGCGGCGGAAGGGGCGGCGACGGAGGATTTCAACAGCGGCCGCGCGGCGATCGGCACCGGGCCCTATCGCTTCGTCAGCTTTCGCGCCGGCGACCGCGTGGAGATGACGCGCAACGACGCTTATTTCGGCGGGGCCGAGCCCTGGGCGCGCGTCAGCTACCGCATGCTGCTGAACGATGCCTCCCGCACCGCGGCGCTGCTGGCCGGCGATGTGGACATCATCGAGCAGATCCCGACGAGCGACCTGGCGCGCCTGCGCCGCGATCCGCGCATCACGGTCACCGAGATCCCGAGCCTGCGCACCGTCTACATGGCGCCCGATTTCTCGCGCGACGGCGCGCCGCCCGGGGTGACGGACAATGCCGGCCAGCCGCTCGCCGCCAATCCGTTCAAGGATGCGCGGGTGCGCCGCGCGCTCAGCCTCGCCATCAACCGTGACGCGCTGGTGGAGCGCGTGATGGAGGGGGCCGCGCAATCCACCGCGCAATGGCTGCCGCCCGGCGCCTTCGGCTACAACCCGAATGTCCGGCCCGACGCCTTCGACCCCGATGGCGCGCGCCGCCTGCTGGCCGAGGCGGGCTTCCCTGACGGCTTCCGCCTGACGCTCGCCACGCCGAATGACCGCTGGCCCAATGATGCGCGCCTGGCCCAGGCTGTCGCGCAGATGTGGACGCGCATCGGCGTGCGCACCCAGGTGGAGGCGCTGCCCTGGACCGGCTTCGTGCCGCGCCGGGCGCGCATCGAATTCGGCATGCAGATCGGCGCCTGGGGGAGTTCGACCGGCGAGGCGTCGAACTTCCTGGTCAACATCGTCTCGACGCATGACCGCCAGCGCCTGACGGGTGCGAACAACAACGCCCGCTATTCCAACCCGCGCTTCGACGCCTTCACCGCCGAGGCCTCCGCCACGATGGATGACGAGCGGCGCGAGGCGATGTGGCAGGAGGCGGTGGCCATGTTCGCCGAGGAGCGGCCGGTGATCCAGCTGGTGCAATACCTCAACACCTGGGCCGTGCGGCGCGGCCTGCGGCATGACCCGCGCATGGATGAACGGACCATCGCCATGGGTGTCCGGCCGCAATAGCGATCACGGGGCGTCTGCCGCGCTTTGACTTGGGCCAGCGCGGTGGGCCAGCTTGTCGGGTCAGACCGGGGGTGTCGTCATGCATCATCTGCTCGCTGTCCTTTGTTTCCTGGCTGGCGCCTGGCCGGCGCAGGCGCAAACCGGCTTCGCGCTGATCCAACTGCCCGATCCAGGCGGGGCGCTGATCGAGACGGCTATCTGGTATCCGGGCGCAACCGGCACCGCCGTGCCCACCCGCGTCGGCGCCTTCACCCAGCAACTCGTTCCCGGGGCGCCGCTGCGGGGCAGGGGCTTGCCGCTCATCGTCATCTCCCACGGCAATGGGGGCTACCTCGCGAGCCATGCCGACACCGCCCTGGCCCTGGCCGAGGCTGGCTTCATCGTCGCGGCCCCCACCCACCCCGGCGACAACTACCGTGACCAATCCGGCGCGGCCGATCTGGGCGGGCGCACGCGGCAATTCGCGGCGGTGGTGGCTTACATGGCCGGGCCCTGGAATCCAGGGGCGGTGGCGCCGGAGCGGATCGGCGCCTTCGGGTTCTCCGCCGGCGGCTTTACCGTGCTGGCGGCGGCGGGCGGCATGCCGGATTTCGGCCGCGTGGCGCCGCATTGCGCGGCCCATCCCGATTTCTTTGACTGCCGCCTGATCGGCGCAGCGGCGCAGGCGGCAGCACCGCAGGTCACGCGCTCGGCGGTCCCTCTGCGCGCGCTGGTGGTGGCGGCACCGGCGCTTGGCTTCGCCTTCCTGCCCGGCTCGCTCGATGCGGTGGCGATGCCGGTTCAGCTCTGGCAGGCGGCGGAGGATGAGATCCTGCGCGCGCCCTTCTATGTCGAGCCGGTGCGGGCGGCGCTTCCCCGCCCGCCCGAGTTCCACCGCGTGCAGGGCGCCGGGCATTTCGACTTCCTCGCGCCCTGCAATGCGGAGTTGGCGCGGGTGGCAGCCTTCATCTGTGCCAGCGCACCGGGCTTTGACCGCGCCGCCTTCCACGCCAGGTTCAACGCCGAGGTGGTGCGCTTCCTCACGGAAGCGCTGCGGCCCTGACTACTTGGCCGGCGCCATCTCCCGCGCCGCCGGCGCCACATCCAGCGCGCCGCCGAACTCATTCACATTGTCGAGCTCGGTGCCCATCGGGATATTGGTCACGCGCTCCAGAATGAACTCCAGCACCACCGGCACCTGGTGTTCCTGCATCAGCGCCTTGGCATCGGCGAAGGCCTGCTTGAACTCGTTCGGGCTCTTCACGCGCAGCGCCTTGCAGCCCAGGCCCTCGGCGACGGCGACGTGATCCACGCCATAGCCGGCGAGATTCTCGTCATGCTCCATGTTGATGTTCTCGAAGCTGAGCGAGACCTCGAAATCCATCTCGAAGCCGCGCTGCGCCTGGCGGATGAGGCCGAGATAGGAGTTGTTCACGACGACATGCAGGTAGGGCAGCTTGTGCTGGGCGCCGACGGCCAGCTCCTCGATCAGGAACTGGAAGTCGTAATCGCCCGAGAGCGCCACGATCTCCTTGTCCGGATCGGCGGCGCGCACGCCCAGCGCCGCCGGCAGCGTCCAGCCCAGCGGGCCGGCCTGGCCGCAATTGATCCAGTTGCGCGGGTTGTAGACGCGCAGATGCTGGGCACCCGCGATCTGGCTGAGGCCGATGGTGGTGACGTAGCAGGTGTCCCGCCCGAAGGCCTCGTTCATCTCCTGGTAGACGCGCTGCGGCTTGAGCGGCACCTGGTCGTAATGCGTCTCGCGCAGCATGGAGTGCTTGCGGGCGAGGCATTCGGCGGCCCAGGCGCTGCGGTCGCGCAGCTTGCCCGCCGTCTTCCACTCGATCGCCACCTTCACGAAGAGGTCGAGGGCGGCGAGCGCATCGGAGACGATGCCATAATCGGGTGCGAAGACGCGGCCGATCTGCGTGCCTTCGATGTCCACATGCACGAACTTTTTGCCGGCGGTGTACTTGTCCACGCTGCCGGTGTGGCGGTTCGCCCAGCGGTTGCCGATGCCGAGCACGAAATCGGAGGCCAGCATGTTGGCGTTGCCGTAGCGATGGCTCGTCTGCAGGCCGCACATGCCGGCCATCAGGTCATGATCATCCGGGATGGCGCCCCAGCCCATCAGCGTGGGGATCACGGGGATGCCGGTGATCTCGGCGAATTCCACCAGCTCCTCGCTGGCATCGGCGTTGATGATGCCGCCGCCGGCGACGATCAGCGGGCGCTCCGCCTCGTTCAGCATGGTGAGCGCCTTCTCGATCTGGGCGCGGCTGGCGGCGGGCTTGTAGACGGGCAGCGAGGTGTAGGTCTCGATGTCGAACTCGATCTCGGCCACCTGCACGTCCACGGGAAGGTCAATGAGCACGGGGCCGGGGCGGCCGCTGCGCATCAGGTGGAAGGCCTTCTGGAAGGCCATGGGCACGAGGTAGGGCTCCATCACCGTCACCGCCCACTTGGTCACAGGGCCGGCGATGGCGGCGATGTCCACCGCCTGGAAGTCCTCCTTCTGCAGCTTGGCGCGGGGCGCCTGGCCGGTGACGCAGAGGATCGGGATGCTGTCGGCCTGGGCGGAGTAGAGGCCGGTGATCATGTCGGTCCCGGCGGGGCCGGAGGTGCCGATGCACAGGCCGATATTGCCGTGCTTGGCGCGGGTATAGCCCTCCGCCATGTGCGAGGCGCCTTCGACATGGCGCGCCAGGATGTGGCGGATGGAGCCGCGCTTCTTCATCGCGGAATAGAAGGGATTGATCGCGGCGCCGGGGACGCCGAAGGCGCAGTCCACGCCCTCCTTTTCCAGCACGAGAACCGCTGCATCCACTGCGCGCATCTTGGCCATGAGTTCATCCCCTGCGAGGTCGTTGCGACGGGAAGGAATGACAGGTGCCGCCTTCGCGTGCAATTTTTTCAGAATATTATTTTGCAATGCGGAAAAATAGGACTAACATACTGACTCGGAAGCGATTAAGGTTTTCCACTGCGCTTGGGGTTTTCCAGATGGCGAAAAATATTTCCGCGATGCCTAGGCCCGTGGCCGAAAAGCGCTCCCGCGGGCGGCCCCGTGGCACCTCGCAGGCGAATGAGGCCGCCTCGGTCCAGTCGCTCGATCGCGCCATCGCGCTGATGAAGCTGCTCTCGGCCGGCAATGGCCTCTCGCTGACCGAGATTTCGCAGCAATCGGGCATCGCGGCTTCCACCGCCTATCGCATGCTCACCACGCTGCAGGCGCACGGCATGGTGGAGTTCAACGAGGCCGACCAGCTCTGGTTCATTGGCATCGAGACCTTCCGCATGGGGGCGGGCTTCCTGCGCCGCCGCAAGCTGGCCGAGCAGGGGCGCGCCATCATCCAGGACCTGATGCTGGAATCGGGCGAGACGGCGAATCTCGCCCTCGCCGATGAGGATTGCGTGGTCTTCGTGAGCCAGGTGGAGACGCATGAAGCCATCCGCGCCTTCTTCCGCCCCGGCACGCGCAGCCCGTTGCATGCCTCGGGAATCGGCAAGGCCATCCTCGCCTTCACCGAGGCGCGCCAGCGCGACGCGCTCTTGAAGCGCCTGCCGCTCGAGGTCTTCACGCCCAAGACGCATGCGACGCGCGCGAGCCTGATCGCGGACCTGATCGGCATTCGCGCGCGCGGATTTTCGGTGGATGATGAGGAGCGCAACCTCGGCATGCGCTGCGTGGCGGCCGCCGTGTTCAATGAATTCGGCGAACCGGTGGGCGGCGTCTCCATCTCCGGTCCCACGGTGCGGATGGATGATGCGAAGGTGGCCTCCATGGGCCCGCGCGTGCGCGCGGCGGCGGCGGCGCTGACCGAGGCCATGGGCGGCGTGCTGCCGGCGGCGGCGCGCGCCGCCTGATTTCTCCTTGCGGGCCGCCGCGTTTTCAGGCTGCATTCAGCTTCTGAAAAGAGCCGACCGCGAAGCGGCGGAGGGAGGAAGTGATGCGTCCCACCGGCAGGAGGGCGGCGCTTGGCGCTGCTTGAGGTGCGCGATGTCGTGATGCGCTTCGGCGGCGTCACGGCGGTGGCTGGCGTCTCCTTCGCGGTGGAGGAGCGCCAGATCTGCGGGCTGATCGGCCCCAATGGCGCGGGCAAGACCACGCTCTTCAACATCATCAGCGGGATCTACCGACCGAGCGAAGGCAGCGTCACCTTCGCGGGCACCAGCACCACGGGCATGCCGCGCCACGCCATGGCGCCGCTGGGCCTCGGCCGCACCTTCCAGAACCTGGCGCTGTTCCGAAGCATGTCGGTGCGGGAGAACGTGCTGGCGGGGGCGCATTCGCAGGGCCGCGCAGGCTTCCTGGCCCATGCGCTGCGCCTGCCCGGCGCGCGCGAAGAGGACCGGGTGGCCGCCCGCCGCGCCGACGAATTGCTCGGCCTGCTGGCGCTCGAGAACGTCGCCGATGTGCCGGTGGCGGACCTGCCCTTCGGCACGCAGAAGCGGGTGGAGATGGCGCGCGCGCTGATCTCGCAACCCAAGCTCCTGCTGCTCGATGAACCGGCGGGCGGCCTGAACCATGGCGAGGTGGATGAGCTGGCGCGCCTGCTGGAGCAGGTGCGGGCGAGCTTCGCGCTCGCCATCCTGCTGGTCGAGCATCACATGAACCTCGTCATGCGCGTCTCGGACAAGGTGGTGGCGCTGGATTTCGGCAAGAAGATCGCCGATGGCACGCCGCATGAGGTGCGCACCAGCCCGGAGGTGATCCGCGCTTATCTGGGTGATGGGCATGACGCGCATGCTGCTTGAGGTGAAGAAGCTGCGGGGCGGCTATGGCCCCATCCAGGTGCTGCATGGCCTGGATTTCGTGGTGCAGGAAGGCAGCGTGACCGCGCTGCTCGGCGCCAATGGCGCGGGCAAGACCACCACGCTGCGCGCCGTCTGCGGCATGATCCGCGTGGAAGGCGACGTGGTGCTGCAAGGCCGCCGCATCACCGGCATGGCGACCGAGGACATCGCGCGGCTGGGTGTCGCGCATGTGCCCGATGGGCGCGGCACCTTCATGGAACTCACCGTGGAGGAGAATTTCCGCCTCGGCGCCTATACGCGGCGTGATGCTGAGGTGCAGGCGGATTTCGAGCGCATGTGGGAGTGGTTCCCGCGCCTCAGGCAGCGCTGGAAGCAGCAGGCCGGCACGCTTTCGGGCGGCGAGCAGCAGATGCTCGCCATCGCCCGCGCGCTGCTGATGCGGCCCAAGCTTCTGCTGCTGGACGAGCCCTCTTTTGGCTTGGCACCCCTCATCGTGCAGGAGATCTTCGGCATCATGCGCCGCATCCGCGAGGAGAGCGGCGTGGGCATCCTGCTCGTCGAGCAGAACGCGAATCTCGCGCTCGAACTCGCCGACCGCGCCTATCTGATCGAGACGGGGCACATCGTGACCTCGGGCCCCGCCGCCGAAATCCGGCAGGACGAGGCCATCCGCCGCGCCTATCTGGGATACTGAGCCGTCCGATGACCGAAGCGACGCAGGAGCGAAGGTCTGAATCGGCCGGCAGGAAGAAGGCATAGCTTATGGACGGCTTCGCGCATCAGCTCATCGCCGGCATCGCCACGGGCGGCATCTACGCCTCGGTCGCGCTGGCCCTCGTCATGATCTACCAGGCGACCCATCACGTGAACTTCGCCCAGGGCGAGATGGCGACGCTCTCGACTTTCATCGCGCTCACCATGATCCAGGCCGGGCTGCCCTATTGGGTGGCCTTCTTCGCGACGCTGGTGGTCTCCTTCGTCATCGGTGCGCTGGTCGAGCGCATCCTGATGCGCCCCGTGCAGAATGCGCCGGTGCTGACGCATGTGGGCGTCTTCATCGGCATGCTGCTCATCATCAGCAACGCCACGGGCTGGATCTTCGGCCACACCACCAAGGCCTTCCCGACGCCCTTCCAAAGCGATGGCCTGCTCTTCGGCGGCCTCGTCTCCGCACATGAGCTGGGCAGCACGGCGGTCACGCTGGCGGTGCTGATCCTGGTGTATCTGTTCTTCGCACACACCTCGCTGGGCCTTGCCATGCGCGCGGCCGCCTACAACCCGCGCTCGGCGCGGCTGGTGGGCATTCGCGTCGGCTGGATGCTGGCGCTGGGCTGGGGCCTGGCGGCAGCCATCGGGTCCGTCGCGGGGATGATGGTCGCTCCCGCCGTCTTTCTCGACCCCAACATGATGCTGGGCATCCTGCTCTATGCCTTCGCCGGCGCGCTTCTGGGCGGCATCGACAACCCATCCGGCGCGGTGATCGGTGGCTTCATGGTGGGCGTGCTGGAGAACCTGGCCGGCGCCTATGTGGTGGGGACGGAACTCAAGCTGACGGTGGCGTTGGTCATCATCATCGGCGTGCTGGTCGTCAGGCCCTCCGGCCTCTTCGGCCGCGTCGTCTTCAGCCGGGTCTGAGCGGATGCGGCCGCTGCTTCTCCTCGCTGGTCTCGCCCTGGCCCTGCTGCCGCTCTGGCTGCTGGAGGGGTTTCACCTCTTCCAGCTGACGCAGGCCGTCATCATGGCGCTGGCCGTACTCGGGCTGAACATCGTCACCGGCTACAACGGCCAGATCTCGCTCGGCCATGGCGCCTTCTTCGCCGTCGGCGCCTATGCGACGGCGATCCCCATGTCACTGCTCGACTGGTCCTTCTGGGCGACGCTGCCCGTCTCGGCCCTGATCTGCGGCGCGGTGGGCTGGGGCGTGGGCTTCCCCGCGCTGCGCCTGGGCGGGCTTTATCTGGCGCTGACCACCTTCGCCCTCGCCGTCGCGGTCCCGCAGATCCTGAAGCACAAGGCCGTCGAGGCCTGGACGGGCGGCGTGCAGGGCCTCTTTCTGCTGAAGCCCGAGGCGCCGGAGTGGCTGAAACTCAACCCCGATCAGTACATGTATCTCGTGGCACTGCTGGTGGCGGGTGTCTGCTACCTCCTCACCGCCAACCTGCTGCGCGGGCGCATCGGCCGCGCCATGATGGCGGTGCGCGACAACCCGACCGCCGCCGAGGCGATGGGCATGGACCTCGCCAGCATCAAGACGCGCACCTTTGCCGTGAGCGCCATCATCACCGGCATGGCGGGCTCGCTCTCGGCCGCGGTGGTGGAATTCGTGGCGCCCGACAGCTTCACCTTCATCCTCTCCATCAGCCTCTTCGTCGGCATGGTGGTGGGCGGTGTCGGTTCCATCCTGGGCTCGGTCTTCGGCGGGCTTTTCGTCCTCTTCGTGCCGAACCTGGCCGAGGCCGTCAGCCGCTCGGCGCCGGGCGTGATCTACGGCGCCATCCTCATCCTCTTCCTCTTTGTCCTGCCGGACGGCGTGGCCGGGCTGGTCCGCCGCCTCACCACCAAGAAACGCGTCATTCCTGGGAGGGAACCATCATGACCACGCGTCGCACCTTGCTCATCGCTTCCGGCGCCACGCTCGCCGCGCCCAACATCGCCCCCGCGCAGGAAGCGCCGGGGGTGACGGCCAATGAGATCCGCATCGGCAGCACCAATTCGCTCTCGGGGCCGGCCTCGGCCTATTCGGTGATCTCGACCTGCCTCACCGCCATGTTCCGCCGCCTGAACGAGGAGGGGGGTGTGGCAGGCCGGCGCATCAACTTCATCGTCTATGACGATGCCTATTCGCCGCCGCGTACGCTGGAGCAGACGCGCCGCCTGGTGGAGCAGGACCGCGTGGCCTTCACCTTCAACCAGCTCGGCACGCCCACCAACAATGCCGTGCATCGCTACATGAACCAGCGCCGCGTGCCGCACCTGTTCCTCGCGACCGGCGCCGACAAATGGGCCAATCCGCGCGAGTTCCCCTGGACCATCGGCTGGCAGCCCAGCTATCGCGTCGAGGCGCAGATCTACGCCAAGCACGTGCTGGAAACGCGCCCCAATGCGCGCATCGCGCTGCTGCACCAGAATGATGATTTCGGGCGGGACTACCTGAACGGCGTGCGCGACGTGCTGGGCCCCCGTTTCGATTCCATGGTGCGCGTCGCCACCAATGAGGCGACGGACCCGACGGTGGACAGCCAGATCGTCCAGCTCCAGGCGAGCGGCGCGGATGTGCTGATCTGCGGCGTCATTCCGCGCTTCGCGGCCCAGGCGATCCGCCGCGTGCACGATATCGGCTGGCGGCCGATGATGTTCATGACCAATGTCTCCGTCTCGGTCGGCGCCGTGATGGAGCCGGCGGGCAAGGAGCGTGGCGTCGGCCTCATCACCTCCGACTACCGCAAGGACCAGAGCGACCCGGCCTGGGCCAACGATGCCGGGATGAACGAGTGGCGCGGCTTCATGCAGCGCTTCGTCCCCAACGGCGACCTGAACGACAACAACTTCACCTATGGCTATGGCGTCGGGACCACCATGATCCAGGTGCTGAAGCAATGCGGCAATGATTTCAGCCGCGAGAACATCATGCGCCAGGCGGCGAACATCGCGCCCATGGACATCGCGACCCTGCTGCCGGGCGTGAAGGTGCAGACGCAGCCCAACAACTTCAACGTGATCCGGCAGATGCAATTGCAGCGCTGGAACGGCACGGGCTGGGAGCGCTTCGGCAATGTGATCGAGGGCGCCAATATCTGATACCCCGCGTACGAAGGTTTCACCTTCGTGCCCCTCAGAGGCCGGGCGGGCCGCGTCCGCGGCCCTTGGCTTCGCGGCATGAGCCGCAGCGCGCCTTCGCGCGCTCGGCTCTGCGGGCCGCAGGTTGCAACTCCGTGTGCGTGGCAAGAAGCGCGCTGTGTGCCGCCGGCTCAGCGGATGGGTCGGCGGCAGAACAGCAGCGGGATGATCACGCCCGCTGCCACCGAGCCGAGGAAGACCCAAAGCAGCCTGCCCTGCGCCTCGGGCGAGCCGAACTTCTCCACGAAGATGCAATAGATCACCGTGCAGCCGACGATGCCGAGGCCCAGGAACTTGCCCCCGATCGTCACCTCGCGCTGCTGACCTGGCTCTTCCTGCATGGCACGCCCCATATCGCGGACCGTGCTGATATGGGGCGGCGCCGGCCCTTTAGAAGGTCGCGCGCAGGATCAGCGGCATGGGGTCCATCTTGTCCCGCACCGCCACCACGCCCGGGATCTCGCGCGCCATGATGGCGAGGCCCTGGCGCATCGTGTCGTTCCGCGCGAAGCCGTGGAAGGTGACGGTGCCGGCCTTCACCGAGGGATAGACCCAATAGGTGTCCACCCAGGGCTGGGCGCGCATGGCCTTCACCAGCGCCGTCTGGATGCCGTGGTCGTCATGCGCCTCCTGCTCGGTCGCCTGGCCGCGCAGGACGGCGCGCAGCAGGTCGGCGCGGCTGACGATGCCGACCAGGTGGTTGCCCTTCACCACCAGCACGCGCCGGATGTGGTGCTGCTCCATGAGCTGCGCGATGCGCTCGGCCGTCTCGGTCTCGCTGACGGTGACGAGGTCCTTGCTCATCACATCGGCCGCGGTCTTGCCATGGGCCTTGGCGAAGCGCTCCACCAGCGGCTCGGAGCTTTCGAAGAGCTGCAGGAACCAGCTGAGCGGGCCGGGCGGGCGATCGGCCAGGCGGCGGATCAGGTCGCCCTCGGTCACGATGCCCTGCGGCACGCCCTCGGCGTCCACGACGGGCACGGCGGAGATGCCGCGCGCGGCCAGCAACTCGGCCACGGCCGCCACCGGGGTGTCGGGGGCGATGACCACGGGGTTGGTGGTCATGAGGTCTTTCGATTTCATGAATTTGCGTTCCTTCCGGCGATCCGCGCCGCATCCCGGCGCGTTGCAATCCGTTTAGGAAAATCCGGCGGGCTCCGCCTTGCGCCGGATCAAGCGGCGCCCTCCCGCGGGCGCCTTCGATGCGATAGTCTCGTGACAACGAGAATGCGGAGGATGTGTCGGCATGGCCGAAGGCTATTTCCTGGTTCCTGTCGCCTCTGCGCTGCGCCTCGCTGAGGCCGAAGCGGTGCTGGACGGCACGCTGAAGGCCGCGCGCGAGGCCGATCTCCTGCCGCTCGCCGTCGTTGTGCTCGATGCCGGCGCGCAGCTCGTCGCCTTCCGGCGCGAGGATGGTTGCGGGGTGCTGCGCTTCGAGATCGCGCGCGGCAAGGCGCAGGCCGCACTCGGCATGGGCATCGGCAGCCGCGTCGTGCGGGACAGGCTGAAGGAACGCGTGGCCTTCCAGGCCTCCATCGCGGCCGCGAGTGACGGGCGCTTCATCCCCGTGCCCGGCGGCGTGCTGATCCTGAACGCGGCGGGCGAGGCGATCGGCGCCGTCGGCGTCTCGGGCGACGCCTCGGACCGTGACGAATATGCGGCGATCATGGGCATCCGCGCGGCGGGGCTGGGGGCGCATCCGGATGAGGCGGCGCCCGGCTGGCGGGAGGCCGGGCTGTGAAGCGCCGCGCCCTCCTGGCCGCGACGCTGGCCACACCCGCCCTCGCGCAATCCTGGCCGGACCGCCCGCTGCGCATGATCGTGCCCTTCCCGCCGGGTGGCGCCACGGACGTGTTTGCCCGCCGGCTCGCCGCGCGGCTGCCGGCGGAGCTCGGCCAGCCTGTGGTCATCGAGAACCGCACGGGGGCGGCGGGCGCCATCGGCACGCTGGAGGCGGCGCGCGCGCGGCCCGATGGGCAGACGCTGCTCTTCGGCACGGCCAGCACGCTCGGCCTCTATCCGCTTCTGGCCGAGCGCCCACAATTCGACCCGCTGCGCGACTTCCTGCCGGTCGCGATCCCGGGTGCCGCCACCGTCGCTTTCGTGGTGCGGCCGGGCGTGGCCGACAGCCTGCCCGCGCTGGTCGCCGTCGCGCGCGCGCGGCCAGGGCAGCTGCGCTACGGCTCGCCGGGGACGGGCAGCTACCTCCACATGTCCTTCGAGCTGTTCAAGCGCGAGGCGAATGTGAACATCGAGCACGTGCCCTACCGCGGCAGCGCGCCCGCCATGGCGGATCTGCTGGGCGGCCATCTGGATGCGCTGACCGATACGGTGGCGACGACGCTGGAGCAGCACCGCTCGGGCCGCGCCCGGATGCTGGCCGTCGCCTCCACCGCGCGCAGCCCGCTGGTGCCCGAGGTGCCGACGGTGGCCGAGGCGCTGGGCCTTTCGGGTTTCGAGGCCGCGGTCTGGCTCGCCGTCATGCTGCCCACCGGCACGCCGGAGCCGATCCGCGCGCGCCTCGCCGCCGCCATCACCGCGACACTCGCGGTGCAGGAATTCCGCGCCGAGCTGGAGGCGGCGGGCTTTGAGGTCGGGGGGCGCTTGTCGCCCGACCAGAGCCGCGACTACATCGCCGCCGAACAGGCGAAGTGGCGGCCCATCGTGGCGGCCACGGGCGCCAAGCTGGAATAGGGAACCGGGGGAAACATGATCCGCATCACACGCCGCGCCACGCTGGGCGCGATTCTCGCCGCACCGGCCATCGCGTCCGCCCAGTCCTGGCCCGCGGGCAGCATCCGCATCGTCGTCCCCTTCGCGCCGGGCGGCAGCACGGATGCGGTGGCGCGCCTCGCCGCGCCCGGCCTCTCGCAACGCCTCGGCGTGCCGGTGGTGGTGGAGAACCGCAGCGGTGCCGCGGGCTCGCTCGGCACGCAGGTGGTGGCGACGGCGCGGCCCGATGGGCAGACCTGGCTGCTCACCTTCGACAGCCACGCGACGCTGCCCGCCCTGCTGCCCAACCTGCCCTTCAACCTGACGCGCGATCTCGATCCCGTCATGCTGATCGGCGGCGCGCCCTATGTCATCGCGACGCGGCCGGACAAGCCCTACCGGACGCTGGCCGATGTGGTGGCCGCCGCCCGCGCGCGCCCCGATGCCATCAGCTATGGCAGCACCGGCAACGGCACCATCGGCCATCTGACGATGATCCTGCTGGGTTCGCGCGCCAATATCCGCATGGCGCATGTGCCCTATCGCGGCGGCGGGCTTGCCGTGAATGACACGGTGGCCGGCCATGTGGAGATGATGATCGGCAGTGCCGCCGTCGTCGCCCCGCACATCGCCGGCGGCACGCTGCGCCCCGTCGTGCAGTTCGGCCCCGAGCGCCTGCCCGCGCTGGCCCAGGTGCCGACGGCGGTGGAGGGCGGCTTCCAGGGCCTCGAGGCCGAGGCCTGGTGGGGCGTCTTCGCGCCGCATGGCACGCCCGACGCGATCCAGGCGCGGATGTTCGCGGCCCTGAAGGAATCCTTCCAGGAGGAGCGCGTGACGCGCACCATGACGGAAACCCAGCAGGCCCGCGTGGTGCTGGGCGACAAGACCGTGCTTGGCCCCTTCCTGGATCGGCAGATCGCCCAATGGGGTGGCCTGGTGCGCGAATTCCGCATCCAGGCTGACTGAGGAACGGGCATCTCCGTCGCACCGGCTGCGACGGAGATGCAATTTCTGCTTTTCTGCCGTTTCGCATCATGGTCCGATCGCCCCGTCTTTCGGGAGATGGACCATGAGGCTCACGCGACGCCACGCGCTGGCGGCCCCCGCGCTCTGGCCTGTTGCCGCGCGGGCCCAGGGCTCCGGCGTGCCGGGCTGGCCCACGCGGCCCATCCGCATGCTGGTGGGCTTCCCGCCCGGCGGCCTGCCCGACATCTATGCCCGCATGCTGGCCGACCGGCTCTCGCCCCTGCTGGGCCAGCCCGTGGTCGTCGAGAACCGCCTGGGTGGCGGCGGGACGCTGGCCAATGAGCAGACGGCGCGCGCGGATGACGCGCACACCTTCCTCTCCACCTCCATCTCGATGACGGCGGGTGCGGCTTTGCGCGCCGGGCGGCTGAACTATGACGTGCTGCGCGACTTCGCGCCGATCAGCGCCATTTCCGTCGTGGCCAACGGCATCTTCGTGCACCCCTCCGTGCCGGCGAACACGATCGCGGAGCTGATCGCGCTGGCCAAGGCGCAGCCCGGGCGGCTCAATTGCGGCTCGCCGGGCAACGGCACCTCGGGGCATGTGACGCAGGAGTATTTCAAGCTGCGTGCGGGCATCGAGATGGTGCATGTGCCCTTCCGCGGCTCGGCGCCGCTCGTCGTGGATTTCCTGGGCGGGCAGGTGGGTGTCGTCATCGACAATGTGCCGCTTTATCTGCCGCATGTGCGGGAGGGCCGGATCAAGCTGCTCGCCGTCACCACGCCGCAGCGCTGGCCCTTCACGCCCGATGTGCCGACGCTGGCCGAGACGGTGCTGCCCGGCTTCGACGTGCGCGCCTGGTTCGGCTTCGTCGCACCCGCCCGCACGCCTGAGCCGGTGCTGGAGGCGCTGAACCGCATGACGCAGGCCATGCTGCGCGACCCCGCGATCGCCGAGCGCATCCGCTCGGCCGGGGCGGAGCCCGCACCGATGAGCCGCGCGGAATACGCCGCCTTCCTGCGCGAGGACATGGCGCGCTGGACGGAGGTGGTGCGGCTTTCGGGCGCCACGGTGGATTGACGCTTACCGCGCGTTAAGCACGCCGCGCGCATGCTCCGGTGAAACCCGGAGCCCAGGATGAGCATCCAGCATCACGCGGCGGTGAACGAGACCGTCTATCACTTCGCGCGCGGCTATCTCGACCGGCTGGGCTGGTTCGCCAGCCTGGACGGCACGCCGCGCGACCATGCGGGCTATGTGCCCTACATCACCTATCCGGCGCTGCGGCAGTTGGCGCGCATCATCCGGCCGGAATTCCGCGTCTTCGAATATGGCTGTGGCGGCTCCTCGCTCTGGTGGGCGGCGCGCGTGGCCGAGGTCATCAGCGTCGAGCATGACGCCGGCTGGGCGGCGCGCGTGGCGGCCGCGGGGGGCGGCAATCTCCGCATCCTCACGCGCGAGCGGGGCGCCGCGCTGTCGCCGAAACGCCGCGCGCTGCTCAAGCGCTTCCTGGCGACCGCGCCCGAACTGCCGCTCAGCCATGATGACGGGCACAATGTCATGCACGGCCTCCTCACCGAGGATTTCGCCGCCTATGCGACCGAGATCGAGGCGCATGGCCCCGACCCCTTCGACGTGATCGTGGTGGATGGCATGGCACGCTGCTTCGCCGCGTGGCTGGCGCCGCGCCACCTCAAGCCCGATGGCTTCCTCATCTTCGACAATGCCGATCGCTGGCAATACAACGCGGCCTATCGCCAGCTGCGCGAGGCGGGCTTCCACCGGATCGATTTCTATGGCCCCGGCCCGGTCAACAAGATCGAGTGGTGCACCGCGATCTTCACGCGGAACCTTGCCGCCTTTGCCGCCAATGTGGAACGCGCGAAAGGCGAGGGGGACCTCGGCTGGTAATCTTGCCCTGACGGGGATCGGGGCCTAATCCATCGGGCAAGGAGACGCCCCATGGACCATTCCCTGATTTCCGCTGACCCGCATGCCGAGATCCGCGAGGAGGTGCGCAAGCTCTGCGCGCGCTTCCCGGGCGAGTATTGGCGTGAGCTGGATGCGCGCCGCGGCTATCCGACCGAATTCGTGAAGGCGCTGACCGAGGCCGGCTATCTCGGCGCGCTGATCCCCGAGGAGTTCGGCGGCGCGGGCCTGCCGCTCTCGGCCGCCGCCGCGATCCTCGAGACGATCCATGCCGAGGGCTGCAACGGCGCCGCCTGCCACGCGCAGATGTACATCATGGGCACCATCCTCAAGCATGGCAGCGCGGAGCAGAAGCAGCGCTATCTGCCCGGCATCGCGGAGGGGACGCTGCGCCTGCAGGCCTTCGGCGTGACCGAGCCCACCAGCGGCACGGACACCACCAACCTGCGCACCACGGCTGTGAAGCAGGGCGACAAATACATCGTGAACGGCCAGAAGATCTGGACGAGCCGCGCCGAACATAGCGACCTGATGCTGCTGCTGGCCCGCACCACGCCCAAGGACCAGGTGGCGAAGAAGACCGAGGGGCTCTCCACCTTCATCGTGGACATGCGCGCCGCGCTGGGCAACGGCCTGACCATTCGGCCGATCCGCACGATGATGAACCACAATTCCTGCGAGGTCTTCTTCGACAACATGGAGGTCCCGGCCGAGAACCTGGTCGGCGTCGAGGGCAAGGGCTTCCGCTACATCCTGGACGGCATGAACGCCGAGCGCCTGCTGATCGCCAGCGAGAGCATCGGCGACGCCAAGTGGTTCACGCAGAAGTCGGTGGCCTATGCGAAGGAGCGCGTGCTCTTCGGCCGCCCGATCGGGCAGAACCAGGGCGTGCAGTTCCCCATCGCCAAGGCCTATGCCCAGATGCGCGCGGCCGAAGCCCTGCTGCACAAGGGCCTCGAGAAGTTCGAGGCGGGCCTGCCCTGCGGCGAGGAGGCGAATACAGCCAAGATGCTGGCCGCCGATGCCGCCTGGGCGGCGGCCGAGGCCTGCGTGCAGACGCATGGCGGCTTCGGCTTTGCCGAGGAATATGACGTGGAGCGCAAGTTCCGCGAGGCGCGACTGTATCAGGTGGCGCCGATCAGCACGAACCTGGTGCTGAGCTATCTGGGCGAGCATGTGCTCGGCATGCCGAGAAGTTATTAGTTTTCCCGCCCTCAAACGGCGGGCGGCGGCTCCGCCGCCTTGCCTTCGCGCCGCTGAACCCGCGCGGGTTGTAAGGTCAGTCTGGGCGCGGCGGCCGCTTTGCGGCCGCATGGTCTTGTTGATGCCCTCAAACGCCGGGCGCGCGCTCCGCGCGCTTGGCTTCGCGCCGCTCGGCGTGCGCGAGTTGCAAGCTTACTCTGGGCGCGGCGGCCGCTTTGCGGCCGCATTCTCGGTAGGCCGTGCTCATTCTGAGCGTGCGGTCCGGATGGGGCTGGGATGCAGCCGCCTACACCACCGCCGTGACCACGATCTCCACCAGATCCGCCCCCTCCAGCGCCACGCCCAGGCAGGCGCGCTGCGGCGGGTTGGCCATGTCCACCCACTCATCCCAGGCCTGGTTCAGCTCGCCCTTCCGGGACATGTCGGCCAGATAGACCATCGCCGTGATGATCCGGGACTTGCTGGTCCCCGCATCCGCCAGGTTCTGGTCGATCGCCGCCAGCGCCAGCCGCGCCTGTTCCAGCATCGAGGCCGACTTCACGGGCGAGGTCGCGACCGTCGTCACGATGCCATTGTGGATGACCGCGCGGCTGCGGCTCGCGACCTTGCCAGGGATGCGGGTGATCATGCGGGGTCGGCCTTCTTGCGTGAGGGTTTCGCGGCCGCCTCCAGCGCGCGCTGCTGCGCGATGAAATCCGGCCCGCAGGAGAGCTTCTGCGCCAATGCGCCGCCCGGCTCCACCACGCGCCAGAAGGGCGAGACCGCCTCCGGCGCCTCGCCTGCCGCCACGCGCTCCAGCGCGGATTCCGCCACGATCCGCAGGAAGATCGCGGTCGAGGTCGGGCAGGTGGCATCCGCCTTGTTCCTCTTCGCCAGCGCATCGCGCATCGCCGCCACATCCCTGGTCCGGCCGGGCGGGATGGTGCGCAGCCAGGCATCAATCACCTTGGGCGAGGCGATGAAGAGCTGCGCGCCCGCCGGGATGCCGGCGAAGGGCTTTTCCAGCTCCGTCACGCGGGCGGGGCGGGCCGCGCGATACTTCTCCCCCCAGGAGGTGGTCATGGCGTGGCGTGCTGCGACATGGGCATGGTTCCTCCGTCACGGCCGCCCGCGCGGGATCGCGCGGGGCGGCAGAAAGCTTAACCTTTGCGCCCGGCAATGGCAGTCTCGCGCCACTATGGGCCCATCCGGTTCCGCCGGAAAGCAGGGGAGGGCAGCTTGTCCGTGCCAAGCCTGACACGCCGCAGCATGCTCGCGGGCCTCGCCCTCACGGCCGCACCCGCCCGCGCCACCGAGCCCGTCACCCTGCTCATCCCCTTCGCCGCCGGCGGCGCGACCGACCGCCTGGGCCGCATGATCGCGCCCGTCCTGGCGCGCGCGCTGGACGCGCCCGTGACGGTGGAGGTCATGCCCGGCGAGACGGGCCAGCGCGCCATGCGCCACCTCATGGCGCAGCCCGCCGATGGCCGCACCCTCATCATCGGCAATCCGGCCCTCTTCGCCTTCAACCCGCACCTCTTCGCGCAACTCGCCTATGATCCGCTGGCCGACCTGGCCCCCATCGGCCTGATCGCGACCAACCCCATGGTGCTGCTGGCGAGCGCCACTTCCGGCATCACCGATGTCGCGGCGCTGCGCCGGCGCGCGCAGCAGGGGCCGCTGACCATCGGCAGCGCCGGGCGCGGCAGCGCGCTCTTCATGGGTGGCGTCATGCTGATGCGCGCGCTGGGCGATGGCGGCGAACTCGTGACCTATCCCGGCGGCGGACCCGCGCTGGAGGACCTGCAATCCGGGCTGCTGGACGTGATGGTGGACCAGGCCATCACCGCCATCCCCGCGACCCATCTCGGCGCCCGTGCCATCGCCGTGCTGCACCCGCATCGCCTGCCCGAACTCGCCACCGTGCCGACCGCCGCCGAAGCAGGGCTGACGCTGCCCAACCTTGCCATCTGGAACATCCTCGCGCTGCGCGCCGGCACGCCCGAGCCCCTCATCCAGCGCATGGCCCGGGCCTTGGAGGCCTCGCTCGGGGATGAGATGCTGGCGCGCAGCCTCGCCGCCGATTCCGTCATCACGCCCGAAGGCACGGAGCACGGACCGGCGGCCGCGGCCGCACTGATCCGCGCCGAGCATGCCCGCTGGGGTAGCTTCATCCGCACGGCGCGCCTGCAATGAGAAGAGTTTGAAACGAGAAGGGTAGGACACGTGAGCGGGAAACCTTTGGCCGGCCTCCTGGTGGTCTCGATGGAACAGGCGGTGGCGGCCCCCACCTGCTCGATGAAGCTGGCCGATGCCGGCGCGCGCGTTATCAAGATCGAACGCGCGGAAGGCGATTTCGCCCGCGGCTACGATGCCGCCTGCAAGGGCCTCTCCACCTATTTCGTCTGGCTCAACCGCGGCAAGGAAAGCCTCCGCCTCGACATCAAGAAGCCCGAGGACAAGGCGCTGCTCGCCCGCCTGCTCGCGAAAGCCGATGTCTTCATCCAGAACCTCGCCCCCGGTGCGATGGCACGCGCCGGCTTC
This sequence comes from Roseococcus sp. SDR, assembly GCF_019083995.1. GTDB lineage: Bacteria > Pseudomonadota > Alphaproteobacteria > Acetobacterales > Acetobacteraceae > Roseococcus. Next base: position 45,433 of record NZ_JAHRCU010000024.1, read on the forward strand.
GGCTCCGCCGAACTGCGCGCGAAGCACCCGCGCCTCATCACCGTGGACATCAGCGGCTATGGCGAGGATGGCGAATACGCCGGCATGAAGGCCTATGACCTGCTGGTGCAGGCGGAAAGCGGTCTCACTTCCGTCACCGGCCGCCCCGAGGGCCCGGGCCGCGTGGGCGTCTCGGCCTGCGACATCGCCTGCGGCATGAACGCCCATGCCGCTGTGCTGGAAGCCCTCCTCGAACGCGCCATCACCGGCCGGGGCAAGGGCATCGCCGTCAGCCTCTTCGACGGCATGGCCGACTGGATGAACGTGCCGCTCCTCTACCTCGAAGGCACCGGCAAGGAACCGCAGCGCATCGGCCTCGCCCACCCCTCGCTCTGCCCCTATGGCGCCTTCGAGACGAAGGACGGTGCCCTCATCCTCATCTCCATCCAGAACGAGCGCGAATGGGCGCAATTCGCCGAACACTTCCTCGGCGACAAAAGCCTCACAGAACGCGAAGGCTTCCGCATCAACGTCGAACGCGTGGCCCAGCGCCCGATGGTGGACGCGCACATCGCCGCCGTCTTCAAATCCTACGACCGCGACACCTGCGTCGAACGCCTGACGCGCGCCAACACCGCCTATGGCTTCGTGAACAACGTTGCCGGCCTCGCGCAACACAAGGCACTCCGCCGCATCAACGTCGAGACCGAAAAAGGCCCCATCCCCCTCGCGGCCCCCGCCGCCCGCTTCAGCGACGGCCCGCGCGAATTCGGCCCCGTCCCCCGCCTCGGCGAACACGACGCCGCCATCCGCGCCGAATTCGCAGGCTGAGCGCGCCCATCCGGGCCGGGGTGCGCGGGTGAACTGGGAAGGGCTCTGCCCTTCCCAGACCCATCCCGCCAGGGGCCAGGGCCCCGTGGACCCCTTCAAGAATTGGGCTTGTTGAGGGAGGGGGCAGAAGCGCCCTTGATCACGCGCGCGCCCTCGATGCCCCCTCCCTCAACAAGCCCCGTCCTGGGTTCCAAGGGCCTCTCGGCCCTTGGCGGGGTGAGGTTTGGAGAGGGGCGGCGCCCCTCTCCAAGTCCCGCGTGCCCTAGGCCCGGCGGATGCGCTCAGCCGTCGAACTCGGGCGCCGGTTGGCCGGTCGCGATGGCGTCGAGCAGGGCCATTTGGCGGGGGAGGCAGATGGCCTGCAGGTCGTAATGGGTTTCGACGTGGCGTCGGGCGGCGGCCTTGAGCGGGGCCTGGGCGTCCGGGTCGGCGAGCATCGCGGCCAGGTGTTCGGCGATCGCGGCGGGGTTGAAGAAGTCGGTAAGGCGGCCGTTGATGCCGTCCTGGATGACTTCCGTGACGGGTGCCGTGCTGGAGCCGAGGATGGCGGCGCCGCAGGCCATGGCGTCGAGCATCGACCAGGAGAGGACGAAGGGGTAGGTCAGGTAGAGATGCGCGCGGGTCAGCCGGAAGAGGCTGAGCAGGTTGGGGTAGCTGACGCGGCCGGTGAAATGGATGCGGCTGAGGTCGAGTTGCCCGTCCAGTTCGCGCAGCATCACGTCGCGCCAGCTGCCGCCTTGCGCGGGCGCGCGGCCATAGGAGACGCCGTCGCCGCCGACGACCACGACATGGGCGCGGGGGCGCAGCTTCTGGAAGGCGGGCAGGGCGCGCATGAATTGCGGGAAGCCGCGATAGGGCTCGAGGTTGCGCGCGACGAAGCTCGCCACCTCGTCCTCCTTCGTGAGCACGCGGCCGTCCGGCAGGCGGAATTCGGCGGGCCCGTGGGGCGAGGCGATGGCGGTGTCGATCCCCTCATGGATGACGGAGATGCGGTCCCGCGCCCAGTCGGGATAGCGGGACCACTGCCAGCGCGTGGGGGAGACGCCCCAATCCGCGGCCTCGAGCTGGATGAGCTGGATGGTGTTCTGCACCCGGGTGCGCGCGGCCTCATCCAGGCTCACCGGCACGCCGGGCGGGTCGAAGCCGATATCGCCGCCGGCTGAGCGGAAGAAGTACTCCCAGTAGAGAATCATCTTCGCCTCAGGGAAGACGTCCTTCACGAAGAGCGCCTCGCCCCAGCCGGGATGGGCGCAGATCAGATCAGGCCGGAGTCCCTTCTTGCGCAGTTCGAGTACGGCGCGGGCGGCCGCCTGGCCGTGCCGGATATGGCCTTCTGTGCGCAGGAGGTAGGGATGCGGCGTGGTCTTGCCGGGCTCTGGCGGCTTGTAGCGGAGCTGCGTGATGCCCGGCAGCAGCGGCGTCTCGTTCTGGCCGAGGCCCACCACCTTCACGCCCTTCCGTCGGGCCATCGCCGCCGCAAGGTGGCGATACTGCCCGGGGAAGTTCTGATGCAGGAAAAGGATCTGCACCGCGCGGCGCGCTACTTCAGGATGCCGGGCAGGTCGAGCCCTTTGTCGCGCGCGCAGGCGAGCGCGATGTCGTAGCCTGCATCGGCGTGGCGCATCACGCCCGTGGCCGGATCGTTCCACAGCACGCGGGAGAGGCGGCGCGCGGCGTCGGGCGTGCCGTCGCAGACGACGACCATGCCCGAATGCTGCGAATAGCCCATGCCCACGCCGCCGCCATGATGCAGCGAGACCCAGGTGGCGCCGGAGGCGGTGTTGAGCAGCGCGTTCAGCAGCGGCCAGTCGGAGACGGCGTCCGATCCGTCCATCATCGCCTCCGTCTCGCGGTTGGGGCTGGCGACGGAGCCGCTGTCCAGGTGGTCGCGCCCGATGACGACGGGGCCGATCTCGCCGCGCGCCACCATCTCGTTGAAGGCGAGGCCGATGCGGTCCCGATCGCCGAGACCGACCCAGCAGATGCGCGCGGGCAGGCCCTGGAAAGCGATGCGCTGCTTCGCCATGTCGAGCCATTGATGGAGGTGCGTGTCATGCGGCATCAGCTCGCGCACCTTGGCATCGGTCTTCGCGATGTCCTCCGGGTTGCCGGAGAGCGCGGCCCAGCGGAAGGGGCCGATGCCGCGGCAGAAGAGCGGACGGATATAGGCGGGCACGAAGCCCGGGAAATCGAAGGCGTTGGCGAGGCCCTCATCCTTGGCCATCTGGCGGATGTTGTTGCCGTAGTCGAGCACGGCGCTGCCCATCTTCTGGAAGTCGAGCATGGCCTGCACATGCGCCACCATGCTGCGCTTGGCGGCGGCGGCGACGGCGGCCGGATCGCTCTCGCGCTTCTGCTGCCATTCGGCCAGCGTCCAGCCGGCGGGGAGGTAGCCATTGCCCGGGTCATGCGCGCTGGTCTGGTCGGTGACGATGTCGGGCACCACGCCGCGGCGGACGAGCTCGGGGAAGATCTCGGCGGCATTGCCGAGCAGGCCCACGCTGATGGCGCGCTTCTCGGCGCAGGCCGTGCGGATCATGGACAGCGCCGTGTCGAGATCCTCGGCGCGGTGGTCCAGATACTTCGTCTCAAGGCGCTTTTCGATGCTGGAAGGCTGGCATTCGACGGCCAGCACAGAGGCGCCGGCGAAGACGCCCGCCAGCGGCTGCGCGCCGCCCATGCCGCCCAGGCCACCCGTCAGGATCCAGCGGCCCGCCAGCGAGCCGCCGAAATGCTGGCGGCCGGCTTCCACGAAGGTCTCATAGGTGCCCTGCACGATCCCCTGGCTGCCGATGTAGATCCAGGAGCCGGCCGTCATCTGGCCGTACATCATGAGCCCCTTGCGATCGAGCTCGTTGAAGTGCTGCCAATTCGCCCAGGCGGGCACCAGGTTGGAATTGGCGATGAGCACGCGCGGCGCATCGGCATGCGTGCGGAAGACGCCGACCGGCTTGCCCGACTGCACGCAGAGCGTCTGGTCGCCCTCCAGCGTCCTGAGTGCCGCGACGATGCGCTCATAGCTGTCCCAGTCGCGCGCCGCGCGGCCGATGCCGCCATAGACGACCAACTCGCCCGGGCGTTCCGCCACCTCGTCATCGAGGTTGTTCATCAGCATGCGCATCGCCGCCTCGGTGGTCCATTGGCGGCAGGTGATGTCGAGGCCGCGGGGGCTGCGGATCGCGGGGGCGTTGCGGAATCGGGTCATGGCGGCACCGGTTCAGGTTGATGACACAGACATAATCGGAAGGCGCGCGGCTGGCCAATTTCCCCGAAACGGGGTTAGGAGACGCGCATGTCCGACGCAGATCTTCCCGACACGCCCCCCGACCGCCTGGCGGCCGACCCCAAGAGCCCCTTCCACGATGCCAAGGCGCTGGAGCGCGGCGTCGGTGTGATCTTCAAGGGGATCGAGCGCACCAATGTGGATGAGTATTGCGTGAGCGAGGGCTGGGTGCGCCTCATCATGGGCAAGCAGGTGGGCCGCAACGGGCTGCCGCTGACCATGAAGATGCAGGGTGAGGTGATCCCCTACTTCCGCGACAGGCCGCACCCCAAGGGCTGAGGGCGGATTTCGACTTGTGCGGGATTGATTGCGCTGGGATAGGTCGTCTCAGAAGTTCCTGATTTGGAACGGTCTGCACAGACGCTTTCCGGCCTTCCTGCCAAGATTCTTCTTGCCGTTGCGTCGGCGCCATGCAGGATTGTTACATTCCCTGGGCGACAATGCCTGGGGCGTGCGGCAGGCCGCCCATGACAAGCGCCGCCGCTCCGGGATGAGGAACAGAGCGTTGCGCCCAGTCTATCCGACGATGACCGCCCATAATGCGAGCGAGGAACCCTGGCGCCTGGATCGGCTGGCCCGGACCGACGGCCGGGTGCGCGAATTGCTCCGCATCCTGACGCGCGAAGCGCCGGATGATGAATCCAGCCTGGGTGAGGGCGTCTGGGTCCGGCACGTCACCGCCATGCATGATGATCGCGGCACGCTGATCGCGCATGTCAGCAAGTCCCTGGCCGATTCCTCCTGGCTGCCGGTGATCGGCGCCGTGCTCAGCCGCGCCTGGAACGGCGAGGATGAGGGCAGCGTCGCCTTCAAGGTGCAGGGCGCGCCGGAGGTGATCCCGCTGGGTGACATCCTGAAGGCGGAAGGCCCCGTCTGAGGGGCGCGCCACTTCGCCATCATATGGCCGCATGACTGACGCTTCTTCCCGGCCTTCACGCCGGGAAAGACCGAACGCTGCGCCCTCCATCACTCCATGCCGCGATCGGCGCCACGGCCGCCGCCCTGCTGGGCGCGAGCGTCATCCTTGGCATCTTCGGCCCCGGCATCGTCCCCCCCTCGCACAGCGGCTGGATGCTCTCCGGCCGGCTCGGGCCCGATCCGGTCCAGTACTGGCTGGGCTGGACCTTCTTCCGGGACGCGCCCTGGGGGTTGCCGCCCGGCATCAGCCCGAATTTCGGGATGGAGCTGGCCTCCTCCGTCTTCTACGCGGATGCGATCCCGTTGCTGGCCTTCCTGTTCAAGGCGCTCCGGGGCGTCTTCGAGATCGGCCAGTATTGGGGGATGTGGCTCCTGGCCTGCGGCGCGCTGCAGGGCTGGCTGGCCTGGCGGCTGATCGGCCGCTGGACGGAGGCGCCGCTGCCGCGCCTCGCCGGCGCGATGCTCTTCGTGCTGCAGCCCATGCTGCTGAACCGCCTCGGCGGGCATTTCGCCCTCGGTGCGCATTTCCTGCTGCTCTGGGGGCTGTGCTTCGTGCTGGAGGGGGCGGGCCGCTGGCGCTGGACGGCGCTGGTGCTGGCCGCCTCGCTGGTCCATTCCTACCTGCTGCCCATGGTGCTGGGTCTCTGGGCCGCCGATTGGTGGCGCCGGCGCAACTGGACCGAGGCGGCCATGGTGCTGGGGGTGGGCATCGCCGGGCTCTGGGCGGCAGGCTTCTTCCTGCTCTCGGCCGGGCATGGCGGCACGACCTATGGCGCGAAGCAGCTCGACCTGCTGGCGCCCTTCGACCCCGCCTATTGGGGCCGCTTCCTGCCCGACCTGCCCGACCCCGACCACCCGGAGGTCTCGGGCAGCTACCCCGGGCTTGGCGCGCTCCTGCTGCTGCCCTTCCTGGCCTGGCTGAGGCCCGGCTGGCGGCATGTGCCGTTGCTCGTGGTGCTGCTGGCCATGCTGGCCTTCGCCATCACGCACCGGCCTTCCGTCGGCGGTTCGCAGATCACGCTGCTGCCGCTGCCCGGGCGCGTGGTGGAGTGGATGGGCGCGTTGCGCGCCTCGGAGCGCTTCTTCTGGCCCATCGCCTATGCGGCGCTGCTGGGCGGTGTGGCGGGGTTGATCCGCCTGTGCGGCCCGCGTTGGTCGGGCCTCGCGCTGGCCGGGCTGCTGGCCATCCAGGCGGCCGATCTGCGGCCGGGTGTGGCGCGCCTCGCCGGCCTGTTTCCGCCGACGCCGGCCGAGCTTCCGCTGCGCCTTTCCGACCCATTCTGGGCCGAGGCGGCGACGCGCTATCGCGCCATCCGTGCCGTGCCCGCGGCCAACCAGGGCGCGGCCTGGGAGGAGATCGCGGTCTTCGCGGCCACGCACCGCATGGCGACGGACGCGATCTACCTGGCGCGCAGCGATGGCCGCCGCGTGGCCGCCCTGCGGGCCGAGGTGGCCGCGCGCCTCGCCGAGGGCCGGCCCGAGCCCGGCGTGATGTATGTGCTGCGCGACGCCGAGAGTCTCGCACTCGCCCGCGCCGGCCTGCGGCCAGAGCGGGACCGGCTGGTGGAGGCCAATGGCCTGCATGTGCTGGCGCCCGATTGGTGAGGCGGGCGTTACCTTCCGGCCGCGCTTGACGAAGAGGGTCTGATCCCCACCCTTGGGCGTGGAACAAGCGCCAGGAGCCATCCCATGCTGATCCGTCGCCGCCGTGGCTATGAAATTCCGGAAAGCCAGGTCACGCCCGAGCACCTGGTGGTCAACCGGCGCGCCTTGATGGGCGCGGGTGCCGCCTTGCTTCCGTCGGCTGCGCTCGCGCAGCAGGCATCCGGCCCCGTGCCGCCCCTGCCCGAGCACCAGCGCAACCTGCGCTACCGCCCCGAGCGCGAGATCACGCCCGAGCGCGAGGCCACGACCTACAACAACTTCTATGAATTCGGCACGAGCAAGAACATCGTGCGCGAAGCGAGCCGCATGCCGATGCGCCCCTGGACCATCCAGGTGGATGGCATGGTGGCCAAGCCCGCCACCTATGGCGTGGATGACCTGATCCGCCTGCTGCCGATCGAGGAGCGCATCTATCGCCTGCGCTGCGTCGAGGCCTGGGCGATGACCGTGCCCTGGACGGGCTTCCAGCTTTCGGAACTGCTGAAGCTCGTCGAGCCCACTGCCAATGCGCGCTACGTCTCCTTCACCACCGCGCAGCTGCCGGCGGTGATGCCCGGCCTGCGCCAGAGCTGGTATCCCTGGCCGCATGTGGAGGGCTGCAGCATCGCGGAGGCGATGAACGAGCTGACCTTCATGCCCGTCGGCATGTATGGCAAGCCGCTGCTGGCGCAGAATGGCGGGCCCTTCCGCGTGGTGTTCCCGTGGAAATACGGCTTCAAGTCCGGCAAGTCGGTGGTGCGCATCACGCTGACCGACCGGCGGCCGGAGAATTTCTGGTTCAAGATCCAGCCCTCCGAATACGGCTTCTGGGCGAATGTGAACCCCGAGGTCGCGCATCCCCGCTGGTCCCAGGCCACCGAGCGGCTGCTGGGCTCCGGCGAGCGCGTGCCGACGCGGATCTTCAACGGCTATGGCGAGTTCGTGGCCGGCCTCTACACCAACATGCAGCGCGAGCGGCTCTGGGCTTAGCGGGCGGCGGCGCAACCCGCCGCACCGGCCCGTTCCGCTTTTCCGCGGGGCCGCCCGCGCGCAGGACTGCCGATCATCCCGGGGTCGCGCAGGCCATCCTCCCCGGCCCACGATAAGAAAAAATTCCTGACTTCTGATCGTATTCATGCGATGTCATGAGCGCCGCGGCCGAACTGCGTCCGGCGATCCGCCGGGCAAGGTCCCATGCCTTTGGATGCAATCAGCTTGGCTCGGCGTGGCGCTGGCCGGGTGTAGCGCCATCGCCATGCGGCACGAGGCCAGCAGGCAGGCGGGGCATCGGCGCGGCTGAGCCCGCGCCACTCGCAAACCATTCCATGTCGTGAGCCGACGAGCGCCCAGGCGCGTCGCGGCGATGGAGAAGCCCGCCCATGTCCGACAAGGTCACCCTGGACGCCGCCGGACTGCGCGCGGCTGTCGCGGATGAACGATACTGGCGGCCCGGCCATCCCGAGAGGGACGCCTGGCGCGCCTGGGTCACCGAGGGCTTCCAGGCCATGTACGGGCGTGATGCCCGGCCGAGCGGCGGCCTCATCCAGGTGCGCGCCTATCTCCGCAACGGGCAACCGGTTGCCGCCCACACGCGCGCGGCGCCCGCTGGGGGTCTCATGGATGCTGGCGCGGATCGTGGCGGCGCGGCCCGAGGCATCAAGACGCGCGGGCCGTCAGGGGGTGACGCAGGTGGCTTCGGAAAGCTCGTGCTGCGCCGCCGAAGCTTGTTGGACGATGCCCATATCTCCCTGGCTGCGGCGCGACGACCGGACGGTGGCGGGGTGGGCGATCGGAAGGGCGTCATTCCGGAGGCAGGGGGTGGCGGAGGCGGCGCGGCTGCGGCGCCACAATCCGGCTTACGCGGCCAGACGCCGTCCACACCGGCCGCGACAGCTGCTGCCAGCCGACGCGAGATCCTCGAAATCGTGACGCCGAACGGGCAGCCAATTGGCACTCAACTGAGAGGTGCGACAACTGACATACGGACATTACCGGGAGGGCGCTCTGCGGGTGAAGCAATGTTCAACCGAATAACGCAGGGGCGCATCAGTGCTGACGTCACCCCAGGAAACTACCCTGGAAGGATGTATCTGCTCAACGATGGAACGGTGGTCGGATTCCGCCCGGTGACATCGAGCGGCAGCCCAGCGATCGACATCAACATTCCAGGTTTCAACGGCGTCACGAAACTGCATTTTTGAGGAGAGCAAGATGGCAAACGTAGGGGAGAAGCTTTCCCAGCTTGATGTGGCTGCGTCATGGGATGATCTGAGCTTTCCGATCATCCTGAACGCCATTCGGGACCTGGACGGCTCGACATCAGGCGATATCGACACCGAGCGCATGCTGCATTTCGTCGGTCTGATGCTGGACCACGGCTTCATCGCCGTGACGAGCCCCTATGATGATCCGCCCAGCGCGCCCTGGCCGGAGCAGGGCCGCGCCGCCATCCTGGAGAGGCTGCGGCGCGAGTGGGAAGCCCTGGACCATGAGGTGACCTTCCTGGATCTCTGCTGGTTCCACCGCGCCCCATGATTCGGGGCCTGGGCCCCGGCCACTGGAGGCCCTTTTGCTTCATCGAGGCCCGCGGCTTCCGCATGGCACGCGGCACGCGGCACGTCGCGCCGCGCCCGATCATGCCCTATCTTGGCGGCCTGATGTCGAGCGCGGCCCAGGCCGCCTCGGCATCCTCAGCGAAGCGCAGCAACGCCAGTTCGCCGGGGGCGATCATGCCCTCCTCGGCCAGCGCGTCCCAGTTCACGATGCGGCGCCAATAGGCCTCGTCCACCAGCACGATGGGCACATGGCCCAGGCGCTCGCTCTGGCGCAGCGTCAGCAGCTCGAACAGCTCGTCCAGCGTGCCGAAGCCGCCGGGGAAGACCACCAGCGCGCGGGCGCGGATGGCCAGGTGCATCTTGCGCAGCGCGAAGTAATGGAACTGGAAGGTGAAGTCGGGCGTGGTGTAGCGGTTGGGCTTCTGTTCGTGCGGCAGGCGGATGTTGAAGCCGATGCTGGGCGCGCCCGCCTCATGCGCGCCGCGATTGGCGGCCTCCATGATCCCCGGGCCGCCGCCGGTCGCGATCACATGGTCGCGCGCGCCGGCCACGGGGTGCAAGGCGCCGCCGCGCTCGGAGGTGATGCGCCCGAAGCGCCGCGCCTGCCCGTACCAATGCGCCTGGCGGCCCGGCCCATCCTCCCGCACGCGGGAGCTGCCGAAGACCACGATGGTGGAGCGGATGCCGGCCGAGCGCAGGATGTCATCCGCCTTGGTGAATTCCACCTGCAGCCGCACGCCGCGCATGGCGGGGCTGAGCAGGAAGTCACGGTCGAAGAGCGCCAGGCGATAGGCGGCGGAGTGATGCTCGTCTTCGGTCATGGGCCGGTCCTGCCCGGCTGGAGAATGTGCCGGATGCGGCGCATGATGCGCGCCTGAAGGCCACCGTCCAAGTGTGGCCACAAGGGGATACGCCATGGCCGTGACACTCACCTTCTGCGGGGCCGCGCGCACCGTCACGGGTCTCTGCCTGCTCTTCGAATGGGGGCGGCAGAAGGTGCTGGTGGATTGCGGCATGTTCCAGGGCCCGAAGACGCTGAAGGCGCTGAACCACGAACCCTTCCCCTTCGATGCGCGCGAGATCGACGCCGTGCTGCTGACGCATGCGCATATTGATCACTCGGGCCTGCTGCCGCGCCTGGTGAAGCAGGGGTTCGCGGGCCAGATCCACGCGACGGCGGCCACCATCGAGCTCTGCTCCTGCATGCTGCCCGATTCCGGGCATATCCAGGAGAGCGAGGTCAGGATGCTCAACCGCCGCAACCGCCATCGCGGGCGGGACGAGGTGGAGCCGATCTACACCGCGGCCGATGCCGAGGACGCGCTGGCCGCCTTCACGCCCGTCAGCTACGGGCAATGGGTCACGCCGATCGCGGGGCTGCGCGCGCGCTGGTGGAATGCGGGGCACATGCTGGGCTCGGCCTCGATCGAGCTGGAATTCGAGCGCGAGATGCGCGTGCTGGTCTCAGGCGATATCGGTCCCGACATCAGCGCCATGCAGCCCGACCCGGACGGCCCCCAGGGCAGCCAGACGGGCGGCGTGGATCACCTGATCTGCGAAAGCACTTATGGCGATGAGGACCGCCCGCCGGTGGACGAGGCCGCGCGGCGTGCGGCGATCACGGAGATCGTGCGGGACGCCGCCCGCCGTGGCGGCCCGCTGCTGATCCCGACCTTCGCGGTGGAGCGCGCGCAGGAGGTGGTGATGGACCTCGTCGCCCTCATGCAGAAGGGCGCGATCCCGGAGGCGACGATCTACCTCGACAGCCCGCTCGCCAGCCGCGCCACGAAGGTCTTCGCCCGGCATGCGATGGATACGGAGGCGGGGCACGCGCTGCGCGATGCACTCACCTCGCGCCGGCTGGAACATGTGGTGGATGGCGAGGCGAGCCGCCGCCTGTCGCATCAGGAGGGGTTCCAGATCATCCTCGCCGGCTCGGGCATGTGCGAGGCGGGGCGGATCCGGCATCACCTGAAGGCACGGCTGTGGGACCCGCGGGCCACCGTGGCGCTGGTGGGTTTCCAGGCGGAGGGCACGCTTGGGCGCCTGCTGCATGACGGCGCGAAGCGCGTGCGCATCCAGGGCGAGACGATCCAGGTGGCGGCGCGCATCGCGATGGTGGAAGGCTATTCCGGCCATGCCGACCAGCCGGAATTGCTGCGCTGGATCGCGGCGCGCGGCCCGGTGAAGGGCGGCCTGTTCCTCGTGCATGGCGAGCCGGAGGCGATGGAGGTGATGGCGGGCGTGATCCCGGGCATCAGTCCCGCGCGCATCATCCGTCCCGTGCTGGATGAGGGCTTTCGTCTGTCCCCGCATGCCATCCCCGAGCGGCTGCCGCCCCGGCCCGGGCGGCGCACCCACCCTGAGACTGTGGGCCGCCCCGATTGGCACAATGAACGCGCGGCGCTGTTGCTCGGCATCGAGGAGGCGATCGAGAAGGCGGGGGATGAGGCGACCCGCGCGGCGCTGATCGCGAAGCTGCGTGGGGCGCTTGCGTCATAGGGTCTGAGCGCCTTTCAGCACGGTCTGAAGCGTGATCAATCTTTGTTCATCACGCTTCAGATCAGCGGCAGCAGCTTCTTCATGGCACTCGGCAGGCTGCGGGCCGCCTGATCGCGCGGCACGCCCTCGGGCAGCGCTGCGACGCGCGCCAGCATCACGCGCATCGTCAGGTCGCGATGGGTGAAGCCGTGCTGCGCCACGCCGGGCCGTGCCTCCCAATCCAGGCCCGGGCGGGGGGCATGGGCCAGGGCCTCGGCATCGCTCCAGGGCGTGGGGCGCCATGGCGTGCCGGGCAAGGCGAGCATGCCGCCCAGCAGGCCGCTCTCCGGCCGGCGCTCCAGCAGGATGCGGCCGGCTTCGTCCAGCAGGGCGAAATGCACGCCGTGCAACGCGGTGCGGGCAGCCTTCGGCGACTTGCGCGGCAGGTCAGCCGCGATCCCGCGCGCGGCCGCCCGGCAGCCGGCGCGCCAGGGGCAGAGCACGCAGGCCGGGCTGCGCGGCGTGCAGATGGTGGCGCCCAGATCGAACAGCGCCTGGGCGAAATCGCCGGGGCGGGCGCGCATCTCGGGCTGGGCGGTGAAGCCATCGGCCAGGCGCCCCAGCTCGGGCTTGGCCGCGGGCAGGGGGGTCTCGATGGCAAACAGGCGCGCCACCACCCGCTCCACATTGCCGTCCAGCGGCACCAGCGCCTCGCCCAGCGCGATGGCGCCGATGGCCGAGGCCGTATAGGGCCCGATGCCGGGCAGGGCGCGCCAGCCGGCGGAATCCGCCGGGAAGCCGCCCGCCGCCACGATGGCGCGGGCTGCCGCATGCAGGTTGCGGGCGCGGGCGTAATAGCCGAGGCCCGCCCATTCCTCCGCGAGTTCCGACCAATCCGCCGCCGCCAGCGCACCCACATCAGGGAAGCGCGCGAGGAAGCGGTCATAGCGGGGGCCCACGGCGGCGACCGTCGTCTGTTGGAGCATGACCTCGCTCACCCAGATGCGGTAAGGATCGGGCGCCACATCGCGCCAGGCGAGGCGGCGGGCCGCGCGGTCATACCAGGCGAGCAAGGCAGCGGCGGAAGGATGATCCATTGGCCAAGTCAGAGACGCCGAAGCCCGAACTGTCCAGACCCGCCTTTGCGGGCCCGCAGGAACTGGGCGCGCTGATCCCACGCCTGACGCGCCCCGCCTTCCGCAAGCGCAGCCCCGATGCGGCGCAGATCCTGGCCGATTGGCCGCAGGTGGTTGGCCCCGAGATCGCCCGCATGGCCGAGCCCGTACGGATTTCGGCCGGCACGCTGACGCTGGCCTGCACCGGGCCTGCGGCGATGGAGCTCGGCATGGGAGCGCCGGCCCTGATCCAGCGGATCAACGCGCATCTGGGGCGGATCGCGGTGCGCAAGCTCGCCTTCGTGCAGCGCGCGCCGCGCGTGGAGGCGGCGCGGCCCAGGCGCCCGGCCCCCGGGCCCTTGCCGCCGCGCGTGGAAAAGACCTTGGAGGCGGTGCCGGGCGAGGAGTTGCGCCTGGCGCTGGAGCGCCTCGCCCAGGGTGTGTTTGCCCAGCGCGGCGCCTCCCGGAAGCCCTGAAGGTGGACATCCCGCCCCCCCTGCGCCATCTCTAGAGGCATGAAACGGAGCCGGAGGCAGGCCATGCAGATCACCCGTCGCAACGTCGGATTGATGGGTTTCGGGATCACGCTCGCGGCGCCAGGCCTCGCGCTGGCCCAGGCGGCCGATCCGCGCCTCGGCGTCCGCAGCACTGGCCAGGCCACGGCGCCCGTCACGGTCCTGGAGTTCTTCTCCCTCACCTGCGGCCATTGCGCGGCCTTCCACAACCAGGTCTGGCCGCGCGTGAAGGCCGAGCTGGTGAACACCGGCCGCATCCGCATGGTCTGGCGCGATTTCCCGCTGGATGGCGTGGCGCTGGCCGCCGCCGCCGTGGCGCGCGCCCTGCCGGAGGACCGCTACGAGGCCTTCATCGCGACGCTCTTCCAGACGCAGGATCGCTGGGCCTTCGCCCAGGGCCGCCAGATCGACGAACTCGCCCGCATCGCGGCCCTGGCCGGCATGGACCGCGCGCGCTTCGACGCCGTTCTGGCCGATGAGGCGCTGCGGCGGGGCATCCTGGAGCAGCGCATGGCCGCCGAGCGCGAGTTCCAGATCCGCGCCACGCCCTCCTTCGCCTTCAACGGCCGCCTGCACAGCGGCAACCTGCCCTTCGAGCAGTTCGCCCGGCTGGTGCAGGACGCGCCCCGTACGTGACGGAAGAGGCGCCGGAGAATTCCGGCGAACTCCCCAGCCCCCGCCGGCTCTCCGCCACCCTGACCGGGTTGCGGGTTGCCGGCTTCAAGAGCTTCGCCGAGCCCGTGCAGGTCCCCGTCCTGCCCGGGCTGACGGGCATTGTGGGCCCCAATGGCTGCGGCAAGTCCAACGTGGTCGAGGCGCTGCGCTGGGCTATGGGGGAAAGCTCGGCCCGCAGTCTGCGCGGCGGCGAGATGGATGACATCATCTTCGCCGGCACCGCGACCCGCCCCGCCCGCAACCTGGCCGAGGTGGTGCTGAGCCTGGAGGATGCGGAGGGCGTGGCCCCGGCGCCGATGGATCAGGCCGCCGAACTCGAGGTGATCCGCCGGATCGAGCGCGGCTCGGGCAGCCATTACCGGATCAACGGGCGCGAGGTGCGCGCGCGCGACGTGCAGACCATGTTCGCCGACCTCGCGAGTGGCCCGCGCGCCTCGGGCATGGTGAGCCAGGGGCGCGTGGCCACGCTGATCGGCGCCAAGCCCGAGGAGCGCCGCTCGGTGCTCGAGGAGGCGGCCGGCATCGCGGGGCTGCGCGCCCGCCGGCACGAGGCCGAGCTGAAGCTGCGCCAGGCCGAGACGAACCTCGCGCGCAGCGAGGACCTGCTGGCGCAGCTCAACCTCCAGCAGGAGGCGCTGCGCAAGCAGGCGCGGCAGGCGAACCGCTACCGGAACCTGTCCGGGCTGGTGCGCGATGCGGAGGGCGAGTGGTTCGCCATCCTCGTCGCCCGGGCCGAGGCGGCGATCGAGGCGGCGCGGGGGAACCAGGCCGGCCGTGCCCAGGCGCTGCAGCATGCCGAGGCGGCGGCGGAGGAGGCGGTGCGCCTGCATGCCGCCGCCCTCTCGGCCATCGAGACGCCCCGCGCCGAGGAGGGTGTGGCCCGCACCCTGCTGGAACGCCGGCGCGTCGAGGCGGAGAACATCGCCGCCGAGGCCGGCCGCGCCGCCGAGGCGCTGGCGGAGGCCGAGGCCGCGCTGGCGCAATTGCTGGCCGATCTGGAAGACGCCGCCGGGGTGGAGCGCGATGCCCGCGCCGCCGAGACCCGCGCCCAGCGCGAGGCGGCGGGCCTCGCTTCGGCCGAGGCGCAGCTCCCCGCCCGGATCGAGGCGGCGGAGGCCGAGGCCGCCGGGCTGGAGGGCGAACTCGCCGCCGCCGAGGCCGCGAATGAGGCGGCCACCGAGGCCGCGGCCTCGCTTGCCGCCCGTGCCAATCAATTGGCGGCCGAGCTGGCCTTCAGCGACCAGCGGGCCAAGCGGCTTTCCGAGCAGCTGGCCCAGATGCTCAGCCAGCGCGCCACGGCGGAGGCGCAGAGCGTGCCGCAGGCGGCGCTGGATGCGGCGGATGCGGCGCTCACGGCCGCCGAGGCGCGGCTGGAAGAGGCCCGCACCGGCTTCGAGGCGGCCGAGCGCGCCCGCGCCGAGGCCGAGCGCCGCGCCAATGCCGCCCGCGACGCCGCCCGCGCCGCCGAGATCGAGCGCGGCGCGGCCGAGCGTGCCCGCAGCGCCGCCGCCCAGCGCCTGCAATCGGCCCGACAGCGCGAGGAGGCCGCACGCCGCGCTTCCCCGCCCATGCCGGATGCCGCGCTGCTGCCCACGGCGCGCGAGGCCGCCGCCGCCGCCGAAGCGGCGCTCCGCGAAGCCGAGGCGCGGCTGGCCGCCGCCCGCGCCGCGCGGGAGGAAGCCGCGCGCGAGGCCGCCGCCGCCCGC
>NZ_JAHRCU010000025.1 GCF_019083995.1 Roseococcus sp. SDR
GCGCCCACCGCGGCGGCCACGACGGCGCGGGCCGCGATCCTCGCCTTCACCGGGCTCGGCGGCGGGCGTCTCCGCCGCCTCCTCCGCGCTGGCGGGCGCCTCGGCATCGGGCTCGGCCTCGCCCTCACCTTCGGCATCAGCCTCGGCCTCATCGCGCGGCGCCTCGGCCTCGTTCGTCTGGCCCTGCTCGGGCGCACCCCCCTCGCGGCGGCCGCTGCGGCCCCGGCGGCGGCGGCGCGGACGGCGGCTGCGCTCCTCGGCGCTGCCCTCGCTGGCCTCGGCGGCGGTCTCCTCGGCCGTGTCGTCGCCCTGCTCCTCGGGCTCCTCCTCGGCGTAATCCATGCGGAGCGCGGCCGGGCGCTCGCTCACCGGCGCGGGCGGGGTCTTGCTGCGCTCGATGCGCGTCTCGGCGCCGTGCAGCGTGTCATCCGGATCGAAGAGGACGGTGACGCCCCAGCGGCTCTCGATATCGGCGAGCCGGTCGCGCTTCTTGTTCAGCAGATAGAGGGCGGCGGGCGAGTTCACGCGCACCGTGATCTCGGCGGCGCGGCGCTTGGCGCATTCCTCCTCGACCGCGCGCAGCACGGCGAGCGCGCTGCTCTCCAGGCCACGGACGGTGCCGCGGCCCAGGCAATGCGGGCAGGTGACGAAGGTGGTCTCGGCCAGCGAGGGCCGCAGCCGCTGGCGCGACATCTCGAGCAGGCCGAAATGGCTGATGCGGCCCACCTGGATGCGCGCGCGGTCATTGCGCAGCGCATCCTTCATGCGCTTTTCCACCATCGCGTTGTGGCGGTTCGCGTCCATGTCGATGAAGTCGACGACGATGAGGCCGGCGAGGTCGCGCAGGCGAAGCTGGCGGGCGATTTCCTCCGCCGCTTCCAGATTGGTGCGCAGCGCCGTGTCCTCGATGTTCCGCTCGCGCGTCGAGCGGCCGGAGTTCACGTCAATGGCGACCAGCGCCTCGGTCTGGTTGATGACGATATAGCCGCCGGAGCGCAGCTGCACCGTCGGCTCATGCATCGCATCGAGCTGCGCCTCGGCATTGTAGCGCGAGAAGAGCGGCACGGTGCCGTCGCGATAGGCCTGGATCTTGCGGACATGCTCGGGCATGAGCATCCGCATGAATTCGCGGGCCTGGGAATAGGCCTCGTCGCCCTCGACCAGGATCTCGTCCATGTCGCGCGCATAGCCGTCGCGGATGGAACGCTTGATGAGGTCGGCTTCCTCATAGATCAGCGCGGGCGCGGTGCTGGCCAGCGTGCGCTCGCGGATGTGGTTCCACAGGCCCAGCAGGTATTCGCAGTCGCGCCGGATCTCGGGCTTGGGCCGCTGCGCGCCGGCGGTGCGGACGATGAGCGACATGCCGGGCGGCATGTCCAGCTCGTCGATCACCTCCCGGAGACGACGACGGTCGGAGGAGGAGGTGATCTTGCGGGAGACGCCGCCGCCGCGCGGGCTGTTCGGCATGAGGACGGAGAAGCGGCCGGCGAGCGAGATGTAGGTGGTGAGTGCGGCGCCCTTGGTGCCGCGCTCCTCCTTCACGACCTGGATGAGGATGATCTGCCGGCGGCGGATCACCTCCTGGATCTTGTAGTTGCGCAGGAAGCGGGGCGTGGGGCGGCGCTCGCGCATCCGCTCCTCGGTGTCGGCCTCGGTTTCGCCATCGGGGGTGCCGACAAGTTCGGGCGCGGGGGCGGGGGGTTCGTCGGCCTCGGCTTCGGCGGCGGCGGATTCGGCTTCCTGGGCGGCCTCCTCGGCCCGGGCGGCCTGCTCGGCCTCCAGTTCGGCGGCGAGGTCGGCCGCGATCTCGGCGGCGGTGGGGGCGACTTCCCCGGCCAGGTCCTCGGGCGCTTCGAGGACGGCGTCGTCCTGCACCTCGCGCGGGTCGGCCTCCTCGGCTTCCTCGGCGGGGACGGGCTGGCCGGCCTTGGCGGCGGCGGCGGCCCGGGCGGCCTGTGCGGCGGCCTGGGCCTGGGCGCGGCGCTCATCCTCGCGGGCCTCGGCCTCGGCCTCCTCGCGGGCTTCCTGCTGCTGCGCCTCGATCAGCTTCTGCCGGTCGGCGACGGGGATCTGGTAGTAGTCGGGGTGGATTTCCCCGAAGGCGAGGAAGCCGTGGCGGTTGCCGCCATACTCCACGAAGGCGGCCTGGAGGCTGGGTTCCACCCGGACCACGCGGGCCAGGTAGATATTGCCCTTCAGGGGGAGGCGGTTGGCGGCCTCCAGGTCGAATTCATCAACCCGGTGACCATCCATCACGACCACCCGGGTTTCTTCCGGATGGGCCGCGTCGATCAACATGCGCTTGGTCATGCAAGGAACACTCCGCACCGCGGCGGGGACGGGCAGGGCCCGGTTCCGGCCGGCGGCGGAAAAGAGAGAGGGATTCCGGGCGGGGGCCGATGGGCGGCGATGTCGGTGACATGCGCTTTCGTCCTCACTCGGGGGCGTGGCGCCCGCTGGAACCTGCGCCCGATGGGGCGTCAGGGGCGGGGCGTCGTGCCCAATGGCTCCACCCCCACGGATGTGCGCCCTTCACGGGCGGGCGATATCGCGGCAGTCCTGGGGCACGGAGAGGTCGGGGGGACGTCGCGGGCCGGGCTGCACCGCTGGCGCGCTGGCGAAACCGGCCGGCTGGCCGCCAGGGGCCACCCATGGGGGGTCCGTCCGGCGGGGTTCGGCCAGGGCCGGGCGCGAACCACACGCGCCCACGGCCCCTGTTCCGCCCGCAGCACCTATCGCTGGGGCATCTCACCCTACGCGGAATGGGGGGGCCTCACAACCCGCCCGTTACGATATGTCGCCCGCGGATCGGCTGGAATGGCGGAATATGGCCGCCGGCTGCCCAAGCCCGCGGCACGGAATGCTGGATTTTCGTGCGGATTTTGCTAGAAGGGCGGCGTCGCGGTGGGGGTCGCGGCATGATGCAGGGGTTCCATCGCCGTTCCTTTCTCGCGGGGCTTGCCGGGCTTGGCTTGGCAGCGCCCGCACACGCTCAGGTTGCGCGCGCGCGTCCGCCGCTGCCGCTGGTGGTGCTCGACCCCGGGCATGGCGGGGCCGATCCCGGCGCCATCGGCCCCGGTGGCACGCAGGAGAAGCGCATCACTCTGCCGCTCGCCCTCGAATTGAAGCGCCTGCTGGAGCAGGGCGGGCGCTGCCGCGTGGCGATGACCCGCACGCGGGATGTCTTCGTGCCGCTGGCCCGCCGGGTCGAACTGGCGCGTGAGCGTGAGGCCGCGCTGCTGCTCTCCATCCATGCCGATGCCATGCCGGCGGGCCAGGGGAACGGGCTGCGCGGCGCCTCGGTCTATACCCTGGCCGAAACGGCGACGGACCCGCTGGCCGCCGCCCTGGCGCGGCGCGAGAACCTGGCCGACCGCGCGGGCGGGCTGCGGCTGCCCTCGGTCTCGCCCGAGGTGCAGCGCATCCTGCTCAGCCTGATGCGGCAGGAGACGCGGGCGGGCTCGGAGCGGCTGGCGCGGCTGACGGTGAACGCGCTGGATGGCGACGTGCCGCTGCTGAACCAGCCGCTGCGCCGCGCGCAATTCGTGGTGCTGAAGGCGCCGGACGTGCCCTCGGCCCTGGTGGAATGCGGGTTTCTCTCCAACCCGGCGGAGGAGGCGCTGCTGCGCCGGCCGGAGCACCGCGCGCGAATCGCGGGCGCGCTGGCCGAGGCGGTACACGGCTTCCTGGGGCGGCGCGTCGCGGCCTAGGCGCAGTCAGCCCCCCGCCAGCACCTGGGCGATGCGCTCGCGCATGGGCTTGGGGCGGAGTTCGGCATCATAGGGCAGGCCGCGCGTCTGCTGGCCGTCCTGCCGCAGAACGCCGGGTTCGCGGATCAGCCAGGAATCGCGGTCGGTCAGGCCCCAGGTGAGGATGCTGCGGGCGCCGCCCTCGAGCGCCGCGCGGAGGAATTGCCCGGTGTAGTCGGCCACCGCCGCGTCGCGCTGCTCGATGGTGGGAGCCAGGATGTCGGGCTCGCGCACATCCAGCTCGGTCACGAGGGTGGCGAGGCCGAGGCCGCGCAGCTCCTGCAGGAAGGCCACGAAGGGCTCGGCCCGGAAAGGCTCGCGCATCTGCAGATGGGCCTGGATGCCGATGGCATCCAGCGGGCAGCGGCGGTCGAGCAGGCCGCGCACCACGCGCAGCAGCCGCGCGCGCTTGGTGGCGGCGGCGGGCGTATCGGCCTCGATCCCGTAGTCGTTCATCGTCAGCCGCAGCGTCGGGTCCACCGAACGGGCGATGCGCAGCGCGCGCTCGGGGTAGGAGGGGCCAAGGGCGGCGAGCCAGGGGGTGGGGCGGAGGTCGCCATCCGTCGGGTCCGGATGGTCGCTGCCGGGCGGGTTGCTGATGATCTCGTTCAGCACGTCCCAGTCGCGGATGCTCTCGCGCGTTTCGCGGAGCACGGTGGTGATGTGCTCCTCCATGATGGCATTGGCCTGTTGCGGCCCTTCGGCGATGGCGGGCGCCAGCCAGGCCGGCATGGCGATGTGCCAGATCAGCGCATGGCCGCGCACGCGCTGGCTGTTCTGCTGGGCGAAGCGCAGGATGGGGCGCAGGTGGGAAAAGTCGAAGCGGCCGCGCTCGGGCTGCAGGGCGTCCCACTTGCCCTCCCATTCGGGGACGATGACATCGGCCTCACGCGCGACCAGGGCGGCCAGCGGCGGGTCGCTCTCCAGCACCTGGCCGCGGACGGCGGTGCCGAAGCTGAGGCCACGGCTGCGGGCGATCTGGCGCAGCGGCTGGGCGGCAAGGGGCTGCGCCTGGCCGGCGGCCGGCAGGGCGGCGGCGAGCGGCGCGGCCAGCAGGGTGCGGCGGGGCGTGCTCACGCCGCGCGGGCGTAGATGGGCTGCGCCTCCCGGGCCAATTGCTGCCGGAATTTCTCGCGCCGCCAGCAGAGCAGGCGCCAGGCGCCGCGGGCCGCGAGGTCCGACATGCGGCCGCGCGGCTCGAGGCCGATCGCCTTGAAGATCATGCCCATGCTGCGCTCGATGTGGTGCTGGCGGTAGTAACCCATCGCGCGGCCCATGTAGCCGGCCGAGCAGCGGGCGTGTTCATAGGCCACGCCCGGCGGGTCATTGCTGCAATGGAAGGCGAAGGCGAGCTCATCATCCTCCGTCTCGCCGACGCGGCCCAAGGCCACGCGCAGGCGGCGCGGGAAGGAGAGTTTCTCGCGGCCGAGATAGCGCTTCATGTGGTCGTAGAAGAGCTTGAAGTGGCGGTATTCATCGGCGGCGATGAGGCGGCAGATCTGCTTGAGGACGGGTTCGTCCGAGGCTTCGCCGAGGGCGGTGTAGTAGGAGGAGGTGCCCGTCTCGACCATGCAGCGGGCGATGAGCTCGCCGGTGCGGGAGCCGCGGATGGAGGCATCGGCCTTCACATCGATCTTGTAGCCCGCGCGGTAGCGGGCGAAGGATTCCATGTAGTTGAAGCTGGGGTCGGCCAGCATGGCCCAACGGCCCAGCGCATCGCCGTGCTGGTTTTCCTCGACGGCCCAATTGTCGGCGGCGGCCTGGAAATCGGGGTCGTCATGGAAGACGGATTTGAGGTAGGCCGCGTAGTCGTCGCCATTGCGCTCGACCATGGCGGCGGCCTTCACGAGGGGGACGACCTCGGGCTCGACCTTGCCGGGGTCGAAGCTATCCCAGGCGATCTGCTCGATATGCCAATGCTTCATCGCTGCGTCGCGGCCTCCATGGGCGAGACATGCGCGCCCCGAGGGATGAGATCAAGCGGCAGGTGGCGGAAAAGCCACGGGATGTGGCGTGGGGGACGCGGGCCGCGGCACAAACTTCCAATTGTGGAAACTGCCCCGCGAGAATCCGGCCGCACGTGCGGCCGGCGGAATGCTTCAGCATTCCGAAGCCAAGCGCGGCGGAGGCCGCGCGCCCGGCGTCTGAGGGGCATCGAGGCTTCGCCTCGATGCCGTTAAATCACGCCGCTTCGGCGACCTCGCGCATGGCGCGCATGGCGAGCAGCGTGGCCATGGCGGCGTCGCGCTTCTCGGGCGTGTCCATCGCGGCGGCGTTGTAGGCGGCTTCGGCGGTGGCGATGCGGCGATCGGCCTCGGCCTTGGAGAGTTCGGCCACGGGGGTCGCTTCATCGGCCAGGACGGTGACGCGCTCCGGCGTCACTTCGGCGAAGCCGCCGGCCACGAAGAGGCGATCGGTCTCGCGGCCGCCCTCGGTGACGCGGATGGTGCCGCCGCGGAGTGCGACGATCATCGGCGCATGGCCGGGCAGCACGCCCATCTCGCCCTCGGCGGCGGGAATGACGACCATCTCCACCGGACGGGAGAGCAGGAGCTTCTCCGGCGAGACGAGTTCAAGCTGAAACGTGGCCATCAATCTTCCCCGTCAAACGGGGCAGCTGCCAACTGCGCACTGCCCCAGGAGGATCCGGCCGCAAAGCGGCCGGCGCCGCCCAACTGAGTTACCCATCCGCGCGACAGTCGCGCGGCGAAGCCAAGCGGCCGGAGGCCGCGCCCGGCGCCTGAGGGCGCCAGAAAACAACGATTGAAGAGGCTGCCTCAGGCCGCCTGCTTCAACGTCTCCGCCTTCTTGGCAGCCTCTTCAATCGTGCCGACCATGTAGAAGGCGGCTTCCGGCAGGTGGTCATACTCGCCGTTGCAGATCGCGGCGAAGCTGCGGATCGTGTCCTCGAGCTTCACGAAGACGCCCGGCGTGCCGGTGAAGACCTCGGCCACATGGAAGGGCTGGCTGAGGAAGCGCTGGATCTTGCGCGCGCGCGCCACGATCAGCTTGTCCTCTTCCGAGAGCTCGTCCATGCCCAGGATGGCGATGATGTCCTGCAGCGACTTGTAGGTCTGCAGGATCTTCTGCACCTCACGGGCGGTCTTGTAGTGCTCCTCGCCCACGATGCGCGGGTCCATGGCGCGCGAGGTGGAGTCGAGCGGGTCCACCGCCGGGAAGATGCCCAGCTCCGCGATGGAGCGGTTGAGCACCGTCGTGGCATCCAGGTGCGCGAAGGAGGTGGCGGGCGCCGGGTCGGTCAGGTCGTCGGCGGGCACGTAGATGGCCTGCACCGAAGTGATCGAACCCTTCTTGGTGGAGGTGATGCGCTCCTGCAGGGCGCCCATGTCCGTCGACAGCGTCGGCTGATAGCCCACCGCGGAGGGGATACGGCCCAGCAGCGCGGACACTTCCGCGCCGGCCTGGGTGAAGCGGAAGATGTTGTCGATGAAGAAGAGCACGTCCTGGCCCTGCTCGTCGCGGAAGTATTCCGCCATCGAGAGGCCGGAGAGGGCGACGCGGGCGCGCGCACCCGGCGGCTCGTTCATCTGGCCGTACACGAGGGCCACCTTGGAGCCGTCCGTGTTGCCGTCGCCGAGCTTGATGACGCCGGCGTCGATCATCTCGTGGTAGAGGTCATTGCCCTCGCGCGTGCGCTCACCCACGCCGGCGAAGACGGACACGCCGCCATGGCCCTTGGCGATGTTGTTGATGAGCTCCTGGATGGTGACCGTCTTGCCCACGCCGGCGCCGCCGAAGAGGCCGATCTTGCCGCCCTTCAGGTAGGGGGCCAGCAGGTCGATCACCTTGATGCCGGTGACGAGAATCTCGGCCGCGGTGGCCTGCTCCTCGAAGGCGGGCGCTTCGCGGTGGATCGGGTAGAACATGGTGGAGCCGACGGGGCCGCGCTCGTCGATCGGCTCGCCGATCACGTTCAGGATGCGGCCGAGCGTGGCGGGGCCGACGGGGACGGAGATGCCCGCACCCGTGTCGGTCACTTCCGTGCCGCGCACCAGGCCGTCCGTCGTGTCCATGGCGATGCAGCGCACCGTGCGCTCGCCCAGATGCTGCGCCACTTCGAGGACGAGCTTCTGCTCGCCGATCTGCAGCGTCAGCGCGTTCATGATCGCGGGAAGTTCGGCGGGGAACTGCACGTCCACCACGGCGCCGAGCACCTGCGTCACCTGACCGACATTGTTCTTCATCGGGCGAAATCCTTTATGGCGTGATCAGACGGCTTCGGCACCGGAGATGATCTCGATCAGCTCCTTGGTGATGTTGGCCTGACGTGTCCGGTTGTAGTTCAGCGTGAGCTTGTTGATCATCTCGCCCGCATTGCGCGTGGCGTTGTCCATGGCGGTCATCTGGCTGCCGTAGAAACCGGCCTGGTTCTCGAGCAGCGCGCGATAGAGCTGGATGGCGAGGTTCTGCGGCAGGATGCGCGCGAGAATCTCTTCTTCCGTCGGCTCGAACTCGTAGAGCATGCCGCTGTCGCCCGTCGCTTCCGGCATGGGGGCCGGAATCAGCTGCTGGCCCACGGGGGTCTGGCTGATGACGTTCTTGAAGCGGTTGTAGATGAGGGTGCAGACGTCGAACTCGCCCGCCTCCAGCATCTCGCTGATGCGGGAGGTGACCTCCGACGCGTCCTCGAAGCCGATGCGCTTCTTGTTGGCGAAGCTGTATTCGCCCACGAAGCGGCTGCCGAATTCGCGCTTGAGGTAGACGGCGCCCTTGCGGCCGACGGTGATGATCTTCACCGTCTTGCCCTCGGCCTCCAGCGCACGCACCGTGGTGCGGGTGAAGCGGCCGACATTGGTGTTGAAGCCGCCGCAAAGGCCGCGCTCGGCCGTGACGACGACCAACAGGTGGACCTTGTCCGCGCCGGTGCCGACGAGCAGCTTCGGCGCATCCGGCGAGCCGGCAACGGAAGCGCCGAGCGAGGCCAGCATGCGCTCCATGCGCTCGGCGTAAGGACGGGCGGCCTCGGCCTGGGTCTGCGCGCGGCGCAGCTTGGCGGCGGCCACCATCTTCATGGCCTGCGTGATCTTCCGCGTGGATTTCACGCTGTTGATCCGCAGGCGCAGGCTTTTCAACGTGGCCATGTCAGTGGCTCAGCCGAAGGTCTTCACGAAGCCGTCGAGGAAGGCCACCAGCTTCGCTTCCGTGTCCTTCTTGATCTCGCGGTCGTTGCGGATGCTGGCCACGATGTCGGGCGCGGTCGCCTTCAGCTCGGAGAGCAGACGGCCTTCGAACTCGCCCACCTTGTTCAGCGGCAGCTTGTCGAGATAGCCGCGCGTGCCGGCGAAGATGGCGATCACCTGCTCCTCGACCGGAACCGGCTTGAACTGCGGCTGCTTCAGCAGCTCGGTCAGGCGGGCGCCGCGGTTCAGCAGGGCCTGGGTGGAGGCGTCGAGGTCCGAGGAGAACTGGGCGAAGGCGGCCATCTCGCGGTACTGCGCCAGCTCCAGCTTGATCTTGCCGGCCACCTGCTTCATCGCCTTGATCTGCGCGGCGGAACCGACGCGGCTGACCGAGAGCCCGACGTTCACGGCGGGGCGGATGCCCTTGAAGAAGAGCTCCGTCTCCAGGAAGATCTGGCCGTCCGTGATCGAAATCACGTTGGTCGGAATGTAGGCCGAGACGTCACCGGCCTGGGTCTCGATGACCGGCAGCGCGGTGAGCGAGCCGTTGCCGGCCTCATCGCCCATCTTCGCCGCACGCTCGAGCAAGCGGGAGTGCAGGTAGAACACGTCGCCCGGATAGGCCTCGCGGCCCGGCGGACGGCGCAGCAGCAGCGACATCTGGCGGTAGGCGACGGCCTGCTTGGACAGGTCGTCGTAGAAGATGACCGCGTGCATGCCGTTGTCGCGGAAGAACTCGCCCATGGCGCAGCCGGTGTAGGGCGCCAGGAACTGCATCGGCGCCGGGTCGGAGGCGGTGGCGGCGACGATGATGGAGTATTCGAGGGCGCCCTGCTCTTCCAGCGTCTTCACGAGCTGGGCGACGGTGGAGCGCTTCTGACCGACCGCGACGTAGATGCAGTAGAGCTTCTTGCTCTCGTCATCGCCGGCGTTGATGGTCTTCTGGTTGATGATGGTGTCCACGATGACGGCGGTCTTGCCGGTCTGGCGGTCACCGATGATCAGCTCGCGCTGGCCACGGCCGATGGGGATCAGGGCGTCAATCGCCTTGATGCCGGTCTGCATCGGCTCATGCACGGACTTGCGGGGGATGATGCCCGGGGCCTTCAGCTCGGCGCGCTGGCGCGTCACATCGGTGAGCGGGCCCTTGCCGTCGATCGGGTTGCCGAGGCCATCCACGACGCGACCCAGCAGGCCCTTGCCGACGGGCACGTCCACGATGGCGCCGGTGCGGCTGACCGTGTCGCCCTCACGCACCGAGAGGTCGGAGCCGAAGATCACGACGCCGACATTGTCGGTCTCGAGGTTCAGGGCCATGCCCTTCACGCCGGAGGCGGGGAAATCCACCAGCTCGCCGGCCATCACGTTCTGCAGGCCATAGACGCGGGCGATGCCGTCACCCACCGTCAGCACGGTGCCGACCTCGGCAACGTTCGCGGAAGCGTCGAAGCTCGCGATCTGCTGCTTCAGGATTTCGGAAATTTCGGCCGGACGGATTTCCATCTCAGGCGGCTCCCTTCATGGCATATTGCAAACGCTGCAGTTTCGACTTGAGGCTGTTGTCGTAGAGCCGCGATCCGATGCGGACGATGAGCCCGCCCAGGATGCTGCTGTCCACGGTCTCGGCCAGCTTGACGCCCGAGAAACCGGCCTCGGTCAGGCGCGCGGTGATCTGCGCGCGCTGCGTGTCGGTCAGCGGGAAAGCGGTGGTGACGGCGGCGACCTGCTGGCCCCGGCGCTCGGCGAGCTTGGCGCCGAAGGCGGTGGCGACGGCCGGGAACTGGCTGAGGCGGCGATTGGCGATGAGCACGCCCATCAGCTTGCGCACCTCGGCGCCGATGCCGGCCTTCTCGATGATGGCGAAGACGGTCGCCTGCTGGACGGCGGCGCCGTTGCGCGGATCGGCCAGGAAGGCGCGGAAATCGGCATCGTTCTGCCAGAGGGAAAGCAGGCCCTCCACGTCGGCGGCGATGCGGTCCACGGCAGACGGGTCGCTCGCGCGCGCATCATCGGCGATGCTGAGGAGGGCGAGCGCGTAACGCTCGGCAACTCCACCGGTCTGGTGGGCGTTCAAGGAAATGGTTTCGGCAGCCACCTGGGGTCCCGGTCCTGTTCCTGGGGTTAGCCGCCAAGAGCATCCTGGCAAGGCGAGGGCGCACTACCACAGGCTTTTCCGCACCGCAACCAAGCGGGACGCGGATTCAGGCGTGTCGCGCGGCGTTATTTTCGCGGTGTTTCGTCGCGCCGCAGCAGGCCGCGCACCAGGCCCCAGCCGCCGCGCAGCGCCTGCCCCGCTTCCGCGGCCAGGCCGGGCGAGGCTGCCTCCTCCAGCAGGCGTTCATGGCGCGAGAGGCGGCCCGCATCCTGCGCCGCGACCAGCGCCGCCCAGAGTCGCTCCAGGCCCGTCGCGGGCAGGGCGAGGGGGATGATGCCCGCTTCCGGCACGGCCAGGGTCTCGGCCAGGGCCTCCGCCGTCGCGCGTGGGGCAAGATCGGTCCGCGTCATCGCGACCAGGAGCGGCGGCGGGCGCAGGCGGGTCTTCTGACCGGCCCAGGCGGCCAGCGCCGCCAGCGCCGCCTGGTCCGGCGCGCGGTCGGGCGCATCGGCGGCGGCGACATAGAGGATGACATCCGCCCGCACCGCCTCGCGCAGGAAGGCCGCGGGCGTGGTGAGCGAGGGCATGTCGGCGATGTTCAGCGGCGGGCGGCCGGGCGACTCGACCAGATGTTCCAGCACGCGCTTGCCGGGGCGGGCGCGGGGCGTGCCGGCCAGGGCGTTGAGCAGCGCGGACTTGCCCGCGCCGGCCTGGCCGGCGAGCAGGACGCGCAGCGGGGCCTCGGGCTCGGCCGTCTCGGCATCGGCGCGGGCCAGGGCGGCGAGTTCGCTGGAGGACAGGCGGAGTCGCCCCGAATAGAGATCGATCGCGGCGCGGCCGGTCTCCTGGATGAGCTGGGTGGTGGCGCGGCGGCGCATGTTCTCGCTGAGGAAGCTGCCGGTGGTGCCGGCGGCGTAGCGCGCGGCCTCCTGCGCCGCGGCCTGCAGCGGATTGATCATGCGGCCGACGCGGTAGAGCGTCTCGCCGATATTATAGGCGGCCCTGGCGCCGGCGCCGTAGCGGTCCACCATGCGCTGCGCCCAGAGGGCATCGCTGATGCGAATCCGGGTCGCACCCGGCCATTGCATCACCCAGCGGCGCAGGCGGCGGGCCACCTGCTCGGTCAGCAGCAGGGCCTCGGGCAGGGTGACGCGGGCCATGGGGTCGGCCTGGCCCGGGTGGAAATGATTGGCGACGAGTTCCACCACCTCCCAGGCGAGGGCTTCCGCGCGGGCGCGGTCATCGAGGTCGAGCGGCTCGGTGCGCTGGGCGAGGGCCTGGACCTTGGCCCAGGCCTCGCTTTCCTCGGTGTTCCAGGCATCGGTGGGGAAGGCGTCCTCGGCCTTCATTTCCGCCATGCGGCGCTCGGCGCGGCGGCGCACCAGGATGCGCAGCGGCACGCCGAGGATGCTGAGCGCCGCCGCCGCCAGCGCCCAGTCAATGACCCGGCCATTCTGCCAGAGCCAGAGCGAGCCCAGGCCGAAGAGCGAGAGCCAGGGCAACGCCAGCAGGGTTGCCAGCGTCACCTCCAGCCAATAGCGCCTCAGCCAGGCCATGCGTGTGTCAGGCGTGGAAATCCGCCTCGGTCTTGGCGCGGAGTTCGTCCAGCGTCACCTCGGGGGCGAGCTCGACCAGGCGCATGCCGGCATCGCCGCGGCGATCAATGGAGAAGACCGCGAGCTCGGTCACCACCATGTCCACCACGCGCTGGCCGGTGAGCGGCAGCTGGCAGGACTTGAGCAGCTTGGGCTTGCCGCCGGCCGTGTGCTCCATCAGCACGATGACGCGCTTCACGCCGGCGACGAGGTCCATGGCGCCGCCCATGCCCTTCACCATCTTCCCCGGGATCATCCAGTTCGCGAGGTCGCCATTCTGGGCCACCTGGAGCGCGCCGAGGATCGAGAGATCAATGTGGCCGCCGCGGATCATCGCGAAGCTGTCGGCGCTGCTGAAGATGCTGGTGGTGGGCAGCATGGAGACGGTCTGCTTGCCGGCATTGATGATGTCGGCGTCTTCCGTCCCTTCCTCGGGGAAGGGGCCGATGCCGAGCATGCCGTTCTCGCTTTGCAGCTGCACGGAGATGCCGGGCGGGATGTGGTTGGCGACCAGCGTCGGGATGCCGATGCCGAGATTGACGTAGAAGCCATCCTGCAATTCGCGGGCCGCGCGGGCGGCCATCTGGTCACGGGTCCAGGGCATGGGAGGGGTCCTCAGGGAGAGAGATGGGGAAGGGCGCCAGGGCAGGCCAAGGCGCCGAACAGGAAGGATGCGGCCGCAGAGCGGCCGCCGCGCCCAGACCGCGCGCGGGGCTGGCGCGCCAGTCGCGGCGCGAAGCCAAGCCGGCGGAGCCGGCGCCCGGCGCTTGAGGGCATCAACAACATCAAGCGGCTTTGGGCCGGACGGTCCGGTTCTCGATCAGCTTCTCATAGCCGCTGGGCAGCTGGATGATCCGCTTCACGAAGACGCCGGGGGTGATGATGTGGTCGGGGTCAATCTCGCCCGGCTGCACCAGGTGCTCGACCTGCGCGACCGTCACCTTGGCCGCGGTCGCCATCATCGGGTTGAAGTTCCGCGCGGTGCGGCGGTAGACGAGATTGCCCTCGGTATCGCCCTTCCAGGCGTGAACCAGCGCGAGGTCGGCGAAGATGCCTCGCTCCATCAGATAGGTCTCGCCGTCAAACACCTGGGTGGGCTTGCCCTCGGCGACGGCGGTGCCGACGCCGGTCTTGGTGAAGAAGGCGGGGATGCCCGCGCCGCCGGCGCGGATGCGCTCTGCCAGCGTGCCCTGGGGGTTGAACTCGATCTCGAGCTCGCCGGCGAGGAACTGGCGGGCGAATTCCGCATTCTCGCCCACATAGCTCGCGATCATCTTCTTGATCTGGCGGGTGCGGAGCAGCTTGCCGAGGCCGACATCGTCAATGCCGCAATTGTTGGAGACGACGGTGAGGTCCTTCACGCCGGATTCCTTCACGGCGTCGATCAGCATCGCGGGGATGCCGCAGAGTCCGAAACCGCCGGAATGGATCACCATCCCGTCGCGCAGCAGCCCGGCCAGGGCGGCCGTGGCGTCGGCGTAAACCTTTCGCATCGTCACTTCCTCATCATGGGGTGGCGGGAAAGTAGCTTCGCCGCGAGGTGTGCGAAAGGGCACAGGGGAGGCATGCGAAAAAGCGCTGGGGGGTGGGTTGCGGGGCGCGCGCGGGGTGGTTATACGGCCGCACTCCCGACGGGGTGACTTCCGCAAGGAAGCCTTGGGGGGCCATAGCTCAGTTGGTAGAGCGCTTGAATGGCATTCAAGAGGTCGGCGGTTCGATTCCGCCTGGCTCCACCACCCACCCCCGCTTTCCGAATATCGCTGATCTCCGGAACGAGCCGCACCGCAAGCGCGCCGGTTGCCGCAGGGGTTCGGGGAGCCCGTGGCTCCCCGATTTCCTTGACTTTTGCGGTTGATTAGGCATAGTTTCCTGGGATGCAACAGCGCGTCCCCTTCTCCGCCCTCTCAGACCGACAATGGGACGCCCTGCGCCCCTATGTCCTGGCGCAGAAGGCCAGCCCCGCAGGCCGCAAGATGGTGGATCTGCGCGAGCGCATGAACGCCATCCTCTTCCTGCTCTCCACCGACAGCCCGTGGCGGGAATTGCCCGAACGCTATGGCCCGCCCGGCACCGTCTCGCGGCATTTCCGCAGGCTATGCCATGGCGGGTTCTGGGAGCATCTGCTGGAGGCGCTGCATGACCTGGGTCCCCGCCACCCGTTGCAGCAGCTCCGCCGGCTGATCTTCCGGGGCGCGCGACGGGCGGCGAAGCTCGTCGGATTGCGCATCATTGTGCTGGCGAGACGGTTGCAGCTTCTCGAAGCCCTGCCTGGGCCGCCCTGGCTGCTGCCCGATCCGGATTTGTCCAAAACCCTGGTCGAGCTGTTCCAACGCAAGTTCGAAGATCCGGAGCCCCGCCGCTTCCGCCGCTGGTGGCGCAAGATGGGCCGCACCTATATCCGCCTCTTCAGCGCCGCGACCGGGCGGCGCCATATCCCGCGCTGCGTCAGGCTCGCCATGCCGTGAGGCGGCTGGACAAGCCGCCCGCCCCGCATGACAAACGCCGGATGACAACCGACCGCGTCCCCCCTCTCGCGCCCGAGCGCGCCGCCCAGCTCGCCGGCGAATTCGGCCTGAAGCCGGATGAATACCAGCGCGCGCTGGCCATTCTCGGCCGCACGCCGACGCTGACCGAGCTTGGCATCTTCTCGGTCATGTGGAGCGAGCATTGCTCTTACAAGTCGAGCCGCGTCTGGCTGCGGGAGCTGCCGACCAAGGCGCCCTGGGTGCTGGTGGGGCCGGGCGAGAATGCGGGGGTGATCGCGATCGGCGAGGGGTTGGCCGCCGTCTTCAAGATGGAAAGCCACAACCATCCGAGCTTCATCGAGCCCTATAATGGCGCGGCCACGGGGGTGGGCGGCATCCTGCGCGATGTCTTCACCATGGGGGCGCGGCCGATCGCGAACCTCAACGCGCTGCGCTTCGGCGATCCCGCCCTGCCGCGCACGCGGCGCATCCTGGATGGCGTGGTGCGCGGCATTGGCGGCTATGGCAATTGCGTGGGCGTGCCGACGGTGGGCGGCGAGGTGAATTTCCACCCGGCCTATAATGGCAACCCGCTGGTGAACGCCATGACGGTCGGCATCCTGAAGGAGGACCGGATCTTCACGGCGGCGGCGACCGGCGTGGGCAATCCGGTGGTCTATGTCGGCTCCAAGACGGGGCGGGACGGCATTCATGGCGCCACCATGTCCTCCACCGAATTCAGCGCGGATTCGGAGGAGAAGCGGCCCACGGTGCAGATCGGCGACCCGTTTGCGGAGAAGCTGCTGATCGAGGCCTGCCTGGAGCTGATGGCGACGGATGCGATCGTCGCGATCCAGGACATGGGGGCCGCGGGGCTGACCAGCTCGGGCGTCGAGATGGCCGGCAAGGGCGGCATGGGCATCGAGATGGACATGGGCGCCGTGCCGCAGCGCGAGACCGGCATGACCGCCTATGAGATGATGCTGAGCGAAAGCCAGGAGCGCATGCTCATGGTGCTCAAGCCCGGGCGCGAGGCGCAGGCCGAGGCCATCTTCCGCAAGTGGGAACTGGATTTCGCCGTCGTCGGCAAGCTGACCGATACTGGGCGCATCGTCATCACGCATCACGGCAAGATCGAGGCCGATATCCCGCTGGCGCCGCTCGAATCCGAAGCACCGCTCTATCGCCGCCCGACCGCCGAGACCCCCAAGCTGCCGGTGCTGAAGGCGAGCGAGATCGCGGACCCGATCGGCCCCATCGCCGCGCTGGAGAAGCTGGTGGCGAGCCCCGACCTCTGCTCGCGCCGCTGGATCTGGGACCAGTATGACGCCCAGGTGGGCGGGCAGACGGCCAAGCGGCCTGGCCAGGCCGATGCCGCCGTGGTGCGCATCGAGGATCATGTCCGCGCGCTCGCGATGACCACGGATTGCACGCCGCGCTATTGCCAGGCGGACCCGCATGCGGGCGGCATGCAGGCTGTGGCGGAGGCCTGGCGGAACATCACGGCGGTCGGCGCCTTGCCGCGCGCCATCACCGACAACATGAATTTCGGCAATCCGGAGAAGCCCGAGATCATGGGGCAATTCGCCTCGGCCGTGCGCGGCATGGCAGCGGCCTGCAATGCGCTCGACTTCCCGGTGATCAGCGGCAATGTCTCGCTCTACAACGAGACGGAGGGCCGCGCGATCCTGCCGACGCCGGCCATCGGCGGCGTGGGCGTGCTGGAGGATGTGGCGCAGGCGGTGGGCCTCGGCATGCCGCAGGGCGCCAGCATCATCCTGGTGGGCGAGACGGAAGGCTGGCTCGGGCAATCCCTCTGGCTGCGTGAGATCGCGGGCCGGGAGGAGGGCGCGCCGCCGCCGGTGGATTTGGCGGCCGAGCGCCGCAATGGCGATTTCGTGCGCGGGCAGATCCTCTCGGGCGCGGTGCGTGCCTGCCATGACTGCGCGGATGGCGGGCTGCTGGTGACCGTGGCCGAGATGTGCATGGCCTCGGGCGTGGGGGCCACGCTGGAGGGTGCGGGCGATCACGGTTTCTGGTTCGGCGAGGACCAGTCGCGCTACGTCGTCGCCGTCACCGATGCGGCCGGCTTCCTCGCCGCCGCCAAGGCCGCCGGGGTGCCGGCGCGCAAGCTCGGAGAATCGGGCGGAGGGGACTTGGTTCTCAGCGGAAAGGGGACCATATCGGTCTCCAATCTGGTGGCGGCGCATGAGGCGACGCTGCCGCGCTTGATGGAGGGGGTCTGAACACCATGCCGATGCAACCGGCCGAAATCGAGGCGCTGATCAAATCGGCCCTGCCCGATGCCCAGGTGACGATCGAGGATCTGGCCGGCGATGGCGACCACTATGCCGCCAAGGTGATTTCGGAGAGCTTCCGCGGCGTCTCCCGCGTCAAGCAGCACCAGATCGTCTATGCCGCGCTGCAAGGCCGCATGGGCGGCGTGCTGCATGCCCTCGCGCTGCAGACCAGCGCGCCCGATTGAATGAACCGCGAAAAGGAACTTCCAGGATGAGCGACGACGTCACCGCCCGCATCGAGGCGGACATCAAGGGCAACCCCGTGGTGCTCTACATGAAGGGCACGCCGGTCTTCCCGCAATGCGGCTTCTCGGCCCGGGTCGTGCAGATCCTCAGCCATGTGGGCGTGCCCTTCAAGGGCGTGAACGTGCTGGAGGACATGGAGATCCGCGAGGGGATCAAGGCCTACACCAACTGGCCGACCATCCCGCAGCTCTATGTGCAGGGCGAGTTCGTGGGCGGCTGCGACATCGTGATGGAGATGTTCCAGTCGGGCGAGCTGCAGGCGATGCTGAAGGAAAAGGGCATCGCGACCAAGGCTGAGGCTTAATCTACGCCCTCAGGCGCGTCACGCCGGAGGCGTGCCTTCGGCACGACGCGGCGGCTCCGCCGCCTGGGCTTCGGATCGCTGAAGCGATCCGGCTCGGCTATTCGCCTCGCATTCGTCGTAGGTGCGCCCGCTCCATGAGGGGGGCGCTCACATCTTGCTGATCTGCGGGGCGGCGAGCGCGCCGCGCAGCAGGACGATCTCATCCAGCGGGTCGGTGAAGGCGATGCCCTCCTGCTCGGAGACCGTGCGCGCGCGCAGGTAGCGGTGCACGCCGCGCGCCTGGCCCAGCTCCATCTCCGGGAAGGGGCCGGGCGGGGCGCCTTCCACCAGCGCGATCGTCACCAGGATCACGCCGCGCGCGGAACGGT
This sequence comes from Roseococcus sp. SDR, assembly GCF_019083995.1. Classification (GTDB taxonomy): domain Bacteria; phylum Pseudomonadota; class Alphaproteobacteria; order Acetobacterales; family Acetobacteraceae; genus Roseococcus. Next base: position 18,264 of record NZ_JAHRCU010000025.1, read on the forward strand.
CGAGCATGTCGGCCGTGTCGGCGAAGGTGGCGACGCTGTTCGCATTCTCCTCCACCACCTGCAGCAGCAGCTTGCCGTGCAGGCCGCGCAGCGCCTCGCGGAAGCGCAGCGTCGCGCGCTCCAGGCTCGCATAGCCCGTGGGCTCCGAGGGGTCGAAATGGTGGAAGATCGTCTCGCCGTAGAGGTCGGAGAGGCGCATGTGGCGGCAGAGATGGCCGTCGCTCTCGGGCGGGCGGTCCTCCAGCGGGATGGGCTCGTATTCCGAGGCCATGAGCAGCCCGGCGCAGTCATCCACGATGGAGTCGCGCACCGCCTCGGCCGGGATGGTCATCCAGTCGAAGGGGCCGGCCCAGCGGCGCAGCCCGGCGCGCTTGAGCATGCCGGCGACGCGCGGCACGCAGCCAGCGCCGATGCAGGCGAGCGGCGAGGGGCGGGAGGCGAGGCCGGGGGCGATGATCGCCTCCATGCCGCGGCCCCCCAGCGTCGTCATCAGCCGGTTCTGCGCCTCGGGACTCGTGTAGATGATGCGGATGAAGTCGGTGACGACCTCGTCCAGGGATTCCGTGGCGCCGCGGCGCAGCAATTCCTCGGTGAAGGCGGCGAGCCAGGTGGCGTCCACCGAGCGCCCCAGGAAGCTGATATGGGTCGCCCGGACGAGCGCCTCGAGGACATCGCGTTGCGGGATCTGCTGCGGGATGGGCATGGACTGCGTGTGCCGCCGAAGCGGGGGGCGCGTCAACCGCTCCGGGAGCGTGCGGGGTTGCCCATGACGATGGCGCCGGCGGGGATGTCGCGCGTGACGACGCTGCCCGCACCCACCACCGCGCCCTCGCCGATGGTCACACCTGGCAGCAGGATGGCGCCGCCGCCGATCCAGGCATCGGCGCCGATGCGCACCGGCCGGCCGAACTCCAGCCCGGCGCGGCGCGTGGCGGCATCGCGCGGATGGTCGGCGGCGTAGATCTGCACGGCGGGGCCGATCTGCGCGCGATCGCCGATCGTGACCTCCACCACGTCGAGGATCACCACGTTGAAGTTGAGGAAGGCGCCGGCGCCGAGGCGGATGTTGAAGCCGTAGTCGCAATGGAAGGGCGGGCGGATGACGGCGCCGGGGCCGACATGCGCGAGGCGCTCGGCCAGCAGGGCGTGGCGCGCTTCGGCGGTGAGCGTGTGGGAGGCGTTGTAGCGGCCGAGCCAGGCGAGGGTCGCGGCCTGTTCGGCCTGCAACTCCGGGTCATCGGGCCGGTAGTTCTGGCCCGCGAGCATGCGCTGCTTCTCGGTGGCCATGGTGGAGGGGGGCGGGCGCCGAAGCCCCCGCCCCGACACTCATCAGCGCGAGTAGAACTCGACGACCAGGTTCGGTTCCATCTGGACCGGATACGGCACGTCGCTGAACTTCGGCGTGCGCAGGATGCGGCCGCGCATCGCGCGGTGATCCACCTCGATATATTCCGGCACGTCGCGGCCGGCTTCCTGGGCGGCGTCGAGCACCATGGTCAGCTGCTTCGACTTCTCCTTCACCTCGATGGTGTCGGTGTCGCGCACGCTGTAGCTCGGAATGTTCACGCGCTTGCCGTTCACGAGCACATGGCCGTGGTTCACGAACTGGCGGGCGGCGAAGGGGGTCACCGCGAACTTCATGCGGTAGATGATGGTGTCCAGCCGGCGCTCCAGCAGGTCGATCAGGTTCTCGGAGGTGTCGCCCTTCCGGCGCACGGCCTCGTCGTAATACTTGCGGAACTGCTTCTCGCCGATATTGGCGTAGTAGCCCTTCAGCTTCTGCTTCGCCATCAGCTGGATGCCGAAATCGGTCGGCTTGTTCTTGCGGCGCTGGCCGTGCTGGCCGGGGCCGTAGGTGCGCGCACCCTGCTCGCCCTTGCGGGCCTTGACGACCGGGCTCTTGGCGCGGCCCCAGAGGTTCTCGCCCAGGCGGCGGTTGATCTTGTACTTGCTGGCAAGGCGCTTGGTCATGCGCTGCTTCCCGGCGCCATTGCGGCGTCCGGCCTTCTTCATCAGGCGGGGCCGTTCTCAGCCCAGCGGGTTGTCCCGGTAGTCCTTCGCCCTGGCGGGCAAAAGCGGGCGCACGCCCCGAAGGCGCGTCCTCGTTCCCAGGAATGGGGGCGGTCTAGGTCCTCCGCCGGCCCTTGTCAAACCGGGGGCGCAACCCCTACTCGGGGCCATGGCGACGCGCGAAGAAATCCTGGTCCTGGGCCTGACGGCCGGCGTGGTGGGCAGCCTGGTGGGCGGGTTGCTGCTCGGCCTTGGCTTCATCGCCATCGCGCAGGGGGTGCATATGGGCTGGCTGCTGGTCCTGCCGGCCGGGCCTATCGGTGGGGGCCTCGGCTATCTGCTGGCGCGCAAGCTGGCGAAGAAGGCCTAGCTACCCTTGGGCGCGGCCAGGGACTAAACCTCTCTCCCATGCGCTATGTCTCCACCCGTGGCGAAGCCGCCCCGCGCGGCTTCGAGGATGTCCTGCTCGCCGGCCTCGCCGAGGATGGCGGTCTCTTCCTGCCTGAATCCTGGCCGCAGCTTTCGCCCGCCGAATGGCGCGAATTGCGCGGCCTGCCCTATGCGGAGCTTTCGGCCCGCATCCTGCACCGCTTCGTGGGCGATGCCCTGACGCTTGAGGAGTTGCGCGGCCTGACCACCGCCGCCTATGCGAGCTTCCGCCACCCGGCCGTGGTGCCGCTGGTGCAGCTCGGGCCGCGCGACTTCGCGCTGGAGCTGTTCCATGGGCCGACGCTCGCCTTCAAGGATGTGGCGCTGCAGCTGCTCGGCCGTCTGTTTGATCACGTGCTGGCCAAGCGCGGCGAGCGCATCACCATCGTGGGCGCCACCAGCGGCGACACGGGGTCCGCCGCCATCGAGGCCTGCCGCGACCGCGCGGCGGTGGATATCGTCATCCTCCACCCCGAGGGCCGCACCAGCGAGGTGCAGCGCCGGCAGATGACAACGGTGCTCTCACCCAATGTCGCCAACCTCGCCATCCAGGGCAGCTTTGACGACTGCCAGGACCTGGTGAAGGCGATGTTCGTGGATGCGCCGTTCCGGGCCGAGATGAAGCTCGCCGCCGTCAACTCCATCAACTGGGCGCGGATCGCGGCGCAGATTCCCTATTATGTGGCCTCGGCGCTCGCGCTCGGCGCGCCGGACCGCGAGGTGGCGGTCTCCGTGCCCACCGGGAACTTCGGCAATGTGCTGGCCGCCTGGGCGGCGAAGCGCATGGGCCTGCCCATCGCGAAGTTCATCGTGGCGTCCAACCGCAACGACATCCTGACGCGCTTCCTCGTCTCCAACGACATGAGCGCGCGGGCGGTGGAGCCCTCGCTCTCGCCGTCGATGGACATCCAGGTGAGCAGCAATTTCGAACGGCTGCTCTTCGAGCTGCTGGGCCGCGACGCCAAGGCCACCGCCGCGCAGATGCAGGGCTTCCGCGCGACGGGCCGCATGCCCATCCCCGATGCGGCCTGGCGGGAAGCGACGCAGCACTTCCAGGGCTTCATGCTGGATGATGCCGGCACGCTGGCCGAGATCGCGCATCTGCATCAGGCCGCGGGCTATCTGGCCGATCCGCACACCGCCATCGGCACCGCGGCCGCGCGGGCCTGCGCGCCGGCGGATCCGCACATGCCGGTGATCATCGCCGCCACGGCGCATCCGGCGAAATTCCCGGATGCGGTGCAGCGCGCCACCGGCGTGCATCCGCCGCTGCCGCCCGCGCTGGCTGATCTCTATGAGCGCCCCGAGCGCTTCACCGTCCTGCCCAATGACCTTGCCGATGCGCAGGGCTTCGTGCGCCAGCACAGCCGCCGCAACGCCGCGTAACCCTTCAAGGAACCGCATGAACGAAACCGTCCGCCTCACCCGCCTGCCCAGCGGCCTGATCGTCGCCAGCGAGCATATGCCCCGCGTCGAGACCGTCTCGATCGGTGCCTATGTGCATGCCGGCACGCGCAACGAGACGGCCGAGGAGAACGGCGCCTCCCATTTCCTCGAGCACATGGCCTTCAAGGGCACGGCGCGACGCGACGCGCCCGCCATCGCGCGCGAGATCGAGAATGTGGGCGGCCATATCAACGCCTACACGGCGCGCGAGAACACCGCCTATTACTGCAAGGTGCTGAAGGAGGATGTGGGCCTGGCCGCCGACATCATCGGCGACATCCTCTGCCATTCCACCCTCACGCCCGAGGAGCTGGAGCGCGAGCGCGGCGTGATCCTGCAGGAGATCGGCCAGGCGAACGACACGCCGGACGACATCATCTTCGATCACTTCCAGCATGCCTGCTTCCCCGACCAGGCGATGGGCCGCCCCACGCTGGGCACGGAGGAGATCATCGCGAAGATGCCGCGCGAGGCGCTGACGCAATACATGGCGCGGCATTACGGCCCCTCGCGCATGGTCGTCGCCGCCGCCGGCGCGCTGGATCACGACGCGCTGCTCACGATGGTGGGCGAGCATTTCCGCGACCTGCCGGCCGTGACGCCGCATGCGCCCGAGCCCGCGCGCTATGTGGGCTCCGAGTTCCGCGAGGAGCGCGAGCTGGACCAGGTGCATCTCGTGCTGGGCTTCCCCTCCACGCATTACACCGACCCCGATCACTTCCCGGTGATGCTGCTCTCGACGCTGCTGGGCGGCGGCATGTCCTCGCGGCTGTTCCAGGAAATCCGCGAGAAGCGCGGCCTCGTTTATTCCATCTATTCCTTCGCGCACCCCTATGATGATGCGGGCGTCTTCGCGCTCTATGCCGGCACGGGCGAGGACCAGGTGGCGGAGCTGCTGCCGGTGGCCATCGAGGAACTGCGCCGCGTGCAGCTCGACGTGACGGAGGAGGAGCTGGCGCGGGCCAAGGCGCAGCTGCGGGCCTCGCTGCTCATGTCGCTGGAATCGACGGGGTCACGCTGCGAGCAGATCGCGCGGCATCTGCAGGTGCATGGCCGCATCATCCCCACGGAGGAGACCAAGCAGCGCATCGCCGCCGTCACGGTGGAGGATGTGCGCCGCGCCGCGGCCCGCATTTTCCGCGGCAAGCCGACGCTGGCGACGATGGGGCCCATCGGCAAGGTGATGCGGCTTTCGGAGATCGCGGAGAGGATGGCGGCATGAGCAACCAGGCGACCCTCTCCGCCCTGCTGGAGGCCGCCCGCCGCGCGGGGGCCGAGCAGGCCGATGCGCTGCTGGTGCATTCCGCCTCGCTCTCCGTGCAGCGCCGCCTCGGCGCCATCGAGGAGCTGGAGCGCGCGGAGAGCACGGATCTCGGCTTGCGCGTCTTCATCGGCCAGCGGGTCGCGATCGTCAGCGGCACGGATGCCTCGCCCGCCGGCTTCGCGGCGCTGGCCGAACGCGCCGTCGCCATGGCGCGCGTGGTGCCGGAGGATGCGATGGCCACGCTGCTGGACGCGCCGGCGCCCGGCGCCGCGCTCGACCTTGGCGATGCGCTGGAGCCCGACGCCGATGCCCTGCTGGCGCGTGCGGCGCTGGCGGAGGAAGCCGCACTCGCCGTACCGGGCGTGACCAACAGCGAAGGCGCCTCCGCCAGTTGGTCCCGCGCCACGCGCGCGCTGGCCACCTCGCGCGGCTTCTTCGGCGAATACACGCGCGCCTCGCATTCCGTCTCGGCGACGGCGCTGGCCGGCACCGGCACGGGCATGCAGCGCGACTATGATTATGCGAGCGCCGCCCATCTCGCGGACCTGGATGACGCGGCCCTGCTGGGCCGGCGCGCGGGCGAGCAGGCGGTGGCGCGGCTCAACCCGACGCGGCCCAAGAGCGCGCGCATCCCCGTCGTCTATCACCCGCGCGTGGCCTCCTCGCTGCTCGGGCATCTGGTGAACGCGATCAATGGCGCGGCCATCGCGCGCGGCACCTCCTTCCTGAAGGATGCGATGGGGCAGCGGATCCTGCCGCGCGGCGTCTTCGTGGTGGATGACCCGCTGCGCGCGCGCGGCCCCCGCTCCCGCCCCTTCGATGGCGAGGGCCAGCCCGGCCAGCGCCGCGCGCTGATCGAGGATGGCGTGCTGACCACCTGGCTGCTCGATGGGCGGAGTGCGAAGCAGCTGGGCCTCGCCACCACCGGCCATGCCTCGCGCGGCACGGGCGGCCCGCCGGGGCCCGCGCCCACCAATCTCTGGATGGAGCCGGGGGCCGAAACGCCCGCCGCGCTCATGGCCGATATCCGGGAAGGCCTCTATGTCACCGAGCTGATCGGCATGGGCGTGAACGGCATCACGGGCGATTACTCTCGGGGTGCGGCGGGCTTCATGATCCGCGACGGGCAACTGGCCGAGCCGGTGGGCGAGATCACCATCGCGGGCAAGCTGACGGAGATGTTCCTGGCGATCCGCGCGGCGAATGACCTGGAGTTCCGGCGCGGCACGGATGCGCCGACGATCCGCGTGGATGGGATGACGCTGGCGGGGGCCTGAACGGGCAGTGGCTTCCCCCTCTTTCTGACCAGGGTGCAGGGAACTGGTTCCCTGCCGGGGAGCCCGAGGGGCTGGCCCCTCGGTCGGGCACCGCAATCTTCTATCCCAGCAGCAGATCCCGCGCCTCGTTCACCCGGCTGGCCAGCCAGTCGCTGCCGCCGCGGTCGGGATGCGCCGATTGCATCAGCCGGCGATGCGCGGCGCGGATTTCCTCCACGCTCGCGCCCTCGCTCAGCCCCAGCACGGACAGCGCCTCGGCCCGCGTCATCTTCCCGCCCGAGGAAGACGGGGGCGGCGGCGCCGCGTCGCGCCATTCCGGGTCGGTGCGGTCGAGCCAGGCTTCGATGAGCGGCACGCTCTCCGCATCCATCGCCTGGCAGTCGCTGAGCAGCGTCATCAATTCGGCGCGGTCGAGCGAGGCGAGGTCCCGCCCGGCAAAGGCGCCGCGCCGCACCCGGCCGGACATGGCGCCGCTCGAGAGGTCGAGCCGCATCTCGAGCGTCTCGGTCTCCACGCCGCTGGCTTCGCCGCTCTCGGCCGGGCGGCCGAAGGTCTGGCGGGCGCGCCAGCCGCGCCAGGCCTGCATCAGCGCCGGCCCGAACATGATGAGCGCCCAGAGCGCATTGGCGCCGCGCCCCGTCAGCAGCATGGCCGTGACGCCGACCGCGCCGAGCGTGCCCAGGCCCCAGACCAGCGCCGTCTTTACCGCCGCGGGCCGGGCATTGGCGAAGGCGTAGAGCAGGAGCAGCACCGCCAGCAGGATGGCGGCGCCCAGCGCCACGGCGAACATGCGTTCAGCCCTTGGGGGCGGGCAGCTGGCCCGCGATGCGCTGCGCCTCGCGCCCCGGCAGCCGCGTCAGCGCCGCGCGCCCGCCGGCGGCGAAGACGGCGACGGCGCGCAGCAGGGCGCGGAGCGCCTCGGCGCTGCCGGCATCGAAGGGCGCCCAGGCGCCGCCCGAGAGCTTGGCGATCTGCCGGAAGCCCATCTCCGCCACGCGGTCCTGACCTTCCTGGAAGCAGAAGATGGGTGTGCCGTGCAGGCCCAGTTGGCCGGCCAGGTGGCAGATCGGGTCCACCGCCTCCTCCAGCGCGTCGCCCACCAGGACCAGGGCGTTCACGCGCTCGCTCTTGGTCTCGCGCAGCGCGTGTTCCAGCACGCGCAGCACCTGGGTCTGGCCGCCCAGGACGGTGACGCCGGACATGCGCCGCGCGAGCTCGGCCGTGTCGGTCAGGAAGGGGGTAGCAGCGAATTCCATGTAGCCGCGCCAATAGGCGAGCTGGACGGCGAGGCCGCCCAAGTCCCGCGTGGCGGTGAACATCTCGGATTGCAGGTGGCAGGCGGTGTCCCAGGCGGGCTGGCGCGAGGCGGTGGCGTCCACCGCGAAGATCAGCCGGCCGCGCCGGGCGGAGACGGGGCGCACGGCCGGCATCGCCTCCATCTTCGCAAGGAAGGCGGCGACGGCGGCGTTGGCGGGCTTGGCCGGAAGCTGGCTCATGCCGCAGATGTGGGCCATGGGGGCGGTTTTCGCCAGAGGCAGCATCCGCCCCTGGCGTCGTGCAATCCGGCCGCGCTAGCCTTGCACCATGCGCAAGATCCTTCTGCTCGCCCTCCTCAGCCTCGCGCCCGGCCTGGCCCGCGCGCAGGAGCCCGCCGCCGTCACGCAGCTCCGCCGGATGCTCGGCGCCGATGTGACACTGACCTTCGACCGCGCGACGGCGACGGATGTGGCCGGCAGCGCCGTGCTGAACGGTGCGGTGCTGCGCCGGCGGGAGGAGACGATCCGCATCACCGAGGCGCGGCTGGAGGGCCTGCGCGAGGACGGCATCGCCCGCCTCTCGCTGCGCGGCGTGGCGCTGGAGGGCGGCGAGCTGCCGCTGACGCTGGACCGGCTGGACCTGGAGGGCGTGACGGTGCCCCGCCCCTCCGCCGGCAAGCAGCTGATGCCCAATGATGTCCGGGTGGACCTGTTGCGGCTGGAGGGCTGGCGCAGCGCGGGCGAGGTGCCGGTGAATATCGGCGCCATTTCGATCGAGCGCTTCGGCGGCGGCCGCAGCGGACAGGCCAGCCTGACCGCCATCGAGGTGCGCGCCGGCATGGGCATCGCCGACCGCCTCACCATCGCGCGCGTCGCCTATTCGGGGCTGGACGCGGCGGATCTGCTGACGGCGACGATCGAGCAGCGCGCGCCGCGCTGGGAGGCGGGGCGGCAGAGCCTGGAGATCGAAGGTGTGGCGCTGAACCAAGGCGGCGAGGCGGTGGCCAGGCTCTCCGGCCTCACGCTGCGCGGCGAGATCGCGGCGGACCGTGCTCATACGGGTGAGATCGCGCTGCGTGGCCTGGAGGTGATGCCCGCGCCCCCGCATGCCGAATGGATGGAGCGCCTTGGCTATTCCACCATTGCGGCCGAGGCGCGGCTGCGTGGCGCGCATGACGTGCAGCGGCAGATTCTGGAGCTGCGCGAATTCGACATCGAACTGCGCGACGTGGGCGAACTGCACCTGGATTTCCGCGCGGATCGCGTGCCCGAGGGCATGGGTGTGGCGACGGCGCCGAACGCCCGGCTGCTGGGCGCGCGGCTGCGCTATGCTGATCTCTCGCTGTTCCGGCGCTGGGTCGCGACGCAGGCGGCGCAGGAGCGCATCAGCGAGGCGGCGCTGCGGCAGCGGCTGGTGCAGCAAGCGGCGGCCGCCCTGCCGGGGCAGGGCCTGGCCGATGCGCGGGCGGGGCTGGCGCGCTTCATCCGCGGTGAGGCGACGGTGCTGGAACTGGCCGCACAGCCGCGCGCGCCGCTCGCCTTCTCGATGGTCACGGCCAAGCCGCAATCCAGCATCGAGGGCTGGCGCAACATGTTCGGGCTGACGCTGACGGCGCGCTGAGCGCGCAACGCGGCTGATTCACGCCCTCGGCTTGCGCCGAAGCCGATCAGACGCGGGCTAACCCACGCCGAACATCGCCAGCACGGCCGCGATGGCCAGCATCTGGATCAGGTTCGCGATGACCGAGAGCCGGTGCATCCGGTCGAACTCGCGCTTGGCCGCGGCGTCGCCGGCCTGGGCGAGGTCGGAGGCGCGGTTGATCCGCACCATCAGCACCTGGCGCAGCCAGAAGGTGAGGCCGGCCGAAGCGGCCATGATGCCCGCCGCCTCCTTCGCCAAGGGGAAGAGCGCCACGGCGGCGGCCGCCGAACAGGCCAGCACCCAGAGGTAGTAATTGGGAAACAGGGCGCGGATGAAGCGCCCCGCATGCTCGAAGGGCAGCCTGGTGAAGACCATGGGCGCCACCACGGCGGCGAAGAACACCATGCCGCCCAGGGCGAGCGCGAGCGAGAAGAGCGCGATGAGCGCGAGCGTCGTTTCCATGGCCGCCACCTGGGGTGTTTCGCGGAAAGAAAAAGGGCGCGCCCCTCGCGAGGCGCGCCCTGATGTGTTCCCAAGCCCATCCGGCCGCAAAGCGGCCGGCGCCGCCCAACCGCGCGCTGGCTTCAGCGCACGCGTAGCGCGGCGAAGCCAAGCCGCCGGAGGCGGCGCCCGGCGCTTGAGGGCTTAATACCTATACGCCTCGGCCTTGAAGGGGCCGGAGGCCGGCACGCCGATATAGCTCGCCTGGTCGGCGCGCAGCTTGGTCAGCTTCGCCCCCACCTTCTCGAGGTGCAGCATCGCCACCTTCTCATCCAGGTGCTTCGGCAGCACGTACACCTTCTTCTCGTAGGCGCCGGGCTTCGTCCAGAGCTCGATCTGCGCGAGCGTCTGGTTGGTGAAGCTGGCCGACATCACGAAGGAGGGGTGGCCCGTGGCATTGCCGAGGTTCACCAGGCGGCCCTCGGAGAGCAGGATGATGCGCTTGCCGTCGGGGAACTCGATCTCGTCCACCTGCGGCTTCACATTGTCCCACTTGTAGTTGCGCAGCGCGGCCACCTGGATCTCACTGTCGAAGTGGCCGATGTTGCAGACGATGGCGCGGTGCTTCATCGCGCGCATGTGGTCGGCGGTGATGACGTCCACATTGCCCGTCGCCGTCACGAAGATGTCGGCCTTGGGCGCCGCGTCTTCCATGGTGACGACCTCATAGCCCTCCATCGCGGCCTGCAGCGCGCAGATCGGGTCGATCTCCGTCACCTGCACGCGGCAGCCGGCATTGCGGAGCGAGGCGGCGGAGCCCTTGCCCACATCGCCATAGCCGCAGACCACGGCGACCTTGCCGGCCATCATCACATCCGTGCCGCGGCGGATGGCGTCCACGAGCGACTCGCGGCAGCCATAGAGGTTGTCGAACTTCGACTTGGTGACGCTGTCATTCACGTTGATGGCGGGGAAGAGCAGCTTGCCCTCCTTCGCCATGTTGTAGAGGCGGTGCACGCCCGTCGTCGTCTCCTCGGAGACGCCGCGGATCGCCTTGGCGAGCTTGGCGAACCAGCCCGGCTTCTCGGCCAGGCACTTCTTGATCAGCGCGAAGAAGACGGTCTCTTCCTCGTTGGTCGCCTTCTCGAGGAAGGCCACGTCGCCCTGCTCGGCGCGCAGGCCGTAATGGACCAGCAGCGTCATGTCGCCGCCATCGTCCAGCAGCATGTTGGGCTCGCCGCCATCGCCCCATTCGAGGGTCTTGCGGACATAGTCCCAGTATTCCTCCAGCGTCTCGCCCTTCTTGGCGAAGACCGGCACGCCCGCGGCGGCGATGGCGGCGGCGGCGTGGTCCTGCGTCGAGAAGATGTTGCAGGAGGACCAGCGGACATCGGCGCCGAGCGCCACCAGCGTCTCGATCAGCACGCCGGTCTGGATGGTCATGTGCAGGCAGCCTGCGATGCGGGCACCCTTGAGGGGCTGCGCCTTGCCGTATTCCGCGCGGGTCGCCATCAGGCCGGGCATCTCATCCTCGGCCATGTTGAGTTCCTTGCGGCCCCAATCGGCGAGCGAGAGATCCTTGACGATGTATTCAGCGGCGACCGGCATGCGGTGCTCCTCATCTGGCAGTGTTCGGTGGGCGGGGCCGTAGCATGGGGCGGGGGGGCTGGCTAGAGGCATAAGCATGTCTTTATGTCTGGGGCAGGCTTTCGCTTCGGTGAGCGCTGCGGCAGGCTCCGGCCCCAACAACCCGGAGGAAGCCCATGTTCCCGCGCCGCGCCCTGCTCTCGGCCAGCCTGGCCGCAACCGCCCTCATCCCCACCGCGCAGGCCCAGGAGCGCTGGCCGAGCCGCGCCGTGACCCTGCTGGAGGGCTTCCCGCCCGGCGGCGTGACCGACCTGGCCAGCCGCACCGTCGCCGAGCGCATGGGGCGGGAGCTGGGGCAGACCGTGCTGGTCGAGAACCGGCCCGGCGCTGCCACCTCGGTGGCTCTCACCGCCCTCTCCCGGGCGCGGCCGGATGGCTACACGCTGGGGGCGGGCACCACCACGCTGGCCATCAACCAGACGCTGCAACCCACGCTGACGCCGCGCGACCCGGCGAATGAGCTTGCGCCCATCGGCATGATCTTCCGCACGCCCTTCATCCTGCATCTCCACCCCTCGGTGCCGGCGCGGAACGTGGCGGAGCTGATCGCGCTGGCGAAGGCGCGGCCGGGTCAGCTTTCCTTCGGCTCGCCGGGCACGGGCTCGGTCAGCCATCTCTGCCTCGAGCTGTTCCGCGCCCAGGCCGGCATCGACATCCTGCATGTGCCCTATCGCGGCGGCATCCCCGCCTTGCTGGATCTCCGGCAGAACCGGGTGCAGGCGGTGTTCCAGGGGGTGCAGGAGGCGCTGCCTGCGATCCGCGAGGGGGCGACGCGCGCCATCGCCGTCTCGCTCACCACGCCGATCCCGCAAATGCCGGAGCTGCCGCCCATCGCCAATGACCTGCCGGGATTCGAGGTGGTGTTCTGGCAGGGCCTCTTCGCGCCCGCCGGCACGCCGGCGCCGGTCCTTGCGAGAGCGGGCGCCGCCCTGGCCGCTGCGACAAGCGATCCGGAGCTGCGGACGCGTATGGCCGAGCAGGGGGTGGAAATGCTCACCGGCGACGCGGAGGTGCTGCGGCGGACGCTGGCCGCCGATACGCAGAAATGGGGGGATGTGATCCGCCGGGCGAATATCCGGCTGGAGTAAGGGAAAAAGGGCCTCCGGCGGCCGGGGCCAAAAGGCCCCGGACCCCTTTACTGGAGGGTGGTGCCGGAGACGCGGACCAGCTCCGCGTGGCGCTTGATCTCGGCGTCCAGCAGCGTGGCGAGCCGCGCCGGCGGCCCGCCGATGATGTCGAGCCCCTGGGCCGTGAAGCGGGCCCGGCTCTCGGGCTCGGTCAGGATCTCGTTCGCCAGCGCGTTCAACGCCTGGACGATGGGCGCGGGCGTCCCCTTCGGCAGCATCAGGCAGAACCAGCTGCCGAATTCCATCCCCGGCATGCCGAGTTCTGCCATGGTCGGCACATCGGGCAGCACGGCGGAGCGCTGGTCGCTCAGCACGGCGATGGGCGTCACCTGCCCCGCCCGCACCTGGGGCGCGGCCCCGGTGACCAGGTTGAACATCACCTGGATGCGGCCGGTGAAGAGGTCCGTGAAGCCCTGCTGGATGCCGGCATAGGGGATATGGACCATCTCCGTCCCCGTCGCCTGGCGGTACAGCTCGCCCGCCAGATGCATGGAGCTGCCATTGCCGGAGGAACCGAAGGAAAGCCGCCCCGGATTGGCCCGCACATAGGCCGTGAAGGCGGCCAGGTCGCGGATGCCCAGGCTGTTGTTCACCACCAGGATGTTCGGGACATTGCCCAGCAGGATCACCGGCTCGAAATCGCGCTGCGGGTTGAAGGCGAGGTCGCGATAGAGCGCCGGGCTCGTCGCCATGGTGCCGGCCCAGGTGAAGAGGATGGTGTGGCCATCGGGTGCCGCGCGCGCGGCCGCCGTGGCGCCGACATTGCCGTTCGCACCCGGGCGGTTGTCCACCAGCGTGCGCTGCGGCAGGCGCTTGTCCATCTCCTGCGCCAGAATGCGGGCCAGCGTATCCGCCGTGCCGGCGCCGCCGGCCGCCGGCAGGATGATCCGCAGCGGCCGCTCGGGCCAGCCGGCGGGGAGCGTGACATTGGCCTTCGCAGCCCCGGGCATGGCGGCGAGACCGGTGAGCATGAGGCGGCGCGACGGGAAGGGCATGGCGATCAAGTTCCCCTGGGATGATGGCGAATTCATGGGGGGAACCCATCTTCCCGCAGAGCCGCGCCGCGCGCCACAATGGACAGTGAGGCTGACGGGTGACACCATCATTTCCGCAATGCAGCAAAGTGGCGCCGCATGAACCAGATCATCCCCCAGGGCCTTGCGCGACATGAGGCGCAGGTGGCGCGGGACCTCGAGACGCTGAACCTCCCGCCCCGCAGCTGGGTGCCGCCGCTGATGCGCGATGGCGTGGCGGTGCGGGATGTGGTGGTGATCGGCGCCGGCATGAACGGCATCGCCGCGGCCGGCGCGCTCATCTTCAAGGGCATCCGCAACATCGCCGTGCTGGAGGAAAGCGCGCCGGGCCAGGAAGGCCCCTGGGTGACGACGGCGCGGATGGACACGCTGCGCTCGCCCAAGACGCTGCCCGGCCCCTGCTTCGGCCTCCCCTCGCTCACCTTCCGCGCCTGGTACGAGGCGAGCTTCGGCACCGAGGCCTGGGAGGCGCTCTACAAGATCCACAACGCCACCTGGCAGGATTATCTGAGCTGGCTGCAGCGCGTGCTGGCCCTGCCCGTCACCCATGGCGTGCGCGTGGCGCGCATCAGCCCGGCCGAGGGGCTGCTGCGGCTGACACTGAGCGATGGCCAGAGCCTGCTCGCCCGCCGCGTCGTGATGGCGACCGGCCGTGCCGGCGCGGGCGGGCTGCATACGCCCGATTTCGTGGCACCCGACCTCTTCCCCGAGCTCGCGGCGCTCGCGCCCACGCCGATCGATTTCGCGGCGCTGCGGGGCAAGAGCCTCGGCCTGATCGGCGGCGGCGCCTCGGCCTGGGACAATGCGGCGACGGCGCTGGAGCGCGGTGCGGCCGAGGCCCACATGTATGTGCGCCGCGCCACCCTGCCGCAGATCAACAAGGGCCGCGGCAGCGCCGGCCCCGCCTTCCACATGGGCTGGGACGCGCTGAGCCTCGAGGAGCGCTGGAACCTCATCGTCTACATGCATGACGCCCAGGCGCCGCCGCCGCATGAGACGGTGCATCGCGCGCTGAAGCTCCCTGGCTTCCACATCCACCTCGCGAGCCCGACCAAGGCGGCGCGGCGCGGTGGCAAGGGCGTGGTGATCGAGCTGGCGGATCGCGAGGTGACGCATGACTTCCTCATCGTGGGCACCGGCTTCGTGGTGGACATGGACCGCGTGCCGGAGCTGGTGGACTTCGCCCCCCACATCGCCCGCTGGCAGGACCGCTACACGCCGCCCGAGGGCATGCAGCGCGCCGAGATGGCGGCCTTCCCCTTCCTTGGCCCCGGCCTTGAATTGCAGCCGCGCGACGCCTCGGCCCCGCCGGAACTCGGGCTGATCCATCTGATGAACTACGGCGCCCACGCCACGCATGGCGGCATCGCGAGCGACATTCCGGGCGTCATGGTGGCGGGCGAGAAGGTCTCCACCGCCATTCTGCGCCATCTCTTCCAGGCCGAGATCGGCGCGCTGCGGCGCGAGCTGGAAGCCTTCGACGAGCCGGAGCTGGAAGGCACGCCGTTCTTCGTGCCGCGATCATAAAAAAGGGGAGGCGCCGATGCGCGATCTGATCGACGAGTTGGCGGGCATCGCGCCCGGCAGCAGGCTGGACGGGCTGCGCGCGCTGCGCCCCGATGTCCGCGGCAGCCTGGCCGGCTACGAGGCCGCGATTTTCGCGGGCGCGAGCGGGCTTTCGACGGGCGAGCGCCATGCCGTGGCCCGCCACGTGGCCGAGCTGAATGCCGAAGGGGCCCTGGCCGCGCATCACGCGGCGCGCGCCGGCGATTCCGCGCGCCTGCCCACGCTGCTGGACTACGCGACGCTGATCACCCGCACGCCGGACCGCGCCTCGCCCGAGGCGATCGAGACGCTGATGCAGGCCGGCCTCGCGCCGCGCGACGTCGTGATGCTCGGCCAGCTCATCGCGCATGTGAACATGCAGGCCCGGCTGCTCGCCGGGCTTCGCCTTTTGGAGGACGTATGATGCGTGCCACCGATTCAGCCTTCCGCGCGACAAGCGCGCTCCAGCCATCGGGGGCATGACCATGAAATCCACCCATGATTTCGGCTTCCCCATGCAGAGCCTGAACTGGAAGGCCTGGGCGCCCGTTCTCGACATCGCCAAGGCCACGCCGGATGAGATCAAGGTGCTGGAGGAGAGCCACCCCAAGGCAAAGGAGAACCCCTACTACCTGCTGCTGGTGCAGGAGGCGGAGGTGCTGCGCCAGCGCTCCAAGCTCTTCAACACCATCATGTACGGCCCGCGCGGCGCCTCCCGCGCCGAGCGCGAATTGGCGGCGACGGCGGAATCCCGCCTGAATGGCTGCCCCTATTGCGCCAGCGTTCACGCGCTGCGCTACGTGCAGATGAAGGGCGATCCGGATCTGATGGCGCGCCTGATGAAGGATGGCGTGGAGGTCGAGATGCCGCCCCGCGCGCGCGCCATCGTGGATTTCTCCGTGAAGCTCGCCGCCACGCCCTCCGCAGCCACGAAGGCGGATGTGCAGCGCCTGCGTGATGAAGGCATGGCGGATGCCGAGATCCTCGACATCATCCTCTCGGTCGCCATGTTCGCCAACGCCAACCGCCTGATGCAGACGCTGGGCGAGGCGGTGATGCCATGAACGAGATCATCTCGGAGCGGGCGATTCACGCCCGGGCGGAAGAGCGCCCGGACGATCGCACGCTGACCGCCATCGCCCACCGCGTCCTGCCCGCCGGGCATTTCGGCAACCTCGCGAGCGACCTCGCCATGGTGCGCGGCGAGGGCGGCCATGTCTGGGACAGCGAGGGCCGCGAATACATCGACTACCTGCTGGGCTCCGGCCCCATGTTCGTCGGCCACGCGCATCCGGAGGTGACGGCGGCGGTGTTGGCGCAGGTGCCGCTCGGCACCACCTTCTTCGCCAACAACCCGGCCGGCATCCAACTTGCGGCGCGCATCGTGGAAGCGATGGCCTGCGCGGACCAGATCCGCTTCGTCAGCTCCGGCTCCGAGGCGGATATGTACGCGATGCGCCTGGCGCGCGCCTTCCGCGGGCGGGAGAAGATCCTGAAGTTCGAGGGCGGCTATCACGGCATGAGCGATCACGGGCTGATGAGCCTTTCGCCCAAGCGCCCCGCCAATTTCCCGACCGCCATCCCCGACAGCGCCGGCATCCCGGCCCGCGTGCGGGATGACATGCTGGTGGCGCCCTACAATGACGCGGCGCATGCGGTGGCGCTGATCGAGGCGCATCACGATGAGTTGGGCGGCGTCATCGTCGAGCCCTTCCAACGACTGCTGCCGCCCGCGCCCGGCTTCCTGGAGGCGCTGCGCGAGGTGACGGCGCGCCATGGCATTCCGTTGATCTTCGACGAGGTCGTGACCGGCTTCCGCTTCGCCTATGGCGGCGCGCAGGAGTATTACGGCGTGACGCCCGATATCTGCACGCTGGGCAAGATCATCGGCGGCGGCTTTCCGCTCGCCGCCATCGCAGGGCGTGCCGACATCATGGCGCATTTCGACCGCGCGCGGGTGGGGGATGATGGCTTCCTGATGCAGGTGGGCACGCTCTCGGGCAATCCCATCGCCTCGGTGGCCGGCCTCGCCACGCTCGACATCCTGCAGCGGCCCGGCGCCTATGAGGGCGCCTTCGCCACGGGCCGGAGCCTGATGGAAGGGCTGACGCGCCTGCTGCGCGATGCCGGGCTTCCCGGCCAGGTGGTGGGTGAGCCGGTGCTGTTCGACGTGGTCTTCGCCGAGGGGGAGATCCGCAACTACCGCGACATGCAGCGCGCGGATCCGAAGCTGGCGGCGCATTTCAACCGCCACCTGCGCGAGGCCGGCATCCTGAAGGGCGACAGCAAATACTACATCTCGCTCGCGCATACGCCCGACGACATCGCGGCCACGCTGGATGCGTTCGCCGGAGCTGTTCGTTCTCTGTGATGGGAGGTGCAGGAACCTCAGGTTCCTGCCGGGGTTGAGGGGCAGAGCCCCTCACTTCAACAGTTCCGCCAGCAGCGGATTGGGAAACCTCCGGCTGCGCGTGATCGCATAAAACCCCTCCACCAGCCCCGGCACCTGGCAGCGTTCCACCAACAGGCCGGAGCGCAGTTCGTCGCGCACGACGACGGGCGGCACCAGCGCCACACCTGGGCTCTCGCGCGCGAGCAGGCGCAGCATCGCCATGTCATCCACCTCGGCGAGGATGATGGGGCGGATGCCGGCCTGGTCCATCAGCAGGTCGAATCCCGCGCGGATGGAGCTGCCGAGCGCGGGCAGGAGGATGGGCGTCTCGTGCAGGTCGTCCGGGAAGCGGAAGGCGCGGGCGCGCCGGGGCTTCCGGCCGACCAGGCTGACCGGTTGCTCATCCAGCAGGCGCGACGTCCAGTCCTTCTCGGCATCGCGCGCGACGGGCGCGTTGGAGAGCACGGCATCCAGCGTCAGCGCATCGAGCTGCGCCAGCAGGTCGCGCAGATGGCCGGAATGCACCACCAGCTCCACATCGCCGCGCCCGATCAGCGGGCGCAGCAATTCGAGCTGGAAGTTGCGCGAGAGCGTGGTGATGGCGCCGATGCGCAGCACGCGCCGTGCGCCGGGGCCGCGCCCTTGCAGCGTGTCCAGCAGCTCATCGCCCGTGCGGAAGATGGTCTCGGCATGGTCGAGCGCGATGCGTCCCGCCTCGGTCAGTTCGAGCCGCTTGCCGACACGGGTGAAGAGCTTCTGCCCCAGCTGCGCCTCCAGCGCCGAGAGCTGCGTGGAGAGCGCCGATTGCGCGACATTGAGCCGCTGCGCCGCGCGCGTCAGCCCGCCCTCGCGCGCGATGGCCCAGAAATAGCGCAGGTGATGGTAGTTCAGGCTGGCCATGGATTGTTCTCCTGAACCGAACGATACCATCCAATCTTTGAATTTTCCAGAAGCATTGCGTGCAGTTAACGAGGGCCCCGTCTGATTTCGGAGTCCTCCCGCATGCCCTGGATCGCGGCACTCGCCCCCGTCCTGCTCATCCTCGCCGCCGCCCTGCCGGGCGATGCGCGCCGCCATGTCGTCCTGGCCGCCCAGGGCGCCTTCGCCTGCGCGCTGACGGTGGCGCTGGCGCTCCTGTTCAATGGCGGGGCCAGCAGCTTTCTCGTGCATCTCGACGCCGTCTCGGGCGTGATGTTCCTGCTGGTCGCCTTCATCGGTCTGATCGTGACGCTCTACAGCCGGCGCTATCTGGATGGCGATCCGGGCCAGGCGCGCTTCTTCCGCTGGCTGGGCTTCACGCTCGCCGCGGTGCTGGCGCTGACCATCTCGGGCAACCTGCTGTTCTTCGCGGCCGCCTGGGTGGCGACGAGCCTCTGCCTGCACCGGCTGCTGGTCTTCTATCCCGAGCGGCATGGCGCGCAGCTCGCCGCCCGCAAGAAATTCGTGGCGAGCCGGCTGGGCGATGTGGCGCTGATCGCCGCATTGCTGCTCATCCTCGGTCGCTTCGGCACGCTGGAGTTCGGCGAGATCTTCGCGGCCACCAAGGCGCTCTCCGGCAGCGATGATCCGGGCATCGCCATCCACCTCGCTGCCGTCCTGGTCGCCTTCGCCGCGGTCGTGAAGTCCGCGCAATTCCCGCTGCATGGCTGGCTGCCCGAGGTGATGGAGACACCCACCCCCGTCTCCGCCCTGCTGCATGCGGGCATCATCAATGCGGGCGGCTTCCTCGTCGTCCGCATGGCGGATCTGGTGGCGCTCTCGGCCCAGGCGCTGGACTTGCTGCTGGTGGCGGGGGCCGCGACCGCCATCTTCGGCGCGGCGGTGATGCTCACGCAGACCAGCGTGAAGGTGGCGCTCGCCTGGTCCACCGTCGCGCAGATGGGCTTCATGATCCTGCAATGCGGCCTGGGCGCTTTCGCCGCCGCCATGCTGCACATCGTGGCGCACGCCATGTACAAGGCGCACGCCTTCCTCTCCGCCGGCTCCGTCATCGCCGAGCGCAAGCCGGGCACGCAGCCACCGCTGCCGCTGCGCATGCTCATTCCCGCACTCGCCGCTTCCGTGCTGCTGGTGCTGGTGGTGGGCGTGATCTTCGGCATGCCCTTCTTCGAGAAGCCCGGCGTCGCCGTTCTCGGCGCCACGCTGATGATGGGCCTGACGCCCATGCTGGCCGGCGCGCTGATGGCGCGCGATGAGGCGCGCTTCGTCGCCATCCGCGTCGGCGGCTTCGCGCTCGCCGTCTGCGTCGCCTACTTCGCGCTGCAGGCTGGCGCGGAGTGGATCCTCGCCGCCGCGCTGCCGGAGCAGACCGTGCCGCGCGGGCCCTTCGCCCTCTTCTGGGCCGCGCTCACCGTCCTCGCCTTCGCCACGCTGCTGGTGCTGAACGTGCTGCGCCGCCGCGGCCAGCCGGGCCCCGGGCTGCAGGCCTTCTATGTCCATCTCTTCAACGGGTTCTACGTCAATGCCTGGTGCAACCGCCTGGTGGCGAAGCACTGGCCGCTCAAGCAGGGAGGCGTGTGATGACCATGATGATCACCCAGTTGCGGCAGGCCGCGAACCGCATCGCGCCCGTCTGGCCGCTCGCCGACTTCGTGGCGGTGAACCCCTTCCTTGGCCTCTCCGAGCTGCCCTTCGGCGCGGCCCAGGCCATGCTCGGCCAGGTCAGCGGCCGCCCCGCCTTGCCGGAGCGCGCGATCTTCGCCGAGGCCATCGCGCGCGGCCGCATCATTGAGGCCGACCTCGCCGCCGCCATCGAAGCAGCAGGGGCAAGCCTGACGCCGGAGGAATTGCGCGCCATCGCACAGCAGCCGCGCCCGGCCACGCCCGTCTCGCCCGCCGCGATGACGGTGAGCGATGTGCTGGACGCGACGCTCGGCACCGATTGGGGCCGCCTCTCGACGGAGGAGATCGCCAAATGGCTCGCCGCCTGGGCCGATGACGGCCAGGCGAGCTGGTCCATGCCCTGGCGCGGCCAGGGGCTCTATGCCGCCTGGCGCGCGGCGGCGCAGCATGACCGGGCGCCGGAGATCGCGGGCCTTACCGGCTTCCGCGGGCTGATCGCGACGCTGCCGGCCGATGCGGCGGAGAGCTGTGCGGCGAGTCTCGCGGCCCTCGGCCTCGTCTCGCCGGCCGCCTATCTGCACCGCGCGCTGCTGGGCCTCTCGGGCTGGGGGGCGGCGCTGCGGCAGCGCGGCTGGCTGAACGAGCTGGGCGGCGAAGCGAATGACGGCGTGATCGAACTTCTCGCCATCCGCCTCGCCTGGGAACAGGCGCTCCATGCGCATCACGTGGAGCCCGCCTTCCGCGCCGCCTGGCAGGCGCGCCTCGCGGCGCCGCCCTCCGAAGCGCCGGACCTCGCGGCGGACCTCCTGCTGCTCGACGCCTATGAGCGCGGCTACCGGCGGGAACTGGGCGGCAAGCTCGCGCAGCGCAAGCCGCGCAGCGCGCCGCCGCCCGCCGTGCAGGCCGCCTTCTGCATCGACGTCCGCTCCGAGGTGTATCGCCGCGCGCTGGAGGAGGTGACGCTGCAGGCCGAGACCATCGGCTTCGCCGGCTTCTTCGGCTTCGCCCTGGAATATGTGCGCCTGGGCGATGCCAAGGGGGCCGAGCAATGCCCCGTGCTGCTCAAGCCCGGCCTTGTCATCTGCGAGGCGGTGGAGGGCGCCACGCCGGCGCAGGAGGCGGAGATCGCGCAGCAGCGCGGCCTCAGGCGCCGCGCGGCGGATCTCTGGAACAGCTTCCGCAACTCGGCCGTCTCCTCCTTTGCCTATGTCGAGACGGCGGGCTTCCTCGCCGCGCCGGCCCTGATTCGCGGCACGCTGGGCAAGGCCGAGGCGCGCGATGCGGATGGGCTGGACCCGGCGCTGCTCGCCCGCCTCGCCCCCAGCCTGGAGGCGCGGCCCTGGCAGTCCCGCGCGCATGGCTTCGCCAGCGAGAAGCGGCTGGATGCGGCGGAAGGCGTGCTGCGCGCGCTCTCGCTCACGCATGATTTCGCGCCCATCGTGCTGCTGGCCGGGCATGGCAGCAGCACGGTGAACAACCCGCATGCGGCCGGCCTCGATTGCGGTGCCTGCGGTGGTCATACGGGCGAGAGCAATGCGCGCGTGGCCGCCGCCGTGCTGAACGACCCGGCGGTGCGCGCGGGCCTCGCCTCCCGCGGCATCGTCATCCCGCCCGCCACGCGCTTCCTGGCCGGGCTGCACGACACGACGACGGATGAGGTGACGCTCTACGACGCCGACATGACCAACCCCGCCATCCGCCAGCTGCGCGGCTGGCTGGATGAGGCGTCGAGGCGGGCGCGACGCTTCCGGGCCGGCAGCCTCGGCATCAGCGGCGCGCCGGATGGCGCCATCGCGCGGCGCAGCACCGACTGGTCCGAGGTGCGGCCGGAATGGGGCCTGGTGAACAATGCCGCCTTCATCGTGGCGCCGCGCCACCGCACCCAGGGCCTCGACCTCGAGGGCCGGACCTTCCTGCACTCCTATGTCTGGCAGGAGGACAAGGGCTTCGGCGTGCTGGAGCTGATCATGACCGCCCCCATGGTCGTCGCGAACTGGATCAATCTGCAATATTACGGCTCGACCGTGGACAATGCCGCCATGGGCTGCGGCAACAAGGTGCTGCACAATGTCACCGGCCGCTTCGGCGTGCTGGAAGGGCAGGGGGGTGACCTGCGCACCGGCCTGCCGATGCAATCCCTGCATGACGGCACGTCCTGGCGGCATGAGCCGATGCGCCTGCATGTCGTGATCGAAGCGCCGGAGGATGCCATGGAGGCCATTCTGCGGAAGCATGCCGGCGTGCGGCAGCTGGTCGAACATGGCTGGCTGCACCTCTTCTCGCTGGAGGGCGAGAGCGGGGCGATGCGGCGCTACCAGGGCCCGGGGAACTGGCTGGCGGCGTGAGAGGGGCCGCTTGCCCCGGGGGGCGGTGCGGGGCATAGGCAGCGGCACCCATGCCGGCCTCGCTCCTCCTCACCCATCTGTTGCTGGTCCTGCCGTTGGTGGGTCTTTCCGCGCTGATCGTGCGGGCGATGATCCGCTGGCCGATCCTCGACGTGCCCAATGCGCGCAGCGCGCATACGGTGGTCACACCGCGGGGCGGCGGTCTCGGCCCCGTTCTGGCCTTCGTCGTCGGCATGATCGCGCTCTACCAGATGGCCGATTTCGCGCGCATCGCGGAGCGGCAGTTCATCGGCGTGATCCTGGCCGCCATCGCCATCGCCGCCGTCGGCCTGCTGGATGACCTGCGCGATCTCTCGGCGCGGCTGCGCCTCTTCTGCCAGTTCGGCGCCGCGATGGTGGCGGTGCTGACCGGCCTGGTCCTCCATAGCCTCTCGCTGCCCGGCATCGGCGTCGTGCAACTCGGCTTCTTCGGCACGCTCATCACCCTCTTCTGGATCATGGGCTGCACCAATGCGGTGAACTTCATGGACGGGCTGGACGGGCTGGTGGGTGGCACCGTCGTCATCGCCTGCGCGGCGCTCGCCGCCATCGCGCTCAGCCTGGGCGGTGGCTTCATCTATGCGGCCTCGCTCTTCCTGGTGGCGGGCTTTCTCGGCTTCCTGCCCTTCAACCTGCACCGCGCGCGCATCTTCATGGGCGATGTGGGCAGCCAGTTCGCGGGCTTCATGCTGGCGGTCCTCGGCGTCGCCGCCGCCGGGTTCGAGCAGAGCCAGGTGAGCTTCCTCATCGTCCCGCTGCTGATCTTCGGCCTGCTCTTCGACGCCGGCTTCACGCTGCTGCGCCGCGCCCTGATGGGCGAGCGCGTGGGGGCCGCGCACCGCACGCATCTCTATCAGATGGCGCAGCGGGCCGGCGTGCCGGTGCGGGTGGTGGCGGGCCTGCATTGGGGCTTCACCCTGTTCCACGCCGCCCTCGCCATCCTGTTCCTCAACGTCTCGGCCGAGGCGAAGCCCTGGGTGGGGGCGCCGGCACTGGCCGTGCAGCTCCTCTGGGCCGGCTATGTGATGCACCGCATGCGCCGGGCGGGCCTCGGCTGGCGCGGCTGACGATACATGCCCTAGCCTGACCTTCCAGACGCGGAGGGCTCAAGGCATGGCAAAGACGGTTTCAGCAGCGACCACCCACCCGCTCGATCCGTTGACGCCCGACGAAATCCGTTGCGCCGCCACCGCGGTGCGCCAGGCGCATGACCTCGGCGCAGGCATGATGTTCGAGACCATCATGCTGCAGGAACCGGCCAAGGCCGAACTGGCCGCCCCCACCACCTGCCCCCGCATCGCCTTCGTCTGCGCCTTCGACCGCACCGATGGCCGCGTCTTCGAGGCGCGGGTGGACCTGAAGGCGGACCGCGTGCTCTCCTGGACGCCGCGCCCCGGCGTGCGCCCGCGCATCCTCTTCGACGACATCCTGCTGGTCGGCCGTGTCGCCCGCGCCGATCCGCGCTTCCTCGAAGCCCTGGCCCGGCGCGGCATCACCGATGTGGATCTCGTGCAGGTGGACCCCTGGTCCGCCGGGAATTACGGCCTGCCGGACGAGGAAGGGCGCCGCCTCTCCCACACCTTCTGCTGGCTGCGCACCAGCCCCGATGACAACGCCTATGCGCACCCGATCGAGGGGCTTTGCGCCGTCATCGACCTCGACCGCGCCGAGGTGCTGCGGGTGGATGATTATGGCGTGGCCCCGGTCCCGATGGGGGATCGCAACTACGCCGCCAAGTTCCGCGACAGCTTCCGCACCGATATCAAGCCGCTCGACATCACGCAGCCCGAGGGGCCGAGCTTCATTGTCACGGGCAACGAGGTGCAGTGGCAGAAATGGCGCTTCCGCGTCGGTTTCAACGCGCGCGAGGGGCTGACGCTGCACGCCATCACCTATGCGGATCGCGGCGTGATGCATCGCGCGGCGCTGTCGGAAATGGTGGTGCCCTATGCGCATCCCGGCGGTGGGCATTTCCGCAAGAACGCCTTCGATGTCGGCGAATACGGCTTCGGCGTGCTGGCCAATTCGCTCACGCTGGGCTGCGACTGCCTGGGCGCCATCCGCTATTTCGATGCCTGGCTGAATGACAGCAAGGGTGACCCCTACCGCATCGAGAACGCGATCTGCCTGCATGAGGAGGATCACGGCATCCTCTGGAAGCACACCGACCTGTTTACCGGAAAGGTGGAGGTGCGGCGCGCGCGGCGGCTGGTGATCTCCTCCATCTCCACCATCGGCAACTACGAATACGGGCTCTTCTGGTACTTCCACATGGATGGCTCGATCCATTTCGAGGTGAAGGCCACGGGCATCATGAACACCGCCGCGCTGATGCCGGGCGAGCAGCCGCGCTTCGGCACCATGGTCGCACCTGGCGTCTATGCGCAGCTGCACCAGCACGTCTTCAACATGCGGCTCGACATGGATGTGGACGGCACGGCGAATCGCGTGGTCGAGCTGGACACGGTGGCGCTGCCGATGGGCGCGGAGAATCCGCACGGCAACGCCTTCATGGTGCAGGAGAAGGTGCTGGCGCGTGAAAGCGAGGCGCAGCGCATGGCGAACTTCAACACCTGCCGGAGCTGGCGCATCGAGAGCACGGAGCGCCGCAACGAGATGGGCGCCCCCACCGCCTATCGCCTGCTGGCGCGCGACGTGCTGCCCAGCTTCTCCCATCCCGAGGCGATGGTGACGCGCCGCGCCGGCTTCATGACGCGCCACCTCTGGGTCACGGCCTTCGATGGCGAGGAGCTCTTCGCCGCCGGCCGCTACCCGAACCAGAGCGCGGGCGGCGACGGTCTGCCGGCCTATGTCGCGGCGGACCGGCCGCTGGACGGCGAGGATGTGGTGATCTGGCACAGCTTCGGCCTGCACCACATTCCGCGGCCCGAGGATTTCCCGGTGCAGCCCGTCATCACCTGCGGCTTCACCCTGCACCCGGACGGCTTCTTCGACGAGAACCCGGCGCTCGACGTGCCACCCTCGCGCAGCACGACGAGCTGCTGCGCGGGATGAGTGATTGCGGCACCTCCCCGGGCCAGCGAGACTGGCCCGAGGGAGAGACGTGAATGAGCAGCGCGGGCAGTATCGAGACCCGCTATTCCTGGGTGATCGCGGGCGCCACTTTGGCCATGCTCTCGCTCGCCGCCGGTGGCCCGATGACGGTGGTGATCGGCCTCGTCCCCATCGCCGAGACGCTGGGCTCCGGCCGTTCGCTGCCTTCGCTCGCCACCTCGCTCGCCTATTTCGGCACGGGCATCGGCGGCGTGGTCTGCGGGCTGCTGGCCGGGCGCTTCGGGCAGCGCTTCGTGGCGATGATGGGCGGTGTGGCCATCTTCGCGGGCCTCGCGCTGGCCTCGCTGGCCGAGCGCTGGTCGCTGCTGCTGGGCATCGGCGTGGGCGTCGGCCTCTTCGGCAATGGCGCGCTGTTCCCGCCGATGCTGGCCTATGTCTCGCTCTGGTTCGACAAAAGGCGCGGGACGGCGCTGGCGCTGGTCTCCTCCGGCCAATACATCGCGGGCTTTGTCTGGCCGAGCGTCTTCGAGCGCAGCATCGCGGCCTTTGGCTGGCAGCGCACCATGCTGGTCTATGGCGTGCTGGCCTCGGCCGTCATCGTGGCGACCGCCGCCCTGCTGCTGCGCCCGCCGCCGGTGCAGCCCACGGGGCCCGGCACGCTGCGCGCCGTGCCGGGGGCGAAGGTGCTGGGGATGTCGCCCAATCTCGCACTCGGCCTCATCGCCTTCGCGAGCTTCCTCTGCTGCATCCCGATGGCGATGCCGGCGGCGCATCTCGTTGCCTTCTGCGGGGATCTCGGCATCGCCAGCTCGCGCGGTGCCGCCATGCTCTCGGTGCTGCTGCTGGCGGCCTTCCTCTCGCGGCAATTCTGGGGATGGCTCTCGGACAAGCTCGGTGGCCTCTGGACCGTGCTGCTCGGCGGCCTCGCGCAGACCATCGGCATGATGGGCTTCCTGGTGACGCAGGACGAGGCCGGGCTGTTCTTCGCCGCCGCCGCCTATGGCCTGGGCTTCGCGGGCCTGGTGCCTGCCTATGTGCTGGCCGTGCGCGAGCTGTTCCCGGCGGTGGAGGTGACCTGGCGCGTGCCGGCGCTGCTGCTCTGCAGCCTCTCCGGCATGGCCTTCGGCGCCTGGCTGGCCGGCGTGATCTATGACGGCGTTGGCTTCTACGCCGCCGCCTGGTGGGCGGGCATCGCCTTCAATGTGGTGCAACTGGCCCTGGTGGGCGCGCTGATCGCGCGGATGCGGCGCGCGCCCACGGCTTAGCCCTTAAAGCGCCTGCAGACGGTCGTACTGCGCCCGCGTCCAGCCCACATTCTCATTGTGCAGCGGCACGCAGGCGGCGCGGAAGGCGGCGCGGTCGGGCTGCTGCACCGTCTTGCCCTGGGCGCGGAACCAGGCGGCCAGCTCCTGCTCCTGCGTGCGGATCGCCTGGCCGCAGCGGTCCGCGGCCTGGGCCAGCACCTCGCGGAAGATGCCGCGCTCATTCTCGTTCAGCCGCCGCATGGTGCCGCCGCCGATGATGGTCAGCAGGCTGTCCGTGATGTGGCCGGTGATCGAGATGTGGCTCTGCACCTCGTAGAACTTCTTGGCCTGGATGGTGGGCAGCGGGTTCTCCTGCGCATCCACCGTGCCGTTCTGCAGCGCGAGATAGACCTCGGCGAAGGCGATGGGCGTGGCATTGGCGCCCACCGCGCGCGCGAACATGAGGAAGCTCGGCGCCTGCGGCACGCGCAGCTTCAGGCCGCGCATGTCGGTGGGCTGCATGATGCTGCGATTCGCCGTCACCATCCGGTCGCCGTAGTAGGTGAGGGCGACCGCGTGATGGTTGGTCTGCCGGTCATAGCCGGCCACCAGCTCGCGATGCAGGTCACTCGCGCGATAGGCCTGGAAATGCGCATAGTCGCGCAGGGCATAGGGCGCGTGGCTGATGGCGATGGGGCGGAAGCTGGCGCCGGCGAAGGCCACGCCGGTGTAGATCATGTCCACCGTGCCGAGCGTCAGCGCCTGGTTGATCTGCGGCTCATTGCCCAGCGCCGAGGCGGCGAAGACCTCGATGTTCCAGCGGCCATTGGTGCGTTGCTGGATCTGCTGCGCGGCCCAGAGCGCCTCGGTGTGGTAGGGCTCGTTCACCTCATAGACATGCGCCCAGCGCAGGCGCGTGCCCTGGGCCAGGGCGGCATTGGCGACGAAGGGGGCAGCCAGGGCGCCGAGGCCCAGGGTGCGGCGGTTGATCATGTGGACTTCCTCGGTTTGGTTTTCTGGACGGGATGCTGCCGGTTTTCATGCGTCTTTCGCAATGGGGAATCGCGGGGCAGGATGGCGCAAACACGCGATGGGAGAGGCCGCGCCATGGAATCCGTGATCCGCCTGCATGAGGAAGACGGCGTGGTGATCGCCCGCCGCGCGCTGCCCGAGGGCACGCCGGTCGCGCCCAATGTGGTGGCGCGGGCGCGCATCCCGGCCGGGCACAAGGTGGCGGTGCGCGGCCATGCGCCGGGGCAAGAGATCCGCCGCTATGGCCAGATCATCGGTTTCGCGACGCAGCCCATCGCGCCCGGGGAATGGGTCCACACGCAGAACTGCGCCATGGGCGATTTCGCCCGCGACTATGCCTGGGGCGTGGATGCGAAGCCGACCGAGCCCGTTTCCGTGCCCGAGCATTTCATGGGCATCCGCCGCGCCGATGGGAAGATCGCGACGCGCAACTACATCGGCATCATCACCAGCGTGAACTGCTCGGCCCATGTGGCGGACCTGATTGCGCGCAGCTTCACGAAGAACCCCTTCCGCCCGGGCGATGACCCGCTGGCGGATTACGGCGCCGTGGATGGCGTGGTGGCGCTGACGCACAAGACCGGCTGCGGCATGACGGAGGGCGAGCCCCTGCGCGTGCTGCGCCGCGTGCTGGCGGGCTTCGCGCGGCACCCCAACTTCTCCCACGTCATCGCCATCGGCCTGGGCTGCGAGGTGAACCAGCTGGGCGGATTATTGGAGGAGCAGCGCCTGGCCGGCCGGCTGCGCACGCTGAACATCCAGGAGAGCGGCGGCACGCGGCGCACGGTGGAGGCCGGCATTTCCTTCGTGCAGGAGGTGCTGGGCGAGGCCAATGCCGTGAAGCGCGAGCCGGTGCCGGCCAGCGCGCTGAAGGTGGCGCTGCAATGCGGCGGCTCGGACGGGTATTCGGGCATCACCGCCAACCCGGCGCTGGGCGCGGCGAGCGATTTGGTGGTGCGGCATGGCGGCACCGTGATCCTCTCCGAAAGCCCCGAGACCTATGGGGCGGAACACCTGCTGACGCGCCGCGCCGTCTCGCCCGAGGTGGGGCAGAAGCTGGTGGATGTGATGAAGTGGTGGGAGGCCTATACCGAGCGCGAGGGGGCGGAGATGAACGCCAACCCCTCGCCCGGGAACAAGGCGGGCGGGCTGACCACGATCCTGGAAAAATCGCTCGGCGCCATGGCCAAGGCGGGGACGACCAATCTGGTGGATGTGGTGCGCTATGCCGAGCCGGTGACGGCACCCGGCTTCGTCTTCATGGACACGCCGGGCTACGACCCGGTGGGGGCGACGGGCCAGGTGGCCGGTGGGGCGAATTTGATGTGCTTCACCACCGGGCGCGGCAGCGTGTTTGGCTGCAAGCCCGCGCCTTCGCTCAAGCTTGCCACCAACACCGCCATGTTCCGCCACATGGAGGAGGATATGGACATCAATTGCGGCACGGTGCTGGACGGGACGGAGAGCGTTTTGGAATGCGGTGAACGTATTTTTCGGCA
The DNA here is from genome assembly GCF_019083995.1 of Roseococcus sp. SDR. Classification (GTDB taxonomy): domain Bacteria; phylum Pseudomonadota; class Alphaproteobacteria; order Acetobacterales; family Acetobacteraceae; genus Roseococcus. Next base: position 47,510 of record NZ_JAHRCU010000025.1, read on the forward strand.
TATGCTGGCGACGGCCAGCGGCGAGCCGACGAAGAGCGAGGCGCTGGGGTTTGGTGATGCGGAATTCGCGCCTTGGGTGTTGGGAGCAACGATGTAGAACATCGAGCAAGCCGCTTGCTGTCTCTGTCAAGTAGATGACGGATTGAGGACTTAAATGACCGATATTCAGCAAAAACTCGCAGATAAACTCTTCCCTATTTCAAAGGAAGAAGACATTGAAGTTCATAATATTCCTCCAGAGCAACGTCGCCTCCACACAGAAGCGGCTGATTATACAATTTCGACGATCAATTCTTATCTAAGCGAAAATAAAATACAGGTACCTGATTTTCAAAGGAACTTCGTTTGGACTAGGGGGCAGGCTTCTAGGCTTATTGAATCGCTTATCATTCAATGTCCGATACCAGTTATATATCTCAATCAAACATCGGATAATAAACTTCAGGTTATTGATGGAAATCAGAGACTGCAAAGTATAAGACTATTCCTTGCCAATGCCTATCAACTTCAAGGACTCACGACTTATCCGGAGCTTAATGGCCTCCGTTGGTCAGAGCTTGACCCTAGATTTCGAGATCATATAAATAATAGAACCTTACGATGCATCACAATTTTGAGGGATACTCATAGTCAGATCAAATATGATGTGTTTGAGAGATTAAATACGGGCTCTGTCAAATTAAATGCGCAAGAACTCAGGTATGGAATAAGTAATGGACGGCTAATGAAGTTGCTAGATCGGGTAGCAAAGAATCATCTTTTTGTTGAAATGACCGGGGTTCAGAACGACAAGCGCATGAGGCTGCAAGAGCTTGCCCTCAGATATTTTGCTTTTCGGCACTGGAAAGAGAATTACAAAAAGCCACTTAGTAGCTTTCTAGATCGATTTGCTGAAGTACATCAAAGTGTCAAAAGAGGTATCGATGAAAAATGGGAAAATGAATTTATTGAAATATTAGAGAGAGTAAATTCCTTTTTGGGGAAAGATGCATTTCGTCTACTTCTTTCTAGTGGCCAGTTTGGTGGGCAATTTAACGCTGCGGTTTACGACGCTCAGATGATCGCGTTTGCAACAACAACAAACAAGGCAATTATTGATGGCTCATTTCCAAAATCTAAATTAAAAAATCGAATCGTTAGACTATTTAGTGACGAAAAATTTCATTTGGCGGTTACGCGAGCCACTAGTGATGAGCAGGCAGTCGAGACGCGTGTCGCGTTATTTCGTCAGATTCTTGATCGTGCTAGATAATGCAATACAAAAAAAGCTCATCTCGCAAGAGATTTCAGCAGCAAATAATGGAATTATTTCGCTCGATCGAAGATGCCGAGTGCAATTTGTCGCAGCAAACTCGTCTCCGTGATATGGTATTCCAGGCAGCTATATTTCGTGCAAGCGCTGAACTTGAAATACTCATAAAAATACAAAATGAAACTTGGCTACAACAAGCTCACAAGAATAAACTTGCGCATAAAATCCCAGATCCGCTCGTTGGTTATATTGCAGCAGAAGCCTTTTCGACGTCTTTTCGAAAGCACGCGTTTAGCGGAAATGAACTTGAATTGTGTAATAACATTGTAAAAACACACAAGGCAAGACCTATACTAAGTAGACCATCGGAAATTAATTTTCCATTTGCGGTTTCTATTATACATAAAGACGTTGCTTATCCGTCTGCAAAAAATATAGATCGTCTTTTGAAGCGAATTGGTGTTTCGGGAGGAATTAATCAGATAAGCGCTAGACTTCGAGTTGATGCCGAAACTCTGGTTGAAAAGATACAGAGTGCTCGCACCGCTTTAGCGCATTCATTTGCGGGTCAAATGACATTCATCGACGTGCGGGACATATTGTGGTCTACGCTCAAACTTGGCCGCGCCTTGGATCAGATAATGTTTGATAATGTCGCCAAGCATGTAGATGTTTCTTGTTGGAATTAGACTGCGTAAATTCGACAAGCTGTCTAGACATCAGTGCCTCACCACGCCAGCCTCGCCACATGACCGAACAACTCACCGTCCTCGAACCCGAATCCCTCTACCCCGACACGCTGCTGGAGCAGCGCGTGATGGGCCCCGGCGTCCGCATCCTCCAGGGCCAGGCCAAAAAGGCCCTGATAGAGCTGCCGGATGAGCTCTGCGCCCAGGCCGATGGCCTGATGACGCTGCGCCTGGCCGTGCCGAAGGAGGCGCTGGCGCGCTTCCCCAAGCTCAAGGTCGTGATCCGCATGGGCGTGGGCTATGACCGCGTGGACCGCGCCTATTGCGCCGAGCGCGGCATCACCGTCTGCAACGTGCCCGACTACGGCACGCAGGAGGTGGCGGATACGGCCGTCACACTCGCCGCCACGCTGCGCCGGGGCATTCCGCTCTATCACGATGCGATGCGCGGCCCCGCGCCCTGCGCCTGGGGCGTGATCCAGAACCCCATCGTCCGCCGCTTCGACGTGCAGACCTTCGGCGTGCTGGGCCTGGGGCGCATCGGCACCGCGGCGGCGCTGCGGGCCAAGGCGCTCGGCTTCCGCGTGGTCTTCTACGATCCGCATCTGCCCAATGGCGCCGACCGCGCGATCGGCGTGACGCGGCTGGAGAGCCTGGAGGCGCTGATGGAGGCGAGCGACGTGCTCTCCATCCACACCCCGCTCACCCGCCACACGCGCGGCCTGGTGGGTGCCGCGCAGCTCGCGCGGCTGAAGGAGGGGGCGGTGGTGATCAACACCGCGCGCGGCCCGATCCTCGACCTCGATGCGCTGGAGGCCGGCTTGCGCTCCGGCCGCATCGCCGCGGCGGGGCTGGACGTGCTGCCGGTGGAGCCGCCCGTGCCGGAGCCGCCTTTGCTGCAGGCCTATCGCGCCGGCGAGGATTGGCTGCGCGGGCGTTTGATCATCCTGCCCCACATCGCCTTCCACAGCCCCGAGGCCTGGGATGACATTCGTTTGAAGAGTGCGGAGACGATGCGCGACGTGCTGGTCCGCGGCCTTCGCACCAACGTGATCGCCCCGGATTCTGACTGATGGAGGTGCAGGAAACTGAGTTTCCTGCTGGGGTCTAAGGGGCAAAGCCCCTTATTGCCTGTACCCCGGCGGTTTCTGTCTGAGCGTCAGCCCCGGCAGCACCGCGAGCAGGCAGAGGATGCCCACGATCAGGAAGGCGTCCCGGAAGCCCAGCATCTGTGCCTGGGCTTCCACCATCCGCATCATGAAGTCGTGGGCGGCGTCGCGCCGGATCACCTCCGGCAGCCCGCCCTGGGCGTAGAGGTTTTCCAGCAGGCGCCGGGTTTCGAGGCTGGCGCTGCCGCCATCCACCAGCGGGCCGAGGGTTTCGGCGTGGAATTGCGTCTGCCGTTCGAGATGCACGGCGATGAGGTTGGTGCCGAAGGCGCCGCCGAGCATGCGGCAGAAGTTGATGGTCCCCGCGCCCTGGCCGAACAGCGCCGGCGGCAGCGCCCGCATGGCGCCCACATTCATGTTGGGCATGGTGAGGCCAAGGCCCACGCGGCCGATCAGGATCCAGATCGCCAATTCCCAGAAGGGCGTATCGGTGCCCACCAGGCGCATCAGCCAGCACGAGAGGGCGAAGATGCCGAGGCCCAGGCAGACCGGAATCCAGGGCGGGATGAAATCCGCCATGCGCCCCGCCATGAGGAAGACGAAGGCGACGACCAGGCCCCCCGGCATCATGATCAGGCCCGAGCGGGTGGGCGTGTAGCCCTGCACGATCTGGACGAGGAGCGGCAGCAGGTAGGTCGAGCCAAAGATGGCGCCGCCATAGATGAAGGCGACGAGGGCCGCGGCCGCGAAGCCGCCATGACGGAAGACGCGCAGGTTCATCAGCGGCGCGGGCGTGATGCCCTGCCAGATCAGGAAGGCGAGGGTGGCGAGCGCCGCGACGCTGAGCTGGCCCACCACGCGGTTGGAGTTCCAGCCATCATGCTGCCCGTCGGTGAGGCCCGAGAGCAGCGTGCCGATGGCGATGGCGAGCAGCGCGCAGCCCAGCCAGTCGAATTGCCGCGCGGCGCCGGTGGCCAGCCGGCCGGGCATGAAGAAGAAGCTCATGAGAAGGCCAAGGGCGGCGGTGGGCAGGCTCAGGAAGAAGACGGCGTGCCAGGAGAATTCATCCACCAGGAAGCCGCCCAGCGCCGGGCCGGTGGCGGGCGCCATGACGACGCCGAAGCTGAAGAGGCCCATGGCCGTGCCGCGCCGCTCGGGCGGGAAGACGAGGAAGATCACCTGCATGGAGAGGGGCTGGAGCAGCCCCGCGGCCGCGCCCTGCGCCACGCGGCAGGTGACCATGACAGCGGTGGAGGTGGCCACGCCGGCGAGGATGGAGGAGAGGATGAAGACGCTGATGGCGAAGCCATAGGTGCGGCGAAAGCCGAAGCGCTCCACCGCCCAGGCGTTCAGCAGCATGAAGCCGGTGTTCGCCGCGAGGAAGCCGGTGGAGAGAAGCTGGCCTTCTTCGTGCCCCATGCCCAGCGCGCCCACGATGTCGGGCAGGGCGACGACGACGATGGTGGAGGAGAGGATGGTGGAGATGGTGCCGGTCAGCGCCGTCAGCGTCACCCACCAGCGGTAATTCGGCCCGAAGCGGGCGAAGAGCGCCTCGACGGTGGCGCCGTCCCTCACCCGCGCGCTTCGCCCGTGACGCGGACCAGCATGCCGGGGCGGAGAAGGCCGGGCGGGGGCGGCGGGTCGAGCCGCACGCGCAAGGGCAGGCGCTGGGTGATGCGGGTGAAATTGCCGGACGGGTTGGCGCTGGGCAGCAGCGCGAATTCGCTCGTCGCGGCCTCCACCATGCGGTCCACCACGCCGGTGAAGACCTGGCCGGGCCAGGCATCCACCGTGACGGTCACGGGCACGCCGGGGCGGAAATGCCGGACGTCGGTTTCCTTGACGTTGGCCTCGATGCGGATCTGCGCGGGCGAGTGCACCATGATGATGCGCTGCCCGGCCAGCACATATTCGCCCGGGTCCATGAAGATGCGGTCCACCACGCCGTCGAAGGGCATGCGGATGGTGCGGTCGGCCACGTCGAGTGCCGCGCGGTCGCGCGCGGCGGTGAGCTCGCGCTCCTGCGGGCCGAGGGCTTCGAGCTGGCGGGTGATGACCTGCATCTCCTCCCGCGCGGCCTGGGCGAGCGCCATCAGCGCCTCGGCATTGCGGATCTCGGCGGCGGCGGCGATGGCGCGGCTTCGGGCGGCATGCAGCGCCGCGTTCAGCATCTCGAAGCGCTGGCGGGTGCCGGCGCCGGTCTGGATCAGGCGTTCGGCGCGGCCCAGTTCGGCTTCGGCGAAGTCGCGCTCGGCCTCGGCGGCGGGCAGCGTGGTGCGGGCGGCGTCAAGCCGCGCCTGGGCGGCGGCGTGCTGGCTTTCGCTCTGCCGGTCCACCAGGGTAAGGCGCGCCTGCAACTCGCCGCGGCGGGCGGCGATGCCGGCCAGGCGGGCGTTGAGTTCTTCCACGGCGAGGGTGGCTTCGCGCGCGTCGATCTGCACCAGCAAATCGCCCTCGCGCAGCGAATCGCCGGCGGTGACGGGCAGGGCCTGCACCCAGCCGGGGACGCGGCTCGCCAGGATGACCATGTCGGAGGCGACGCGGGCATCGTCGAGGACGACATGGGTGAACTGGAAATGCAGCCAGCGCGCGCCGAAGCCGAGCGCGACGAGGAGGGCGAGCGAGGCGCCCGCGAGCCGCGCCCGCTGGCGCAGCGTCCTCCCCCTGACCTGCCCGACGCTGTCGCGCGTTCCGCGATCAGCCGGCCCGATATCCATCGCCGCATCCTTCCTGGTGCGCGCGCGGCGCGACCATCCCGGAGCATAGACCCGCTTTGATTGTCAGGACAATTCAGGAAGGCGGGGTCAGCGCCGCGCCTTGAAGGCGGCGGCGAGGGTGCCGTCATCCAGCACATCCAGCGCGCCGCCCATGGGCAACCCCTGGGCGAGGCGGGTGACGGGCACGCCGAGCGGCCGCAGCCGGTCCGCCAGGTAATGCGCCGTGCTGGCTCCCTCGACGGTGGCGGGCAGGGCCAGGATCACCTCGCGGATGCCGGGCGCGCTCGCGCGTTCCAGCAGCGGCGTGATGGAAAGTTCCTCGGGGCCGATGCCCGCCAGCGGCGAGAGCGTGCCGCCCAGCACGTGGTACAGGCCGTGATGCGCATGCGCGCGTTCCAGCGCCCAGAGCTCGCCCACGCCCTCGACGACGCAGATCAGCCCCTGGTCCCGGTCGGGCTCGGTGCAGATGCGGCAGGGGTCGCTGGCGTCGAGATTGCCGCAGCGCGAGCAGGGCTTCACCGCCTCGGCCGCCGCGCGCAGGGCATCGGCCAGCGGCAGCATGCGCGTCTCCGGCGCCATGAGCATCCGCAACGCCGCCCGCCGCGCGCTGCGCCGGCCCAGGCCGGGCAGCTTCGCCAGCAATTGGATCAGATGCTCAACAGGATCATTCGGCCGCACGAAACCTCCGAACCCTCACCGCGGGCCAGGCCCGCCTTCCGCCCCCCGGTGCCCCGAAGCGGCTCCGCCGCGAGGGCAGAGCCCACCTCCCAGGATCAAGACCAAAGCCGGGGCCCCCGGAAAATCGCGCAGCGATTTTTTGGGGGAGTATCAGAAGGGCAGCTTCAGGCCGGCGGGCAGGCTCATGCCGGCGGTGGCCTTCTGCATCTCCTCCGCCATCATCGCCTCGACCTTCTGCTTGGCATCGCCATGGGCGGCGACGATCAGGTCTTCCAGCACCTCGCGATCATCGGCGGTCATCAGCGAGGGATCGATCTGGATGCGGCGCAGTTCGCCCTTGCCGGTCAGCTTCACCTTCACCATCCCGGCGCCCGCCTGGCCCTCGACCTCGGTGGATTCGAGCTTGGCCTGCATCTCCGCCATGCGGGTCTGCATCTGCTGGGCCTGCTTCAACATATTGCCGAGATTCTTCACTCAATCCTCCTCTGGAAGGTCAAACCCCGCGGATTCCGCCTCGGGCGGCGCGAATTCGGGGAAATCGGGTTCTTCGTCCCGGATGATCGGCTTGAGGCCGTATTCATCCACGGTCTCGTCGCGCACGGTATCAATCTGCGCGCCGGGAAAGGCCAGCAGGATGGCCTGGACGATGGGGTGGCTCTGTGCCGCGCTGCGCCGGTCGGTCTCGGCGGCGCGGGATTGTTCGGCGAGCGTCGGCTCGCCCTCGGCATTGCTGAGCGCCACCGTCCAGCGCGCGCCGGTCCGTTCCTCCAGCAGCGCCTTGAGCTGCGCGCCCAAATCGCGCGGCGCCTGGGGCCGCACGCGGATCTCCACCTGCCCCGGCGCGATACGCACGGGATGCACGTCATGCAGCAGATGCGCGTGCAGCAGCGCCTGGTTGGCGGCTGAGGCGATGGCGGCGATCTCCCGCCATTGCGTCGGCAGCGGCGCGGTCGCGACGGCCGCCACGGCGCCGCCGCCCGCCACCATCCGCACGCCGCCGCCATTCGGTCCCGGTGCGGGCGCGCCACCGCCCGCCGGCACGGCGCCGCCCGATTCCAGGCGCTTCAGGATCTCGCCCGGCGTCGGCTGCTCTGCCACATGGGCGAGGCGGATCAGCACCATCTCGGCCGCCGCACGCCGGTCGGGCGCGGCCATGACTTCTTCCAGGCCCTTCAGCAGCATCTGCCAGGCGCGGGTCAGCATGGGCACGGAAAGGCGGGCCGCCAGCGCCGCGCCGCGCACGCGCTCGTTTTCCGGCAGGCCCATATCCTCGGCCAGCGCCGGGATGGCGGCGAAGCGCGTCAACATGTGGGTCTGCTCGAGCAGATCCTGCATGATGGTCAGCGGCTCGGCCCCGCGCTCATGCCCCTCGGCCATGCGCTGCATGGCGAGCGGCAGATCGGCGTTCATCACCGCTTCCAGGATGTCGAAGACCAGCGCGCGATCAGCGAGGCCCAGCATGTCCCGCACGGATTCGGTCGTCACCGCGCCGGAATCGCCGGCGAGCGCGATCGCCTGGTCCAGCAGCGAAAGCCCGTCGCGCACCGAGCCATCGGCGGCGCGGGCCAGCATCGCGACGGCCCCCTCCTCCAGGCTCGCATGCTCCTTCGCCGCGATGTTCTGAAAATGCCCGCGCAGCCGCTCTTCGGGCACGCGCTTCAGCGAGAAGGTCTGGCAGCGGCTGCGGATGGTGATGGGCACCTTCCGCAATTCGGTGGTGGCGAGGATGAAGGTGATGTTGGGCGGCGGCTCCTCGAGCGACTTGAGCAGGGCGTTGAAGGCCTGCTCCGTCAGCATATGGACCTCGTCCAGGATGAAGACCTTCTGGCGCCCTTGCGCGGGGCGGAAGCGCAGCGCCTCGCGCAGCTCGCGGACATCGTCGATGCCGCGGTTGGAGGCGGCGTCCATCTCCACCACGTCGGGGTGGCGGTCGGCCAGGATGGCGACGCATTCGGGGCAGACGCCGCAAGGGTCGGCGGTGGGGCCGCCCTTCCCATCCACGCCCACGCAGTTCAGCGCGCGGGCGATGATGCGGGCGGTGGTGGTCTTGCCCACGCCGCGCACGCCGGTCAGCAGGAAGGCGTGGTGCACGCGGCCGCGCGCGAAGGCGTTGCGCAGCGTGCGGACCAGCGCTTCCTGCCCGATCAGGTCATCCAGCACCTGCGGGCGGTATTTGCGGGCCAGCACGCGATAGGGCGCGGGCTTCGCGGGCGCCGGCGCGGCGGCGATGACCGGCGGCGGGGCGGGTGCGGCGGCAGGCGCGGGCGGCGGATCATCGAAGCCGAAAAGGCCCGGCCCCTCGGGAGGGGGCGGCTCGGGCAGGCCCTCCTCGGGGCTGGGTTCGCCGTAGAGATCGCTGGGCATCATCCAACCGGGGTGGGAGAGGGGGAAGGGTGGAAGGCCGGCGACGACCCGAGCAAGAACCCGTTACGGCTGCTTCCTTCCGGACCTGACCGGGTTGGCGAGGAGCCCGTCCGCACCGACCTTCCGCGGCGAGATATAGCACGCGCCGCCCGGCTTGCATCCCGGGGGGCGTAACCTTTGCACGACGCCCCGCGTAGTCCGGACAATCCCATGCGAAGGCTGCCCCGAATGCTGATCCGCCGTGCCCTGTTTGGCCTCCTCCTCGCCTCCCCCGCCGCCGCGCGCAGCTTCGCCGAGCGTGGCGTGGCCGTGCGGGGCACCGATGTGGTCGCCTATTTCACCGAGGGCCGCGTGGTGCGCGGCCGGGCCGAGCATGCGGCCGAGTGGGACGGTGTCCGCTGGCTCTTTGCCAGCGCGGCCCATCGCGCCCGCTTCCTGGCCGATCCGGCCGCGCATGTGCCGGCCTATGGCGGCTTCTGCGCCTGGGCCGTCTCCCAGGGCTACACGGCGCCGACGGACCCCAACGCCTGGCGCATCGTGGAGGGCCGCCTCTTTCTCAACTACGACCAGGCGATCAAGCGCCGCTGGGAACGTGACATCCCGGGCCATATCGCCCAGGGGGACGCCAACTGGCCGCGCCTCAACCAGGCTGGCTAGAGCCATTTCACCGCAAGCGAAGACGGTGAAACGGCTCCAGCACATTGTTTTCACGCATTTTCCGAGTCGCCAAGCAAAGCTGCCTGGCTTGAAAATGCTCTAGGCTCCAAACCCAATCAGTTCTAGGCGCGACGCGGCGGGGTGTGATTCAAGCTGCTGGGTAGCGGAGCTTGGGTCATGGCGGGTGAGTTCTGGCTTTCGGACCGGCAATGGGCGGCGATTGCGC
>NZ_JAHRCU010000026.1 GCF_019083995.1 Roseococcus sp. SDR
GCGACCGCCACCGCGGCCCGCGCCCGGCCGAGGGCCAGCCCGAGGGGGCGCGTCCGGAAGGCCGCCGCGATGGCCCCAGGAAGGAGGGCTTTCGCCCCGAGGGTCGCAAGGATGGCCCGCGCCGCGATGGCCCGCCGGGCCAAGGCGGGGGGCAGGGCGACCGCAAGCGCGACGAGAGCCGCCGCGACGGTCCCCGTCCGCCGCGCGATCGCGAGCGCGACCGTGGCCCCGGCGGGCCGGAGACGCGGACCTTCCATGAGGACCGCCTGGCCAGCAAGGTGGAGGACAGCCCCTTCGCCGCGCTGATGAAGCTCAAGCTGAAGTAGCGGATGGAGGGGGGCGCGCCCTTCCTGCGTCTCGATGCCTGGCTCTGGCATGCGCGCCTGGCCCGGTCCAAAGCCGATTGCGGTGCGCTGATCGAGGCGGGTGGCTTCCGCCTCAACCGCCAGCCGGTCACCAAGGCCCATGCGCGCATCCGGGTGGGTGATGTGCTGACCTTCCCCCGCCACGGCGAGGTGGAGGTCTGGCGCGTGCTGGCGCTGGGCACGCGGCGCGGCCCGCCCGAGGAGGCGCGCGGCCTTTACGAGAAGATTTCAATCACGGAATGACGCGCCGCATGGCTGGACAATCCGGCGTGGCAGGGCCATTCCTAGGGCTCCGCGTCGCCATCGGGAGCTGTGTTTGTGACCTACGTCGTCACTGAAAACTGCATCAAGTGCAAGTACATGGACTGCGTGGAGGTCTGTCCGGTGGACTGCTTCTACGTGGGCGAGAACATGCTCGTGATCCATCCCGACGAGTGCATCGACTGCGGCGTCTGCGAGCCGGAATGCCCGGCCGAGGCCATCCTGCCCGACAGCGACGACAAGGCCACGGCCTGGGTCGAGCTGAACCGGAACTACGCGCAGTCCTGGCCGAACATCACCCGCAAGGGCGAGCCGCCGGCCGATGCCGATGAATGGAAGGACAAGCCCGGCAAGCGCGAGCTTTTGAGCCCCGAGCCCGGCAAGCCCTGAGGCATCGCGCGGGCGGAACTCCCGCCGGGCGTGACCCGTTGCGTTTTTTGTGTTACGCTTCAGCGCCGGAGACGTTGCTTGCCCTTGTTCCGCCGGGTTTCCGCCGGGCGAGGGCCGCGTTCCGAACCTTTCCTCGGCATGCAGGAGCAAAGCGCCCCATGGCCTCGTCCGCCAAGCCCGCCAAGGCGAAAGCCAAGCCCGCCCGCTCCAGCAGCAAGCCGGCCGCGAAGCCTGCCGCAAAGGCGGCGCCCAAGACGGTGAAGAAGCCGGCCGCCAAGGCGGCGCCCAAGCCGGCCAGCAAGGCTGCGACGAAGCCCGCTGCGAAGGCCCCGGCCAAGGCGCCGGCCAAGCCCGCAGCGAAGGCTGCGACCAAGCCGGCCGCCAAGCCGGCCGCCAAGCCGGCGGCCAAGCCGACGCCGAAGCCGGCACCGGCGAAGCCCGCCAAGGCCAAGGCACCTGCCCCGGTCACCAAGACCAAGGTCGTTGCGGCCCCCGCCGCGGCGCCCCCGCCCTCCAAGCCCACCCCATCCGCTCCACCGGCCGCCCCCCCGGCCGTCTCCACCAGCAAGGCAACCTTACCTCCAGTGACCAAGAGCAAGGCCTCCGAGGCCAAGTCCACTCCGAAATCCGCGCCCACGAAGACGGCCCCGGCCAAGGCAGAAAAGCCCGCCGCCACCGCCGAGGCGCCGCCGCCCGCCCCGGCGCCCACGACCGCGCCCGCCCCTGAGCCCACGCCGGCGCCCGCCGGTCCGCGCCCCTCCATCGTCGTGGCCGCCCCGCCCAACATGCCGGTGCGCCCCACCACCAACCCCATGTCGCCGCGCCCGCCCATGGGCCGGCCGAACATGCCGCCCTCCTTCGCCGTCCGTAGCCCCGGCCGCCCGGGCTTCGCCGAGGGACAATCCACGCCGCCCCGCCCGCCCGGCCCCAAGGTCGAGTTCAAGGCGGGCGACCATGTGGTCTATCCGACGCATGGCGTCGGCACCGTGCAGGGCATCGAGGTGATCGAGGTGGCCGGCATGGACCACCACATGATCGTCGTCACCTTCGAGGAGAACCGGATGACGCTGCGCGTCCCGGTCAACAAGGTGCCCACGGCGGGCCTGCGCAAGCTCTTCACCCAGAAGGAGTTCGAGGCGGCCATTGATACGCTGAAGGGCCGCGCGCGCATCAAGCGCACCATGTGGTCCCGCCGCGCCCAGGAATACGAGGCGAAGATCAACAGCGGCGACCCGATCCAGATCGCGGAGGTCGTGCGGGACCTGCAGCGCAATGCCGGGCAGCCCGACCAGTCCTTCAGCGAACGCCAGATCTACGAGCAGGCGCTGGAGCGGCTCGCCGCCGAATACGCGGCCATCGAGAAGATCGACAAGCTGGCCGCCAGCGAGGCGCTGGTCGCCTTCGCCAAGTCCTCGTGACCGCGCAGCACGAGGCCAGCATCGAGACCGTCATCGCCGATCTCGAGGAGGGCTTCGCCCTCTTCGACGATTGGGAGGACCGCTACCGCTACCTCATGGACATGGGGCGTGAACTCGCACCCCTCGCGCCCGAGGAGATGGTGGAGGCGAACCGCGTCTCGGGCTGCCAGTCGCGCGTCTGGCTGGTGACGCGCGTCGCTGATGGGCGCGTGCATCTGCGCGCGGCGAGCGACGCCGCCTTCGTGCAGGGCCTGCTCGCGCTGCTGCTGCGCGTGCTGGATGGCCGCCGCGCGGAAGAGATCCTGGCCACCGATGCGGGCTTCCTGACGCGCCTCGGCCTGGGCGAGCATCTCAGCCTCTCGCGCCGCAATGGCGTGATGGCGGTGCTGGCGCGCATCCAGGCCGCGGCGAAGGCGGCGGTTTAGGCCGGCTTCCGCGCCGCCAGCAGGCGGTAATGCACCCAGCCCTCGGTCTGCAGGCTTTCGAGCAGCAGGCCACCGATCTCGGCCTCCGCGCGCACGCCGAAGCCGAGACTGCGCGACAGCCAGGATCTGCGCCGCACTTCCGCGAGGCGCGGTGCCACCTCCGCCATGCCGCGCACCTGCAGCAGCGGATTGAGGTCGCGCTCGCCGACCAGTTCAAGCCCCGCATCGCGCAGCGCCGCGATCCAGCCGTCGCGATCGGGCGCGACGGGGCAGCGCCAATCCTGCTTGAACTGCGCAAGGCGCTGCGCGGGTTCCGGCGGCAGGTTGGGCTCGGGCATGTCGTCCACCACCAGAAGATGCCCGCCCGGCGCCAGCCGCTGCGCGAGGCCGGCGAGCGTGGCGCGTGGATCGGCGCTGTGGATCAGGCTCTCGATGCCATAGATCAGGTCGAAAGGGCCGGCCGGCGGGGCATCATAGGATTGCACCTGCACGCGCACGCGCGCCGACAGGCCAGCCACCGCCAGCGCCGCATTGCCGCGCGCCGCCTGCTCGGGCGAGAGGGTGAGGCCGGTCCAGTCGCCTCCCAGGCGGGGTGCGAGGTCGAGCATGGTGGCGCCATAGCCGCAGCCGGCATCGAGCACGCGGGGTGCCTCGGGCAGCGCCAGGCCTTCCAGCATCAGGCGATGGATCACCAGGGGCGAGGGCGGGCCGCCCGTCGGGTCAGCCAGGGCCCGGTGCACGGGGTGCACCGCCTCCCCGGCGGCGCGGCGTTCCCGGTAGAAGGAAATGCCGTCGAGCCAACGGTAATAGCGCTGCACGCGCCGCGCCTGGCGCTCGGATGCGGTCGACATGCGCGGCCTTTACGCGAAGTCACGCGGCTTGTCGCGCCTGCTGCAGCTGCGCGGCGAGGCGGCGCAGATCCTCGGCGGCGGGCGTGTTCGGATGGCGCGTCAGCAGCGGCGCCTGCGCACGGATCGCCGCCGGCATGCGGGGGTCGCGCCGCACGGCGCCCAGCAGCGTCAGCCCCTGGCCCAGGAAGCCGCGGCAGGCCGCGTCCAGCGCCGCATGAACGCGCGCCGGCTGTGCCGCCATGTTCACCAGCAGCCCCGCTTGGCCTCCTGGCGCATCGCGCCGGTGCAGCTTCAGCACCGCATAGGCATCGGTGATGGAGGTCGGCTCCTCGGTGGCGACGACCACCAGTTCATCGGCCATCGCCGCCAGCCCCCGCTGTGCCGCGCCGATGCCCGCACCGAGGTCGAGCAGCACCCAATCCATCGGCAGGCCGCGCAGCAGCGCCACGAGCTCGGCGGCGCCCGCGCGGTCCAGCGTGGCGAGCGCGGTGGAGCCGGAGCGGCCCGGCAGCACGGCGAAGCCCGACGGGTGATGCAGCAGGGCGGCCGCCATCGCGCAGCGCCCCGTCAGCACATCGCCCAGGTCATGCCGCGGATCGAGGCCGAGTTGCACATCCACATTGGCAAGGCCGAGATCGCCATCCACCAGCGCGACGCGGCCCCCCGCCTCGGCCAGCGCCTGGGCGAGGCCGATGGCCAGGCAGGTCTTGCCGACGCCGCCCTTGCCGGAGGCGATGGCGATGAGACGGGGCATGCTCATGCGGGATTCTCCCGGTCAGGGCTGCCCGACAGGCGCGCGGCCAGCCAGGCGGGGGAAAGGGGTTGCAGCCCATGCGCCACCTGCGGGCCGATGCCCGCCTCGGTCAGGGCCAGGCCGGCGCAGGCGGCGGAGAGCACGCCGCCCAGCCGCCGCGCCATGTCGAGCCGCGTGGGCAGCAGGTGCCGGGCGCCCAGTTGGTGGAAGGCGCGGGCGATCTCGGCACTCTCCTCGGCGTCCAGGCCGGCGGGCAGCACCAGCACCGGCGTCGCGTCCGCGGCACGGATCAGGCGATACAGGCGCTCGGCCTGCGTCTCGTCGAAGGGGTCGCAGCCGAAGCCATCCACGAGCGCGAGCTGCCCGGGTTGTCGCGCGCTGAGCGCCTTGGCCAAGGCTTCCGGCACGGCGGCGACGGCGAGGGTGACGCGCAGCAGCCGCGTGAAGGCGGCGAGCTGCTCCACCGCCCCGGCGCGCGCGCCATCGGCGGTGACGACGATGGGCGTGTGCCCCGCCATCTTGGCGCGCGCGGCGAGCTTCGCGCAGGTCAGCGTCTTGCCCGCGCCGGGCGGGCCCACCAGCAGCAGCGGGCGATCCTCGGGCAAGGGCTCGAAGGCGATCCGCGCCGCCAGCGCGCCCGTCAGATCGGGGCCCGGAAAGGCGCCGCTCAGCGCCGCGCCCAGATTGTGTCGCGCGAGTTCGGAGGGGGGCGGCTCCGGCTCGGGTTCGATCAGTTCGGGCTCGGCCAGGTCCAACGCTGCCGTGACCTCGACGCCGCCCGCCACACGCCGCGTGCCGAGCACCACCGCCTCCTCACCCAGCGCATCGCGCACGGCGGCGAGGGCAAGTGTGGCGTTGCGCGCGTGAAAGACCCGCAGCCGCATGGCTCAGACGCTGGCCAGGCTGCGGATGCGCACGCGCGGATGGATCTCGGCCTGGGAGAGGACGGGCGTGCTGGGCCGGAAACGCTCGATGATGGCGCGCAGATGCGGGCGCAGCGCGCCCGAGCAGAGCAGCGCCGGGTGCTCGCCCTGCGCGGCCTGTGCGTCGAGCACATCGCGCAGGCGCTGCATGAAGGCCTGCAGCCGTGCGGGTTCCATCGCCAATTGGCGATCTTCCGGCGGGCCGGCCAGGGATTCCGTGAAGGCCACCTCCCACTCGGGTGAGAGCATCACGATGGGCACATAGCCTTGCGGCCCGCGCGCCGCCTCGGAGAGCTGGCGGGAGAGGCGCATGCGCACGATGCCCAGCATCTGCGGGAGCGAGCGCATGCCCGCCGCCGCCGCCTCCTGCAAGCCTTCCAGGATGGTCGGCAGGTCACGGATGGAGACGCGCTCGGCCAGCAGGGCCTGGAGCAGGCGTTGCAGCAGGCCGATGCTGACCTGCGAGGGGATGAGGTCCTGCACCAGCTTCTGCTGGTCCCGCGGGAGTTCGTCGAGCAGCTTCACCGTCTCGCTGTAGGAGAGCAGCTCGCTCATGTTCTCGCGCACCACCTCGGTCAGGTGCGTGGCCAGCACGCCGGCGCAATCCACCACGGTGCAGCCGCGCGCCAGCGCCTCCTCGCGCAGGGTCTCCTCGATCCAGAGGGCGGGCAGGCCGAAGGCGGGCTCGGTCGTCTTCTCGCCCGGCAGGTCGGGCAGGCCGCCCTCGGGATTGATGGCGAGATGGCGCGGCGGCCGCAGCGTACCGCGCACCGCCTCGATCTCCTTCACACGCAGGATGTAGGTGTCGGGCGGCAGATCGAGATTGTCCTGGATGCGGACGGAGGGGAGGACGAAGCCCATCTCCTGCGCGATGGAGCGGCGCAGGCCGCGGATCTGCTCGGTCAGGCGTGGCGCCTCGCCGGAAGCGAGCGAAAGCAGGCCATAGCCCAGCTCGAGCCGCAGCAGATCCATGCGCAGCGCCTCGGCCACCGCGGGCTCGGTCGGGATGGGGGGCGGTTCCTCCGGCAGGGGTGGTGCGGCGAGGCTCGCCCGGCGCTGGAACCAGGCGGCGGCGCCCGTGGCGCCCGCGATGACGAGGAAGGGCAGCAGCGGCATGCCCGGCATGGCCCCCAGCACCAGCGCCGAGGCCGAGGCGATGGCGAGCGGCTTCCAGCCGGTCAGCTCGCGCGCCATGAGCTGGTCCGCCTGCTCGTCACGCGCGGCCTTGGTGACGACGATGGCCGCCGCCACGCTGACCAGCAGCGCCGGAATCTGGCCCACCAGGCCATCGCCGACGGTGAGGATCGAATAGGTCTCCACCGCGTCACCAAAGCTCATGCCGTGCCGGCCGAGGCCAATGGCCAGCCCGCCCAGCAGGTTGATGAAGGTGGAGATGAGGCCGGCGATGGCATCGCCCTTCACGAATTTGGACGCGCCATCCATGGCGCCGTGGAAGCCGCTTTCCTCCTGGAGTTCGCGGCGCCGCAGCCGGGCCTGGGCCTCGTCGATCGTGCCGGCGGAGAGATCGGCATCAATGGCCATCTGCTTGCCGGGCATGGCGTCCAGGTGGAAGCGCGCCGCGACCTCGGCGATGCGGCCCGCGCCCTTGGAGACGACGACATGGTTCACGATGAGCAGGATGGCGAAGACGATCATGCCCACCAGGATGTCGCCGCTCATCAGGAAGTTGCCGAAGGCGGCGATCACGCCGCCCGCCGCCTCCGGCCCCTCATGCCCATTGGCGAGGATGGCGCGCGTGGTGGCGACGTTGAGGCCGAGGCGGAACAGCGTGGTGATCAGCAGCAGCTGCGGAAAGGACTGGAAGTCGAGTGGCCGCGTCAGCAGCAGCGCCACCATGAGCATGAGCACCGAGACGACGATGTTCAGCGCGAGCGCCGCATCCAGCAGCATGGCGGGCAGCGGCACGATCAGGATGATCATGACCAGCAGCACGCCGGCCACCAGCATCACCTCGGAGGAGAGGCGGAGGTTGCGCAGCCAGGCGGGGAGGGCGGCGGCGTTCACGCGACGCGCCAGCTCTCGGGCAGCTGCCCGGGCGCGAGCGGCACGGCGACGCCCTGGCCGCGATACTCGGCCAGCTTGTTGCGCAGCGTGCGGATGGAGATGCCCAGGATCTCGGCCGCGCGCGTGCGGTTGCCGAGGCAGCGGCCCAGCGTCTCCAGGATCAGTTCACGCTCCACCTCCTCCATGCGGCGGCCGACCAGGGCCGCGATGGGGTGGGCGGGCGCGGTGGCCTCAGGCATGGGCGCATCCGCCTGGGCTTCGGCCGGCGCACTGCCGAGCTCGATCGCATCGGCGCCGATCTCTGGGCTCGTGGCCAGCAGCACGGCGCGGTGCAGCGCGTTCTCCAGCTCGCGCACATTGCCCGGCCAGGGATGCGCCATGAGGCGCGCGGTGGCGGCGGGCGAAAGAGGCCGCGCGGGCAGTCCGTTCGCGGCGGCGTAGCGGGCGGCGAAATGCTCGGCCAGCGGCAGGATGTCGCCCGCGCGTTCGCGCAGCGGCGGGATGCGCAGCTGCACGACGTTCAGGCGGAAGTACAAATCCTCCCGGAAGCGGCCAGCGCGCACCTCGGCCGCAAGGTCGCGGTTGGTGGCGGCGAGGATGCGCACATCCACGCGCACCGGCTGCGTGCCGCCGAGCTTGTCCACCTCGCGCTCCTGGATGGCGCGCAGCAGCTTGGATTGCAGCCGCACATCCATCTCGCCGATCTCATCCAGCAGCAGCGTGCCGCGATCGGCCTGCTCGAACTTGCCTTTGCGCGCGGCGACGGCGCCGCTGAAGGCGCCGCGCTCATGGCCGAAGAGCTCGCTCTCCAGCAGCGCCTCCGGCAGGACCGCGCAGTTCAGCGCCACGAAGGGGCCGCGCGCGCGGCGCGATGCCGCATGGATGTGGCGCGCCAGCACCTCCTTGCCGGTGCCGCTCTCACCGGTGATGAGGACGGAGGCCTCGGCGCGCGCGAGTTGCCCGGCGCGGGCGAGCAGCGCCTGCATCGCCGGATCGCGGCAGACCGGTGCCTCATGCTCCGCCGTTACCGCCTGGAGCATGGCGGCGATCAGCTCCGCCTCAGGCGGCAGGGGCAGGAATTCCCGCGCGCCGGCGCGGATGGCGCGCAGCACGGAATCCGCATCGGCGTTGCGCCCGCAGGCGATGAGCGGGGTGGCGATGCGCTCCTCCGCCAGGCGCTCCAGCAGCCAGGGCAGGTCATGCGCGGCATCGGCGAGGATGAGGTCGGCGCCGGCGCCGCGCAGCCGCTCCAGCGCGGGCGTCACGCCCTCAACCTGCGTCAGCTGCGCGCCGCGCGCGCTCGCGATGCGCGCGGCATGGCCCAGCTCGCCGGCCAGCGAGCCGATGATCAGCAGCCGCGTCATGTGGCGCGATCCGCCTTCACGATCTCGGTCATGGTGATGCCGAGGCGATTATCCTCCACCATCACCACCTCGCCGCGCGCGACGAGGCGGTTGTTGACGTAGATGTCCACCGCCTCGCCCAGCTTGCGGTCCAGCTCCACCACGGCACCGCGGCCGAGCTTGAGCAGCTGGCTCACCTGCATCGTCGCGCGGCCCAGCACGGCGCTGACCTGCACGGGAATGTCATAGACCGCCTCGAGGTCACGCGGCGGCGGCGGCGCGCGCTCGCCATCGGCGGGCGCGCCCGGCGTGGTCGGGACAAACTCTTCCGTCGCGTCGCTCATGCGGCCTCCTGCCGGCTCTCAGTCTCATTCAACAAGCTCGTCATCCTTGCCCTCGGAGAGCTGGATCTGGCCCTGCGCGGCGAGGTCCTTGGCGGCGGTGACGACGGCGGCCTGCGCCTCGTCCACATCCTTGAGGCGCACGGGACCGAGGGCGGCGATGTCGTCGCGCAGCAGCTTGGCCGCGCGCTCGGTCATGTTGCGGAAGAAGAGATCGCGCATCTCCTCGGCGGCGCCCTTCAGGGCCAGCGTCAGGCGCTCCTTTTCGACGGAGCGCAGCAGCAACTGCAGCCCTGCCGGATCCAGCCGCTTCAGGTCGTCGAAGGTGAACATGAGCGAGCGGATGCGCTCCGCCGCCTCGAAGTTGCGCTCCTCCAGCGCGGCCATGAGGCGCGCCTCCGCCTGGCGATCGAGGCCGTTGAAGATGTTGGCCATCATTTCGTGCGCGTCGCGGCGCTGCGTCCGCGCCAGGTTGGACATGAACTCCATGCGCAGCGTGCGCTCCACGCCCTCCAGCGCCTCCTTCTGGACATTCTCCATCCGCAGCATGCGCATCACCACCTCCATGGCGAAGCCCTCGGGCAGGATGGAGAGGACGCGCGCGGCGTGGTCGGGCTTCACCTTGCTCAGCACCACGGCCACGGTCTGCGGGTATTCGTTCTTCAGGTAGTTCGCGAGGACCGTCTCGTTCACATTGCCCAGCTTGTCGAAGATGGTGCGGCCGGCCGGGCCGCGGATCTCCTCCATGATCTGGTTCACGCGCTCGGGCGGCAGGGTGCGCAGCAGCATCCGCTCGGTGCTCTCATAGGAGCCGACGAGGCTGCCCGCCTGGCCGATCTGCCCCGCGAATTCCTCGCAGATCGCCTCCACCGTCTCCGCCGGGATCGTGCCGAGCTGCGACATGGCGTGGGAGAGATCGCGGATCTCATCCTCGTGCAGCCGCTCGAAGAAGCGCGTCGCGTGCTCCTCGCCAAGCGCCAGCATCAGGATGGCGGCCTTCTGCGTGCCCGCCATGCGCCTGCGTCCACTCATGCGTCATCCTCCGGGGTGAGCCAGCGGCGGACCGCGAGCAAGGCTTCGTCGGGGTAGGCCTCCACCAGGCTCGTGATGCGTGTGATGGAGGAGCTGCGCAGCTGCCCCTGGACATGCGCGAGGTTCATCATCGGCTCGCCATCCGCGCCGCCCTCGGTGCCGAGCAGCCCGGCGGGCCGCTCGCCCGACGGCAGGGCGGGATCGCCCGGCTGGCCCGGCAGCGCGGCGCCCCCTTCGCCGGCGAGCGTACCAGCGGCCATGCCGCCGGCCCCGGCCAGCGCCGGGGTGGGGTTGAGCGAGAGCGAGAGCTTGCGCGCCACGGGCCGCGCCACCAGCAGCAGCGTCAGCAGGATCAGCACGCCGATGAGGGCGGTTTCCATCAGGCGCGCCAGCACGGCCTGCGGGATGTCGAGGCCCAGCATGCCCGCCTCGCGCGGGCCTTCCTCCGGTTCGGCGAAGGGCATGGAGACGACCTCCACGCGGTCGCCCCGCTGCTCGTTGAAGCCCACGGCGTTGCGCACGAGGCCCGCGATGCGGCCCAGTTCCTCGGGTGTGCGCTCGCGCTTCGCGGCGGTGCCGTCGGGCCGCGCCTCCGTCACGCCATCCACCAGCACGGCGACGGTGAGGCGGCGCGTGACCGGATGCTCGCGCAGCACATTGCGCAGCGTGCGGCCGATCTCGAAATTCGTCGTCTCCTCCTGGCGGCTCTCCTGGTTGCCGTTGCCGCCTCCGCCGGGCTCCGCGCCGGGCAGGTTGTTGCCGACGCCGACCGGCCCGCCTTCGGTGCTGCGGCTCGTCTCGTTGCTGGATTGCGTGCTGCGGGCGACCTGGTTCTCGGGATCGAAGCGCTCCTCGCGGGTTTCCACGCGGTCGAAATCCATCTCGAGCGCGACTTCGGCGCGGACGCGGCCTGGGCCCAGCACGCGCTCCAGCATTTCCTCCACGGCGCGTGACAGCCGCGCCTCCTGGCCGCGGCGCAACTCCTCCTGCGTCTGCGCGCCGGCCGGCCCGCTCAGCGCCTGGCCGCCGCGCGCCAGCAATTCGCCGCGGCTGTCCACGATGGAGACATTCTGCGGCCGCAGCCCCGGCACGGCGGCGACGACGAGATGCAGCACCGCCTGCACGCCCTCCCGGTCCAGCCGCTGCGCGCCCTGCATGGTGAGCAGCACGCTGGCCTGCGCCTCGGCCCGCTCGCGCGAGAAGGCCTCGCGCCGGGGCAGAACGAGATGGACGCGCGCCGCGCGCACGCCGCTCAGTGCGCGGATGCTGCGCGCCAGCTCGCCCTCCAGGGCGCGCAGGCGGTTCATCTCCTGCTGGAAGGGCGTGGTGGTCAGGCTCTCATTGCGATCGAACAGCTCATTGCCGAGGGAGCCGCCGGCGGGCAGGCCTTCGCGGGCCAGGGCAAGGCGCAGCCGGGGCACATCCTCGGCGGGGACGAGCACCTGCGTGCCGCCGGCGGCGAGGCGATAGGGCACGCGCTGGCGCTCGAGCGCGGCGACCACCGCGCCCGCATCGCGCGTCTCGAGATCGCCATAGAGGAGGCCCATGGGCGGCGTTCCCGCCCGCAGCACGAGGAAGCCGATGAGGCCGAGAACGCCGAGAGCGACACCTGCCAGCGCGATCAGCTGGACCCGCCCCAGGGCGCGAAGCTGACCGATCAGGCCTTGCATGGCACCACCCGACGCGGCGCGCTGCACACCAACATGCAAATTCTCCCGGAGGCTCATCCTGTGCCCTGGGCAGAACTTGCCGCATACCCTGTTGCGAAAGGCTTAACGCCCTGCGCCTACGGCGAAATCTCGCTCAATTCGCGGCCAGGCCGCGCAGCTTGTCAAAATTGACCGAGAGCGCGCCGAGGCTGAGCCGCACCTCGCCGCCGCTGCGATCCACCGCCGTCGCCCGCGCCAGCACGCCGGCATCGAGCGTGCTGCGCGTGCCATCGGCGCGGATGCCGCTCACGGTGAAGCGGTAGGCGCCGTCATTCTGCTGCGCGCCATTGGCATCGCGCCCATCCCAGTTCCAGGTCACGGGCGCGCTGCCCAGCGCCACCTCCGTGCTGCGCAGGGTGCGGCCGGCGGAATCCATCACCGTGATCAGCGCGCGCTGCGCCTGGCCGGCCGCCGGCAGCCGCAGCTGCGCCTGGCCGCCCTGCAGCGAGAGGCGATCGCTCTCCACCTCCACCACACGTCCCATCAGCGGAGCGGCGGAGATCAGCTGGTTGCCCTGCTCCACGCTCAGCAGCCGTTCGAGATTGCTGTTCACCTTGATCTGCTGCTCGACGGTGGCGAACTGCACCAGCTGCTGCGTCATCTGGTTCGCATCCATCGCATTCGTCGGGTCCTGGTTCTGCAGCTGCGTGGTCAGCAGCGTCAGGAAGGTGTTGAAGTCCGAACCGATGCCGGTGGTCGTGGATGCGCGTGCCGTGGACGTGCCGGTGGCTGTCTGGGTGGTGCCGATGCTGCCGCTCATGCGGGGTTCTCCGTCGCGTCAGATGTTGAGGTCGAGAAGGCCGCGCGCCGCGCGGCTGGACGCGGGCTCGGTTGCGGTGACGTGCAGGGTGGGGCCGGCCCCGCGCGGGGGCGGGCCGCCCCGCGCGTCATGCCGCCCCTGCGGCTCACGCTCGCCCGAGGAGGTGCCGAGCGAGAATTCGATGCCCTTCGCCTCCACCCGCAGCCCCGCATCCGCCAGGCCGCGATCCAGCTCCTGCCGGTCGCGCAGCAGCAGGGCGAGCGTCTCGGGTCGCTCAGCCACGATGCGCACCGCATGCGTTTCGCCCTCGCGTTGCACACGGATCTCCACCCGGCCCAGCTCTCCCGGCTCCAGGCTGAGCTGGAAGCCCCCGGAGCCCGCCGGCGTGAAGGCGAGTGCAACGGCGACATGCGCCACCTGGCGCATGGGTGGTGGTGCCGGTGGTGGCGCGCCGGGCGGCGCCTCCGCCAGGCGCGGCGTGATCGGCGCCGGCTGCAGGCCCGGGGGCGCGGCCTCCACCACGATTGCCTGTGGTGGCGCCTGGGCTGTGGCGAGCGCAGGGGGCGGGGCAGGCAGGTGCTTGCTGGCGGTGCTCTCCCCCAGTGGGCGCGATGGCTGCGCGTGGGGGAGCGCGATGGGTGCGGGCTCCGCCTCCGCGACCGGCTCTGACGCCAGGGCGGCGGGAGCGAGGCTCCCTTCCTCCGCCTCGGCGCGCATTCGTGCCGGCGAGACTGACGCGCGCGGCGAGGTCGGCGCCGGGCGCGCGGCGGCGGGGGCGAAGCTGCCCTCGGCCACCCGTTCCGCATCGGGCTGTTCTGGCGCGTCTGGCATGGCCTCTTCAGGCTCTGCCGGTGGCGCCGGGGCCGTGTTCGGCGGAGCCGCCGGCGCCGCGGTCTCGGCGATGGCGAGCGCTGCCCGTCGCGCCACCGGTTGCGGCGGCCCGGCTGCCCCTGCCGCTGGCGAAAGGGATGGGAGCGGCGCTTCAAGCGGCGCCAATGGCGGCGGGCTCTGGCTGCCCGTCGTGATGACCGGCGGTTCGTCCTGGTCCTCTGCGGCCTCCGTCTCCTCGACGTCGCCGGCCCCCACCTCCGCCGGCGGCGAGGAGGCGCCCGGCCTCACTGCCGCAATCTCCACGGGAGGCTCACCGGGCTCTGCCGCATTGGCGGCGGCCGGCGGCGCGGCAGCTGGCCCGGGGGGCGGCGTGGCGGCGTCAGGCGACAGCTGCGCCATATCCGGCGCTGGGTTTGGCGCCAGTTCGGGCGCTGACGGCGGGTCCTCTTCGGCCGGGCCCAGCCCGGCTACGGGCGGCGCCGGCATGGCGGCTGCCAGTGTGCTGGGCGCGGCGTCAGGCAAACCGGACCTCGGGGCAGGCGGGCCTTGTGACCCGACCGCCGCCGATGCGCGAGCAAGGGCGGCGATGCTCGGGCTGTCCGGCGTGAGGGCCGGGGGTGCGGGGGCCTGGCCCGCCAGCGCCGCGGGGCTCGGCGCGAGGGCTGCGGCAGGCGTGGCGCCGCCGGCGCCCGGCACAAGCAGCGCGGCGCTGCGGCTCAATGCCTCCTGGAAGCCGGCTTCCGCAGGGGGTTCCGCCAGCACAGGCGGCATGCCCATCGCGAGCACGGTCGTCGGGCCGATGGAAATTGCGCCCTCCATGCCGGTCTTCCTTCCGTCGCGCGCCGGGCGGGCCCCATGCCCGCGCATTCCGCGCCAGGCCGGGCGGCAGCAAGCCCCGGGCCAGGGCGCGGCGCCGCGCCACCGGCATGATCCGCCGGCCCCGGGGCCGCTTCCTGCCGCCACCGGGCAGTTTCTGCCGCGCCCGGGCCGGTCATCGCTGGCACGCATCCTGCCTGCGCCCCGCCAGCCCCCTCTCCTTCGGCAATGGAGCCTCTGCATGTCGATCTTCGGTGCGATGACCACGGCCATCTCCGGCATCAACGCGCAAGCGCGGTCGCTCGGCCACATCTCGGACAATCTCGCGAACAGCCAGACCGCCGGCTTCAAGCGGATCGACACCAACTTCAACGACCTCGTCACCCAGTCGAGCATCAGCTCGCACTCCTCGGGCTCGGTCATCGCGCGGCCGGACTTCACCAATACGGTGCAGGGCACGGTGGAGCAGAGCGAAAACCCTCTGGGCCTCGCCATCGGTGGCCAGGGCTTCTTCAGCGTGGCGCAGTCGCGCGGCAGCGCGGGCGGGCTGCCCGTCTTCGATGAGCGCCAGTTCTACACCCGCGCCGGCGATTTTCGCATGGACCGCGACGGCTATCTGGTGAACGGCGCCAACTACTTCCTGCAGGGCTGGCCGGTGGATGGCGAGGGCGTGGTGGACCGCACCACGCTGGCGCCGGTGCGCGTCAGCCAGGAGGTGTTCAACCCGATCGCGACCTCCATCATCGAGATGTCGGCCAACCTGCCGGCGCTCGATCCGCCGGCCACGGTGGCCGATGCCAAGACCTACAGCACGCAGGTGCAGATCTACGATCAGGTGGGCAACCGCAATCCGGTCACTGTCACCTTCACGCAGATGACGGACGGCACGCCCCGCGGCTGGAACATGACCATCACGCCCAATCCGGTGACGGGCGGCGTGGACGTGCCCATCATCTTCGGCACCAACGGCACGATCGAGAGCTTCGACGGCACGACCGGGCTGACCAACACGGCGGTGGAATTCCCCTTCGAGATGGATTTCGGCCTGGGCAACCAGGCGGTCACGCTGAATCTCGGCCGCTTCGGCGTGGCGCAGGGCATCACGCAGTATTCAGGGACGGATTTCTCCCTGCGCAATCTCTCGCAGAACGGTGTGCCGCCCGGCGGCTATTCCGGCCTCGCGGTGCGTGACAATGGAGATGTCGTCGTGAACTACGACAACGGCCAGTCGCGCATCGTGGCGCGTGTGCCGCTCGTCTCCTTCAGCGACCCCGACAAGCTGCAGCGCCTGGATGGTCAGGCCTTCATGCGCACCGTCGAAAGCGGCGAGGCGCAGGTGACGGATGTCTCGAGCAACGGCGTGGGCAAGCTCGTGGTCGGTGCCTTGGAGAAATCCAACGTGGATATCGGCGCCGAGTTCACCAAGCTGATCGTGGCGCAGCGCGCCTATACGGCGAATACCAAGCTCGTCACCGCGGCGGACGAGATGCTGCAGGACACGATCAACATGAAGCGCTGACGCGCTTGGGCAACATGAAGCGCTGACGCGCCCGGGCGACCTGAAGCGCCGAACCTAGGACCAGTTCCGGATGAGCCTCGATCTTGCCATCGGCATCGCGCGCAGCGGTCTGCAGGCCACGCAGCGCGCGCTGGCCAATGTCTCGCAGAACATCACCAATGCCGAGACGCCGGGCTATACCCGCAAGACCGGTGCTGCCGAATCCCGCACCGCGGCTGGAATGCCGATGGGCGTGCGTCTTGGCGATGCGCGGCGCGAGGTGGACCAGGCCCTGTTGAACGAGCGCGATTCGCGCGGTGGGGAAGCGGCGGCGGCGCAGGTGCGCGAAAGCCTGCTCTCCGGCATCGAGGCGCTGCACGGCACGGCCGGGGCCGGCGAGACGCTGGGCGATGCCATCGCCGCCCTCCAGGCCAGTCTGACCTCGCTGCGCGGCGCCCCGCAGGAGGGCGGCCTGCAGCGCGTGGCGTTGAACGCAGCGCGCGAGGTGACGGGGCGCTTCCAGGACCTCGCGGCCGGGGTGGCGGATGCGCGCCAGCAGGCGCATGACGGCGTCCTGCGCGAGGTCACGCAGGTGAATGCCGGCCTGAACGAGATCGCCCAGCTCACCATCGCCATCCGAGGCGACCGCTCGCGCGGGCTGAGCACTGCCGATCTCGAGGACCGCCGGGACCTGGCCTTGGCGAAGCTCTCGCAGAGCCTGCCGGTGCAGCCGCTGCACCAGCCTGATGGCGGGCTCGTGCTCCTGGCGCGCGGTGGCTTCGCCCTGCCGCTGGAGCCCGAGGGCGAGGCCATCACCGCCGCCTCCGCCGATCTGGGCGCGAGTTCCTTCCACGGGGCTGGCGGTGACATCCCGCCCATCCTGCTCGGCGGCGCCGACATCACGCGGCAACTGGGCGGCGGGCGGCTCGGGGAATTTGTCGCCCTGCGCGACGCCACGTTGCCGCGCTATCAGGCCGAGCTCGACCTCGCCGCCGCCACGATCGCGACGCGCTTCGACCAGCAGGGGCTGCGCCTCTTCACCGGTGCGTCGGGCCAGGTGCCGGACACCTCGCTGCCCTACACTGACCCGACTGGCGGGCAGCTGGGCTTCGCCGGCCAGATCCGCCTGAGCGACGCGGTCGCCGGCAACCTCGCCCTGCTGCGCGACGGCACTCACGCGGTGGCGGATACGCCCGGCGGGGCCAGCGGCTTCACCCCCAACCCGGCCGATGGGCCCGCCGGTTTCGCAACCCTGCTCGACCGCGTGATCACCCACAGCCTGGGGCAGACGGTGCGCCCCGGCGTCACCTGGCCGCCCATCGCCTCCAGTGGCATCGGACCCGATGGCACGCTCAGCTCCCCGTTCATTCCCCCGCGCGCGATCGGTGATTACGCCGCGACGCTCACCGGCGTGCAGGCGGCCGACCGTGCGGCGGCGACGGCGGCACGCGAGCGCGCCGAGGGGCTGAAGGCCGGCATGGATGCGCGCTTCCAGCGCGAGGCCGGCGTGGACCCGGATGCCGAGATGGCGGCGCTGATCCGCCTGCAGAACGCCTATGCGGCCAATGCCCGCGTGCTGAACACGGCGCAGCAGATGTGGGAACAGCTGCAATCCATCGGCCGATAGAAGGGGACTGACCCGCCATGTCCAGCATGGAATTGTTCAACCGGCTGATGGGCGACACGATGCAGCTGCGCGGTCGCATCGAGAATCTGACGCGGCAATCCATCACCGGCCTGAAGGCGGAGAGGCTGGGCGATCTCGGCGCAGGCGTGTCCCGGAGCGTCTCGCTCCGCGCCGAACTGGGGCGGCGGGAGCTCTCCGGCCAGGCCATGGAGCAGGCGCTCGGCCGTACCGCGGTGATGCAGGGCAGCCTGGACCGCCTGACCGAGATCGCCCGCGAATTCCGCACCAAGGCCGCCACGCGCATCACCGCGGGCGATCCCGGTTCGCTCATGACGGTGCAGGGCGACGCGCGCGCCGCGCTGGTCGAGGTGGCGCATCTGCTGAACACCCGGCACGGGGGCGAATATCTCTTTGGCGGCAGCGACCTGACGCGCCCGCCCATCCCCGACCCGGAAGGGCTGCCGACCGGGCCGATGGCGCAGCAGATCGCCGCGGAGGTCGCGGCGCTGCCGAGCCAGGGCCTCGCTGCCACCGTGGCCGCGACGCGGGGCATCGCGCAGAGCAACCTGGCCGGCGTCACGCCCTTCTCCGATCGCCTGGCCGCCGACGCGGCCCTGCCGCCCGGCGAGCAGGAGGCGCGCCGTGCCGTACCCGCGGCGGATGGGCAGCTGATCGGCTACGGCATCATTGCCGGGCGCAACGCGGATGCCGTCAGCCAGGGCGAGACGACCGGCAGCTGGGCGCGGGATCTGATGCGCAATCTGATGAGCCTGGCCGCGCTGACGCCCGAGCAGATGAGTGACCGCCAGACCTTCGACGCCTTCATGGGCACCCTGCGTGACGGCCTTTCCTCCGCCGAACTGGCGCTGGGCGAGGAGGCGGGTGCGCTGGGCACGGTTGAGGCGCGGATGGAAGCGACGCAGCGCCGGCATGACGATCTCTCGACGGCCTTGTCCAAGCAGTTGGCGGACATCGAGGAGGTGGACGTCGCCGATGTGCTGGTGCGGCTGCAGGCCACGCGGAACGCGCTGGAGGCGAGCTACCGTGCGATCGGGTCGCTGCGGGAACTCACCCTCGCGAATTTCCTGCGATGAGGCACGCCTGGGTCCGCCGCCTCGATCTTCAAGCGGCATTAACCCCGGCCGACGCAGAATGATCCCGTGCCGGGTGGTCCCCGGCACCGGCGGAACGGCAAGGAGCCATGAGGGCCCGTGCCGGCCGCGCCCCGCCCCCGGCTGCGGAGGCTGGGCGTGGATTTCCTGCCGGAGCGACTTGAAGGGAAAAAACATGTCCACGCTCGTGTTGGAACTCCGCCAGGGTGACCTGATGGTGGTGAACGGCGCGCCGATCCGGTTCCGCAACCGCACGCGGATCGAGCTCGCGGCCAAGGCGCGCTTCCTCTTCGGCAAGCAGATCATGGCGCCGGAGGGCGCCAACACGCCCGCGCGACGCATCTATTTCGCGCTGCAGACCGCCTATATCGGCACGGAGGAGGAGCGGGAGCCCGGCCTCCTCGCCGCCCGCACGCTGATCGAGGAGTTCAAGGAGGCCACCACCTCCGTCCTCGTGCGTGAGATGCTGGCCCGCGCGCTGGAGGCCGCTGAGGAGGATGACTGCTACCTGGCGCTGAAGATCGCACGCCGCGTCATGCGCCACGAGGAGGAGGTGCTGGGCCTCACCCCCCTGCCGGCGCCGCGGCGTGAGGCGCCCGAGGGCGCGCATGGCTGACGCGGCGGCCGCCGTCGCCGCCTTTCGCCGGGTGCTGAAGCCCGGCGAGGAGGAGCGCGCGCTCGGCCGCATCGCCACCGAGCCGCAGCAGAAGCGCGCCATGGAGCAGTTCAAGCGGGCCGTGGACCGTGCTCCGGATGTGCGTGCCGCCCTGCGCGACCCGCGCGTGCTGCAGGTTCTCACCAGCGCGCTCGGCATTCCCGAGGGAGGCAGCCAGCCGGGCCTCGCCACGCGCGTCCTGCTCTCGGACCTCAACGATGAGAAGAGCCTCGCCAATACGCTGGGCGACAAGCGCTGGAAATCCGCCGCCGAGTCGCTGAACCTCGCCAAGGGCGGCATCGCCGCGCTGCGCGACCCGCAGCTGCAGGCGAGCCTGGCCGATGGCCTGCGCCGCGCGCAATGGAATCAGAACCTGGAAAAGGAGCAGCCGGGCCTGGGCGACGCCGTCCTCTTCAAGGAGCGTGCGACGGCAGTGGATGGCAATATCTACGCCGTGCTGGGCGATCCCATCATCCGCCGTGTGGTGACCGGCGCGCTGGGCCTGCCGCAGGAGATCGCGATCCAGTCCGTCGAGACCCAGGCGCGCGCGGTGCGTGCGCGGCTCGACATCAGCAAGCTGGAAGACCCCAAGGAGGTGCAGCGCCTGGCGGAGCGCTATCTCATGAACCGCGCCCGGTCGGAATCCGGCAGCAGCGCGGCGGCGATCCTGGCCCGCTTCGGCTTCCCGCCGGGCGGCTTCACCGCCTGAGGCATCAGGGCTTCACGCCGAAGCCGCGCTGCGCGTTGCGATAGGCCTCCAGCTGCGCGGCGCTCGGCGCGCTGCGCGCGACCTTGCCCTCCGCATCCAGGAACTCCATGACGACGATGCCGAGCGCGGGGTCAAGCCGCAGCCGTGGATTGGGGCCGATCGGCGGCGCGGGGGGCGGCGCGGGGCCGCTGGCCGGGCTGGTGGCGGGCGCGGCGGGGAGGCCGGTCGGAAGATAGGTGCCGATGGGCTTCATGGGCGGGGCTCAGTCAGGGTGAAGGTTCGTCCCAGAAACCACGCCAGGGGTTAATCGCTGATGAAAGCGCGCGGCATGGGTTTGACGCGCGCGCCCCAAGCGCCGAACCTGGATGCCGCGTGACCCTTCCTCCCTCTCTCCCGGCGCATCTGTTGACGCTGGCCGCCGCTGTGGCGGGCGGCTTCATCTTTTCGCTGCTGCATGTGCCGCTGGCCTGGATGATCGGCGCCATGTTCGGCACGGCGGCAGTGGCGTGGTTCCGGCCTTTCGATCTGGTGCCGGCCGTCCATCCCGCGGCGCGGCCGGCGGCGCTGATCGTGATCGGTCTCGCCTTCGGGCAGACCTTCTCCGGCCCCGTGCTCGCTGCGCTGCTGGGCGCGGCGCCGGCCATCCTGATCGCGGGCGTGCTTTCCATCCTGGCGGGCATCGCCACCATGCCGGTCTTCACGCGGATGGCGGGGACGGACGCGCGCACCGCCTATTTCGCCACCATCCCGGGCGGCGTCATCGTCATGGCGGTGCTGGCCGACCGCGCAGGAGCGCCGCTGGCGCCGGTGACGCTCGCGCAGACCTTGCGCGTGCTGGTGGTGGTGCTGGTGATGCCGCCCACGCTCTCGGCCATCGCGCCGCATGGCGACTCCAGCGCCTTCGTGGCGCCGCGCCTCGTCTTCGATGCCACGGGCTTCCTGGGGATGCTGGTGGTCGGCTCGGTCGGCGCGCTGCTGTTGCGGCGCACGGGCATCGCCAATCCCTGGATGATCGGGCCCTGCTTCCTCGCCATCACCGCCGCCGCCTTCGGGCATCTGCCCTCGGCCGTGCCGCCTTTGCTGATCGATGCGGCGCAGGTCGGCATGGGGGCGGGGCTGGGGCAGAAGCTGACCAGGGAGTTCCTGCTCGGCGCGCGCAAGCTGATGCGCGCGGCGCTGGTCTCCTCCCTCCTGCTTTGCCTGTTCTGCACCGTGTTCGGCGCGGGGCTCGCCTGGATCATGGGCCTGCCACCCTCGGCGGTCATGCTCGGCATGGCGCCGGGCGGCATGCCGGAGATGGGCGTGACCGCCAAGGCGCTCGGCGTCGCGGTCCCGTTGGTGCTGGCCTTCCACCTCACGCGCACGCTCATGTGCAATTTCCTGCTGGGGCCGATCTATCGCGGGCTTGTGGGCCTCGGCCTGTTCAGGCCACACGGCAGCGCGTAGTTTGCCAGCGGGAGAAACATCCATGCCAGATGACAGCGCCGCCGCCGCGAAAGCCGCGACCACCCTGCCCCTGAACGGGCTGCGCGTGCTTGACCTCACCCTCGCCCGGGCCGGACCCACCTGCGTGCGGCACCTGGCCGATTGGGGCGCGGACATCATCCGCATCGAGCCGCCGGGCAATAATGACGGCTTCGGCGGCGCGCGGGACGGCTTCGATTCCGTGAACCTGCACCGCAACAAGCGCGGCCTCGCGATTGATCTCAAGAGCCCCGAAGGCCACGCCGCCTTCCTGCGCCTCGCCGCCACCGCGGATGTCGTGGTCGAGAACATGCGGATGCAGGTGAAGCACCGCTTGAAGATCGACTACGAGACGCTGTCCAAGATCAACCCACGCCTCGTCTATGCGAGCATCTCTGGCTTCGGCCAGACCGGGCCTTACTCCACGCGCGGCGGTGTGGACCAGATCGCACAGGGGCTGGGCGGCCTCATGTCCATCACGGGCGAGCCGGGGCGCGGGCCGATGCGCGTGGGCATCCCCATCGATGACCTCACGGCGGGCAACCTGCTGGCGATGGGCGTGATGATGGCGCTCTATGAGCGCGAGAAGACGGGCAAGGGGCGCTGGGTCCATACCTCGCTGCTCGAGGCGCAGGTCTTCATGCTCGACTTCCAGGCCACGCGCTGGCTGCAGAAAGGCGAGATCGCAGGACAGGCGGGCAATGACCACCCGGTGAACACGCCCATGGGCGTCTTCCCGAGTGCCGACAAGCCGATCAACATCGCCGCCTCTTCGCCCAAGCTCTGGGCCGTCTTCTGCAAGGCGGCGGGGCGCGAGGATTGGCTCGCCAAGCCCGAATGGCAGACCGCCGAAGGCCGCACGGCCGACCGCGCCGCGCTGAACGCGGCCGTGAGCGAGGTCACGCGCCAGAAGCCCAGCGAATACTGGATCAATCTGCTGGAGGAGGTCGGCATCCCCTGCGGGCCGATCAACAACATCCGTGAGGTCTTCGAGGACCCGCAGGTGCAGCATCTGGGCATGGTGTGGGATGTGCCGCACGCCAAGCTCGGCAAGGCGGGCGTGGTGCGCACACCGATCAACATCGAGGGCCACACACCGGGCATCCGCCGTGGCGTGCCGGCGCTCGGTGAGCACGCCGACGAGATCCTGGCGGAAGCCGGGCTGACCCCTGAGGAGATCGCCGCATTGCGGGCGAAGAAGGTTTTGGGAGAGTGAGTGAGATGCAGTTCGCCGATGGAAAGATCCTGGCCCGCAGCGAAGGCGGCGTGGGCACGATCATCTTCAACCAGCCCGAGAAGCGCAACGCGATGAGCATCGCGATGTGGGACGGCATGGCCGAGGCGCTCGATATCTTCGAGGCCGACCCGGCGGTGCGCTGCGTCGTGCTGGAAGGCGCGGGCGGCAAGGCCTTCGTCTCGGGCGCCGATATCAGCCAGTTCGAGAAGAACCGCTCCGACGCCGATGCGCAGCGGCAATACAACATCAAGACCAGCCATGGCCGCGAGCGGCTGGCGAATTTCGACAAGCCGGTGATCGCGAAGATCCAGGGCTTC
Source organism: Roseococcus sp. SDR (assembly GCF_019083995.1). Classification (GTDB taxonomy): domain Bacteria; phylum Pseudomonadota; class Alphaproteobacteria; order Acetobacterales; family Acetobacteraceae; genus Roseococcus. The sequence continues at coordinate 22,864 of NZ_JAHRCU010000026.1, forward strand.
TGCATGGGCGGCGGGCTTGGCATCGCCATGTCCTGCGACATGCGGATCGCGGGCGCGGGGAGCGAATTCGGCATCCCGGCGGCCAAGCTCGGCATCGCCTATGGCTTCGACATGGTGACCAACCTGGTGAACCTGGTGGGCCCCGCCCATGCCCATTTCATCCTGATGACCGGCGGCCGCATCGAGGCGGCCGAGGCGGAGCGCATGGGCCTGATCAACAAGCTGCACCCGGCCGAATCGCTGGATGCCGAGGTGGCGAAGATCACCTCCACCATCGCGGTGAACGCGCCGCTCTCGCTGCGCGCCAACAAGCGCACCGTGCGCGCCGTCCTGGCCGATCCGGCGGATCGCGACATGGCCGCCATCGCCGCCAACCAGGATGCCTGCTTCGACAGTGCCGATTACCGCGAAGGCCGCCGCGCCTTCATGGAGAAGCGCAAGCCGGTCTTCACCGGCGCCTGAACGCCTCAAAATGGGCGGCTTCGTTTCGGGAAATGAGGCCGCCCGCGAAATTACCACTGGCTTCTGCGCAATATCTCGTTAAGTTCCCGTTCATCTGCGGGACCCCCCGCGGGGGGATAGTCACAAGGACAGGCTTTTGGACGGCACGGCGCAACCCGCACCCGATCAGCATGATGAGCATCTCGCGCCGATTTCGCGCATCGTCACCGAGGTCGCGGCCCAGTTCCCGGGGGCGCGCATCACGCTGGGCGAGATGGCCGAAGCCTTCGGCGACCGCGCCTTCGGCCTGCTGATCCTGCTGCTTTGCCTGCCTTCGCTGCTGCCGGGCATGGCCTCGGTCTTCGGCATCCCCATGCTGATCCTGGGCGTGCAGATGGGCATGGGCCGCCGCGTGCCGAAGCTGCCGCGCTTCATCGCCCGCCAATCCATCAAGCGCGAGGACCTGCTGCGCCTGTCCGGCGCGTCCAGCTCCTCCTGGATCAAGCGCGTCGAGCAATATGTGAAGCCGCGCCCAGGCTTCTTCACCAGCCCCTTCGGCGACCGGATCGTGGGCTGGCTCACCGTCTATTCGGCCGTCATGCTCATCCTGCCTGGGCCGGGCACCAATGGCCCGCCGGCCTTCGGCACCATCATCATGGCGCTGGGCGTGGTGGAGGCGGATAACCGCGTCATCGGCATCGGCGCGCTGGTCACGCTGCTGGGCTGCCTCTTCGCCACCTTCGTGATCGGCGCCCTGGTCTGGGTGGGGATCCAGGCCCTTGGCTGGGTCATCTGACCCGGTCTAGACTCGAATCATGTGAAGGTGACCCGATGAGGGTTGAAACGGGAACGCGCGACGCGCCGGGCATTCCGGCCAATCCGCGGCTGCCCCCGCAACTGTAGGCGGAGAGCCCCGATCCAGATGCCATTGCTTCCCTGCCGGGGGGTGAGAAGGCGGATCAGGGCAACGACCCGCGAGCCAGGAGACCGGCCTTCGCAGAGTTGTTCTCGCGCGTACCGGGCGGGGTGCACCGGTGCCACGGACCTGTTCCGTTTGCGGGCTCGGCGCCAGCCGTCGGGCGGGGTGATGTTCCCGTCCGGCATGTCGTCATGCGCAACACGGGAGGTCTCCCATGCGCCGTTTTCTGCTCAGCACCGCCACCATCCTGGCGTCGGTGACGCCTGCTCTCGCCCAAAGCCCAACCCCGCGCTCCTCGCCGGAACAGGACCTCATCGCCGTACCCGACACCATCGTCACGGCCACCGGCGTGCCCACGCCGCTGGCCCGCGTGCCGGCCTCCATCACCGTCATCGATCGCAAGGCGATCGAGGAGAACGGCTTCGCCAACCTGGCGGAAGCCCTCGCCACGGTGCCCGGCCTGCGCGTCGCGCAATCGGGCGGGCCGGGCCAACAGGCCAGTGTCTTCATCCGCGGCAATTCCAGCCGCTCCACCCTCGTCCTCATGGACGGCGTGCCGGTGAACGACCCCTCGGATGCCAATGGCGCCTTCAACTTCGGCAATGAGACGCTGTTCGACATCGAGCGCATCGAGGTGCTGCGCGGCCCCGCCTCCTCGCTCTATGGCAGTGCCGCGGTGGGCGGCGTGATCAACCTGGTCACGCGCCGCGCGCCGCCGGACCGGCAGTTCATGCCCTATGGCGAGGTCGCCTACGGCACGGCCAGCACCTTCCGCCTGGGTGGCGGCATGGCTGGCACCATCGGCCAATTCGACTATCTGGCCAGCCTGAACAACATCTCCACCCAGGCTTCCAACGCCACGGCCAGCCGCTTCTGGCGCACGCTGGGCGAGTTCGACGGCTTCAACACCACCAATGCCACGGCACGGCTGGGCTATACCTTCGCGCCCGGCACGCGCGTGGAGGGCCAGGTCCGCTGGCGGGAAAATGCCTTCGGCGTGGACAGCGTACCGCGGGACGACCCGAACTACACCGGCAATGACCGGCGCTGGGTGGGCCAGATCCGCGGCGAAACCAACCTCTTCGACGGGCGGCTCACCACCGGCCTGCGCCTCGCCGTCACGCAGGACCGGCGGACCTATTCCAACCTGCCAGACATCCTGAGCAGCGCCACCGTGCAGGATTACTACCGCGGCACGCGGCAAAGCGTGGACTGGGGCAATGTGGTGCGCCTGCCGGGCTTCGGCCCCGCGACGGATGGCGCCGTCACCTTCGGCATCAACTACGCGCATGAGAATGTGACGAGCTTCGCGGGCAACGTGCCCTTCCGCTCCGTCACCAATGCGCAGCAGGACACGACGGCGGGCCATGTGGCCATGCAGTACCGCTTCTGGAACGCCCTCGATGTCACGGGCGGCGTGCGTTACGACAATGTCTCCGACTACACCGGCTATACGAGCTGGCGCGTCGGTGCGGTGCTCGCGGTGCCGGAGACCGCCGTGCGCATCCGCGCCTCGGGCGGGACGGCCTTCAACGCGCCCTCGCTCAACCAGCGCTTCGGCGTGATCGGCAACACCTTCCGCGGCAACCCGAACCTGCAGCCCGAGACCAGCATCGGCTACGAATTCGGCGCCGAGACGGATTTCGCGGCCTTCAACCAGCCGCGATTCTCGACGGTGGGCTTCACCTTCTTCCAGCAGCGCGTGACGAACCTGATCAACTTCAACGCGGGCTTCAACACGCTGGTGAATGTGGCGAGCGCCAACATCAAGGGCGTCGAGCTGAACTGGGCGATGCGCCCGGTGCGCTGGTTCACCACCGATGTGTCCTGGACCATCACGGATGCGACGGATGGGCAGACCGGCGCGCCCCTGCCACGCCGGCCGGAGAGCATCGTCACCGTCTCGGCGCGCATCGAGCCCACGCCCGGCTTCGTCATCACGCCGCAGGTGCTGTTCACCGGGCGCTCGCCGGAAGGGGCCTTCGCCACCTACCTGAACTCGGGGGCGAGCGTGAATGCGATGCGCTACAACAAGTCCGGCACGCTGTTCAATCTGACGGCGACCTATCCGGTGCTGCCGCAGGTGAATGTCTATCTGGAAGGACGCAACCTGACGGACAGCAAGTGGGAGCCGGTGAACGGCTTTCAGACGCCAGGGCGCAGCGTGATCATCGGGTCCCGCTTCGTGTTCTGAGGTCTGGGCGATCGCCGGGCCTCATATCTTCCCCATCGCCTGTTTCCGCGCTGCGCGTGGCCACGCGCAGCGCCCAGGCCTGAGCCACGGGGCTTGCCACCCGCGATCCGCCCGCATTCCAGAGCGCTGGTGTTCGCCGGAGATGCAAAATTTCGGTGCTTGGCAGCTGTCGAAATCGCTCTTCTTGATCCCAAGACATGAAGACGATACCGTTTCTTGGAAAATGAATTGGGCACGGTTACTCATCGCCCGGGAGAAGCGCGTTGAGTCATTCCAGCCAAGCCGTTCCGAAATGGACGCGCGCCGAGACACGCCCGGCGATGGAACGGAAGTTCCGCTTCCAGAATCGGATCGCAGCCTGGGGTTTCCTGGCGAAGCTCGCCGTCCTTCTGGACAAGGATGATTTCTACGTCGAATGGGCGGGCAACAGGGTCAAGGTCATTCTGACCTGGGACGACACGCAGACGCAGTCCGAGCCCCTGGAACTGGCAGAGAAGATCAACGAAGTCGTTTGACGGGCCGCGGTCCGTCGCCTCAGAGGAAGCCTACCGGGTCCACATCCACCTGGACCCGGACTTCGCGCGGGAGGGGCACCCGCGCCAGCCAGTCCACCAGCACCGGCTGCACCTTCACCCCCCGCGCGGCCTTGAGAAGCAGGCGATGCCGATACCGCCCGCGCAGCAGCGCGAGCGGCGCCGGCGCCGGGCCCAACACCTGCAACCCATCGCCAACCGGCGCGGCCAGCCCCAGCTCGCGCGCCGCGCGTTCGGCCGCGCGGGCATCCTCCGAGCTGATGATCAGGGCCGCGAGCCGCCCATAGGGCGGCCAATGCCCCGGCTCGCGCTGTGCCGCCTCGGCCTTCAGGAAGCCCGGGAAATCGTCCTGCATCAGCGCCTGCATCACCGGATGCTCGGGCGAAAAGCTTTGCAGCATGACGCGGCCGGGCTTGTCCTCGCGCCCCGCCCGCCCCGCCACCTGATGCAGCAGTTGCATGGTGCGCTCGCCGGCGCGGAGATCGCCACCGCCGAGGCCCAGATCGGCATCCACCACGCCCACCAGCGTGAGATGGGGGAAATGCCAGCCCTTGGCGACGATCTGCGTCCCGATGATGAGGTCCACCTCGCGCTCTTCGATCTGCCGCGCGGCGGCGGCGGCGGCGGCGGGGCCGGGGATGGTGTCGCTCGCCATCACCAGGCGCCGCGCCTCGGGAAACAGCTCCGCCACTTCCTCTTGGATGCGCTCCACGCCGGGGCCGATGGGCACCAGGGAATGCTCGGCGCCGCATTCGGGGCAGGCGGGCGGCGTCGGCGCGGTGTGGCCGCAATGGTGGCAGAGCAGGCGGCGCTGCGCGCGATGCTCCACCAGCCAGGCGGTGCAGTTCGGGCATTGCATGCGATGCCCGCAGGCGCGGCAGAGTGTGAGCGGCGCATAGCCACGCCGGTTCAGGAACAGCATCGCCTGCTCGCCGCGCGCCAGCGTCTCGGTCACGGCGGCGATGAGCGGGGGTGCGAGGAAGCGCCCGCGCTCGGGCGGCGTCTGGCGGAGGTCCACCGCCGTGATCTCGGGCATGGCCGCGCCCCCATGGCGCACCGGCAGGCCGAGGCGGCGGTAGCGCCCGGCCTCGGCGTTGGCGACGCTCTCCAGGCTTGGCGTGGCGCTGACCAGCACGCAGGCGGCGCGTTCGAGGCGCGCGCGGACCACGGCCATGTCCCGCGCGTGGTAGATCACGCCCTCTTCCTGCTTGAAGGCTGTCTCGTGCTCCTCATCCACGATGATCAGGCCGAGATCGGGGAAGGGGAGAAACAACGCGGAGCGCGCGCCGACCAGCACGGGCGCATCCCCCTCCGCCACCGCGCGCCAGGTGACGCGGCGCGTGCGGGAGGAGAGCTCGGAATGCCAGAGGGCGGGCGGAGCGCCGAAGCGGCGTTCGAAGCGCGCGAGCCATTGGGTGGAGAGCGCGATCTCGGGCAGCAGCACCAGCGCCTGCCGCCCCTGGCGCAAAGTCTCGGCGATGGCATCGAGATAGACCTCGGTCTTGCCGGAGCCGGTGACGCCCTCCAGCAGCGTCACGCCGAACTGGCGCGCGGCCACCGCCTCACGCAGGGCCGCCGCGGCCGCTTCCTGCTCCGGGCGCAGCACCGGCGGCGCGAAATCGGGCTGGGGGCGCGGAAAGGTGCTCGCGCGCGGCATCAGCGCTGGCTCGATCAGCCCGACGGAAGCCAGGCCCCGCACCACGCCCAGCGAAACACCGGCCAACCGTGCGATCTCGGTGCCGGGCAGGATTTCCTCGCCCAGCGCCGCCAGCGCCTTCGCGCGGTCCGGCGTGATGCGCGCCTCTGCCCCCGCCACGCGCCGCCAGCCCGAGGCCTGGGCCGGCGCCTCCAGCGCGGCGGGTGCGCTCATCGCCATGCGCAGCACCGCGCCGGGCGGCGAGAGAGTATAGGCTGCGATCCAGTCCACCAATTGGCGCAAGGCGGGGCGCATCGGCGGCGCGGGCTTGACCGCGATCACCTCGCGCAGGCGCCCCTCGGCCACGTGATCCGCCTCGGGCGAATCGTCCCAGATGACGCCGAGCACGACGCGGCCGCCCAGCGGCACCTCGACGAAATGGCCCGGACCCGCCACCAGCCCGGGGGGCAGGCGGTAGTCATAGGCGCCTTCCAGCGGCAGGGGCAGCAGGACGCTGACGCGCTGGCCGCCCAGCAGGTCGCCTGTGGCCTTTCGGGCCCCATTGGTCTTTCGGGATGGTGTCCCCATGGGCTATTCCCTCCGCCACGGGATGACCCGTGGTCAACCCCCGCCTTCCATTCGACCGCGACCCACTCGCCGCCCAGCAGGATGCCCCCGCCATGAAGTTCTTTGTGGACACCGCCGATGTCACTGAAATCCGCTCCCTCGTGGGCACGGGCTTCCTGGACGGCGTCACCACCAATCCGAGCCTGATCGCCAAGTCCGGCCGCAAGATGAGCGAGGTCATCGCCGAGATCTGCGCGCTGACCGATGGCCCCGTCTCGGCCGAGGTGACCGCGACGGACCACGAGACCATGCTGAAGGAGGGGCGCTACCTGCGCTCCATCGCCGGCAATGTCTGCGTGAAGGTTCCGCTGACGGAAGCCGGGCTGCGCACCTGCAAGGTGCTCTCCGAGGAGGGCACGCCGGTGAACGTCACCCTCTGCTTCTCGGCCAACCAGGCGCTGCTGGCGGCCAAGGCGGGGGCCACCTTCATCTCGCCCTTCGTCGGCCGGCTGGATGATATCGGCCAGGACGGCATGGGGCTGATCGCGGATGTGGTGCAGATCTATCGCAACTACGCCTTCAAGACCGAGGTGCTGGTCGCCTCCATCCGCCACCCGGTGCATGTGCTGCAATCGGCCAAATTGGGGGCTCATGTGGGCACCATGCCGCCGGCGGTGATCCGCGGGCTGATGAAGCACCCGCTGACCGATCGCGGCCTGGAGGCGTTTTTGGCCGATTGGGCGAAGACGGGGCAATCTATTCTGTGACCCTCAGGCGCCGGGCGCGGCCTCCGGCCGCTTGGCTTCGGGATGCTGAAGCATCCCGGCTCGGCTATTCGCCTCGCATTCTCGGGGCGCGATTCTTTCTCTGCTGGGGAGGAAAGGCTGCGTGACCGGCTCGCCTGATCCCGCCGCCGTCGAGGCCTTCCTCCTCGCCAACCCGGATTTCCTCGCCGAGCGGCCGCAGCTTTATGCCATCCTGACGCCGCCGCGCCGGGTGCATGGCGAGGTGGTGGCGGACCATATGGCGGCGATGATCCAGGCCGGGCGGCAGGAATGGCGGGGCTTGCTGGAAGCGGGCCGCACGCGCGGCGCCTTCGCGGCGAAGGTGGCAGAGGCCGTGCTGGCGCTGATCGCCAACCCCGATGCCGAGGATTGCCTGCGCCATGAATGGCCGGCGCGGCTCGGCCTCGAATCCTGCCGCCTGGTCCCGCTCGTCCCTGGCCCGGCTTTGGTGCTGCGCGACGTGACGGTGGCCAGCGCCGCGCTGCATGGCGAGGCGGCGCCGCTCATCCGGCGCGAGGCACTGCTGCGCACCGGAGAGGCCACGCTGGCGCTGGGAGCGCGCGAGGTGGCGGATTTGCCGAACGAACCGGAATCCCTCGCCTTCCTCGCCCGCGCGCTGGACGCCGCTCTGGCGCGATGACCGGGGAGGCTGCCCGCATCCAATTCCTCGCCTGGCTCGCCACCGAGCGCCGCGCCAGCCCGCACACGCTGGAAGCCTATGGGCGGGATGTCTCCGAATTCCTGGGCTTCCTGACCCAGCACCAGGGCGCGGAGCCGGACCTCGCGGCGCTGGGTTCCCTTGCGCCGGCCGACCTGCGCGCCTTTCTCGCGGCCCGCGCGAAGGACGGCGCGGGCAATGCCACGCGTGCGCGGCAACTTGCCGCCATCCGCAGCTTCCTGCGCTTCCTGGCGCGGCGTCATGGCATCAAGCCGCTCGCCGTCGGCGCCATGCGCGGCCCCAAGCGCGTGCAGCCCGTGCCACGCGCCCTGAACAAGGCCGATGCGCGCGCCGCCGGCAGCGACATCGGCGAGGTGCATCACGGCGAGCGACCGGAATTCCAGGCAGCGCGGGATGTGGCCCTCTTCACCCTGCTCTATGGCTGCGGGCTGCGCATCAGCGAGGCGCTGGGCCTCACCGTGGGTGAGGCGCCACTGCCCGGCAGCGATGCCGCGCTGCGCATCCTGGGCAAGGGCGGCAAGACGCGGCTGGTTCCCGTGCTGCCGGTTGTGCGCCAGGCCATGGCCGGCTGGATGGCGCATCGCGGCGGCGCGTTGCCGGAGGAGCCGCTGTTTCTCGGCGCGCGCGGCAAGCGGCTCGACCCCGCCGTCGCGCAGCGCACGCTGCGCGAATACCGCCGCCTCGCCGGCCTGCCCGAGCACGCGACGCCGCACGCGCTGCGCCATTCCTTCGCGACGCATCTGCTCGCCGGCGGCGCCGATCTCCGCTCCATCCAGGAACTGCTGGGCCATGCCAGCCTTTCCACCACGCAGCGCTATGTGGCGGTGGATGCGGAGGGGCTGCTCGCTACCTGGAGATTGGCCCATCCACGCAGCGATTGACCCCGGGACCCCATCGCGCTCAAACTTTGCACCGCACAACGGAGGCCTCCTCATGCATCGCCGCGCGCTTCTCGCCCTCGCTCTGGCCCTTCCGGCCTCCATCGCCATGGCGCACCCGCACCACGACCTGACGGCCGAGCGCGCGGGTCATATCGAGCAGCAGGTCATGGCCTTCCGCGTCGGCCTGCAGGCCGCGGCGCGCGAGCGGGATGTGGTGCAGCTGCGCGCCATGTTCGCCCCCTCCTTCACCCACACCCATACGACCGGGAAGGTGGATGGCCGTGATGCGCGCCTCGTTTCCATCCTGGCGGGCGAGCCGGTGATCGAACTCGCGAATGTCGAGGAACTCTCCATCCGCGTGCTGAATCCGGATGCGGTGGTCGTCACCGGCCGCAGCCCGATCCGCAGCATGGCGGAAAACCGCGTGGTCCAGGTGCGCTGGGTGCAGATGATGGCCCGCGTGGATGGCGAATGGGTGCTGGCGGCGAGCCAGGCGACGCGCCTGCCGGAAGGCGTGTGAGCGCCGCCGCCACCCATCCCAAGGGCCTGAAGGCGCGGCTCCTGCACGAGATGCAGGAGTACGGGATGATCTTCGTCTACCTCTACATCTCCTTCGCCGCGGTCATCTTCTACCGGAGCGCGGTCCTGCAGGCCGAGGGCATCGCCTTCGGCGCCTACGGCTTCGCCTTCTTCAAGGCGCTGGTGCTCGCCAAGTTCATGATGCTGGGCCACGCCGCACGGCTGGGCGAGCGGCTGCGCGGGCGGCGGCTCTTCGTCAACGTGTTCTACCGCGCCTCGCTCTTCATGGGGCTGCTGGTCGCTTTCTGCATGATCGAGGAGGCGGTGGTCGCCCTGCTGCACGGCCATGCTGCGGCGGATGCCATCCGGGCCATGGCCGATGGCTCCCTGCGCGAGAAATTCGCCTATGCGGTGCTGCTCTGGGTGATCCTCTTGCCCTATTTCGCCCTGCGCGTGCTGGACGAGGTGCTGGGCAAGGGCGAGCTGAAGCGGATCTTTCTCAGCCGCGCCGCCTGACCACAGCGCGGCTGGTTCAGCGGTTGGCGCGCGCCACCACCGCCTCGAACAGCACCTGGCAGCCGGCCTCAGCCTCCTCCGGCAGGATGCTCTCCGCCTCATTGTGGCTGAGGCCATCCTTGCAGGGGGTGAAGATCATCGCCGTCGGCATCCGGCGCGCGACATAGACCGCGTCATGCCCGGCGCCCGAGATGATCTCCCGCGCCGGGTAACCCAGGCGCGCGGCCGCCTGGCGCACCAGATCCACGCAATCCGCGTCGAAGGGCTGGGCCTCGATCACGAAGAGCTCCTTCAGCTCCAGCGCGCAGCCGCTCTCCGCCACCAGGGCCTTCGCTTCCGCCGGGAAGGATTGCGCGATGCCCTGGATCTCGGCGCTGTCGGGGTGGCGGAACTCGATGCTGAAGCGCACCTCGCCCGGGACGACGTTGCAGCTGTTGGGGAAGACCTGAAGCCGCCCCACCGTGCCGCGGCCGTCATCGCCGCGGGCGCGCATCATCTCATCCACGCGCGCGATCACGCGGGCGGCGGCCACCAGCGCGTCCTTGCGCGTCGAGGGCGGCGTGGTGCCGGCATGCGCGTCCTGGCCGGTGATCACCGCGTCGTACCAGACCTGCGCCTGTGCGCCTGTGACGATGCCGATCAGCTTGCCTTCGCGCTCCAGGAAGGGCCCCTGCTCGATATGCAGCTCGAAATAGGAATCGGCCGGGAAGGGGGCCGCGGGGTGGGTGCCTTTGTAGCCGATGGAATCCAGCGCCTCGCTGACGGTCACGCCGTCCAGATCCTTCAGCGCATAGGTCTTGGCCTGGTCATAGATGCCGGCCCAGACGCCGCTGCCCATCAGCGAATGGCCGAAGCGGCTGCCTTCCTCATCGGTCCAGTTCACCAGCTCGATTGGCGCCTCGGTGGTGATGTTGAGGTCATTCAGCGAGCGCATGACCTCAAGCCCCGCGATCACGCCCAGCGCGCCGTCGAACTTGCCGCCCGTCGGCTGGCTGTCCAGGTGGCTGCCCATCAGGACCGGCAGGCGCTTCGGGTCGCGGCCCTCACGGCGGGCGAACATGTTGCCCATTGCGTCCACGCGCATGGTGAGGCCGAGTTGCTCGCACCATTGCGTGAAGCGCTGGCGGCCGGCCTTGTCCACCTCGGTGAGGGTCAGGCGCTTCACGCCGCCCTTGGGTGTCGCGCCGATTTCGGCCATGGCCATGAGGGTGTCCCACAGGCGGGGACCATTGATTTTTTGATTGGTGCTCATGGCCCGGAGGATAGACCCGTCAGCGCGGCTGCAACAGCAGGGCGAAGCTGGGAATATAAGTGGTCAGCATCAGCACCACGAGCATGATGAGGATCTGCGGCCAGATGGCGCGCGAGATGCGCGCCAGCGAAAGCCCGCTGATCGCCATGCCGACGAAGAGGCAATAGCCGATGGGCGGCGCCGCCATGCCGATCGCCACATTGGTCACGATGATGGCGCCGAAATGCACCGGGTCCACGCCGAAGCGCGTGGCGATGGCGATGAGCATGGGGCCGAGGACGACCATGATCGCGATCTCGTCCATCACCGCCGCCAGCAGGAAGAAGGCGAGGTTGAGGGCGGCGAGTGCCAGCCATTTGCTGCCCAGGCTCTCGGCCATCCAGGCCGCGAAATCCACCGCGATCCGCTCCTGCGCCACCAGCACGCCGAAGCCGGCCGAGACGGCGATGATGGCCGTCACCATCGCGCTCGTCCGCGCCGAGCGGAGGAGGAGCTCGGGCAGCGCCTTCAGCGTCAGCTTGCGCTCGAAGAGGAAGCCCACCACCAGCGCATAGACGCAGGACATGGCCGCCGCCTCGGTCGGCGTGAAGACGCCGCCATAGATGCCGCCCAGGACGAAGACGGGCGAGAGCAGCGCCCATTTCCCGGCCGAGACCGCCTGACGCACCTCGGCCCAGCTCGCCGGCGGCAGGGTGGGGACCGCGTTGCGGCGCGCATGCACCCAGCAGAGCACGATCAGCCCCGCCGCGATGGCGAAGCCCGGGATCACGCCCGAGAGGAACAGGCGCCCGATGGATTGCTCGGCCACGATGCCCCAGATGACGAAGGCGATGGAGGGCGGAATGAGCGGCCCCAGCACGCCGGCACTGACAGCGATGGAGGCGGCGAAGGCCTTGTCATAGCCCGCTTTCACCATGGCCGGGATCATGATGGCGCCGATCGCCGCCGTGGTGGCGGGCGCCGAGCCGGAGATGGCGGAAAACACCAGCGCCGCCAGCACTGTCACGATGGCAAGCCCGCCCGTGCGATGCCGCACCAGCGTGGAAGCGACCTCCACCAGGCGCTGCGAAAGCCCGCCGGCCGACATGATCTCGCCCGCCAGCATGAAGAGCGGGATGGCCAGCAGGCTGAAGGATTGCGAGCCGGCGATGAGCTGCTGCGCCAGGAAGGCGGGCTCGATATCGGCGGTGATGAGCGAGCCCATCGTCACCAGCCCGATGGCGATCGCGAAGGGCACGGCAAGGATGACGAGGCCGGCGAAGCCCGCCGTCAGCAGCAGGGAGACGCTCATGCCTCGGCCATCGCGGCGGGGGGTGGCGGCGGGGTGACGATGCGGCCCAGCGCGAAGAGGCAGACCAGCCCGCCCGCCAGCGGCGCCATGCCGTTCAGCAATTCGATGGGATATTCCATGGCGGCCGAGGTGCTGCCCGACGTGATGTCGAGGAAGCGCATGCCAGACCAGGCGAGATAGGCGCCGAAGCCGGCCGTGAGCAGGTTCACCACCACCTCCCAGGCGGCGCCGAGGCGGGGCGGGAGCCGGTCGCTCAGCAGCGTCAGGCGGACATGGAAGCCCTCCCGCACGCCGAGCGCCACGCCGCCCATGGTGGCCCAGGAGAAGGCCAGCACGGCCAATTCCTCCGTCCAGGGCGGCACGCGCGCGAAGCCGTAGCGCATGATGACCTGGAGGAAGATGAGGCCGAGCATCGCGGCGGTGGCGAGGATGAGGCTCCAGCGCAGCAGCGCCGCCAGCCCCGCCAATCCGGCCGCGATGGCCCGCATCAGCGCGAGGCCGCCAGGGCTTCCTGCACGATGTCCGCGCCGATGGCGCCGCGGAAGCTCTCATACATGGGCAGCACGGCCTGGCGGAAGGCGGCCGGGTCGGCCACGGCGTTCACCGTCATCCCCTTGCCGCGCAGGCTCTCCGTAATGGTGCGCGCATTGGCGAGCGAGGCGGCGCGCTGCGTGGCGGTGGCGGCCGCCGCGGCCTCGCGCACCACGGTGCGGAGATCCTCGGGCAGGCGGTCGAAGCTGCGCTTGGCACTGAGCAGGCCGATCATCGAGTAGATGTGGTTGGTCAGCGAGAGATACTTCGTCACCTCGTTGTACCGGCTGGCCTCGATCACCGCGAGCGGGATCTCAAGCCCGTCCACCGCGCCCTGCTGCACGGCGGTGAAGGTTTCGCCCCAGGCCATCGGCACGGCGGTGCCGCCCAGCGCGTTGAACAGGCCGATATAGATCGGGCTTTGCAGCACGCGGAACTTCACGCCGCGCACATCCGCCGGATTCACGATGGGGCGGACATTGTTGATCATCTGGCGGAAGCCGCCCTCCATATAGCCCAGCGCCACCACGCCGCGCGTCTCCAGCCGCTGCGCCAGGCTGCGGCCCATGGCGCCGTCCAGCCCGCGCTGCGCCTGCGCCTCATTGGCAAACAGGAAAGGCATGTCGTTGATCTGGAAGGCGGGTTCGATCTGCGCGATCACGGCATTGGTGATGATGCCCATATCCACCGTGCCGAGGCGCATGCCGTCCAGCATCGGGCGCTCATCGCCCAGCGCGCGGTTGGGGAAGAGCTGCACGTCGAGCCGGCCGTTGGAGCGGCGCTCGGCCTCCTCCTTGAAGGCGCGCGCGCCCATGGCATAGGGGTCCTGCGCGCCGTCGCTCGTCGTCCAGCCGAGGCGGAGAACGGTGCGCGCCTGCGCGGTTGCCGTGCCGATGATGGCGAAGCCGGCGCCGGCCAGCAGCGCGCGGCGTTGAAATGCGGACATGGTTGCCTCCCTGAACCGTGATTTGGTGCGGAGGCTAAACGTTGCGCTGCGCGCTTGGAAGTCAGCCCACGGCGAAACCGGCGGCGCGGAAGAACGCCGCCCCGTCGCCGGCCGCGAAGGCCATGAAGGCGGCCGCGCCCTCGGGGTCGGCGGCGCGGGTCGCGACGGCGGCGACGTAGGGGGTGATGAGCTGCGCACTCTCGGGGAGCGGCGCCACCAGGGTCGCGCCCGGTTCGGCCAGGATTTCGCTGGCCTGGGTGATGACGAGGCCGACCTTGCCCCGCGCCACCGCCTGCACGGCGGCCAGCCCGCGCGCGAAGGGGATGCGCGGCGCGGTGGCGCCGAGGCGATCCAGCAGCGCCGTGACATGCCGCCCGCTGGTGGCCCCCGCCGCGCCGTCGCTGAGCCCGATGCTGGTGGCGGCGCGGAGGATGGCGGCCAACTCCGCCTCGCTTTGCAGCGGAGGCACCGGCGCGCCGCGGCGGATGGCGAGAGCGAGGCGCATTCGCCCCATCTCACGCCGTGTGGCTGCGACCGCGAAGCCGTCACGGATCAGCGCATCCAGCGCGGGGCCGGCGTTCAGCACCACATCCACCGCCTCGCTAGCGCGCAGCCGTGCGGCCACCTGGCCACCATTTCCGGTCTCGGTGCGGATGGCGCGGCGGAGCATCATGGGGGGAGCCTTGCCCGTCGCGCCCTCTCCTGCAACTGATGGGACATGGCACACGCTCTCGACACCGCCCCCGCCTCGCCCGCGCTGCTGCGCAATTCCGACCTTGACCGGCCCGAGGTGCGCCAGGCGCGCGTGGACCTCGCCGCCTGCTTCCGCATGGCGGCGAAGCTCGGCCTGCAGGAGGGGATCTGCAACCACTTCTCCTTCGTCGTGCCCGGGCGGGACGACCTGATGCTGGTGAACCCCTATGGCCATGCCTTCGCGGAAGTCACCGCCTCCAACCTCGTCATCTGCGATTTCGAGGGGCGGGTGGTGGCCGGCAAGGGCGTGCCGGAAGCGACGGCCTTCTACATCCATGCGCGGCTGCACCTGAAGCATCCGCGCGCCAAGGCCGCCTTCCACACCCACATGCCCAATGCGACCGCGCTCGCCATGCTGGAGGGCCCGCCGCTGGTCTGGGCCGGGCAGACGGCGCTCAAGTTCTACGGCCGCACCCTGGTGGACGAGGATTACAACGGCCTCGCCCTGGATGAGCGCGAGGGCGACCGGATCGCCGCGGCACTCGGCGATGCCGACATCGTCTTCATGAAGAACCATGGCGTGATGGTGGTGGGCCCGAGCATCGCCGAGGCCTGGGACGACCTCTACTACCTGGAACGCGCGGCCGAGGTGCAGCGCCTGGCCATGACCACGGGGCGCGTGCTGAAGCCGGTGCCGAAGGACGTGGCGGAGGCGACCTATGCGCAGATGCGCGAGGGCGATCGCGAGAGCGCCTGGCTGCATCTGGAGAGCATCAAGCGGCAGCTGATGAAGGAACAGCCGGATTTCGCGGATTAGTTTTTGGCGCCCTCAGACGCCGGGCGGGCCGCGTCCGCGGCCCTTGGCTTCGCCGCGCCACTGGTGCCCTGGACCATGAGGCCGGTTTGGCGGCGCCGCGCGCCTTGCGCGCGGATTCTTCCTGTTCGGGGCGTGGCTTCCTGGCCCCTCACTCCCGCTGCGCCGCTTCCACCGCCTGCAGCGCATCCAGGATCAGCGCCTGCTGCACGGCGAGGAAGACCGCCTCGTCCTGCGTCAGGATCTGCGCCGTGATCTGGATCGAGAGATTGGCCCGGCCGATGCCGGCCACATGCACGCGCGGCCATCCGGGCGCGGTCTCAACCAGTGGCTCGGCCGCGAGGCGGGCACGCAGCGCCTCCACCAGCGCCTCCACGCGCGCGGCGGGCATCTCACGCGGCACCCGCAGCCTGTGCTGGAAGATCCAGCGGTCCCGCGCCGAGAGGTTGGTCACATGGACCTTCGCGAGATCGGCATTGGGGACGCTGGTGACGGAGCCGTCCGGCGCGCGGATCTGGCTGGAGCGCGGCCCGACCGAGACCACCACGCCGCGCGCCGTGCCGAAGGCGATGGTGTCGCCCACGCGGAAGGGGCGGTCGGCGAAGATGGAGATGCCGCCGAGAAGGTTCTCGACCGTGGCCTGCGCGGCGAGCGCGAGCGCCAGGCCGCCGATGCTGACGCCGGCCAGAAGGCCGAGCATCGGCACGCCGGCCTCATTGGCGCCCAGCACGATCAGTGTGGCGGCCGCGAGCAGCGAGCAGACGCGGGCCAGCAGGCGCAGCAGATTCGCGTCATAGACGCGCTCGGGGAAATTGGGGGCCGCGATGATCGCCTCCGCCACCAGCCAGCAGGCCGACCAGGCGGCCCAGGCGGCGGCGAGGTAGATGGCGAAGTTGGTAAAGAGCAGGCCGACATCGGAAATGCCGCCGACCAGCACGATCTGCCAGGTGATGAAGACATAGGCCCAGTCCAGCAGCAGGACGAAAAGGCCGGCCACCAGCAGCATCACCAGGTGCCGTCGCCAGGGCGGCATGCCCTTGGCGTGGCGCCGCGCGGCACGCAGCACGACGAACCCGATGGACGCCACCACCGCCAGCACGAGCGCCGTCAGCAGCACCTTCCAGGCGGGCGATCCCAGCAGGTCCCATTGCAGCGGGCCGGGCAGGCTCGCGAGGTGCAGCCTGGTCAGCAGCGGGCCGGTGAAGTTCCGGCGGAACTCCGTCCAATCGGTGATGGTGACCGGCGCCAGCACCGGCGCATTGCCGAGGGCGGCGCGGAATTCCGGCAGATGCGTCAGCGTCTCGGCCGAGAAGACCCAGTGCCGCCCGGCCGGTCCATCGGGGAGGCGGACGAGCCGGATTTCGGTGCCGGGGATGGCCCAGCGGGTCGCTTGCGGGTCCACCGGCGGGGTGTTCGCGTCCAGCTCCGGCAGGCGATGCAGGATGTCCGCCATCAGGCCGAAGGCCATGGCGCCATGCTTGATGCGGGTGACGGGCGGCGTATCGCGCAGGTCGAACAGCTCGCGGCCCGCGCGGGTCAGGGCCGTGGTCAGCGCGACTTCGGTCGCCCTGCTGGGGGCGGCGCGATAGGCGAGGAACAGCGCCTCCACCCGTCGCGCCTCGGCCCGGAAGGAAGCGACGGTGGCCTGCGGCGTGGAGGTGTCGAGCTCCGCCAGCAACGTGGCCGAGGCCGGCAGGGCGGCCATCAGCCAGGTGAGCAGCAGGAAGACCCAGCGATGCACGGATTTTGCCTCCCAGCGCCGTATTCGGCGGCGTGAGCCCATTCTCTCGCCAGGCGCGAGGCGATGTCGAGCCGCTTCAGCCGCGGCGGGGTGCGGGCCGCTTGTTGCCCTGGTAGGGGCGCTTCGGGCCCGGATAGGGCGGGCCGCGCCGGGCGGGGCCTTCCGCCGGCGCATCGGCGGGCTCGACGCGGATATGCGCGTCATCCCGGCCGGGCTTGGCGGCCGCATGGGCGAAGCGGCTGGCGGCGTAGGGCGCCACCTCGAAGCGCGTCTCGCGGTCCAGGATGCGGATGCGGCCGATCTCCTCGCGCGTCACATGGCCGCGATGGCAGAGGAAGGGCAGGATCCAGCGCGGATCGGCGTCGTGGCTGCGGCCCACATTCATGCGGAACCACACACCCTCGCCCACCTCGGTCGGCGCCGGCATGCCGCGCGGTTGCGGCGCGGGGCGGGCCTGGGCGGCGGCAAGCTCCTCGGGCGCGGGCAGCGGCGCGCGCAGCTGCTTGACCAGGGCCGCCGCGATGGCCTCGGCCGAGCGGCCTTCGAGCAGGCGGCGGCCCAGCTCCATGTCCATCTCGTCGGCTTCGGCTTCCAGCATCTCGATGCCAGCGGCGAGGATGCGCTCGCCATCCTTGGCGTGGATTTCATCCGCCGTCGGCGCGCCGGACCAGGCGGCCTGAACCTTGGCGGCCATCAGCAGCCGCTCGGCGAGGCGCCGGCGGTTGTGCGGGACGATCAGCGCCGAGATGCCCTTCTTGCCCGCACGGCCGGTGCGGCCGGAGCGGTGCAGCAGCGTCTCCGGGTCATTTGGCAGGTCGGCATGGATGACGAGGGCCAGGTCCGGCAGGTCGAGCCCGCGCGCGGCCACGTCGGTCGCCACGCAGACGCGGGCGCGGCCATCGCGCAGGCCCTGCATGGCCCGCGTGCGCTCGGCCTGGGAGAGCTCGCCCGAGAGGGCGACGGCGGAGAAGCCGCGCTCCACCAGGTTGCCGTGCAGCCGGGCCACGGCGGCGCGGGTGGTGCAGAAGACGATGGCGGTCCGTGGGTCGAGAAAGCGGAGCGTGTTCACCACCGCGCGCTCCATCTCGCCCGGGGCGACGGAGAGCGCCCGGTATTCGATGTCACTGTGCTGCTTGCCCTCGCTGGTGGCGGCGATGCGCAGCGCGTCCTTCTGGAAGCCGCGGGCGAGCTGCGCGATGCCGCGTGGCACCGTGGCGGAGAAGAGCAGCGTGCGGCGCTCGGCCGGCATGGTTTCGAGGATGGCTTCCAGATCCTCGCGGAAGCCGAGGTCGAGCATCTCATCCGCCTCGTCCAGCACCACGGCGCGAATTGTCTGGGGGCGGAGATTGCCGCGTTCCAGATGGTCGCGCAGGCGGCCGGGCGTGCCGACGACGATATGCGCGCCATGGGCGAGCTGCCGGCGCTCGGCCATCGGGTCCATGCCGCCGACGCAGGCGACGATGCGCCCGCCGGCCTTGGCATAGAGCCAGGTGAGCTCGACCTGCACCTGAAGCGCCAGCTCGCGCGTGGGTGCCACGATCAGGGCGAGGGGGGTGGCGGAATGGCCGAGCCGCTCGGCGCCGGCCAGCACATCATGGGCGATGGCGAGGCCATAGGCGACGGTCTTGCCGGAGCCGGTCTGTGCCGAGACCAGCAGGTCACGGCCGGCGGTCTCGGGCTCCAGC
This sequence comes from Roseococcus sp. SDR, assembly GCF_019083995.1. Classification (GTDB taxonomy): domain Bacteria; phylum Pseudomonadota; class Alphaproteobacteria; order Acetobacterales; family Acetobacteraceae; genus Roseococcus. The sequence goes on from NZ_JAHRCU010000026.1 coordinate 41,487, forward strand.
ACGGCGGCCTGCACGGCGGTCGGCTCGGCATAGCCGCGTTCGGCCAGGGTGGCGGCCAAAGGGCCGGCGAGGTCGGGGAAGGGCATTCGGAAATCCTGGTCAGTCGAAGGCGTGCGGGCGGGGCCGGCGACGCGAAGGCGCGATGAAAACGAGGGTGGGCCCGCTGCACGGGCTTGGGCGCAGCGGGTGGATCCTGGCGCCGGAACCCTCGCATAGGCCCTGGACGTGGCGAGGGAAAGCGCGGATCTCGGGGGGGAGGGGTCCGCCTGGGACATGGCGGCGGTGGTCGGCGCCCGATGCACCGACCAGGCTGCATGAACCATTCGGTATTACCCATTAGGTATTAACCATTCGGTAACCAATTCTTCTCCGGGATCGCAAAGATCGGCCCCGGCGAACCCCCTAGGCACCGGACCAGGATTCACCTGGGGATGCGCATGTCCGGTCAGATCACCACCAACACGGCTTTCACGCTCAACAACACCAGCCTCATCGGTGGCGCGGCCTCGGGGGCCGAGGTCGTCGTGCAGGATGCGGCCCGCGGCCTGCTCTATGTGCTCGGCGCGAATGGCGTTGATGCCCTGGACGCCGTGACCGGGACCCTTGCCTTCTCGATCCCGAAGAGCGCCGTGCAGGTGCCGGGCGGCGGCGCTGCCGCTTCACTCGGCTCGGGCAACTCCGTCGCCATCAGCGGCAACAACCTCGCCATCGCCTTTGATGGCGCCCCGGCGGGGCAGCCCGGCGTCGTCGCTGTCTTCACGGTGAGTGGCTCCGCCGGGGCCTATTCGGCGAACTGGCGCGCCACCGCCGAGGTCGGCGTCGTGCCCGACATGATCACCTTCACCCCGGATGGCACGCGCCTGCTGGCGGCCATCGAGGCCGAACCCACCCAGGGCTATGCCGCTGACGCCCCCGGCGGCCTCGCGGTGATCGACGTGGCGAGCTGGACTTCGACCTTCCACGGCTTTGGTGGCTTCGACACCGCTGCGCTTCAGGCCGCGGGCGTGAAGATCGCCAATGGCTTCGGCCTGGCCAACACGGCCACGGCGCTGACGGATCTGGAGCCCGAATACATCACGATCGCCGGCAACCGCGCCTATGTGACGATCCAGGAAGCCAATGCGATCGGCGTCTTCAACCTGACGCCGGGGGCCGAGGGTTGGGTGTCCGTGCTGCCGCTCGGCCTGTCCAATCACAGCCTGGCGGGCAACGGCATCGACACCTCGGACCGGGACGGTGGCGCCAATATCCGCCAGGTGCCGGTCTTCGGCATGTACCAGCCGGACGCGATCGCGAGCTTCGTGAAGGATGGCGTGACCTATCTGGTCACGGCCAATGAGGGCGATGCGCGCGAATATGGCGGCGCCTTCAACGAGGCGGTCCGCATCTCGGCCCTCGTGCCGTCCTCCGGCAATACGCCGCCCTCCGGAATGCCGGCGCTGGACGTGGCGCTGCTGGCGCAGATCCAGTCGCGCCGCGGCGACGCCGATCTTGGCCGCCTGGATGTGAGCCGCTGGGCCGGCGACACCGACAATGACGGCGATCTCGATCGCCTGCAGGCCTTCGGCGCCCGCAGCTTCTCGATCTGGCAGGTGGGCGGCACCGAGACCGCGCCCACCATCACCCAGGTGTGGAACAGCGGCCAGCTGATTGATCAGATCATCGCGAGCCAGGCGCCCGCGCTCTACGACGATGCGCGCTCCGACAACAAGGGCGCCGAGCCCGAGCACATCACCCTCGGCACGATGGACGGCCAGCTCTACGCCTTCGTGGGACTCGAGCGCGCCAATGCCAACATGGCCTTCCGCATCGACGGACCGACCGATGTCGAGTTCATGGGCCTGCTGCGCCAGCCCGGCGACGTGGCGCCCGAGACCTCGGCCTTCATCCCAGCGGCGGGCGGCCAGCCGGCGAGGCTCGCGGTCGCGAACGAGGTCAGCACCACGACAACGGTTTTCAACCTCTCGACCGCGCCCAAGGCGAACTACACGCTGCAGATCCTGCACGGCTCCGACTTCGAGGCGGGCCTGCTCGCCACCGGCCGCGCCGACCGCTTCGCCGCGATCGTGGACAAGCTCGAGGATGCGGTCGCCAACAGCATCACTCTTTCGGGCGGCGACAACTTCATCCCCGGTCCCTTTGGCGCGGCCGGCACGGATGCGACGATGGTGCCGGTGCTGCGCGCCTATTGGGAGCAGGCGCTGGGCCTGCCCTCCGGCTCGCTGACAAATCTCTCGGGCACCAGCTCCGCCTTCTTCGCCACCGACATGGCCATCCTCAATGCCATCGGCATCCAGGCCTCGGTCCTGGGCAACCATGATTTCGACCTTGGCACCAATGCGCTGGCCGCCGCGATCGATGTGACGGCGAACACCACGGCAGGCACGCCCGCCGGCCGCATCACCAATATCGGCGCGCAGTTCCCCTATCTCTCGGCCAACCTGAACTTCGCGGGCGACGCCGCGCTGCGCGGGCTCTTCACGCCCACGCTGCGCGAGGCCTCATCCTACGCGACCGGCCTCGCCGACCTCGCCGATAATCAGAGCGTCGCCAATGAGGCGGCCGATGCGCAGATCGCGCCCTGGACCACCATCGTCGAGGGCGGCGAGACCATCGGCATCCTCGGCCTGACCACGCAGGTCCTGGCCTCGATCTCGACGGTCAACGGCGTCACCGTGCTGGATCCCAATGGCGATGGCGGCCGCGACAACATGGCGGAGCTGGCCGCGATCCTGCAGCCCTATCTGGACCAGATGGCGGCGCAGGGGATCAACAAGATCATCCTGCTGTCCCACCTGCAGCAGTTCAGCAATGAGCTGGCCCTGGCCCCGCTGCTGCGCGGCGTGGACGTGATCATCTCCGCCGGCAGCCATGCCATCTTCGCCGATGGCACGGATGCGCTGCGCGCGGGCGACACCGCCTCGGCCGGCTATCCGGTCTACCGCACGGGGGCGGACGGCAAGGCCGTCGCCATCGTCAGCACCTCGGGCGAGTACTCCTATGTCGGTCGCCTCGTCGTCACCTTTGACGGCAATGGCGATCTGATCGCCGATCCGGATGGCGCGGGCGCGCTGGGGGTGGGTGGCGTGGATCCGGCGGTCTCGGGCGCCTATGTCACCAGCGATGCGACGGTCACCTCGCTCTGGGGCACCGACAATGCCTATGCCGACGGCACGCGCGGCGGCGAGGTGCGGCAGATCACGGACCAGGTGCAGGCGGTCATCAGCGCCAAGGATGGCAATGTCTTTGGCCGCACCGAGGTCTTCCTCGACGGCCGCCGCAGCGAGGTCCGCTCCGAGGAGACCAACCTCGGCAACCTCTCCGCCGATGCCAACCTCTTCGTCGCGAAGCAGGTGGATGCGGGCGTCATGGTCAGCCTGAAGAATGGCGGCGGCATCCGCGCCGAGATCGGCGCCGTTCTTGGCCAGCCGGTGCCGAGCGAGCTGCCGCCGCTGGCCAACCCTTCGGCCGGCAAGCCCGAGGGCGGCATCAGCCAGCTCGATATCGAGAACTCGCTGCGCTTCAATAACGCGCTGAGCATCGTCACCGTCACGGCGCAGAACCTGGAGCGCCTCTTCGAGCACGCCGTGGCGGCCACCGCGCCTGGGGCCACGCCGGGTCAGTTCGCGCAGATCGGCGGCGTTTCCTTCTCCTATGACCTGAGCCGCACGGCGCAGGTGGTGAACGCGACGAGCGGCGTGGTGACCACCACGGGCGAGCGGGTGCGCAACCTTGTCATCCTGAACGAGGATGGCAGCATCGCCGATACCATCATGATCAACGGCGTGCTCCAGGGTGACCCCGGCCGTCTGATCAAGGTGGTGACGCTGAGCTTCCTGGCCGATGGTGGCGACGGCTATCCCTTCCCGGCCTATGTCGAGCCGGGCAGCCGGGTGAACCTGCTCAACCATGCGGGCCTGTCCGATGGCGCGGCCGGCTTCGCCACAAAGGGGAGCGAGCAGGATGCGCTCGCCGAGTTCATTGCGGCGCAGCACGGCACGGAGGCCAAGGCCTTCGACAATCTCGACACGAGCAAGGCCGGTGACCTGCGCATCCAGGACGTGGCAGCGCGGAGCGACACCGTGCTGACGCCCTATGCCCAGGTGACCGTGGGCGAGCGGGTGGACCTGGTGCAGATGGGCGGCCCCGCCCAGGGCTATGCCTTCAGCTTCGTCGGCACTGCCGCCGGTGAGACCATCCTGACCCATGGCGCCGGTGATCGGGTCCATTCCGGGGACGGTGACGACAGCATCTCGACGCGCGGCGGCAATGACAGCATGCGGGGCGGTGCCGGCCAGGACACGCTGCTGGGCGGCGAGGGCAACGACATCCTGGATGGCGGCCTGGGCGCTGACAGCATGGTCGGCGGCACGGGTGACGACCTCTACACCGTGGATCACGTGGCCGATGTGGTGGTGGAGCTGGCGGGCGGCGGCTATGACCGCGTGATCACGTCCGTCAGCCACAGCATGGCGGCCGAGGTCGAGCGGCTCAGCCTTGCGGGTTCGGCCGACCTGTCGGGCACCGGCAATATCCTGGCCAACCGCCTGGACGGCAATGCGGGCGCCAATGGGCTGGATGGCGGCGCGGGCAATGACTCGCTCTATGGCGGTGCCGGCCAGGACACGCTGCTCGGCGGCGAGGGCAACGACGTCCTGGATGGCGGCCTGGGCGCTGACAGCATGGTCGGCGGCACGGGTGACGACCTCTACATGGTGGACCACGCGGGCGATGTGGTGGTGGAGCTGGCGGGTGGCGGGTACGACCGCGTGATCGCTTCGGTCAGCTACAGCATGGCGGCCGAAATCCAGCGGCTGAGCCTTGCGGGCTCGGCCGACCTGTCGGGCACCGGCAACATCCTGGCCAACCGTCTGGACGGCAATGCGGGCGCCAATAGGCTGGATGGCGGCGTGGGCAATGACTCGCTCTATGGCGGTGCAGGGCAGGACACGCTGCTTGGCGGCGAGGGCAACGATGCCCTGGATGGCGGCCTGGGTGCGGATCTTCTGACGGGCGGCGGCGGCAATGACAGCTTCCTCTTCCGGCGTGGCGAGGCGAATGGCGACCAGATCTCGGACTTCACCGGCAATGGCGCCGGCATCGGCGATCGCCTGATCTTCTCCGGCTATGGCAGCTTCGCGGCTGGCGCCAGCTTCGTTTCCCTCGGTGGAAACGAGTGGCAGATCACCTCGGCCGATGGCGCGACGGTGGAGGTCATCCAGATCAGCGGGGCGGTGGCCGCGCAGGACTGGGTCTTCACCTGAGCCCAGACCCGGGAGCCGAACCATCGGGGGCGCGTCGCCATGGCGACGCGCCCCTTTTCATGTCGGGTGGCGCATTGACCTCGTTCCTCCTTCGCGGGAGAATTGTCCGGACAAGGAGGGCGCATGAGCCAGAAAAAAGGGCCTCTCGCCGGCCTGCGCGTGATCGATGCCTCGAATTTCCTGGCTGCGCCCACCGTCTCCATGCACCTGGCCGACATGGGCGCCGAGGTGATCAAGCTGGAGCGGCCGAACGGGGGCGATGAGTTCCGCAACTGGGGCCGGCGGCGGGATGATATCGCGCTCTATTACAAGGTGGTGAACCGCAACAAGCTCTCGGTCACGGCGGATTTCCGCACGCCGATGGGCGTGGAGACGGTGAAGCGCCTGGTGCGCGACGCCGATCTGATCGTCGAGAATTACCGCCCGGGCACCATGGAGAAATGGGGGCTGGGCTATGACGTGCTCAGCGCCATCAACCCGCGCCTCGTGATGCTGCGCGTCACGGGCTACGGGCAGGAGGGGCCGAACGCGCACAAGCCGGGTTTCGGCACCGCGCTCGAGGGTTATGGCGGCTTCGTCTATATCAATGGTGAGCCGGGGCGGCCGCCGTTGCTGCCGCCCTTCGGGCTTTCGGATGCCAGCTCCGGCCTTTGCGGCGCCTTCCTGGCGCTGGCAGCCCTGCGCGAGCGCGATGCCTCGGGGCAGGGGCAGGTGGTGGATCTCGCGCTTTATGAGGCGATGTTCGCCATGCTGGGGCCTTTCGTCGTGGAGCATGACCAGCTGGGCGTGGTGCAGGAGCGCATGGGCTCGCGCCTGCCCTGGGTGGCGCCGCGCAACACCTATCAGTGCAAGGATGGCGCCTGGGTGAGCCTCAGCGCCTCCTCCAACGGCACTTTCGTGCGGCTCTGCACCGCGCTGGGCGAGCCCGCCTTGGCCACCGATCCGCGCTTCGCGGAAAATGCGGGGCGCGTCGCGAATGTGGAGGCGCTGGATGCGGAGCTGTCCCGCCTGATCGGCCGCTTCGACCGCGCCGACCTCATCGCGCTGCTGGAGGCATCGGATGCCGTGGTGGCGCCGGTGAACAGCGTGGCGGATATCATGCAGGATCCGCACATCGCCGCGCGCGGCTCCATCATTTCCGTCGAGGATGCGGAATTGGGCGGCCCCATGCGCATGCAGGCGCCCTCCGGCCGCTTCTCCCGCACGCCGCCCGAAATCCAGCATGCCGGGCCGCCGGCTGGCGCCCACAATCGGGAGATCCTGCTGGGCCGGCTGGGCTTCACCGAGGAAGAGCTGCACGCGGCGGGGATCACGCCATGATCCAGCTTCCCGCCCGCGCCATCATCACCGAGGTCGGCCCGCGGGACGGTCTGCAATCCTTGGGCCGCTGGGTTCCGACGGAGGAAAAACTCTGGCTGATCCAGCGCCTCGCCGCGGCCGGAATCACCGAGATCGAGGCCGTCTCCTTCGCCCATCCGCGCTTCATCCCGGACCTGCGCGACGCAGAGGAGGTGCTGGAGCGCCTGCCGCCCCTGCCCGGCGTGAACCTGCGCGGCCTGGTGCCCAACGCCCGCGGGGCGGAGCGGGCGGCGACGACGCGGGTGGATGAGATGGTGGGCCTCATCACCGCCTCCGTCGCCTATTCGGCGCTGAACCAGAACACGACGATCGAGGGCGCGCTGGAACAGGCCATCCTGGCCCTGCGCATCGCCGAGCGCGCGGGCAAGCGCTTCTCGCTCGGTCTCGGCATGGCCTTCTGGTGCCCGCTGGACGGGCTGATCCCGGAGGAGCGGGTGATGGCCATCGTGGCCCGCCTGTATGACGCCGGCCTGCGGGACCTCATGCTCGCCGGCAGCCTGGGCTTCGAGGACCCGCCCACGGTGCGCGCCCGCTTCGCGCGTATTCTCGACCGGCACAAGGGCATGACGCTCTGCTACCATGTGCATGACCAGGCCGGCATCGCCGCCGCAAATGTGCTGGCCGCGCTGGATGCGGGGGTGACGCGCTTCGAGGTCTCGATCTGCGGGCTGGGCGGGGGCGTCGCGACGCCCGAGGCGATCGGCAACATGCCGACCGAGGATCTGACGCAGATGCTGGAACTCTGCGGCGTGGAGACGGGGCTGGAATCGGGCGCGGTGATTACCGCCGCGCGGGAGATCGCGGCCCGCCTCGCCCTGGCCCTGCCGAGCCGCGCGGGGCAGCATGGCAACCGGGCGGAGGCGCTGGCCAAGGGCCAGGCCAAGCTGGCCGCGAAACAGGGGAAGTCCGCATGAGAGCCGCCATCCGCAACCGCCTGCGCGTCGCCGCCGCCCTGCTTGCGCTGCCGGCCATTGCGCGGGCCCAGGATTTCCCGCGCCAGCAGATCCGCCTGATCCTGCCCTTCGCGCCGGGGACGGGCAGCGACGCCATCGCCCGCATCGTGGCGCATGAGACCCGCAACCGCCTGCCGCATCCCATCGTGGTCGAGAACCGGCCCGGCGGCGGCGGCATCACCGGCACGGAGCAGGGCGCCCGCGCGGCGCCGGACGGCTATACGCTGACCTTGGGTACGACCAGCACCTTCCTGGTGAACCCGGCGCTGAACCCGCGCGCGGGCTACAGCTTCGAGCGCGACTTCGCGCCCGTGGTGGGCATCGGCCGCAGCTTCTATGTGGTCGTCACGGCCAATACGGCGGCCGCGCCCAAGACGCTGGGCGAATTGATCGAGCGGCTGCGCCAGCCCGGCGCGCATGGCACCTTCGCCTCCTCCGGCGCCGGCACCATCACCCATCTCGCCTCGGAGATCGTGCTGCACAAGGCGCGCGTGACGGGCACCCACGTGCCCTATCGCGGCAGCGGGGCCGCGATGGCGGACATCATCGGCGGCCAGGTGCTCTTCGGCTCGGACTCCCTGGCGGCGACCTTGCCGCTGATCCGTGGCGGTCAGCTGCGTGCCCTGGCCGTGACCTCGCCCACGCGCTTTGCCGGCCTTCCCGATTTGCCCACCCTGATCGAGAGCGGCATGCCGGGGACGGTGATTGATGCCTGGTTCGGCATCGGCGCACCCATCGTGACCCCGGCGCCGCTGGTCTCGCAGCTCAGCGAGGTCATCCTGGCCGCCATCACCAGCGAGGAGGCGAAGCCGCGCTTCGAGGCGCTGGGGGTGGACCTGCTGGCGCTGGGCCCGGCCGGCTTCGCGCAGTTCGTGCGGGAGAGCGGCGTCTTCTGGCGGGACTTCCTGCGGGAGAGCGGCATCCGCATCGAATTCTGAAGACTTGCATCGAGGGCCCCGCCGCGCCATAACAGGGGTCTTCCAAACCAACTTCATCAAGAGGTGGGTGGCCTTCCGGGGCCGCCCTCTTGGCGTTTCATAGGCCCGCATTTGACCATCGAGAGACCACGCCACGAAGGGCTCGACGCCCGCATCGCCGATCTGGTGGCGCCGACCATCGAGCACATGGGCTATGAGCTCGTCCGCGTGCAGGTGAGCGGCAAGGAAAAGCCGACCGTGCAGATCATGGCGGACCGTGCCGATGGCGCGCCCTTCACGGTCGAGGACTGCACCGAGATCAGCCACGCCGTGGGCGCCGTGCTGGACGTGGCGGACCCGATCAAGGCCGAATGGATGCTGGAAATCTCCTCCCCCGGCATCGACCGCCCGCTGACGCGCGCGAAGGACTGGAACCTCTATGCCGGCCATGTGGCGACGGTGGAGATGCTGATCCCCATCGAGGGCCGCAAGCGCTTCCGGGGCGTCGTCCTGGGTGCCGATGCCGAAATCGGTCGCCTGCGCCTCGACGAAGGGCCGGAAGTGGCCCTGCCGCGCGACCAGATGCGCCGCGCCAAGCTGGTGCTGACCGACGAACTCATCGCTGCCACGGCAGCGCAGACCAAGGCCGCATCCGCGGCCAAAACCAATGCCGCTCCGGCGGCGGACCAAGGGAACTGAACCATGGCCATGGATGTTGCGATCCCCCGCCCGGAATTCCTGCAGGTGGCCGAAGCCGTCGCCCGCGAGAAGATGATCGAGAAGGAAGAGGTTCTCGAGGCCATGGAGCTCGCCATGGGCAAGGCGGGCAAGCAGAAATACGGCCTGGAGAAGGACATCCGCGCCACCATCGACCGCAAGACCGGTGAGGTCCGCCTCTCCCGCTGGACCGAGGTGGTGGAGCAGGAGCCGGTCGAGAACGAGGACACGCAGATCCCGCTGCGCATCGCCGTCAAGGTGAAGCCCGGCATCACGGTCGGCGAATTCATCGTGGACCCGCTGCCGCCCATCGATTTCGGCCGCATCGCCGCGCAGACCGCCAAGCAGGTGATCGTGCAGCGCGTCCGCGAGGTGGAGCGCAAGAAGCAGTACGACGAATACAAGGATCGCGTGGGCGAGATCATCAACGGCACGGTCAAGCGCACCGAATACGGCAACCTCATGGTCGAGCTGGGCAAGGCCGAGGCGCTGCTGCGCCGCGACGAGACCATCCCGCGCGAGGCCTTCAAGAATGGCGACCGCGTGCGCGCCTATATCTACGATGTGCGCGAGGAGCCGCGCGGCCCGCAGATCTTCCTCAGCCGCACCCATCCGGGCTTCCTGGCCAAGCTCTTCGCCCAGGAAGTGCCGGAAATCTACGACGGCATCATCGAGATCAAGGCCGTGGCGCGCGACCCTGGCAGCCGCGCCAAGATGGCGGTGATCAGCCGCGATTCCAGCATCGACCCCGTCGGCGCCTGCGTCGGCATGCGCGGCAGCCGCGTGCAGGCCGTGGTGGCGGAACTCCAGGGCGAGAAGATCGACATCATCCCCTGGAGCCCGGACATCGCGACCTTCATCGTGAACGCCATGGCCCCGGCCGAGGTGGCCAAGGTGCTGCTGGATGATGAAAGCAAGCGCGTCGAGGTCGTGGTGCCGGATGAGCAGCTCTCGCTCGCCATCGGCCGTCGTGGCCAGAACGTCCGCCTCGCCTCGCAGCTCACGCGCTACGACATCGACATCATGACCGAGGCTGGCGAGAGCGAGCGCCGCCAGGAGGACTTCCGCAAGCGCAGCGGCCTCTTCGTCGAGGCGCTGGACGTGGACGACGTGATCGCCGGCCTGCTGGTGACCGAGGGCTACTCCACCATCGAGGAGATCATCGAGGTGGATGACGAGGAGCTGGCCGGCATCGAGGGCTTCGACGAAGCCATCGCGGCCGAGCTGAAGCGCCGCGGCCTGGCCTTCCTGGAGGCCAAGGACGCCGAGTTCGAGACCCGCCGTGTCGAACTGGGCGTGGAGGACGCGATCGCCGAGATCGGCACCTTCACCCCCGCCATGCTGGTGCAGCTGGGCGAGGCCGGCGTGAAGACGCTGGACGACCTGGCGGACCTGGCCGGCGACGAGCTGGTCGAGATCTTCGGCGCCGAGACCATGGATGAGGAGACGGCCAATGCCGTCATCATGGCCGCGCGTGCCCATTGGTTCGACGAGGAAGGGGACGGCCAAGCTGCCGGCTGACCCCGCCCTCGCCCCGGACGACACCCTGCCGGACGATTCCATCGCCCGCGAGCGGGGTCCGCTGCGGCGCTGCATCGTCACCCGGCAGACCCTGCCGAAGGAGCAGATGCTGCGTTTCGTCATCGGCCCCATGCGTGAGGTGGTGCCCGATCCGGGTGGACGTTTGCCGGGCAGGGGCCTATGGTTGGTCGCGCAGGATGATGTGTTGCGCAAAGCGCTCAAGCAGGGCGCCTTTGCCAAGGCCGCCCGGGGGTCCGTCGGGGTTCCTGGCGATCTTCACGCCCTGATCGTTTCTGGCCTGCGCCAGCGGATCCTCGACTTCCTGGGATTCGCGCGGCGCAGCGGCGAGGCGGTGGCGGGGCGGGAAGCGGTCCTGGACTGGCTCCGTCATGACAAGGTGGCGTTGCTCATCCAGGCCTCGGATGGCAGCCCCGCCGAGAGGAGCCGGCTGGTCGGTGGCAGAACCGATGGGTTGGACTTCCCGGTCCTGACGCCGCTGACGGCCGCGGAGTTGGGTGGAGTATTTGGGCGGGACCGCGCGGTGCATGTCGCGGTTTCCCCGGGTCGGATGGTTTCCTCGCTGCAGGCGGAGGCGGCACGCTTGGCCGGCTTCGCGGCGGATCGAGGCTGAAGGATTGAGTTCGGAACGACGAATGAGCGACCAGAACGAACAGGATGCGGCGAAGAGCCGACTGAGCCTCCGCCCGGCAGGCCGGCTCGAGATGGGCAAGACGGTGGATGCGGGGAGCGTCCGCCAGAGCTTCAGCCATGGCCGCAGCAAGGTCGTCCAGGTCGAGGTCGTGAAGAAGCGCACCCCGGGCCCGGGTGCCACGGGCACGACGTTGCGCGCGCCGACCGCGCCCGTGCGTCCCGGCGCGCCGCGCGCGCCCCAGGCCCCGGCAACCGCGCCCGGCAATGCCGCGCCCGCGCCCGCCAGCGCCGCCCCGGC
>NZ_JAHRCU010000027.1 GCF_019083995.1 Roseococcus sp. SDR
GGCCGCCGCGCGCCGCGCCTTCGGCCTGGCACCCGGCGCCGGCTTCGAGGCGATCCTGGCCGAGGCCGCGATGAGCCGCGTGCGCGCCCTGCCCGGCCAGGGCGGCGCCACCTATCGCGTGGAGGGCGGCGGGCGCAGCCTGACCATCCTGCTGCGCCTCGCCCCCGGTGCGGCCGGCCCCCCCGGCATCCTCGCCGCGCAAGGCATCCGCGCCTTCCCGACCATCTGGCGGGATGAGCGCAGCCTCGTCACCTTCATCGCCAATGGCGGCCTCGGCGCCTTCAGCGATGGCAGCCCCTGGTTCGGCCGGCCGGCGGTCTTCACACGCGGCAGCCCGCTCGTGCTGAACCCGCCGCTCGGCGCGGGCACGGGCACGCGGACGGGCTGGGGCGAGGCTTATGCGGAATACGGCATCGGCGGCGCGGCGCAGCTGCGCGACAGCCCCTTCTACCTCTACGGCGCGGTCACGGGCCTTGGCGCCATCACCGCCGGGCGCGACATCTTCCGCGACGACACGCGCTCCACCAACGAACTCAACCGCGCCTATGCCGGCGTGATCTACGCGCCCATGGAGAGCGACCTGCGCGTGAACGCCTCCTTCGGCAAGCAGCCCTTCACGCTGGAGGACGGCTTCCTCATCGCGCGATTCACGCAGCGGCTGAATGCGGGCTGGCTGCCGGGCGTCTATCTCTCGCCGCGCACCGCGGCCGATCTCGCAGGGCTGGTCACGGCCCGCGCCGGCAACTGGGTGTTCAACGGCTTCTGGCTGGAGCCGAACCGGACGGAGGACATCCTCTCCCGGACGCAGCTGCTGGGCGGCAGCCTGCGCTGGAACTTCGACGGGCACAGCCATGCCGCGGCGAATGTGATCTACGTGCCGCAATCCAACACCGGCTATGCGGTGCCGAACGGCCCCTCCCCCGGCGGGCGCGAAGGGCTGGTCACGATCGCCGCGCGCGCCCGCTGGGCGGACCCAGTGGTGCTGCCGGGCCTTTGGGTCGAGGGCGCGCTGGCGCATCAGTCGAACACGAATTTCGCGATGTCGGCCTGGGGCGGCTACGGGCAGGTGGGGCTCCTGGCACGGGATGTGCCCTGGCAGCCCAGCCTCTCCTACCGCTACGCGGCCTTCAGCGGCGACAACCCCGCCACCTCACGCTACGAGCGCTTCGACACGCTCTATTCCGGCGGCCTCGACGAATGGCTGCAGGGCATCACCATGGGCAAGCTGCTGACGCAGTCGAACCGCGCGGTGCATCGCGTGCGGCTGAACGTCAGCCCGCGCGAGGGCACGAACCTCACGCTCGACTGGTATCTGAACCGTGCGATGGAGCTGAACAACCTCGGCGCCAATCCGCGCCTCGCGCAGCTCAGCTCACGCGATCTCGGGCAGGAATGGCAGGCGGTGCTGCGGATGCCGTTGAACGAAAAGCTGTACTTCCTCGGCGTTGCAGGGCTGGCACAGCCCGGCGAGGCGATACGCGCCGCGGGCGGTGGAGCCACGAATTGGACCACGCTCCAAGCGCAGTTGTTCTGGACATTCTGAGGCGCGAGGGGAGGGGGAGGGAAATGGCCGCGAAGCAGGCCCTGCGGTGGTCGCCGGCGCTCGCGTTCCTTCAGACAGGCCGCTGCACGCGGGGGTGCTCACGCCATTCTTCGCATGAGGGTTACTGGGCAATAAAATTCACATAAATTATTGTTTTTATTGTGTTTTCGGGATGCGGGGACAGGGTTCGGCTTCGACCGAACGCGGCTCCCTTTTGACGCCGGCCGGCCAAGGTTCAATCCGAACATCTCCCCCCGTTGGTCGTGAGGCCCGCCAGCCGCTGGCCGTTCGCACGGCACAGCCGGCCTCATGAATACTCCCGGTCAGAAGGCGACCTGGTCGCCGCCCTTGAGCTGAAGCATCTCGCGGGCCTCGTCCGGGCTCGCGATCTCCAGGCCCAGGCCCTCGATGATCTGGCGGACCAGGCGCACCTGCTCGGCATTGCTGGTGGCCAGCCGCCCGGGGCCGGCCCAGAGGCTGTCCTCCAGCCCCACGCGCACATTGCCGCCCATCGCCGCCGCCATGGCGGCGATCTTGAGCTGGTTGGCGCCTGCACCCAGCACGGACCACTGGTAGTTGTCGCCGAAGAGGCGATCGGCCGTGCGCTTCATGTGCATCACGTCGTCCGGATGCGCGCCGATACCGCCCTGCAGGCCGAAGACCGTCTGGATGAAGAGCGGCGCCTTCACCAGCCCCTGATCGAAGAAGTACTTCAGGTTGTAGAGGTGCGAGGTGTCGTAGCACTCGAACTCGAAGCGCGTGTTGTTCCCGGCGCAGGTGGTCAGGATGTACTCGATGTCCTGGAAGGAATTGCGGAAGATGATGTCCTTGTTCGCCAGATAGGCTGGCTCCCAGTCATGTTTGAAGCTCTTGAAGCGGTTCAGCATGCCGAAGAGGCCGAAATTCATCGAGCCCAGGTTCAGCGAGGCCACTTCCGGCTTGTGCAGGGCGGCGGGGCGCACGCGCTCCTCGATGGTCATGGTGGGCGCGCCGCCGGTGGTGATGTTCACCACGCAGTTGCTGGACTGCTTGATGATGCCGAGGAAGGGCGCGAAGGCCTCGGGCGACTGGTCGGGCCGGCCATCCTCGGGGTTGCGGGCGTGCAGATGGACGATGGCGGCGCCCGCCTCGGCCGCGCCGATCGCGGCCTCGGCGATCTCGGCCGCGGTGATGGGCAGATGCGGCGACATGCTGGGCGTGTGGATGGCGCCGGTGACGGCGCAGGTGATGATGACGCGGCGCGGCTTGGCCATGGCGTTCAGTCCTTCTGCTTGTGCGCGCGCAGGGCGGCGAGCTTACGATCGCGCCAGCGCATCTTCTCGGGGATGTCACTCACCGCGTCCCACTGCTCGGCGACGCGCGGCGTGTCGTAGACGGCGGGTGCCGGAGGCTCGGCCGCGAGGCGTTTGTAGAAGCCGGTGTAGCGCGCGCAGTAATCGGGAATGCCGCCGGGCGCGTTGAGCTCGATCGTCTCGAAGGGCCCCATGAAGGCCCAGCGCAGGCCAAGCCCATCCTTCACCGTCTTGTCGAGATCCTGCGGCGTGACGTAGCCCTCATCCACCAGGCGGAAGGCCTCGGCCAGCAATGCGCCTTGCAGGCGGTTGAGGATGAAGCCCTCCACCTCCTTCAGCACGGTGATCGGCACCTGCCCGATCTCGTCATAGATCGCACGCGCGGCGTCGATCACCTCGGCTGCGGTAAAATCCGCGCCGCTCAATTCCACCAGCGGGATGAGATGCGGGGGGTTGACCGGATGCGCGATCAGGCAGCGCGCGCGCCCCGCGAGATCGCTCGCGAAGAGGCTGATCCGGATGGCGCTGCTGGACGAGGCGAGGATGGCATCGGGCGGGCTCAGCCGGTCCAGCTCGGCGAAGATCGCGCGCTTGATCTCCACCTGCTCCGGCCCGTTTTCCTGCACGAGCGTCACGCCGGCCACGGCCTCGGCCAGCGTCGCGGCGCTGGTGATGCGCTGCGCCGCCGCAGCAGGGTCAGCGCAGAGGCCGGCTTCGGCCAGATCGCGCAGGCCCTGGGCACAAAGGCCCACGGCGGCGGCGGCGACGCCCGGCACGGCGTCATACAGCCGCACGGCATAGCCACCACGGGCGAAGATCATCGCCCAGGCACGGCCGATCAGGCCGCTTCCGACAATCGCAACAGATTTCACAGCCACAACACCTTTCTCCGCAAGGCCAGATCATCGCGCAGCGCCCGGCTCTCGCCGCTCCAGGTCACGCTGCCACGCTCCAGCGCGATCGTCGTATCCGAGAGCGCGAGTGCCAGGTCGAGGTGATGGTCCACCAGGATGATCGACACCTCGTGGCGCAGCTTGTCGAAGGCCTCGAACAGCTCCTCGGAAATGGCCGGGGAGAGCCCTTCGAAGGGCTCGTCCAGCAGAAGCACGCGGGTGTCGCCCATCAAGGCACGCGCCACGGCGACCATCTGCTGCTCACCGCCCGAGAGATGATCCGCCGCGACCTTCCAGCGCGTCTTGAGGCGCGGGAAGAACGTCAGCACGCGGTCTTCCTCCCAGTGGCTTCCCGCGCCGGTGATGCGCTTCAGGCGGCCGAGGCCGAGATTCTCCTGGACGGTCATCCCCGCGAAAAGGCCGCGCCCTTGCGGCACGAAGCCCACGCCGCGTCGCGCGGCACGATCGGCCGAGAGCCCGGCCAATTCCTCGCCGGCCAGCGTCACCCGGCCACTTGCCGGAGGGGCCGTGCCCATGATGGTCTTGAGCAGCGTGGACTTGCCCGCGCCATTGCGCCCGAGCAGCGCCATCACCTCGCCCTTGCGCAGCGTCAGCGAGACATCGCGAAGGATATGGCTCTTGCCGTAGAACGTGTTCACGTTCTCGAGCGTCAGGAGGACGTCCGGCTGCACGGCGCTGGCGCGTGGCTTGGAGGCGACGGCATGCGCGCCGCTGCCAAGATAGACCGCCTGCACGCGCTCGTCGTTGCGCGCATCCTCCACGCCGCCATCCACCAGGACTTCACCGTCATTCATCACGGTGACGCGGTCGGCGATCTGGAAGACGCGGTCGATGTCGTGCTCCACCAGCAGGACGGGAATGTCCGTGGAGAGCCGCTTGATCAGGTCTCCCACGCGCTGTCGCTCCGCCGCCGCGAGGCCCGCCAGCGGCTCGTCGAGCAGCAGGATGCGCGGGCGGGTGGCGAGGGCCAGGGCCATATCCACCAGGCGCTGTCCGCCATAGGAGAGTGCGCCGGCCTCCGCATGCTCGATGCCGGCGAGGCCCATCCAGCGCACCAGCAGCGCCGTTTCCTCGTTGATCTCCGTGATGGCATGGGCGCTGCGCAGCGGCGCGAAGCGCGAGGGGTGCCGGGCCTGGATGGCGAGGCGGATATTCTCCTCGATGGACAGGCCGGGGAACAGGTTGGTGATCTGGAAGGAACGGCCGAACCCGGCCTGCGTGATGGCATAGGGCTCCAGCCCGCCAACCTGCCTCCCATCCAGCGTCACCGTTCCACGATCGGGCGGGAACATGCCCGAAAGCAGATTGAAGGCGGTCGTCTTGCCCGCACCATTCGGGCCGATCAGCGCGTGCAGGCTGCGATCCGTGACCGCGAAGGAGACATCGCGCACGGCGCGCACGCCACCGAAGGACTTCCCCAGCCCTTCGGCCTTCAGCACCGCGCCCTCGGCTGTGCCGGGCCGGACGAAGACTGCGGGAACCGGTGTCGGCTGCTCGACCCTGCGCGCTGCCATGGCGGCATCCAGATCCGGCGCCTTGGGCCGGAAGGGGGCCAACAGGCGGGCCGCGACGCCGACCAGCCCGGTCGGGCTGAAGATGATGAAGCCGACAAACAGCAGCCCGAAGATCAGCAGCCAGTTCGCCGTGTAGATCGAGAGGAATTCACGGAAGATGATGTAGAACAGCGCGCCCAGCGCCGGCCCCAGGAAGGAGCGCATGCCGCCGATCACGACCATCGCCAGCAATTCGCCGGAGAAGGCGATGTTCATGGGGTCGGCACTGGCGAAGCGGTGGTTGAACACGCTGAGCACCCCGGCCAATGCCGTGAGGCTGGCGGAGACGGTGAAGGCCAGCAGCTTGTAGCGATTGGTGTTGTAGCCGATGAAGCCGGCGCGCTGCTCATTCTCACGGATGGCCACCAGCACCGTGCCGACGGGTGAAGCGTTGAAGCGCCACAGGGCGACACAGACGGCGAGGGCTGTGCCGGCCACGAAGGTGTAATACCAGCGCGGGTCATCCAGCAGGCCCGGGCGCACGATGCCGCCGAGGCCATTCTCGCCGCCCGTCAGCTCGGTCCAACGGAAGGCGATGGCAAAGCACATCGCGGTCAGGGCGAGCGTCAGCAGCGAGAAGTACACGCCCCGTCGCCGCAGGATGACGAGGCCGGCGACCGCCGCGGCGACGGCGGCGATCAGCAGGGCGCCGATGACCGGCGCGATGATGCTGTCCGGGAAATGCTGCCGTTGCAGAATGGCGGCCGCGAAGGCGCCAAGCCCGAACCAGACGCCATGCCCGAAGGAGACAAGGCCGGTGGTTCCGACCAGGATGTTCAGCCCCATGGCGGCGATGGCGAAGATGACGACATCCGTCGCCGTCTTGAGCGTGAGCCCCAGGGCCTCGAGCGCGAAGGGCAGCAGCAGCAGGGAGGCCGCGGCGATGAGAAGGGAGCGTGTGTCGCGCATCGTCGCCTACTCGAACTTCCGGATGCGCTCGCCGAACAGGCCTCTCGGACGCAGCAGCAGGACAAGCACCATGAGGAGATATACCGAGGCCTCGGTGGCCGAGGGATAGAAATAGGCGGCCAGCCCGCGCACCACGCCGACGATGAACGCCGCCGCCACCACGCCCCAGAACGATCCGAGCCCGCCGATGACCACCACGACGAAGGCGAAGGTCAGGATCTCGGCCCCCATCGCGGGATGCACGCCGGTGATCGGCGCGGTCATGACGCCCGCCAGCGCGGCGAGGCCGACGGCGATGGCGACCACGGCGCTCATGTAGGGTTTCAGCGAGATGCCCAGCGCCGCCACCATGTCGGGATCCTGGACGCCCGCGCGCACGACCCGCCCGAAGGCGGTGCGCGTCAGCAACAGCCAGAGACCGAACACCGCCACCACCGCGACGGCGAGGATCAGCAGGCGGTAGCGCGAGTAGATGAACTCGCCGATGAAGACCTGCCCGCGCAACGCCGGCGGGATGGAGAAGGGCACGGGGGCCGCGCCGAACAACATGCGCAAGGTCTGCTCGGCGACCATGGCGAGGCCGAAGGTGAGCAGCAGCCCGAGGATGGGATCGCCGCGATAGAAGCGGCGCAGCAGGAAGCGTTCGATCAGCAATCCCAGCAGGCCGACCAGGACAGGCCCCACCACGAAGGCGCCACCGAAGCCGATCTCAGGCGCGAGCAGAACCGTCAGATAGGCGCCCAGCGCATAGAACGCGCCGTGCGCCAGGTTGACGATCCCGCCGAGCGAGAAGATGAGCGAGAGGCCAAGCGCGATCAGCAGGTACAGCGCGCCGACGAGCAGACCGTTGAGGACCTGCTCCAGGATGAAGACGATTTCCAAGGGAGTGATCCCGGGTCAGGGGGTCGCCTGCGCGACCCCCGTTGCACGTTCAGCGAAAAGTGCAGGCATTCTCTTCGGCGGTGGCGGCGATGGCATCCAGCGGCTCGTTGGGGCCGGGCACCGCCGCGCCGGCGCGGAAGATGTCCCACCGGTTGCGCACTTCGTTCGCCGGCAGGGCCGTGATGGCATAGGCCTCCTGCATCAGCTGGTGGTCACGCTTGCGGAAATAGCCCTCGCGCGTCTTGGCGATATCCATCCGGCCCTCGCCCTCGAAATACTCGACGATTTTCATGCCATCGGTGCCGCGGGTTTCGGTCATGGCGCGTGCCATCAGTTTCACCGCCGTGTAGTCGCCCCAGGCCTGGTTCTCCGGCGGGCGGTTGTACTTGGCGGTGAAGGCGCGAACGAAGGCCTGCGCGCTCGGCGCCTGGATCTGGTGGTGCCACATCACCGGCCAGGTGCCGAGGAAGTTGCCCTGCCCGGCACCCCAGGCCAGGGCCGTGTCGAAGCCGAAGCCGGCCACGGGGAAGCGCAGCCCGAATTCGGAATACTGCTTCAGGAAATTGGTGATCTGCGCACCGGCCAGGTTGAGAAGCACGATGTCCGGCCTCGCCTGGCGGATCTTCAGCAGGAAGGGCGAGAAGTCGGAGAGGTCGGTCGGGATCAGGTCCTCGCCGGCCACGGTGCCGGCGTTCTCGGCCAGGAAGCGCTTGGCCACCCGCAGAAGATCATGACCGAAGGCATAGTCGGCCGTGAGCGCATAGGAGCGCTTGCCGCGGATCAGGCCGCCCGCCATCAGCGCGCGGCCGACGGTCTTCACATACATCGAGTTCTGGCCCTCGACGTGGAACATGAAGCGCTGGCAGTCGGAGCCGCGCAGCGCATCGGAATTGGCGCCGGTGTTGAGGAAGAGCACGTGCTCGCGATTCACCACCTGGGCGATGGCCAGCGCCGTCGCCGAGTTGATCTCGCCGACGATGGCGGCCACGCGGTCCCGCTGAACGAAGCGCTCGGCCTTGGCGCTGCCCGTCTGCGGATTGACGCTGTCCTCCATCAGGAGCTCAAGCCGGCGGCCCAGGATGCCGCCGGCCGCGTTGATCTCCTCGGCGGCCAGGGTCGCCGCCTGCACGGCGTATTCACCCAGGGGGCCGAGGAAGCCGGTGCGCGGCGTCAGATGGCCGATGCGGATCACCTCCGACTGGCCGTAGGAGATGGATGGCGCCGCAAGTCCAAAGGCGGATGCGGCCATAAGGCCACGACGAGAGATGCTCATGTTGGCTTCCTCCTGATCGGCTGTTGCCGCCGACTGTGATCACAGTTCATAGTCGCCCGGGAAGCGCATCCTTGTCCAGCACCCTCAAACCTCCCCTCCCCACGATGGGACAAGCGGCCTACGTGCAGATCGCGGGCCTCCTCACCTCCGGCCATGTCGCGCCGGGTGAGCGCTTGTCCTTGCGCGACCTCGCCGAGCGGCTGGGAACCTCCACCATGCCCATCCGCGCCGCCGTGGGCCGGCTGGCGGAGTATGGCGCGCTCGAGGTTTCACCCAATCGCGCGGTGCGGGTGCCGGTCATGTCGGCCGCGCGGTTCGCCGAACTGGCCGATTTGCGACAGGAGATGGAAGGGCTTGCGGCCGAACGCGCGGCAAAGGCCGCAACGGCCGACGACATCGCCGTCATCACCCGCATCGAGGCCGAGTTCGCAAGTGTCGCCACGGGAGCCAGTCCCGATGCAGCCCGGGCGGTGGCCCTCAATCGGGACCTGCATTTCGCCATCTATGCCGCGGCGCGGATGCCGCTGCTGGAAGGCGCGATCGAGCGGCTCTGGCTCCTGGCCGGACCGGTCCTCAATCTCGACATGCGCGCCGACCCCAGGCGCCTCGCCAATACGCCCGCGCGACGCTTCCACGCCGCCGCCCTCGCGGCGCTGCGCGCGCGGGATGGCGCGGCCGCGCGGGCGGCCATCGCCGGCGATATCGCAGAAGCCGCCGCCTTCATCCTGGCGCGGCGCGTCCTGAAGGAGAAGTGAAGATGGATCTGGGTTTGAAGGGCGCGCGCGTCCTGGTCACCGCGGGGGCTGGCGGCATCGGCCGCGTCATCGCCGAAGCCTTTGTCGAGGAAGGCGCCAACGTCCATGTCTGCGACGTGGATGAGGCGGCGCTCGGCAGCCTGCCGGCGGGCATCACGGGCACGCGCTGCGACGTGTCCGACAGATCGGCCGTCGCGGCCCTGTTCGCTGGCCTCCCGGACCTGGATGTGCTGGTCAACAATGCCGGCATCGCCGGTCCGACCGGCCTGGTGGAGGAGATCAACCCGGAGGATTGGGACCGCTGCCTGGAGGTCTGCCTCACTGGCCAGTTCAATGTCGCGCGGCTGGCCATTCCGCTGCTGCGCCGGAGCGCCAATCCCTCCATCACCAATCTGTCGAGCGCCGCAGGGCGCTTCGGGTTTGGGCTGCGTGCGCCCTATGCGGCCGCGAAATGGGGCGTGATCGGCCTGACCAAGTCGCTCGCGATCGAATTGGGCGGTGCCGGCATCCGCGTGAACGCGATCCTGCCCGGCCTGGTCGCGGGAGACCGGCAGCGCCGCGTGCTGGAAGCCAAGGCGCAGGCGCGTGGCGTCAGCTTCGCCGAAATCGAGGCCCAGGCCATGGCCTATGCCAGCATCAAGGAATACGTCACGCCACGGCAATTGGCCGACCAGATCCTGCTGCTGGCCAGCCCGCGCGGGCGCACCATCAGCGGCCAGGCCATCGCCATCGACGCTGACATGCAAATGCTCTCCTGAGCCTGCGAGAGAGGCGCCCCAGTCGGGAATCGGCTGGGGGCCTTTGCGCCAGACTGCGGCAAGAACCTCGGGAAACGTCGCCATGAAGAAATTGCTCAATGATCCGAACCGCGTGGTGCGCGAGATGCTGGAAGGCCTTTGCGACCTGCATCCCGGACTGGCGCTGATGGCCAATGAGAATGTCGTGATCCGGGCCGACATGCCACCCATGGCTGCACGCCCCGTGGCGATCCTGTCAGGTGGTGGTGCGGGACATGAGCCAGCCCATGCGGGCTATGTCGGGCCCGGCCTGTTGACGGGTGCGATTTCGGGGGAAGTCTTCACCTCGCCCAGCGTCGATGCCGTCCTCGCAGGCATCCGGGCCACTGCCGGGCCGGCCGGTGCCGTGCTCGTGGTCAAGAACTACACGGGTGACCGGCTCAATTTCGGGCTGGCGGCCGAGTTGGCCCGAGGCGAGGGCATTCCGGTCGAAGTCGTCGTCGTGGCCGATGACGTGGCGCTGCATGGGACCGTTCCGCGCGACAGGCGCCGCGGCATCGCCGGCACGGTGCTGGTGCACAAGGTGGCGGGCGCAGCGGCAGCCGCCGGCCATGGCCTGGCCGAGGTCGCGGCCCTGGCCCGCGCGGCGGCGGCCGATCTCGGCAGCATGGGCGTGGCGCTTGGCTCCTGCACCGTGCCGGCAGCGGGGCGTCCGGGCTTCGAGATCGGGCCGGCGGAGATCGAGTTGGGTCTTGGCATCCATGGCGAGCAGGGGGTGGAACGAACGGCGCTTCTGCCCGCCGATGAACTGGTCGAGCGCATCCTGGGCACCATCCTGGGTGATCTTGGCCTCAAGCCGGGCGAAAAGGTCGCGCTGCTGGTCAATGGGCTGGGCGGCACGCCGCCCATGGAACTGGCCATCGTGGCACGCCGTGCCCTGGCCTTGCTGCGCGAACGCGGATTGGTCGTGGAGCGCGCCTGGGCCGGGGAGTTCCTCACCGCGCTGGAAATGCCGGGCGTCTCGCTCTCGCTGTTGCGCCTGGATGCGGCCCGCCTCGCCTTGCTGGACCAACCCGCTGAGGCCCCCGCCTGGCCTGGCGGCGGAATCATCGGGACCGGGCGCCGGATCGTGCCGGTTACGGCATCGAGCGGCAGGGCGGCGGAGCTTCCACCCGGGCCGCTGGCACCTGCCTTGCGCCGCGCGGCGCTGACGGTCGCCGCCGCACTGGAAGCTGCGGAGCCCCGATTGACCGACCTCGACAGCCAGGCCGGCGATGGCGATCTCGGCATCAGCTTGAGGCGCGGCGCGCGCGCCCTGCGCGAACTGCCAGAGGGAGCCTGGGCGGAGCCATCGGTGGCGCTGACGGCCATGGCCGGCGCGCTGCGGCGGGCCATCGCCGGCAGTTCCGGCCCCTTCTACGCCACCGCCCTGCTGCGCGCCGCCCGCGCGTTGCCTGCCTCACCCACCCCCTCTGACTGGGTTGAGGCATTTCGGCAGGGCGTGGAGGCCATCACCGAATTGGGCGGTGCCAGGCCCGGAGACCGCACCATGGTCGACGCGCTGAGCCCCGCCGCAGAGGCCATGGCCCACGCAGCGAGGAGGGGCGCCACACTCGCAGCCGCGGTGCGGTCGGCGGCTGACGCCGCAGAAGCTGGCGCGGCCGCGACGGCCACGATGACGCCGCGGCTCGGACGCGCCAGCTATATGGGCGCGCGTGCCCAGGGCACGCCTGATGGCGGCGCAATCGCCGTCTCGATCTGGCTGCGCGCATTGGCGGAAGGTCAGCCCTGACGTGCTTCGCTGAATGGATCCCCTCAGAGGGAGAGTTTTTGTGTTGATGTCTGATGGGATGGGCCCAGGCGACACGCGCTCCAAAGCACGCGGGCCACGGGCGGAAGATCCCTGTTGCTGACCCGATCCTGCCTGACAGGGCGAGAAGGCACAGCCGGCCAGGCGCGCGATTGATGCGTCGCAAGGCCTGCACCGCACCGATCGGGCAGGCTCCACGCAGCCGTCCCGCCTCCCCCCATCCCGGCATTCCCTGCCGAACGAGCCTCGCATGACCCTCCCTGGCTTCCTTCAGGCCCCGCCGCGCCATCTGTTCTTCACCGGCAAGGGTGGCGTCGGGAAGACCTCGGTCGCCTGTGCGGCGGCGATCGCGCTGGCGGAAGCCGGGCGGCGCGTGTTGCTGGTCAGCACCGATCCCGCCTCGAACCTGGACGAGATGCTCGGCGTCGCGCTCTCGGACGCGCCACGCCCGGTGCCCGGCATGGCGGGCCTTTCTGCGCTCAACATCGACCCCGAAGCGGCCGCGGAAGCGTACCGGCTTCGCGTCCTCGACCAGATGGGAGGGGCGCCCGAGACGGAGCGGGCGACGGTGCGGGAACAGCTCTCCGGCGCCTGCACCATCGAAGTCGCCGCTTTCGACGAATTCGCGGCCATCCTCGCCGGAGACATGGCGGGCTTCGATCACATCCTCTTCGACACGGCGCCGACGGGTCATACCCTGCGCCTGCTCAGCCTGCCCGCGGCCTGGAGCGGATTCCTCGCGGCGAATGAGGCCGGCGCCTCCTGCCTTGGGCCGCATTCCGGCCTGAAGATGCAGGAGCGCCGCTTCCGCGCGGCGATGGACGCGCTCGCCGATGCGAGCAGGACGGCGATCATCCTGGTCGCCCGGCCGGACCGCGCCTCGCTGGCGGAGGCCGGCCGCAGCGCCACGGAACTGGCCGCCCTCGGGCTCGCCAACCAGCGCCTGGTGGTGAATGGGGTGTTCCACGCGGCAGGGACGGATGATCGCGTGGGCCAGGCGATCGAACGCGGTGCGCGCGCCGCGCTGGATGGCATGCCGGAGACGCTGCGGCGCCTGCCGCGTGACGAAGTACCGCTGCGCGGCTTCGACATGGTGGGTTTCGAGGCGCTCCGCACGCTGCTGCGGCCCGCCGCCGCGACGCCACCCACATCATCCGCGCTGGTGGCGGCCATACGCCCCGAGGTGCCCGGTCTGGAAGCGCTGGTGGAAGGGCTCGCGGCCCGCGGGCATGGCCTCGTCATGGTCATGGGCAAGGGGGGCGTCGGCAAGACGACCATTGCCGCGGCCGTGGCCATCGGCCTCGTCGCGCGCGGCCACGCCGTGCATCTCAGCACGACCGATCCGGCCGCCCATCTCTCCATGACGCTGGGCGGCGAGATGCCGGGCCTGCGCGTGGACCGCATCGACCCCAGGGCCGAGACCAAACGCTACGTCGGCAGGATCATGGAGACCCGCGGCCGCGCCCTGGATGACGCCGGCCGCGCGCTGCTGCGGGAGGATCTGCGCTCCCCCTGCACGGAGGAGGTGGCGGTGTTCCACGCCTTCTCCCGCGTCGTCGCGGAGGCACGGGGCGGCTTCGTCGTGCTCGACACCGCGCCCACCGGCCACACGCTGCTGCTGATGGACGCGACCGGCGCCTATCACCGCCAGATGACCCGCAGCCTGGATTCCGCGCATGCGGCGGGGCGCGTCATCACCCCGCTGATGCGCCTGCAGGATCCGGAGCACACGCAGGTGCTGATCGTCACCCTGCCGGAGACCACGCCCGTTTCCGAGGCGGCCGCGCTGCAGGAGGATCTGCGGCGCGCGCGCATCGAGCCCCATGCCTGGGTGGTGAACCGGACGCTCTCCGGCAGCGGCACCAGGGATCGCCTGCTGATGCAGCGGATGGCCGCTGAGCAGGCGCAGATCCGCAGGATCGAGAAGGGCCTGGCGCAGCGGCTCTTCCTCCTGCCCTGGCAGGCCGAAGCACCGGTCGGCTTGGATGCGCTCCGACGCCTCTCAACGGATGGCGGTTGAGTTCCCCTCCCCCGCCATCCACGCGGCCCGGCTCGGACGTGGCGCCATCATGGCGTCAGCCGCAGCAGGATGCCGTGGCGGTCACGGCATTGCCCGCGGCCGCGCAGACGCCCCTCTCCGGCAGGACAGGTTCCGCGCGTCGAGCCGCCTGGCGCAGCCCGTCCCGGTCAGTCGTATTCGATCTCCACCTTCAGGATCCGCAAGGTGCCGGGATCGAATGTTCCTTCGTAACGCTGGCCGCGGTCATTCGTCGCCCGCACGCGGTAGCAGCCATCCTTGGTGCGGATGCGGATGACCCGCCAGCCTTCGGCCTCGACCCGCTGCTGAAGTGCCGCGCGCGGCTGCCAATCGGCCAGCGGGACGTTGCAGCGCTGGTCCGCCATGGCCGGACCCGCGCCGAGGACGCAGAATGCCAGGGCGCAGAATGCCAGCGCGATCTTGGGGGGCGGTCGGATCATGGCATCGCATCCTGTCAGTTGCAGCGAGCCGTGACAAAGCCACAGCAAGCTGACGCGAGACTGAACAGGGTCGCCGCGCCATTCAGCTTGCCGTCAGCCGCCGGCCCTATGAGCGGCCAGGCCCGGTGACGCGAAGGACCAGGAAATGCGTGTTCTGCTGATCGAGGATGATCCGATCCTGGGCGCCGCCGTGCGCGACCAGATCGCCGCCGATGGGCACACGGTGGACTGGGCGCCCCGGCTCGACACCGCGCGCGACTGCGCCGGCACGGTGACCTATGAACTCATCCTGCTCGATCTCATGCTGCCGGACGGCAAGGGGATCGATTTCCTCAAGGCGCGCCGCGCCGCGCGGGACGCCACGCCCGTCATCATCCTGACGGCGCGCGACCAGATCACCGATCGCATCGCCGGGCTGAACGCCGGCGCGGACGACTACCTCGTGAAGCCCTTTGACCTGTCCGAGCTCTCGGCCCGCATCGGCGCCGTGGCCCGGCGCTATGCCGGCAATCCGAATCCGCTGGTCGAGATCGGCGACCTGACCATCGACCTCGCGGAGCGGAGCATCCGGCGCGCGGGTGAGCCCATCACCCTGACGGCGCGCGAATGGGTGATCTTCGAGGCCTTCCTGCAACGCCCCCGCGCCCTGCTGTCCAAGGCGCAGATGGAGGAACGGCTCTACTCCTTCGATGCCGAGGTCGAGAGCAACACGATCGAGGTCTATATCGGCCGCATCCGCAAGAAGCTGGGACACGACATCATCGAGACGATCCGCGGCCTGGGCTATCGGCTGGGCCAGCCGAGGAAGCCGGCGCCCTGATGAACGCACGGCCACACAGCCTGCAACGCCGGCTCGGGCTGGGGCTCGCCCTCGGGACGGTCCTGCTCTGGCTGGCGGGCAGCCTCATGGCCGGCCTGATCCTGCGCGCCGAGGTCGACGAGGTGTTCGACGGCGCGCTGCAGGAGGTCACGCAGCGCATCCTGCCCCTGGCCTATAGCGAGATCCTGAACGGCGAGGCCGAGGATGCCGGCCAGCGCCTGCCTTCGGTGATGCCGCACCAGGAGCGGATCACCTATATCGTGCGGGACGGCGATGGGCGCATCCTGCTGCAATCGCACGATGCCGACGCGGCGGCCTTCCCTGCCCGGCCCATGGCGGGCTTCCAGGATGCCGGCGGCCTGCGCCTCTACACCGAGGTTGCGGTGCAGGGCACGTTCTTCGTCACCGCGGCGGAGCCGCTCCGCCACAGGCGCCAGGCGGTGCTGGAAGCGGTCGGCATGCTGCTCTGGCCCTTGGCGCTGCTCCTGCCGCTCACGCAGCTCGGCGTCTGGGCCCTGGTGCGCTTCGCGCTGCGGCCGGTTTCCGCCCTCCAGGGAGAGATCGAGCAGCGCGGCCAGGGTGATCTCTCGCCCGTCGCCGCGACGGCCCTCCCCCGCGAGCTCACCCCCATCGCCGCCGCGGTGAACCGGCTGATCGCGCGGCTGCAGCGCGCGCTGGAGGCGGAGCGCGGCTTCACCGCCAGCAGCGCGCATGAATTGCGCACACCCGTCGCGGCCGCCCTGGCGCAGACCCAGCGCCTGGTCGCGGAGCTGCCGGAGGGCGCACCCCGCGAACGCGCGCGGAGCGTGGAGGCCGCGCTGCGGCAATTGGCGCGGCTGTCGGAGAAGCTGCTCCAGCTCGCCAAGGCGGAAGGCGCCGGCCTGCTGGCCGAAACGCCGCAGGATCTCGCGCAGGTGCTGGCCTTCGTGCTGGATGAGTTCCGGGGCGATGCGGATCTCGCCCGCCCCGTCACCGTGGCGATGCCGGAGGGCGGCGCCTGGCTCTCCGGCATGGACGCCGACGCCTTTGCCATCCTGGCGCGCAACCTCATCGAGAACGCGCTGAAGCACGGCGCCGCCGATCAACCGGTCTCCGTCCTGCTGGATGAGGACGGCCTCCTGCGCGTATCGAACGCAGGGCCCGTGGTGGCGCCGGAGACGATGGCGCGGCTCAAGCGCCCCTTCGAACGCGGGGAGAGCCGCGCCCATGGCTCGGGCCTCGGCCTCGCCATCGCCGAGGCCATCGCCGTGGGCGCCGGGACCGGGCTGGAATTGTTCTCGCCCGTGCCGGGGCGCGCCTCCGGCTTCGAGGCGCGCGTGCGACTGCCGGAATTCGCGCCGCGATCATCCATGGCGTTCAGGCCCGCGTCAGATTGAGCGTCCATCTCTCCCGCATCGCCCTTCCTGCTGGAGAGATTTCGATGAACAAGATGGTCGCCACCCTCGGCCTCGCCGCCACCCTCGCGCTGCCCGCCATGGCCTTCGCGCCGGCGGCCGAGGCGCGCAGCGTCACCCTGACCACGCAGCTCCGCCCCTATGGCGGCAACGGCGCCTATCTCGCCATCTACCTCGTGGATCCGCAGGGGCGCTTCCACTCCACGCTGCGCGTGGCCGGCACCAAGACCAAGTACCACACGCATCTGAGCGCCTGGGCCCGTGGCCGCGCCGCAGAGGCCGCGCGCATCGACGGCATCACCGGCGCCAGCGTCGGCAGCGGCCGGACGCTCAGTGTCACCGTGGACATCGCCGACGCGCTGATTGACGCGGGCTACCAGATCCGCGTGGACACCGCCGTGGAGGATGGGCGGGACAATCCCGGCGAAGTCACCGTGCCGCTGACCAGCGCCGCCAATCACCGGCCCGTCTCCGGCCGTGGCTACATCGCCTCCTTCAAGTTCGACATGTGACGACGCCAGCGGATCACCGACATGTTTCGCCGCCTCCATTCCCTGCCAGGGCTCCTCGCCGCGCTGCTCATCACGGCGCTGGCGTTGACCGGCGCCTTCCTCGCCTTCGACTCGGTCCTGGAGCGCAGCCGCGCGAGCATTCCGGCGCCCGGAGAGGTGACGGTCGCCGCACTCGCCGACGCCGTGCAGCAGCGGCACGCCGAGGTGGAGCGGATCGTCAGGACGCCCTCCGGTTCGATCATCGCCTACTACTTCGAGAATGACCTGCCGGGCGCCGAGCTGGTTGATCCCAACACGGGCGCGGCGATCGGCCCGCATGAGCCGTCCAACCTGACACGCAGCATCACCAACCTGCACCGCTCCTTCCTGATGGACGATGCGGGGCGCGTGGCCGCGGGGCTGGGGGCGGCGGCCATGCTGGTGCTGTGCCTCTCGGGCGCGATCGTGCTGGCGGCGCGGCTGGGGGGCTGGGCGGCGATCCTGCGGCCCAGCCGCGGCAGCTTCGCGCAGCGCCTGCATTGCGAGCTCGGCCGCGCCGCGATGGCCGGGCTTCTCCTCTCGGCGCTGACCGGCTGCTGGATGTCGCTGGCGACCTTCGGCGTCCTGCCGGATGGCACCGCGACGGAGATCGCGGCGCCCGTGGAGCCGAGCGGCGCGCCACGGCTTCGTCCCGGCCAGCTGGCGGCGCTGCAGGCCGTGGACCTGTCGGCGCTGCGCGAGCTCACCTTCCCCTATGGCGACGACCTGACCGACAGCTACACGCTGACCAGCGCGCAGGGCATCGCGCATATCGACGCCGCAACGGGGCAGGCGTTGGACTTCGTACCGAACGGCCTGGCGCGGCGGGTGCACGAGACCATCGTGATGCTGCACACCGGCCGCGGCGTCTGGCCACTGGCGCTGCTGCTCGGCCTCGCCGTGCTGACGGCGCCCCTCCTCGCCGGGGCCGGGGCGGTGATCTGGTGGCACCGGCGCGCCGCGCGGCCGAGGATCCGGCACAACGCGGCGGCGCAATCGGCGGACACCATCCTTCTGGTCGGCAGCGAGGGCAACAGCAGCTGGGGCTTCGCCGCGACGCTGCACGCGGCGCTGACCCGGGCCGGGCACCGCGTGCATGCCGCGCCGATGAACGCGCTCGCGCCGCGCTACGCAAAGGCGCAGCGCCTGCTGATCCTGACGGCCACCTATGGCGATGGCTCGGCCCCCGCCTCGGCCGGCCAGTTCCTGCAGCGGCTGGAGCGTGCGACGCACCCCCTGCCCTTCGCCGTGCTCGGCTTCGGGGATCGCGCCTTCCCGCGCTTCTGTGGCTTCGCCGAGACGGTCGCCGCCGCGTTGCAGAACAAGGGCTGGCCCATGCTGCTCGAGACCGGGCGGATCGACCGGCAATCGGCGCAGGGCTTCGCCGCCTGGGGCGAGGCGCTCGGTGCCGCGCTGGGCGTGCCGCTGGCCCTGGCGCATCTTGCCCAGCGCCCCCGGACCAGGCCGCTCGTGCTCGCCCAGCGTGTGGAATACGGCGCGGAATCGCAGACACCGACGGCGATCCTGCGCTTCGTGGCTCCGCCCGGTGCCGGCCTCTGGCGCCGCCGCCTGCCGCGCTTCGAGGCGGGTGACCTCGTCGGCATCCTCGCTCCAGGCACCGAGGTGCCGCGCTTCTATTCGCTCGCCTCCGCCTCGGCCGATGGCGCGCTGGAGATCTGCGTGCGCAAGCAGGCGGGCGGCCTCTGCTCGGGCTTCCTGCATGAGCTGCCCGAAGGCGGACGGATCGAGGTCTTCATCCGGCCCAATCCCGCCTTCCGGCCAGGGCGCGGCAGGGCGCCGGTGATCCTGGTGGGCGCCGGCACCGGCATCGGCCCGCTGGCCGGCTTCATCCGGCACAATGCGGGGCACCGGCCGATGCACCTCTACTGGGGCGGCCGGCACCCCGGCCCGGATTTCCTCTATGGGCCGGAGCTGCGCGCCTGCGTGGCGGATGGGCGCCTCGCGCGGCTGAACACCACCTTCTCCCGCGTGCCGGGCGGCGGCTACGTCCAGCAGCGGCTGGCGGCGGATGCGGCGGCGCTGCGCGAACTGCTGCAACGCGGCGGGCAGGTGCTGGTCTGCGGCGGGCGCGACATGGCGGGCGGCGTGGCCACCGCCTTCGAGGCGATCCTGCAGCCGCTCGGCCTCGATCTCGCCACCCTGAAATCGGAGGGCCGCTACCTTGAAGACGTCTACTGACTCGCCCCTGGTCCGCCACGCCCTGAACGGGCCGACCATGGGGACGCGCTACGCGGCCATCTTCCACGCGCCGGAGCACCTCGCCACGGCGGCACTGGCGCAGGCGCTGTCCGATGCGGTGGATCGCGTGGACCAGCAGATGTCGAGCTGGAAGCCGGACTCCGACCTCAACCGCCTGAACGCGGCGCCGGTGGGCGCGTGGGTGACGCTGCCGCCGGAACTCATGACCGTGCTGGCCGAGGGGCTCAGGATCGGTCGCGCCTCGGGCGGCGCCTTCGACATGGGCGTGGGCGGCCTGGTCGCGGCATGGGGCTTCGGGCCTGGCGCAGGGAAGGCCGAGCCGGGGCGCATCGCGGCTGCCTCCGCCGCCACGCGCCCCTCCACGATGCAGGCCCTGCAGCTCGATCCGGCCAGCTCCCGCGCGCGGAAGACGGAGGCGCTTTGCCTCGATCTCTCGGGCATCGCCAAGGGCTTCGGCGTGGATGAGATGGCGCGGGTGATGGACGGCTTCGGCATCCCCGCATGGCTGGTCGGCATCGATGGCGAGATGCGCGCGCGCGGGACGAAGCCCGATGGCACGCCCTGGGCCGTGGCGCATGAGCGCCCCGACCGGCACAGCCGCGAGGCGATGGGCGTGATCGAACTGAGCGACATGGCCGTTGCCACCTCCGGCAGTTACCGGCACTGGGCGGAGGTGGAGGGGCGGATCGTCTCGCACACCATGGACCCCGCCCGGCGCGCGCCGCTGGAGAATGACCTGGCCTCGGTCTCCGTCCTCGCCCCCAGTTGCATGGCGGCCGATGCCTGGGCCACGGCCTTCATGGTGCTGGGCGCGGCGGCGGCCGCCCCCCTCGCCGAGCGGCATGGCCTCGGCACCATCTTCGTCCGGAGCGATGGCAGCGTGCAGGCGCGGATCTGACTGCCTCCGCGGCGCGAATCCGCGCGCCGGGCGGGAAGAGGATGACGAGCTCGCCCGGCTC
The DNA here is from genome assembly GCF_019083995.1 of Roseococcus sp. SDR. Taxonomy (GTDB): domain Bacteria; phylum Pseudomonadota; class Alphaproteobacteria; order Acetobacterales; family Acetobacteraceae; genus Roseococcus. Next base: position 20,070 of record NZ_JAHRCU010000027.1, read on the forward strand.
CAGGCCCTGGCTCACCATAACGCTCTGCGCGGCGCGGCGCGCGATCCCGCACCACGAAGACCGCCCAATCCTGACCGCGCCGGAACAGCGCGCTGACCGGCAGCGGCACCGCGCCTTCGACCGTCTTGAAGCGCCCCGGGCTTCTCGGAGGCTCCAACTCCTGAGAGGCTGGAGCGATGACCAGCAATGCGACGAACAGGCTTTCGCCTGAGGTTCGCAAGCGGGCGATGCGGATGGTGCGGGAGCATGCCGCGCAGCATCCATGACGCTGGGCGCCGCTCCTATCGATCGCAGCCAGGATCGGTTGCACGGGCCAGACGCTGAACGCGCCTGTGACTCAGGCGAAGCTCGACCGCCGGTTCAAGCCATGATGGGCTTCATGGATGGTCATCGTGGGGCCTTTGGGGTCGAGCCGATCTGCAAGCTCCTGCCGATCGCCCCGTCGAGCTATCGCGCGCCGGTGGCACGGCGGCTTGTGGGGTGGCGTGTATCGCGAACGGCGCATGCAGGCGTCGCGCTGGTGCGGTCCGCGAGACACGCCAAGGGCCTCAACGTTTGCGCACGAACTCAGTCCGCAGAACGAGGCCCTTGATCGTGTCGTGGCGACAATCGATCTCCTCATCATTGTCCGTCAGCCGGATCGACTTGATGACCGTCCCCTGCTTCAGCGTCTGGTTCGCACCCTTCACCTTCAAATCCTTGATGAGGGTGACCGAATCACCATCGGCGAGAACATTCCCAGCGGCATCGCGCACATCGGTTCGTGGAGCATCACTGACGACGGCGAAGTCCTTGGCCGGACGCCACTCGCCGGTAGCCTCATCGTAGACATACTGATCATCGTCGTCGGTCATGCCAGCCTCACCTCAGCGTCGAGCGAGTTCTCCTGCGCAGAAAGTCGGATGGCAAGAGCCTGCGCGTAAGCGGACACCCAAGGAGGCACAATGGCATGGAGTCAGCCCCCGCTCACGCGACCAGAGCGCCTCTCCATCATCTGCAATAGATGCGGAGAAAAAGTGCCTCCTCAAGCGTCGGCTATGCAGCGATGCGAGGCATGAGCACGTCCTTGATCAGGGAGGCACACCTATCCCGCAGCGCTGGCAGAAAGGTGATGGTGTAGATGAGCCGCATCGAGGCAAGGAAATGCTTGTTGGCCTCGAAGAGTGCACGCTCTTCAGGCGGCCGGTCAGCGAAGTAGCAGGACAAGAAGTTCTCCCAAAGAGCCAGGCCCACTGCCTCGGGGATTTTGGTCGCCAGTTCGCAAAGTCCGAGCTCGGGCAAGCCATAGATCATGGCCAGCAGTCCGATGTCGAACAGAGCATGGCCGCGGGACAGGTCGCCCATGTCGATGATGACCGGCTCGCCGTCGCGGATCATGATGTTGCTGCTGTGCAGATCGAAATGGACGAAGGTTTCAGCGTCCGGGATTGCCGCCAGCTTGCTGTGCAGCAGCGCGATCTCGTGCGGCGAGAGGAAGAAGCCGAGCTGGTCGATGTAGCCCCGCAAGCTCTCCTTGATATCAGGAAAGACTGCCGGATCGGCCGGGGTTGCGTGCACGGTCCGGGCGATGCGCGCGAGGGTGCGGGCATGTTCGGCGACGTTGCCGGGGTCGTTACGGATGACGGCGCTGAACAACGAGGCATCCAGCATCTCGTACACAACGCCTGTCCGATTGCCGCAGGCGACGACATCATAGGAGATGGCGGTGGGAATGCCCGCCATGAAAGCGGCTTTGGCGAAGGTCTTTTCCTTCTCGGCGACATCGGCGCCGATGCCCTCGTTGTACAGCTTGACGATGGTCTCGCGGTCCAGCCGGTAGCATTCCCCGCAGACGCCGGCAGACATGAACTCGAGGCCGTCAATGGCGATCTGCCGGACCTTGCGCCTGCTGGGGATCAGCCCCGAGAAGCCGGTCAGATTCAGGACGTGCTGCACCTCCCCCGACACGTTGTCGAGCAGCATGGAGCCGCCGCCGGCAGCGATGTGCCTCTGAGCCCGCAGTAATTCTCGCAGGCCTGCGCTCGAGACATAGGGGCAGGCGTCGAGATCGACCACGAGGTGCCGGACACCCTGAAGTCCCGGCACGAGTGCTTGCCCCAGCAGGGACGCGGTGGTGGCGTCAAGGCGGCCAGCCAACACCAAGGTGAGTGTGTCGCCCGTGTGGCGGGTGCCAATCTGCATGGAAATGCCCTCGTCCGAATTCTTCGAATCAAACTGATCCGGCCTTCGCGTCTGAGCGTATCGGCGCTCCCACTGCCCTGACAACGCGGGACTGCCTGGATGACAGGCGTTGCGCTCGCACGTTCGGTCACCGCCGTATCCGCCGTCGCTTGCCACGTCCCGGCCCTACACGATGCAGAACAGGAGCTCGTCATCGTGGGTGGTGCCGCGGGGCTGTCAGGCGCCGTCGGGCCACGCCTGCTCGATGTTGACCTGCCCCCGATCGGGGATCCACGGGCTATGAGAGATTTGGCCCATGTTCTGGCCTGGCCGGTTGGCCCTGCCGGAGCGAAGCGCAGGCGGGGCCAGCCGGCCAGGACAACACCGCTTAAGGCGCCGGCGGCCGATAGCCCAGCGCGCTGTGCGGCCTGATGGTGTTGTAGTGCCGCCGCCAACGCTCGATCAGCACCTCGGCTTCGTGCAGCGAATGGAAGATCTCGCGGTCCAGCAGCTCGTCCCGCAGCTTGCCGTTGAAGCTCTCGTTGTAGCCGTCGGACGCAGGCGCCGTCGTTCAACCACAGTCGGCCGCGCTTCGGCTGCCGCCGCGGCACCTTCAGCCCCTCGTGCCGCCCGATGCGCTCCACGCGCTGGCGCGCGTGCTGGACAACGGCGACGCCGCTGAGGCTCGGGAGTTGGTGCGCGGCTTGGTGGAGGTGATCCGCCTGGTGCCTGAGGGCAGTGATCTTCGGACCGAAGTCCGTGGTGCCTTGGGTGCGATTTTGGCTTTGGCGGAGGGCGCCCGTTCTGTTTCGGGCCCTGGAAATGCAAAACGCCTCAGCTGTGTGGCTGAGGCGTTGTGTGTGCAGATCAAGATGGATGCGGGGACAGGGTTCGGCTTATGGAGAACAAGGCTAACGCACGCTGCGGCAGCGCGAGGATAACGCACCGGCCGTAACACCGCACTCCGGCTTCGGGCGTTTGGCTCTCATGGGAGCAATGGTGGCTCGGCCAAGCATCGACGCTCATCTGCAAATGTCACGAAACACGATGCATTCCGCCTCAGGGGTGATGATCCCAGCAACACTGGAGAGTTGCACGCAGCGATCCTCGGTCGGCCTCAGCGTGATACCGTCTCGCTGCGGGGTGGCTCTGACGTAGTCCACATCGCGGTCCGCCAGACTCCGGTCATGGCGATGCTTGGATAGGCCCTGGGCGATGGCGGTCGCCAGGGCCGAACTGGAGCGGGCCTGAAAGTGCAGGGGAGCGCGACCTCGGCTCGCTGCTCGAGCGGGCGAAGCTAGCTCGGTCGGGATCGGCTCACCGCAAGGCCGGCAACGGGACAGCACCAATCAAAGGGCGATGAAGCCACAGAAGAAGCAGCCAGACCGCCAAGCCAAACGCGATGCGCTTCATGGCGGAAGCCTTCCCGAGTTCTCCAACGCCAGGCCAAACCAAGGCGGTGCGGCGCGACATCCTAAGCCAAGCCTCCCGGCCCCAGGCCCGCCTGCGCCGCCGGTCCAGCGCGCCCATCCCGACCAGGCCCATCAGCGCGAAGGCGCCGAACAGTGTCACCGAGGCAAGATCTCCATTCGGCGGGATATGGGACGCTGCCCAGAGCGTGATGCCGACCAGCACCGGGTGGCGCGTCACGCCCAGGATACCGGGCCTTGCGGCGTCGAAGCGCTCGGGCCGCGCACCGCCGATCGAGAAGGGATTTGGAATGCCGATGCCCAGGGCCAGCAGCACGCAGGCGAATGGCATGGCGACGTTCGGCACCCAAGCCTGCCAGGCCGCCCAATCCCAGAGGGGCAGATAGGGCGCGCGCCCGCTCGCCGCGATCAACCAAGCCAAGACCGCCACGGAGGCGCAACTGTAAAGTGTGACGTAGCCACGCTGTCCGAGGAGGCTGACCAGGGCTGGGCGCAGACGTGGCCGTGCCGGCAGCATGTGACTCAGCAAGAAGACGGCCCAAGCCGCGAGGTATTCTCCCCAGCCGCCCATCACCCCGGCTTGCCGTCCGCGCGTGGCATCCAGAGAATCGGCGCATAAACCCGGAGAAACAGCACGAAGGCCGTCATCCAGCACAGCGCCGCCGCCCCTACGACGACCAGCGCATCCGCCTCGGCGAGGCCCATGAAGCCGCGCAGCAGCGCCGCCGTCAGCACCAGTCCATAGGCCAGCACCACCGACGGTGCCGCCACCAGCGCGTGGCCCGTATGGCCAAGCGTCGCGCGGGTCATGACGGCGAGGATCATCAGCGACACCGGCCCCGCCATCTGCAGATGCAGCCAGGCCGCGCCCCAGGGCGAAGCCGCAAGCAGGAAGGCCGCCTTTACGGCCAGCGCGAGCGGGATCAGCGCGTAGGCCAGGTGCAGCACCCAGAGGATGGGCCAGCGCAGCGTGCGCAACCCATGCCAGCGCGAAAGGCGCAGCGCCACCAGCGCCGCCGCCACGGCCGCGAACGCGCCGGCGACCTTGCCCCCGGGGTCGATCAGGTCCACCACGGTCACCAGGGCCACCGCGAGGATCGCCGCGCGATCAACCCCCGGCAGAGGCTGCGCCTCGGCCGCCCGTTCCGTCTTGCGCAGCGCGTTCAGGGTGAAGGAGGGCACGATCCGCCCACCGATCAGCACGACCAGCAGCAGCGCCGTGTCGGCCATCAGCATCTGCCCGGCTGCCCACCCCGGCGAGGTCCACCAGCCCGCAGCCTCGGCCGCCATCATGACCTGCCCGGCCCAGAAGATAAGAACCAGCACAGGAGGACCGAACAGTCGCGCGGACCCGGCCTTCACCAACGCCGGCAGCACCAGTAGCAAGGTCGCCGGCAGTGCTGCGAGGTCGATCACCACCGCGATCCCAATCGGCACTGGCGAACCCGGCAGCATCACGAGGCGCGCGGCCAGAAACAACACCACTAGCGCCACCAGCGGCACACCCGAATAGCCGCGCCGCCCCGTCCAGTTCGGAATCGCCGTCAGGAGGAAGCCGATCATCGCCGCCCCGACGAAGCCCTCGAGCAACTCATGCGCGTGCCAGCGGATCATCGGCAGCGGCCCCTCGGGGAGCGGCAGGCCCGTGAGCGTCATCACCCACAGTCCCACGCCGAGCGGCGCCACGAGGCCGGCCATCAGGAAGAAAGGCCGGAAGCCATGCGCGAAGAGCGCCATCATGCGCCCTTCGGCCGGAAGGCGACACAGGCCTCCGGGTCTGTCTCGATCCGCGGGCCGCCAATCAGGTCCACGCAATAGGGAATGGCGGGAAATACCGCATCGAGGCACTCGGCGATGGCCGAGGGCTTGCCCGGCAGGTTCACGATGAGGCTGCGCCCGCGCGTGCCCGCCACCTGCCGCGAGAGGATCGCCGTCGGGACGGCGCGGAGGCTGACGGCGCGCATCATCTCGCCGAAGCCGGGCAGCAGCCGCTCGCAGACCGCCATGGTCGCCTCGGGCGTCACATCGCGCGGGGCGGGGCCCGTGCCGCCGGTGGTGACGATCAGCGGGCAGGCTTCGGCGTCGGCAAGGTCTCGCAGGGCGGCCTCGATGGCCGGCATCTCGTCCGGCACCAGGCGGCGCAGCGGGCGCCAGGGGGTGGCCAGGAGGCGGCCCAGCGCCGCCTCGATGCCGGGGCCGCCCTGGTCGGCATAGCGACCCTGGAAGGCGCGGTCGGAGATGGTCACCACGCCGATGCCGATGGGCTCGCTCATGCCCCGAAACCGGGGAAGAGCACCTCATTCTCAAGCCGGATGTGCTCGCGCAGATCTTCCGCGAATTTCCCGGTGCCGGCGCAAAGCGCCTGCCAAGTGGCGCAGGCACCGGGCGGTGCCCGGTGCTGGTGCGTCAATGCCGCCAGCTGCTCCAGCCGCGCCGCGTGGTCATCATGCTCGTCGCGCATCAGGGTCATGGCCATCGCCATGCGGTCCTCGCCGGCACGGAGTTCAGGGAAGAGCCCGTCCTCCTCCTTTCTCATATGTGCCTCCATTTCCCACGCCATGCGGCGCAGGAGGTCAGTGAGGCCGCGCGGCAGCTGCGGGTGGCTCGGATGCGCCGCCTCGACCGCGGTGGCCAGCTGGATCAGGTCCGGCATCTCGGCCCGATGGACCGCGTGGTAGCGCGTGAGGATGTGGTCAATCAGCCGCCCGGCCTCCTCGCCCGTCATGGGTGCGGGCCTTCCGCGGCGGGCATCCGGGGGCAGAGGCCGTCGAGCCAGGCATCCGCGTCATCGAGGCCGATCTCCTGCCCCAGCCCGCCCGCGAAATTGCGCCATGCGTCGAGGTTGCGCAGCGGCACGGCGATCAGCACAGGCACGCCCTGCTCCAGCGCGGCGGCGATGAGGGGGCGGAAGCCGCCGCCCTCGGCCTCGGCCTTGCCGAACTTGTTGAGCATCAGGAGCTGCGGTCTCTCGCGTAGCGTGTCGGAGACCAGCGCGATGGCGCGTGCCATTTCATGCGCATCGAGGCGGCAACCGCGCGCGAGCGGCCCGCGATCCTGGGAAATCGCGATGCGCGCACCCTGGGACAATTCCTCCAGGATCATGTCGCAGCGCGTACGGCCTGGGCGGGGCAGCGCATGTTCCAGCACCCCGGCCAGGCTGCGGCCAGCCGCCTCGACGCGTTGTGCCACGGCGCGCATCACCTGTGCGGCGCGGGCGGAATCGGCATGGACCAGGGCGGTGAGCAGGCAGGGTTGCAGGGTCATCCGGACGGCTTCTCCAGGGAGGGCATGCAGCAAGGGGCCGAGGCCATGTCATCCAGCCGGAGGCCCGAGAAGGCTTCGAGTGCGTGTCGGCGGCGCGGGCTGAGAGGCTCCGTCCCCACCGCCACGCATTGATCTATGGAGGGCAGCGCCTCGCGCTCGGCGAGGGAGGCGACCTCGGTGCCGAGGTCACGCAGCAACCCGTCATGCATGCCATAGATCCAGCCATGCAGGTGAAGTTCGCGCTGGCGCGCCCAGGCGCCCTCCACGATCGGTGTCGCGGCGACGCGGCGGAGCTGCATCTGCACGTTGAGCTCACAAAGGCGGTTGGCCTGGAAGGTCGCATCACCCATGGCGGCGAAGGCGGCGCGATGCTTGCGGAAGAACATTGAGAGCGGCTGCAGCCAGTGATCCACGAGCGCGCCGCGCTCCTCCGCCATGGCGCGCAGCACGCCCCCGCAGCCATAATGACCGGAGACGATGATGTGCCGGACGCCCAAAACCTCGATCGCGTATTCCAGCACGGCGAGGATATTCATGTCGCTCGTGTGGACGATATTGGCGATGTTCCGGTGCACGAAGACCTCGCCTGGATCGAGGCCCAGCACGTCATTCGCAGTGATGCGGCTGTCCGAGCAGCCGATCCAGAGATATCGCGGCGCCTGCTGCTCGGAGAGGCGCCGGAAGAAGCCGGGGTCCTGCTCGGTCTTGCGGTCCGCCCAGGCGATGTTGCGGTCGAACAGGTGCTCGAGGCTGCTCACGGCGCCTTGATCCCACGCCGTGCCTTCATGTTGCGGCTGATGGCCAACAGGTCTGGCCGCTTGAGACGGATGCGCGCCAGGGCGAGCACCACGGCGTTCTCGATGGCGAGATGACGCAGCTCGCTCGCCGCGTAATCCTGCATGGCCGCTGCCGCACCGGCATCAAGCACGACCTCGGCCTCCGCCGGGGAGACGGCGAGCGCCCCGGCGATCTGCGCGGCGGTGGCGAGGCCCTGGTGATGCTCCCGACCCAGTCGCGCCAGTGTCGGGCCCAGCCCGTCAGCCGGCACGGCGCGGCGACGGAGCGCCGGGTAGAGATCCAGGTCTTCGTCCTCATGGTGCAGGGCGAGATCCTCGGTGAGATAGGCGCTCACGCGGCCGGCCTCCTTGCGCGAGACGCGAAGCGCCGCGGCGAAGCCGTGCAGCCGCTGGCAGACAACCCGCTGCAGATGATGAGCGGCCAGGAAATACGCGAGCGGATCGTCGAGGAGCGCAACGGGCGGTGGGTCGAGCGCGTCATGCGGCATGGCCCGCACCACCATGGCCGCAACCGCAGCCATGCCCACACGCCTCCCCGGCCCGAACCTCCGCCGCGTCCCGCGCGAGGGCCCAGCGCAGCATCCGCTCCAGCGTCGCGCGCGCCGGATCGTCGCCGCGCTCGACGGCGGTCATCAGCGCGAGCCACTCCTCACTTGAGGCATCGGCCGCGAAGCGCCGCGTCGCGCCGCAGACATACTCGGCCGGCGTCTCGTCATGGAGTTCGCCCATGGCCTGCACCTCGGTGAGCAGGACCATGTCGCCCATCGCGGCCAGCGCCTCGGCGGCATCCGCCGCCTGGCCCAGGCGCTTCAGGATCGTACCAAGCAGCATGGCATCCCCCTCACTGCACGAGCGGCGAGCCGGCAGCCGCCAGGTCGACGCCGTCGATCTCCGCGCGCCCCGCCAGGATCTGGATGTATTGGCGGATCGCGGTCCGGCGCACCTTCTCCTCGAGCCAGGCGGCAATCTTGCCGCGCACGATGTCAAAGGGCAGGTCCCGCCCCTCGATCCGGCGATCCAGCGCGACGATGTGCAGGCCGTAGCGCGTCTCGACCGGCTCAGAATGGATGGCTCCGACGCTCATGCGCGCCAGGGCTTCCTCGAATTCCGGGACCGTCTGCCCCGGGCCGATCTGGCCGAGACTGCCGTCCGTCCGACCGGACGGGCAGGCCGAGTGCGCCAGGGCCAACTCGCCGAACTCACCAGGCGCCACGGCCAGGCGGGCCAGGATGGCGGCCGCGACCTCCGCCCTGTCAGGCAAATTGGCGGGCAGGAGGATATGCCGGACCTCATGGAGATCCGGCGACCGGAACTGGCGCCTGTTCTGCTCATAGAACCGCCGGCAGGCCGCCTCATCGGCTGCGGGCGTCTGGACCTCACGCTCGACCAAGCCGCGGATCAGTGCCTCCTCCTCCGTCTCACGGCGGCCCTCGCCATCGCTGGCGGGATCTGCCGGGATACCGAGGCGGCGAGCCTCCTGCAGCAGCAGCTCCCGTACCACCAGGGCCACCGAGGCGGCCTTCATGGCATCCAATGGCCTGGTGGCCGGGTGATGCTGCGTCTCCTGCGCGATGGCGGCACGTGGGATGACCACACCATTCACGCGGATCGTCTTGCGGCTGGCGGGGGGCGCCGGCTTGGCGCCGCAGGCGGTTGTCGTGCTCATGGCATTCACTCCGCCGCCTGCTTCACGGTGATGGGGCGGCGGCTGCGCACCACCTGGTAGCCGCGCCGTCCGAGATACCAGACCGGCGCCGACCACACATGCACGAGGCGCGAGAAGGGGAAGATCAGGAAGATCGTCATCCCCAGCACCAGGTGGGCGAGGTAGGGGAAGCTCAATCCCTGCAGCGTCTTCGCATCAACCGGCTGCAAGGTGAGGATGCCCTGCGCCCAATGCGCCAGCACCAGCATGGCCGAACCATCCGAATGCGCGAGCGAGAAGGGCAGCGTCAGCAACCCGAGCGAAAGCTGCACCCAGAGGATCATCAGCACTGCGAGATCCATGTATGTGGAGGTAACGCGGATGCGCGGATCATAGAGCCGGCGATGCAGCAGCAGCGTCAGCCCGATGAAGCAGATGAGGCCCGCGATGCCGCCGGCAATGACGGCGATCAGCTGCTTCTGCTCGACCGTGATGAACAGCGTGTAGATGAATTTCGGCGTCAGCAGCCCCGCCGCATGGCCGAGGAACAGGAACAGCACGCCGGCGTGGAACAGGTTGGACCCCCAGGCGAGCTGCCGCTTGCGGAGAATCTGGCTGGAGCTTGCGCGCCAGGAATACTGCTCACGATCGAAGCGGATCAGGCTGCCGAGCAGAAAGGCCGTCAGCGCCACATAGGGATACCAGACGAAGAGGATGTGGAAGATGGCGTCGCGCATGATGCGTACTCCTCAACCGGCGTTGCGATGGGTGATGGTGGTGCGCGGGCGCTGACCCGGCGGCGGCTCCATGCCCGGGGCAGGTCGGTTGGCCTGGCGCAGCCTGGCGGCCAGCACATCCGTGCCGCAGGCAGCGGCGGCCGAGCCCGGACCGAAGGTTACTTCCTCCTCCTCCCAGGCAGCATCCAGCGCCTCCAGGTCGTCGGGCTCGGGATCGGCCTCCGCGCGCAACGCCGCCAGCGCAGCCGCATTCAGCCTCGTGCGGGACAGCGCGGTGAGCGCCGCAAAGATCCCCTCATACGGTGACGAACGCCGGGCCAGGCGCTCGCGCAGGGCCACGAAGACATGGCCTGGCTGGCCGATCAGTTCGAGCGCCTCGGCCGGCGCGCGGGTGGCCGCATATTCCAGGAAGAGCGGCAGGAAGTCCGGCAATTCCTTGGTCGTGGGCGTGAAGCCGCCATCCTCATAGACCTTGATGAGATCCACCATGGCCTGGCCACGATCCCGGCTTTCGCCATGCACATGCTCGAACAGGTGCAGCGAGAGAGAGCGCGTGCGGTCGAACAGCAGGATGTAGCGCTCCTGCGCGTCGTAGAGATCATGCGCGGCGAGATCGGCGATCAGCGCCTCCACCGCCGAGCGTTCGCGCTTGGGCAGCACGGCCTCGCGCTCCAGCACGGCGCGGAGCTCGGGGCCGGCCGTCATCAGCTCGGCAGTGGGATATGTGAGCAACGCCGAGAGAACCTTGAGCGTGCGCATCACAGAACCCCCATCTTCGGCTTGTCGTTCTTGAGCTTGATGCCGCCGAACAGATTGCCCGCCTGCTCGCTCGGCGCGCAGCCATCGCCGAAGGAGAACCCGCAATGGCCGCGCATCTCGTAAGCGTCCTCGGTGACTTCGCGGTGCGCCGTCGGGATCACGAATCGGTCCTCGTAATTAGCGATGGCCATCACGTGGTACATCTCCTCGATCTGCGCGGGGGTGAGGCCGGCCTTGCGGGCCACCACCTCGTCAATCACGCCATCCACCGTTTTCGCGCGCATATAGGCGCGCATGGCCAACATACGTTCGAGGCCATTGGCGACCGGCACCTCGTCACCCGCCGTCAGCAGGTTCGCGAGATATTTCAGCGGGATGCGGAGCGAGCGTACATCCGGCATGCTGCCATCCGTGCCCATCTGACCGGCTTCCGCCGCGGCGGTGATCGGCGAGAGCGGCGGCACGTACCAGACCATCGGCAGCGTGCGGTATTCGGGATGCAGCGGGAAGGCGACCTTCCACTCCATCGCCATCTTCCAGACCGGCGAGTGGCGCGCCGCTTCCAGCCAGGATTCACTGATGCCATCCGCCCGCGCCTGCGCGATCACCTTGGGGTCCTTCGGATTGCAGAAGATGTCCATCTGCGATTCGTAGAGGTTCTTCTCATCCGCCACGCTCGCCGCTTCCTCGATGCGGTCGGCGTCGTAGAGCATCACGCCCAGGTAGCGGATGCGCCCCACGCAGGTCTCGGAGCATACGGTGGGCTGCCCCGCCTCGATGCGCGGGTAGCAGAAGATGCACTTCTCGGATTTGCCGGAGGACCAGTTGTAATAGATCTTCTTGTAGGGGCAGCCCGATACGCACATGCGCCAACCGCGGCACTTGTCCTGGTCAATCAGGACAATGCCATCCTCCTCGCGCTTGTAGATGGCGCCCGACGGGCAGGCCGCGGCGCAGGCAGGGTTGAGGCAGTGCTCGCAGAGCCGCGGCAGATACATCATGAAGGTGTTCTCGAACTGGCCGTACATTTCCTTCTGCACGCCCTCGAAATTCACATCCTTCGAGCGCTTGGCGAACTCACCGCCGAGGATCTCCTCCCAGTTCGGCCCCCACTCGATCTTCTCCATCCGCTCGCCGGTGATCAGGCTGCGCGGCCGAGCGGTGGGAAAGGCCTCCAGCTCCGGCGCCTTCTGCAGGTGCTCGTAATCGAAAGTGAAGGGTTCATAGTAGTCGTCGATCTCGGGCATGTTCGGGTTGGCGAAGATGTTCGCCAGCACGCGCCACTTGCCGCCGATGCGCGGCACGATCTTGCCGTTGCGTCTGCGCTTCCAGCCGCCCTTCCACTTCTTCTGATCCTCCCAATCCTTGGGATAGCCGATACCGGGCTTGGTCTCGACGTTGTTGAACCACGCGTATTCCATCCCCTCGCGGTTGGTCCATACGTTCTTGCAGGTGACCGAGCAGGTGTGACAGCCGATGCACTTATCGAGGTTCAGCACCATCGCGATCTGCGCGCGGATTTTCATGCCACTTCTCCCGTGACCAGCGTTGAATCTGCGTGGGGGCGTTCCAGCCAGTCGATCTCCGTCATCTTCCGCACCACCACGAACTCATCGCGGTTGGTGCCGATAGTGCCGTAGTAGTTGAAGTCATAGGATTGCTGGGCGTAGCCGCCGATCATGTGCGTCGGGTTCAGCACGATGCGCGTGACCGAGTTGTGGATGCCGCCGCGGTTGCCCGTCATCTGCGAGCCCGGTACGTTCACGATCTTCTCCTGCGCGTGGTACATCATCACCATGCCGTCCTTGACGCGCTGGGAGACGACGGCGCGGGCGACGAGCGCGCCATTGCTGTTGAAGGCCTCCACCCAGTCATTGTCCACGATCCCGGCGCGCTGTGCGTCCGCCTCGCTGATCCAGATGCAGGGGCCGCCGCGTGAGAGCGTGAGCATCAGGAGGTTGTCGGTGTAGGTGGAGTGGATGCCCCATTTCTGGTGTGGCGTGATGAAGTTCAGCACCACCTGCTTCTGGCCGTTGGGTTTCATGTCCGCCACCGGGGCGACCGTGCGCAAATCCACCGGTGGCCGATAGACGCAGAGTGCGGCACCGAAGGCGCGCATCCAGAGATGATCCTGGTAGAGCTGCTGCCGCCCGGTCAGCGTGCGCCACGGGATCAGCTCATGCACATTGGTGTAGCCGGCGTTGTAGCAGACCTTCTCGCTCTCCAGCCCGGACCAGGTGGGGGCGGAAATGATCTTGCGCGGCTGCGCCACCACGTCGCGGAAGCGGATCTTCTCGTCTTCCTTGGGCAGCGCCAAGTGCGTGTGGTCGAGTCCCGTCGCCTTGCCGAGCGCTTCCCAGGCGTGCACCGCGACCTCGCCATTGGTCTCGGGCGCGAGCATGAGGATCACCTCGGTCGCATCAATATCCGAGACGATCCGCGCCAGGCCCTTATTGGCGCCCTCGGCATGGACGCCGTTCAGCGCCTTGAGATGTTCGACTTCATGCCCGGTCTTCCAGGCCATGCCCTTGATGCCATTGCCAATGCTGTCCATCAGGGGGCCGAGTGCCGTGAAGCGCTCGTAGGTGGCGGGATAGTCGCGCTTCACCTCGAAGACATTGGGCATGGTCTGGCCCGGGATCGGTTCGCACTCGCCGCGCTTCCAGTCGCGCGGGTCGAAGGGCTGTGCGATCTCATTCGCGCTGTCGTGCTTGATGGGGTTCAGCACCACATCGGTCTCGACGCCGAGAACCTCGGGCGCCACGCGCGAGAAGGCCTTCGCGATGCCCTTGTAGATCTCCCAGTCGCTGCGCGCTTCCCAGGCCGGGTCCACCGCGCCGGTCAACGGGTGGATGAAGGGGTGCATGTCCGAGGTATTGAGATCGTTCTTCTCGTACCAGGTGGCCGTGGGCAGCACGATGTCGGAATAGACGCAGGTGGTGGACATACGAAAGTCCAGCGTCACCAGCAGGTCCAGCTTTCCTTCCGGCGCCTCCTCATGCCAGACCGCCTCGGTGGCCTTGGCCCTGCCCTGCGCGCCGAGGTCCTTGCCCAGCACGCCATGCGTCGTGCCCAGCAGATGCTTGAGGAAATACTCATGCCCCTTGCCGGAGGACCCGAGCAGGTTCGACCGCCAGACGAACATGTTGCGCGGCCAGTTCTTCGGATTATCCGGGTCCTCGCAGGAGAGCTTCAACGTGCCCTCCTTCAGCCCCTTCGCCACATAGTCCTTGGCCGACATGCCAGCCGCCGCCGCGTCACGGCCGACCTGCAACGGGTTGGTCTGCAACTGCGGCGCGGAAGGCAGCCAGCCCATCCGCTCAGCGCGGATGTTGTAGTCAATGATCGATCCGTCCCACGGACCCTTCGGCGCAGTTGGGGAGATGATGTCGCCCACATTCATCGTTTCGTAGCGCCATTGGTCGGTATGCGCATAGAAGGCCGAGGTGGAGTTCTGCTGGCGTGGCGGACGGCCCCAATCCAGCGCGAAGGCAAGCGGCGCCCAACCGGCCTGCGGACGCAACTTTTCCTGCCCCACGTAATGCGCCCAGCCGCCACCGGATTGGCCGACGCAGCCACAGAGCACCAGCAGATTGATCACGCCGCGGTAGTTCATGTCGGCGTGGAACCAATGGTTCATCGCGGCGCCGATGATGATCATCGAGCGGCCTTTGGTCTTCTCGGCATTGGTCGCGAATTCGCGCGCCACCTGGATGATCTTGTCGCGGCTGACCCCGGTGATCTTCTCGGCCCAAGCCGGCGTATAGGGCGCCACTTCGTCATAGCTGGCGGCGATGTTGTCGCCGCCGAAGCCGCGATCCACGCCGTAATTGGCCAGGAACAGGTCATGCACACAGGCCACCAGCGTCTCGCCATCGGCCAGCGTTAGGCGCTTTACCGGCACGCGGCGATGCAGCACGGAGGCGTGGTTCGTCGAGGTGAAGTGCTCATGCTCGATATTGCCGAAGTAGGGGAAGGCGACGTCGGCCATCTCGTCCTGGACGCCATCGAGCGAGAGGCGCAGCTTCGTGGCCGTACCGTCCGAGGCCCTCTCCTCCAGGTTCCACTTGCCTGCCTCGCCCCAGCGAAAGCCGATGGTGCCGCGCGGCGCGACGATGTTTCCGGTGGTCTCGTCGAAGGCGACGGTCTTCCACTCGGGATTGTTCGCCTCGCCGAGGGATTGATCGAAATCGCTGGCGCGAATGAAGCGCTCCGGCACAAGCTGGTCGCCTTGCTGCACAAGCTTCACCAGCATCGGCATGTCGGTGTACTGGCGCAGATAGTCGCGGAAGTACGGCACTTGCCGGGCCACGTGATATTCCTTCAGGATCACATGCCCCATCGCCATCGCCAGCGCCGCATCCGTGCCCTGCTTCACGGAAAGCCAGATGTCGCCGAACTTCGCCGCCTCCGAATAGTCGGGGCAGATCACCGCGCTCTTCATGCCGCGATAGCGCGCCTCGGTGTAGAAATGCGCGTCGGGCGTGCGCGTCTGCGGCACGTTGGAGCCCCAGAGAATGATGAAGCCCGCATTGTACCAGTCGGCCGATTCCGGCACGTCAGTCTGCTCGCCCCAGGTCTGCGGCGAGGCTGGGGGCAGGTCGCAATACCAGTCGTAGAAGGACATGCAGACGCCGCCGATCAGCGAGAGATAGCGGCTGCCCGCGGCGTATGAGACCATGGACATGGCCGGGATGGGTGAGAAGCCAAAGATGCGGTCTGGGCCGTGCGTCTTGGCCGTATAGGCATTGGCGGCGGCGATGATCTCCTGCACCTCGTCCCAGCCGGCACGGACGAAGCCGCCATGGCCGCGCTTGCTGGTGTAGGCGGCCCGCTTCTCCGGATTCTCGACGATGGAGGCCCAGGCGGCGACGGGCGTCATGATCGCCCGCGCCTCGCGCCACAGCTTGATGAGCCGCGAGCGCACCAGCGGGTATTTCACGCGGTTGCCCGAGTAGAGATACCAGCTGTAGGAGGCGCCGCGCGAGCAGCCGCGCGGCTCATGATTGGGAAGATCGGGGCGCGTGCGCGGATAGTCCGTCTGCTGGGTTTCCCAGGTGACGATGCCGCCCTTCACATAGATCTTCCAGGAGCAGGAGCCGGTGCAATTGGCGCCGTGCGTGGAGCGAACGATCTTGTCGTGCTGCCAGCGCTTCCGGTAGCCATCCTCCCAGCGGCGATCCTCGTTGGTGGTGATGCCGTGGCCGTTGGAGAAGGGCTGCTGCACCTTCTTGAAGAAGGTCAGGCGGTCAAGAAAATGGCTCATGTCGTGATGCCTCGGTTTTCGGTCGGGATCATTGGGCGGGAGAGACGGCGGGGGCCGTGTGGCCGCCGCGCTCGACGTCGTGCAGCAGGCCGCCGCGGCGCGTGTAGAACCACCAGGTCGCGAGGACGCAGCTCACGTAGAACCCCAGGAAGCTATAGAGCGCCGTCTCCGGGCCACCGGTCATGGCGATGGAGGTGCCGAAGCTCTTGGGGATGAAGAAGGCGCCATAGGCGGCGATGGCCGAGGTGAAGCCGATGATCGCGGCCGATTCCTTGTCGGATTGCTTCACGCGCTCCGCCCCCGTCAGGCCGGGCTCGAGGCGCGCCACCTCTTTGCGCATGATCGCGGGGATCATCTGGAAGGTGGAGGCATTGCCCACGCCGGTCGCGGCAAAGAGGAAGAGGAAGCTCGCGAAGAAGACCGGGAAGGAAGTCGGGTCGCCCTTCATGCCGATGGCGTAGAGGATGCCCATCACACCCAACGACATGGCGATGAAGACCCAGAAGGTGATCCGCCCGCCGCCGATCCGGTCACAGGGCTTGCCAGCCACGGCACGGGACAGCGCGCCGACCAGGGGCCCCAGGAAGGCGTATTGCAGTGCGTTGACCTCGGGATAGAGGATCCGCGAGAGCAGCGGGAAGGCAGCCGAGAAGCCGATGAAGGAACCAAAGGTGCCGGTGTAGAGCCAGCACATGATCCAGTTGTGGGTCCGGCGGAAGATCACCGCCTGGTCTGCGAAGGAGGCCTTCATGCTCGCGATATCGTTCATCCCGAACCAGGCCGCGAAGGCCGAGGCGATGATGAAGGGCACGAAGACGAAGCCCGCATTCTGCAGCCAGAGCGTCGAGGTGACGCCGGCCACCGTTGCCGTCTGCGGCGCACCGCCGAGCCAGCCGAAGACGCCCGCCGTGATGGCCAGCGGCACCACGAACTGCACCACGCTCACGCCGAGATTGCCGAGGCCCGCATTGATGGCCAGCGCGTTGCCTTTCTCGCTCTTCGGGAAGAAGAAGGAGATGTTCGCCATGGAGGAGGCGAAGTTGCCCCCCCCGAAGCCACAGAGCAGCGCGAGGAGCAGAAAGATCCAGTAGGGGGTCGCCGGATCCTGCACCGCGAAGCCCATGCCGAGTGCGGGGATCAGCAGCGACCAGGTGGCGAGCGTCGTCCAGAGCCGGCCGCCGAACATCGCCGGCATGAAGCTATAGGCGATGCGCAGTGTGGCGCCCGAGAGGCCCGGTAGAGAAGCCAGCCAGAAGAGCTGCTCCGTCGTGAAGGCGAAGCCCACGCTCGGCAGCTTGGCGACCACGACGGACCACACCATCCAGACCGCGAAGGAGAGCAGGAGGCAGGGTACCGAGATCCAGAGGTTGCGGCGCGCGATGGCGCGGCCAGGACCCTCCCAGAAGACCTTGTCCTCTGGACGCCAATCCTGGATCGGGCCCTTGGCCGAGAGCGCGCCCTTCTGCGCGGGGGTGTGGATGGGCTGCATTTCCGGCAGTTCGGGCAGGTTCTGATGCAGCCCCGCCGGCTCGGCAGCCTCGCGCTCCATCCGCAGGATGGAGACGTGCATCCAGACCAGCGCGACCGCGACGATGAGGAAAAGCAGCCAGAAGCAGCTCTGCCACACGCCGGTCAGGTCATTCAGGGCGCCGAAGGCGATGGGCAGGACGAAGCCGCCCAGGCCGCCCACCAGGCCCACCACGCCGCCCACGGCGCCGACGCGGTCGGGGTAGTAGACCGGGATGTGCTTGTAGACGGCCGCCTTGCCCAGGCTCATGAAGAAGCCCAGCGTGAACGTGGTGATCATGAAGCCGATGAGGCCCATGGACATGCTGAAGGTCATCGGGCCGCGGATGCCCTGCACCACGTATTGCGTCGGCGGATAGGAAAGGATGAAGGTGCAGACGACGGAGACGCCGAAGGTCCAGTACATGATCCGCCGCGCGCCGAACTTGTCGGACAGGTGCCCGCCATAGGCACGGAAGATCGAAGCCGGGATGGAATAGGCCGCACCCACCATGCCGGCGGTGACGATATCCAGCCCATAGACCCCGATGAGGTAGCGCGGCAGCCACAGCGCCAGCGCCACGAAGGCGCCAAAGACGAAGAAGTAGTAGAGCGAGAAGCGCCAGACCTGGATGTTCTTCAGCGGCTCCATCATGGCCGAGAGCGGCTCGGGCTTCGCTCCGATGGCGCGGCGGCGCGCCAGGTCCGGGTCATCCTTCGTCATCACGAAGAAGACGACCGCCATCACCAGCAGCGCCGCCGCCCAGATCAGCGCGACGGTCTTCCAGCCATAGGCGACCATGATGACGGGGGCGGCGAATTTGGTGACGGCGGCGCCCACATTCCCGGCGCCGAAGATGCCGAGCGCGGTGCCCTGCTTCTCCTTCGGGAACCACTTCGCCACATAGGCGACGCCAACCGAGAAGGAGCCGCCAGCCAGACCGACACCGAGTGCGGCCAGCAGGAAGGTCGGATAGTCATAGGCCTGGGTGAGCAGCGCCGTCATCACGGCGGCGGAGAGCATAGTGATGGTGAACACCATTCGCCCGCCGTATTGATCAGACCAGATCCCGAGAAGCAGTCGAATCAGCGAGCCGGTCAGGATAGGCGTGCCGACGAGCAGGCCGAACTGCGTTTCACTCAGCCCCAACTCGCGTTTGATCTGGACGCCGATGATGGCGAAGATGGTCCAGACGGCGAAGCAGACGGTGAAGGCGATGGTTGAGAGCCACAAGGCACGACCCTGGTCAGGGCCATCCGGTGGGGCGGCAGGTGTTGCGGTGCTGGCCATTCATGCCTCCTTCGTTACGACGCACAGCGCCAGATCCGGGGCGAGCAAATCCCTGCGGCGGCCGCCGGAGGTTGATTCAGGTCAAGCTCGCCAGGCGGCGCGACGATTCAAAGCCACACCGTACAAGGGGCAAGAATTCTGCGGATTTCCGTCAAGCAAGAGCCTAGATTGGGCCGGGGCGCGACTTGATAATTATCAAGTCGGAGGCCGCGCGGCTGGGATAGGTTGGTAAGAGGAGGTGCATCGTGAGAAGTCAGGACAAGGAAGAGATGCGCCGTATCGGGTTCTTCCGGGGCGTGGACGATCCTGAGCAGGTTGACGCGATGCTCCGGGGCGCCTTTCTGCAGCGCTTTCCGGCGCATGTGGAGCTGATCCAGACGGGCGAGCCCGCCGATTTCCTGCATGTGATCGTGGACGGGACGGTGGAGATGTTTTCCGGGCATCGAGATCGGGAGACGACGCTCGGCGTCTCTGGTCCAGGCGACAGCTTCATCCTCGCCGCTGTGTTGTTCGACCGACCCTACCTGCAATCCGCGCGGGCGCTCACCGCCGCGCGGATCCTGATGGTCCCTGCGGAGGCCGTGCGCCAAGCCTTCGCGGCTGATGCTGGCTTTGCACGGTCAGTGGCGGAGAGTCTTGCGTTAGCCTATCGCGGGCTGATCATGGAATTGAAGAACCAGAAGCTCCGGTCTGGTCTTGAGCGGCTCGCGAATTGGCTGCTCGCCCATGATGCGGCGAACGGCTCGAAAGGGCGGTTCGATTTGCCCTTCGACAAAAAGGTTTTGGCAGCCCGACTTGGCATGGCCCCGGAAGTGCTGTCCCGTTCCTTTGCCGCGCTCGTGCCATACGAGGTAGTTGTGCAAGGTCCATCCGTGGTGATCCGGGACCCTGCCGTGCTGCGGAAGCTGGCCCAACCCTGCACGACCATCGATGGAGCCACCCTATGATGGCATGTAGATGTTGAGTGCCGGCGAGTGAGAAAGCCTTGCCGACGCATATTGGTGCGCGGCGTTTCTTGCGCCGAGTTGGGCCTGTTTGTGGGCGTTGATCCGCGACCAATGTTTGGACCGCCGGAAGTTGGAGTTTTCCGGCTTGGTCACGACGGCGGGCTGGTTGCGCCATCGGGATTTTGTAGCTCACAGGGGACCTTATCGCCGATCGCCCCGTGCGGTCTCTCCTCGTTGTAGTATCTACGCCAAGCCACCATCTTCTCCCGGGCATCGGCAAGCGTCAGGAACCAGTGGGTGTTCAGGCACTCCGCCCGAAATCGGTCGTTGAAGGCCTCGATATAGGCATTGTCCGTCGGCTTGCCCGGCCGCGAGAAATCCAGCGTGACCTCGTGCGCGTAGGCCCATAGATCGACATCACGAGACACGAATTCCGATCCCTGATCCACGCGGATCGTTTTCGGATAGCCCGCCCCGGCGCAGACACGCTCCAGCGTCTGCACCACATCCTCGCCGCGGTAGCTGAACCGAGGATCGATCACAGGCGCATAACGCGAGAAGAAATCGACCACCGTCAGTACGCGTAGCCGAGCTCCCGTCGCCAGCTGATCGTGCACGAAGTCCATCGCCCAGGTTTCATTCGGCGCCACAGCGTCACGACGGTCCTCGCGCAGCTTCGCCTTCACCCTGCGCTTCGGCGCCTTGTGCCGCAGTTGCAGGCCCAACTCATTGTAGATCCTGCGGGTTCGCTTCTGGTTGATCATGCAGCCCTCTCGTCGCAGCAACACATGCACGCGCCGATAGCCGTATCGGACATGCGTCTCGCAGATCGCCTTGATCCGCTCCTCCAAACCGGCCTGCCCGTGTCGACGCGACTTGGAGTGGTACATCGACGTATCGAAGGACAGTGCCCGGCAGGCCCGCCGGATCGATACGTCCCAGTCCACTCGTATCCCATCGACCAGCTTGCGCTTGCGAACAGGCCTCAGATTTTTCGGCGGATGACGTCCTGCAGCATCTCCCGATCCAGCGTCAGATCCGCGACGATCTTCTTCAGCTTGGAATTCTCGTCCTCAAGCTGCTTCAGCCGACGCATCTCCGTCGGCAGCAGCCCGTCGTACTTCTTCTTCCAATGGAAATAGGTCCCTTGGCTGAACCACGGCTTGCGGCAGACCTCCGCCACAGGAAGACCCTCGGCGTCCTGCTTCAGCACGAATGCCTTCTGCGCCTCCGTAAACCTCAAGGCCTTCACCGTTCTCCGCTCCTCCGAGCCAGGGAAATCTCAGCAGACAACTCCAACCAAAAGCGATCCAGTTTCCTGATCGCGGGTCAATCTGTGACACGGCGTCATCTGGATGGCGTTTCGCAACGGCTACGCTTAGGTCGAGGCGCAGTGCGTGGATCTAGGGGAAGGCGTCTGGCTTTCATCGGCGCCAGCGCAAGCCAGCGCACGGCTCAACGCTTCTGCTGCGCCGAGCAGTTCCGCTGACCTCAAGAAGACTCGGCTTCCAGGCACCGCTTGGGCAAGTAAGGAGCGACACGCCGCCTTCACCTGGTCAATTGCTGCTACCACGGCAGCGCGACCGGCTTTGTTAGGGCATTCTTCAACCATACAGATGAATTACACGCGCAGCGGCATAAAAATCCAGCGCTGTTTCGATCGCCTGCGCTACCGTACTCGGCCACTGCGCATGGCGGCACCACGCAGTGTGGAAGGCATGTTACAAGCAAGCCGCCGGCCGCGAGCGCGAGGGCCGGCCTTCGCAACGATGCGCACGACTTCCGCCTTATGCGCTTCCGCGAATCTCGGGTGCTCCTCCGCCCTTGGGCATCTGACGAAAAGCGGCATTTGACAAGCTCGCCTCGGAGACGCAGCCTATCCTCATCCAAGGGGAGCCCTTTCCGCAGGGCTGAGATTCCGCGAGCGACGCGGTGACCCTTTGAACCTGATCCGGGTCATGCCGGCGAAGGGATGGGCACTCGGCGCGCGGCGCGACCTTCCTTCGTTCAATCGTTCCGAAGGAGGTGCACGATGCCTGACACATTGCCGCCCCAGCACCCTGCCGTCACCACCGGCCCCCTGCCAGCCAGCCGCAAGATCCATGTGGCCGGCCAGCTTCACCCGGAGATCCGCGTGGCCATGCGAGAGATCGCGGTCTCGGGGGGCGAGCTGCCGCTGCGCGTCTACGACACCTCGGGCCCCTACACCGACGCTACGCTCCGCACCGACATCGCCCGCGGCCTCGCCCCGCATCGCCAGGGCTGGATCATGGCGCGGGGTGATGTGGAGGCGATCCCGGGCCGCGCGCAGAAGCCCGAGGATGACGGGCTGAAGCCGGGCGAAGAGCGCCGCGTGCCGCTCTTCGACCGCGCGGGCCGCATGCCGTTGCGCGCCAAGGCGGGCCGTGCGGTGACGCAGCTTGCCTATGCCCGGGCCGGCATCATCACGCCCGAGATGGAATATATCGCGATCCGCGAAAACCTGGGCCGCGCCGCGGCCCTCGATGCGAGGCGCGATGGCGAGAGCTTCGGTGCCAGCATCCCCGATCACGTCACGCCCGAATTCGTCCGCAGCGAGGTGGCGCGCGGCCGCGCCATCATCCCCGCCAACATCAACCACCCCGAGAGCGAGCCGATGATCATCGGCCGCAATTTTCTCGTGAAGATCAACGCGAATATCGGCAATTCCGCGGTGTCATCGAGTGTCGCGGAGGAGGTGGACAAGCTGGTCTGGGCGATCCGCTGGGGCGCGGATAATGTCATGGACCTCAGCACGGGGCGCAACATCCACACCACGCGCGAATGGATCCTGCGCAACTCGCCCGTGCCGATCGGGACCGTGCCGATCTACCAGGCGCTGGAAAAGGTGGGCGGCCGCGCCGAGGAGCTCACCTGGGAGATCTTCCGCGACACGCTGATCGAGCAGGCGGAGCAGGGCGTGGACTACTTCACCATCCATGCCGGCGTGCGCCTGGCCTATGTGCCCCTCACGGCCGAGCGCGTGACGGGCATCGTCTCGCGCGGCGGCTCGATCATGGCGAAGTGGTGCCTGGCGCATCACAAGGAGAGCTTCCTCTACGAGCATTTCGGCGAGATCTGCGAGATCATGCGGGCCTATGACGTCAGCTTCTCGCTGGGGGATGGCTTGCGCCCCGGCTCCATCGCGGACGCCAATGACGCCGCGCAATTCGCGGAGCTGGAGACGCTGGGCGAGCTGACCAAGATCGCCTGGCAGCAGGATGTCCAGGTGATGATCGAGGGCCCGGGCCATGTGCCCATGCACAAGATCAAGGTGAACATGGAGAAGCAGCTGGAAGCCTGTGGCGAGGCGCCCTTCTACACGCTGGGCCCGCTCACCACCGATATCGCGCCGGGCTATGACCACATCACGAGTGGCATCGGGGCCGCCATGATCGGCTGGTTCGGCTGCGCGATGCTCTGCTACGTCACACCCAAGGAGCATTTGGGCCTGCCGGATCGCGATGACGTGAAGACGGGTGTGATCACCTACAAGATCGCGGCCCATGCGGCGGACCTCGCCAAGGGGCATCCGGCGGCGCAGTTGCGCGATGACGCGCTCTCCCGCGCGCGGTTCGAATTCCGCTGGCGGGACCAGTTCAACCTGGGCCTCGATCCGGAGACGGCGGAGAAGTTCCACGACCAGACGCTGCCGGCGGAGGGTGCCAAGCTCGCGCATTTCTGCTCGATGTGCGGCCCGAAATTCTGCTCGATGAAGATCAGCCAGGAGGTGCGGGACGCCGCCATGGCGCAGAAGAGCGAGGATTTCCGCAGCAATGGCGGGCAGATCTACCTGCCGCCCATACAGGTGGCCGATTCGCGATAACCGGTGATTGCCGCCTGTCCGATAAGGCCACAATGCCGCAGCAGAGCGTGGTCAGGTGCCAATCAGAGCCCTAGCGACTTCGGCCGCGCAGCTTACACCCGTTGCCAGCTCATGGGCTGGCAGTTGGCGGCTGAGTGGCATAGGCATTGTGACGAGCCATGGTGTTGGTGGTTGCAATCCCAGTGACGCTGGCTCAACATTGAGCGGGAATGAGTGCGCCATCCGCTCGACAAGCTGCCACCTGTTTGGCGAGAGCTTGTCCTCCCACCTCATGGACGCGGGTGGCGAGATCGCGGTCCTCGTTCACGAAATGCACGGCGTTGTTGCGGACCTCGATCAGGAGTTCCAGGTTCTCCTAGTAGGCGGCGTTCAGGGGCCTGAGGGGCAGTGACCGCGCGCGCTCCATGGCTATGGCGATGCCGATGGTGACGGGGTTGCCCGCGCGGTTGCGGCGGATGGCCTGGCGCTTGCCAGGCTTGCCGTCCTTCCGCCGGACGACCTCCATCTCATAGATCGCCTTCAGCTGGTTCCCGCCCTCCTGGATCAGGCGCGCCTTGAGCAGAAGCTCCCAGGCGGCGACGAGGAGGATGGCAAAGGTCTCCTCGCGATGGGGAACCACGGGCTTGTTGTAGATCTCGATGGCGGCGCAGCATGCGGCGATGCTCTTCTCGACCAAGGCCTTCCTGCGGGGTGAACTCATGGGTGAGCCTGCCTCAGGCGCTGCCGAAGGCTTCGGCCAGGAGTGCTGGCAGGAGGCGATCGAGATCACCCGCGTCATGTGCACGCCCGATGTGGAGGATTCGACTGAAGCTGGCTTCCAGGCGTGCCTGGGTTTCAACGTCCGGTAGCGGCACGTGCAGGTCGAGAAGCATCTCCGGGCGCAGCCGTTCACGGCGCGCGCCCTGGCCGCGCGTGAGTTGCGCGAGCTGTTGATGAAACCACGGCGTTGCGCAAAGATGCGAGAAGTAGACCGGGCGCAGCCGCCCGGGCACACATCGGAAAGTGCGATACTCGGGGGAGGCGTACATCCCTGCGAAGGCGGCGTCGCAGACAGCCACAGCGCCCTCCCAGCCCTTCACCTGGCTCATGACAAAGTGCCCGTCATGAAGGCGATTGAAGTGACGGTAGGTCGTATCTCCAGCTCCGACCGGCGGCTTCGTAAACAAGCCGCCCCCAAAACCCCGAATACCGACCTGCGGATAGCCCCGACCAGACGCAATCGGGACGCGATCCTCTTCCAACACCAGCGCGTCGCCCAGCCGGATCAACTCACCGCCGAACTGGCTATTAGCCGAAGTCACCAGTTCGCAAAGGTCGGAGCGAATTTCATCTCGCAACGAAATGATATCGGCGACGCGCTCCTCAACCGCATTCAGCCGCTCCACGATCCTGTGTTGCACTTCGAGCGGGGGCAAAGCGAGCGTGTACGCGAGCAGCTTATCAGGGTGCACTCGCTTCCGACGATCACCCATGCCCTTGCTGCCCGCAGCCAGGTCGGTCCACGTTTTCGGCAGTGCGAACATCCAACGGAGATAGTTTGGCAGGACCCGGTCGCGCTGAACGTCGAAGCAAGGAAACTCATTCGACACGAAGGCACCATCGAACTCGTCTGGCACCACCGCATATGCGCCCTCGAACGCAAACAAACGGCTGTAGATGAACTGCCCGGCTCGAACACGATATAGAGTTGAGGAACTCGTCAGATTGCCGTCAATCGGAGGCTTCTCGAAGCAGCCACGGGCAAAGCTATACAGCCCGAGGTTCGGATAGCTCCGTGCCGCCACGACGCGATGTGGCTCTCCAGCAGGGCTCAAAACCTCCCTCAACGGCACCATCGGCCAACGCATCGTCACGCCACCGGCTCAGCGACCAGGGCCTTGATCTCCTCTAGCAGCGCCAGCACCTGGCGTTCCTTCTCGATGACGCTGGCGACGATCTCCGCGGGCGCGCGATGGTCCACCGCCTCCTTCGCGGCCGGGTTCTTCAGGTCCAGGTTCACCGCCACCACGCGGCCCGCCTCATCGCGCCGGATCAGCTCCGGCCCGCTGACCTTCCAGGCCTGCGGGCCTTCCTCGCGCTGGCCCCACCAGGCCATGCAGTCCGAAAATTCCTCGAACTGGATCGGCCGCGTCTTGGAGTATTTCCGCCGCCCCTCGGGCATGGGCTGCTCGTAGAACCAAACATCCCGCGTCGGCCCCGCCGTGTCGAAGAAGATCACATTGGTGGGGATATCGGTGTAGGGCGCGAAGACGCCTTCGGGCAGGCGCAGGATGGTGTGCAGGTTGAACCGCTCCAGCATGTCCGCCTTGATGCGCGCGCAGACGCCATCGCCGAAGAGCGTGCCATTGGGCACCACCACCGCCGCCCGCGCCGGACGCCCGGCCGGGGTCTGCGCCCGCTTCAGCCGCCGCATGATGAGCTGGAGGAAGAGCAGCGCCGTTTCCGCCGTCTGCCGGTCTTCCGGGAAGTTGCCTTGGATGCCGCGCTCCTCCTCGCCGCCGAAGGGCGGGTTGGTGAGGATCACGTCCACCCGCTCCCGCTCGCCGATCTCGGTCAGGCGGTGGCGGAGCGCATTGCCCGGCTCAATGCGCGGCGCGTCCAGCCCATGCAGCAGCAGGTTCATCTGGCAGAGCAGATAGGGCAGCGATTTCGGCTCGCAGCCCAGGACGGAGGCAGATTGCAGCACGCGGCGATCGGCCACCGTCTTCACCTGGCCAGCGAGGTGGGAGAAGGCCTCCACGAGGAAGCCGCCCGTGCCCGCGGCGGGGTCCAGAACCGTCTCGCCGAGGCGAGGGTCGGTCACTTCCACCATCAGCCGCACCACGGCGCGGGGCGTATAGAACTCCCCGGAATCGCCCGCCGCATCGCGCATCTCGCGCAACATGGATTCATAGAGGGCGCCGAGGGTGTGCAGCTCCTCCGAGGAGGTGAAGTGCAGGCCGTTCACCTTGTCGATCACGTCGCGCAGCAGGTAGCCGCTGCGCATGCGGTTATCCACGCCCCGGAAGACGGTGGCGATCACGTCCCGCCGGTCATCGCCCTCGGCGCCGCTCAGAGCCCGGAGATAGGCGAAGAGGCCGGGGCCCTCCGTCTCGTCGGGGCGGGTGACCTTGTCATTGTTGATGAAGGCCAGCAGCTCGTCGCCCGTGATGCCCTGCGGCTTCGCCGCCCAGTCGCGCCAGCGATAGGGGGCCTCGATGGCGGGGCGGAAGCGCGCGCCCGCCAAGGCGGCCTCCTGCTCGCGCTGCTGCTCGAGGTCATCGAGGAATTTGAGGAACATGATCCAGGTGAGGAGCGGCAGGCGGTCGAGGTCGCCATTCAGCCCCTTGTCCTTGCGCATGATGTCGCGCGCGGATTTCAGCAGGGCGCCCAGGGCCTGCGCCGTGGTCAGAGCGGGCTTGGCGGCGGTGGAGCGGGGCTTACGCGACATAGAGCTGTTCCTGAAGTTCCGCGACGGCGGCGCGCAGCTGATCCGCCCCGCCGAAGAGGCGGATGATATCGGCCACCTGCCCATGGTTCGAGATGGGCGGGACCTTCAGCACATCCGGCAGGACGAATTCCGCCTCGCCATGGGCGGCGTATTTCTCCAGCAGCTCCTCCAGGATGGCGCGGCCCTCGGGGCCGAACCTCGTGAAGATGTCGGGCTGGCGGGTGCGGAGCTGCTGCGCCCGTTCGCGCCGCGTGCGGAGCGGGGCGTTGAAGGCCAGGTGGCAAAGCAGGTCGAAGGGGTCGGCCTCGGGTTGCTGGGCTGCCTCGGCCAGCTGCTCGAAGCTGATGCCGCGTTCGGCCAGGCGCTGGACGATGGCGGAACGCTGCGCGGCGTCCATCCAGGCGGCGCGCAGCGCCCGGGAGGTCGGGTAGAGGGAGCGCACGCTCTCGGCGGCGTATTCGGTGTAGCGGACCACGCGAAGCTGGGCGCCGGACGGGTCGAGCTCATAGACGAGGTGCGCGGCGACCGCGACCTGCCCGCCATCGAAGTAGAATTTCCGGCGCTCCTCGCCGGGTGGTTCGAGGATCTCGCCCTCGCCCGGTTCGGGCTCCTCCTCCGCGCCTTCCACGAGGATTTCGGTCTCGGTGACGGTATCTCCCGCCTCGTTCAGTTCCTCCTCGGTGAGGCGGGCGGGTTCGCCATCGAAGGCCGGGTCGGCGAAGAGGCGCGTGGCGGAGCCGGTGTAGTCGATGATGTTGAACCAGAGCTTGCCGTAGTCGTCCCGCACGCGCGTGCCACGCCCGATGATCTGCTTGAACTCGCTCATGGAGCCCACGATCCGCGCCAGGACCACATTCTTGCAGGTGGGCGCGTCTACGCCCGTCGTCAGCAGCTGGGAGGTGGTGAGGATGGTGGGCGTGCGCGTCTCGACGTCCTGGAAGCGGCTGAGATGGCCACGGCCGATATCGCCCTCATCGGCGGTGACGCGGCAGATGTAGTCCGGGTGCTGGGCCACCATGTCCCGGTTCAGGACGGCCAGCGCCTGGCGCATCTCGGACGCATGCTCCTGGTCCACACAGAAGATGATGGTCTTGGCGTAGCGATCCGTCTTGCGGAGGAAGCCATCCAGATGCTTCGCGATGGCCTGGGTGCGGGCGCGCAGGGCGATGACGCGTTCGAAGTCCTGGGTGCGATACTCACCATCCGGGATTTCGCGCCCGTAGCGATCGAGGTCGCCCTGGCTGGGGCGCCAGCCGGCCGCGTCCCACTCGGTGACGACCCGATGGACGCGATAGGGCGCGAGGAAGCCATCATCGATGCCCTGGCGCAGGCTGTACTGGTAGATCGGGTTGCCGAAGTAGCGGTAGCTGTCGCGATTGTCCTCGCGCAGCGGGGTGGCGGTCATGCCGAGCTGGATGGCGGGCGAGAAGTGCTCCAGGATGGTCCGCCAGGAGCTGTCATCGCGGGCGCTGCCGCGGTGGCATTCGTCCACGATGATCAGGTCGAAGAAGTCGGGCGGGTAGGCACGGAACAGCCCTTCGCGGGAGCTGTCCTCGGCCAGCGCCTGATAGATCGCGAAGTAGATTTCGCGGCCCATGACGACCTCGCCGGATTCGATCTTGCAGCGGGCATCACCGAAGGCGGCGAAGATGCCGTCCTTTGGCTGGTCAACCAGGACGTTGCGGTCGGCCAGGTAGAGGATTTTTGGTCGGCGATGCGCGCCATCGCGGTTCCAGCGGCTGTTCCAGAGCTTCCAGCAGACCTGGAAGGCGACCGTTGTCTTGCCTGTGCCGGTGGCCAGGGTGACCAGCATCCGGCGCTGGCCCTGGAGGATGGCCTCCACGATCCGGTTGATGGCGCTTTGCTGATAGTAGCGCTCGTCCTTGTTGACGCCATGGTTGAAGGGGGCCAGCAGGCGATCGGCCGCAGCATCATCGGCGAGCCCAGCGCCTGCCCGATAGCGGGACCAGAGCTCCGCTGGGGTCGGGTAGGAGGTGCGGGGTGTCTCGGCGCCGGTGAAGTAGTCGATCTCGATGATCTCGGGGCCGTTCGTCGCGTAGGCGAACTTGAGGCCGAGCATCTCGGCATATTGCCGCGCCTGCTGCACCGCGTCAGCGGCGCTCTTGTATCGCGCCTTGGCCTCCACCACGGCGAGGGGGAAGTCGCGGCGATAGCGCAGCAGGAAATCCACGCGCTTGGGCGGCTTGCGGAGGAAGCCGCGACCGACCGGGACGATGCGGCCATGGGTGATGCCGCGCTGTTCGGCGATGGAATGGGGATCGGTATCCCAACCCGCGAGTTGCAAGGCGGGCACGACATAACGGCGGCAAGTGTCAGCCTCCGTTTCTGTCACGCGGTTGCCTCCGGCTTCATGCGTGCCAAGCTAGATCAAGGTTTACATGAACGATAGCGCTATCTCCTGGTCATGCCAGCCCAGCACGACAGATGCGGCCGAAGGTGTGTGTGCGGGCGGCGCTCCGGCGTTTGGATGACGGCGACCATGGCACAAGGCCTTCAGTTGGCTGCTTCATTTCTGGTCACTCGGTTTTGTTGAGCGCGGCTTGAAGGACTTTGCATCCGGTATGGGAGTCAGGTGCGTGCTGCGTTCGTCGAGCTTCACGCGGCCGGGCCCCTCGCCACGCTCTGTCATCAGCAGGGCCACGTCAAAGAGTGCCATCCTGAGGTGGTCTTCACGATCATGCGTGCGGTAGGCCAAGTAATAGCATCCCTTTGCGTGGAGAACGACGGACGCACTGGGGAACCGCGCCACGCGGTACTCGGTTGGAACGCCATCGCAGGTGACGACCCCCGCAGCTGTCAGCGCCCACTCCTTGCCGTCGTACAGGATGCTCCGCTTGGTCCGGCCTTCTTGTAGTAGGCGAGAAAGCGCTCGCGAAGACAGCTCATGATCGAGCCGCAGGCATCGTGCAGTCTGCGCTTTGATCTCGGCTGCCTTTTCGGGCCAATGGCGTCGCAACGCGGCATAGGCGTCTCTATGCACGGCACGGAAGATAAACGTAATCAGCCCGTGGCGGCCTGCCAGCTCAAGACCCATAAGAGCTTCCTCCAGGCAGAGGATGAGGCTTTTGATCTCGTTCTTCTCTCGCTGGCGGAGCGCGGCAGCCCGTTTGGCCGCTGACATCGGACCCGCGGCTGGGTTATTGGGCGGTCGCCCCCTGGGACGCCGGACGGGGGGCGGCGTCTCATCTATGATCGCCGGGAGATGACCGGTCGCGCCTGACGCGGATGAGATCGAACCGCCTGCAGGCTGTCTCGGCAAGCTGCGCTGGGAGGGAGCCGCGGCCTTATGCTTGGACGGCTTGGTCGAGGGGAGTCGAGACATGGATCTGCCATTTTTGTGACGTCACAATATAGCTCGTGCACTTGGTCTTCGCGACCCAGACCTTCGCCTGATGGGCGTAGCCTCGCATTTATGTGACGCAACGAAAATATCTCGTGAGCCCGTCCCGGGCATAGACGTCCGATGCCCGGAGACCTTCGAGGCGATGAGACTGTGGCCATGGAACAGCAGGTTCGAGCGTCCGCCGCCCTCCAAGACCTCACCGGCGCCCTCGCAGCCAAGCACGGCGGCCCGTGTGGGCACGGCGAATTCCTGGTGCTTTACGGTGCGCACACGGTGCAGGTTGCTGCCGAGGGGCGTTACCTGGCTCGGGTTGGGCGATTCACCGCTTCCGAGATTGCGATTCACGGCGGTGCCGATGGCGATTCACGACCCTGGTGGAGCGATTCCCGATGCCCGCTACGCGTTACCCTCCCATGCGTAACGCCATCCGGCTGCACGGTCGGGGCGCCCTTTCACGGGTCGTGAGGGATCGCTCCAGAGCCCGCAACCCTCTGTGATTCCTGTCTCTTGCAAGCCTGTGGCGTATCTTTTTCGTAGTCCGAACAATAGGCGGCCTGCTTTGGGCCGCCGGGTTGGGGCGACGGAGGTGGCCATGGGCGACGCGGATAAATCGGCGGTAGGGATCGAGGGGGGTGGTGGGACACCTTGGGCGGGAGGGGGGTACCCCTCGGCCTGGCGGAGCCTGTTGGCTCGCTTCGAGGAACTGGCGTCGCCCATCGAGGCGCGGCCCATCGGCCGGGTGACGGAGGCTCGGTACCAGCAGGTCAGGCTCCGGGCCGAGAAGGTAGGATGGCAGTCCGTGCTGGCAGGCGCCCGCTCCCGCCCCGCGCATGATGTCGCCCGGGCCGCGCTGGCTCGGACCGCCGTGGCGCTGGGGCGCGACGTCCAGCGGCAGGTGGGTGATCCGTGGTCGGAGCCGGTGGCCCAGCCCTGGGTGGACGGCCTGGCCTGGGTGGTCGCCGCGCTGGAGCGTTGTCGCCCGGTCAGCCATGGGGGCGTCGGCTGGATTTCGCCGGAGGGAGGCCCACGCCGGACGGGCAAGCGGCGCGGGTTGGCGTCCCTGCCTGCTGACTGGCGGAGCCGCATGCTGGCCCACACTCCGGAGCGTGGCCCCTATGGCCTGGCCGTGGCCTGCCTGTGGCTGCTCGGCGTGCGCCCGGGCGAGCTGGTGCAGGGTGTCCGTGTCCAGTTGGCGCCCGACGGCACGGTGCTGGCTGAGGTCGAGGGCGGCAAGCAGCGCAGGGTAACTGGAGAGGCCCCCCGCGGACAACCTCGGCGCCGCCTCGCAGTGCGGCCCGGGCCAGGATCGGCGGAGGCGGTGGCCCGTCTGCAGCGGGCACTGGCCCGTGAGGGAACAGACATCCTCGTCGTGAGGGTGGGGGACGCCCGCCGTCTGTCAGACGCTCTCCGGGCTACCAGCCGCCGGGTCTTTCCAGGGCTGACCTACGTCATCACACCCTACAGCTTCCGCCACGCCTGGGCCGCCGATGCCAAGGCCGGAGCAGCCGCCTCGGCCCGGGCAGGAGGCCGCTCTGGATCCGGCAAGGCTGGGGAGGCGGCAGGTGAGGCTGGCGGGACCAGCCGGGCGACATCCGGTGCGGCAGGATCGGCCCGTTTCGGCGTCCGGGGTACCTACAACGCTGATGACGTCTCCCGGGCGCTTGGCCATGCGGCAGCCCGCACCCGGTCGGGCTACGGCACCAGGAGTCAGTCGCGCGGCAGCGGGGCCATCACTCTCGTGGGTGTAGCAGCGACCGAGCCCCTGCGTGGCGCGGGTCGCCAACCTTTCGAGACGCGACGCGCTGCTGCTGCGGTGACATCGACATCCCCCACAGGGTCATCACCCGTCGACCTGGGCGACCATGTCGCGATCGTCGCGGCCGCGATGGCGGCTCAGGTGACGGATGTCGCCCCTGGCTACGACCTCTCGCCCCCGCCGACGCCATCATCATCGAAAGGTCGTCGTTGAGGCGCGTCCGACCGCAGGAGCACGCCGCCCTGGCCCTCGGTGAGGATCGTCACGCCCGCCATGTCCAGGTGGTGCACCAGCAGGTGGATGTTGCCTCTCTGGAGCTGGGATTTGCCTCGCTCGTAATCGGCAATGGTGACGCGCCCGACGCCTGATGCATAGGCCAATTCCTGCTGGCTCCAGCCGAGGATGGCGCGGGCGGCGCGGAGGGTTGCGGGCGTCAAGAATTTCTCTGAGTACACGGCCGTACTTTCTGTTGACTCATCGCATAATCGTACTACATGTAGGGAATTCCGGAAATCCACAGGCAACCCCGCCCGTG
>NZ_JAHRCU010000028.1 GCF_019083995.1 Roseococcus sp. SDR
CGAGGTCGAGCCGGCCGCGCAGCGCGGCTTCGAAGGGGCGCGCCGGACCCACGCCACGCGGCTGCTGCGCGGTGAGGTCGAGCTGCACGGCTGGGCCGGCGGTGAGGCGCGCCTCGGCCCTGAGCGCCTCGCCCTGCAAGCGGGCCGTGGCGGTGAGCTGGCCGGGCGGGAGTTGCGGCGCCTGGGGCGCGCGCAGCGCCTCGGCCCGCAGCGTGGCCTCAACCTGGGGCGCGGCGAGGCTGCCCGACGCTGTGGCCTGGGCGCTGGCCGTGCCGGTTACGGCGCCTTCGCTGTAGGCGGCAAGCGGCAGCGCGGACATCTCCGCCCGTCCCTGGATCTGCCCCCCCTGGAGCCCCCCCTGCAGGCTGAGCGCGCCGCCGCGCCGGCTCGCGAGCCGCGCGCTTTCGAGCGCCACATCGCCCGCCCGGGTGATGGTCAGGCGCGTGGGCGCGGCCAGCGTCAGCGCATCCTGGCCCGTGCGCGCCTCCAGCCGGTTCAGGGCGATCCGCGCCGTCTCGCCCGCCAGCGCCATTTCGCCCGCCAGGTTCAGCCCGCCTTGCGGCGCCGTGACGCCCAGGCGGAAGCCCAGCGCATCGAGGCTGCCATCGGCCTCCGCCTGGAGATCGGCGCGGAAGGCGGGCGTGCCGAGGCCCGTGCCCTCCAGACGCAGCCGGATGCCCTGTGCGGCCCATCCGCCCGCATCGGGCTGCGCGGTGGCGCTGAGTTCGGCGTCCAGGCGGCCCACGAGGCCCAATCCCCACTGGGCGAGATCGGGCGCGCCGAGCCGGATGTCGCCGCTGAAGGGGCCGGCAGGGAGGTTGCCCTGGGCGCGGCCCGTGAGGGTGGCATCGGCGAAGCGCGCCTCCAGCCGTTCCAGGCGCAGCGCATCGCCATCGCGACGGGCTTCGAGGTCGAGGCTCAGCGGGCGGTCCTGGAACCGGCCCTCCGCCGTCACGCGCGCCGCGGTGAGCGAGGCCTCCAGCGCGAGGCGGACCGCCTCCAGCGCCTGGCCCTCGGCCTCCAGCCGGTCGGCGGCAAGCTGCGCCTGGATCCGCGGCGCCTCGGGCGTTCCGGTGATGCGCCCCTGGGCGGCGATGGCACCGCCCAGGCCCGGCGGATCCTGCGCGGTGAGGCTGAAGCTGACGTCGAGCGGTGCCTGGATCGGGCCGGCGACGCGGGCGGTGAGGCGCTCGCCGGTGAGCTGCGCGTCCAGGCGCGCCGGGGTGATGGCGGCCTGGAGGTGGAGGGTTTCGCCCAGCCAGGCATCGGCCTGGCCGAGCCCGGCGGGGCCTTCCATGTGCAGCGTCATATCCAGGGCGGGCGCGGCGAGCGTGCCCGTGACGCGGCCCTCGGCGCCGAGCGCGCGCCAGCCCAGGCCGTCCGGCAGCCAGGTGGCGAAGGTGGTGGGCGGCGCGATGGTCAGCCGGAAGCTGGCCGCGAGGCGTTCATCGGCGCCGAGCCGGCCCTCGGCCTGGACCTCGCCCGCGGGCGCCGCGAGGGCCAGGCGCGGCAGGGCCAGCGCCCCATCGGCCGCGCGCGTGAGCGCCCCATCCAGCCGGAGGGTGGCGGCGAGCGGCGCGAATTCGGCGGGGAGCAACCCGGCCGGGCTGGCGGTGCCGGCCAGGGTCAGCGCGATCTCGCCCGCGGGCGTGAGGCTGGCCTCACCGCTGAAGCGCGCTCCGGCCTCGCCGAGGGTGGCATCGAGGCTCCAGGCCGCGCCGGCGGCCGGGCCATCCAGCGTCAGGTCAAGCCGGAAGGGGGCGCCGGGCAGGCCGGCCAGGGTGGCGACGAGGCCGCCCGGCGGCTCGCTGGCCGCGATGCGGGCGCTGAGCTGCCGGCCATCCAGCCCCAGGGCCACCGTCGCGCGGCCGGGTGCATCCAGCCGCTCCAGCGCGAGAGCCGCCGTGAGGCGCGCGGCCTCCAGCGCCAGATCGCCGCGCAGCGAGAGCGCGGCTTCCTGGCCCAGCAAGGGCTCGCCCAGTTCCAGCCGCGTGAGGTCCAGCCGCTCGATGCGGATGGGCAGCGGCAGATGCGGCAGTTGCGGCACGGCAAGCGGTGCCGGTTCGGACGGCGCGGCGGGCGGCAGGCGGTGGAGCGCGATGCGTTGCGCCGTCACCGCCTCCAGGCGCAGCCTCCAGGAGAGAAGCTCGCGCCAGGCGAGGCGCAGTTCGGCGCCCTCCACCTCCAGCCATGCGCCCTGTTCGTCGCTCAGGCTCAGGCGTTCGACGGCGAGGCGCGCGGGGAGCCGCCCGGCGATGCCCTCGACGCGCAGCCCCGGTACGAAGCCGGCCGCGACGCCGAGCCCCCATGAGGTGCCCCAGGGCGTCAGCAGCGTGCCCACCGCCAGCACCGGCAGCAGGAGCAGCACGAGGAGAAGGCGGAGCAAGCGGCGCATCAGAAGGCCTGCCCGATGCCGACATAGAAGCCGAAGGAGCCGCTGCCCTGCTGCTGGATCAGCGGGATGGCGAGGTCGGCACGGATCGGCCCGATGCCGGTGTAGTAGCGAAAGCCAAGCCCCACGCCGACGCGGATCTCATCCATCGAGGCGAAGGATTGCGTGCCGACGGAGCCGACATCCACGAAGGCGACGGCGCCATAGCTCTCGCCGAAGCGCTGCCGCCATTCGATCGAGCCCTCGACGAGGCTGGAGCCGCCGGCGGGCTTGCCCTGCGGTGTGCGGGGGCCGATGGACTGGTAGTCATAGCCGCGCACCGAGCCGCCGCCGCCCGCATAGAAGCGCTGGCTGGGGGGCACGTTGGGCGCGGTGGTGTTCACCAGGCTCCCAACCACGCCGCGCAGGGCCAGGATGCTGCGCCCATCGCCCGTGATGTCGAAATAGGTGGAGCCCTGCAGGCGCAGCGGCAGATAGGCCGTGCTGTCCTGGAAGGCGTAGGAGGGGATGAGGCTGGCCTGGGCCCGGAGGCCGGAGCGCGGGTCGAGCAGGCTGTCCGCGCTGTCGAAGCGCGCCTGGAAGGCCCAGCCGGCGAGCTGGTAGGGCGTGAGCGGATTGCCCGGCGCGGCGCTTTCGCCGATTTCGGCGATGGGGCCGGTGGTCAGCGTCCAGCGGTCGCCCAGGCGGCGCTCATAGCCCAGGTTGAAGACGAAGGCGTTGCGGTCGTAGCTGTCGAGACGGTCCCGCACGAGCGATGGCCCGCCCACCAGCGTGCCGTCCCAGCCGAAGGGCAAGGGCTGGCGCCAAGTGAGCGCTGCGCGGGCGTTCAGCAGGCTGGGGTCGGTGCCGATGCGGCTGGCTTCCAGGTCGAGGCGCAGATTCTCGGCGTTGCCCAGCAGGTTGCGATGCTGCCAGGAGAAGCGGACCGAGGCGCCGTAATTGGTCTCATAGGCGGCATTGGCGCTGATGACGCGGAAGGGCCGTTCGCGCACCGTCACCGTCACCGGCAGGCGGCCCTGAGCGTCGAGCGCCGTTCCCGTGTCGATCCTCACCGAGGCGAAGGGGCCGAGTGCGGCGACATCGGCCCGGGCGCGGGCGATGCGTTCGGGGCTGTAGCTGCGCTCGGCGAGGCGCAAGGCCGCCACGCGGCGCACCACCTCGGGGTTCACGCGCTCGGTGCCGGTCACCACGGGCTCGGCGAAATCGGCGCGCGGGCCGGGCTGCACCTGGAAGGCGAGGTCCATGGCCTGGGCCGGGTGGTCCACCGTGGCCTGGCGTTCGATGCGGGCCAGCGGGTGGCCCTCGCGGCGCAGGCGGGCCAGCAGCGCGGCCTCGGCCGCCAGCACATCCTCGGCGCGGGCGGGCTGGCCGGCGGCAAGGTCGGGCGCGGGCTCGCCCTCCACGGTGATGTGGCGCAGCGTATAGAGCGGGCCCGGGGTGACGCGGATCTCCACCTGCTCGCCCTGCTGCGTGATCGCGAAGCGGGCAGCCCAATAGCCCTCGGAATCCGTCACCGGGCGCAGGCGCTCGGGCTCGGCGGCGATGCGCGCGGCCAGGCCCTCGGCATCGGTGGGGGCCACTTCCTGCAGGGCGATCAGGTTGGAGGTGGCGCGCAGCAGCCCATCCAGCGCGTCATCGCCGGTGGGGATCAGGCGCGCGCGATAGGGCGTGCTGGGCGGCTCCTCCGTCGCGGCTTCGGCCGGGCCCGTCGCGGCCGCTTGCGGGAGGGGTTGCGGCCGGGAGGGCGGCGCCAGGCACAGGGCCAGGGCGAGGATGCCGCCGATCTGCCAGTGAAGTCCCCCGCGCAAGAGCTGTTTCCGTCAGTGCCGGGCCGGGCTGGCCCGCCCCACTATGCGCATGGACCGGCGGCTTTGTCTCGCGGCAGCGGTTACAGCGCCTCGCCCGCGCCGGTGCCGGTGTGGGGGGTGGGGATGCACCATTCCGTGCCGCGCTCGGTGGTGACGTATTCCGGCCAGCGGAGGTCCACCGGCGGGTCGAAATCCGCCGGCAGCAGGGGCGGCACCCAGGCGGGCGTGCCGATGCCGCTGCGCTCGCGGAATTCCGCTTGTGCGGCGGCGAGCGTGGCGGGTTCGGTCGCGAGGTCGACATAGGTGAGCGCCATGGTGCGCGCGGCGACGAACATCCCCGGATCCACCGCCTCGGGCAGGCCGCCCAGCGCCAGATAGGCCCAGTTGGGGTAGTTGAAGCCGGGCGAGGGCGGGCGCAGGCGCGGGCGGGCGGCGAGCAGGCGCACGGTGGGCGCATGCCAGCAGAATTCGACATAGTCGTCGGCGCTGAGATGCTTCTGCCAGGAGGGCAGGCCGGCGCGCAGCCGGGCCTCGTTCTCCTCGGGCGGCGTGAGCCGGCTGACGCTCGGGATGAAGGGGTCCTCCATCGGCGTGAGGCCCATTTCGCGCTGGATGGCCCGGCCGAATTCCAGCGCGGCCTCGGAATAGACCGGCGCGCCCACGGCCTGGAGGTTCTTCCAGGTCAGGTCCGTCATCACCTGGTTGGGCAGGCCGACGCGCGTCTTCGTCACCCAGCGGACGAAGGCGCGGCAGCCGGTGCTGGCCGCCGCGTGGCGGGCATTGTTCGCCAGCACGCGCCAGATCTGCTCCTGGATGCCGAGGTTCGAGGCGCGCCAGGAATACTGGATCTGCGAAAAGCGCGGCGCGAGATTGTCGGAGGTGGCACCCCCATCGCCCAGGACGAATTCGTTCAGCGTCCAGGAGCCGGCATGGGGGAACATCGCCTCCTTGGTGTATTTCGTCGTCGTGTACATCAGGCAGAGCGCATCCAGCGCGCCGGGGCAGCGGGCGTTGGCGTGCGCGCCCTCGATGGGCACGAGCGTCGGGTCGATCCAGTTCTCCGGATCGGCGGCCTCGAAGGTGATGACGCAGGACCAATAGGCGCCGAATTGCGTGTCCGAGGTGACGGTGTTGGACGGCCAGGGGTGCCAGACCACGGCGGCGTCGAGGTCGTTGTAGTAGCCCTTGGCCGCATGCACGGGCTTGGAGCCGCAGACCTTCTCCGCCGGTTCGCCGAAGAGCTTCAGCGTGCCGGGTATGCCGTGCTTCTCCATGGCCGCGCGGGCAGCGAGCATCGCGACGAGGGATGCGGTGCCGAGCACCGAATGCGGGTCGGTATGGCCGGCGGCATAGGGGTGCACGCCCTCGCGCGGGGCCTCGCGGGGGACGACCTGCTGCGAATTGCCGGGCACGGCGTCGTATTCGGAGAAGCCGGCCAGCACCGGCTTGCCGCTGCCCCAGGATGCCACGAAGGCCGTGGGCATGCCGCCGGAGCCGGCCTCGACCGTGAAGCCCTCGGCGCGGAGGAGTTCCACGTAGTCGCGCGCGGATTTGTATTCGCGCCAGGCGGGCTCGGCATGGGCCCAGATGCGCTGGCAGAATTCGGAGAAGCGGGTCTCGTTCGCGCGGATGTAGTCGAGCGCGGTGTCGCGGGGGCTGCTCATGTGCGGCGGACATTCCAGAAGGTGGAGAAGCCTTCCAGCACGCCCGTGAGGTTCGAGCGGAAGACGGTGGGCTGCATCACCTGGCCAAGCGGGTAGTAGGGCACCTCGCGCATCGCCGCGAGCTGGATGTCACGGCAGATGGCCTGTTGCGCGGCCTCATCCGGCGCGGCGAACCAGGCGTCACGCAGCGCCTCGATGCGCGGCATGTTCGCCCAGCCGGCATAGCCCTGCTCGCCATTGCCGCGCAGCGCGATATGGCCCGCGGGGCTGAGCCAGTCGGAGCCCGACCAGTTGGTGACGAAGGCGCTCCAGCCGCCCTCGCTCACCGGGCCGCGGCGGTTGCGGCGCTGGAGCATGGCGTTGAACTCGACGGCATAGACCTCGACATTCATCCCCGCCCGCTTGAGCGTATCCGCCATCACCTCGCCCTGGAGGGAGAGCGAGGAGGAGTTGGTCGGAATCATCAGCAGCACCGTCTCGCCATTGTAGCCGGCGGCGCGCAGGGCGCGCTGGACGGCGGCCATGTCGCGCGGCCCGCGCAGCGGCTCGAGCCCGGCCTCAGAGGCCATGGGTGTGTTGGGGCAGAAGAAGCCGAGCGGCACATGGTAGAGGCTGGTCTCGGAGGGGCCGACCAGCGCATGCATGCAGGCCGTCTGGTCGATGGCGCCCCAGAGCGCGCGGCGGATGGCCGGGTTGTTGAAGGGCGGCTGCAGATGGTTGACCCGCAGCATGGAGACATAGCCCGTCGGGTCCAGCGTCTGCATGCGCAGGTTGCGGGCGCGGCGCAGCAGCGGCAGGTGGTTGAGCGAGGCGTATTCCTGCCAGTCCTGCTCATTGTTCAGCATGGCGGAATTGGCGGTGGAGGCATCGGGCATCGAGTTCCACTCGACGCGGTCGAAATGCACGACCTTCGGCCCGGCGGTCCAGCTCGGCGTGCCGCCGCTGCGCGGCACATAGCGCTCGAACTTGGTGTAGACGATCTTCGCCCCCGCCACGCGCTCATCCGCCTTGAAGCGGAAGGGGCCGCTGCCGACCATCTCCGGCACCTGCTGGAAGGGGTCGGTATTGGCGAGCCGCTCGGGCATCATCGCGCAGACGGGCACCGAGGCCTTGCCGAGGGCGACGGGCAGCAGCGGGAAGGGGCGTTTCAGGCGGAAGCGGATGGTGCGGTCATCGGGGGCGGAGAGTTCGTCCGTCACCTCCATCAGCGTCGCGCCGAAAGGGTCGCGCCGAGCCCAGCGGCGGATGCTGGCGACGCAATCCTTGGCCAGCACCGGCGTGCCGTCATGGAACCAGAGATTCTCGCGCAGGCGCAGGTTCCAGAGCCGGCCGTCATTCTCGATGGTATGGCCTTCCACCATCTGCGGCGTCGCCTGGAAGCGATTGTCCATGCCGTAGAGCGTGTCGAAGACCATGTAGCCGTGGTTGCGCGTGATATAGGCCGTGGTCGTCACCGGATCGAGGACGATGAGGTCCTGCTGCGGGATGAAGCGCAGCGTGGTGGCCGATTGCGCGCGGGTGGCGGCCGGGGCGGCGAGGGATGCGGCGAGAGACGCCTGCATCAGCGAACGACGTTGCATCATGGGCCGGGCCCTCCTTGCGCGTGCGTGCAGCGCAGCATGGGCGCCCGCGCACGGCCTTGTCGAGTCTCAGGCCGGCTTGCGCATCAGCACGATGCCGACGACGAGCGCCGGCAGGCCGCAGACGGCAAAGCCCAGGCCATGGCTGCCGGTGAGCCAGAGCAGCGCGGCATAGATCAGCGGCAGCAAGAGCCCGCCCATCTGTCCGAAGGAGAGCACGCCGCCCGTGGCCCCGCCGCGCATGCCAGGGGGTGCGAGGCGCGCGGCCTCGGCCAGCAGCACGCCATGCCAGGACATGGCGGTGGCGCTGAGCACGCAGGCGACGAGGCCGATGAGGAAGAGCGGCCAGCCAGGGCCGTAGAAGCCCATCACCAGCGTGCTCGCCGCCATGCCGAGAGCGAGGCCGCCCATCATCGCGCGCGGTGTCACCACCGTGCTGCCCATCCAGCCCCAGAAGATGCGGCAGGGAACGGCCACGAACATGGCCACCGCGAAAATGAAGCCCGCCCCGCTCAGGCTGAGGCCGAGGTCCACGAGGTAGATGATGAAATAGGAGGTGAAGACCGTCTGCAGCCCGTTGAAGGCGAAGCAGGCGAAGGAGAGGTTGCGCAGCTCGCTCGTCGCCAGGACGGCGGTGATGGTCGTCTTGAAGTCGGAGAGATGGAATTGCCGGCTGGGCACGCGGTCGGCGTCGAATTCGCGGCGCGTCGGTTGCAGCATCAGGGCGAAGATCAGGCAGGCGAAGGCCGCGACATCGAGCGCCAATCGCCATCCGCCCCAATGGGTGATGGCGGGGCCGAGCAGCCCGGCCAGCAGCAGCCCCGCCGGCACCGCCGTCTGCTTCACGGAAAACACCAGCGGCGCGTATTTCGGCGGCGAATAGCGCCCCAGCAGATGCGAGCTGGCCGGCGTGGAGATGGCCGAGCCGCCGCCGCCGATGATGGCGGAGAGCGCCAGCAGCACGATCCAGCCGGAGGAAGCGGCGAAGAGGCCGAGTGCGAGCAGCACCAGCGCCACCTGGCTCATGCGCAGCGCGCCATGCCGGATGATGAAGCTGCCGCAGCCAAGCTGGAAGGCCAGCGCCGAGATCGCGATCAGGCTGACATAGACGCCGACCCAGGCCGGATCGATGCCGAGATCGGTGATGATGGCCGGCGCGATGACGCTGGGCAGGCTGCGGCCGAGCGAGGCGAAGCTCTGCTGCACGAACATGGCGCCCAGCGCCAGCAGCAGAAGATTGGTCTCGCGCCCCCAGCGCATCCGCCTCGTCCTGTGATCCGGGGCGGCCAGCATGGGCCTGTCGTGCCTGCGCCGGAAGAGGGTGCGGCGTGATTGACAGCGGGGGGCTTTGCTCTTGAAGTCCCCGACGGACCGGCCGCCAAGCGCCGGCGAGGAAGCAGCATGGCCGAGAGCCCCATCACCATCCGCGCCGAGATCGGCGCCTCCGTCTGGAAGATCTTGGCGACACCTGGCGCCGCGGTCGGCGAGGAGGAGCCCATCCTCATCCTGGAATCCATGAAGATGGAGATCCCGGTGGTGGCGCCGCATGACGGCGTGGTGGTGGAGATCCTGGTGGCGGAAGGGCAGCAGGTGGAGGAAGGCCAGGCCGTCGCCACCTTTCGGCGTTGAGCGGGCCGGTCCTCATCGCCAATCGCGGCGAGATCGCCGCCCGCATCGCGCGCAGCTGCCGGCGGATGGGCTGGCCCAGCATCGCCGTCTTTTCCGATGCGGATGCGACCGCGCTGCATGTCGGAGCGGCGGATCGCGCCGAGCCTGTCGGCGCCGCCCCTCCGCGCGAGAGTTATCTCAGCATCCCGGCGCTGATCGCGGCGGCCGAGCGCAGTGGCGCGCGCTACGTCCATCCGGGCTATGGCTTCCTCTCGGAGAATGCGGAGTTCGCCGAGGCCTGCGCGCGGGCCGGCCTGATCTTCGTCGGTCCTCCGCCCTCGGCCATCCGCGCCATGGGCGGCAAGGCCGAGGCGCGGCGGATCGCGGAGGCGGCGGGGCTGCCTTGCCTGCCTGGGGCGGATGACGCGCTGGAGGAGGCGGCCGCGCGCATCGGCTTCCCGGTGATGGTGAAGGCGGTGGGCGGCGGCGGCGGGCGCGGCATGCGGCGCGTGGGGCGCGCGGAGGATCTGCAGGGCGCGCTCGATGCTGCGCGGCGCGAAGCGGCGATCTTCGGAGATGACCGGCTGATGCTGGAAAAGCTGGTCGAGAAGGCGCGGCATATCGAGGTGCAGATCCTCGCCGATGCGCACGGAAATGTGCTGTACCTGCATGAGCGCGACTGCACGCTGCAACGCCGGCATCAGAAGTTGATCGAGGAATGCCCCGCGCCGGGCATGGATGCGGCGCTGCGTGCCGAACTGGGCCGCCGCGCCTGCGACCTCGCGCGCGCCGTCGGCTATGTCGGCGCGGGCACGGTGGAGTTCATCGCCGAGGCGCCGCTCCAGGCCGATCGCATCTGGTTCATGGAGATGAACACGCGGCTGCAGGTGGAGCATCCGGTGACGGAAATGGTCACGGGGCTGGACCTCGTCGAATGGCAGCTCCGTATCGCGGCGGGCGAGGCGCTGCCCTTCGCGCAGGCCGACATCACGCTCGATGGCCATGCGGTGGAAGCGCGGATCTGCGCCGAGGATCCGGCGCGGCAGTTCCTGCCTTCGCCCGGGCGGATCACGGCACTGCGCTGGCCCGAGGCGGGGCCGGATCTGCGGGTGGATGCGGGCTTTGGCACGGGCGATCTGCTGACGCCGCATTACGACTCGCTGCTCGGCAAGATCATCGCCCATGGCGCGACGCGCGAGGTGGCGCTGGGGCGGCTAGCCCTGGCGCTGGACCAATGCGCGGCCGAGGGGGTGCGGATCAATGCGGCCTTCCTCGCCGCGGCGCTCCGCTCGCCCGAGATGCGCGCGGCCGAGATCAACACCGGCTTCCTCGAGGCGGCGCGCAAGCGCCTGGTCGAGGCGAGCATGAAGGAACAAGCGGCATGACCTGGCAACCCGAACTGGACGAGCTGCGCGCGCGCGAGGCGGAAGCGCGCAAGCTGGGCGGCGCCGACAAGATCGCGCGGCAGCATGCGGGCGGGCGGCTCACCGTGCGCGAGCGCATCGAAGGCGTGGTGGACCCGGGCAGCTTCCATGAGGTGGGCGCCATCGCGGGCCAGGCGGAATACGCGCCGGATGGCACCCTCAAGCGCCTGACGCCGTCGAATTGCGTCATGGGCCGCGCCCAGGTGGATGGCCGCCCGGTGGTGGTGGTGGGCGACGACTTCACCGTGCGCGGCGGCTCGGCGGACGCGACCATCCGCGAGAAGCCGATCATGGCGGAGCGCATGGCGCATGATCTGCGGCTACCGATCATCCGCATCATCGAGGGTTCGGGCGGCGGCGGTTCGGTGAAGACGATCGAGACCACGGGACGCGCCAACCTGCCGGGCGGCGTGGGTGGCACGCAGCTCTATCACTACACCGGCGCCAATCTCAGCGTGGTGCCGGTGGTGGGCTTGGGCCTCGGTTCCGTCGCGGGGCTCGGCGCCGCGCGGCTTGCGGCCAGCCACTATTCGGTGATGACCAAGGAGACCTCGGCCATGTTCGTGGCCGGGCCGCCGGTGGTGAAGCGCCTGGGCGAGGATCTGACCAAGCAGGAGCTGGGCGGTTGGGAGATCCAGACCAAGGCGGGCGCCGTGGACCATGCGGTGGAGAGCGAGGCTGAGGCCTTCGACTGCGCGCGGCGCTTCCTCTCCTACCTGCCGGCCTCCGTGCATGCGCTGCCGCCCGTCACCACGCCCACGGATGACCCGGCGCGGCGCGAGGAGAAGCTCTTCACCCATATCCCGCGCGACCGGCGGCGGGTCTATCAGATGCGGCCCATCATCAACGCGGTGGTGGACCAGGGCAGCTTCTTCGAGATGGGCCGGATGTTCGGCCGCAGCATCATCACCGGCCTCGCGCGTCTCAACGGCAAACCGGTGGCGCTGATGGCGAGCGATCCCTTCTTCTATGGCGGTTCCTGGACGGCCGATGCCTGCGCCAAGATCATCCGCTTCGTGGACCTGGCGGAGACCTTCCACCTGCCGGTCGTGTATCTGCAGGACTGCCCGGGCTTCATGGTGGGCCTCGCCGCCGAGAAGGCCGCCACCATCCGCCTCGGCGTGCGGGCCATGGCGGCGGTGAACCAGACGACGGTCCCCTGGTGCACCATGATCATCCGCAATGCCTTCGGCGTCGCGGGCGTCGTGCATCAGCCGGCCAACCGCTATTCGCCGCGCTATGCCTGGCTTTCCGCGCGCTGGGGCTCGCTGCCACTGGAGGGCGGGATCGAGGCCGCCTATGCCGCCGACATGGCGGAGGCCGAAGACCCGGCGGCGAAGCTCGCCGAGATCGAGGAGCGCCTGAACCGGCTGCGCAGCCCCTTCCGCACGGCCGAGGCCTTCTGGGT
This sequence comes from Roseococcus sp. SDR, assembly GCF_019083995.1. GTDB lineage: Bacteria > Pseudomonadota > Alphaproteobacteria > Acetobacterales > Acetobacteraceae > Roseococcus. The sequence goes on from NZ_JAHRCU010000028.1 coordinate 11,885, forward strand.
GGAAGAGATCATCGACCCACGCGACACGAGGAGGTTGCTATGCGAATTCGCCGACCTGGCCTGGCCGCTGCTTACCCCCGCCCCGAGTGGATTGCGCATGCGGCCATGAGGCGCCTTCTCCTGCTGGCCGCGCTGCTGCTGGCGCCGGGCCTCGCCTTCGCGCAGCCGCGCATCCTGGTGGGCTTCGCGCCCGGCGGCACGGGCGATCTCGTCGCGCGGCTGATCGCCGAGGGCCTCAGCCAATCCGGCGGCGCGCGCGTGGTGGTGGAGAACCGCACGGGGGCGAATGGCATGATCGCGGCCGAAGCGGTGGCGCGGGGTGCGGCGGATGGCAACACGCTGCTGCTCTGCCCCATGGGCACGATGACCATCGGGCCGGAGATGCCGGGTGCCAACCTCGCCATTGATCCCCGCACGGAATTGGTGCCGGTCGCGAATGTCGCGCTCTCCAGCTACGGCGCGGTGACCGGCGCGCGCGGCCCCTATCAGAGCATGGGCGACCTCATCGCGGCTGCCCGCGCGCGACCGGGCAGCGTCACCTATGCGAGTGCCGGCGTGGGGTCGGCGCAGCATCTGACCGGCGCGCGGCTTGCGGCCATGGCGGGGCTCGATCTTGTGCATGTGCCCTATCGCGGGGCGGCGCCGGCGGCTCTCGATGTGATCGCGGGGCGGACGGATCTCCTCATCACCAATCTTGGCGACGTCATGCGGCAGATCCAGGGTGGCGAGCTGCGTTTGCTGGCGCTGGCCGATGCCGAGGGCGTGCCGGAATTCGCCAGCGCGCCGCGTCTGTCGCAAAGCGTGCCAGGGCTGGAGGTGGCGGGCTGGTTCGGCCTGTGCGGTCCGCGCGGGATGCCCGAGGCCGTGACGCGGCGCTGGGCGGAGGCGGTGGCGACCGCGTTGCGCGACCCCATGCTGCGGCAGCGCCTGCTGGAGAACGGGCTGACGCCGATCGTGGAGGGGCCGGAGGGTTTCGCCGCGCGCATGCAGCGCGACCGCGCGGGCTGGGCCGAGGCGATCCGCCGCGCCAATATTCGCGCGGATTGACCCGCCCGCCCGGCGTGGCAAAGCTTCGGCCCCCAGCCGGAGCGACCCATGCCTGACGCCAACCCCCGTATCCCCTTCCAGATGGAGAGCGACCAGCATCCGCTGCCGCCCTACAAGGGCAAGCGGGTCATCGTGAACGTCGCGGTCAATGTCGAGCATTGGCCCTTCGACCAGCCCATGCCGCGTGCCATCCTGCCGCCGCCGCACGGCATCCGTGCCGTGCCGGACGTTCCCAACTTCACCTGGGTGGAATACGGGCTGCGCGTCGGCATGCCGCGCCTGCTTGATTTGTGCGCAGGGCTCGGCATCCGAGCCTCCAACCTTTCCAACGCGCAGATCTGCACGCATTACCCGCGCCTCGCGGAGGCGATGCTGAAGGCCGATTGGGAATTCGTGGGCCACGGCCTCTACCAGAAGGCGCTGGCCACCATCGAGAACGACGCGGAGGTCGTGGCAGAGTCGCTTGGCATCATGCGCCGCTTCTCCGGGCAGAAGGTGCGCGCCTGGCTGGGGGCGGGGCTGAGCGAGAAGGCCGATACGCCCGAGGTGCTGCGGCGGAACGGCGTCGAATTCCTGCATGACTGGCTGGTGGATGACGTGCCGGCGTGGATGACCACCGAGGCCGGCCCCATGCTCTCCCTGCCTTACACGGTCGAGCTGAACGACGTGCCGATCTATGTGGTGGGGCAGCACGCCTCGGCCGCGCTGGCCAATCGCATCCGCGACAGCCTGGCCTATTTCGCGCGCGATGGATTTTCCCGCACGCGGGTGATGACGGTGGCGCTGCACCCGCATGTGATCGGCGTGCCGCACCGGATGGAGAGCTTCACCGCGGTGATGCAGGAGTTGGCGGCGCACCCGGAGGTGGCCTTCGCCACCTCCTCCGAGATCGGCGACTGGTATGCGGGGCTGGTGCCCGCGCCGGGCTAACGACCCTCGGCCAAAGCCGCGAGTTGCTCAGCCACGTGGGTCCAGCCCCTGTGGAAGCCCATGGCCTCATGCTGGGCCTGGGTCTCGGCATCCCAGAGGCGGGCGGCGGCGCGGTAGCGCGTGCCCACGCCCTCGGGCGCGAAGCTGAAGAGGCCCACCATGAAGGGCTTCTGCGGCACCCATCCCGCGGTGAAGGCGTTGGTGAAGACGATGCTGCGGTTCGGGATGAACTCCAGCACCACGCCCTCCATCTCCGAGACTGCGCCCTCTGGCCCCGTCATGCGCAGGGCGCTGCGGCCGCCGGGGCGCCACTCCTGTTCGATGATCTTCGTCCGCCAGGGCCTGGGCGCCCACCATTCGGCGAGGCGGGCCGTCCAGACCTGAAAGACGCGCTCCGGCGGGGCGGCAATGTGGCGCTCGATCGCGAGTTCGAAGCCGGTGGTCATGCCGATCCCGCGTTGATGGCCGAGGTTAGTCCAGCGTGACATTCGCCTCGCGCGTCAGGCGGCCCACCAGCTCCTGCTGCTCGCGCACATAGGTGGCGAAGGCCGCACGGGGCGAGGCGACCGGCAGCATGCCGATGGCGCCGAGGCGTTCGCGCACGGCGGGCTGGGCCAGGGCCTCGCGAATCACGGTGTTGAGGCGGTCCAGGATCGCATCGGGCGTGCCGGCGGGGGCGAAGACGCCGCCCCATTCGGTCCATTCATAGCCGGGCATGCCGCTTTCGTTCAGCGTCGGCGTGTCCGGCAATTGCGGGATGCGCTCGCGCATGGTCACCGCATAGCCCTTGAGCTGACCGTTCTGGACGAGCGCGGTGGAGGAGGCGGCGGTGCCCATGTGGAACTGCACCGTGCCCGACAGCAGCGCCTGCACGGCGGGCCCGCCGCCGCGGAAGGGCACATGCGTGGCTTCCCAGCCCGCGCGCTGGAGAAACAGCACGGCCGCATAATGCGCGGCCGAGCCATTGCCGGAGGAGGCATAGGTCAGCGGCTGCCCCGCCGCCGCCCGCGCCCTGCCGAGGGCCAGGAACTCCGCGATGGTGTTGGCCGGCACGGAAGGATGCGCCACCAGGATGAGCGGCACGGAGGTGAGCTGCGTCACCGGCGCGAAGCCGGTCGCGTAGGAGAAGTTCAGGTTGCGCACGAGATGCGGCGCGGAGGCATGCGTCGAGGCATCGAAGAGCAGCGTGTAGCCATCGGGCGCGGCGCTCGCCACCGCCGCGCCGGCGATGGTGCCGGTGGCGCCGGTGCGGTTCTCGGTGACGATGGGCTGGCCCAGGCTCTCGGAGAGGAAGGGGGCGATGAGTCGCGTCGTGGTGTCGATCGCGCCGCCGGGCGGGAAGGAGACGATGGCGCGGATCGGCCGGTTGGGCCAGGCGGGCTGGGCAAGGGCGGGCAGCGGCAGGGCGGCAGCCCCGGCCAGGAGCGTGCGTCGGGCAAGCGGCATGAGACGTCCTCTTCTCGATTGCGGGCATGATGCGGCCCGCGCCGCGCGGGGCCAAATGAAATCGCGCGCTGCGCTTGTGCGCCGCCGCGTCCGGCGGAAGGATGCGCGGCCTGGAGGAGTGCCGAATGCCGAGGATCGTCACCCGCAACCTTGGTGCGCCGCAGGGCGGCTATGATCCTGCGCGGCGCCCGGCGGATTTCGAGGGTGCGCGTGCCGCTTTCGTCGCGGGCACGGATACGCCCCGCGCCCTGCTGGAGCGCGGGCTGGAGGTGATCGCCCTGCGCGAGGCGGAGCTGCGGGCCTTCGCGCATCTCGACATCGCGGGCGCGCGAGCGGCGGCGGACGCTTCGGCGGCGCGGTATCGCGCGGGGCGGCCGCTCTCGGCGCTGGATGGCTGCCCGCTCGGCATCAAGGACACGCTCGCGGTGCGCGGCATGCCGGGCGAGATGAACAGCACTGTCTTCCGTGGGCATGTGGACACGCTGGACGCCGCCTGCGTCATGGCGCTGCGGGCTGCGGGCGGCGTGATCCTGGGCAAGACGCAGGTGCCGGAGCTGACCATCGGCCGCGCGCCGCCCACGCGGAACCCGTTTGACGCGACGCGCACGGCGGGCGCCTCCTCCAGCGGCAGCGGCGCTTCGGTGGGGGCGGGGATGGTGCCGGTGGCCATTGGCAACCAGACGGGTGGCTCGCTGATCCGGCCCTCCTCGTTCAATGGGATCTACGGCTTCAAGCCGAGCTGGGGGGCGCTGAACGTCGCGGGGATGCACGCCATCGCGCCGAGCCAGGACCATATCGGCCCGATGGCGGCCTCGCTGGCCGATGCCTGGCGCACGGCCTGGGAGATTTCGGCGCGGGCTGGCGGGCACAATGGCCATCCAGGGCTGACCGGCACGCCCGAGCCGCCGCGCGCGGTCCGGCCGCGCCGCCTCGCCTGGCTGCGCACGCAGGGTTGGGCGGAGCTGGATGCCGCCACGCGGGAGGGCTTCACGCGCGCGCTGGCGGCGATGGAGCAGGCGGGTGTCGGCATCATCGAGGCCGGCAGCGATGGCGCGATGGCGGAAGTCGAGCGCCTTCTGCTCGCGGCCGACCGCATTTCCAACGACATCATCACGTATGAGGCGCGCTGGCCCTATGCCGCCTGGATGGCGGCGCATGGCGAGGGTGCCCTGGGCGAGGCGGTGCGCGCGCGCATCGCCCATGGCCTCGCGATGACGCCGGCCGATTACCGCCGCGCGCTGGCCGAGCGCGATGCGATCCGTGCCGCCATCGCCGCGATCGGCGCTGGTGTGGATGGCTTCATCACGCTCGCGTCCTCAGGCCCGGCGCCGGTGGATGGCGCGGCGGGCGATCAGGCCGGCGCGCATATGAAGACGGGCAGCCGCAGCTTCCTCTCGCCCTGGTCCATGGTGGGCGGGCCCTCGCTCAGCCTGCCCATCCTGGTGGTGGATGGCATGCCGGTGGGCGTGCAGCTCATGGGCCTGCCGGATCGCGACGCGGCGCTCTGCGCCACGGCGGCCTGGATCGACGGGCTGTTCAGCGGGTGAAGTAAGGCGCCAGGTTCGCGCGTACGCGATCGAGCACGCGGCCCTCGCCCTCAGGCAGGGTGAAGCGCTGGCCGGTGATGGTCTCATAGGCCTCGATATAAACGGCCGCCGTGCCGAGGATGAGGTCCTGCGGGATTTCGGGGATCTCGTCGTGGTACGGGTCGCAGCGGGCGGCGACCCAGCTGCGGACGAAGTCCTTGTCGAAGCTCTCGGGCTTCTCGCCCGCCTCGAAGCGGGACTGGAAGCTGGCCGCGCGCCAGTAGCGGCTGCTGTCGGGCGTATGGACCTCATCGGCCAGGATGATGCGGCCCTCGGCATCGGTGCCGAATTCATACTTGGTGTCGGCCAGGATCAGCCCGCGCTCGGCCGCCATCTTCTGGCCGCGTGCGAAGAGCGCCAGCGCATAGGCGGAGAGCTGCTCCCATTGCGCGGGCGTCAGGAGCTTGCGCTCCAGGATCTCGGCGGGTGTGAGCGGCGCGTCATGCCCGCCGTCGAACTCCTTGCTGGTGGGCGTGATGATGGGGTGTGGCAGGCGCTGGTTGTCGCGCATGCCGTCGGGCAGCGTCACGCCATACATCTCGCGCTGACCGGCCTTGTAGAGCGTCAGGATGGAGGTGCCGGTGGTGCCGGCCAGGTAGTCGCGCACCACGATTTCGACCGGCAGGATGTCGAGCCGCTTGCCAATGACGACATTGGGGTCCGGATAGGCGATCACGTGGTTGGGGCAGATGTCGGCCGTCTGCTCGAACCAGAAGCGCGCCGTCTGAGTCAGCACCTGGCCCTTGAAGGGGATGGCGCAGAGGATGCGGTCGAAGGCGCTCAGCCGGTCGGTCGAGATCAGGATGCGGCTGCCATCGGGCAGGTCGTAATTCTCGCGCACCTTGCCGCGGTAGTGGTTCGGCAATTCCGGGATGGCGGCGTCGGTCAGGACGCGGTGGGCGTGGGGGCGGAGGGCTTCGAGATCCATAGCCCCCCTTAGCCCATCCGCCTCAGGCTGTCAGCGTGAAGCCCTCATAGCCCTTGGCTGCCACCTCGGCGCAGATCTTCGCGTAATGCGCCATGCCGCCCGCATAGGGCATGAAGACGCGCGGCTTGCCGGGCACATTGGCGCCCAGATACCAGGAGCTGGAGGCCTGGGGCAGCAGCGTGGCATCGGCGGCGCGGTTCACTTCCGCCACCCAGGCATCCGCCGCCGCCTCGCTCGCTTCCATGCGGGCGATGCCATGGGCGCGCAGATGCGCGATGCAGTCCATGATCCATTCGGCGTGCTGCTCGATGGCGACCGGCATGTTGCACAGCACCGAGGGGCTGCCCGGGCCGGTGATGGTGAACATGTTGGGGAAGCCCGGGACCTGCAGGCCCAGATGGCTGCGCGGCCCGGCGGCCCAGGCCTCGCGCAGCGGCAGGCCGTCGCGGCCCTCGATGTTGAGGCGCAGCAGCGGGCCGGTCATCGCATCGAAGCCGGTGGCGAAGACGATGATGTCCACCTCGTATTCGCGCCCGCCGGTGACGATGCCGCGCGGCGTGATGCGCTCGATGGGGGCGTTGCGGACATCCACCAGCGTCACATTGTCGCGGTTGAAGGCCTCGAAATAATGGCTGTCGATGGGCGGGCGCTTCGCGGCGTAGGGGTGGTCGATATCGGCGAGCAGCTCCGCCGTCGCGGGGTCCTTCACGATGCCGCGGATCTTGCGCTTGATGAACTCGGCCGCTGTCGCATTGGCTTCCAGGCTGGTGAGGATGTCGCCGAAGGTGGCGCGGAACTGCAGGCCGCCCTTCTCCCAGGCCTTCTCGAACAGAGCCTCGCGCTCGGCCTCGCTGACGGAGAGCGCCGAGCGGTCGGCGATGGTGAAGGGATGGCCGTTGGTGTTGCTGGTCATCACCTGGCGGAGATATTCGTAGTTGTCTCGCACCCATTGGCGGAATTCGGGCGTCAGCGGCGCATTGTGGGCGGGCACGCTGTAATTGGCGGTGCGCTGGAAGACGGTGAGGTGCTTCGCCTGCGCTGCGATGACCGGCACGGCCTGGATGCCGGTGGAGCCGGTGCCGATCTGGCCCACGCGCTTGCCCGTGAAGTCCACGCCCTCATGCGGCCACTCGCCGGTGTGGTACCAGTCGCCCTCGAAGGATTCGAGCCCGGGGATCTTCGGCACATTGGCGGTGGAGAGGCAGCCGACCGCGGTGATGAGCCAGGTGGCGGTGAAGCTCTCGCCGGCCGCCGTGCTCACGCGCCAGAGATTGGCCGCCTCATCGTAGCGCGCACCCGTGACCTTGGTGCCGAAGCGGATGCTGCGCTTGAGATCGAGCTTGTCGGCCACCCAGTTCATGTAGCGGATGATTTCGGGCTGCTGCGGATAGCGCTCGGACCATTCCCATTCCTGCTGGAGTTCCTTCGAGAACATGTAGCAGTAGGAATGGCTCTCGCTGTCGCAGCGGGCGCCGGGATAGCGGTTCCAGTACCAGGTGCCGCCCACGCCATCGCCCATTTCCAGCACGCGGACATTGAGGCCGAGTTTGTCGCGCAGCAGATGCAGCTGATACATGCCGGAGAAGCCCGCGCCGATGATGATGGCGTCCAGAGTCTCGGCGGGCATCATGGTGTCGGGCATGGTTGCGTGTCTCCTCTGGCCGCATGGTTTTGCTCATGCGGCTTGGCGTCAAGTGCGTGCAACGCAGGTCAGACCTGGAGGTAGCGCGCCTGCACCTCAGGGTCTGCGCGGAACTGTTCCACGCTGCCGCGCCAGACGATGCTGCCCTTGTCGATGACGGCGACGCGGGTGGCGACGGCCAGGCAAAAGCGGCTGTTCTGCTCCGCCAGGATGATGGTGGTACCGAGTGCACGCAGGCGGCGGATCAGCGCGCCGATCTCCTGCACGATCAGCGGCGCAAGCCCTTCCGAGGGCTCGTCCAGCAGCAGCACGGCGGGGTTGCCCATCAGGCTGCGGGCGATGGTGAGCATCTGCTGCTCGCCGCCCGAAAGCCGGCCCGCCATGCGGCGCCAGAGCGGCTGCAGGAGCGGGAACATCTCGAAGGCGCGTGCACGGTTCCATTCGCTGCCGCCGACACCGGCGCGCTCGGCGATCTCCAGGTTCTCCTCCACCGTATGCTCGGGAAAGACCTGCCGGTCCTCGGGCACATAGGCGATGCCGGCGCGGGCGATGCGATAGGGCTTCTGCCCCGCCACATCCTGCCCGCGGATGACAACGCGCCCGGCCTTGGGCGGCAACAGGCCGGCGATGGCCTTGAAGGTCGTGCTCTTGCCGGCGCCGTTGCGGCCCATGAGCGCCAGCGTCTCGCCGCGCTCCACCTCCAGCTTCACGCCGAACAGCACCTGGCTCGCGCCATAGGCGGCGTCCAGGCCGTCCACCACCAGTTCGGTCGGCCCGTTGCTGTTCATAGGGCGTGCTCCGCGCCGAGATAGGCCTCGACCACGGCGGGGTTGCGGCGCACCTCCTCGGGCGTGCCTTCCGCCAGCACGGCGCCATAGCGCAGCACGCGCACGTTCTGCGCGATCTTGAAGACGATATCCATGTCGTGCTCGATGAAGATGAGCGTGAGGCCACGCGCGGCCCAGAGGCGCTGCACGCGCTCGATCATCCGCCAGCGCTCTTCCGGCCCCATGCCGGCGGTGGGCTCATCCAGCAGCAGGACGCGCGGCTCCAACGCCAAGGCCAGCGCGATGTCGAGCAGCTTCTGGTCGCCATGGCTGAGATGTCGCGCTTCGGTGCGGGCGAGGTGGGTGAGGCCGCATAATTCCATCACCTCCTCCGCCTGGCGCTTCACGTCGGGCGGCGGGAAGCTCTGCAACAGGCTGGCCGTGCGCCCGGCATGGGCCATGAGGCCGGCGGCCAGGCTGTCCTCCACGGTGAAGGTCGGAAACAGGTTCGCGACCTGGAAGGCGCGGCCTATGCCGCGGCGCACGATCTCCCGCCGGTCGAGCCCGGTGATCGAGACGCCGTCCAGCAGCACTTGGCCCGCGGTCACGGGCAGCTTGCCGGTGATGAGGTGGAACAGCGTGGTCTTGCCCGCGCCATTGGGGCCGATGATGGCCGAAAGCGTGCCGGGCTCGAAGATCAGGCTCACATCATCGGTCGCGACCACGCCGCCGAAGGCCTTGCGCAATCCGCGCAGCTCGAGATGGCCGGTCATGGCAGGTTCCCCCGCGCGGGCGGCAGGCCGCCATAGGTGGCCCAGGAGCCGGCAACCAGCCAGCCCGCATCCACCGGCAGGTTGATGCCGGTGATGCTGCGCGCGGCGTCGGAGGCCAGGAACAGCACGGCCTCCGCGATGTCCTCCGGCGTGACCATGCGCCCCTGGGCGGCGGCGCCTTCCAGCAGGCTCGGATCGCGCTCACCCGCGGCGATGGCGTGGGCGAGCGCGGGTGTGAGCGTGAAGCCGGGCGAGACGGCGTTCACCCGCACGCCGGAGCGGCCCCATTCGGCGGCGAGGCAGCGTGTCATCTCGATCACCGCGGCCTTGGCGGGCGAATAGGCGTGCAACGGCATGGAGCGCATGCCGGCGATGGAGGCGATGGTCACGATGCTGCCCTGGCCGCGCCTTGCCATGCGCGCGCCGAAGGCGACGGCGGAGTTCCAGGTGCCGATCTGGTCGATGCGGACCACCTCCTCGACATCGGCTTCGCTCAGTTGCTCGGCGCGCAGCGGGCGTTGCAGCACGCCGGCGGAGGTGACGAGGATGTCGACCGGGCCATGCCGCGCTTCGATCTCGGCGGCAGCTTCATCATTGGCGGCGCGGCTTCCCACATCCAGCGCCATGGCCGTGCCGCCCATCTCGGCCGCGAGCGCTTCGGCGCGGGCGAGATCGCGGTCGGTGACGACGACCTTGGCGCCGCGCTCGGCCAGCATGCGCGAACAGGCCGCGCCGATGCCGCTGGCGCCGCCGGTGACGACGGCGATGCGTCCCGCGAAGTTCATGGCTGCTTCTCCTTGCGGGCGCGCCAGTGCTCGACGATCACGTCGAGCAGCCCCTTGCGCAGCCCGAGCACGATGACGAGCAGGATGGCGCCCAGGAAGAGGCCGTGATGCTCGGTCAGCGCCGTGATCCAGTCGTTCAGCATGAGGAAGATGGCGGTGCCGACGAGCGGGCCCAGGAAGACCGAGACGCCGCCCAGCATGATCATGAAGATCGCCTCGCCCGAGGTGGTCCAGAAGGCGAAGGTGGGGAAGGCGCCGGAGACGTAGAGGCTCATCAGCACGCCGGCGAGGCCCGCGAAGGTGCCTGCGATGACAAAGGCGGCGAGGCGATAGCGGAACACCGAGAGGCCGACAAAGGCCGCGCGGTCGGGATTGTCGCGCAGCATGCGGAGCGCGGCGCCGAAGGGCGAGCGCAGCACCTGCCGCAGGATGACGGCGGAGACGAGCAGGCAGAAGATGCCGAAGGCGGCCAGGTGCTCCTGCCTCGCAAGGTCGATGCCGAGGAACACGGGCTTGGGGATGCCACCCATCAGCCCCTGGTCGCCACCGGTCAGGCTGATCCAGGAGAGGATCACCGAATAGAGCAGCATCTGGAAGGCAAGCGTCAGGAAGGCGAAGTAGATTTCCGAGAGGCGCACGCAGAGCGCGCCGACCACCAGGGCCAGCAGCGCGGTGGCGGCGAGGGCGGCCAGGATCGCGGCCGGGATGGACCATTGCCCGGTCTGCATCAGCAGGCCGAAGGCATAGGCGCCCATGCCGAAATAGGCGGCATGCCCGAAGGAGACGAGGCCTGCCGTGCCGATCAGCAGGTTCAGCGAAAGCGCCAATAGGCCGAAGGTGGCGAAGCGGATCACGAAATCCACGAAGCCGGCCGAGCGAAGGCCGATGAATTCAAGCCCGATGAACACCGCCAATGCGGCCAGCGCCCATCCGGCATCACGCGCAAAGCCCATCAGCCGCGCCTCCCGCCCAGGCCGCTGGGCCGCAGGATCAGCACGAGGGCCATGATCACGAACATCGCGCCCTCGACGAAGAGCGGGAAGCCGATCGAGCCGAAGGAGCGTGTGAGACCGAGGATGATCGAGGCGGCGAGCGCACCGCCGATGGAGCCCATGCCGCCGATGACGGTGACGATGAAGCTCTCGATCAGGATGGAGACGCCGGCGCCGGCCACCACCGAGCGAATGGGGGCGGAGAGGGCACCCGCCGCGCCCGCGAGCCCCGCACCGATGGCAAAGACCGCCGCATAGATGATGGTGGTGTTGATGCCGAGCGCGCCCACCATGCCAGGATTGATCGCCGCCGCGCGGACGGTGCGGCCGAAGCGCGTGCGGCCCATGCCGTAGGCGAGGCCCGCGGCGATCAGCGCGGTGATGCCGAAGAGGATGGCGTAGAAATAGGGGATGATGCCGCCGCCGATGAGGAAAGGCGGCTGGCGAAAGGCGTCGGGCACGCCCATGCTCCGGAAGTCCGCCCCCCAGACGATCTTCACCACGTCATCCAGGATGAGGATGATGCCGTAGCAGACGAGCAGCTGCATCAGCACGTCCTGCCCGTAGATGCGGCTCAGCAGGAAGCGCTCGAACAACAGGCCGAGCAGGGCGGCGCCCAGCGTTCCGGCGAGTACCGCCATGGCGAAGCTGTTGGTCACGCCATAGGCGGCGAGCGCGAAATAGGCGCCCATCATGTAGAACGAGCCATGCGCGAAATTCACCAGGCCCAGCACGCCGAAGATGAGCGTGAGCCCGGAGGCGACGAGAAACAGCAGCATGCCGATGGTCAGCCCCGCCGCCACCTGCGTGACGACGCAGGAGAGGGAGGTGACGCATTCGGTCAGTTCGGTGAGTTCCATCAGCGGCTTCCGCGCGGAGAGAGGGGGCAGGGCGGCCGCGCGGCCGCCCCCGGTTCAGGCCGGTGGTGCTGGGCTCAGCCCCAGCCCTTGGCGCGCTTCCACTCGGCCTCGAGGCGCAGGATCATCGCCCAGTCGGCCTTCTGCATGTTCTCGACGAAGGGGTCCTGGCTGACCGTGGTGCCCCAGCCGATCGCATAGCCCACCAGCGTCTGGTCCTCGGCGCGCATGGTGACAGAGCCTTCGGCACCGAAGGGGCTCTCGATCGTCATGCCCTTCAGCTTGGCCGCGACGGCGCGCGGATCGGTGCCGCCCACCTGCCGGAGTGCCGTCGTCAGCAGGCGTACGCCCGTTGCCGCCTGCCAGGACCAGTTGGTCGGGAAGACGTTGAAGCGGCGGTTGTACTCATTGGCGAAAGCGAGGTTGCCTGGCACGTCGGGGAAGTTCTTCAGGTAGCGGTTGCCCGAATGCACGCCGCGCGGCAGGTTCCGCACCTGCTGCAGCGTCGTGTAATCGGCCATGTTCACCGCGAAGAACTGCGACTGCGCGAAGAGGCCGAAGATCGAGGCCTGCTCGACGAAGGTCACGAGGTCACCTGCCCAGAGGCAGGAATAGATGGCCTGCGGGCGGCCCTGGCTGAGGCGCGTGATGTTCTCGGTGTAGTCGGGCTGGAAGAGGCGCGGCCAGGTCTCGCCCGTCACCTGGATGTCGCTGTTGAAGCTGCGGGCGAATTCCACGAACTCGGCCGTGGTGTCGCGGCCATAGGCATAGTCGGGCGAGATGGTCATCCAGCGGCGCAGGTTCCGCTGCCGCGCGACCTGCGCGGCGTAGTGGCCGCCCGCGATGGAGTCATGCACGCCCTGGCGGGCCACGCGGAACGCGTTCCAGAAGCGCTGGCGTGGATCGGCGGTCAGCGAGGAGGTCTCGGAATTGATGTGCAGCGTGACGGTCCCCGTCTCGCGCACCACTTCATGCACGGCGAAGCCACCACCCGAGGCCTCGGCGTCCAGCAGGAATTCGCAGCCTTCGCTGGTGATCATCTCGCGCGCCAGGCGCGCGGCTTCGGCGGGCGTGCCGCGGCTGTCGCGCACGACCAGCTCGATCGGCCGCCCATCCAGGCCGCCTGCGGCGTTGAAGGCGTCCACCTCGATCTGCATCGCATTGCGGGAGGAGATGCCGAGCTGCGCCACGCGGCCCGAGAGGATGGTGGGTACGCCCACCTTGATGGGCTGCCGCGGCTGGGTGAAGCCGAGGCGCGGAAAGCCGGTGATGGCGGCGGTTGCGCCCGCCGCGCCCAAAAGCCCACGTCGGCGGAGGCCCGCCTTGGTGCTGTCACTCATGCTCGTCTCTTCCCTCTCGTTCGCGGCGTGCCGCGTTGATTTTTTGGGCCGCGCTGTCGCGTCGGTTCATGCCTTGGACGTCGAAACGCTAGGCGGGCGTTCGGCGTGATGTCAATTCGCGCGCGACGCTTTGCATGCCGGGCGAAAGCCCTGTTTACTTCCCCGTCTCCGCATCGCGGGAAAGGCCATCGCATGGATTTCGCCCTGTTCAACCTGATGTCCCTCAACCACGCGGAGGAGACGCCCGGGCAGGTGATGGCGCTGACGACCGAGGCGGTACAGATGGCCGAGGCGCTGGGCTTCGATTCCACCTGGTTCGCCGAGCACCACTTCACCAGCGCCTCGGTCTGCGCATCGCCGCTCATGATGACGGCGCATTGTGCGGCGCTGACCAGGCGCATCCGCCTGGGGCCTGCCGTGGTGGTGCTGCCGCTGCACCACCCCCTGCGTGTGGTGCAGGAAGTGGGCATGCTGCAGGTGCTGACCGGCGGGCGGCTCAACCTCGGCATCGGCACGGGGCATCAGCCCCATGAATTTCGCAGCTTCGGCGTGGATCTCTCGGCGCGGACGGAAATCCTGACTGAGGGGTGGGATATCCTGGAGCAGGGGCTCGCCACCGGCATCGTGGATCATGCCGGCACGCATTACCGGATTCCCGAGACGCCGATCTGCATCCCGGGCGCGATGCCACCGCTCTACCTCGCCGGCGGCAGTCCGGAATTGCTGGCCCGGGCCGCGCGTTGCGGGGCGACCCCGCTGATCAGCCAAGGCCTGCGCGAGGCCGAGGCCGCGCTTCCGCTGAAGGCGAAGGCGGAGGCCGGCTATCGCGCGGGCGGCTTCACGGGGCGCGACATCCCGCTCGGCATCCAACGCTATGTCTTTGTCACCGAGGATGCGGCGGAGCAGCGGCAGGCGGCGGAGGGGTTGCTCAAGCTCGCGCGCGCCACGCTTTCGCTGCGCGACGACGTGCCCCCGCGCGACGGCGTGATGATGCGCTCCGTCCCCTATGAGGGCGAGCCCAGCGTGGAATGGCTGCTGGAGCGCGCCCCGATCGGCCCCGCGGAGAAGGTGGCGCGCATCCTGGCGCATGACATGCGCGTGCTGCGGCCGTCGCATATGAGCCTCTACATGGGCTTCTCTGGCCTGCCGCAGGGCAGCGTGCTGGCGGCGCTGGAGCGGCTGGGGCGCGATGTGCTGCCGCAGCTGCGTCAGCGCGAGGCGCTGGCGCTGGCGTCCTGAAGCCTACTCCACCCGCGCGCCCACGCGCTCGACGATCGCGCGCCAGCTGACCAGATCCCGTGCGAGGCGGGCGCTGGTCGCCGCGCCATCGGCAACCGCGGGGGTGAAGCCCATGGCGATCACGCGTTCCTCGATCTCGGGCTCGCGCGCCACGCGGGTGAAGACCTCGGAGAGGCGGCGGACGATGGGGGCCGGCGTGCGGGCGGGCACCAGCAGGCTGTACCAGGTGGTGCTGTCGAAGCCCGGCAGGTCACAGGCTTCGGCGATGGTGGGGATCTCGGGCACCGCCGGCACGCGGGTCGCGGAGGTGACGCCCAGCAGGCGCACGCGGCCCTGGCGATAGGCCTCGATCACCGGGCCGGTCTGGTAGAAGAAGAGGTCCACATCGCCCTGGTAAAGCGCCGTGATGGCAAAGGGTCCGCCGCGATAGGGCACGTGCACGAGATCAAGCCCGAAGGCGACCGCGAATTGCGCGGCGGCGAGATGCGTCGAGGCGCCGATGCCGGTGCTGGCATAGTTCATCCGGCCGGGTGCGGCCCGCGCGGCGCGGATCACGGCGTGGCAATCGGTGAATTGCGGCCGGCGCTCGGGGCTCACGGTGAGGAAGTTCGGCGCCTCGAAGGTGGTGAGCAGCGGGATGAAGTCGGCCTGCGTGTCCACCGGCATGCGCGGGAAGACCGAGGGGCTGATGGAAAGCATGGCGGAAGTGGCGATCAGCACCGTATGGCCATCGGGCGCGGCGCGGGCCGCGTATTCCATGCCGATATTGCCCGAGGCGCCGGCGCGGATGTCGATCACCACCGGCACGCCCAGTTCCTGCTGCACGCGGGCCTGGATGAGGCGCCCATAGATGTCCGGCGCGGTGCCGGCGGGAAAGCCGGTGACGAGCATGAGCGGGCGTCCCGGCTGCGGGAATTCTTGCGCGTTGGATGTCGCGCCGAAGCCCAGCAGGGCGGCTGCGGCCAAGAGCATTCTGCGAAGCCCAAGTGTCATCGGGGTCATTCCCTTCCAGATGAGGACCGTGCCGGCGCCATTTGGACGGAGTGTGGGATGAATGCGCTGCCGCTTTCAAGCGCCGCCGCGCTTTGACGCTGCGCGCTGCGGCGCGATAGCCTTGCCCACACCATCAGAAGGATGTGACGGCATGATGCAGCCCCGGAGCCTCGCCCGATGAGCCGCAGCCTGATCCGCGGGCGCCACGTCATCTGCCGCGCGCTGGACCGTGACCGCGTTGAGGTCATCGAGAATGGCGCCGTCCTGCAGGAGGATGGCGTGATCCTCGAGATCGGGCCCTATGAGGATCTCGCGCGGCGGCACCAGGTGGATGAGGTGCTGGGCTCCGAGAATCATGTGGTGATTCCGGGCTTCGTGAACGCGCATCACCATGTGGGCCTGACGCCGCTGCAACTGGGCTCGCCCGACATGCCGCTGGAGCTTTGGTTCGGCACACGGCTCGCGGCCCGCAGCGTGGATCTGAGGCTCGACACCCTCTACTCGGCCTTCGAGATGGTCGAGAGCGGCATCACCACGGTGCAGCATCTGCAAGGCCGCCTCCCTGTGCCGCTGTCCAACATGATCGCGGGTGCGACGCAGACGCTGCGCGCCTACCAGGATCTTGGCATGCGCGTCTCCTACGCGCATGGCATCCGCGACCAGAACCTGCTGGTCTATGAGGCCGATCAGCAGTTCCTGGCGCGCCTTCCGGCGGATCTGGCGCGCGACCTGGCGCCCATGCTGGCGCGGCAATTGGCGCCGCTCGATGATCACTTCGCGCTCTTCGACGAGCTGCGTTCCCGTTTCGCTGACGACGGGCGCATCGCGATCCAGCTGGCACCCGCCAACCTCCACTGGTGCAGCGATGCGGCGCTGGAGCGCGTGCGCGAGGCCTGTGAGCGCACCGGCGTGCCGCACCACATCCATCTGCTGGAGACGCAGTACCAGAAGGCCTATGCCCACAAGCGCGCGGGCGTCGGCGCGCTGGAGCAGCTTGATCGCGCCGGCCTGCTGGGCCCGCATTGCACGCTGGGCCATGGCGTCTGGCTCACGGAGGCGGAGGTGGAGCGCGTGGCGGAGACGGGCACGCGCATCTGCCACAACTGCTCCTCCAACCTCCGGCTGCGCAGCGGTGTGGCTTCGCTGAATCATTGGGAAAAGCGCGGCGTGCGCGTCGCCATCGGCATTGACGAGGCTGGGCTGAACGATGACCGCGACATGCTGGTCGAGATGCGCATGGTGCTGCGCCAGCACCGCGTGCCGGGGATGAACGAGGCCGATGTGCCGACCCCCGCGCAGGTGTTCCGCATGGCAACGGAGCATGGCGCGGCCACCACCGGCTTCGGCGAGAAGATCGGGCGCCTGGTGCCGGGGGCGGCGGCGGATCTCGTGCTGCTCGACTGGCGGCAGGTGGCCTTCCCCTTCCTGGACGAGGACACGGATGTGCTCTCGGCCGTGGTGCAGCGGGCCAAGACCGGTGGCGTGGAATCCGTGATGGTCGCGGGCGAGGTGATCTACCGCGACCGCAAGTTCACCCGTGTGGACAAGGAGGCGGCGCTGGCGGCGCTCGCCGATCTTCTCAAGCGCCCGCGCACGGAGGAAGAGGAGCGGCGGCGCCTGATCTCGCGCCGCGTGCTGCCCTTCATGCGCGACTTCTATGCGGACTACCTGCCGAAGGCGGAGCCGGCGCCCTTCTACGTGACCAGTTCGCGGCGCTGAGGCGCGTCAGCTCACGCTGATGCCCGCGCTGCGCACCACCTCTCGCCAGCGGGCGAGGTCGGCGTTGATGGTGCGCGAGAGGGTGGCGGAATCCGTCGCCTGCACGGTGAAGCCGGTGGCGGCGAGGCGCGCGGCGATCTCGGGGTTGCGCAGGGTGGAGCGCAGCGTCTCCTCCATGCGGGCCTGGAGTGGCGCGGGCAGGCCACGCGGCGCGACCAGGCCGTGCCAGCTTCCGGTGGTGTAGTCGGCCAGGCCCGCTTCCGCGAAGGTGGGCACATCGGGCAGCAGCGGGTGGCGCTCGGCGCTGCCCACCGCGATGGCGCGCAGCCGCCCGCCCTGCACATGCGGCACCACGGTCGCGATGTTCAGCAGCGAGAGCTGCAGGGTGCCGGCCAGGAGATCCGTCGCGGCCGCGCCGCCACCTGGATAGGGGATATGTGTCTGCTCGGTGCCGGTGCGCAGCTTGAACAGTTCCATTCCCAGATGCTCCGACGAGCCGATGCCGGAGGAGCCGTAGGAGGCGCGCGTCGGGTTCGCCTTCAGCCAGGCGATGAGCTCGGTGAGGTTCGTGGCGGGCACGCTGGGGTTCACCACGAGCAGGTTGGGCGCGCTGATGGCGAGCGTGAGCGCAGTCAGATCCTGCTCGGGGTCGAAGGGCGGGCGCGCGTTGAGGACGGGCGTGATGGTCATGAGGCCGCTCGCCGCGATGAAGATCGTGTGGCCATCGGCCGGCTGGCGCGTGACGTATTGCACGGCGACGACGCCGTTCGCGCCGGTGCGGTTCTCCACCAGCACGCTCTGGCCGATCGCGGCCTGGAGCGGGCCGGAAAGGGAGCGCGCCAGCAGGTCCGACGGGCCGCCCGGCACGAAGGGAACGACGATGGAGACGGGCCGTGCGGGCCATGCCGCTGCCGTGGTTTGCGCCACCGCGCCGCCGGATGCGGCAAGGCCGGTGAGGATTGGAGCGGCGAGGGCGCGGCGGGTGATGCGCAAGGCTTTGGATCTCCGGCGGGCGGCGCCCCGGTGGCGCCGCGATGCGGGGCATGGCATGCAAGCGATATGCCGAGGGGTGACGCATGACCGGCGCGAAGATCCGCAATCTTGCCCTGCTGACGGGTGCGATCATGCTCGCCCCCGCGATCTGGTTCGCGGGCACGGCGGCGGTGCCGGCGCTGCTGCGCGATGGCGCCGTGACGCGCAGCGAGGCGGGCTGGCTGATCGCGGCGGTGCAGCTGGGTTTTGTGGCGGGGACGATCACCTCCGCGCTGCTGTCCCTCGCCGATCGCTGGCCGTCGCGGGCGCTGTTCTTCGGCGCGGCAAGTGTGGCGGGGCTGGGCACCATCGCGCAGGCCTTCATCGAGCCCGCGGGCCTCGGCGCCTATGCGCTGCGCTTCGTGGCCGGCGCGGCGATGGCGGGCGTCTACCCGGTCGCGATGAAGCTGGCCTCGGGCTGGGCGCGCGCGGGATCGTCCGAGGCCGACAGGCCGAAGGGCGTGAATCCCGCGCGGCGGCAGCATGGCGATCTGGGCTTGCTGATCGGCATCGTCGTCGGCGCGCTCACCATCGGCTCGGCCGCGCCGCATGCGCTGCCGGGCGTGCTGGGCTCCGTGGATTGGCGGCACATCTATCTGGCGGCGGGCGCGCTGGCGTTGGTCGGTGGCGCCTTGATCCTGCCGTTCCGCGAGGGGCCGCACACGGCGAAGCGCCCGCCCTTCAACCCGCGCGCCGTGCTGCTGGCCTGGCGCGACCCGCGGCTGCGCCTCGCCAATGCGGGGTATCTCGGCCACATGTGGGAGCTCTACGCCGTCTGGGCCTGGGTCGGGCTGTTCCTGGCGCAGCAGGGGGTGGGTGGCGATGCGGGCATCCTCACCGCACTGGTGGTGGGCTCGGGCGCCATCGGCTGCGTCGGGCTCGGACTGCTGGCGGATCGCTTCAACCGCGCGCGGATGGCGGCGATGGCGATGTTCGTCTCCGGCGCCTGCGCGCTGCTCATTGGCGGCACGGCGGGCTGGGCGCTGCCTCTGACGCTGGTGCTGGCCGCCATCTGGGGCGTTTCGGTCGTGGCGGATTCCGCGCAGTTCAGCGCCTGCACCTCGCTCTGCGCGCCGCCCGAACTGGTCGGCACCATGCTGACGGTGCAGACCTGCGCGGGCTTCCTGCTGACGGTGCCCGCCATCCAGCTCATGGCCTGGGCGGTGCCGGCCCTGGGCTGGGCGGGGGCCTTCGCCATCCTCGGCATCGGGCCGCTGCTCGGCGCGGTCGCGATGCTGAGGCTGGCGCCGCTGCTGCCTCAGCCTTCCCCCAGATAGGCTGTCGCGTCGATCTCGACGAGGCAGTCTGGCGAGCCGAGGCCGCTCACGATGCAGGAGACGCGGTGCGGCGGGTCCTCGGCGAAATTGGCGAAGTAGACCTCGTTCATCGGCGCCCAGTTTTCGCGATCCGTCACGTAGACGGTGCATTTCACCACATCCTTCAGCGTGCCGCCGGCGGCCTCGATCAGGGCGCGGATATTGTCGATGGTCTGCTGCGTCTGGGCGCGCACATCGCCGATGGCGAAGCGGCCCTCGCGGTCGCGCCCGGTGGAGCAGGCGAAGACGAAGCCGCCCGCCTTGCTCGCTTGCGCAAAGGGCAGCGCGGGCTTGAAGACCTTGTCGGTGGAGATGGCGGTTTTCGGCATGGGGCCTCCCTTGGGCTTTGACGATGCCGGACCAGTGTGGGAGCGTTTTGTCCTTGCTGCCAGGAGGCTTGGCCATGCTCACCGTGACGCGCCGCGCTGCCCTTCTCACCCCGCTCGCCACGCCTGCCTTCGCCCAGATCATCAACCGTCCCATGCGCTGGGTGGTGCCCTTCCCGCCGGGCGGTGCGGCCGATGCCATCGCGCGGATCTGGGCGGAGGCGGTGAGCAGCCGCACCGGCCAGGCCATCGTGGTGGACAATCGCGGGGGCGCGAATGGCTTGCTTGGCGTGCAGGCGGTGCTGCAGGCGCCGCCGGATGGCAGCACGCTGGGCGTGCTCAGCATTCCCTTCTTCACCGCCCTGCCGATGATGATGGCGAACCCGCCCTATGACCCGGCGCGGGACCTGGTGCCGATCATCCGGCTCGTCACCTCCACGGTGCTGTGCTGTGTCACGGCCGAGCGCGCGCGGGAGCGGGGCTGGACGGATTTCCGGGCGCTGATCAACGCGGCCAAGCGGCCTGGCGCGCGGGTGGTGAAGGGCTCGGCGGGAAATGGCTCCGCGGCGCATCTGCTGATCGCGACCATCGCGACGCGCTCGGGGGCCCATATCGAGCATGTGGCGTATCGCGGGGGGGCGCCGGCGCTGACCGATCTGCTGGGCGGGCAGATCGACATGGTGTTCGACTTCATGCCGGCCTTGATGCCGCATGTGGCCTCGGGGCGGCTGGTGCCGCTGGCGGTGGGGAGCAACGCGCGCAGCCCCTTGCTGCCGGAGGTGCCGGGGTTGGGCGAGTTCGCCGATCTGAATTTGGGTGACCTCGACATGCAGTCCTGGAACGCATTGACGGCGCCGCGGGGCACGCCGCCCGAGGTGCAGCGTGCGATTGCGGAGGGCGTGCTGTGGAGTGCGGATGCGCCGGGCCTCGCGGATCGGCTCCGGGCGAGTGGCTTGGTGCTGGCGACCAGCGCCGGCCCGGGGGAGACGGCGGCTTTGATCGCGGCGGATGCGCCGCGCTGGGCCGAAATGGTGCGCCTCTCCGGCGCGCGGATCGAGTAGCCGGGGTCTGGGGCACCATTCTTTAGACCGGGCGGCCCCAGCCGCCGGAGGCCCTTTTGTTATCCGGCATTCTGCGGGGTGATCCCCGCCGCCCGTGCCGCCGCCCCCCATTTCTCCATCTCGGCCTGCACGAAGTCGCGGCTCTGCTCCGGCGTGGTGGTGACCACCTCCGCGCCCAGGGTCTGGTGGCGCGCGAGCACATCCGGCTTGCGGAGGGCCGCGTGGATCTCGGCGGTGAGGCGCGCCGCCACCGGCGCGGGCAGGCCGGCCGGGCCGAAGATCATGCCCCAGGTGGAGGCTTCGAATCCCGGCAGGAACTCGCTCATGGTCGGCACATTGGGGAGTTGGGGCGCGCGGGTGGCGCCGGTGGTGGCGAAGGCCTTGAGCGCGCCGCCCTGGATGTGCGGCAGGGCCGCGGGCACCGTGTCGAACATGATGTTCACCCGCCCGGCGATGAGGTCGGGATGGGCGTGGGTGCTGCCGCGATAGGGCACGTAGGTGAGCTCGATTCCCGTCCGCTGGGCGAAGAGGACGGGGGCCAGGCGCACCACGCCCGCCGAGCCCGCGAAGGTGATCCGCCCGGGCGGGAGGGATTTCGCATGCGCCACCAGCTCGGCCGGCGTACTGGCCGGGAAGCTGGGCGCGGCGCAGAGCACGAGCGGCGTGCGGGTGCTCATGCTGAGGAAGGTGAAGTCCCGCACCGTGTCGAAGGGCAGGCGGTAGAGCGCCGGGTTGACCGCGTGGCCGACCGAGGTGAGGCCCAGCATGTGCCCGTCCGGCGGGGATTTCGCCACGGCATCGGTGCCGATGATCCCATCGGCACCCGGCCGAATCTCCACCGTGACCGGCTGGCCCAGGGCGGCGGACATGGGCTCGGCGATCAGCCGCGCGGTAATGTCGGAGACGCCGCCCGGCGAATAGGGGACGACGACGCGGATCGGCCGGTTGGGGAAGGCCTGGGCGCGGGAATGGGCGGCCAGGAGCAGTGCGGGGGCGGCCAGCAGGCCGGCGCGGCGCGGGATGAGCATGGGCATGGGGGACCTCCTCCGGCGGGGTTGCTCCCCGCTCCAGGGGTGATCCTGGGATATTCCGGGGGCGGGTGGAAGCGAAACCCGGCACCGCGCTTTGACTTATGGGGCTTTGGCCCTATCTCCCCCCGCATGACCGAAACGCCGCTGAACCTGATCCGCAACTTCTCCATCGTCGCCCATATCGACCACGGGAAATCCACCCTGGCCGACCGGCTGATCCAGTCCACCGGGACGGTGGCCGCGCGCGACATGAAGGAGCAGATGCTCGACAGCATGGACATCGAGCGGGAGCGCGGCATCACCATCAAGGCGCAGACCGTCCGCATCCGGTACCAGGCGAAGGACGGGCAGATCTACACGCTGAACCTGATGGACACGCCGGGCCATGTGGACTTCGCCTATGAGGTGAGCCGGTCGCTGGCGGCCTGCGAGGGGTCGCTCCTGGTGGTGGATGCCTCGCAGGGTGTGGAGGCGCAGACACTGGCCAATGTGTACCAGGCGCTGGATGCGAACCACGAGATCGTGCCGGTCCTGAACAAGATCGACCTGCCGGCCGCCGAGCCGGACCGGGTGAAGCAGCAGATCGAGGATGTGATCGGGCTGGACGCCGAGGATGCGGTGATGATCTCGGCCAAGACCGGGCTCAACATCGAGGGCGTGCTGGAAGCCATCGTGACGCGCCTGCCGGCGCCGACGGGGAATGCGGATGCGCCGACCAAGGCGCTGCTGGTGGATAGCTGGTATGACAGCTACCTCGGCGTGGTGGTGCTGGTGCGGGTGAAGGATGGCCACCTGCGCAAGGGCCAGAAGATCCGCATGATGTCCAATGGCGCCACGCACACCGTGGACCAGGTGGGCTATTTCACGCCGAAGATGGTGCCCTGCGAGAGCCTCGGGCCGGGTGAGATGGGCTTCCTGACGGCGGCCGTGAAGTCGGTGGCCGACACCAATGTGGGCGACACCATCACCGATGACCGGACGCCCGCGGCTGAGCCGCTGCCGGGCTTCAAGCCGAGCATCCCGGTGGTGTGGTGCGGGCTTTACCCCATTGATGCCGATGATTTCGACAAGCTGCGCGACGCGCTGGGCAAGCTGCGCCTGAATGACAGCAGCTTCCATTTCGAGCAGGAGACCTCGCTCGCGCTGGGATTGGGCTATCGCTGCGGCTTCCTGGGGCTGCTGCATCTCGAGATCGTGCAGGAGCGGCTCTCGCGCGAGTTCGATCTGAACCTGATCGCGACCGCGCCTTCGGTGGTCTACAAGCTGCGCAAGAAGGACGGCACGATCGAGGATCTGCACAACCCGGCCGACATGCCCGACCCCATGTCCATCGAGGGCATCGAGGAGCCCTGGATCAAGGCCACGATCATGGTGCCGGACGAGCATCTGGGCTCCATCCTGACGCTCTGCAACGAGCGGCGCGGGCAGCAGGTGGAGCTGACCTATGTCGGCACGCGCGCCATGGCGGTGTATCGCCTGCCGCTGAACGAGGTGGTGTTCGACTTCTATGACCGGCTGAAGAGCGTCTCTCGCGGCTATGCCAGCTTCGACTACCAGATGGATGGTTATGCCGAGAGCGACCTGGTGAAGATCAGCATCCTCGTGAACAACGAGCCGGTGGATGCGCTGGCCTTCATGGCGCACCGCACGGCGGCCGATAAGCGCGGGCGTTCGATCTGCGAGAAGCTGAAGGAGCTGATCCCCCGTCAGCTCTTCAAGATCCCCATCCAGGCGGCGATCGGCGGGCGCGTGATCGCGCGCGAGACCATCTCCGCCATGTCGAAGGATGTGACCGCCAAGTGCTATGGCGGCGACATCAGCCGCAAGCGCAAGCTTCTGGACAAGCAGAAGGAAGGCAAGAAGCGCATGCGGCAATTCGGCAAGGTGGAGATCCCGCAGAGCGCCTTCATCGCCGCGCTCAAGATGGATAGCTGATCAGCGCGCGAAGAGGCCGCGAAACCAGGCCCGGATCAACGACCAGAGGCCCGGCCGCGCGGCCGGCGCCTCGCCGCGCGCGGCGCGTTCCAGATTGCGCGCGAAATCGCCGGCCAGTGCGGCCACCATGCCGCGCAGCAGGGCCGGGCGCGAGAATTGCGCGAGCGGGCCGGTGAGGCGCCAGCCGAGTTCCACCTGGAGCGTGGTGCCGGCGCCGTCGGGCGTGAGGTGCCATTCCACCTCGCCCTCCGCGCCATTCGCGCCGTCACGCCCCTGGCCGCGCAGGCGGCCGGTGCGGGAGCCAGCGTCGAGCGTCAGCGTGCCGGCGCCGGCGAAGCGGGCGGAGAAGGGGCCGAGGATGACGGAGAACTCGCCCTCCACCGCCTCGCCCTCATGGCGCAGCAGCGTCATGCCCGGCACGCAGGCGGCGATGCGCGCGGGGTCGGAGAGGATGGCCCAGGCGGCGTCGGGCGAGAGCGCCAGCGTTTCGCTGTGGGTCAGGCGGTTGGGGAGGTCGGCGGAAGCCGTGGCCGCGGGCGCGGCGAGCGGCGCGGGCGGCGGCGTCAGCGGCACCTCGCGCTTCGGCAGCGGCGCTGCGGCTGGGCGTGTGGCGGCGACCTCGGCGATGGCGCGGACGATGCCGCGATAGCCGGTGCAGCGGCAGAGATTGCCGGCGAGTTCGTCGCGGATGCGGTCCTCATCCACCGCGCCGAGGCGTGTGACGATGTCGCGCGCGGTCATCATCATGCCCGGCGTGCAATAGCCGCATTGCAGGGCGTGGTGCTTGCTGAAGGCGGCGCGGAGGGCCTCGGCCACCGGGTCCTCGTCCAGGCCCTCGATGGTGGTGACCTCCATGCCCGCGGCTTCATGCGCGTAGAGCAGGCAGGAGCGGGTGGGGACGCCGTTCACCATCACGGTGCAGGCGCCGCAGACGCCCTGCTCGCAGCCGAGATGCGTGCCGGTGAGGCCGCAATGCTCGCGCAGCACATCGGCCAGGTGGGTGCGGGCGGGGGCTTCGACGCGGCGCGCCTCGCCGTTCACGGTGATCTCAATCATGCGGCTTCCGATGCGCGGAGATCTGATGCCGGGTCTCTCCGGCTGCTGGGGCCCCATCATCCATAAAGGGGGCCCCCAGACCACATTCCTTGGCGCTGACCTTGCAATGCTGCGCGGTATTGGGGTCTGGGGCCTTTCGGCCCCAGCCGCCGGAGGCGCTTTTTGCAACCGCGGCCAAGCTCAGGATTCCATCATCGCGATGGCGCGCTGCACGGCGATGCCGGCGAGGCGTTGGGCGGCGGCGTCGAGATGCGGCAGGCGGGTGGGGATGTCGTCCAGCTTCTCCAGCAGCACGGGCGGGCCTTCCACGGCGCCGGCCAGCAGGCGGCGGGGCGTCTCGATGGCGATGCCGATGGCCTTGGCGAATTCGCCGATCTTGCGGTTGATCTTGCAATAGCCCCAGCGCGCGCCGGGCGGCAGGCGCGGGACCTCGACGGCGAGGATGATCTCGCCCGGCGTCAGCGCCGTGGTGAAGGGTGCGAGGATGAAGCCCTCGGCCGGGATGCGGCGGCTTGTGCTGGTGATGATGGTGGCGCCCAAGGCCGCCATCACGCTCGGCCAATCGGCGGCGGGGTCGGCATGGGCCAGGCTGCCGCCCAGCGTGCCGCGGTTGCGCACCGCGCGATAGGCGATGCCATGCGCCACATGGGGCATGAGGCCGTTGGTGGGGTCGGGGACGATGCCGTCCTCGATCTCGGCATGGGTGGTGGCGGCGCCGAAGCGGATGTGCTCCGCCGTCGCCATGACGCCGCGCAGGCCGGGCAGGCGCTTGATGTCCACCAGCGTGGTCGGGCGCACCAGGCGCAGGTTCATCATGGGCGAGAGGGATTGCCCGCCGGAGAGCGGCTTGGCGCCGGGTTGCGCGAGGAGCTTCAGCGCGTCGTTCAGTTCCGCTGGTGCGGTGTGTTCGAAGGCGGCGGGCTTCATGCGAGGGCGGCCAAGACACGCTCGGGTGTGGCGGGCAAATCCGTCACCTCGCGCCCCAGATGCGCGATGGCGTCGTTGATGGCGTTCACGATGGCCGCCGGCGGGCCGATGGCGCCGCTCTCGCCGATGCCCTTCTGGCCGAAGCGGCTGATGGGCGAGGGCGTCTCCATGTGCAGGATCTCGATATCGGGCACGTCCGAGGCGCCGGGGAGCATGTAGTCGGCCAGCGTGGAGGCGAGCGGCTGGCCGCCCGTGTCGTAGGGCATTTCCTCGAAGAGGGCGGTGCCGATGCCCTGCGCCGTGCCGCCCAGCACCTGGCCATCGGCGATGAGCGGGTTCAGCAGCACGCCGCCATCTTCGACGATGACGTAGCGGGTCAGTGTCACATGGCCGGTCGCGGCGTCCACCTCGGCCTCCACGGCGTGGCAGGCATAGCTGAAGGTGCCGGTGTCGCGCACCGTCTTGTGGCCGACCGTGCATTCCAGGCCCTGTGCCTGCATTGCCTCGGTCAGGTTCTGGGGCGCTCGGTGGAAGGTGCGGGCGATCTCGGCGACGGTGACGCTGGCCGCCCCTGCGCGGACGGCGCCGTCCGCGAAGACGGCGTCCTTGTCCTGCAGCAGGTGGGCGCCCATGGGGATGAGGCGGCGGCGCAGTTCCATGCAGGCTTCGGCCACGGCGCCGCCGGCCATGACGGCGCAGCGGCTGCCCCAGGTGCCGGTGGAATAGGGGGTCAGCGCCGTGTCGCCATGGATGAGCTGCACGCGATCCACCGGCACGCCCAGGATCTCATGCGCCACCTGGGCGAGGGTGGTTTCCATCCCCTGGCCATGGCTGTGCACGCCGACGCGCAGCTCGAGCCCGCCATCGGGGGTGAGGCGCGCCTGGCAGGGCTCGGCGCCGGGCACGAAGGGGATGCCCCAGCCGTGATAGACGCTGGTGCCGTGCGCGCCCTGCTCGCAGAAGACGGCGAAGCCCTGGCCGATCAGGCGGCCCTCTTCGCGGGCGGCCTTCTGGCGAGCGGCGAAGCCTGGCGCATCCACCGCCTCGGCGGCGCGGCGCAGCGCCTCGGGGTAGTCGCCGCTGTCGAAGATCTTCTTCGTCACGTTGAGGTAGGGCATCTGCTCGGGGCCGGGCAGGTTGCGCAGGCGGAGTTCCACCGGGCTGATGCCGGCGGCGCGCGCCACGGCGTCCAGCGTGGTTTCCAGCGCGTAGCAGACGCCGGTCCGCGCCACGCCGCGATAGGGCAGGATGGGCGGCTTGTTGGTGGCCACACTCCAGGTCTTGCAGCGATAGCGCGGCACGACATAGGGGCCGGGCAGGATGGAGCCGATCTGCGCCGCCTCCAGGCAGGCCGAGAAGGGATAGGCCGAGTAGGCGCCGCTATCCACATGCGCCTCGCAGTCCAGCGCCAGGATGGTGCCGTCGCGATCGGCATGGACGGTGATGTCGTAATGGTGCTCGCGGCAATTGGCCTGGGCCGAGAGGCCCTCGCGCCGGTCCTCGATCCAGCGGAGCGGCGTGCCGCCCAGCTTGCGGGCGAGCCAGCCGATGGCGACCTCCTCCTGCAGCAGGATGCCCTTGTAGCCGAAGCCGCCGCCGACATCGGGGCTGATGATGCGCACCGCGGATTCCGGCAGGCCCAGGCATTCGGCGAGGCCCGTCTTCGTCACATGCACCATCTGCGAGGAGGTGTGCATTTCGAGCTGGTTGAGGCGCGAATCCCAGCGGGCGACGACGCCGCGGCCTTCGAGGGGCGCCATGTGCTGGCGCGCGGTGCGCAGGCGGCGGCGGATGATGATGGGGGCCTGCACATCGCTGATGTCGTCATCCACCAGGGCCTGGAGCACGACATTGTCGGGCCAGCCTTCGTGGATGGGTGGGCCGGCGCGGTGGGCCAGCATGTCCGTGGCGGCGGGGAGTTCCTCGATGTCGAGGGTGATGGCGTCCAGGATGTCCTCGGCCTCGGCGCGAGAGCCGGCGACCACCATGGCGATGGGCTCGCCCACCTGTCGCACACGTGTTTGCGCGAGGGGCCATTGGTCGGTGCGGCGGAAGCCTGGCAGGGCGGAGGGCGCGCGGATGGGCAGCACGCCCGTGAGATCGGCCATGGTGAAGACCATGGCGCCCTGTGGCGCGCGTACGGCGCGGATCAGTCCATGCGCGACCGGGCTGCGCAGGAAGGCAACCTCCCGCATGCCGGCGAGCTGGATATCCCCCACATACTTCCCGCGCCCCCGGAGGAACCGATCATCCTCCTTCCGGGTGATCGGTGCGCCAACGCCCTGTTTCATGGTGCGGCGGGGTCCGGGGTCCGCCACGGACCCCGGCGGAGCGCGAGGCGGAGCCTCGCCTTCATGCTGCGATAGCTGCCGGCAAAATCGGCGCCGTCGCGTCGAACTTCACGCCGCCCTTGAGGCAGAAGGCCGGTTGCAGCAGGCGGTCGGCGATGACTTCCGTGCCTTCATTGTCCGCCATCTTGAAGCGGCCGCGCAGGTCGTCGAGGACGGAGACATCGGCGAGCGCGCCCACGCGCAGCGTGCCGATGCCGTCATCGAGGCGCAGCATGGCGGCGGGCCCGGTGGTGACCATGGGGACCACCTTCTCGAAGGGCACGCCGAGCGCGATCAGCTCGCTCATGGCGAGCGTGAGCGAGAAGCGCGCCTTGCCGGTGAAGGGATGGTCCTCCTCCGGGTCCGAATGGTTGGCGGGCGTGCCGGGCGGGGCCGGGATGCGCGTGTTGTAGCCATGCATGTCCGCACCCAGCGTGTCGGGCATGATGCCGGCGTCGAGGCTGATGCGCGCCATCTTGAAGGAGAAGTGGGAGCCATGGCCCACATCCACCTTGAGGCCGGCGTCCAGTGCGGCCTGCACCATGCCATGCACCTTGCCGGTGCGCCGGTCCACGAAGCCGCCGGGGTGGCGGGTGAAGGGGTGGGCCAGGATGTCGCCGGGGCGGAGAAGGGGGATGACCAGCGGCAGGATCTCGTCCGGGTCCACGCCGTTGTTGCCGGTCTCGGGCGTCGGCCAGAGCTGGCCGAAATGGCAATAGACGGGCAGGTCCGCCTCGCGGCCGATCTGCGCGGCCTTCTTCAGCACTTCCAGGCCGTAGCGCGCCATGTTGCCGATCTCGGCATGGGCCTTCACGCCCTTCACCACATCCGGGTTGGCGCGGGCGGCCTTCACGGTGGCGTCCACATCCACATGCTCGGGGCCGTAGAGCGTCGGGTAGTAATGGCCTTCCAGGCCGCCCACGACATAGGCGCTGATGAAGCTGAAGACGCGGGAATGCGCCGGCTTCACAATGAATTCGCGAAAGCCCGGGAAGGTCATGCAGGAGGCACCGCCCTGGTCCACCAGCGCGGTCACGCCGCTATGCACGCCCGCCATGTCGGCCGGCAGGCCGAAGCGGCCGGAGACATAGGTGTAGATATGCGCGTGGGTGTCGATCATGCCGGGGAGGACGATCTTGTCCTTCACGGAGATCACTTCGCGCGCGGAACTCGCCAGGATCTCGGGCTGGATGGCGGCGATGCGGCCGCCGGTCACGGCCACGTCCATGATGCCGTCGAGGCCGGAGGCCGGGCAGACCACGCGGCCGCCCTTGAGCAGGATGTCATGTTGCATGGTGTCTCTCCTCAACATTTCAGCCGGCGCGAGCATTGAGCCAGCCTTTGGTGGCCCGGCCAAGCGGAAAGCTTGGCCGGGCGGCACTCAATGTCCGTATTTGCGCAGGATCAGCTTCTCCAGCCCCGCCACCACGCCATAGAGCACGAGGCCCACGACGCAGAGCATGCCGATGGAGGCCAGGATCAGCGCCGTCTCCGCCTGGCTCGAGGCGAAGAGGATGAGGTAGCCGAGGCCCGCCTGGGCGGTGATGAATTCGCCCACGATGACGCCGATGATGGCGAAGGTGACGGCGATCTTCAGCCCCGAGAAGATATGCGGCAGCGCATAGGGGAAGCGCACCGAGAGGAACACCTGCCAGGAGCGCGCGGTGAGCGCCTTGCAGAGGCGCAGCATGTCGGGCGGCGTGGAGTTCAGGCCCGTCAGCGTCGCGATCACCACCGGGAAGAAGGCGATGAACATCGAGAAGGCGAGGCGCGAGGAGGAGCCGATGCCGAGCCAGACGATGAAGAGGGGGGCGAGCGCGATCTTGGGGATGAGCTGGAAGAAGATCACGTTCGGATAGAGCGCCGCATAGGCCCATTTGGAATAGGAGAGCAGCACGGCGAGGCCGATGCCGAGCACGGTGGCCAGCAGGAAGCCGATGGCGGCCTCGGTCCCGGTCGGCACCGCATGCTGCACCAGGAAGGGCCAGGCCGAGACGGTGCGGGCGTAGATGTCGAGCGGCGAGGGGAGGATGACCTTCGGCACCTGGTAGAAATCCACCAGGAATTCCCAGAGGCCGAGCACGGCGAGCGCGAAGGCGATGGGCAGCAGGATCTGCACGGCCGGGTGCTTCGCGAGGTCGCGCTTCTCGACGTTCAGGGCCGCCGGGGTCTCGGCGATGATCTGATTGCCACCATCCATCACGCCGCCTCCGATCGCTGGAGGGCGCAAGCCCGGAGGCGTGAATCGGCGGCGCGCATCATGCGGCATCCTTGATGCTGTGCTCGATCATGCCGCGCAGGCGGGCCACGATGGCGGTGAATTCGGGGCTGTCCTGCACGCTCTCGTCGCGCGGGCGGGGGAAGGGAATGGTCACGTCGGCCACCACCACCGCGGGGCGCTTGGTCATCACCAGCACGCGGTCGCTCAGCAGCACCGCCTCGCGGATCGAATGGGTGATGAAGATCCCGGTCTTGCGGTGGCGGGACCAGAGGTCGAGCAGCACCAGCGCCATCTCGTCGCGCGTGATGGCGTCGAGCGCGGAGAAGGGCTCGTCCATCAGCATGATGGAGGGCGTGTGGATCAGCGAGCGGCAGAGCGCCACGCGCTGGCGCATGCCGCCCGAGAGCTCACGCGGGCGCTTGTCCATGAAGGCGCCGAGGCCGACCGAATGCAGCAGCTCTTCCGCGCGGGCCACGTATTTCTCGCGCGGCAGGCGCATCATCTTGATGGGGAAGAGCACGTTGTCGCGCGCCGAAAGCCAGGGCAGCAGCGTCGCGTCCTGGAAGACCAGGCCCGCATCGCGGCGCGGGCCGGTCATCGGCTGGCCGCCGATGGTGATGCTGCCCGCCGTGATGGATTCGAGGCCGGCCAGCATCATCAGCAGCGTGGATTTCCCGCAGCCCGAGGGGCCCAGGATGGAGACGAACTCGCCCTCGGCGATGTCCACGGAGACACCGGCCACGGCCTCGATGGGCCCGGCCGGCGAGGCATAGGTCTTGCGGACCCCGCGAAGGGAGATCATCGGGGGCGCGATCAGCCCAGCATCGCGCCGAAGGGGGCGAGGCGGGTGCGCTGCGCGGCCCATTCGGCCTCGGTCAGCTTCACCTTGCCGGCGAAGCGGTTGGAGATGATCGCCTCCGTGCTGGGGCGCTTCGCGTCGGCCGGGGCGCCGAACTCCATGACGAGGTCCGTCATCGCGTTCCACTTGGCCATGTCGGTCCAGCCCAGGCCGTTCTGGATGGCTTCGGGAGCCAGCATCGTGGCCTGCATCAGGCCCTGGGAGAGGCGCGCATTCTCACGCCCGCCCGAGGTGATGCCGATCTCGGGCACCTGACGGATGAACATGTCGAGCGCGCGCTCCGGCTCGCGCAGCTGCAGGGCCGCGGCTTCGAGCAGCGCGTCGGTCACGGCCTCGGCCTGGGCGGCGCGGTTCTGCAGCACCTCGGGGCGGGTGCAGATCACGTTGGCGTAGAAGTTCAGCCCCGCCGAGGAATAGGGGATGAAGCGGTGCGCCGCGTTCTGCGCCTGCATCACCGGGATGGTGGAGGAGCCGATGGCGGTGATGGCGTCCACCTGGCGATCGATCAGCGAACGCTCCAGCACGCGGTTGTCCATCTGCTGGATGGTGACGGTCTGCAGGTTGATGCCGGCGCGGCGGGCGAAGGCGGGCCAGAAGGGGAATTCCGCGCTGGTCGGCACGGCGCCGATGCGCTTGCCCTCGAGGTCCTTCGCGGTGCGGATCGGGCTGTCGGCGCGCAGCGCGATGCCCATGGTCATGTCGTAGTTCACGGTGGCCATGCCGACGACCGGGAGTTCGCGCGCGGCGGCGAGGATCATGGGACCGGCGCCGATGATGGCGTAGTCGAACTGGCCCTGGGCCAGGGCCTGGGCGGCGGCGACGGAGCCGAAGCCGCGCGTGACTTCCACGTTCAGGCCGCGGCGGGAGAAGGCGCCCATCTCGCGCGCGATGTAGGCATAGGCGGTCGAGCCCTGGGCCAGCCAGGGGAGCGTCAGGCGCAGCGCGGCCTGGGCGCGGACCACATTCGGCGCAGCCAGGATGGCGGTGCCCGCGGCGAGGGCGGAACGGCGGGACAGCGTGACCATGGGCGAGGCCTCCAGGCAAGAACATGAACGGGCCGTCATATGCGCGCGGCGGGCCTTCGCCGCAAGCGGTCCGTCCGGGCCCATGACGGGCGATCAGACCCGTGATGCCTGAAATCCGGGCAGGGGTGCCGGGCCGCGCCCGCTTTCACGCCAGCGCAACCAGGCTGCCCGGCCTGCGGCGGCCCAGGCGGCCATGGCGCGCGGATTGCTAGTCCGCCGCATCCTTTCCCGCCTGGAGGCCTCACGTGACCCGTTTCTCCCGCCGCAGCCTGCCCGCGCTCGCGGCCTCGTTTGTCGCCGCCGGCGAGGCTGCGCGCGCCCAGACCCTGCCGGCCGGCACCGTGCGCATCGTGGTGCCCTTCAATCCGGGCGGCATCAGCGACATCCTGGCGCGCAGCCTGGCGCAGAACATGACCACCACGCTCGGCCAGACGGTGGTGGTGGAGAACCGCGCCGGCGCCAATGGCAGCATCGGCGCCGGCGTCGTCGCACGTTCCACGCCGGATGGGCTGACGCTGCTGCTGGGTGTCACGGACACCCATGCGGTGAACCCGGCGGCGATGCGCAACATCCCCTATGACGCCAACACCGATTTCGAGCCGATCAGCCTGCTGACGCGGGTGCCGCTGGCCCTGGCCGTCGGGCCGACCCAGCGCGAGATCGCCGATCTGCGCGCCTTCATCGCCGCCGCCAAGGCGCGGCCGGGCGCGCTGACCTATTCGAGCTGGGGTGTCGGCAGCACCTCGCAGATCGCCATGCTGCGCATCGGCCTCGCGGCCGGGGCGGAGATGCTGCATGTGCCCTTCACCGGTGCCGCGCCCGCCCAGCAGGCGCTGGCGGCGGGCCAGGTGGATGCGATGGTGATGCCGGCGGGTGCGGCGGAGGCGCTGGCGCGGGATGGGCGCGTGCGCGTGCTGGCGACACTCTCGCCCGCGCGGCTGCCACTGCTGCCGAATGTTCCGACGCTGCAGGAGCAGGGTGTGCCGCTGACCACCAGCATCATCCAGGCCATCTTCGCGCCCGGGCGCACGCCGGCGCCGGTCGTCGCGCGGCTGAACCAGGCGATGGCGGCGGCGATGGCCACACCCGCCATGATCGAGGTGTTCCGCGCCCAGGCGGCGGTGCCCGAGCACACGACGCCCGCCGCCCTCGCCGCGCTGGTGCGCAGCGAGCAGGAGGCCTGGGGCAATGTGGTGCGCAGCGAGAACATCCGGCTGGACTGACGTATCCCGCTGCGAGGTCTAACCTCGCGCGGCGATGAGGGAGTGGGCGCGTGACGCATCTGGAAGCCGATGTGCTGATCATCGGCGCGGGCGGGGCCGGCATGTATGCCGCGATCGAGGCGGTGCGGCGGGGGGCGGAGCGCGTGCTCCTGCTGGACCGCAGCCTGATCGGCCGCGGGGGCGCCACGGTGATGGCGCAGATGACCGTCGCGGCCGCCGTGGGCGCGGGCGATCACTGGGAACATCACCTGGCGGATACGCTCACCGCCGCGCGCGGGCTGGCGGACCCCGCGCTCGCCGCCCTGCTCTGCGAGGCGGGTGCGGCGTGCATCCTGGAGATGGATGAGTGGCGCGTGGGCTGGGCGCGCTCCGGCGATGCGCTCGCGGCCGTGCAGGCGCCGGGGCATGACCGCGCGCGCTGCGTCTATGTGGATTTCCTCAACACCGGCCCCGCCGTCTCCCGCACGCTGCGCGCGCAGGTGCAGCGCGTGGGGCCGGCGATTCGGCGCCTCGGCGAGGTGGCGGTGACCGATCTTGTTGTCCAGGACGGCGCGGTGACGGGGGCGGTGGCTCTGCACGTGGCGAGCGGCGAGGCGCTGACCATCGCCGCACCCGCCACGATCATCGCGACGGGCGGGCTCACGCGGCTTTATGCGCGCAACAGTGCCAGCGCCAATATGTCGGGCGATGGCTATGCGCTGGCGCTGCGCGCGGGTGCGACGCTGGTGGACATGGAGTTCGTGCAGTTCTTCCCCTTCGGGCATCTGGCGCCGCGGCTGATCGGGATGGACCCGATCATGTGGGACCCCTTTCGGTACAAGCTGGGCGGGCGGCTGCTGAACGGTGCCATGGAGGATTTCCTCGACCGCTGGGGCGGCGATGCCGAACAGGGGCGATACAGCACCACGCGCGACCTCGCGACCTATGCGATCACAAAGGAAAACGAGGCGGGGCGCGGCTCGCCGCATGGCGGCGCGTGGCTGTCCTTCACGCATATTCCGGAGGCGGAGCTGCGCGCGGCCTTCGGCCCGGTGGTGGACAAGCTCGCCGCCAATGGCATCGACCTGACGCGCGATTGCATCGAGGTCTCGCCCATCGCGCATTACCACATGGGCGGCGTGCGGGTGGATCCGCGGATGCGCACCGATGTGCCGGGCCTGCTGGCGGCGGGTGAGGCGGTGGGTGGTGCGAATGGCGCGAACCGGCTCTCGGGCAATGCGATCACCGAGGCGCTGGCCTATGGCCGCACGGCGGGGCGCGAGGCGGCGTTGTTGGCGGCGAAGGGGCCGGTCCGCGGCTTCGCGGCGGGGCTGGCGCTCGAGTTGCTGCGCGCCTCCGGGCCCGCGGTGAACACGGCGGCGATGGTGGCGCGGCTGCAGCGCGTGATGTCGGAAGATGTGGGGCCGTTCCGCACGGCGGCGGGGCTGGATCGCGCCGCTGCGGCCGTGGCCGAATTGCAAGCGGAGCTGGGGCTGGCGCCGCCCGGCGTGCCGGGGCAGCCGCATGACCTGGCGCGGCTGGATTGGCTGGATCTGCGGCAGATGCTGCTGGTGGCGGCGGCGGTGATCCGCGCGGCGCGGGCGCGGGAGGAAAGCCGTGGGGCGCATCAGCGCGAGGATTTCCCGGAGATGCGGGAGGAATGGCGCGTGAACCAGTTGCTGCGCGGCGAGGGCTTGGCGCTCTCGCGCCAGGCGGTGCCGGCGTGATGCGCGCGGCCTTGCTGATCCAGCGTGGTGGCGCGGGCGAGGCGCCGCGCGAGGAGCGGTTCGAGTTGGATTTCGAGCCGGGGGAATCGGTGCTGGATGGCTTGCGGCGGCTCAGGGTGAGCGCCGATGCGACGCTGGCGTTTCGTTATGCCTGCCTGAATGCCAATGCGTGCAAGGAGTGCATGATGCTGCTGGATGGCCGCGTCATCTACGCCTGTACGGCGCGGCTGGAGCCGCGCGAAATGCGTTTGGCGCCGCTTCCCAACAAGGTGTTGCTGCGCGACCTGGCGACGGTCATCGCCCCTCCGGACGAGCGCCTGTAATTGGGGTCTGGGGCCTTTCGGCCCCAGCCGCCGGAGGCATTTACTGTTTCTGCAGCCCCAGGCTCCGCGCCACCTCACCCAGCGCATTGTATTCCGCCAGCATGGCGCGCCCCATGGCCTCACCCACGACCAGGTCGAAGATCGCGCCCTGGGCCTGCATCACCTCCTGGAAGCGTGGCGTGCGGGCGGCGTTGGTGAAGGTCTCGGTGAGCCGCGCCATGCGGTCCGCCGGGATGCCCTGGGGGGCGATCATGCCCCACCAGATGGTGATGGCCATCTCGGGCAGGCCGAGGCTGCCGACGCCCGAGCCCTCGGGTGCCGCCGGATTGCCGCCGACTGTGGTGAGGAAGTAGCAGCGCGCCGTGCCCGCGCGCACCGCCGGCATGGCGCCGACGAGAGAGCCGCCGAAGAAGGTGATGTGCCCGCCGAGGAAGGCCGGAAGGGTCTGCCCTGCGCCCTGGAAGGGCACGGTCTGCATCTGCAGGCCGAGCTGGCGGAGGATGCGTTCGACGCCGAGATGCATGACGCCGCCCAGCCCTTCGTTGCCCCAGGTGTAGGTGTTGGGCCGGGCGCGGATGGCCGCGATCATGCTCGTGAGGTCGGTGGCCGGGAAATCGGGCCGGGCGCAGAGGGCGAAGGGCGAATAGCCCACCTGGAAGACCGGCGCGATGGACTGGATGGTGTAGCGCGCGCCCAGCGTGTGCGGCGCCGAGGTGATGGGCGTGTTCCAGACGAAGCCGAGCGTATGGCCGTCGGGCCGGGATTCCAGCACCTGCTGCACGCCGATGGTGCCGCTCGCCCCCGGCCGGTTCTCGACGATGATGGGCTGGCCGAGCGAGTTGCCCACGATCTCCTGCAGGGCGCGGGCGAAGATGTCGGTGCCGCCGCCGGGATTGACCGGGACGATGATGCGGATGGGCCGGTCGGGGAAGCTTTGGGCGGCTGCGGGCAGCATGAGGCTGGGCAGCA
This sequence comes from Roseococcus sp. SDR, assembly GCF_019083995.1. Taxonomy (GTDB): domain Bacteria; phylum Pseudomonadota; class Alphaproteobacteria; order Acetobacterales; family Acetobacteraceae; genus Roseococcus. Next base: position 48,269 of record NZ_JAHRCU010000028.1, read on the forward strand.
GGGCCAGGGCCAGGAACCAGCGACGCATGGGCTCTCTCCTTCACCGTGAGGCTGTAGCTTGGCACGATCGGCGGCCTTCGCCACCTACGGGATTGTCCCATGCCATGGGAGTCGCATAGTGGCGGTTCACGATGGGGAGGATGCCATGAAACTGATCGATCTGAGCCGGGAACTGCACCACAAGGCGCAGCGCCTGCCCAACCACCCGACCATCGAGGTCTATCCGTTCAGCACGCATGACGAGAAGCGCGTGGCCGACGGCTACGAGTTCTCTTCGGCCACGATGGTGCTGCACATGGGCGACCATGGCGGGACGCATGTGGATGCGCCGGTGCATTTCGATGAGACGCCGGGTGCGATGACGATCGACCAGATGCCGCTCGAGACCTTCTTCACGGAGGCGGTGTGCCTGGACCTGACACATGTGCCGGACAGGACGGACATCACCGTGGCCCACCTGGAGGCGGCGGAGAAAGCGGCTGGGGTGAGCATCAAGCCGAAGGATACGGTGCTGCTCTACACCGGCTTCTACAAGCGTGCGGCCGGCACCGAGGGCTACATCACCGACTTCCCGGGGCTGACGAAGGAGAGTGCCACCTGGCTGGGGGCCAAGGGCATCACCGCCTTCACGGTGGAATCCGTGAGTCCGGGCCGGCCGGGGCGCAACAATTTCGAGGTGCACCATGTCTGCCGCGACATGGGCTTCACGCATTACGAAGGCGTGATCAATTGCGACAAGGTGGTGGGCAAGGGGCGCTTCCGCTTCCTCGCCATGCCGTTGAAGATCAGGGGCGGCACCGGCAGCCCGGTGCGCGCCGTCGCGATCCTCGAGGAATAGCGCCTCAGGTTCCGACGGATCGGCGGGGCAGGTTCGTGAGGTCCTGCGCCGCCATCCAGGCGGGGCCGCCATGGGCGACCCAGAGCGAAGCGGCGAGTGCGGCGAAGCCACGATGGGCGATGAGGTCCGCTTCGCCGAAGCTGTTGCGGGCGGCGTTCGCGCAGATCAGCACGCCCAGATAGTCGCCCTGCCACAGGATGGGCGCGAACATCGAGGAGCCGGCGCGGAAGCTCTGCAGGATCTTCACGAAGCTGGCATGCAGGGCCGTGTCGCGCAGCAGCATGGGCTGGCGCGTCTTCGCCACCTCGCCCGGATGCCCGAGCTTGATGTCCACCAGCTCGTGATACTGCTCGGGCGCGAAGTTCACCGGGGCCGTGATCATGTGATGCTGACGGTCGGCGGTGACCATGAAGGCGACGGCGGCAGCGCCGATCGTGGGCGGCGGAGATTCCCGGAAGGCATTGGGGCGCAATGCGGCGCCGGGGTCGCCCAGCAGGGCGGGGATGGCGCGTGTGATGGTGTAGAGCGCCTCCTCCGGGCCATGCGCCGCGGCGCCCTCGGCCGCGATACGCGCGAAGCCTGCCATCTGTTCCATAGCGTTCCTCAGATCCTGAAGCGGTTGAGTTGGGCGGGGTCTGGCGTGATGCCGATGCCGGGCCCGGGCGGAAGGCGCGCCTGGCCGGCCTCGATGAGGAGGCCGGGGATGGCGATGTCCTCGGAGAGCATGCCCTGCGTGAGGCTGACGCCCCAATCAACCTCCGGCACCAGGGCGGCCAGGTGCAGCACGGCCGCATTGCCGATGGAGGTCTCGGCGATCTTGCAGGCGAGCGTGGTCCGCATGGCGTTCTCGCGCGCCAGGGCATCGGCCGCGAGCGTGGGCAGCAGGCCGCCGAGCTTGATGGATTTCAGGCCGAAGCCGGCGGCGCTGCCGCGGCAGGCGGGGATGTCGGCGAGGCCGTGCAGGCCTTCATCCACGCAGATGGGGCAGCGCGTTGCGGCCGCGAGTTGGGCGAGGCCGGGCTTGTCGTCATCAGGCAGGGGCTGCTCGAGGTAGTCGAGCGCGCCATCCGGCAGCGCGGCCAGGAAGGCGCGGGCGGCGGGGAGCGTCCAGGCCATGTTCGCATCGCCCGAGAGATGCGCGCGGGGGCCGAGGGCTTCGCGCAGGCGCTGGATCATGGCCGCGTCGTCGAGCGGATCGGGGCGGAGGCCGAGCTTCACCTTGATGTGGCGAAAGCCGCTGGCCTGGGCGGCGAGGGCGGCTTGCAGCACGGCCTCCTCGGTCGCGCCGCCGATCATGGAGATGCAGGGGGCGGCATCGCGCTTCCGTTGACCGAGGAAGTCGCAGAGGGGGAGGCCGGCACGGCGGGCGGCCAGGTCCAGCAGGGCGGCCTCGGCCGCGCATTTCGCGCCGGTGTTGTTGCGGATGGCGCGGTCGAGCCGGTGGGTGACTTCCGCCGGTGCGGCGAAGGGGCCGGAGAGCAGGGCGGGGGCGAGATAGCGGCGCGCGACTTCGGCCATGCCGGCCAGCACCTCGCCGGTCATGGTCGGGGCGGCGGAGGCCTCGCCCCAGCCGGAGCGGCCTTCGGAATCCTGCGCCTCGATGATCAGCGTCTCGGCATGGGTGATGGTCTCGCTGGCCAGGTAGAGCGGGTGCCGCAGCGGGACGCGCAGCGGCCAGACATGGATGGCGTTGAGCGACAGGGGCCAGGGCGCGGTCATGGCGCGAGCCTAGCGGGGAATGCGGCGATGCCAATGGCGGCCCGAAAACCAAAACCCGCCGCCATGATTGGCGACGGGTCCGAAGGATCCGGCCGCAAGTGCGGCCGGCGCGCCCAGAGGAGCCGGCTGGCCCCGCGCCACTTCCGCGGCGCGAAGCCAAGCGCGCGGAGCGCGCGCCCGGCGCCTGAGGGCCCCAAAAACATCAAAACCCGCCGCCATTGCTGGCGACGGGCCTGAAGGATCCGGCCGCAAGTGCGGCCAGCGCGCCCAGAGGAGCCGGCTGGCCCCGCGCCACTTCCGCGGCGCGAAGCCAAGCGCGCGGAGCGCGCGCCCGGCGCCTGAGGGCCCCAAAAACATCAAAACCCGCCGCCATTGCTGGCGACGGGCC
>NZ_JAHRCU010000029.1 GCF_019083995.1 Roseococcus sp. SDR
CGCAATCGCCGCCCATTGCCGGTCCGAAAGCCAGAACTCACCCGCCATGACCCAAGCTCCGCTACCCAGCAGCTTGAATCACACCCCGCCGCGTCGCGCCTAGAACTGATTGGGTTTGGAGCCTAGACGGGGGCGAGCCGGCTTTCGCCCAGGCTGGCCCGCGCGGCGGCAGTGCCGGCCCCGGCGTCGCGAATGATGTAGCCGCGGCCCCAGACCGTGCCGATCACGTTGTTGGCGCCGGCCGTCTGCAGCTTCTTGCGCAGCTTGCAGACGAAGACGTCAATGATCTTGCTGTCCGGCTCATCCATGCCGCCATAGAGGTGGTCGAGGAAATTCTCCTTGGAGAGGACGGTGCCGCGCCGCATCAGCAGCAGCTCCAGGATGGCGTATTCCTTCCCGGTGAGATGGACGGTGCGGCCCTGGACCGCGACCTCCTTCGCGCCGAGGTCGAGCGAGAGGGGGCCCATCTGGATGCGGGGCTGGCTGAAGCCCTTCGAGCGGCGGATCATCGCCTGCAGGCGGGCCACCAGCTCCTCCGGCTCGAAGGGCTTGGCCAAATAGTCATCGGCGCCGACGGAAAGGCCGCGCACCTTGGCCTGGGTCCGCGCCACGGCGGAGAGCATGAGCACCGGCGCCTCGATGCGGGAGGCGCGAAGCTTCGTGACGACGTCATACCCCTCCATGTCGGGGAGCATCAGATCCACCACGACGGCGTCGTAGTCGTAGAGGCGGGCGAGTTCGAGCGCTTCGGCCCCGCAATCGGCCACGTCCACCACCATCCGGTGCTGCTGGAGCTGGAAGGTGATCCCGCGGGCGGCGGAGCGGTCGTCTTCGACAAGAAGGATACGCATTTCCGGGTCATCTCCACACGTTTTGCGTGTGGAGAATTACCACCATGACGCGAGGCCGCCAAGGGGAATTCAGCTTTTGGTGTGTATTTAAAAAGATAAACTTCATGAAATGGGCTCCGGTGCCGCATTTCCCGCAAAAATCCTGAGTGGCTGAGTCAGGATCGTCCCCACCGTGAAGAACGTTAATGAATTTGCTGAAAATCGCAGCTTCGTCGCGAAATCACGTCAGACATCCCGTCTTTCGGGACATTTTCATATGGAGGCGCAACGAAAAAGGGGCGCCCCTCGCGGGGCGCCCCTTCCCGTTTCCGTGCAGCCGGAGCTGCGCGGGATCACTCCTCGCCGGCCATCTCGCGGCGGCGGCGGATCGCCGCGCCCAGGATGTCGCCCAGCGACGCACCGCTGTCCGCCGTGCCGAATTCCTTCACGGCCTCGCGCTCCTCCTCGATCTCCTTGCCCTTCACGGTCAGGGAGAGGCGGCGGGCGGCGCGGTCCACGGCGGTGATCTTCGCATCGACCTTCTCGCCCACGGCGAACTTGTCGGGGCGCTGGTCCTGGCGATCGCGCGCCAGTTCCGCACGGCGGATGAAGCCGGTCAGCACTTCGTCGATCTTCACCTCGATGCCATTGGCCTCGATCTTGGTCACGGTGCAGGTGACGATGTCGCCCTTCTTCACCTTGTCCAGGACCTCGGCCGCCGGGTCGGCGGCGAGCTGCTTGATGCCGAGCGAGATGCGCTCCTTCTCGACGTCCACGTCGAGAACCTTGGCCTTCACCACATCGCCCTTCTTGTAGCCGGCGATGGCGGTCTCACCAGGCACGTCCCAGCTCAGGTCGGAGAGGTGGACCATGCCGTCCACATCCGGGCCCACGCCGATGAACAGGCCGAACTCGGTGATGTTGCGGATCTCACCCTCGATCTCGCTGCCCAGCGGGTGGCTCTGCAGGAAGAGCTCCCACGGATTGCCCTGGGCCTGCTTGAGGCCGAGCGAGATGCGGCGCTTCGGCTCATCCACATCGAGGATCAGCACGTCCACCTGCTCGGAGGTCGAGACGATCTTGCCCGGATGGACGTTCTTCTTGGTCCAGGACATCTCGCTCACGTGCACGAGGCCCTCGACGCCCGCCTCCAGCTCCACGAAGGCGCCGTAGTCGGTGATGTTCGTCACGCGGCCGGAGAACTTGCCGTTCACCGGATACTTGATGGCCACGCCATCCCACGGATCGGACATCAGCTGCTTCATGCCGAGGCTGATGCGCTGCGTGTCGCTGTTGAAGCGGATCACCTGCACCTTCACGGGCTGGCCGATGGTCAGCGCCTCGCTCGGGTGGTTGATGCGGCGCCAGGCGATGTCGGTGACGTGCAGCAGGCCGTCCACGCCGCCCAGGTCCACGAAGGCGCCGTAATCGGTGATGTTCTTCACCACGCCATCCAGCACCATGCCTTCCTTCAGGCCCTGGACGAGCTCGGCGCGCTGCTCGGCGCGGGTCTCTTCCAGCACGGCGCGGCGGGAGACGACGATGTTGCCGCGGGCGCGGTCCATCTTCAGGATCTGGAAGGGCTGCGACTGGCCCATCAGCGGGCCGACATCGCGCACCGGGCGGATATCCACCTGGGAGCCGGGCAGGAACGCGACCGCGCCGCCGAGATCCACGGTGAAGCCACCCTTCACGCGGCCGAACAGCACGCCGTTCACGCGCTGGTTGGCGGCGAAGGCCTTCTCGAGGTTGGTCCAGGACTCCTCGCGGCGCGCCTTCTCACGGGAGAGGACGATCGAGCCGTCCTTGTCCTCGTAGCGCTCGACGAACAGGTCCACCACGTCGCCGGGCTTCACCTCGGGCTTCATGCCCTGGGGCGCGAATTCCTTGAGGGGAACGCGGCCTTCGCTCTTCAGGCCGACATCGACCACGGCGAAGTCATCATCGATGCGGATGATCTTGCCGGTGACGACGGAGCCGGCGAAGCCGGTGTTGGCGCCCAGCATCTCATCGAGGAGCGAGGCGAAATCTTCGGAAGCCGCGCGCGAGGCGGGGCTGTTGGCACTTGCCATGTAGAGTTTGTGTCCTGGGTCTTGTGCGGGGCTTGGCCCCGCATGCCGGTCTTGCGCCACGCCCCGCCCATGGCGGTGCATCACGGCTTGCGGCGCCAAGTCCTGATCATCAGGGGGGTGGGCGACCGCCGGTTCCGGGGCGCGTGACGGTCCACCCCAATCCGGCCAGGGCTGGATCAGCCATGACAGGCGCTACATCCGCCGAGTTGGGCGGAGCGTCAAGCGAAATTCACCGAAAACCCAAGGATTCCACGATTCGCAAGGCGGCGGCGAAGGCGGCATCGGCGTCCAGCGCGCTGGTGTCGAGCGTGACCGCATCCGCGGCCGGGCGCAGCGGCGCCACGTCCCGGGCGGAATCCCGGGCGTCGCGCGCCGCCATCTCGGCCGCGACCTGCTCCAGCGGGGGTGCCGCACCGCGGGCGGCCAGTTCGGCATGGCGGCGGCGGGCGCGCTCCTCCGGGCTCGCGGTGACGAAGAGCTTCACAGGGGCCTGGGGGAAAACGACGGTGCCGATGTCCCGCCCGTCCAGCACCGCGCCATGCGCCTGGCCGAAGCGGCGCTGGAAATCGAGCAGCGCGGCCCGGACGCCGGGAATGGCGGCGACCTTGCTGGCGGCGGCGTCCGCCGGCGGGCCGCGCAGGTCGCCGCGATCCAGGTCGGCGGGTTGCAACGCTTCGGCGGCGGCGGTGGCGTCGGCCGGATTGGCGGGGTCGCCGCCCGCATCCAGCACGCGGCGGCCGGTGGCGCGATAGAGCAGGCCGGTGTCGAGATAGGGCAGGCCGAGATGGGCCGCGAGCCGGCGGGCCAACGTGCCCTTGCCGGCCGCCGCGGGGCCGTCCACCGCGATGATCAGCGGCCGGCTCATGCGGCGGCGATGGCCTCGGCGCCGGCCGCCTGGTTCATCAGCGGGATAAAGTTCGGGAAGCTGGTCGCGATGAAGGCGCCATCATCCACCCGCATGGGGTCCCGGCAGGCCAGGCCCAGCACCAGCGCGCTCATCGCCAGCCGGTGGTCCATCTGGGTAGCGACCAGCCCACCGCCGGGGGGCGGGCCGCCGCAGCCCTGCACCAGCAGGTCATCGCCCTCGATCGCGCAGTCCACCCCGGCGGCGCGCAGCAAGTCGGCCGTGCCGGTCAGGCGGTCGCTTTCCTTCACCTTGAGCTCGGAGAGGCCCCGGAAGCGGCTGGTACCGGTCGCGCAGGCGGCAGCCACGGCGAGGATGGGGTATTCGTCGATCATGCTGGGCGCGCGCTCGGGCGGCACGTCCACGGCCTTGAGGCTCGTCGCGCTCACGGTCAGGTCGCCCACCGGCTCGCCGCCTTCCAGGCGCGGCGCGCCCACCTCCAGCACCGCGCCCATCTCGCGCAGGGACTGGAACAGGCCGGTGCGCAGCGGGTTCAGGCCCACATTCCCGATCACGAGCTTCGAGCCGGGCACGATCAGCGCAGCGACGGCGAAGAAGGCGGCCGAGGAGGGGTCACCCGGCACATTCACAGGGGCGGCGCGCAGCTCGGGTTGGCCGTCCAGCTCGATCAGGCGGCCATGGCCCTGCACCGTCACCCGCACGGTCGCGCCGAAATGCCGCAGCATATTTTCGCTATGGTCGCGCGTGGCCTCCGGCTCCACCACGCGGGTCGTACCCGGCGCGCAGAGCCCGGCCAGCAGGCAGGCGCTCTTCACCTGGGCGGAGGCAACGGGGAGCGTGTAATCGAGCGGCAGCGGCTCGCGCGCGCCCTGGATCGCGAGCGGCAGGCGGCCGCCCTCGCGGCTCCAGAAGCGGGCGCCGGTGGCGGCCAGCGGATCGGTCACCCGCTTCATCGGACGGCGGCGCAGGCTCGCATCGCCCGTCATCACCGCGAAAATGGGATGCCCCGCCAGAAGGCCCGCGATCAGCCGCGCAGCGGTGCCGGAATTGCCCATGTCCAGCACATCGGCCGGCTCGGTGAGGCCGCCGATGCCGCGGCCGGCCACGCGCCAGCGGCCGGGGCTGAGATGCTCGACCTCGGCCCCCAGCAGGCGCATGGCGGCGGCGGTGCGCAGCACGTCCTCGCCCTCCAGCAGGCCCTCGATCTCGGTGGTGCCGATGGCCAGCGCGCCGAACATCAGCGCGCGGTGGCTGATGGACTTGTCACCCGGGACGGAGATCCGCCCGGAGAGGCCCTCTCGGGCCGGGAGGGAGCGCAGCGGGGTGGGGTCGGAACCGTGGGACATGAGAGCGGGTTTGACACCGATGCGCGGCCCGTGGCAATGCGCCCCGCCCGCCCGTCGGGGCGAGGGCACAAGGAACAGAGGGCTCCATGGCAAAGCCTGATCTCGGTTTGAAGCGCGTCTGCGTCTCCTGCGGCGCCAAGTTCTACGACATGACGCGGGTTCCCGCCGTGTGCCCCAAATGCGGCACCGAGCAGCCGGCCGAACAGCCGCGCCTGCGCCGCTCGGCCAATATCGCCCCTGATGACAAGCTCAAGAAGCGTGCGGCGGCGGCCTCCGAGGTGGACACCGACGAGGTGGAGCTGGACGACGTGGAGGCGGATGCCGGCGTCGAGGATGCGGACGAGCTCGAGGACGAGGACGACGCGATCGATGCCGAGATCGAAGTCGAATCCGACCGCGAGGAAGAGGGCTGATCGCCCCCAATGGAGCTGGATCTATGAGCAGGGTTGCGCGCTTCGCCGTTGCGATGCGCGCCCCCGGCTCGTAAGGAGCGCCATGCGCCGACTTCTCCTGCCCGTTGCCCTGCTGATGCTCGCCGCGCCGATGGTTGAGGCGCAGCAGGCCAACCGCGCCGCGCCCGCCGCACCGCGCCCGTCACGCCTGGGCGACTATCAGTCCTGGACCGCCGCCGCGCACACCGAGAGCGGGCAGAAGGTGTGCTACGCCTTCACACGTGCCCGCAGCTCAGAGGGCGTCGCCGGACGGAATGCCGAGAACGTGATGCTTCTGGTGACGCACCGCCCCGGCGGGCGGGACCAGGTGGCCGTGCGCGCCGGCTACAACTTCCCGCGCGGGGCCGAGACCAAGCTCTTCGTGGGCCAAGGCGAGCTCGCGTTCTTCACCAATGGCGATACCTCCTTCGCGCGCGACGGCCGCGCCGTCGTCGCCGCGCTGCGGGGCGGGCGAGAGGCGGTGCACCGCGGCCCGGGCCCCAATGGCCGCGGGCAGGCGACCGATACCTTCGCGCTGGCCGGTTTCACCCAGGCCTATGAGGCGATCGGCCGGGAATGCCCGCCGCCAGCGCCGGCGCGGCGATGAACCAGATCGCCAGCAAGGCCTTCCCGCCCCATTCCCGCGTCGCCACCAGCGACGGGCTGACCGAGGCGGAGCGGGACCGCATCCTCGCCAAGGCCGCGCTCTTCGCGCCGCCGCCCATGCAGGACGCCGACGGAAGGCGGGAGCTGGTGGGGCTGACGCGCGAGGAACTGGCCGAGGAAATGGCCGCAATCGGCGAGAAGCCCTTCCGCGCCAAGCAGCTCTGGCACTGGATCTACCATCAGGGCGTGCGCGATTTCGCGCAGATGAACAGCATCGCGAAGCCGCTGCAGGCCAAGCTGGCGGAGCGCTTCGTCATCGGCCGGCCGGGCATCACCGCCGAGCAGACCAGCACGGACGGCACGCGGAAATGGCTGTTCCAGTGGCGCGACGGGCAGCAGGTCGAGACCGTCTATATCCCGGAGAGCGACCGCGGCTCGGTCTGCATCTCGACGCAGGTGGGCTGCACGCTGAGCTGCACCTTCTGCCACACCGGCACGCAGAAGCTGGTGCGCAACCTGGGCGCGGCCGAGATCGTCGGCCAGTTCCTCGCGGCGCGCGATTCCTATGGCGAATGGCCCACACCCAAGGGCGAGGAGGGGCGGCGCCTCTCCAACATCGTCGTCATGGGCATGGGCGAGCCGCTCTACAATTACGAGAACATCGCCCGCGCCCTGACCATCCTGATGGATCACGAGGGCGTCGCGCTCTCCCGCCGGCGCATCACGCTCAGCACCTCGGGCGTGGTGCCGATGATGGACAAGTGCGGCGCGGAGCTGGGGGTGAACCTGGCCGTCTCGCTGCATGCGGTGCGCGACGAGCTGCGCGACGTGATCGTGCCGCTGAACCGCAAATACCCCATCGCCGAGCTGCTGGATGCCTGCCGGCGCTATCCCGGCGCGTCCAATGCGCGGCGCATCACCTTCGAATACGTCATGCTGCGCGGCGTGAATGACAGTGAGGCCGAGGCGCATGAGCTGGTGCGGCTGCTGCGCGGCATTCCGGCCAAGGTGAACCTGATCCCGTTCAACCCCTGGCCCGGCTCGCCCTACCAGACCTCCACGCCGGAGGCGTTGCGGAAATTCGCGGCCATCGTGAATGACGCCGGCTATTCCAGCCCGATCCGCCGGCCGCGCGGGCGGGACATCCTGGCCGCCTGCGGGCAGCTCAAGACCGAATCCGAACGGGCGAAGCGCGGCGCGTGACCGCCCCGGCGCCGCAGGTCTCGATCTGGCTGGTGGCGCTGGCAGGCTTCGCCTCGGGCTCGGGCATGCGGATCATGGACCCGCTGCTGCCGCTGGTGGCCGGTGATTTCGGCGTCACCGTCTCGGGCACGGCCGTGCTGATCGCGGCCTTCATGCTGACCTATGGCGGCGGGCAGGTGGCCGTGGGGCCGCTGGGGGATCGGCTGGGCAAGCTGCGCGTGGCGGCGGTGGCGCTGATGCTCTTCGGCAGCTTCACCGTGCTGGCGGAATTCGCGACGAGCCTGACGCAGCTCACCATCCTGCGCGGCCTGGGCGGGCTGGTGGCGGGCGCCGTCATCCCCCTGCTGCTGGCGCATATCGGCGACACGGTGCCCTATCACGAACGCCAGGCGGTGATCGGGCAGTTCCTGATCGGCAATGTCATGGCGCAGATGCTCACGGGGCCGGTCTCGGGCATTTTGGGCCAGCATTTCGGCTGGCAGACGAGCTTCCTGGTGTTCGGCTGCTTCACCGCCTCCATCGGGCTGCTGCTGGCGGCACGGCTCGGGCCGCAGATGTGGCGCGGCAAGCCGGATGGGCCGCGCGGGCAATCGGGGCTGATGGCCTATGCGCGGCTGCTCCGGAACCCGAATGCGCGGCGCCTGCTGCTGGCGGCCTATCTGGATGGGGCGCTGCTCTTCGGCGGCGCCTTTCCCTTCATCGCCTCCTTCCTCATCGAGGATTTCTTCCTCTCCGCCGGCGAGGCGGGGCTGATCGTGGCGGGCTTCGGGCTGGGGGCGCTGGCCTATACCCAGATCGCGCGGCGGATGGTGCGGCGCTTCGGCGAGCGGGGGCTGCTGCTCGGGGGCGGGCTGGGGCTCGCGGCCGGGCTGGCGCTGACGGCGGCGGCGCCGGGCTGGGGCGTGGTGCTGGCGCTGCAACTGCTGCTGGGCTTCTGCTTCTACAGCTTCCACGGCGTGCTCCAGGCCCGCGCGACGGAAGCCATGCCCGAAGCGCGCGGCACGGCCGTCTCCGCCTTCGCCATGGCGCTGTTCATGGGGCAGACGAGCGGCAGCCTGATCTTCGCCGGCGTGATCGCGGCGGCGGGCTATGCGGGGGCCTTTGCGATCGCGGCGGCGGGGATGGCGGTGTTCGCGGTGTGGGTGCGGCGCGTTCCCTGAGCCCTGCGACGGCGAGGATCGGCCTTTGCGCCGCCCCATGCCTTGGACAAGATGCGCCATGCTCGTGTTTTCCTACGGTATCCCCAAATCCGGCAGCACCCTGGCCTTCCATTTGGCAACGGGCATCTCGCTGCTCGGCGGCCATTGGCAGCCCAAGCTCGACCCTGCCCTGCGGCGCCCGGGCCTGCCGATCGCGGCGGCCATTCCCTTCACCAAGGACTTCCCGAAGGGCCCGGCCCCATCGCAGACGGTGCGCGATCGGCTGCTGACGTTCCAGCTCCAATGGGCAGCGCGTCGCGCCGCGCGGCGGGGCCATGGGCCTGCGGTCCTCGCGCCCGAGTGGGATGCCTCGAACCATGGGGTTCCCTTCGTGCAGACGCTGGACCCCGCGGTGCTGCCCCGCCTGGTCGAGGCCGCGGGCCAGGGCATCCTGCTCATCAAGACGCATGCCGCACCCTCGGAGGAATGGCTCGCGGCCTATCGTGGCTTCGCGGCCCAGGGGCTGGCCCGGGTGCATGTGAACCATCGGGACCCCCGGGATGTCTGCCTGGCGCTGGTGGATGCGGCGCGGATCTCCCGCGAGCGCGGGACGCCGGAATTCGTCGAGTTCGCCACGCTGGAGGCGGCGGCTTGCGGCGTACAGCGCTATCTGGCGGAGGCTGCGCGCTGGAACGGCATGCCCGGCGTGCTGCACTTGCGCTACGAGACCTGCGCCTTCCAGACGGATGCGGCGATCGACTGCCTGAAGGCCGATCTGGGCGTGGAATGCCGGAGCGACCTGGTGCGGCACTACGCCCTCCGGCTGGCCTATACGCAGCGCAACAAGGCCGCGCCGAACCGGCATCGCGATGAGCTGGACCCCGGGCAGAGGGAGCGGCTGACGGAGATGTTCGGGCCGTATCTGCGGGCGTGGGGGTATCTGGCGGGGCGCTGATTCCCACGCGGCGCCTGGCGCCCACCTTGCCCCGCCCGCCATCCCCTGGCATCCACCTCCGCACAATTTCGTTCCGCGAGAAGGTTGCCCTCCCATGCGCGTCAAGGACGTCAAGAAAGTCGTGCTCGCCTATTCCGGCGGGCTCGACACCAGCGTGATCCTGAAGTGGCTCCAGACCACCTATAACTGCGAGGTCGTGACCTTCACGGCCGATCTCGGCCAGGGCGAGGAGCTGGGGCCGGCGCGGGACAAGGCGCTGATGCTCGGTATCAAGCCCGAGAACATCTACATCGACGACCTGCGCGAGACCTTCGTGAAGGATTTCGTCTTCCCGATGTTCCGCGCCAATGCCCTTTATGAGGGGCAGTATCTGCTCGGCACCTCCATCGCCCGCCCGCTGATTTCCCAGCGGCAGATCGAGATCGCGGAGGCCGTCGGCGCCGATGCCGTGGCCCATGGCGCGACGGGCAAGGGCAATGACCAGGTGCGCTTCGAGATCAGCTATTATTCGCTGAAGCCCGACATCAAGATCATCGCCCCCTGGCGCGAATGGGAGCTGACCAGCCGCACCGCGCTGATCGCCTTCGCCGAACAGCACCAGATCCCCATCGCCAAGGACAAGCGCGGCGAGTCGCCCTTCAGCGTGGACGCCAACCTCCTGCACAGCAGCTCCGAAGGGAAGATCCTGGAGGAGCCTTGGGACGCGCCGGATGAGATGGTCTGGCAGCGCACGCTCAGCCCGATGGATGCGCCCGACGTGGCGACCGAGATCACCATCGAGTTCAAGAATGGCGACCCGGTGGCGATCAATGGCGAGGCGATGAGCCCCGCCACGCTGCTGACCAGGCTGAACGCGCTGGGCAAGGCGAACGGCATCGGCCGCCTCGACCTGGTGGAGAACCGCTTCGTCGGCATGAAGTCCCGCGGCTGCTACGAGACGCCGGGCGGCACCATCCTCTGGCAGGCGCATCGCGCGATCGAGAGCATCACGCTCGACCGCGAGGCCGCCCACCTGAAGGACAGCCTGATGCCGCGCTATGCCGAGTGCATCTACAACGGCTTCTGGTTCAGCCCGGAGCGGCGGATGCTGCAGGCGCTGATCGACACCTCGCAGGCGCATGTCGAGGGCACGGTGCGGATGAAGCTCTACAAGGGCAATGTCATCGTCACCGGCCGCCAGTCGCCGCACAGCCTCTACTCGATGAAGCATGTGACCTTCGAGGATGACCAGGGCGCCTATGACCAGTTCGACGCCCAGGGCTTCATCAAGCTGAACGCGCTGCGCCTGCGCCTGGGCGCCATGGCGGGCCGCAAGGGCGGCGGGCTTTAAGCCTTCCGCAACATCGCTGAGAGGCTGATTCACCGCTTCGGTGATTCCACCTCAGCGGATCAGGCTCTAGGCTGGGGGGCATGTACACGCCCCCCGCCTTCCGCGAGGACCGCCCCGAGGTCCTGCTTCGCCTGATGCAGAGTTCGCGCCTGCCGCTGCTGGTCAGCAATGGCGCGAACGGCCTGCCCGATGTCACCCACCTCCCGCTGCTGACCGATGGCACGCGCATCGTCGGCCACCTGGCGCGCGCCAACCCGCATTGGAAGGCGCTGCGCGAGGCGGGGCGCGCCATCGCCATCTTCCCGGGGCCGGAGGGGTATATCTCGCCCTCCAGCTACGCCTCCAAGGCCGAGCATCACCGCGTCGTCCCGACCTGGAACTACGAGGCCGTGCATGCGCATGGCAGCGTTGAGATCGTCGAGGATGCAGGCCGGCTGCATGAGATCGTCTCGACGCTGACGGATCATCACGAGACGCCGCGCGCGGCGCGCTGGGCCGTTTCCGACGCGCCGGCGGATTTCATCGCGGGGCAGCTCAAGGGGATTGTCGGCGTGGTGCTGACCATCGAAGCTTTGATCGGCAAGCGGAAGCTCTCGCAGAACCGGCCGGCCGCGGATCGTGACGGCGCGCTGGAGGATGTGAGCCAGGACAACGCCGCGCTGGCTGATGCGATGCGCGCGGCACGGGAAGGGAACTAGCGCCTGATCCGCGAAGGCGGCATCGCCGGAGCGGTGAATCAGTCGCGCAGCGGGAGATTTTCAGATGGACATGCAACTCGCGGGCAAGCGCGTCGTCGTCACCGGCGCGTCCAAGGGCATCGGCTATGCCTGCGCCGAGGCCTTCGCGGCGGAGGGGTGCGACATCGTCCTCGCCGCGCGCCAGCCGGATGCGGCGGCCGCCGCGCTGCGGGCGAAGTACCAGGTGCGGGTGGAGGCGATCACGGCCGATCTCTCGCGCGCCGAGGACCGCGTGAGCCTGCACGCGGCGGTGCCCGAGGCCGACATCCTGGTGAACAATGCGGGCGCCATCCCCTCGGGCGGCATCCATGACATCTCGATGGAGACATGGGCCGCGGCCTGGCAGCTCAAGGTCTTCGGCTATTTCCACCTGACGCAGCTCTATATGGGCAGCATGTGCGCGCGGAAATCGGGCGTGATCGTGAACATCATCGGCATGGCGGGGCGGGCCTGGAAACCGGCCTATATCGCCGGCACGGCGGGCAATGCGGCGCTGATCGCCTTCACCTCGGCCGTTGGTTTTGACGCGCAGAAGGATGGCGTGCGCGTCTTCGGCATCAACCCGGCGGTGACGCGGACGGAGCGCATGGAGACCCAGGCGCGCTGGCGGGCCGAGCAGGCGCTGGGCGACCCCAACCGCTGGCCCGAAATGGTGAAGGGCCTGCCCTTCGACCGCCCGATCGAGCCGCGCGAGATCGCGGAGATGGCGGTCTTCGGCGCCTCGCCGCGCGGCGGCTACCTGAACGGCACGGTGATCGACATTGACGGCGCCGGGCAGTTCAAGGGGTGAGAATTCGGACGGCGCGGCAGGATTGACCTGCACGCGCTTCGCCCCTATTCCCGCGCCACTGACTGTCCCGTTCGTCTAGAGGCCTAGGACACCAGCCTTTCACGTTGGCAGCACGGGTTCGAATCCCGTACGGGACGCCAGTTCACCCATCCCTCTCCAGAACCGCCTGGATCGCCGCCGGGTCGCATTTGATCTGCACACCCGCGCGTTCGACCTGCAGCCGCATCGGCGCGCGGCTGTCCAGCTCGCCCCAGCCGCGATTCAGCGCCTCGTTCATTTCCTCCAGCGTCAGCTGGCAGAAGCGCATGGGCACGCCCAATTCGCGCGCCATGTTCACCGCCAAAGTCACATCCTTGTGCGCGAGCTTCAGCGCGAAGGCCGGCGGCTCGTACTGGTCGATCAGGAACTGGTCGGCCAGGCGGTCGAAGGCGCGGCGGCGCCCATAGGCGCCCTGGCGCACGGCGGCCCAGAGGTCGAGCGGGTCCATGCCGCCCTTCACGCCCATGGAGAACACCTCGGCCATCACGGTCTGGATCGCATAGCCCGCCATGTTGTGGACGAGCTTGGCGACGGTGGCGCTGCCGATCGGGCCGAGATGCGCCGCCTGGTCGCCGATCGCGTCCAGCACCGGCTTGCAGCGTTCGTACACCGCCTTGTCGCCGCCCACCCAGATGGCGAGTTGGCCGGTCTCCGCGCCCTTGGGCCCGCCGCTGACCGGCGCGTCGAAGCCATGGGCGCCCTTCTCGGCCATCGCCTCGCCCACGCGGCGCATGAGCGACTGCGCATTGGTCGAGAGGTCGAAATAGGCAGCGCCGGGCTGGATGCCGGCGAGCAGGCCCTGTGGGCCGAAGACCACCGCCTCCACCTCCTTCGGACCGGGGAGGGAGGTGAAGATCACCTCGCATTGTTCGGCCACGCTTTGCGGCGTGTCGGCCCAGATGGCGCCGGCGGCGATGCGGTTGGCGCCCGCCTCGCGCCGCACGTCATGGATCACGAGCTGATAGCCCGCCCGCTGAAGATTGGCGGCCATGAAGGCCCCCATGGTGCCAAGGCCGATGAACCCGACTTTCATGATGCTGCTCCTCCCTGTTCTGGTTGGGCACAGCATGCCGGCCCACCGCGCCGGGCGCCATCACGCGTTGGAAAAACATGGTGCGGGGCCAAGGCGCTGCCCTAAGCTCCGCGCGCGAGAGCGTGGCGCGGATGAGACGCCACCCCGCAGGGAGAAACGATCCATGCTGAACCGCCGCGCGGCGCTGGCCGCTCCGCTTGCCCTGGCCATGCCCGCCCTCGCCCAGGCGACGTGGCGGCCAGACCGGCCCATCCGCGTCATCATTCCGCATGCGCCGGGCGGCGGGACGGATGTGGTGACGCGCGTGCTGGCCGAAGCGGTGGGCACGGCGCTGGGGCAACCGCTCGTCATCGAGAACCGCACCGGCGGCGCGGCGGGGCTGGTGGGCACGGACCTTGTCGCGAAGGCGGCGCCGGATGGCTACACCATCCTGGTCAACAGCAGCGCGCAGGCGATCACGCCCGCGCTTGTCTCACGCATGCCCTATGACGCGGTGAACGACTTCGCGGGCATCGGCATCATCGGCTTCGCGCCGCATGTGGTGGTGGTGAACCCCCAGCTGCCGGCGCGAACCTTCCAGGAATTGCTGGCGCTGCTGCGCGCCCATCCGGGGCGCTACAACCTGGCCTCGGGCGGCATCGGCAGCGCCATCCATCTGGCGGGCGAGATCCTGCGCGCGAGCGCGCAGGTGGATTTCCAGATCGTCCAGTACCGCGGCGGCGGCCCCTCCATGCTGGCGGTGCTGAGCAATGAGGCGCAGATGAGCACCCCGGACATTCCGGCCGCCACCGCCGTGGTGCGCGCGGGTTCGGCCCGGCCGCTCGTCATCGCGGCACCCGAGCGCAGCCCGGCGATGCCCGATGTGCCCACCTCGGCCGAGGCGGGCTTGCCCAACTTCATCGCGGAGATCTGGTTCCCGGTCCTCGCGCCTGCGCGCACGCCGCCGGCCGTCGTCGCCGCGCTCAGCGCCGCGTTCCAGACTGCCATCGAGCAGAACAAGCGGCGGCTGACGGAACTGGCCGTGCAGGTGCGCCCGGGCTTCACGACGTCGGAGCAGGTGATGGGCTATGTGCGTGCGCAGATGGAGCGCAGCGTGGCCCTTCTGCGCGCGGCGGGGGTGCAGCCGGAATAGGGCGCTACCCAAGCGCGGCGGCGACCTCCGCGAGGGAAGGCCGATCGGCGGGGCGTGGCGCGAGGCAGCGCTGCGCGATGGCGCGAAGCGAGCTGGCCGCGGGGGCCAGCGCGAGCAGCTCCGCCAGCAGGATGCCGAAGGCGCGGGTCTCGATCTGCGTCAGGGCCGCATCGCCGGGACGCAGCAGGGCCGCCGCGCCGAAATCGCCCAGGACGGCCGCGCCCGTCACGCCGTCCCACAGGATGTTGTGCGCATAGAAATCCCCATGCAGCACGCCCGCGCCGTGCAGATGCGCAAGGGCCGCCGCCAGGCCGCGCGCAAGGGTCAGCGCGGCCTCGGCCTCAAGGCATAGGCCAGGCGCATAAACATCACGCGTGCAGCTCTCGAGGCTGGGCGGGCCGGCCAGCGCGCGCCAATGCGAAGGGATGAGCGGCATGACCAGCGCGGCCAGGCCCTCGGGATGGTCCCGCACCTCGCCCAGCGCGCCCATCAGGTTCGGATGCGCCCCGGCGGCGAGGCTCGCGGCCATTTCGTGGCGCGGCAGGCCGTCGCTGGTCATCGCGCCCTTGAAGAGCTTGAGCGCGACCTCGTCCTCGCGCCAGAGCGCATGATACACGCGGCCCGAGGCGCCCTCGCCCAGCAGCGTGCCGGGCGTGAGGGATGTCCAGGGCACCGGCCGCGGGGCGGGTGCGGTGCCTTCCAGCGCCGGGTTACCCGCAAGGCCGAGCCAGGCCAGCGTGGGGTGCTCGGCCAGCCAGCCGGGCAGCGCCTCGAAGCGGTTGGCGCCGATGCGCAGCAATTCCAGCGCGGGCGCCTCGGCCAGGCTCTCGGGCAGGGCGTTGAGTTCATTCCCGGCGAGCATGAGCTTCTGCAGCGCGGGCCGCCCGCCCAGCGCCGCCGGCAGGCTGGCGATGTGGTTGTCGGTCAGCGTCAGCCAGCGCAGCTTGGGTGGCAGCGCCTCGGCCGGCACCTCACGCATCCGGGTCGCACGAAAGCCCACCTGGCTGAGTTCGGCGCAATCGCCCAGCGCGGGCGGCAGGCGGGCGAAGCGGTTGTTCGAGCCGAAAAGCACGCGCAGGCGCCGGAGGTTCCCGAAATCAGCCGGCAGGTGCGACAGCGCATTTCCACCGAGATCGAGCACCTCCAGCGTCTCGGCGAGGCCGAAGATTTCACGGGGAAATTCCGTGAGGCCGCAATGGGGCAGGCGCAATTCTCGCGCGCCGGCCAGGTCACCACGGCGGAGGGCATCAAGGGTCGCTTGGCTCATGGGCAGCGCATAGCGGAGAACGGGGGCCGCGCCACGCCTCAGCGCGGCGCGGCTTCCACGGGCTGGTCCAGATCGCTCCAGATCGCGTCGAAATGCGCCTGGAATTCCGGCGTGCGCCGCGCCTCCACCGGGTCGCGCACGGCATCGGGGAGCGCGATGACATGGGTGGACTTGATGGTGCCGGGACGGCGGCTCAGGACCAGCACGCGATCCGCCATGACGATCGCCTCGCCGATGTCATGCGTGACGAGGATGGCGCTCTTCGCACGCTCGCGGATGATGGACTGCACCTCGCGCTGCAGGAGCAATTTCGTCTGGAAGTCGAGCGCGGAGAAGGGTTCGTCCAGCAGCACCACCTCGGGGTCGGGCGCCAGGGTCCGCATGAAGGCGACGCGCTGGCGCATGCCGCCCGAGAGAGTGCCGGGCTTCGCCGCCTCGAAGCCCTTCAGCCCATAGGCCTCGATCAGCGCGCGGGCCCGCGCCTCGGCCTCGGCGCGCTTCACGCCGCGGATCTCGAGGCCGAGCAGCACATTGTCGAGCACGCTGCGCCAGGGCAGCAGAAGGTCCTTCTGCAGCATGTAGCCGACATGGCCGGTGGCGCCGGCCACCGGCTGGCCCAGCACCTCGACGCGGCCTTCGCTCGGCGCCTGGAGGCCTGCGATGACGTTGAAGAGGGAGGATTTGCCGCAGCCCGAGGGGCCGACGATGGCCAGCACCTCACGCCGGTGCAGCGCGAAGGAAATGGCCCTGAAGGCGAGGACACCAGGGAAGCTGAGCGAGAGCCCCTCGGCGCGGAGAACCACATCCTTCATGCCCAGCGCGCCTTCTGCTCGATGAAGGTGACGCAGCGGTCCAGCACCAGGGCCAGCGCCATCAGGGCGAAGATGCCCGTCCAGACGGCATTGAGGTCGTAGAGCGTGCCGGAGAAATAGACGAGGTAGCCCAACCCCTCCTTCGCCGAAATGTATTCGCCCACCACGGCGCCGATCAGCGCGAAGCCCACGTTGAGCCGGAGCGCGGAGACGATCCAGGGCAGCGTCGCGGGTGCGACCACCTTGCGCCAGGTCTGGAAGCGGGAGGCGCCGAGGCTGCGCATCAGGCGGATCAGATCCTGGTCCACCTCACGCGTGCCGGCGAAGGTGGCGATGAGGCTGACGATGAAGGTGAGGATGGCGGCAATCGCGATCTTCGCCTCCATCCCGATGCCGAACCACACGATGATGAGCGGGGCGAGCGCGATCTTCGGCACGCCGTTGATCGCGATCATCACCGGCCGCACCACCGCGGCAAAGCCGGGCGAGAGCCAGAGCAGCAGCCCGCAGAGGCTGCCCAGGGTGGAGCCGATGAGGAAGCCGGCCACCGCCTCCTGCGCCGTGACCCAGGTGTGGGTCAGCAATTCGCCCGAGGCGATGAGGCCCCGGGCCTTGGCATAGATGCCGCTGGGTTGGCCGTAGATATAGGCGGCCATCACGCCTGAGCGCACACCCCATTCCCAGGCGGCGAGGATGCCCGCCACCAGCAGGACCTGCTTCGCCAGCAGGGCCGGGCTGAAGCCGCCCCATTTGCGACTGGGCGTCACGCGATGCCGGCCGCGCGCGCCGCCGCCTCGGCCAGGGAATTGTCCACGATGCGCTCATAGGGCAGCGCCTGGCGCATGGTGCCCGCACCCAGCTCATGCGCGATGATCGCATCCCACTGCTCGCGCGTGACGACGGGCGAGACGGGGACGATTCCGGCCGTGGAGAGGAGCCGCGCCGAACCCGCGCGCACCGCCTCGGGCGGGACCTGCGCGAATTCCTCACGGCTGACTTCCTCATAGACGGAAGCATCGGTGCGGATCAGGCGCAGCGCCTCGGCCAGCGCATGGCTGAAGGCCTGCGCCTGGCTGCGGTTGGAGGTGAGCCAGTCCTCGCGCACCATGGCCGTGCTGAAGGCGATGGGGCCGATGACGGGTGCGAGCGGCAGCGACGCGACGAGGCCCTGCGATTCCGCGATGGAGGCATCCCATTCGAAGACGCAGCCGAGATCGGCGCGGCCATCGCGCACGGCGGCGATGATCGAGCCGGGCGGGCCCTCCACGAAGCGCACGCCGGCCGCCGCGGGGTCCATATTGGCGCGGGAGCGCATGGCATAGGTGGGGGAGGAGACGGTGTTGGAGGGGAAGCGCAGCGAAGCGATGCTCTTGCCGCGCAGATCCGCCAGGCTGTTCAGCGTCACACCCGGCTTGTGGATGAACCACAGCCCGATGGCGCCGGCGAGCAGGCCGATCACCTTGATGCTGGCGCCCTCCACCGTCGCGTTGACACTCATGCCCGTGCCGGTCAGCGCGATCTGCGCGCGGCGGGCATTGAGCACGGCAACGGGCTCGGCGATGGAGCCGGCCGGCTGGATTTCCACGCGCAGCCCATGCTTGGCGAAAAGGCCGCGCCGCTGCGCCACGAAGGCCGGCGTCCAATTGGCGAGGCGGAGCGCGGTGACGATGGTGATCGGCGTGCCCGAGCCCTGGGCCCGCAGCGTGACGGGGGCGGCGAGCGGGGCCGCCAGAAGGGTGCGGCGCGGAAGCAGGGGCATGCGGATCTCCGGTCGGGCGTCAGGTGTTGAGGAAACAGGCAGCGCGCGTGCCGCTCTGCCGCCCGTCTGGGCAGCGGGAGATGCGGGCCGCGCGCCGGAGCTTATCCAGCGTGTCATGGTCTTGGCACCTAACAATTCATGTGCCACGCCGGGGCATGGAGATGATGACGACGCCCTTCGCCACGCCGCTCGATGCGTTGCGCGCCGCCGCCGCCACCCATGGCGCGCGCGAGGCGCTGGTCTTCCCGCATCAGGATCGCCGCCTGAGTTTTTGCGAGTGGCTGACGGAGGCGGAGGCGCTGGCGCGCGGGCTGTTGGCCCTCGGCCTCAAGCCCGGCACGCATGTGGCCCTGCTGGCCGAGAACCGCATCGAATGGCCCATCGCACAGCTTGCCATCGCCGCCGCCGGCATGGTGCTGGTGCCTCTCAACACGCATTACCGCGCGGAGGATCTGGGCGCGGCGCTGGCCACCAGCCGGGCCGAGGCGCTCCTGCTCAGCGCGCGCTTCCGCAGCAATGCCTATCTCGACATGGCGCGCGCGCTGCGCCCGGGCCTGCCCGCGCTGCGCCACCTGATCCTGCTGGATGAAGAAGCGGGCGAGACGCATATCAGCGCCGTCCGCGCCCAGGGGATCGCGCTGCCGGAGGTCGCGCCCCGCGCACCGGCCAGCCTGCAATTCACCTCCGGCACCACAGGCATCCCGAAAGGCGCGCTGCTGACGCATCAGGGCATGCTGATGAATGCCTGGGGCACGGCGCAGCGCCTGCGGCTGACGGAGCGGGACCGCCTCACCTCCATCATCCCGCTGTTTCACTGCGCGGGCTGCATCATGGGCATCCTGGCCTGCCTGCAATCGGGTGCGGCCTATGTCGGCGTGCCGGCCTTCGACGCGGAGGAGATGTGCCGCGTGATCGAGGCGGAGCGCTGCACCGCGCTCTCCGGCGTGCCCACCTCCTGGCTCGCCATGCGGGACCTGCCGGCGCGCAGCAGATATGACCTGACGAGCCTGCGCACCGGCACCTGCGGCGGCGCCGATGCGAACCCGGACATCCTCGCCGATTGCGTGCGGGATTTTCCCATCCCCGGCCTCGTGCAGGTCTATGGCCAGACCGAGGCGAGCACGCTCATCGCCTGCGCCGATTGCGAAGACCCCGAGCGGCTGGAGACGGCGGGCGCGCCGCTGCCGGGCATGGAGGTGCGCATCGTGGACCCGCAATCCGGCGCCGTGCTGCCGCCCGGTGCGATCGGCGAGATCCAGGCGCGCGGGCCCATGGTCATGCTCGGCTATTTCGAGCGGCCCGAGGCCAATGCCGAGACGATCACGGAAGAGGGCTGGCTGCGCAGCGGGGACCTGGGTTGCGTGACACCGACGGGCCGCATCCGCATGGCGGGCGGGCGCCTGCGGGACATGCTGATCCGCGGTGGAGAGAACATCTATCCGGTCGAGATCGAGGCGGTGCTGGCGCAGCATCCGGCGGTCGCAGAGATCGCGGTCTTCGGCATCGCGGATGCCTATTACGGCGAGATCCCGGCGGCCGCGCTGCGCCTGCGCCATGCGGTGCCGAGCGCTGAGCTCGCCGCCTTCTGCGCCGCGCGCATCGCCCGCTTCAAGGTGCCCGCCGCCTGGTTCACCGTCACCGCCTATCCGCTCACCGCCTCGGGCAAGATCCGCAAGACGGAGTTGCGCGCCATGGCTGAGGCGGGGCGGCTGGAGCGCTTCGCATGACGCCCCTCATCTTCCGCTACGATGTCCACAGCCCCTGGTGTTATCTGGCGGCACTGCGCATCGAGGGCATCGCGGCCCGGCACGGGCGCGCCGTGGAGTGGCGGCCGGTCTATCTGGCGCGGCTGATCGACGCGATCGACGGGCGGCGGCCCTTGGAGGCCAATGCCGCCTTCCTCGCCTGGTACCGGCAGGACCTGCAGGATTGGGCCGCGCTCGGCGGCGTCACGCTGCGCTACCATCCGCGCTATCCGCTGCGCCCGGCCCGCGCGCTGCGCGCCGCCTGCTTCGCCAGCGCCGAGGGGAAGGGCGGTGCCTTCGCCCGCGCGGTGTTGCGCGCCTATTGGAGCGAGGCGGGCGACATCGAGGATCTGGCGCTGCTGGGCCGCCTGGGCGCCGAGGCCGGGCTCGACCCGCAGGCGGTCATCGCCGCCACGAGCGACGAGCGCTGGAAGAACCAGCTCGCCGCCAACACGGAGGAGGCGATCAGCGCCGGCGTCTTCGGCCTGCCGATGGTGACGGCGGACGGAAAGCTCTTCTTCGGCAATGACCGGCTGGATCTGCTGGACCGCTTCCTGGGCGGGACGCTGCGATCCTGACCCGCCAGCAACAAATGCCGGGCTTGCGCCAAATGCATGGCCGGGCTGATGATCCCATCCAGAGAGACACCTTCCGGAGAATCCCGCCCATGACCGTGACCCGCCGCACCCTGCTGGCCGCCGGCGCCGCCGCGCCCCTGATGCCGACCCTGGCAAGCGCCCAGGCCCGCTGGCAGATGGCGACCCCCTATCCGGACGGGAACTTCCACACCCGCAACAACCGCGCCTTCCTCGAGGCGGTGCAGAACGCCACCTCCGGCCGCGTGCAGGTGCAGATGCATTCCAACGCCTCGCTGCTGCCCATGGCGCAGATCAAGCGCGGCGTGCAGCAGGGCCAGGTGCAGCTGGGCGAGATCCTGCTCAGCGCCTATGGCAATGAGGATCCCTTCTTCGAGATCGACGGCGTGCCGATGCTGGCGCCGACCATCGCCCAGGCGCGCCGCCTGAACGAACTGACGCGCCCCTATATCGAGGCGCGCTTCCAGCGGCAGGGGCTCTCGCTGCTCTATTCCGTCGCCTGGCCCAATTCCGGCTTCTACACCAACACGCCGGTGGACACGCTGGAGGCGCTGCGCGGCAGCCGCTTCCGCACCTTCAGCGTGATGACCAACCGCTTCGCGACGCTGATCGGCGCGAACCCCGCGCTGATCCAGGCGGCCGAAGTGCCGCAGGCCTTCGCCACCGGCGTGGTGAACGCGATGGTGACCAGTGCCGCGACCGGCGTGGACAGCAGCGCCTGGGATTTCAGCCGCATCTACACGCCGGTCGGCTTCACCCACACGCGCAACGCCGTCTTCGTGAACCGCCGCGCCTTCGAGGCGCTCTCGGCAGCCGACCAGGCGGCGATCCGCACCGCCGCCGCCGCGGCCGAAGTGGCCGGCTGGCGCCTGGCCGAGGAAGCGATCGCCGCCAATGAGGCGACGCTGGCGCAGCGCGGCATGACGGTCGCGCGGCCCACGCCCGCGCTGCTGGAAGCGCTGGACCGCATCGGCCAGGAGATGACGCGCGAATGGGTGGCCCGCGCGGGTGAGGATGGCGCGCGCGTCATCGCAGCCTATCGCGGCTGAGTGAGGGTGCAGCGCCCAAGCGCTGCCCAGATGCATGACCCGGTTGCGCAAGCGGCGTGCAGCGCCGCCGCGCACCGGGCTTGCCGCGTGCCGAAGGCGCTTGCGCCAGGGCTGCGCGCGGCACGAACATCCTGTGACATCACGGCCTGAGGCACCCCGCCCATGACGATCCTGCGCCGCGCGCTCGACGGACTTTATCTGGTCAGTGCCGGGCTCGCCGCGCTGTCCCTCTTCGGCATCTTCGTCGTGATGATGGCGCAGGTCTTCCTCCGCCAGGGCAATATCCAGCTGCCCGGCGCGGATGACTTCACCGCCTATCTCTGCGTGGCCACCACCTTCTTCGCACTGGCCTACACCTTCAAGCGCGGCGAGCTGATCCGCGTCGGCCTCTTCATCGACAAGGCGGGGCCGGGGCTGCGGCGCTTGATCGAGATGGCGGTGCTGGCGCTCGCCGCCGCGCTGGTCGCCTACATCGTCTATTGGACCTGGTCGGACGCCATGTTCTCGCTGGAGATCGAGGAGGTGGCGCAAGGCAGCGTGCCCTTCCTCATCTGGATCCCGAAGCTGGCCATCCCGGCGGGCTCGGGCATCCTGCTCATCGCCATCCTGGATGAGCTGGTGATCGTTCTGCGCGGCGAGAAGCCCAGCTACGTCCGTGCCGCGGAAGAGCGCGCCGCGCGCGGCGATTTCTCGGCGGAGGTCTGAGCATGGAACTCCTGCAGATCGCCCTCCTCCTTCTCGTCCTGCTCTGCCTGCTGCTGGGCAGCGGGCTCTGGATCGCGCTGGCGCTGGCCGGCACCGGCTATGTCGCGATGTCGCTGGTGAACCCGACGCCGGGTCTCTTCCTCGCCTCGGCCTATTGGGAGAGCACCGGCTCCTGGACGCTGGCCGCGCTGCCCATGTTCATCTGGATGGGCGAGATCCTGTTCCGCACGAAACTCTCCGAGGAGCTGTTCAACGGCCTGGCCCCCTGGGTGCGGCGCATCCCCGGGCGCCTGCTGCATGTGAACATCCTGGCCTGCGGCATCTTCGGCAGCGTCTCGGGCTCTTCCGCCGCCACCTGCGCCACGGTCAGCAAGATCGCGCTGCCGGAGTTGAAGCGGCGCGGCTATGACGAGGGGGTGGCCATCGGCAGCCTTGCCACCGCGGGCACGCTCGGCATCCTGATCCCGCCCTCGATCATCATGGTGGTCTATGCCGTGGCGGCCGAGGTCTCGATCGTGCGCGTCTTCATCGCGGGCATGATCCCGGGCGCCATCGTGATGGGGCTGTTCAGCCTCTACATCATCATCTGGGCCATCCTGAACCCGAAGAAGCAGCCCGAAGCGGGGCCGCGCCTGAGCATGATGGAGAAGCTGCGCCAGTCCGCGCAGCTCATTCCCTGCGCGCTGCTCATCATCGGCGTGATCGGGACGATGTTCGTGGGCTGGGCGACGGCGACGGAGGCCGCGGCCTTCGGCGTCTTCGGCAGCCTCTTCCTCGCCGCCGTCACGCGCTGCCTCACCTGGCGCAGCTTCTTCGAGAGCCTGGCGGGGGCGACGCGCCTCTCCTGCATGATCATGTTCATCCTGGCCGGCGCCGCCTTCCTGACCAAGGCGATGGCGCTGACCGGCATTCCCGCGGCGCTGGCCGCCGCCGTCGCCGCCGCCGACCTTGGGCCCTACGCGATCATCGCCATCCTGACGGTGGTCTATCTCATCCTCGGCACGGCGCTGGATGGCGTCTCGATGATCGTGCTCACCACCTCGGTCGTCGTGCCGATGGTGCAGCATGCGGGGTTCGACCTGGTGTGGTTCGGCATCTTCATCATCCTGCTGGTGGAGATCGCGGAGATCTCGCCACCACTGGGATTCAACCTCTTCGTCATGCAGACGATGACGGGCAAGGAGCAGACCGAGGTGGCCTGGGCCTCGCTGCCCTTCTTCATGATGCTGGTGCTGACGGTGGTGCTGATCACGGTGTTTCCCGAGATCGTCACCTGGCTGCCGGATTATCTTCTCCGCCAATAGGCGGAGAAGATGTTTTTACTGCCCTCAAACGCCGGGCGCCGCCTCCGGCGGCTTGGCTTGCGGCCCTCAGACATGGTGCGCTGGCTGTGAGCCCATCGAGTGGCCGCCGGCCGCGTTGCGGCCGGATTCTTCACGCGAGGCGCTATGCCTTGGCGGGTGTCGCGTCGGCGATCGCGTAGCGCAGGCGGACCACGCCATTGGGCCAGGTCTGGGTGTCCAGCAGGGTCAGCGCCTGCGTGGGCGGGTGGCCGCCGGCGAAAAGGGGGATGCCGCGGCCCAGCAGCACCGGCATCATGAAGAGGTCCAGCTCGGTCAGCGCGCCCTCGGCCAGAAGCCCCGCGATGAGCTTGCCGCCGCCCACCACCCAGACGCGCTCCTTCGCCGCGCAGAGATGCGCGGCGAGCGAGGCGAGGTCGCCCTTCCAGGCTTCCACGCCCTCGGGCGGATGGGCGATGCCGCGGCGGCTCAGCACGAGGCAGCGCTTGCCGGCATAGGGCCAGGCGCCGAAATGCAGCAGCTGGTCATAGGTGGAACGCCCCATGACCAGCGTGCCGATGCCGGCGAAGAACTCGGCATAGCCGTAATCCGTCGCCTGGAAGGCTTCGAGCCAGGCGACGGAGCCATCTTCGGCGGCGATGAAGCCGTCCAGGCTCGCCGCGATATAGGCGACGCGGCCGGGCATGCGGCCCACCTGGCGGATCAGTCCTGCCACTTCACCTGCATGAAGGGGGCGGGGATCAGCAGCTTGCTTTCCTGGCTGGCGATGAAGGGGCGCACCTTGGCCAGGTAGTTCAGCCAGTCCTGGTTGGCGAAGAGCTTGGTGCGGCGCTCGGCGCGCTCGGCCAGGCTCTCATAGCCCCACATGTGGATCACCTGGTTCAGCGGGCCGAATTCGGTGGAGTAGTAGCCGACGAGGCGGCCCAGGATGGGCTTCTGGATCGCCAGGCCCTCGGCCGCATAGGCCTTGATGTAATCCCCGATCTTGCCCGGGTGCATGGTGTAGATGCGCTCTTCGACGAACATTGTTGTTTCCTCAAACGCCGGCGGCGGCTCCGCCGCCTTGGCTTCGCGCCGCAGGGATGTGGCGCTGGTTGGTGGGGCGGTCGCGGCGCGCCGGCCGCTATGCGGCCGGATACTCGATGCGCGTCACTCCGCTTCGCAACGTCGCGCTTGCTGCCCGGTGTGTCCAGCCTCGCCCACTGGCCGCCCCCCGGTGCCCTGTCGTGGCTTCGCCACGACAGGATGAGCCCACCCCACAGGATCAGCCCCAAACCGGGGCCCCCGGAAAAACGCCGCTTCGGCGTTTTTTTGGGGAACTCAGTGGGGCCCCCGCGAAGACGCCGAAGGCGGGTTCGTGGGGATTACTTGGTCACGAAGGCCTTCTCGACGACGTAGGTGCCGGGGGCATTGTTGGTGCCCTCGATGAAGCCGCGGGCTTCCAGCAGCGTCTTGCAATCGGCGTTCATCGCCTCGCTGCCGCAGATCATCACGCGGTCATGCGCGGGGTCGAGCGCCGCGACGCCGGCCTGCTTCTCCGCCTCGCCGGTCTCCAGGCGCGTGGTGATGCGGCCCTGCACGGGGAAGGGCTCGCGCGTCACGGCGGGCAGGTAGATCAGCTTCTCCTGCACCATCTCGCCCAGCAGCTCATGCTCGCGCAGCTCGCCCGTGATGTAGTCGCGATAGGCGAGTTCCTTCACCTCGCGCACCGTGTGGGCCACGATGATCCGCTCGTAGCGGTCATAGACTTCAGGGTCCCGCATCAGGGACATGAAAGGGGCGAGCCCCGTGCCGGTGGCGAGGAACCAGAGGTTGCGGCCGGGCAGCAGGTTGTCCGGGATCAGGGTGCCGACGGGCTTGCGGCCGATCAGCACGCGCTCACCCACCTGGATGTGCTGCAGCCGGGAGGTGAGGGGGCCGTTCTGCACCTTGATGGAGAGGAACTCCAGGTGATCCTCCCAGGCGGGGCTCACCATGGAATAGGCGCGGGTCAGCGGCTTGCCGCCCACCATCAGCCCGATCATGGCGAATTGGCCGGAAGTGAAGCGCAGCGTCGCGTCGCGCGTGCATTTGAAGCTGAACAGGCTGTCGGTCCAGTGGTGCACCCAGGTGACCTCTTCGGCGAAGAAGCCCGGGGGTGCTGCGAGGATGGGGTCGTGATCGAGGTCCATGCGGGGCGTTTTGCGGCCCGTGACAGGCGGGCGCAAGCGGGGAATGATGGGGACATGGCTGATTTCATCCCCCCGCATGACCCCGAGACCGACCCGCCCGTGGGTCCCCGCGTGGACACCACGCCGCGGCCGCTCCCCGCGCGCATCCCGCACAAGGGCCGCAGCGTGGACCTCGAGGTGCTGCACATGCGCCACGTGCCGGACCTCTGGCAGGCCGCGCAGAGCGACGCGACGGGGGCCAGCTGGGCCTATATGGGCTATGGCCCCTTCGCTTCGGAGGCGGCGCTGGGCAGCTTCATCGGCGGCTTTGCCACGACGCATGACCCGATCGCCTGGGCGGTGCGGCCGCACCGGACCGGCACGGTGGATGGCTGGCTGACGCTGATGGAGATCCAGCCGGCCCACGCGCATATCGAGCTCGGCAACATCTGGTTCAGCCCCCGCATGCAGCGCACCCGCGCGGCGACGGAGGCGATGTTCCTGCTGATGCGCCACGCCATGGAGGATCTGGGTTACCGGCGCCTCACCTGGAAGTGCAATGCGCTGAACGCGCCCTCGCGCCGGGCGGCCAAGCGCCTCGGCTTCACCTATGAGGGCACGCTGCGCGCGGTGCTGACGGTGAAGGGCCGCCGGCGGGACACCGCCTGGTTCTCCATCCTGGCCGAGGAATGGCCGGCGCGGGCGGCGGCCATTCAGGCCTGGCTGGATGATTCCAACTGGGATGCGGCGGGCCGGCCCAAAGCCTCCCTCATGGCCGCCGAATAAACTGGCGGAGAGGCAACATTCGTTCTAGATTGCGTCATCGCAACGTCACACGGGAGACGTCAGATGACGGGAATTGATTCGGGCGACGTGCTGGCCTGGGCCCTGATCGCGGCGGCGGCCGCCTGGGCGGTGACCGGGCGCCGTATGTCGCTGGGCCCGGCCCTGGCCGCCGCGGCGCTGGCCGCCATGGTCACCAAGGGCGCGCTGGTCGGCTTCGTGTAAGGCCGCATTGTTGACGCGGCCGCAACAAATCCGTCGCGGACGCGTCATCGAGGGTTGCTAGGCGGGGGCCTCCATTCCGGAGGGTTCCCGCATGCGCCGTCTTCTGCTCGCCACCACCGCTGTCCTGGGCCTCGCCCTGCCCGCCGCCGCCGATACGCGCTTCGAGGCGCGCCTCGCCGGCCAGGCCATCCTGCCCGCCGCCACCTTCCTCGCCCCTCCGGCCGATGCGCCTGAGTATTTCCGCCTCTCCGGCCGCTTCACCGGCGCGGGCAACGCCCGCAATGAGCTGGCCGGCAGCATCCCGGGCGTGACGCTTCCGGGCTATGGGCCGCGCCCGACCGGCCTCGCCATGCCCTTCCCCGGCCAGCCGCTGCAGGGCTTTTCCGGCATCAAGCCGGTGGGCGATGGCAGCTATTGGGTGACGGGCGACAACGGCTTCGGCAACCGCCGCAACAGCCCCGACGCCCTGCTGATGATCCATCGCGTGCGGCCGAACTGGCAGAGCGGGGCCGTCGCGGTCGAGAACACCATCTTCCTCTCCGACCCCAACCGCGTCACCAGCTTCGTCATCCAGAACGAGGCGACGCCGACGCGCTACCTCACCGGCGCCGATTTCGACGTGGAGAGCATCCAGCCGCTCCCCGACGGCACCATCATGATCGGCGACGAATTCGGCCCCTATCTGCTGCATTTCGACGCCCAGGGCCGCCTGCTGCGCGTGATCGAGACGCGGATGGAGGGCGAGGTGCTGCGCACGCCGGACCATCACGCCAATCTGATCCCCGCGAACCCGACGGCCGGCGTCCCGCACCGGGTGCGCCGCTCGGGCGGCTATGAGGGCATGGCGCTGACGCCGGATGGCCGCACCCTCTGGGCGATGATGGAGCAGCCGCTCTTCGCGCCGAACAGCAATCAGCCGGAAGGCCAGTTCCTCCGCCTGCTCGAGTTCGACGTGGCGCGCATGGACTGGACCGGCCGCACCCTGCGCTACCGGCTGGAGCCGGGGGCGACCGCGATCGGCGACATCAACTTCATCGACGCGCGCCGGGCGCTCGTGATCGAGCGCGACAATGGCGAGGGTGATCCGGGCCGCGCCTGCGCCCAGGGCGTCGAGAGCACGCATGCCGCCCCCTGCTTCGCCATGCCGGCCCGCCTCAAGCGGATCTACCTGGTGGATTTCGGCGCGCCGGATGCCGAGGGCTTCGTCCGCAAGATCGGCCATGTGGACCTGATGGCGATCCAGGACCCCGAGCGTGTCGCGCGCCAGCGGGGCGACCGGGCGGCCGGCGCCAGCGACACGGTCTTCACCTTCCCCTTCTTCACCATCGAGAACGTGGCGATGGTGGATGCCGACCACATCATCGTCGGCAATGACAACAACCTGCCCTTCTCGGCCGGCCGCCACCTGACGCGCGCGGACGACAATGAGCTGATCCTGCTGCATGTGCCGGAGCTGCTGCGGGCACGCTGAGGCGCCCTCACTTGGCGCGCCCCGGCCGCGCATCTAGCATGGCCGGGTCCTGCCAGGGGTTCCGCCATGACGATCTCCGATGATGTGAAGGCCTTCATTCCGGGCGAGCGCGTCACTCACGCGCCGCTCGGCTCCGGCGTGCTGGATGGCCTCACCTTCGCCGTGAAGGACCTGTTCGACGTGGCGGGGTCCGTCACCACCTATGGCAATCCGGATTGGGGCCGCACGCATCCCGTCGCAGCCGCCACGGCGCCGGCCGTCATGGCGCTGCTCGAGGCGGGCGGGCGGCTCGTCGGCAAGACCAAGACGGTCGAGCTCGCCTATGGCCTGACGGGCGAGAATGTCTGGCATGGCACGCCGATCAACCCGAACGCGCCGGATCGCTTCCCGGGCGGTTCCTCCTGCGGCTCGGCCGCCGCCGTGGGTGCCGGCCTCGTGGATTTCGCGCTGGGTTCGGATACGGGCGGCAGCGTGCGCATTCCGGCCAGCTATTGCGGCGTCTTCGGCATCCGGCCGAGCTGGGGGGCGGTGTCGCTCGCTGGCGCCTGCGGCCTGGGACCGAGCTTCGACACCTGCGGCTGGTTCGCGCGGAAGGCGAGCGTGCTGCAGGCGGTGGGCGATGCGCTGCTGCCCGAGGACACGCTGCCCAATGTCGCGCAGCTGGCGCCGCTGCTGAAGCCGCAAAGCGTCTGGATGAACGCGGACCCCGCCACGGCGAATGCGCTCCTGCCGGCGCTGGAGGCGGTGGAGCGCGTGACCGGTACGGGCACGGCGGTGCGCGTCGAGGGGCCGACCAACATCCTGGCCATGACCTATGAGAATTTCCGCTGCGCCCAGGCGCAGGAGGCCTGGGCCACGCTGGGCAGCTGGATCGTCGCGACCGATCCGCAATTCGGCCCCGGCGTGAAGGAACGCTTCGAGGCGGCGCGCGACATGGACCCCGCCAAGGCCGCCGCCGGCCGCGCCTTCCGCAAGCGCTTCTCGGTGCGCATCCGCTCTCTGCTCGCGGGCGGCGCGGTCTTCGCCTTCCCGACCTCGCCCTTCCCCGCGCCGCGTCTCACCGCCTCCCAGGCGGAGCAGAACGCGGTGCGCGAGCGCAGCATGGGCGTCACCGCCCTCTCCGGCCTCGCGGGCCTCTGCGAGGTGACCATCCCGGCGGGCCGCGTGGATGGCGCGCCGGTCGGCCTCTCGCTGGTGGCCGCGCCAGGGCGGGACCGCGCGCTGCTCGACCTCGCGGTGCGGGTCTCGGCGGAGCTTGGCCTCGCATGATCATTCGCGACGCGACCGCGGCCGATCTCGACGCCATCACGGCGATCTACGCGCATCATGTGCGGACCGGCACCGGCACCTTCGAGGAGACGCCGCCCGATGCGGCCGAGCTCGGCCAGCGCATGGCGAAGGTGCAGGCTGCGGGCTGCGCCTGGCTGGTGGCGGAGAATGAGGGCTGGATCGTGGGCTATGGCTACTACGCCCAGATCCGCGACCGCAGCGCCTATCGCTTCACGGCGGAGGACAGCATCTATGTGCGCGACGACGTGCGCGGCATGGGTGTGGGCAAGGCGCTGGTGCAGGCGCTGATCGAGCACGCCACCGCGCGCGGCTTCCGCCAGATGATCGCGGTGATCGGCGACAGCGAGAATGTCGGCTCCATCGGGCTGCATTCCTCGCTCGGCTTCCGACAGGTCGGCACGATGAAGGCCGTCGGCCTCAAATTCGGCCAATGGGTCGATGTGGTGACGATGCAGCGCGCGCTCGGCGAGGGCGAACGGACGTTGCCAGATTGAGCATGATCCGCGGAGGCGGCACGCCGAAGCGGTGAATCATCCTCGAAGCCAGGCACGCATGATCCGCGGAGGCGGCCCGTGCTCAGCCGAGGCCGAGCGCGCGCAATTCCGAGATCGCGGCCCGCACCGGCGTGAAGCCGGAGACGGCCTCCAGCGCGGCGAGGCGCATCCGGCGGTATTCGGCCTCCGAGAGGGAGAGCATGCGGCGGATCGCATTGGCCACCGCAGCGTCATCCGTGGTGTCGGCCAGGAAGCCGCTCTCGCCATCGGCGATGAAGTCCACCGCACCGCCGAGCGCGGGGGCGAGAACGACGGCGCCGCAGGCCATCGCCTCGGCGGCGGTGCGGCCGAAGCCCTGGTAGTCGGAGAGGTCGAGGAAGATGTCGGTGGCGCGCAGCAGTTCGGCCACCTCGGTCTGCTTGAGGCGGCCGGCCAGTTTCACGCCATCGGGCAAGGCGAGGTCATGCGCCGCCAGTTCCTCCGCCTCGCAGCCGAAGGCGGTCAGCGCCACGGGGCCGAATTCGCCGGCGGCGAGGCGCGCCAGCATGCGCAGGGTGCGGCGCGGCGCGCGGCGGGGCGTGGCGGGGCGTACCATGGCGACGACGTGCCGGGCGGGTGCGGGGGCGCGGCGCACCGGGCGGTAGATGCCGTGATCCACACTCGGCACCACCAGCGCCGCCGCGTGGCCGTGCGCCGCCTCGACCATGCCGGCCAGCCAGCGCGTCTTGGCGAAATGGGTGCAGTCGCGCAGCACCGCATAGCTGGCGATGGCCAGCGCATGCTCGGTGCTGCCGGCGCGGTAGAAGAGCGGCTCGTAGTCCTGGACGTAATAGGCGTGGCGGAAGCCGAGGCCGCGCGTCGTCTTGTGCGCGTCCGCGATGGCATGGGCCGAGGTGTTGGTGGTCGCCACCGCCACGTCGGTCTCGGCCAGCAGCGCCGCCAGTTCGCGGGCGCCGTCGAAGCTTGCCACGCCGCCGTCTTCCACCCAGGGGAAGCGGTCATAGGCGGCGCGGAAATACGGGGCATTGGCCTGGTTGACCAGGATGCGCGCCTCGACGCCGAGGTCGCGCATGGCATCCACCTCCTGCACCACGGAATGCGCGCCGCCGCCGCCGCCACCCACCGGAAGAACGAAGGAAACGCCCGCCATCTTCAATTCAGCTCCGCCGCGAGGTTGCTCAGCCGGGCACGCAGGCGCCCCAGCGGCGCGCAATCCTGCATGATGCGCTCCAGCGCCGGCACGATGACGCCGGAATGCTTGTTCGTCATCTCGAGCCCGCCCTGGCGGGAGAGGCGTGTGCGCTCGACCTGGCCGAAGGTGACGCTCTTGTGGTGGAAGACGAAGCAGTCATCCGCCAGGGTCAGCCGGAAGCCCGCCTGGCGCGCGCGCAGGCAGAGGTCGGTCTCCTCGCCATAGCCGGTGGGGAAGGCGTCCTCGTCATAGAGGCCCACGCGATCGAAGACCGCGCGCGCGATCAGCGTGCAGAAGCCGTTCAGCACCGGGAATTCCGGATAGGCGCGCTCCGAGACCTCGTCGAGGATGGCCTGCAGGCGCTCCAGGTGGCGGGGCTCGATCAGGGCGTTGGTGGACCAGGCGCCATCCGGCCGCTTGGCGGCCGGGATGCTCTGCCAGGTGGCGGCGTTGGAGAGCGGGCCCACCATGCCGGTGCCCGGCCGCGCCTGGGCGGCGGCGTGCAGCCGGTCGAGCCAGCCCTTCGAGACCAGCGTGTCGGAGTTCAGCACCACCACCCAGTCGGCGCCGGTCAGCAGCACGCCCTCGTTGATGGATTTGGTATAGCCACGGTTGATGTCCCGGCGGTGCAGGATGAAGCGCGGATCGGCCGCCGCCTCGGCGCGCAGCATCTCGGCCGTGAAGTCGCGGCTGCCGTCATCCACCATCACCACCTGCATGGGGCCGGTGGCGGCGGCGCGCAGCGCGTGCAGGCAGGCGCGCACCTCGTCATGGCCGTTGTAGACGGGCAGGATCACCTGGGTGAAGGGATGCGCCTGGGCCGCCGGCCGCGCTGCCTGGGCAAGGGGCGGCGGCGCCTGCCACAGGCCGGGCAGCAGCGGGTGCGCCTCGCGCCGGGCCTCGCCATGCACGCGCACGAAGCCCACGGCATGGGCGAAGGCGCCGTCCAGCCGCGCATCCTCGAAGCGGGCCGGCTGCGCCAGGGGGTCGGGGGCGGGGCCGGGCAGCCGGGCGGAAAGACCCTTGGCGGAAAGCGCGGCGAGGCCGAGCCAGAGATTCCCCTCGGCCAGCAGCGCGGCCTCCTCCGCCGTCAGCTCGAAGCTGACCGGGTGATCGGTGGGGCGGCGAAACAGCGTGCCCCGCCGCAACCGCCGCAGCGTGTGGAACGCCGGCCCTTCCCGCCGCTCCAGGGTGACGTCGAAGCGCGCCTTCACATGGGCTTCCGTGGCTTCGGGCAGCCAGGCGGTCACCTCGCGCTCCATGTGATGGCCGGCGGGGACCGGGCCATCGGCGGCGTCGAGGCGGAGATACAGCCGGATGGCAGGTGCCACCACATCCGCGAGGAGGCGCACGCCCCGGCGCAGCGCATCGGGCCCTTCCGCCAGATCGGCCAGAAGCTCGGAGCGGAGATGGGCGGCGGGCGCCATGGCCTCGGCCAGCATGCCCTCGGCGATGGGCAGCAGGCCGGTCGCGGCGCGGGTGACCGCCAGGCCGTCGGGCCAGCGCAGCCCCACGGCCGGCGCCTCCTCCGGCGCCTCCACGGGCAGCGCGGCCGGCAGGGGGGGCGCGGCGAGGGTGACGGGCGAACCATCGAGCTCCCGCCCGGAGATCATGTGGAAGGCGCGGACCCGGCGGGTCACGCCGTCGCGCAGGCTGTGCGGCAGGGACCAGCTCAGGCGGAAGCGGCCTTGCGAATCGCGTGGCGGCGCGGCGGTGACGATGCGGGTCGAGCCGCCCTCGACATCCAGGCCGATCTCGGGTGGCGCCTCGGGCGACAGCGGATCGGGTTCGGCCCAGCCGATCAGGCCGGCATCGCCAGCCATCGGCCGGACCTCGCCGCCGGCCGGGGGCATGATGTCCGGGTTGGCCTCTCGGGTCTCGGCG
Organism: Roseococcus sp. SDR; assembly: GCF_019083995.1. Classification (GTDB taxonomy): domain Bacteria; phylum Pseudomonadota; class Alphaproteobacteria; order Acetobacterales; family Acetobacteraceae; genus Roseococcus. The sequence goes on from NZ_JAHRCU010000029.1 coordinate 33,232, forward strand.
CTGCCATCCATCCGCTTGGGTGCCATCTCCGCGTGCATGTCGGCGCCTGAAACGTCAGCGCGCCCGGTGATGGGGAAAGCTAGCGTACCCCCGCGGCGAGGGGATAGCATCGAGCCCGCGGCCACGGAAGCAGGACCCCGCCTTGCACATGGGTTGTCCGCAGGGCCGCCGCGCCGCTTGAGCCGCATCCGGGGCAGGGATACACGGGAAACATCACTGATCGCCGAAGAGAGGGGGTTCTCCTGGACCAGGATGCGCCTGCCGGCCTCGCGCCGCTCCGCCTGCTGGTGGTGGCGGCCAGGCACGACCCCGCTTCCATTCCCGCGCGGCTCCGGGCCGCCGCCGAAGCGGCCGGCTTCGAAGCACGGCTGCTCTGCGGCGCGGCCGGGCATGAACCCCCACCCGGCATTCGCCTGTTCCAGCCCTTCGCGGATGGCACGTTCCTGGCGGAGGCCGAGCCCGGGCATGACGCGGCGGAGCTGAGCCAGAACGATTCCGACCTGCTGCGCCGGCTCGCGCGCTGGCTGGCTGATTGGCCGCCCGACATCGTGCACCTGCACGACCTCTCGCCCTTCGGGATGGAGTTCCTCGGCCTCCTGCGCCGAACCTGCCCCAGGGCGCGGCTGCTGCTCTCGCTGACACCCGAACTGGCGGGGCGGATCGGCATCCTCGGGCCGCCGCGCGGCTTCCTGCACCAGGCGCCGCTGCGCCGCTTCCTGGCCGAGGCGACGCTGCTGCTGCCGTGCGAAAGCCTCATGGCCCCCTGCCTCGCCTTCGGGCTCGATCCTTCGCGGCTGGTGCTGGAGGCGGGCCTGCCGCCGGAGGCGGCGCCCTGCCCGCTGCCGCCCACCGGGCGCTTCCTGGTGGTGGCCGCTTTCCCGGGCGATGCGGCCGGGCACGCCTTGATGGCCGCGACGGCGGCGCTGATGGCGGGGTGCCCCCGCGCGCCCATCCTTGACATCCGCTCGCCGGAGGAGGCCGCCGCCGCGCTGCCCGGCGCGCATCTGGCGCTGCTGCCCGGCGCCGATCCGGAGGGCGTGGCGCGGCTGGCGCGCGCCATGGGCCGGCCGGTGCTGACGGCCGCGGAGGTGGCGATGAACCCGACGGCGCTGGCGCATCTGCTGCTGGACTTCACCGAGGCGCCGGAGCGCGTTGCCGCCATGGCCGCCGCGCTGCCGCCGCCCGACCGGAATGCGGAAGCCGCCGCCTTCTTCGCGCGCTATCGCGCCTGGGCGGCGGACCCCGCCCGCATCGCCCCGCCGGCGAGGATCTGACCCATGCCGGAGACGCTGCACCCGCCCTTCGCGCAATCGCTGCGCTTCAGTCCGCGCGCCGTGGCGCGATCCGAAAGCGCCAATTACCACCAGGGAGAGGATATCCGCCTGCATCTGGTGGTGCGCGGCCATGAGGGGCGGCCCTGCCTCATCGTGAATGACTGCCTGGGCGGGCAATGGGGCGAGGAGCTGCGCCTGCCGCTCACACCGGAGGAGGCGCTTTCGCCCCGGGTCGAGGTCGCCTTCACCGGCGGCGGCATCCTGGTCCAGATCCTCGGCGAGGCGCCGGTCGCCTTCCGGCCGGGCGATGCGCCACCCCAGGCCCTGCTGCCGCGCCATGGGCCCGACGTGACGGTCGGGCCGGCCGCCTTGCCGGCGGAGAGCGGCACCGCCGACGCGCCCGTCACCGGGGATGGCGTGATCGAGGCGGCGGCGGGCCTGCCCGGCACCGGCCACCGGCTGCTGGTGATCCGTCTGGCGGATGCGGGGCTGGAGGCGGCGCTGGTCGAGGCCGCGACACCGATGCGGCTGCGCGATGCGAAGGGGCCCGGCACCGCCGCGGCGGCGTCGTTCTGCGCCCTGCCGGGCGGCGGCCTGCTGGCCGCGATCCCGAGCCCGGGCGAGACAGCGATCACCGGCGCCGAGCTCCTGCCGCCGGGCCGGCCGCCTTTGCACCTCTCGCCCGCGCGCGGCCTCGCCGAGGCGCCGCGGCCCATGCCGGCGGAATTCGTGAACCGCCTGGCCGCCGCCCAGGGGCCGGCCAAGCGCGAGATGGAGCGGCTGCTGGCGCGTGGCTTCACCGGGCGGGAGACGCTCTCCTGGCTTTCGGCGCCGGTGCGCCTGCGCGTGGCGCGCGGGCTGCGCACGCCCGAGGGGCTGGTGCTGCAGGGCTGGCTGCATGATCCGCAGGGCGCGGTCCGCACCATCCGCCTGCGCGCGGGGGAGCAGGCCTGGCCGCTCAGGCCCGGCGCCTGGCTCGACACCATGGCCTGGGATGGCGAGGGCGGGCGCGGCTTTCTCGCGCGGGCCCCGGTGCCGGTGAGGCTGGGCGAGGCCTGGCTGGATGTGACGCTGGCGAGTGGCGAGAGCGGCACGCTGCCGCTGCCCGCGCCGGAAAGCGCCGAGCTGCCCGCGCTGCGCGCCATCCTGGCTGAAGCCGGTGCCATTCCCGATGCGGCGCTGGACCACGCCTTCGGCAGCGTGCTGGGCCAGCCGCTGGTGGCGCTGAACCGCCAGCGGCTGGCGCGCGAGATGGCGGTGGAGCAGCACGCCTTCGGCTCACCGCCCGCCGCGCCGCGCGCGAGCCTCGTCATCCCGCTGCATGGGCGGCTGGACATGATGGCGGCCCAGATGGCGCTCTTCACCGCCTGCCGGATGGAACGGGACGAGGTGATCTTCGTCCTGGACGACCCGCCCCGGCGCGCGGCGGCGCTGGGTCTCGCGCAATCCGCCTTCGACCGCTTCGGGATGCCGCTGCGGCTGATCCTGCCCGGCGAGGCGAGGGGCTTCGGCCCGGCCAGCAATCTCGGGATGCGGCACGCGAAGGGCGAGGTGGTGGTGTTCCTCAATGCCGACGCCTTTCCGCAGGGTACGGACTGGCTGGACCGGCTGGTCGAGGCCGTGGCCGAACCTTCCGTCGGCGCGGCCGGGGCACGGCTGCTCTATCCGGATGGCAGCCTTCAGCATGGCGGGATGGTGCTGGAGCGCGGCCCTGGCGGCTGGTTCTTCCCCGAGCATCCGGGCAAGGGCCTACGCCCGCCGGAAGCCGCGCATGGGCTGCGCGACGTGGAGGCGCTGACCGGCGCCTGCCTCGCGCTGCGGCGGGAGGTGGCGGAGCGCTTCGGCGGCTTCGACGAGGATTACGTGATCGGCGATTTCGAGGATGCGGATCTCTCGGCGCGGCTGGCGGAGGCCGGGCTGCGGCGCGTGATGGTGGATACGGCGACGCTGGTGCATCTCGAGCGGCAATCCCAGGGCCGCGCCGATGAGCAGGCGGGGCGCTGGAACCTGACGCTGCTCAACGCCTGGACCTACAATCACAAATGGAAGCGCGGCTGATCAGAAGCGTTCGGCGCGGTAGGGCGCGGGGTCGAGGAAGGGGCTTTCGCCGCACATCATTTCGGCCAGCAGGCGGCCGGTGGTGGGGCCCAGCGTGAGGCCCTGATGCGCGTGGCCGAAGGCGCACCAGGCGCCTTTCTGCCCGGGCAGGGGGCCGATGATGGGCAGCATGTCCGGCGTGCAGGGGCGGATGCCCATCCAGGGCGTGTCCTCCACGCGATCGGCGAGCGGCAGCAGGCTGCGCGCCACGGGCTCGGCGCGTTCGAGCTGGATGGGCGTGGGCGGCGCGTCGTTGGCGGCGAATTCGGCGCCGGTGGTCAGCCGCACGCCGGCCCGCATGGGGGCGAGCAGGAAGCGGCTTTCGGTGTCGAGCATCGGGCGGTTCAACGTGGCGTTGCCGCGCATGCGGTAATGCATGTGATAGCCGCGCTTGCCGAAGGTGGGCGGCGCATAGCCGAAGCGCCGGGTGAGGTTCGCGGCGGCGGCGCCCAGTGCCACCACCACCTCCTCGGCCTCGATCGCACCTTCCGCGGCCTGCACGCGCCAGCCTTGGCCCGCGCGCGTGAGGCTCATCGCATCGCCGCGCAGGAGGCGGCCGCCCGCTTCCTCGAACTGCCGCGCGTAGCTCAGCGTCAGCGCATGCGGATCGCTGACGGAATAGGGATCGGTGAAGTGGATGGCGCCGAGGCGGCTGACCAGCAGATGCGGCTCGGCCGCGGCCAGCGCGGCGGTGTCGAGCACGTTGAAGTTCACGCCGTGATGCGCATGCGCCACTCGCGCCTGGGCCAGCGCGGCGTCGAAGGTGGCCTGGTCGCTGTAGAGCTTCATCCAGCCGATCGGGCGCAGCAGCGCCATGGCCTCGGTGCCTTCCGCCAGCGCGCGGTGCTCGTCGAGGCAGGTGGTGATGAGCGCGGCGAAGGCGCGGGCCGCGTGCTCGTAGCGGCGGGGTTCGGAGTTCCACCAATACTGCAGCAGGGGTGAGGCGAAGCCGGGCAGCGCCATCGGGTGGTAATGCACGTCCAGCGCTGTGTTGCCGGCGATGCGGCGCAGCTCCGAGAAGCTGCGCGGGAAGGGATGCGGGTGTACCGCCTCGCGCTGGATCAGCCCGCCATTGCCAAAGGAGGCGCCCTCGCCCGGGCCCTCGCGATCGAGCAGGGTCACGGCGCGGCCACGCTTCTGCAGGTGCAGCGCGACCGAGACCCCCACCATCCCCGCGCCGAGCACGATCACCGAAGCCGCCATGCCATCCCCATTCGCATCACGCGCCCCAGGATGGCCGAGGAAGCGGGCCTGCGTCCATGGATGTCCGGATGACTTGGCAGCAAGATCCGGACTAGGCTCACGCCAACACTTTGGAGAACGCCATGACCCTCAGCCGCCGCGACGCGCTGCTTCTGCCACCCGCCCTGACGCTGGCCGCGCCCGCGCTCGCGCAGGACATGCGCGCGCGCACGCTGCGCCTCGTGCCCTCGACCGACCTCGTCTCGCTCGATCCGGTGATCTCGACGGCGCTGGTCGCGGTGCAGCACGGCTATCACGTCTTCGACACCCTCTATGGCGTGGATGGGCAGATGCGCGCGCAGCCGCAGATGGCGGAAGGCCATCAGGTCAGCGCCGATGGCCGCGTCTGGACCATCCGCCTGCGCGAGGGGCTGCGCTTCCATGATGGCGAGCCGGTGCGCGCGAGCGATTGCGCGGCGAGCCTCGCGCGCTGGGCGCGGCGCGACACCTTCGGCCGCGTCTATGCGACGGCGGTGGAGGCCTATGAGACGCCGGATGACCGCACGCTGGTGATCCGCCTGAAGCGCCCCTTCCCGCTGCTGCTGGACGCCATCGCCAAGCCGCATTCGCAGCCGGCCTTCATCATGCCCGAGCGCATCATCCGCACGGCCGCCGACTCGCCGATCACGGAGGTGGTGGGCTCCGGCCCCTATCGCTTCCTGCGAGAGGAGTGGTCCTCCGGCCATCTCATCGCCTATGGGCGCTTCGACGGCTACCGGCCGCGCAGCGAGGCGCCGGAATGGACCTCGGGCGGGAAGGTCGCGCATTTCGAGCGCGTGGAGTGGCGTGTCATCGCCGACAAATCCACCGCCGTCGCGGCGCTGATCCAGGGCGAGGTGGATTGGATGGAATCCGTCCCGCATGACCTGCAGCCGCTGGTGGCGCGCAACCGCCGCATCCGCACGCAGAATGCCGATCCGCTCGGCTCCGTCGTCGTCATGCGCTTCAACCATCTGGTGCCGCCCTTCGACAATGCGGCGCTGCGGCGCTTCGTGCTCATGGTGGCGCGGCAGACGGATTACCTCGCCACCGTGGCCGGCACGGATGCGGGCGCCTTCCAGGAATGCCGGGCGATGTTCCCCTGCACCATCCCGGGCGTGCAGGAGATCGGCCGCGAGACCTTCGGCCGGCTGGCCGCCGGTGGGCCGGCCATGGCGGAGGCGCTGCGCGCCACGGGCTACAGGGGCGAGAAGGTCGTCATCCTCAACCCGGCGGATAACGCCACGCTCGCGCCGCTCGGCCCCATCACGGCGGAGCTGCTGCGGCGCGCGGGGCTCAATGTCGAACTGCTCGACATGGATTGGGGCACGCTGCTGCAACGGCGCAACAATCGTGGGCCGGTGGAGCGCGGCGGCTGGAGCCTCTTCCACACCACCTGGCCCAGCATCGCCATCGCCAACCCCGTGCTGAACACGACGGTGCGCGGCGAGGGCGCGACCGGCTGGCCGGGCTGGTTCGAGAGCGCGGAGATGGAGCAGCTGACCAGCCAATGGCTGGACGCGACGGACCCCGCGCAGCAGGCGCGGCTGATGGGCGAAATCCACGCGCTGGCGCTGCGCGAGGTGCCGACCGTGCCGCTCGGCATCTACTACCCCAAGACCGCCTATCGCGCCGAGCTGACAGGGGTGCTGGGCGGTTCGGTGCGCTACCCGTGGAATGTGCGGCGGGGGTGAATCACGGCCTTCGGCGTGAAGGCGATGTCGTCCACCGGGTAGAAGGGGCGCGCGACGGTGAAGGGCATCTCGGCCACGCGGTAGGAGGAGAGGCCGGGCGTATCCACCGTCACGCATTCACCGATGGACGCGAAGTTCAGCGTGAAGTGATAGCCGGAGCGCACCACCACCACGGCATGGTCGGCGGGCTCCAGCCCCATGGCGCGGAAATACTCGGGGTCGATGTAAGAGTAGGGGAAGGCGGTCAGCACCAGATGCAGCTGGCCCACGCGCAGCACGGCGTAGGGGCCGATCAGCGCGCGCTGGCCCTTCTCGGCGGGGCCGGCATAGATGAGCGAGGCGCCTTCCGCCGCGGCCACCACCTCACCCGTCACATTGACCGGCGGCATCATGGTGGAGATGCGGCCGCCGACGTTCAGCGTGATGGTCGCGCCGACGCCGGCCGCGCGGCAGGTGGCAACCGCCTCGGGATCGGTCAGCGGCAGGATGGCGGGCAGGTCACGCCCATCGGCCAGCAGGGCATGCAGGATCACCGTGCTGTCGCCCGGCGCGCCGGCGGCCACGCGGTCGCCCTGGTCGCCCAGGATCAGCGCGCGGCCGGGGGCGGCGCGCGCCAGCGTCTCCTCCAGACTCGGATATTGGATGATGGTCTCGGCGCGGGCGGCCCAGAGCGCTTCGGCGAGTTCCTGCACCAAGGCGCGGGCGGCCTCGGCCTCGCCATTGCCATAGGCCATGACGATCTGACCCAGGCCCGGCACATCGAGGAATTGCTGCGCGTTGAAGATCGAGGCGTCCACCACCGCGCCGGAGGCCACCGCCGCCGCCGCGCGGGCGTGCAGGCCGATCAGCGGCGGCTCATCCGTGCGGTCGCGGCCGAGCGTCAGCATGGGCAGATGGGCATGCGCCAGCACGGGCTGGAGGCGGCCCTCCAGCATGGCCAGCGCGGCGCGGCCGGCGCGTTCGCCCGTCGCACCCTGGTCGGCATGCGGGTTGGTCAGGTAACCCGCCAGCAGGTCGCAATCGCGCAGGATCTCGGGCGTCACATGCGCATGCAGGTCGAAGGCGGCCGTGATGGGCATATCGGGGCCGACGATCCCGCGCAGCGCGGTGATGAGGACGCCTTCCGGGTCATGCAGCGATGGCGTCAGCATGCCGCCATGCAGCGGCAGGGCGATGGCGTCGAAATCGCCGCGCCGGGCCGCATCGCACATCAGGCCGAGCACCTCCTCGAAGACGCCGTCTTCCACCGGGCCGCCGGATTGGGCGCGGAACAGGGTGGGGACGAGGACTTCCGCGCCGGCCGCATCCGCCGCCGCGATGATCCCGCCCAGGGTCGAATTGGTGCCACGCGCCTTGGCCAGCGCATCGGCGCCGCTGGTGATGGTGAAGCTGTCCCGCCCCGTCCGCACGGGCGTGAAGCTGTGAGATTCCTGGGAGATGCCCCCAGCCAGGATGCGCCGGCGCGCCATGCTCAGCCGAGCCCCGGCGGGCGATGCTGCGCCCAGGGGCGCGCCTGCTCCAGGATGGCGCCGAGGCGCAGCACATCCGCCTCCGCCCGCCAGCGGCCCACGATCTGCAGGCCGAAGGGCAGCCCATCCGCGCCGAAGCCCGAGGGCACGGTCAGCGCCGGATGGCCGGTCAGGTTGAAGGGGTATTGCGGCGAGGTCCAACCCTGGCGGGTGATGCCGGTCTTCACGCCATCCACCTCCACCTCCTCATTCGCGGCGTCGAACACCGCCGGCAAGGCGGTGCGGGACATGGTGGGCATCATCAGCACGTCATGGCGCTCGAGCAGCGCCTGGATCTGGCGGAAGAGGCGCGTGCGGGCGAATTGCGCCTCGCGGAACTGGGCCAGGGTGAAGCCCTCGCCGCGGCGCATGAATTCCAGCGTGACGGGGTCCATCACGTTCTGGAAGCGGGGGAGCTGGGCCGCGAGAAGGACGGTGAAATTCGCCTGGTAGAGGATGCGGCCTTCCAGCTCGATCCAGTCGATGGCGTCGGTGATCTCCTCCACCTCCGCGCCGAGATCGGCATAGGCGGCGAGGGCGGCGCGCGTGCCGGCCTCCACCTCCGCCGAGGTGCGGGGGTTCGCGCAGCGCATCACATAGCCGATGCGCAGGCCACCGAGATCAGCGCCGGTCAGCCCCGGCGAAAGCGGAAGGTCCGGCCCCGCGCCCGCCGACCACGGGTCGCGCGAGAGGGTGTCGGCCTCAGGCGGGCCGCGCAGCACGCGATACATCAGCGCGGCGTCGGTCACGCTGCGCGTCATCGGGCCGGAATAGGAGTTGTTGGAGAAGCCGTCCCGCGCGCCCTCCAGCGGAATGGCGCCGAGCGTGGGCTTGAGGCCGACCAGACCACAGCAGGCGGCCGGGCCGCGGATGGAGCCCGCGCCATCCGTGCCGAGCGCCATGGGGCCGAGCCCCGCCGCGACGGCGGCGGCACTCCCGCCGGAGGAGCCGCCGGAGGTGCGATCGAGATTCCACGGGTTGCGGGTGATGCCGAAGGCCGGGCCGTCGGTCAGGCCCTTCACGCCATATTCGGGCGTGGTGGTCTTGCCGAAGAGGATGGCGCCGGCGGCGCGCAGGCGGGCCACGGGAACCGCATCGGATTTCGCGGGCGTGGCGTCGTCGAAGATGCGGCTGCCCATGCGTGTCGGCGCGCCCTGCACATCCAGCAGGTCCTTCACGCCGATCGGGATGCCATGCAGCGGGCCGAGGGGCGCGCCCGCCATCACCGCCGCCTCGGCCGCCTTGGCCGCCGCGCGGGCTTCCTCCGCCATCACGGTGACGAAGCAGTTGAGGCGCGGCTGCTGGCGCTCCACCGCCGCCAGCACGGCGTCGAGATATTCGACGGGCGAGAGGCGCTTCGTTCGGATCAGCGCGGCGGCACGATGGGCGGGCAGGAAGAGCAGGTCTGACACGGGCGGGCCTCGGTGGTGGCCCGCCAGCTTCGCACCAATTCAGGCGGCGTCCAGCCGCAGCACCCGCCCGCGCGATTCATCGGTGAGCAGCAGCAGGCCGCCATCGGGCGCGAAGAGCACCTGGCGCATGCGGGCGCGGCCCCAGAGCAGGCGCTCCTCCGCCACCACCGAATCCCCCTCCATCTGCAGGCGCAGCAGGCCGGGCGTGTTCAGGCAGGCGATGTAGAGCGCGCCGCGCCAGAGCGGCTGGGCATGGGCGGGGGCGAAGTTGATGCCGGAGGGGCTGACGGAGGGCACCCAATGCCGCACGGGCTCGGTCAGGCCGGGGCCGGAGGTGCGGCCACCGGCGATCTGCCGGCCGGAATACTCGCGGCCATAGGAGACATCGGGCCAGCCGAAATTGCGGCCGGGCTGGATGAGGTTCAGCTCATCCCCGCCGCGCGGGCCGAATTCGGCGACGAAGAGGCTGCCCGTCGCCGGGTTGAAGGCGATGCCCTGCGGGTTGCGGTGGCCATAGGTGAAGATCTCGCCGCGCAGCCCCGCCTGGCCGACGAAGGGATTGTCACGCGGGATCTCGCCCTGGCGGGTGAGGCGGATCACCTTGCCGGCCAGGTCATTCAGCTTCTGCGCGCGCTCGCGGCTGTTGTTGCGCTCGCCCGTCGTCAGGAAGAGATGCGCGCCATCGGGCGAGAAGGCGAGGCGGCCGCCGTAATGCAGGCGGCCGCGCTCCTGCGCGGGGGTCGCGTCCAGCACCGGGCGCACCGCCTCGAAGCCCTGGGCTGTGAGTCGCGCGCGGGAGAGGCGGGTGAGGACGCCGCCTTCCACGAGGGTCGCGGAGGTGAAGAAGACGTCCGACGTGGTCGCGAAATCGGGCGCGGGCTGCATGTCGAGCAGGCCGCCCTGGCCCTCGGCCACCACATCCGGCAGGCCGGCCAGCGGCGGCGAGAGCGTGCCGTCGGGCGCCATGATCCGGGCGCGGCCGGCGCGCTCGCTCAGCAGCAGGCGGCCATCGGGCAGGAAGCCGCCGCCCCAGGGGTTCTCGAGGCCGGCAGCGAGGACGCGCCAGCGGAAGGCGCCGCGCTCGCTGCGTTCGGTCTCGGCCTGGGCGTGAGCGATGCCGGGCGCGGCCAGCAGCGCGGCGAAGAGGGGGCGGCGAGGCAGCGTCATGGGAGCTCCAACGGGGTTGCGTTACAGATGGGGATGATTTGTGACGTGCCAGCGTTTCCCGACACGGGCCTCATGGTTTAAGCGGGGGCGCATGTCCGGCACTGCTGCGTGACGCGCGCGAACACGACACCACCCCGCCTGCGTGCCCGCACGCGCTTCGGCGCGCGGCGGCGCGTGGCCACGCGCCGGGAGCCGCAGCC
>NZ_JAHRCU010000030.1 GCF_019083995.1 Roseococcus sp. SDR
TGGCGGGCGCGGGGCTCGCCACGGGTGCGGGCGGCGGCGGGACCACCGGCGCCCCGGCGACCGGCGCGGCAGGCACCGGGCTGGGCGCGGGCGGCGGCGGCACAGCGAGCGCCAGCGCGGGTTCCGCCTCGCGCCGCTGGCTCGCGACCGTGAAGACCAGCACGTCACCCGGCGCGGAGGGGGCATCGGCGCGGCGCTGGAAGCCCGAGGGCACGGGCGCGAAGGCCACGGCCTGGGGCAGGCGGCGCTGGGCATCCTCGATGCGCTGGAACTGCACGGGCTCCATCGGCTGCATGTGGCGCAGATGCGCGGCCGCCATCTGGCGCAGGCGGTCCTGGTCATTCAGCCGCGCCCATTCGGCAGAGAGCGTCTGCGTCTGCGCGCGCTGCGCCTCGGTCTCCATGCGGATCGTGCGCAGCTCCTGGTCCAGCTTGCGCACCTGCTCCTTGGTCTGGAACACGTAGAGGCCCGAGCCCAGGAAGGCGGCGAAGGTGACGAGCGTGAGCGGATGGATCATGCGGCGTGACTTTCGGGCGAACGCTGCAGGGCACGGAGATGGGCGGAACGGGCACGGGGATTGGCGTTGTTTTCGGCCTCGCCCGGGCGAATCGAGCGCGGCGTCAACAGCGTAAACGGAGCAGGGCCGCGCGGCGCCAGCAGCATCGCGGGGTCATGACGGGAGGCGCCTGGGCTGCGGCCCGCGGCCTTCTGGAAGGCGCGCTTCACCAGGCGGTCTTCCAAAGAATGAAAAGAGACGATGACGAGCCGGCCGCCCGGCGCGAGCAGACGCATGGCCTGCTCCAGCGCGCGCTCGATCTCGCCCAGCTCGTCATTCACGCGGATGCGCAGCGCCTGGAAGCTGCGGGTCGCGCCATGGATGCCCGAGGGGTCGCGCGGGACGGCGCGGCGGATCACCTCGGCCAGTTGCAGCGTGGTGGTGAAGGGCGCTTCGCCGCGCGCCTTCACGATGGCGCGCGCCACGCGGCGCGAATGCCGCTCCTCGCCGAACTCCCAGATGAGGTCGGCGAGCTCCGCCTCGGGCAGCGTGTTCACGAGGTCCGCCGCGGTCGGCCCGTTGCGGCCCATGCGCATGTCGAGCGGGCCGTCGAAGCGGAAGGAGAAACCGCGCTCCGGCGTGTCAAGCTGGAAGGAGGAGACGCCGAGGTCCAGCACCACGCCGTCGAGTTGCGTGACGCCGCGCGCGGCCAGCAGCGCCAGCATGTCGCCGAAGCGGCCCTCGATCAGGTGCAGCCGGCCCGGATGGGCGGCGGCGAGTGCGGCGCCGCGTGCGATCGCCTCCGGGTCGCGGTCCAGCGCCCAGACGGTGCAGGGGGCGGCCTCCAGGATGGCGCGGCTATAGCCGCCGCCGCCGAAGGTGCCATCCAGGATGGTCTCGCCGGCGCGCGGCGCCAGCTGCTCCAGCACTTCGGCGAGGAGCACGGGGATGTGGCTCATGCCGGGGCCGCCGTGCGCGCTGCGATGGCGCGACGGGCCTCTTCGATGCGGCGCTCGGCCGCGGCGGGCTCCCACATCTCGAACCAGTTGAGGCGGCCCAGGAAGGCCACGCCATCGGTCAGGCCGGCATATTCGATGAGGTCGCGGGGCAGGATGACGCGGCCCTCGGGATCGGGCGTCACTTCCGCCACGTCCACGACGAAGGCGTAGTCCTCGGCATCCTGCTCGGCGGTGAGGGGGTTCAGCGGGTTGGCGTCGCGGCTCGCGGCATCGAACTGCGCGATGGGCCAGGCTTCGATGTAGCGGTGATCGGGGTTCGTCGAGCGGCGCAGGACCAGGCCATCACCGGCGAGGCGGGCGCGGAAGGAGGCCGGCACGCTGCAGCGCCCCTTCTTGTCCAATCCGTTGATGAACTTGCCCCGGAATTGGGTCATCGTGCCGCTGGATGCCCCCCGTTTCTGAGCTGATGTCGCCTGTTTGGGGGGTGCTTTTCAGAGGTCTCGGGCAGCGGCCGACGAGGTCCCCCCCGGAACCCCGTCGGCTCGCCCGACCAGCCCTTTTCCCGATGCGCTCGCCCCCCCGAGCTTGCGGCATCCGTATTGGGCTGATTTGGGTTTAGATGGTCTCGGATGGGTGATCAAGGGATATCAGTGAATCGTCCGGATGTGCCGAATCGATGATTTTCTCTTTTGAAACAAAGATTTCCTGTGATTCTACCTGGAGTTGGCGAAACATCGCGTCATGTTTGCCGAGGCGGTGTGGCAATCGCGCAACATTGCCGGGCTGAAGCTGTGGGAAGCTTGGGCGGGGCCTTGCGCGCCACTCCGCGCGGAGTCCCGAAAGGCGATACCGGATGGCCTGTAAGCCGGGTTCTGTCCTGGTCCCGAAGAACCGTGTGCGACCATTCCTCTGGAGCCTGCGTTGCCGCAGGCTTCGCGCGGCCAACCCGGAGGACGGGGCGGAAATGCCCCTGCCACCAGCGCCGAAGCGCCGTGGCGGCCCTCCCTATTCGGCCTTGCTCCCGGTGGGGTTTGCCGTGCCGCCGCCATTGCTGGAAGCGCGGTGGGCTCTTACCCCACCGTTTCACCCTTGCCAGACGGGCCGAAACCGGGCTGGCGGTTTGTTTTCTGTGGCACTTTCCCTGTGCTTGCGCACGCCGGTCGTTAGCCGGCACCGTATTTCCGTGGAGCCCGGACTTTCCTCCAGAACCGCGATCTCTCGCGGCGCCAGCGGTCGCCCAGCCATCCGGTATCGCGGCCTTGTTGCGCCCCAAGCCCGTGCCGGGTCAAGCCTCGACGAGCGCCGCGACCGCGTTCAGCCGCGCGAGTGTGCCGGCATCGGCCTCGCCATTCACCACCTCCGGCCGCCAATGGCGCTGGAAGGCGGTCAGCAGCACGGGCAGGGGCAGGTCCGTGCGGTAGCCGATGCGGCCGAGCAGCGCGAGCGGATCGCCCGCCGCCGGGCCATCCTGCCCGGGCCAGAGCCCGATGCCATTCGCCGCCAGCCCCTCCCAGTCGAAGAGCTCGCCCGGGTCCTGCTTGCGGTCGGGCGCCACGTCGCTGTGCCCCACCACATTGCGCGGCGGGATGGGGTGCCGCGCCAGGATCTCGAGGCAGAGATCGGCCACCGCCGCCATCTGCAAGGCGGGGAAGTCGCGATAGCCCCATTCATGGCCGGGATTCACGATCTCGATGCCGATGGAGGTCGCGTTCAGCGCCGACTGCCCGCGCCAATGCGAGACGCCGGCATGCCGCGCCTTCAGCCCCTCCGGCACCAGGCGGAAGATGCGCCCATCCTCCTCCACCACGTAATGCGAGGACACGATGGCGGCCGGGTCGCACAGCCGCGCGATGGCCTCGGCTCCGCTCCGCATGCCCGTGTAGTGCAGCATCAGCACATCCACGATGGCGCCCTCCGGCCGCGGCTCGTGGTTGGGCGAGGGGTGCTCGATGATGCGAAGGCTCATCGGCTGTAGACGAAGGCGGAATCCTTCAGGTCGATCGCCGGGAACTGGTCCTTCTCGCTCCAGTAATCCTGGTTGTGCTGCCATTCGGGCTTGTCGCCGCGCTTGGGCAGCAGGTGCATGCCGCGCATCAGATAGCCCGGATTGAAGTTCTGCGGGTCGATCCAGGGCAGCAGCGGCATGTTGTGGTCCTCGGGGCGCAGCGCCACCTCCACCTGGCGCGCGCCGCGCTCCTGCATCTCGGCCAGCAGGCGGCAGACGAAATCCGCCACGAGATCGGCGCGCAGCGTCCAGCTCGCGCGGAAATAGCCGAAGACCCAGACGAGGTTGGGCAGCCCCGTGAACATCATGCCGCGATAGGTCACCGTCTCATGGAAATCGAGCGGCTTGCCATCAATGGTGAATTCGATGTCGCCCAGCACGTTCAGATGGAAGCCCGTCGCCGTGACGATGATGTCCGCCTCCAGCTCCTGCCCGGATTTCGTCAGCACGCCCTTTTCGGTGAAGCGCGCGATCTCGTCGGTGACGACGCTGGCCTTGCCATCGGCCACCGCCTGGAACAGGTCGCCATCCGGCACATAGGCCAGGCGCTGGTGCCAGGGGCGGTAGCGCGGCGTGAAGTGCTTGCCCACGTCGTAATCGGGGCCGACGATGCGCTTCACCTCATGCAGCAGCTCGGCCGCCACCTTGTCCGGCTCGTTGAAGCTGCGCGCGGTGAACTTGGCCTGCTCGAACAGGATCTTCCGGCGCACGATCTCATGCACCCAGGTTTCATCCACCTGCAGCTCGCGCAGCTGGTCGGCGATGTCGATGCCGTTGCGCCCGATGCGGAACCAGGTGGGCGAGCGCTGCAGCATGGTCACATGCGCGGCCCGGCCCGCCATGGCCGGCACCACCGTCGCGGCCGTGGCGCCCGAGCCGATGACCAGCACGCGCTGGCCCGTGTAGTCGAGATCCTCCGGCCAGGTCTGCGGATGGACGATGCGGCCCTTGAAGTCGCCCATGCCCGGCCATTCGGGCGTGTAGCCCTCGGCGTGGCGGTAATAGCCCTGGCACATCCAGAGGAAGTTGGTGGTGAAGCGCTGCCGCTCGCCGGTGGCGGTGTTGGTCGCGGTCAGCGTCCAGAGCTTGGCCGTGCTGTCCCAGGACGCGCTGTGGATCAGGTGGTTGTAGCGGATATGGGGTGCGAGCCCGTTCTCCTCGATCACCTCGCCCATGTAGCGCAGGATTTCCTCGGCCGCCGCGATCGGCGGGCCGACCCAGGGCTTGAAGCGGTAGCCGAAGGTGTAGAGGTCGCTGTCCGAGCGGATGCCGGGATACTTATGCGTCCGCCAGGTGCCGCCGAAGCCCGCCTGGCTTTCCAGCACGACGAAGCTTGTGCCCGGCCGCTGGGTGGTGAGGTGATAGGCGCCCCCCACGCCGGAAATCCCGGCGCCGACGATGAGCACGTCGAAATGCTCGGTGCGGAGGTCGCTCTCGGGCTGGAGCATCGTGTCGGGCATGGCGCGCTTTCCAGTTCCGGCTCGTGGCGGCCGTTGGGGTTCCTCAGGGCGGCGAGGCTAGAGCATCCGGGGCGGGCGGGGGAACAGCGGAAGGCATGAATCCGCCGCAAGGCGGGCTGAAATCTAAAGTTTCCGCTCGCGCTTGATCCGGTCCCCACCGCTTCGCTGGCGAAGCGGGCTTTGACAGGGCCTGGGACCGGCGGGGCCGCCCTTACAGTTTCCGCTCGCGCTTGATCCGGTCCCCACCGCTTCGCTGGCGAAGCGGGCTTTGACAGGGCCTGGGACCGGCGGGGCCGCCCTTACAGTTTCCGCTCGCGCTTGATCCGGTCCCAGGCGCTGTTGATCTCGGCCACCTTGCCCGTGGCGCGGTCGATCAGCTCCTTGGGCACGCCGCGCGCGGCCAGCGCGTCGGGGTGGTTCTCGCGCATCAGGCGGCGCCAGGTGGCGCGCACCTCCTCGTCGCTCGCGTTCGGCGGCAGGCCGAGCACGGCATAGGCGTCGATCCCGGGCGGCTGGCTCGCGCCCGCCCCGCCCGGACGCGCCTCGCCATCCCGCGCGCGCTCCCACTCGCGCGCTTCCAGCTTGAAGCCCAGCTGCACGCGCTGGAGGAAGCGCACCTCGCCGCGGGTCAGCGGGCCATCGGCGCGGGCGATGGTGAAGAGCGCGCCCAGCACATCTTCCAGCATCGCCCGGTCATGCGCGAAGGCCTCGCCCATGCGGTCGGCGAAGGGTTCGAAATCCTCCGCCGTCTCCCGCGCCTCGTCGAAGAGGGCGGCCACGTCGCGCATGTTCTCGGGCGGGATGCGGAACATCCGCTTGAAGGCGTCGATCTCGGCCCGCACCACGGGCCCGTCGGATTTGGCGAGCTTGGCCGAGAGCACCACCACGGAAATGGCGAAGAGCTGCTCCTTCGAGCCGAGCATGGCTGCCAGGTTCGCGGCATTGGGGCCGAGGCGCGGGCGGCCATCCGCGGCATGCCCCGCCAGCGCGCCCAAGAGCCCGCCGACCGGCCCGCCGGTCATGAAACCGGTCACCCCGCCAATGATCTTGCCCCAGAAGCCCAAGCCGATCCCTCTCCAGCCTGCGCCAGATAGCATGGCGCGCGGAAATTGGCATTGGCATTGCAGGAAAGGGCTTGCAATCCCCTTGCGCACCCCGCCCCACCCCTGCAAACCAGATCGCGCAACAGGAGAGCATGCATGTCGGTGGGCAAGTGGCAGTTCTGGATTGATCGCGGCGGCACCTTCACCGACATCGTCGCCCGGCATCCGGATGGCAGCCTCTCCACCGCCAAGCTCCTCTCCGAGAACCCCGAGCGCTACAAGGACGCCGCGGTTGCCGGCATCCGCCAGATCCTGGGCCTGCCGGCGGGCAGCGCCCTGCCCGAGGGGGTGGTCGAGGCGGTGAAGATGGGCACGACCGTCGCCACCAACGCGCTGCTGGAGCGCAAGGGCGAGCGCGTGCTGCTCCTCGTGCCGCAGGGCTTTGCCGACATGCTGCGCATCGGCAACCAGGCCCGCCCGCGCCTGTTCGACCTGAACATCAAGCTGCCCGAGCTGCTGCATGAGCGCGTGGCCGAGATCGGCGGCCGCATCACGGTGGACGGCACCGAGATCGCACCGCTCGACGAGGGCGCCGCCCGCGCCGCGCTGAAGGCGGCCCATGCGGAGGGGATCCGCGCCGTCGCCGTCGTGCTCATGCACGCCTGGGCGCATCCGGCGCATGAGCTGCGCGTGGGCGCGATCGCGGCCGAGGAAGGCTTCACGCAGATCAGCCTGTCGCATCAGGCGAGCCCGCTGCCGCGCATCGTCCCCCGCGGCGATACCGCCGTCGTGGATGCCTATCTCTCGCCGATCCTGCGGCGCTATGTGGCGCAGGTCGCGGATGAGCTTGGGGGCAACACGAAACTTTACTTCATGCAGTCGAGCGGCGGCCTGGCCGAGGCCTCGAGCTTCCAGGGCAAGGACGCGATCCTCTCCGGCCCCGCCGGCGGCATCGTGGGCGCCGCCCGCACCGCGGCCATGGCCGGTTTCGAGAAGATCATCGGCTTCGACATGGGCGGCACCTCCACCGATGTCGCGCTCTATGCCGGCCAGTATGAGCGCGCCTTCGAGACGGTGGTGGCCGGCGTGCGCATGCGCGCGCCGATGATGGCGATCAACACGGTGGCCGCCGGCGGCGGCTCCATCCTGAAATTCGATGGTGCCCGCTATCGCGTGGGCCCCGAGAGCGCGGGTGCGGTGCCCGGCCCCGCCTGCTACCGCCGCGGCGGCCCGCTGACCGTGACCGACGCCAACGTCATGGTCGGCAAGGTCCAGCCCGCCTATTTCCCCGCGATCTTCGGCCCGAATGGCGACCAGGCTTTGGATGCCGGCGTGGTGCGCGAGAAATTCGCGGCGCTGGCCGCCGAGATCGCCGCCAGCACCGGCACCAGCCCGCGCCCCGAGGACGTGGCCGAGGGTTTCCTGCGCATCGCCGTCTCCAACATGGCGCATGCCATCAAGCAGGTTTCGCTGCAGCGCGGCTATGACGTGACGAAATACGCGCTGACCTGCTTCGGCGGCGCCGGCGGGCAGCATGCCTGCCTCGTGGCCGATGAGCTCGGCATGGAGACGGTCTTCATCCATCCCTTCGCCGGCGTGCTCAGCGCCTATGGCATGGGCCTCGCCGACCAGTCGGTGATCCGCGAGGCGGCGATCGAGAAGCCGCTCTCCGCCGAGGGCATGGCGGCACTGGAGGCGAAGCTGGCCGAGCTGGAAGCCGCCGGCCGGGCCGAACTCATCCGCCAGGGCGCCGACGCCACGCGCCTTCAGGCCGCCCATCGCCTGCATCTGCGCTATGCCGGAACGGATGCCTTCCTGCCCGTGGCCTTCGGTGCCCATGCCGATGTGCTGCATGAATTCACCGAGGCGCATCGCGCCCGCTTCGGCTTCGCCACCCCCGAGCGCCAGGTGATCGTGGAGGCCGCGCTGGCCGAGATCACCATGCCGGGCGAGGCCGTCGAGGAAGAAAGGCTCGCCGCCCGCGCGCCGGGCGAGGCCATCCCCGAACTCGGCCGCGTCAGCCTCTTCGCGCAGGGTGCCGCGCATGACGCGCCCGTGCATGACCGCGAGGCGCTGCGCGCGGGCGACGCCATCCGCGGCCCCGCTTTGATCCGCGAGGCCATCGCCACCACGGTCGTCGAGCCCGGCTGGGAGGCGCGGGTGACGCCGCTCAACCACCTGGTGCTCCATCGGATCGAGGCCCGCGCCGCCGCCCGCACCGCCGAGACCGGCCGCGTGGACCCGGTGATGCTGGAGCTGTTCAACAGCCTCTTCATGTCCATCGCCGAGCAGACCGGCGTGGTGCTGCAGAACACCAGCCTCTCGGTGAACATCAAGGAGCGGCTCGATTTCTCCTGCGCCATCTTCGATGCCGAGGGCCAGCTCGTGGCCAATGCGCCGCATGTCCCGGTGCATCTGGGCGCCATGGGCGAAAGCGTGCGCACCGTCATCCGCCAGCGTGGCCAAACGCTGCGGCCGGGCGATGTGGTGGCGCTGAACAACCCCTATAATGGCGGCACGCATCTGCCGGATGTGACGGTGATCACGCCCGTCTTCGACGAGGCGGGCCAGGACATCCTCTTCTTCGTGGGCAGCCGCGGCCACCATGCCGATATCGGCGGCCTGACCCCCGGCTCCACGCCCCCGGGCTCCGCCACGCTGGAGGAGGAGGGCGTCGTCATTGACGACTTCCTGCTGGTGGATGGCGGGCATTTCCGCGAGGCCGAGTTCCGCGCGCTCCTGGCCGGGGCGAAGTATCCCGCCCGCAGCCCCGATGTGAATGTCGCCGACATCAAGGCGCAGATCGCCGCCAATGAGATGGGCGTGCAGGAACTCCGCCGCGCCGTGCGCGAATTCGGCCTGGCCACCGTCCAGGCCTATATGCGTCACGTGATGGACAATGCGGAGGAGAGCGTCCGCCGCGTCCTCGCCACGCTGAAAGACGGGCAATTCGCCACCACGACGGATGACGGCACGCCGCTGGTCGTCGCCGTCCGCGTGGACCGCGCGAAGCGCCGCGCGGTGATCGACTTCACCGGCACGGGGCCGGCGCGGCCGGACAATTTCAACGCGCCCGCCGCCGTCTGCCGTGCCGTGGTGCTCTATTGCTTCCGCTCGCTGGTGGGCGAGGACATCCCGCTGAATGATGGCTGCCTGAAGCCCATCGAGATCATCGTCCCGCCGGGCAGCTTCCTTTCGCCGCAGCCGGGCCATGCGGTGGTGGCCGGCAACACCGAGGTCAGCCAGATGACCTGCAACGCGCTGCTGGCGGCGCTGGATGCCTGCGCCAGCGCCCAGGCCACGATGAACAACAGCCTCTTCGGCGACGACACCTACCAGTATTACGAGACCATCTGCGGCGGCACGGGCGCCGGCCCCGGCTTTGACGGCGTCAGCGCCGTGCAGACCCACATGACCAATACCCGCATGACCGACCCCGAGATCCTGGAGATGCGCTACCCGGTGCGGCTCGAGGAATTCGCCATCCGGCGCGGCTCGGGCGGCAAGGGCAAGTGGAAGGGCGGCGATGGCTCGCGCCGGCGCATCCGCTTCCTGCGCCCCATGCAGGCGGTGGTCGTCGCCTCCCGCCGCAACGTGGCACCCCATGGCCTGCATGGCGGCGGCGACGGCGCGCCCGGCCGGCAATGGGTGGAACGCGCCGATGGCAGCGTGACGCCCATCCCCGGCAATGCCGGCAAGGCCGATCTGGCACCCGGTGACGTGCTGGTGGTGGAAACGCCGGGTGGCGGCGCCTGGGGAGAGGGGTGAGGCGGCTTCTCCTCCTCACGCTGGCCGCGGGCCTGGTCCTGCTGGCCGGCGCCTCGGCCTGGGTCCTGCCGCGCTGGCTCGACTGGGACCGGCACCGCGGCGCGCTGGCCGAGATCGCCTCCGAGCGCCTCGGCCGGCCGGTCGCGCTGGAAGGGCAGGTGGGCCTCGTCCTGCTGCCCCAGCCCCTGCTGGAGGCGTCCCGCATCGTCATCGGCCAGGCGGCGGACGAGATCCAGATGTCGGCCCGCGCGCTGCGCCTGCGCCTCGATCTCTGGGCGCTGCTCATGGGTCGGCTGGAGGTGCGCGAACTCGCCCTTGTCGGCGCCGATATCCGCCTGCCCTGGCCGCCCACCTCGCTCCCCGGCCTGACGCCGCCGCCCTGGCTCACGGCCCTGGATGCGCGGCTGGAGGAAAGCCGCATCCAGATCGGCGGCGCCGTGGTCGAGGGCGTGAATGCGCGCCTCACGGCCGGCGAGATCGGCGAGGCGCTGACCGCCGAGGGCAGCCTCGCCTGGCGGGGCCGGCCCATGCGCTTCCAGGCCGTGCTGGGCCGCGCGGGGGATGCCGGCGTCGCACCGCTCGACATCACGGCCTCGGCCTCCGGCGCCAATCTCCGCGCGCGCGGCGTGCTGCTGACCGAAGGCGGCTTCGCCGGGCGGCTGGAGGCGTCCGGCCCTGATCTCTCCGCGCTGATCCCCGCGCCCGCCGGCGCCTTCCGCGCCACCGCCAACCTCGCGGCCGGGGCCGAACTCATCGTCGCCAACCAGCTGGAACTCACGCTGGGCAGCGATGCCGTGCGCGGCGGCGCCCTGCTGCGCCTGGTGCCCGAGCCGCGCTTCGAGCTGACCATCACCGCCCCCAGCCTCGACCTCGAACCCTGGCTGGCCGCGCTGCGCGGCGCCGGCGCCCAGGCCATTCCCCTCTCGCTCGACCTCTCGGCCGAGGCCGCACAATTCGGCCCGCTGCGCATGACGGAGCTGCGCGCCACCGCCAATCTCCAGAATGAGCAGCTCACGCTGGGCCGCGTCAGCGCCACCATGCCGGGCGACACCGCGCTGGAGCTTTCGGGCGGCGGCGGGGCCACGCGGCTGGAGCTCGGCCTGCGCTGGCGCTCGGTGCGGCCGGCGGAATGGCTGGGCGCGGCGGGCCTCACCCCGCGCCTTGCCCCGCCCGAAGGCCCGGCGCTTGGCAGCCTGCGCCTCTCCTGGGAAGGCGGTGCCTTCTCGGTGACGGAACTCGTGGCCCAGCTCGGCCCCACGCGCATCGGCGGCGGCTTCGTCTGGCGGCCGGGCGCGCGGCCCAACCTCGCCCTCGGCCTCGAATTCGACACGCTGGACCTGCCGCAATCCCAGTCCGAACTCGCCACCGCCCTGCGCGACGCCGCGGGCGAGGCCGACCTGCAGCTGCGCCTCTCCTTCGCCCGGCTCAACCTGGGCGGCGAGGTCTGGGAGCGGCTGGCGCTGGATGGCGCCACGGAGAATGGGCGCATCGTGCTGCGCCGCCTTGCGGGCCGGCATCTCGGGCTGGATGTGGTGCTGGCCGGCACGCTCTCCGGCGCGGGCAATGCCGCGCGCCTGAGCGAGATGACGCTGGAGGCGGAAGGCCCCGCCGGCCCCCTGCTCGGCCGCCTCGGCGTGGCGCGGCCCGATCTCGCCGCGGCTCCCCTGCGCCTGCGCCTTTCCGGCGCCGGCCCCCTGGAGGCGCTGGCGCTGCGGCTGGAGGGTGACCTCGCCGAGGCGCGGCTGGAGGCGCAGCTCACGGTGGATGCGCCGCAGGAGCGCGTGCAGGCGCGGCTGACCGTGCGACATCCCGGCGCGGTGCGCATCCTGAGCCAGGCCCTGGCCATCCCCCCGCCCGACTGGATCGGCGAGGGCTCCTTTTCGCTCATCGCCAATCTCGGCTGGCGGGTGGCGGACGGACGGGGCGCCTGGAATGCCGAGAGCTTCGAACTCGTGGCCGGCGAACTGCGCGGCCGCGGGCAGGTGGCGCTCTCCGGCGAGCGCCCCGCGCTGAGCGGCCGCATCGCCCTGGAACGCCTGCCGTTGCCGGATTGGCGCGGCCTCGACCTCACCGCCTGGCCGGGCCTCGACCTCGATCTGGCCGTCACGGCCGATCGCGTGGCGCCCCGCGGCCTGCCGCTGCTGGAGGCCGCCAGCGGCCGGCTGCGCGCCGACGCCCAGGCGCTGCGCCTGGAGGAGGGCCGCGCCAGCCTCGCCGGCGGCAGCGTCACCGCCGCGGCCCGGGCGGAGCGCGCGGGGCCGCGCCTCGCCTTCGAGGGGGGGATGACGGATATCGTTCTCGCCGCGCCGCTCACCGGCCGCCCGCTCGACATCGCGGCCGGGCGCCTTTCGGGCGAGTTGAAGCTGGAGGCGGCGGGCGCCACGCCCGATGCCTGGCTGCGCAGCGCCGTGGGGGAGGGCAGCCTCACGCTGCGCGACGGCGTGGTGCAGGGCTTCGACGCACCGGCCGCCGCAGCGGCGCTCGGCTGGGCCGATCCGGGCACGGCGCTGGCGGCCGCGCTGGAATCGGGCGCCACGCCCATCGAGCGCGGCCATGTCGCCTTCACCCTGGCGGAGGGCCGCCTGACCCTCACCGAGGCGGCGTTGGGGGCGGAGGCCGGCCTGGCGCTTGGGCTCTCGGGTTCCGTGGATCTCGGGCAGGACCGCCTCGCGCTCCGCCTCACCCTGCCCGTGCCCGAGGGGGCGCCGCCCGTGGCGCTGGAGGTGACGGGGCCGAGCCTCAACCCGCGCCGCCTGGCCGAGCTTGCGCCCTGGCGCGCCTGGCGGGCGGCCAACCCGCCCTGACCTGCGGTGCGGCCCGTGGACGGGCGGCGCGCGCCGGGGCAGGCTCCTGGCCTTGCTTCGTGAATCCAGAGAGTGACGCAGAATGACCGAGACCCAGACCCGCGCGGCCGCGCTCGCCCGCGCGGCGCAGATGTTCGACACCGGCGCGCTGAAGGCGAAGCTGACCGAATTCGTCGCCATCCCCTCCACCGCGCAGGACCCGGCCTATGAGGCCGCGCTGCACCAGTATCTGGACCAGGCGATCCGCCCCTGGGTCGAGCGGCTCGGCTTCACCGTCACCATCCATCCCAATCCGCTCCCGGGCTTCGGCCCCATCCTCACCGCCGAGCGCATCGAGGACCCCTCGCGCCCGACCGTCCTGCTCTATGGCCATGGCGACACGGTGCGCGGCATGGATGAGCAATGGAGTCCGGGCCTGACCCCCTGGACCGTGACCGAGCGCGATGGCCTCTGGTACGGGCGCGGCACGGCGGACAACAAGGGCCAGCACATCATCAACCTGATGGCGCTCGAAGCCGTGCTGGAAGCGCGCGGCGGCAAGCTCGGCGGCAATGTGAAACTCGTGCTCGAAATGGCCGAGGAGCGCGGCAGCAAGGGCCTGCGCGAATTCGTGGCGCAGAACGCGAAGCTGCTGGCGGCCGATGCGCTGATCGCGAGCGACGGCCCGCGCGTGATGCCGGAGATCCCCACCATCGCGGTGGGCACGCGCGGCACCTTCCATTTCGACCTGGTGGTGAAGCTGCGCGAGGGCGGCGTGCATTCCGGCCATTGGGGCGGGCTGACGACGGACCCCGCCATCCTGCTCTCCCACGCGCTGGGCTGCATGATGGACCGCAACGGCAAGATCCTGGTGCGTGACTGGCTGCCGCAGAATGGCGTGCCGGCCGAGGTGCGCGGCGTGCTGGCCGGCTGCGAGGTCGGCGGCGGCGGCGAGGCCGCCACGATTGACGCCGGCTGGGGCGAACCGGGCCTGACCGCGGCCGAGAAGATCTATGGCTGGAACAGCCTGATCATCCTGGCGATGACCAGCGGCCAGCCGCATGCGCCGGTGAATGCGGTGGCGCCCGATGCGCGCGCGCATTGCCAGATCCGCTACACCGTGGACACCGACCCCGCGACCTTCGAAGCGAGCCTGCGCCGCCACCTGGATGCGAACGGCTTCCAGAATGTCGCGATCGAGAATGCCGGCATCCGCATGCCCGCCTCCCGCACCTCGCCCGACCATCCCTGGGTGCGCTGGGCGCGGGAGAGCATGGAGCGCTCCCTGGGCAAGCATGTGCAGGTGATCCCGAACTCCTCGGGCGGCCTGCCGGGAGATGTCTTCGTGGATCATCTGGGCGTGCCGCTGGTCTGGGTGCCGCACAGCTACAATGGCTGCAAGCAGCACGGCCCGGACGAGCACCTGCTGCCCGGCCCCGCCCGCGAGGGCCTGCTGGCCTTCGCCGGCATGTGGTGGGATTTGGGCGAGAAGGCGAAGTAGGGCCGGGGGGGCATCCGCCCCCCTCCCAAACCCATCCGGCCGCACCGCGGCCGGCGCCGCCCAACCGGGCGCATGGCCCATCGCGCGCGCGGCGCGGCGAAGCCAAGGCGGCGGAGCCGCCGCCCGGCGCTTGAGGGTGGAAAAAACTACCCCGCTCGCGCCTCCGGCGCGAGCATCCCCTGACCCAGCGTCAGGCCGCAGGCCTGGGCGAGATGCACCACGTCCAGCAGGAATTCGTGCTTCGTCTCGCGCTCGGCCGCCGCATTCGCCACCTTCATGTAGGTGATCACATCCACGCCAATCCCGCCCTCGGTGATGCCCGAGAGCCCGATATCCGTGCGCTCGGCGACGAAGATCTCATCCTCCCTGATGCGCTGGCGCAGCGCCTGGATGAAAGCCTCCAGCGCCTCGGGGTTCGCGCCCGCCGTCACCGGCAGCGTCGTCTTCAAGAGGCGCAGGCGGCGCGAGCCCAGGTTGTTGATGGTGGAATCCGACAGCTTCCCGTTCGGGATCACCATCACGCTGTCCTGCGCCGTGCGCACGCGGGTCGAGCGGATGCCGACATGCTCGACCGCGCCCTCGATCTCGCCGCTGCTGATCCAGTCGCCGCGCTGGAAGGGGCGGTCCGTCACCAGGATGCCGGCGCCGAAGACGTTGGACAGCGTCTCGCGCGAGGCGAAGGCGAAGGCGAGGCCGCCGATGCCGAGGCCCGCGATGATCCCGCTCGTCGGGATCGAGAGGAAATGCGCGGCGCTGAGGAAGCCCACGACCACCACCATCAGCCGCGCCGTCGCCAGCAGCAGGGTGAAGAGGATGTCGTCGGTCGCACTGGCCGAGCGGCTGGAGATGCGGGCCAGGATGATGCCCGCCGCGCCGAAGACCCGCCAGGCGACGACGCAGGCCGCGATGGTGAGGCAGATGCCGAAGAAGGGCAGGGAGTAGCGGCGGAAATGCTCCGGCATGCCGATCAGGTCGGGGAAGAAGGCGGCGAGGCTGAGGCCGATCACGATGCCGAGCGACCAGGTGAAGCTCGCGCCGCTCTCCTCGCCGCCCACCATCCAGTCCATGCCGCGCCGTGCGAGCCGCGCGCCGAAGGTGCCGGCCAGCGCGGCGGCGCCCATCACCAGCAGGCCCATCAGGATCTGCCAGTATTCCGTCTGCCCGACCCGGCCCAGCAGCGCCGGCGCATGGGCCTTGGCCAGGTCGCGCAGTTCGAAGAAGCGGGCGGGCGGGATCAGGCCGGGCGGCGTGGCGAGCGGCGGCGGCAGGCTTTCCACGGCGTTGAAGATGCGCGCCGCATCGCGCACGGTCTGCGCGGTGAAGCGCCAGGGCGCATTCGCCTCGGTGCCGATGGGGGCGATGATGATGCTGCCCGCCGGGTGGCTGAAATGGATGTAGGGCGCGCGGTCCGTGCCGTCATTCGGGATGGATTGCAGCCCGACCAGGCCGATATGGTTCAGCGCGCGGCGCAGGAATTGCGCGGCCATGGCGCCCTCGCCCTCCCGCAGCACCTCGGGCACGGAGGAGAGGTCGAGCGCCGAGAGCGCCAGCGCGCGGCCATCGCCCTGCCAGTCGGCCATGCCTTCCAGGAAGCTGCGCATGGTGTCGCGCGGGTTGCGCATCTGCCGGTAGGCATCGGCCGGCGGGAAGCGCCCGCCGGTCGCCGCCAGGAGGTGCCGGCGCGCCGCATCCCGCGCGGCGGCATCGGGCATGCGCAGCCGCCACAGCCCGTCCTCGCCGCGGATGAGGGTGAGTGCCAGCCGCACATCGCTGCCCGATTGGACCAGCGTGACGGGCAGCTCCGTCTCGTCCGTGACCTGCGGGATGGCGCTGATGCGGAAGGTGGTGAGGTCCACCAGCGCGAAAAGCTCCTGCGTCAGGCGCAGATGCTCCTGCCGGCCCAGACCGGAATCCAGCCCCGAGAAATCCACGGCACCGATCGCGAGCGCCCAGGCGTCGGTCCGGCCGCTGCGCGCCAGGTTGGAACTGACGACGAATTGCCGGAAGGCATCGCGCGGGGTGGCCTGGTTCAGGCCCGTGGCGGCCGGCGCGGCCTGGGTGCGCGCACCCGTCCACCACTCGCCCTCGTCATAGCGGCCGGTGAAGCTGTTGCCGTCGCGGTCCATGACGAAGACGAAGCGGCCGCTCTCCCGCCCCTGGGTCCAGCTGCCCTCCAGCGTGCGCCCCTCGGCCACCGCCTCGATCCGCCCGCCATAGAGCGGGTAGCTGCCGGTGACCCGGTTGCCCTCCTGTCGGAGGATCAGATGGTCGCCATCGTCACGCCAGCTCGTGATCCATTCGCCGGTCCAGGGCCCGTTCGCCAGCGCGGCCAAGGGCAGCAGGAGCCAGAGGGCGAGGGCGGCGAGGTGGCGGCGCATGGCGCTCACGCTTTCCGCATCTCGCAGCGGCGTCGGGGCTCAGGCGCAAGCCCCGCTCCCATCGGCCCCCCCTGTGTCGAGGCGCCCGCCTGCATGGGCGCGAACGGCGTGCGATGGCCGCGGATGGCGACAAGCTTCATGGCTCTCTCAACTTCTCTCTCCCTCCGAGAGTGCCGCAGAGGCAGGGCGGCGCGATAGGGGGAGCCTCATCGGGCGATCGAAGCACGCGGGCGGCGACACGCTTCATCACCCACGTCCGGCTGCGACGGCGGGTTTGTCCACCACGGCCGGGCGGGGCTAGGCTTCACGCCGGAGGAACACCCATGCCGTCAGACGCGCGCTACGCCCATCCCGAAGCCATCGTGGAGACCGCCTGGCTCGCCGAGCATCTGGCCGACCCCAAGCTGCGCATCTTCGACTGCACGACCTATCTGCTCTACGAGACCGGCACAGGGCGCCCCTATCGCATCGGCAGCGGGCGGCCGGATTACGAGGCGGCGCACATTCCGGGCTCCGCCTTCCTCGACCTGCAGGGGGAACTGTCCGACACCACCAGCCCCTTCAACTTCACCATGCCCGCACCCGAGGTGCTGGCCGCGCGCTTCGCGGCCAGGGGCCTGGGCGAAGGGCATCGCGTGGTGCTGTACGCGCGCAAGAACATGCAATGGGCGACGCGTGTGTGGTGGATGCTGCGCGCCATCGGCTTCGATGACGCGGCGGTGCTCAATGGCGGCTTCGACAAATGGGCCGCGGAGGGCCGCGCGGTCGAGGCGGGCACGCGGAGCTATCCCGCGGCCAGGCTCACGGCCCGCCCGCGCCCCGGCCTCTTCGTCGGCAAGGATGAGATGAAGGCCGCAATCGGCGATGCCGCGACCTGCACCATCAATGCTCTGGCACCCGATCTGCACAGCGGCGAGAACCCGCGCTACGGCCGGCCGGGCCGCATTCCGGGCAGCGTGAACGTGCCGGTGGCCTCCCTGGTGGACCCCGTCAGCATGACCTTCCGCGCGCCGCATGAAGTCGCCGCGATCTTCGCGGCCGTCGGCGCCGAGCCCGCGAAGCGCAAGCTGCTCTATTGCGGCGGCGGCATCGCGGCCACACTCGATGCCTTCCTGCTGCACCAGCTCGGCCACACCGACCTCGCGGTCTACGACGCCTCGATGAATGAATGGGCGCGCGACGAGGCGCTGCCGATCGAGACCGGCTGAAGCGCAGCAGCCTTTAGACGCTGCGCGCCGTGTAGCTGTGGCTGAGGCTGCGGCCCAGCACGGGGTCATGCAGCGTCACGCGGAAATCGGCGGCGGGGCGGATGCCGCCATGCACCGCCAGCGTGCCGCCGAACATCAGCATCCCGGGCCCCGTCGGCACGCCCAGCGCGCGCGCCTTCTCGATCAGGTCATCGGGGTGGCGCATCGCGGCGACGCTGCCGCGCTGATAGGTCACCCACTGGCCGGCCTCCAGGATCTCGCTATGGATCTCGAGGCGGTCCCAATGCGGCGCCACCTCCTCCCAGGCCCAGACGGCGTGGCTGATGGGTTTGGGGCACATCTGCTTCGAGACCATGATCGAATAGGCCTCGACCTTGCGGTCCGTGTGGTCCGAGCCGCAGCCGATGAAGCGGCCGCCGGCCGTCTCGATCAGCACCCATTCGCCCTCGCCGCTGCTATCCCCACCCAGCACATCCACCAGCGGCGCCTGCGTCAGCGTCTCCAGCCCCGCGCGATAGTAACAGGGCACGGTGGCGGGCGGCGCGACGCCCAGCGCCGCGAGTTCATCAATGTGCTCCTGCAGCTTGTGCGCGTCGCGCCCCGTCCATCCGGCGATGACGAGGTCGGTGATCTCCGCATGGACCGGGCCGGCGGGAGAGGTGAAGTGGAGCGTGCGCATGGGGCGTCCTGGACAAGCTTGGACGCGCATCGGAACATGGGCGCAGAGAAAAGGGGAGGGGGGCCGCATGGAGAATGTGGGCTTCATCGGGCTCGGGATGATGGGCCGGCCAATGGCGATGAATCTGGCGGCGAAGCAGGTGCCGCTGACCACGCTGGATGCGGCGGGCGTCACGCTGGAGGGCGTGCCGGCAGCGGCCGATGCCGCGGCATTGGCCGGCGCATGCCGCCTCATCATCCTGATGGTTCCTGACAGCAAGGCCGTGGCCAGCGTGATGGGCGCGCTGCTCCCGGCATTGCAGAAGGGTTCCCTCGTCATCGACATGGGCAGCAGCGAGCCGGGCGAGACGCGGCGCTGGGCGGCGGCGCTGGCCGAAAAGGGCTGCGCCATGCTGGACGCGCCGGTCTCTGGCTCGGTGCCGAAGGCACGCGCGGGCACGCTCGCCATCATGGTGGGCGGCGCGGACGCCGATTTCACCCGCGCCGAGCCGGTGCTGCGCGCGATGGGCGAGGCGATCATCCGCACCGGCGCCATCGGCAGCGCGCATGCGATGAAGGCGCTGAACAACTACGTCTATGCGGCCGGCCTGCTGGCGGTGAGCGAGGCGGCGCAGATGGCGGAAGCCCAGGGGCTCGACCTCGGCATCTTCGCGGCTGTGCTGAACGCGAGTTCGGGCCGCAACATCGCCTCCGAGACCAAGCTCGCGCAGGAGATCACCTCGCGCCGCTATGCGGGCGGCTTCCAGCTCGGCCTCATGCGCAAGGACCTGGAGACGGCGGGCGGCATTGCCGCCGCGACCGGCGCGGAGGCGCCGCTGCTGGCGCTGCTGCGCGCCCGCTGGACCGAGGCGCTGGGCGTGCTCGGCCCGCGCGCCGACAACACCGAGATCCATCGCTACATCACCGGGACCACCAAGCCATGACCATCACCCGCCGCGCCGCATTCGCCGCGCCCGCGCTGCTCGCGCCGCTCAGCGTCGCTGCGCAAGCCTGGCCCGAGCGGCAGATCCGCATCGTCGTCGCCTTCCCCGCCGGCAGCGTGACGGACAGCCTGGTGCGCAACCTGGTCGAACCCCTCTCGCGCGAGCTGGGTCAGACCGTGATCATCGACAACCGGCCGGGCGGCAATGGCGTGGTCGGCACCATGGCGGTGAAGGGTGCGCCGCCCGATGGCTACACCATGGCGGTGCTGAGCGTGACCAATGGCGCGCTGAACACCTACCTCGTGCGCAACCTGGCCTATGATCCGATCCGCGACTTTTCCCAATTGGGCTTCCTGGCGGAGGCGCCGTATCTGCTGGTGGTGCCGAACAGCTCGCCCGCGCGGAACGTGGCGGAATTGCTGGAATTGGCGCGCCGCCGCCCGGGCGAGCTGACCTTCAGCCACGGCAATGCGAGTGCGCTCATCGGCAGCCAGCTCATGAACCGCATGGCGGGCGTGCGCATGCTGGCCGTGCCCTCGCGCGGCGGGCCGGAGGCGCTGACCGAGGTGCTGGCGGGCCGCATCGATTCCACCCTGACCGACTTCGCCTCGGGCCTCGCCCAGGTGCGCGAGGGCCGCGTTCGCGCGCTGGGGGTTACGACGCCCGGCGTGTTTCCGCTCGCGCCCGAGATCCCGCCGATCTCGGCAACGCTGCCGGGCTATGAGCTGACGGTGTGGTTCGGCCTCGCCGCACCCGCGGGCACGCCCGCGCCGGTGGTGGGGCGCTTCAACGAGGCGCTGGCGAAGGTGCTGGCGCAGGCCGATGTGCGGGAGCGCCTGGGCCGCCTCGGCTTCGCGCCGCGCGCCATGCAGCCGGAGCAATGGCGCGACTATCTGCAGACCCAGATCACCAGCCTCACGCGCCTCGCGCGCGAGGTGGGGCTGGAGCCGAGCTAGAGTCTGATTGCCTTTGGTTCTTCACCAAAGGCGTGAATCAGCCTCTCGGAACGCTCGGCCCCAGGGCCAACTCAACCGATCTTGTGATCGGCCATCTTCTCCAGCGCCTGGACCATGCCCGAATGGTCCCACTGGCTGCCGCCCATCGCGGCGCAGGCCGAGAAGAGCTGCTGCGCGGAGGCCGTGTTGGGCAGCGCCACCCCCAGTTCCTTCGCCGATTGCAGCGCCAGATTCAGGTCCTTCTGGTGCAGCTCGATGCGGAAGCCCGGATTGAAGGTGCGGTTGATCATGCGCTCGGCATGCACCTCGAGGATGCGGCTATTGGCGAAGCCGCCCATCAGCGCCTGGCGCACCTTGGCCGGATCGGCGCCGGCCTTGCTGGCGAAGACCAGCGCCTCGGACACCGCCTCGATGTTCAGCGCCACGATGATCTGGTTGGCCACCTTCGTCACCTGGCCCGCGCCATTCTCGCCCACGCGGGTGATGTTCTTGCCCATCAGCTCAAACAGCGGCAGGGCGCGCGCGAAGGCGGCCTCGGAGGCGCCGACCATGATGGTGAGCGCGGCGTTCTTCGCGCCGATTTCGCCGCCCGAGACCGGCGCATCGATGTAGTCGCAGCCCAGGGCGTTGACCTTGGCCGCGAAATCCTTCGTCGCCGTCGGGCTGATCGAGGACATGTCGATGACGAGCTTGCCGGCGGAAAGCCCCGCCGCCACGCCGCCCGCGCCGAACAGCACGCGCTCCACATCGGGCGTGTCCGGCACCATGAGGATGATGATCTCGGCCGCCTTCGCCACCGCCGTGGCGTCCGCCACGATGGTGAAGGCCGCGCGCGTCTCGGCCTTCAGCGAGGCGCGCTCGGGCGCGATGATGGTGTGGCCCGCCTTGGCGAGGTTCTGCGCCATGGGCAGGCCCATGATGCCGAGGCCGATGAAACCGATGTTCATGAGGGACGTGTCCTTATGCTCTCAGAAAGTGGGGGGCCGTCTGATGACCGGAGCGCCGCATGGCGCGGAGGTCTGAATCAGCCGGCCGGAAAGATGCTGATGACCGGAGCGCCGCATGGCGCGGAGGTCTGAATCAGCCGGCCGGAAAGATGCTGATGACCGGAGCGCCGCAGGGCGCGGAGGTCTAAATCAGCCGGCCGGCGGCTACGCCGCGCGATACTTCGCGAACCAACCGAGGCCCGCGACCGTCTCGCCCTTCGGGCGATATTCGCAGCCGATCCAGCCACGGAAGCCGCTGGCGTCGATCGCGTTGAAGACGAAATCCCAGTTCACCTCGCCCGTGCCCGGCTCGTTGCGGCCCGGATTATCGGCGACCTGCATGTGGGCGATATAGGGCAGCAGTTCGGCCGCGCGGCGGGCCACATCGCCCTCGGTGATCTGGCAGTGGTAGAGGTCGAATTGCAGGCCCACGCGGTCCATGCCGAGCGCATCGATGATGCGTGTCGCTTCCTTCGTCGTGTTGAGGAAGAAGCCCGGGATGTCGCGGTGGTTGATCGGCTCGATCACCGGCTTCACGCCGGCCTTGGCGCATTCCTCCGCCGCGAAGTCCAGATTGGCGGCGTAGCAGGCGAGCAGCGTGTCGCGCGCCGCACCGGCGGGCGTCAGCCCGGCCATGACGTGCAGGCGCGGGCATTTCAGCGCCGTCGTGTATTCCAGCGCGCGCTTGATGCCGTCCCGGAATTCCGCGCGGCGCTCTGGCAGGCAGGCCATGCCGCGCTCGCCGGCGTTCCAGTCCCCCGGGGGCGCGTTGAACAGCACCTGGGAGAGGCCGTTGCCCTCCAGGCGCTTGGCGATCTCGGCCGCCGGGAATTCATAGGGGAAGAGGAATTCCACCGCCTCGAAGCCCGCGGCGCGCGCGGCGGCGAAGCGGTCGAGGAAGGGGAGTTCATTGAACATCATGGAGATGTTCGCAGCAAACTTGGGCATGGACGTTCCTGAGTGATTGTTGACGAACCACCAGAAGGCTCCGCCCCCCGGCACCCTCGTGAGGCTTGGCCTCACGAGGAAGAACCGCCCGTGCCAAACCGGCGCCCTGTCGGGGCCCCCGCGAAAGCGCGCAGCGATTTCGTGGGGAGTGATTACGCGTTTCCGCTCAGATAATCCATCGCCGCCCGCACGCCCTCGGGCTTGTGCGGCACGCCCGCGATGCGCAGCCCCATCTCGATGCCCGACAGCGTGCCCATCAGGTGCAGCTCGCCGATATCGCCCAGATGGCCGATGCGGAAGACGCGGTCATTCAACTGGCCGAGGCCGTTGCCGAGCGACATGTTGAACTTCTCCACGATCGCGGCCCGCAGCGCATTGGCGCTATGGCCCTCCGGCAGGCGCACCGCCGTCAGCACCGAGGAATAGTGGCGCGGCTCGGCGCATTGCACCTCCAGGCCCCAGGCGCGCACGGCCCGGCGCGTCGCTTCCGCCATGCGGTCGTGCCGCGCGAAGACATTGTCGAGCCCCTCCTCGAAGATCATGTCGAGCGCGGTGTCCAGCGCGTAGAGCATGTTCGTCGCCGGCGTATAGGGGAAATAGCCCGTGGCGTTGGAGGCGATCATCGGCCCCCAATCCCAGAAGCTGCGCACCAGCTTGGCATTCTTGCTGGCCGCGATCGCCTTGGCCGAGACGGCGTTGAAGGAGAGGCCGGGCGGCAGCATCAGCCCCTTCTGCGAGCCGGAGACGGTGACGTCCACGCCCCATGCATCATGCTTGAACTCCATGGAGCCCAGGCCGCTGATCGTATCCACCAGCAGCAGCGCCGGGTGGCCCGCGGCATCAATGGCGGCGCGCACTTCCGCGATGCGGCTGGTGCAGCCCGTGCTTGTCTCATTGTGGACGACGCAGACAGCCTTGATCTCGTGCCCCTTGTCGGCGCGGAGATAGGCCTCGATCGCCTCGGGCTCGGCCGCGCGGCGCCAGTCGCCCTTGAGGAATTCCGGGCGGATGCCCAGGCGCTCGGCCATCTCGCGCCAGAGGCTGGCGAAGTGGCCCGTTTCGCACATCAGCACGCGGTCATTGGGGCTCAGCGTGTTGACCAGCGCCGCTTCCCAGGCGCCGGTGCCCGAGGCCGGGAAGATGATGACGTTGCTCTCGGTCTGGAAGATCTTCTTGACCTTGCCCAGCACCTGCTGGCCCATCACGCCGAAATCCGGGCCGCGATGATCCATCGTCGGGTTGTCCAGCGCGCGCAGCACGCGGTCCGGCACGTTGGAGGGGCCGGGGATCTGCAGGAAATGGCGGCCGGGGGTGGTGCGGGTCTGGAAATAGGCCATGGGGTCCTCCTGGGTTGCCCCCTCATGCCCTGAACCGGCCCCGCCTGCCAATGAGTTCGGCTTGTGCGGGGCATGAGGATTATCCATCTGGCGCGGCCGCGATCCGGGGCTAAAACGGCGCCATGAACGCCATCGCACCCACCATCGGAGATTCCCGCCTGGCCCGCAGGCTGCAGCGCGAGACGGAAGGGAGCGTGCTCTTCGCCCCCGCCGATCGCGGCCGCTACGCGACGGATGCCAGCATCTACCAGGTCGAGCCCATCGGGGTTCTGGTGCCGAAATCCACCGCCGATGTCGAAGCCGCCATGGCGATCTGCCGGGAGGAGGGCGTGCCCGTCCTGCCGCGCGGCGGCGGCACCAGCCAATGCGGGCAGACGGTGAACCGCGCGCTGGTGCTGGACTGCACCAAGCATCTGCGCCGCGTGCTGAGCATCGAAGGTGATACCGCCCGCGTCGAGCCGGGCATCACCTTGGGCGCCTTGAACGAGGCGCTGAAAAGCTCGGGAAAATTCTTCCCGGTGGACCCCTCCACATGGCAGCGCTGCACCATCGGTGGCATGGCGGGGAACAATTCCTGCGGCAGCAAGTCCATCCGCTACGGGCTGATGGCGGACAATGTGCGCGCGATTGACGCCATCCTCGCCGATGGCTCGCGGCACGTGTTTGGCGAGAACGCGCCCAACACGGATCTCGTTGCGCGCCTGCACGCGCTGGGCGAGCGCGAGGCGGCCGAGATCGCGGAGAAATTCCCCGCGCAGCTCCGCCGTGTGGGCGGCTACAACCTCGATGCGCTGACGCCGGATGCACGCGCGACCCTAGGATCGGCCTCGGCCGATCCGTCCGCTGTTTCCCGTGGGAACCTCGCGCGCCTGCTGGTGGGCAGCGAGGGCACGCTGGCCTTCTCGGCCGCACTCGACCTCAAGCTCTGGCCGATCAAGCCGCGCAAGGTGGTGGGCATCTGCCAATTCCCCACCTTCCGCCGCGCCATGGAGGCGTCGAAGCATCTCGTCACGCTCGACCCCGAGGCGGTGGAGCTGGTGGACCGCACGATGATCGACCTCGGCCGCTCCATCCCGATCTACCGCGCGACGATTGACCAGATGGTCATCGGCGAGCCCGACAGCCTGCTCATCGTCGAATTCCATGGCGATGACGATGCGAAGCTCATGCGCCAGCTCGCCGCGCTTGATGAGATGATGGGCGATCTCGGCCTGCCCGGGCAGGTGGTGCATGCGGTGGATGCCGGCTTCCAGGCCGCCATCGCCGAGGTGCGCGAGGCCGGGCTCAACATCATGATGAGCCAGAAGCAGGACGCGAAGCCCGTCTCCTTCATCGAGGATGCGGCCGTGTCCTTGGAAGACCTCGCCGACTACACCGAGCGCCTGACGGCGGTTTTCGACGAGTATGGCGTGAAGGGCACCTGGTATGCCCATGCCAGCGTCGGCTGCCTGCATGTCCGCCCCGTGCTGAACATGAAGGAGGGCGGCGATGTGCAAAAGATGCGCGAGATCGCCGAGCGCTGCTTCGAGCTGGTCCGCGAATACAAGGGCAGCCACTCAGGCGAGCATGGCGATGGCATCGTCCGCTCCGAATTCCATGAGAGCATGTTCGGCCCCCGCATCGTCCGCGCCTTCGAGGCGGTGAAGGACGAGTTCGACCCGAACGCGCTGCTCAACCCCGGCCGCGTGGTGCGCCCGCCGCGCATGGATGACCGCAGCCTGTTTCGCTATCCGCCAGACTACACGCCGCTTTCCGACGTGACGCCCGTGCTCGACTGGTCGGCGCATCCGGGGCCGCAGGCCGGCCTGCTCGGCGCGGTCGAGATGTGCAACAACAACGGCACCTGCCGGAAATTCGACGCCAACGTCATGTGCCCGAGCTATCGCGTGACGCGCGACGAGCAGCACCTCACGCGCGGCCGCGCCAATACGCTGCGCCTGGCACTCACCGGCCAGATCCCGGGCGGTATCGCGAGCGAGGAGGTGCAGGAGGCGATGTCGCTCTGCGTCTCCTGCAAGGGCTGCAAGCGCGAATGCCCCACGGGGGTGGACATGGCGCGCATGAAGATCGAGGTGCTGGCCGCGCGCAACGCCAAGCAGGGCGTGCCGCTGAAGGACCGCCTGGTGGCCGCGCTGCCGCGCTACGCGCCCTGGGCGGCGAGCCTGCCCTGGCTCGCCAATCTGCGGAACCGCGTGCCGCTACTGGCGAAGCTGATGGAGCGCGTGACGGGCATCGCGGCCCAACGCAAGCTGCCCGAATTCGTCTCGCCCCCCTTCCTCGACAAGGATGGCTGCCGGGCGGAGGGCGAGCGGCGCCAGGTGCTGCTCTTCGCCGATACCTTCAACCGCTATTTCGAGCCCGAGAACCTGCACGCCGCCGTGCGCGTGCTGAACGCGGCCGGCTATTCGGCGCAGGTGGCGAGTGCCGGTGGCCGCCCGCTCTGCTGCGGCCGCACCTATCTCGCGGCGGGCATGGTGGAGGAGGCGCGGGCCGAGGCGCAGCGCACGCTCGCCGTGCTGTCGCAATCCGACGCGCCGGTGATCGGCCTCGAACCTTCCTGCCTCATGACGCTGCGCGACGAGTTCCAGGCCCTTCTGCCGGGGCCCGAGACCGAGGCGCTGTCCAAGCGCGCCTTCCTCGCCACGGAGTTCCTGGAGAAGGAGGGCACGCTGCCCGCGCTGAAGCCGGGTGCCACGACCGCGCATATCCATGGCCATTGCCACCAGAAGGCCTTTGGCGCCTTCCCCGCGGCGGTGAAGGTACTCAGGAACGTGCCGGGCATGGAAGTGAAGCCCATCACCTCCTCCTGCTGCGGCATGGCCGGTGCCTTCGGTTATGAGGCGAAGAACCTGGAGACATCGAAGGCCATGGCCGAACTCTCGTTGCTGCCCGCCGTGCGCGCCGCCGCCCCCACCGACGTGATCGTGGCCGACGGCACCTCCTGCCGCCACCAGATCGCCGATCTCAGCGGGCGTGAGGCGCTGCACTCCATCCGCGTGCTGGATCGCTCGCTGTGAAGGACATCCTCGACTTCTGGTTCGCCGATGGCACGGACCAGTTCCGCCAGGCCTGGTTCAAGAAGGACGCGGATTTCGACGCCGAGATCGCGCGCCGCTTCGGCCCGCTGGTGGCGCCCGCGCGCGAAGGCCAGCTCGACGCCTGGGCCGACACGCCGGAGGGCGCGCTCGCGCTCTTCATCCTGCTCGACCAGTTCCCGCGCAACCTGTTTCGCGGCTCGCCCGAAGCCTTCGCCAGCGACGCGCACGCCCTGACGCTGGCGCGCCGCGTCGTGGTGGAACGGCGGCTGGACCTGGCGCTGACGCCGACGCAGCGCGTCTTTCTCTACCTGCCCTTCGAGCATGCGGAATCGCTCGAGGCGCAGAACCTCTCCGTGGCGCTCTTCGAGGGGCTGCGGGATTCGCCCGCGCATGCGGCACCCGGCGGCACCATCGCCTATGCCTGGGCGCATCGCGCCGTCATCGCGCGCTTCGGCCGCTTCCCGCATCGCAATGCCGTGCTGGGGCGCGAGAGCACGCCGGCGGAGCTCGCCTATCTGGCGCAGCCCGGCGCCGGATTCTGAGCCGGTTTGACCGCGCGGCCAGACCGGGTTCAATGCGGCGGCACAACGCCCAGGACACCACCATGAAGCTCGTCGGCCGCACTCTCTCGCCTTTCGTTCGCCGCGTCGCGGTCACGCTCGCGGTCTATGGCATTCCCTACGAGAGCCTGGCGCTCTCCACCGTGACCGATGGCGCGGCCATCAAGGGCTATAACCCGGTGGGGCGCGTCCCTTCGCTGATCCTGGATGATGGCGAGGTGCTGATCGATTCCAGCGCCATCATCGACCACCTGGACGAGCTGGCCGGCCCCGATGCCCTCATCCCTCGCGCCGGCGCCGAGCGGCGGCAGGTGATGCGCGTGCTGCAGATCGCCCTTGGTGCCACCGAGAAGGCCGTCGCGGCCTATTATGAGGGGCAGCGCCGGCCGGAGGGCCTCACCTGGTCAGAAGGGCTGGCCAATCTGGAGGGACAGTTCCTCGGCGGCTTCGCCGCGCTGGAAGCCATGCTGACCGGCGAGCATCTCTGCCTCGGCCGTCTGACCCAGGCGGATGTGACGGCGCTCTGCGGACATGATTTCGCGGCGCGCGTCATGCCCGACCTCCTCATTGGCCGATTCCCACGGCTTTCGGCGCTCGCCGCCAGGCTGAACTCCGATCCGCGGATCGGCGGGACCGCCTTCAAGGGCTGAGGCGCTCCGGCGGATTTATGCCGCCGGATTAACGATTTCTTAAGCGGAATGACGCAATGGTCACGGGACGGGGCGGTCCCATTGTGCTGCACTGCACAAATTGGGTCTTGAACTCTGACCGAACCCGCTTAGATACGTTTTCGTAATGGGAAGAACCGCAAGCACGGCTCCACCAGCTTCAAGGGGGCTCGCATGCTTCGTCGTCACTTCATCACCGCCGCCCTGGCCGCGCCGGTGGTGCTTCGCACCCACGCCGCGCGGGCGACCGAGCCGGTGGATGTGGAACTGGTCCTCGCCGTGGATGTCTCGCGCTCCGTGGACAATGAGGAGCAGGAGATGCAGTTCGCCGGCTATGCCGCCGCCTTCCGCGACCGGCGCCTGGTCGAGGCCATGTCGCGCGGGCCGATCGGCTCCATCGCCTGCACCCTCTTCACCTGGTCCGACTGGAACATCCAGGAGCACCTCGTGCCCTGGATGAAGCTGGACGGCCCGCAAGCCGCCGAGCGATTCGCCCAGGCGATCGACGCCGCCCCCCGCCGGACGCACCTCTACACCTCCATCTCCGGCGCGATGGATTACGCCGCGAAGCTGTTCGGCCAAGGCTTCGAGGGCACGCGCCGCGTCGTGGACATTTCGGGCGACGGCATCAACAATTCAGGCCGCGAGGTGGGCGCGGCGCGCGAGGATGCGCTGAACCAGGGCATCGTGCTGAACGGCCTCGCCGTGCTCGACCGCACGCCGCCGCCGCCGGGCCTGGGTGCCATGCAGCCGCTCGACGAATACTACCGCGAGCGGGTGATCGGCGGCCCCGGCGCCTTCCTCATGGTGGCGGATGGCTTCGAGAGCTTCGAGCAGGCGGTCCGCCGCAAGATCATCCGCGAGGTGGCGGTGGCGCCGCCGCCGGGTCCGCTCGTCGAACGCGCGACGGTCTGATCAGCCGTCCAGGTGGCGGCGCGGCCGGTGCCGCGCCAACAGCCCATCCACCGGGCCGAACACCAGCGCCATAACCCAGGCCGCCGCCGCGGCAAGGACGATGGCAGGGCCGCTGGGCAGGTCGAGATGGTAGGAGGCGAGCAAGCCGGTGACCGTCGCTCCCAGCGCGATCGAGACGGCCGCCAGCACCATCCCGCCGACCTCCCGCGCCAGGTGGCGCGCGGCGATGGCGGGCAGCATCATCAGCCCCACGGCCATCAGGCTGCCGACCGCCTGCAGCGCGGACACCAGATTTCCGACGACCAGGGCCAGCAGGCCGAGATGCCAGACGCTGCCGCGCACGCCCACGGCCCGAGCGAAGCTCGGGTCGAAGCATTCGAGGATCAGCGGGCGCCAGGCGAAGGCAAGGAAGAGAAGGGTGGCCGTCGCCGCCGCTCCCATCAGCAGCAGCGCCGCATCATCCACGCCCAGCACCGAGCCGAAGAGCAGCTGCGTGAGCTCCACCGCCGAACCGCGCCAGGAAATCAGCGTGACACCCGCGGCGAGCGCCGTGAGGTAAAGCCCGGTCAGCGCCGCATCCTCGCGCCCGCCGGTCGCCCGCGCCAGCGCACCCGCGCCCAGCGCCACCACCAGCCCCGCGAGCAGCCCGCCCAGTGCGAGGGCCGGCAGCCAGAGCCCCGCCACCACGAAGCCCAACGCCACGCCCGGCAGGATGCCATGCGCCAGCACATCGCCCGTCAGGCTCATCCGCCGCAGCATGAGGAAGACGCCGAGCGGCGGCGCGGAGAGGCTCACGGCGAGGCACCCCACCAGGGCACGGCGCAGGAAGCCGAATTCGGCGAAGGGCGCGATCAGCGCCTCATGAAGCATCGGTCAGGCGGCTTCGCGCTCGCAAGGCGCGGCGGCCTCGGCCCAGGCTTCCGACATCATGCGCGCGCGCAGCCGGTTCTCGGCCGAGAGCACCGTCTCGGTGGCACCCACCGCCACCGCCTCACGCGCCAGCAGCAGCGTCTCGGGGAATTCGCGGCGCACGAGGTCGAGGTCATGCAGCACGGCGAGGATGGTCCGCCCTTCGCCATGCCAGCGGCGCATCACGCCCAGCAGGTCGGCCGCGGTGCGGGCATCCAGCGCGTTGAAGGGCTCGTCCAGCAGGATCACCGGCGCGTCCTGCAGCAGCAGGCGGGCGAAGAGCACGCGCTGGAACTGCCCGGCCGAGAGCGAGCCCACCGGCCGCCGCGCGAAGCCATGCAGCCCCACCGCATCCAGCGCGGTCTCGACCCGCTCGGGCTTCGGCGTCGCGGCGAAGGCGCCGCTCTCGCCCCAGAGGCCGAAGAGCACGGCATCCCGGCAGGTCAGCGGGAAGGCGCGGTCCAGCATGGCCTGTTGCGGCAGCAGCGCGATCTCACCGGGCGCGAAGCCCGCGACGCGGCCCTCGGCCGGCTTGTGCAGGCCCGCGATGGCGCGCAGCAGGCTCGACTTGCCGGCGCCATTTGGCCCGACCACGGCCATCAGCCCGCCCGGCTTGAGCGCGAAGCTCACATGATGCACGGCCGGGTGCCGGCCATGCGTGACGGTAAGGTTCTCGATCGTGAGGAAAGGGCGCGTCATGCCGAAAGCGCCCAGGCGATGGCGAGCCAGAGGCCAACCAGCACCCCCGCTGCCCAGAAGGC
Organism: Roseococcus sp. SDR; assembly: GCF_019083995.1. GTDB lineage: Bacteria > Pseudomonadota > Alphaproteobacteria > Acetobacterales > Acetobacteraceae > Roseococcus. The sequence goes on from NZ_JAHRCU010000030.1 coordinate 30,281, forward strand.
GCGCAGCCGGGCCGAAGCCGCGAGATCGAGGGGGTGGGTCCAGGCAGGCATGATGTTATGCCATAACATGCGCGTCACCGCCGCGCCAAGCAAGGATGGCCCGCGCATGGCTGGGTCCTAGCCACGGGCTTTGCTGATTCCCCTGGGCGCCATCCCCCCCTATGAACACCCGCATGGCCCATTCCGATGACGACCTGCGCCGCGCCCTCGCGCGGCATCGCGCCTTCGCCACCTTCCTCCTCGTCGTGATGGGCGGCCTCGTCTGGCTCGCCTATACCCTGCCGCCGAGCTTCGGGGCCGATCTGCTGGCCGCCTCCGCCAAGGCCGGCGTGGTGGGCGGCCTCGCCGACTGGTTCGCGGTGACGGCGTTGTTCCGCCGCCCGCTCGGCCTGCCCATCCCGCACACCGCCATCATTCCCCGCCAGAAGGAGCGGCTGGGCCAGGGCCTCGGCCGCTTCGTCGCCAATCACGTCTTCACCGAGGCCGAGGTGAAGCGCACCATCGCCCGCCTCGACGTCGCCGGCATCCTGGCGGGCTTCCTGGCCGATCGTGAGGCCTCCCGCCCTGCGGCCCAGGCGCTCGCCGCCGCCCTGCCGCGCCTGCTGGTGACGCTGGAGGATGGCCGCGCGCGGCGCCTCATGTCCCGTCTGCTGCCGCGCGTGGCGGGGGGGCCGGGCGCCGCCCCCGTCGTCGCCCGCGCGCTGCGCAGCCTGATCGCCGGCGGCCAGCACCAGGCCGTGTTCGACCTGGCACTCGCCCAGCTCAAGACGGTGCTGCTGGCCAAGCAGGAGGAGCTGCGCGAGGCCATCAAGCGCCGCGTGCGCGAGACCGGCGGCGCCGTCGTTGGCTGGGCCGCCGGCGCCTATGTGGCCGACCGCGTTCTCGCCGTGCTGAACGCCGAGCTCGACAAGCAGGAGCCGGGCGACAGCGAACTCCGCCAGGCCTTCGAGGCCTGGATCGACGCCGAAATCACCCGCCTCGAGACCGAGCCCGAGCGCGCCGCGGCCCTCGGCGCCGCCATCCGCCGCGCCCTCTCCCACCCGACCGTCACCGACTGGCTGGGCGATGCCTGGTCGCGCATCCGCGGCGCGCTGGCGGCGGATGCGGTGAATCCCAATGGCCGCACCGTCGCTATCCTGGAGGCGGCGCTCGCCAATGCCGGGCAATACCTGGCCGAGGACAACCAGGCCCGCGCCAAGCTGAACGGCGCGGTTGAGCGCACGCTGGCCACCCTGTTGCCCTCGGCCCAGCAGCGCCTCTCGGACTTCATCGCAGGCGTGGTGAAAGGCTGGGACACGCAGCAGGTGACCGAGAAGATCGAGCTGCGCGTGGGGCGAGACCTGCAATTCGTGCGCGTGAACGGCACGCTGGTGGGGGCCCTGGCCGGTGGCGTGCTTTATCTGCTGATCTACTGGCTCACCGGGGGAAGGGTCATCCATTGAAGCCGCTGCAATCCTTCGACGAGCTCACCGTCGGCCAGCGTTTCGCCTTCGGGCAGTTCGCGCTCAGCGAGGCCGAGATCATCGCCTATGCCGAGAAATTCGACCCGCAGCCCTTCCACACCGACCCCGTCGCCGCGAAATCCGCCCCGCTCTTCGGGGGCCTCGTCGCGAGCGGCCTGCACACCATGGGCGCGTGTTTTGGCCTGATCCTGGGCAGCGGCCTCTTCCGCGAGGTGAGCCTGGGCGGCAGCGAGATCACGACGAAGTGGCCCGCACCCCTTCGCCCCGATGAGGCGGTGGCGGTGGAGAGCATCGTGGCGAGCCTCAAGCCCTCGCGCTCACGCCCTGAGCTTGGCGTCGCGGTGTTCCGGCATATCGGCACGCGGGTTGCGGATGACATCATGGTCATCGAGATGACGGCCACGCATTTCTTCAAGCGCTGACAACCGGTTGCGGAATGGTGCCTTGCCGCAATGGCAGGCATGCGCCCGTTGTTCACGCGGATGCGGCATGCTTTGCTTCAGTCGCACTGGATCATGCGGCGCCCCTCCCGGCGGCATGCGCCGGGCACGATCAACACCGCGCGCAGCAAGCGCCGGGGGCGGACCAACCCGGCCTGCCTGACACAACGGAGAAGAAAATGAAGCGCCGCACCCTCCTTGCCCTTCCCATGGGCCTCCCGCTGCTCTCGGCCTGCGCCTCGGTCGATGCCGAGCAGACGACCATCCTGCGTGGCGTGATCGAGACGGTGGACCCCGCCTCGCGCGAGGTGCTGGTCCGTGGCAATGCCGGCGCGCAATCCGGCGCCCTGCTGACCATGATCGCCGGCCGTGGCGTGACCCGCTTCAACCAGCTCCGCGCCGGCGACAATGTCACGGTCGTGTATTTCCAGGCCCTCGTCGCGCGTGCCGCCCGCCCGCTCTCCAGCGCGCCGCCGGCGAGCGCCACGCTGACCGCCGAGCGCGACGCCGCCCGCCCCGGCGGCGAGGTGACGCGGGTGCGCAGCGGCCGCGTGACCATCACCGCCGTGGACGCCGCGACCAGCACGGTCAGCTTCACCGGCCCCGGTGGCCTGAACCGCACGGTGACGGCGACCAACCCGGAGATCCGGCGCTTCATCAGCCAGCTCCGCGTGGGCGAGCAGGTCGACATGACCTACGAAGAGGCGCTGGCCATCGAAATCACCCCGATGCGGTGATTGCATGCCGAAGGGATGGGGCATTGACGCCCCGTCCCTTCGGACATGAAGTGCAGGGATGCCTCGCATCCTCACGCTCGCCGGTGCGCAGACCGGCCCCATCCAGCGCGCCGACAGCCGCGCCCATACGCTCGACCGCCTGATCGCGCTGCTGGAAAGCGCCGCGACGCAGGGCGCCCAGCTCGTCGTCTTCCCGGAACTCCCGCTCACCACCTTCTTCCCGCGCTGGTTCATCGAAAGCACGCAGGAGCTCGACACCTATTTCGAGCGCGCGATGCCCAACCCGAACTGCCAGCGCCTTTTCGACCGCGCGCGCGAACTGCGGGTCGGCTTCCACCTCGGCTATGCCGAACTCACGCCGGAAGGCCGGCGCTTCAACTCCGCCATCACGGTGGGGCCGGATGGGCAGATCCTCGGCAAGTATCGCAAGGTGCATCTGCCGGGCTCCGTCGAGCCCCGTCCGGGTGCCCGCTTCCAGCAGCTCGAGAAGCGCTATTTCGAATATGGCGATCTCGGCTTCCCCGCCTTCCGCGGCCCGACGGAATGGCACCGCGCCATCATGGGCATGCTGATCTGCAATGATCGCCGCTGGCCCGAGGGTTGGCGCTGCTACGGGCTGCAGGGCGTCGAGGTCATGGTGATGGGCTACAACTCCGCCGCCTATGACCCCAATGGCGGCGAGAGCGAAAGCGCCGAACTCCGCACCCAGCACTCCACCATGTCCGTGCAGGCCAATGCCTACATGAACGCGACCTGGGCCGTCGCCGTCGCGAAGGCGGGCAATGAGGACGGCTCGGGGCTGATCGGCGGCTCCTGCATCGTGAGCCCGAACGGCATCATCGTGGCCCAGGCGAAGACGCTGGGCGACGAGGTGATCCTGGCCGAGGCGGATCTCGATGATTGCCTGCAGGGCAAGGAGAAGATGTTCAACTTCGCCCAGCACCGGCGGCCCGAGCATTACCGCCGCATCGTGGAGCAGGTGGGGGTGGAACCCCCGGCTTGATTTATGCCCTCAGGCGCCGGGCGCGCACTCCGTGCGCTTGGCTTCGCCGCGAAGAGTTTTTGCCGCCCTCAAGCGCCGGGCGCGGCCTCCGGCCGCTGGGCTTCGCCGCGCGACGGGTGCGCTGGGCCCTGAGGTCAGTTGGGCGGCGCCGGCCGCCTTGCGGCCGGATGGGTTTGTGAGCGCTGCCTCCGGTCTGGCGCCCGGCCCTTGGGCGCCACTACTCCACCAGCAGCACCGGCTCCGGCAGCGTCGCCCATTCCTCGTCGCGCGCCTTCTCGCCCGTGCTCCACATGAGGATGGCGAAGCGGCCCGGGCGGTCGAGCACGCGCAGCGGGTGGTGCCAGCTGCCCAGGTGGTAGTTCACCGCCTGGTCGCCGCGCACGAGAAACGCCTGGAGTCCGGCCATATCCGGCGCGCCGTCGCGGTCGGGCGCCACCATCACCACCCAGCGCGACACATCCATCGGCACGAAGCATTGCGAGGAGCGGTTGTGCCGCTCCATCTGCGTCGCCAGCAGGGGCAGCGCGACCGGTTCCGCATGGTTGAAGGCAAGGGCGGGCAGCACGGCGCCATCTTGCGCCACCAGCGTCTCGCCCAGCGCCGGGCGCGCGCCGAGCGCCGGCGGGTCCATCACGTCGCCGAAGGGGCGGAAGGCCTCCGCCGTCAGCGGTTGCAGGCGCAGCGTGCGGGGCATCAGCGCGCGCCCTCCGCATAGAGGCGCGTGAGGCCCGGCTCATAGCCCGTCAGCCCGCGCGTGCGGTGCGCCCGGCGCGTGGGGGCGAGGCCGGCCAGCGCGGCCGCCATCCGCACGCCCGCCGCCGTGCCGTCCACCAGCGGCACTGGCACATCTGCCGCGAGTTCCGGCGCGAGGCCCGCCAGCGGCCCGCCGGCCAGGATCACCACCTCCGCCCCATCCTGCTCGATGCTGGCGCGGCAGAGATCGAGGATCATGTCCCGCCGCTCCTCCGCCACGCGCCCCGGATCGCCCGAGAAGGCCGGGCCCATGCGGAAGCCCGCGCAGCGGTTGGCCAGGCCCGCATGCTCCAGGCAATCCACGAACATGGGCTTGAGCGCCGCCGTGAAGCTCACGATGCCGAAGCGGCGGCCGAGCATGGATGCGGCGTGGAAGGCCGCCTCGCTGATGCCCACCACCGGCACGTCGAACAATTCCCGCGCCGCCTCCACGCCCGGGTCGCCGAAACAGGCGACGACCGCCGCGTCGAACTCGCCCCGCCGCGCGGCAAGGGCGGCCACTGTCGCCGGTCCCGCCACGGACCAGTCCGCGCGGGTGACGATGAGCGGCAGGCCGAAGGGCGCGCTGACCGAGGTGACGCTGCAGCCGGCGGGCAGCGCGGCCTCGGCCGCGCGGGCGATGCGGGCGGTGACGGAATCCGTCGTATTGCTGTTGACCACGAGAATGCGGCAGGTCGCAGGGCTGGGCATGGGGCGGGTCCTGATGGAGTGGTGGCCGAGGGGCTTTGAATCCGCTTATTCTATCAAGCGATGGCTCCCGACACCCAGGCCCCCGGCATGACCCCCCCCGTGAGCGATCCGCCCGCGCAACCGGCGCGCGCGCGGGTGAAGCTGATCGGCCGCATCGGCACGCGCGCGGCCATGATCCTGGCACTGATGTTCTCGGTGCTCGCCTTCCTCGCCGTGAACTCGCTCTTCATGCTGACGCGCCAGGGCGCCATCATCGAGCAGATGGGCGTGCGCGACCGCGCGGCGATCGAGGCGGTGGACGATTTCTCCAACGACGTGGCCGATTTCGCCCAGGCCTTCGCCGCGGTCCTGGCTGGCGTGCTGCCGCCCACCGTGACCGCGCCGCGCATGGTGCGCAACGCCGCCGGCATCACCGAGAGCTTCGGCCTTCTCTTCGGCCTGGTGGGTGAGCGGGTGGACAGCGTGGTGGCCGCCGCCGCGCAGGACATGGCCGCCCGCCTGCCCGATCTGGGCGAGCGTGTGCGCGACGCCTTCGCCCGCCGCGCGCGGGACCAGTATGCGCCCCTCCAGGAGGAGTGGCTGGACATGGTGGTGGCCTTCAACAACCTCGCCAGCCGGGCGCGCGCCATCACCAAGGCCGATGCCGATGCGAACCTCGCCCGCGCCCGGGCGCTGCAGGAGGAAGGGCGGAAATACACCTATATCGCGGCCGGCATCGGCCTGCTCGGCCTCGGCTTCGTCTGGTTCGTGCTGGTGCTGCTGACGGCGCGCCCGCTCTCGCGCCTTGCCGTTTCGATGCAGCATCTCGCGCGCGGCGATGCCGAGGTCGAGATCCCGGGCGCCGGCCGCTCCGACCAGGTGGGCGAAATGGCGCGCGCGGTCGAGGTGTTCAAGACGAACCTCGCCAACTCGAACCGCCTGATGGAGCAGGCGCTGGAAGGGGCGCGCCGCACCGCCGTCGTCACCAACCAGGCGAGCCAGGCGATCGGCCAGGTGAGCGAGGGCGCGATGACCCAGCTCGCCGAGCTCCGGCAGGTCTCGGACGCGCTCTCCCACACCGCCGATGCGGTGGCCGATGTCGGCCGCAGCACGCAGGAGGCGCGTGACACCGCAAGCCGCGCGCAGAGCCTGCTGGGCGAGAGCCTGGAGAAGGTCCGTCAGCTGATCGAGACGGTGGATGCGGTCGGCGACGACACGGAGCGTGTCACGCGCATCGCCGGCACCATCGCGAAGATCGCGACCCAGACGAACATCCTCGCCATCAATGCCGCGATCGAGGCCGCGCGCGCGGGCGAGCACGGCCGCGGCCTCGCCGTCGTGGCCGAGGAGGTGCGGGCGCTGGCCGCCAATACCGAGGCGCTGGCGCAGGAGATCGCCGATGTCGTGCTCGCCGCCGGCCGCCGCACGCGCGAGGGGGCGGGCACCGCCGCCGCCGTGGGCGTCGCCATGGACGGGTTCGAGCAGCTGACGGGCGAGAGTGCGCGCCTCGCCGCCGCCATCGCGGTCGCGATGGAGGAACAACAGACCACGGTCGCCTCGCTGGACGAGCGGGTCGCGACGCTGACCCGCATCGGCCAGTCCAATGCCACCGCCGCCGAGGAAATCACCGTGACCATGATCGATCTCTCTCGCCTCGCGGCGGAATCGCGCCGCGCGGTGGAAAGCATGGCGGTGCGCTCGGAATGAGTGAGGCGATCCTCGTGGTGCCCCAGATTCTTGTTGTGGATGACAGCAGCTTCAACCGGCTGCTGCTGAAGCGCCGCCTGAATGAGCTCGGCTATCCCGAGCCCGCCATGGCGACCAATGGCGTGGAGGCGCTGGCCGCCATCGCCGCCGGCCAGTTCGACGTGGTGCTGCTCGATCTCGAAATGCCCGAGCTGGACGGCATCGGCGTGCTGGAGCGGCTGCATGGCCAGGGCAATGCGCCGCCGGTCATCGTGATTTCGGCGCAGACCGAGATGTCGGGCGTGATCCGCTGCATCGAGCTGGGCGCCGAGGACTACCTGCCCAAATCCTTCGATCCGCCGCTGCTCCGCGCCCGGCTGCAGGCGGTGCTGGAGAAGAAGCGCCTGCGGGATCTCGCCGCCGAGCGGCTGCACGCGCTGGAGGCCGAGCTGGAATCCGCCCGCCGCGCGCAGCTTTCGCTGGTGCCCGGCGATTTCGCCGCGATCTCACGCGGGCGCATCACCGTGGCCGCCCATATGGAGCCGGCGCGCGAGGTGGGTGGCGACCTCTACGACATGCAGTGGATCGGGCCACGGCACCTGATGTTCGTGGTGGCCGATGTGGCGGGGAAGGGGGCTTCGGCCGGCCTCACCATGGCGCGCAGCCTGGGGCTCATCCGCGCCGGCGTGCAGATGGCCGCCGCGCGCGGCGAGGTGCCGGACCCGGCCGATCTCCTCTCGCTCGCCAATGGCGATCTCGCCGCGAACAATCCGGAGATGACCTTCGTCACCGCCGCACTCGCCATCCTCGACGCCGAGACGGGCGAAGGGCGCCTCTGCGTCGCCGGGCATGAGCCGCCGCTCCGGCTTTCGGCCTCCGGCGTCACGGTGATGGACGGCTTCAGGATCCAGCCCGCGCTCGGCATCATGGAGGACCTGCCCTATGCCAGCACGGCCTTCACCCTCGCCGCGGGCGAGGCGATGCTGCTGCTGAGCGACGGCGTGACCGAGGCGCATGACCCGGAGGACGCGCTCTTCGGCAAGGAGCGCGTGCTGGCCGCCTTGGGCCGCGAGGCCGAGCCCGGGGCTGCCATCGCCGCCTTGCTGAAGGAGGTGGCCGGCTTCGTGCGCGGTGCGCCTCCGGCGGACGACGTGACGGTGCTGGCCGTCCGCTACGCCGGCTGAGCGGCCGGGAGCGAGCCTTCGAGGCTGTCCGGCTCCAGCAGCAGCACCGGCTCGCCATTCCCCAGCACGCCCACGCCCCCCACGCCCGGCGTGCCGGCCAGCGCCGGATGCAGCGGCTTCAGCAGCAGGTCCGTCCGGCGGCCCACGCGCTCCACCGCGAGTGCGAGCGGCCCCACGGGGCGGCGCACCAGCACGATGGCACTGCTCTCGGCGGGCGGCAGGTGCAGCACCGCCTCCAGCGTCGTGATCGCCTGGCCGGGCGAGACCTGCTCCGGCCGGATCACGGATTCCACGCGGCCGGCCGGCAGCGCATAGGGCTGGCCGCCGGCCTCCACCAGCAGCACGGGCTGCATCGCGGCCGTCAGCGGCAGGTCGAGCACGAAGCGCGTGCCCTGGCCCGGGCGACTTTCCACCCGGACCGAGCCGCCGGCGCGCCGCGCCGCATCCTGCACCACGTCGAGGCCCACGCCGCGGCCCGAGGTCTCGCTGATCGCCTCGCGCGTCGAGAAGCCGGGCAGGAAGAGCAGGGCGTGGATCTCCTCCTGCGTCAGCCGTGCCGCGGCCTCGGGCGTGATGAGGCCACGCGCCAGCGCGCGGGACAGCACGGCCGCCTCGTCAATGCCGCGCCCATCATCGGAGAAGCTGAGCACCAGCCGCCCGGGCAGGCGCTCGGCCACCAGCAGCAGCCGCGCGGTGGCGGGCTTGCCCAGCGCCAGGCGCTCCTCCTTGGGCTCTATGCCGTGATCCACCGCGTTGCGCACCAGGTGCAGCAGCGGGTCGGCCAGCAGGTCGGAGAGGGAGCGGTCCATCTGGACCTCCTCGCCCACCACCTCCAGCGCCACCTGCTTATTCTGCGCCTCGGCGGTGGCGCGCAGCACACGGGGCAGGCGCATGGCGAGGGTCGCGAAGGGTGTCACGCGCAGTTCCAGCACCGCCTCGTCCAGCTGGCCGAGCGCGATGGACAGCCGCCCCTGGGCGCGTTCGGCCGCGCCGGTGGCGGCGCGCAGCCGCTCCATCGCGTTGGCGAGGCGCGCGGCGGTGGCCGGCGGCAGCGCGGCCTGGATCGCGGCCAGTTCCTCGAAGGCCGCGCGGGCCTGGGGCGCGGCGATGGCCTCGCCCAGCGAGAGCGCCGCGGCGCGCAGCTCCGCCTCCAGCGCGATCACCGCGTCGATGCGGTCCTGCCGGACGCGCATGGTGGGGGCGGGGGGCGGCGCGTCGGCGGCCGCAAGGTCGGTCAGCGCGCCGCCATCGGGGTCGGCCTCGGCGCGCAGCGCGGCCAGTTCCTCGGGCGGCAGGTCGCTCGCCAGGAAGATGTCGAGCGCCTCGGGCGGGCCGGCGCTGCCCAGCACCTCGCCCACGCGCGCCAGGAAGGGCTCGGCGATGGCCTCGGCGGTGGGCAGCGGGCCGAGGCGTAGCC
>NZ_JAHRCU010000031.1 GCF_019083995.1 Roseococcus sp. SDR
TCGGACGGCTGAAGGACTGGCGCCGCATCCACACCCGATACGACAAGCTCGCCGCCAACTTCGCATCAGCCGTCGCCATCGCCGCCATCCTCCTCGGATGGACATGAATGAGTCTGGAGCCTAGAGCAGGTTCCGATCAGCTTGAATCAAGCTGATCGGAAGGTCGTGCTCTAGAAACGTAACTGCTAGAGCAGCTTATGTCCGATCGAGTTGAACCGATTAGCGGTTCAACTCGATCGGACGCTGCTCTAGGCTCCCAGGCAAAGACGTCCAGGGAGGAACATCACATGCAACGCCGCAACCTGCTGGCGCTCGCCGCCGCCGCGCCCCTCGCAGGGCCCGCTGCCGCCCAAGGGACATGGCAGCCCGACCGGCCGATCCGCATCATCGTGCCCTTCCCGGCGGGCGGCGCCACGGATGTCTGGGCACGCCTCGTCGCCGAGCCGATGAGCGAGATGTTGCGCGTGCCCGTGCTGATCGAGAACCGCTCCGGCGCGGCCGGCATGATCGGCGCCGATGCGGTGGCGAAGGCCCCGCCCGATGGCTACACGCTCCTCTTCACCATCACGCCGCTCGTGCAGTCGCCCATCGTGCTGGGCAATGCGCCGTATGATGCGGTGCGCGACTTCACGCCGATCGGCCAGATGGGCACGACGACGCTGATCTTCATGATCCGGTCCGAATTCCCGCCGCGCAACCTGCAGGAGTTCATCACGTTTGCGCGGGCGGAGGCGCGTGCGGGCCGGGGGCTGAACCTCGGTTCCTGGGCGGCGGGATCGAGCGCGCATGTCTTCGCGCTGGCGATGAACAACAAGCTCGACCTCGGCATGACGCATGTGGCCTATCGGGGTGAGGCGCCGATGGTGGTCGCCTATCTCTCGCGCGAGGTGGATGCCGGCATCAACAGCCTGACGAGCACGCGCGAGCATATCGCCAGCGGCCGGCTGCGCCCGCTGGCCGCACTGGGCGATACGCGCGCGGCCAGCATGAACGAGGTGCCGACCTTCATCGAGCAGGGCGTGGATGTGGGGCGCGGCTGGTCCGGCTTCGCGGGGCTGCTGGGGCCGGCCAACATGCCCGCCCCCGTGCATGCGCGCCTGGTGCAGGTGTTCCGCGACACGATGCATCGCGAGAATATCCGCCAGCGCCTGCTGGCCATGGACACCGACCCCGCCTGGCTCGGCCCCGAGGATTTCGGCGCGGCCATCATTCGCGTGCGCGACATCTGGACCGAGCTCACGCGGGGGATGGACCTGCAGTTGCGGTGACGGCGGCGCGCCCTCATCCTTGGCGGAAGGGCCTATTCCGGCGTGGCGGCGGATCCTGCGAGCAGGCCGCCATCCACCTGGAGCTCGGCGCCCGTGATGTAGGCGGCTTCATCGGAGGCCAGCATCGCCGCGACGGCCGCCACCTCCTCCGGCAGCCCGAAGCGCCGGAGCGGGGTGTCTGCCACCAGCGCGGCCATCCGCGCGTCGCGGTCGGGACCGTCGCCCAGCATCGGTTCCCACATCGGGGTCAGGATCGCCCCCGGATGGATCGAGTTGCAGCGGATCTTCCACCCCTGCTGCGCGCAGTAGAGCGCCACCGTCTTGGTGTGGTTGCGGATGGCAGCCTTGGAGGAGGCATAGGCGGCCGCGGCCGGAATGCCGACCATGCCGGAGCGTGAGGAGATATTGATGATGGAGCCGTATCCGCCGGCCTTCATCGCCCCGATCGCATAGCGGCAGCCCAGGAACGTCCCATCCAGGTTCACGCGGTGGACCGCCCGCCAGTCCTCCAGGCATGCATGCTCCGGATCATGGCGCACCGCGCCGCCCTCGAAGCCGGTGACGCCCGCATTGTTGACCAGGACGTCCAGCCGGGGGACCTGGCCGGCCAGGCGCAGCCAATCGGCCTCCGCGCTGACGTCCAGGCGGATGAAGCGCGCGCCGATTTCCGCGGCCAGGGACGAGCCGCCGGCCTCGTCGCGATCGGTGACGATGACCTCGGCGCCTTCGGCAGCGAAGCGGCGGGCGATGGCGCTGCCGATTCCCCGCGCGGCACCCGTGACGACGCAGATCTTTCCGGTCAGTCGCCGCAAATCCGTACCCGCTCTTCTATCGCAGTTTCTCGAAGGTGAAGGTGTTCGAGAGCGCGGCCCCCGGGCGGCCGACCAGGAAGCTGTCCTCGCGCAGGTCACGCAGGACGAGCCCTTGCCAATCCGCCAGTTCCAGGATGGCCCGCTGCGGGACGGCATGCATCTCCATCTCGGCTCCCGGCGTGCCGGCGAGATAGGAGGCGACATCGAACCGGTAGCCCTGCAGCCAGACCGGCAGCTGGAAGATGGCGACGCCGCCCGTCTCCAGCGCGCGGAAGGCATGGCGCAGGATGTTCATCGTGACCGGCGGCGGGCAGTGCTGCAGGACGATGCGCGAATACCAGAGGTCGCAGCTTTCCACCGGCATCAGGCGGTCCGGCATCACCTGCGTGAGGGTGACATGGCCGAGGCCCGCCGCACGGAAGGTCTCGCGCGCGAGATGCAGATGCGAGGGCGAGATGTCGAGCCCCGTCACCTGCGGGAAGCGGCGCGCCAGTTGCAGCGTGACCCGGCCGACGCCGCAGCCGTAATCCACGCAATGGCGGAACTGGCCGGGGCTCCGGCCGATGCGCCCCAGCGTCGCGTCCACCACCTGCGCGTCCCAGGCGCCGGCGGCGTAGAAGGCCTCCAGGTTGTTCGCGATGTTATGCGGCAGGAACCGCTCCTCGGTCAGCACCGACCAATGCGGCGCCGCCTCGCCCGCGCGGGTCCAGTAGCCGCCCACCTTCTCCGCCATCAGCGCGAGGGTCGCGGCATCGGCCTCGGTCTCGACCAGGTTCAGGCCGGCGTCGAGCGGTGGCAGCGCGTGCAGGTTGGAGCCGTGCCGCAGGCCGAATTCCGCGCAATTCGCCAGCGCCTTGCCGAAGGCTTCGGGCTCCGGCCAGGCGGCCATCGCATTGGCGATCACCTCCTCGCTCTCCGGATCGCGGCCGAGCAGCATCCGGTAGCCCAGGATGACCTCTTCGCGCGTCAGCGGCCTATCCGACAAGGGCGGCCTCCACGGCAGCGGAGAAGCGATCGAGGATCATGCCCATCTCCGCCTCGGTCACGTTGTAGGGAGGGGCGAGAATGACGTGGTCGCCGCGCAGACCGTCAATCGTGCCGCCCATGGGATAGCAGCCGAGGCCGCGCGCATATGCCTCGCGCTTCACACGCTCGTTGATCTTGAGCTTGGGGTCGAAGACGGCCTTGCTGCCCCGGTCCTGCACCAGCTCGATCGCCCAGAAGAGGCCGCGGCCGCGGATGTCGCCCACATGGCGGTGGTTGCCCAAGCGCTCGGTCAGGCCCTGTTCCAGCAGCGCGCCCATCGCGTTGACGTTGGCGAGCAGATTCTCTTCCTCGATCACCTCCTGCACGGCCAGCGCCGCGGCGCAGGCCATGGGGTGCGCCTGGTAGGTGTGGCCGTGCATGAAGCCGCCCGAGCCGTCGCGGATGGCCGCGATCACGCGCTCCTGCACCAGGATCCCGCCGATGGGCTGGTAACCGCCGCCCAGGCCCTTCGCGATGACCTGGATATCGGGGGCGACACCCTCCTGCTCCCAGGCGTGCATGGTGCCGACGCGGCCCATGCCGCTCATCACCTCGTCCAGGATGAGCAGCGCGCCGTGGCGGTCGCAGATCTCGCGAACCTTCTGGAAATAGCCGGGCAGCGCCGTGACGCAGCCGAGCGTGGCGCCCACCACCGTCTCGGCGCAGAAGGCGATGACGTTCTGCGGCCCGAGGCGCTGGAACTCCGCCTCCAGCTCATCGCCCAGGCGCTGCACGTAGTCGGCGTCGCTCTCGTCATCGCGGCGGTCGCGGTAGGCGTAGCAGGGCGAGACGTGGCTGAAGGCCTGGCTCAGGATGGGCGCATAGGGTGCCCTGCGCATGGCGTTGCCGCCGGCGGCGAGCGCGCCCAGCGTATTGCCGTGATAGCTCTGGCGGCGGGCGATGTAGCGCGTGCGCTGCGTCTCGCCCTTCTCCACGAAATACTGGCGCGCCATCTTGAGCGCGGCCTCCATCCCCTCGCTGCCGGAGGAGACGAAATAGGCATGCGTCAGGCCACCCGGCGCGTGGCCGACGAGCTTGTCCGCGAGCCGCTCGGCGCTCTCGCAGGAGAAGAGCGCCGTGTGGGCGTAGGTGAGCTTCGACAGCTGCGCCTGCATCGCTGCCAGCACATGCGGATGGCCATGGCCGAGGCAGGCGACGGCCGCACCGCCGGAGCCGTCGATCACCGCGTGGCCGGTGGATTCCGTGAGCCAGATCCCCTGGCCGGAAACGGCGACGGGAGGGGCGACCTTGAGGTTGCGGTGGACGAGGTGCGAGGTGCTCATGCCGCAAGCCTAACCCGGGCTCAGGGCGGTGTCAGCACGCCGACGGCGGCACCCGCCATGCAGCAGGCCAGCGTGGCGGCGAGGAGCGAGGGCAGGCCGAGGGCGACGATATCGGCCCGGCGCTCGGGGCACATGGCGCACATGCCGCCCAGCATGATCCCGAGCGAGCCGAAATTGGTGAAGCCGCAGAGCGCATAGGTGAGGATGAGGCGCGACCGGTCCGAGAGCGCCGCGGCACCCCCTCGTGCCATGTCCAGATAGGCGACGAACTCGTTCACCATGAGTTTCACGCCCAGGAACTGGGCGACCGTCGCAGCCTCGCCCGCCGGCACGCCCATGGCCCAGGCGAGCGGCCAGAAGAGCAGGCCCGCCACCTGCTGCAGCGTGATGCCCAGCAGCGGCTGCAGGATCTCATTGCCCAGCGCGACCAGTGCCACGAAGACGATCAGTGCCGCCATGATGCCGAGCAGGAGCTGCAGCCCGTCGCTCGTGCCCTGGACCAGGGCCTCCATGGTGCTGGTGTAGAGGGGCGGCGCGTCGGCCTCGCCCTGTGTGACGGCGCTGCCTGGGATCATCAGCAGCGCCACCAGCACGGCGGCGGGCGCGCTGATGAGGGAGGCGGTGAGCAGCTGCCCCGCCGCATCGGGCACGACGGAGGAGATGATGAGCGCATAGACGACGAGCATGTTGCCCGAGATGGTGGCCAGCCCCGCGACCATGACGACGAACAGCTCGGAGCGCGTGAGCTTCGCGAGCCAGGGGCGGATGAGCAGCGGCGCCTCCACCATGCCGACGAAGACATTGGCCGCGACGGAGAAGCCGGCCGCGCCGCCCAGGCCAAACAGGCGCCGCAGCCCGCCCGCCAGGGCACTCACGACGAAGGGCAGCACGCGCCAATGGTAGAGCACGGCCGAAAGCGCGCCGACCAGCAGCACCAGCGGCAGCGCCTGGAAGAAGAGGATGAAGGAGGAACCGGGCGTGACCTCCGCGAAGGGCAGCGGCCCTCCGCCGAGATAGCCGAAGACCAGGGCCGTGCCGGCCTGGGTGGCGCGCGCCAGCGCATCCACCGCGCGGCCGATCAGCGCGAAGCCGGCGCGCAGCGGCGGCACATGCAGCAGCAGCGCGGCGAGGCCGATCAGGCCCACCAGGCCACCCGCGACGACGCGCCAGGAGGCATCGCGGCGGAAGCCGCCCATGGCCCAGGCGAGCACACAAAGCAGAGCGAGGCCCAAGGCGGATTGGAGCTGGAGGGACATCAGGAATGGGCCTCCGGCGGCTGGGGGCCCATTCTTGGAGAGAGGCGGCCCCAGACCCCTTTACGAATGGGGTCCGGGGCCTGAGGCCCCGGCCGCCGGAGGTCCTCATGTTTCTTCTTCATCCACCGCCCCTTCCTCGAGCCCCAGCACCACGCCCGACTGATCCCCGGGCAGTGCCTCGATCGTCTTGAGTTTCCTCTCGATCTGGCGTGTGCGGGTCTTGGCCTCCTCGATCGTCCTGGTCACGGTGCCGACCTGCGTGCCGAGCTTCGTCAGCACCGACGCCATCTTGCCCATCTCGCCCTTGGTCGCCGAGAGCAATTCGCGCACGGATTCCGCGTTCTTCGACAGCGCCAGCGTGACATGGCCGAGCTGGATGGTGCGCAGCAGCGCCGGCAGCAGCGAGGGGCCGAGGATGAGAACGCGATGCGTGCGGCCGATATCGTCGATCAGGCCCGGGATGCGCGCGACTTCGGCATAGAGGCCCTCGGTGGGCAGGTACATCACCCCGAACTCCACGGTGCGCGGCGGGATGATGTATTTCTCCGCGATCTTCTTCGCCTCGCCGCGGATGCGGACTTCCAGCGCCTTGCGCGCCGTGGCTTCGGCGGCGGCATCGGCGGCTTCCCAGGCATCGAGCAGGCGGGCGTAGTCCTCCACCGGGAATTTCGCATCCACCGGCAGCAGCACGCGGGCGTCGCCGGCGGTGGGCATCACCACGGCGAATTCCACGACATCGGCGCTGTCCTCGCGCAGGCGGACATTCGCCTCGTAGCTGCCCTCGGGGAGGATGTCGTCCAGCAGGGCGCGCACCTGCGTCTCGCCCCAGCCGCCGCGCGTCTTCACATTGCCGAAGAGGCGCTTGATGTCGCCGATCTGGCCGGTGACGGCCTGGATCTCGCCCATCGCCTTCTGCACGGCGGTGAACTGGTCGATGACGCGGGCGAAGCTCTCATTCATCTGCTTCTCGACCGCGCCGGCGAGCTGTTCGTTCACGCTCTTCTGGATCTCGGCGAGGCGCTTTTCATTGGTCTCGCGCATCTCGGTGAGCTTCTGGTCCAGCAGGTCGCGCGAGCGGCTGGCCTCGGTGGCGAGGCGATCCAGCAGGGATTTTTCGAGCGCGGCGAGGGCGGTGGTCTGGCGATGCAGGGCCTCGTTCAGGAGCTTGCCCTGCTCGATGGCGAAGCCCGAGACGGCGGCGCCCAGCGCCGCTTCGCTGGCGGCTAGCGCGGCCTTCACCTCGCCTGTCAGCGCGCCGAGGCGCTCGCCCTGGCGTTCCTGCGCGGCCTGGAGCAGGGGCAAAGCGGGGTCGCTGCCAGGCTTGCGTGCCAGCAGCACGCCCAGCACCGCGAGCAGCAGCACCACGACCAGACCGAGCAGTGCCGCTTCAACCGTCACGCCATCCCCCGCGCCGAATCGTGCGAATCATGCCGATTTCCCTGAATGCCGGCCAGCCCAAGCAAAGGCGGACTCGCACCAGCCCTTCCGCCCCCCGTGGCCCTCCGGTGGCTTTGCCACCGGAGGATGAGCCCAGCGCCCAGGATCAGTGCCCATCCGGGGCCCCCACAAAAATGCCGCAGGCGTCTTTGTGGGGAGATCTCGGGGCCCCGCGAAGACGCCGAAGGCGGGTTCGTGGGGAACTAGTGTCGGAAGTGGCGCATCCCGGTGAAGACCATGGCGAGGCCGGCCGCATCGGCGGCGGCGATCACCTCGGCGTCGCGCATGGAGCCGCCGGGCTGGATCACGGCGGTGACACCCGCCGCGGCGGCGGTCTCCAGGCCATCGGCGAAGGGGAAGAAGGCGTCCGACGCCACGACGCTGCCGCGGGCCAGCGGCTCGGGAAGGCCCGCGGCCTTGGCGGCGGCCTCGGATTTCCAGGCGGCGATGCGGCTGCTTTCCACGCGGTTCATCTGCCCCGCGCCGATGCCGACGGTGGCCAGGTTCTTCGCATAGATGATGGCGTTGGACTTCACATGCTTGCAGACGCGGAAGGCGAAGAGCAGATCCGCCATCTCGGCCGCCGTGGGCGCGCGCTTGGTGACGACGCGCAGATCGGCCTCGGTCACGCGGCCGGCGTCGCGGGATTGCGCCAGGAAGCCGCCGGCGACGCTGCGGAAGGTCATGCCCGGCGCGGTCGGGTCGGGCATGCCGCCGGTCAGCAGCAAACGCAGGTTCTTCTTGCGGGCGAAGATGGCGCGGGCCGCTTCATCGGCGTCGGGCGCGATCACCACCTCGGTGAAGATGGCGGTGATCTTCTCGGCCGCCGCGGCGTCGAGTGTGCGGTTGGCGGCGACGATGCCGCCGAAGGCCGAGACCGGGTCACACAGCAGCGCGCGGTCCCAGGCGGTGGCGAGGTCCTCCGCGATGGCGATGCCGCAGGGGTTGGCGTGCTTCACGATCACGATGGCGGGCGGCTCGAACTCGGCGCAGGCCTCATAGGCCGCGTCCGTGTCGTTCAGGTTGTTGTAGGAAAGCTCCTTGCCCTGGATCTGCTTCGCGGTCGCGATGCCCGGGCGGTGGCTGCCATCGAGGTAGAAGCCCGCCTTCTGGTGCGGGTTCTCGCCATAGCGCAGCGTCTGCGCGAGTTGGCCCGCGAAGGCCAGGCGCGGCGGGAAGTCCTGGCCGAGCTGGCCCGCGAACCAGCTGGAGATGGCCGCGTCATAGGCGGCTGTGCGGGCATAGGCGGCGGCGGCCAGCTCGCGGCGGAGTTCGGCGCTGGTGCCGCCGGTCGCTTCGATCTCGGCGGTGATGCGGGCGAGATGTGCGGGCTCGGTGACGACGACGACATGCGCGTGGTTCTTGGCCGCGCTGCGGATCATGGCCGGGCCGCCGATGTCGATATTCTCGATGCAATCCTCGAAGGCCGCACCTTTCGCGACCGTCGCCTCGAAGGGGTAGAGGTTCACGGCGACGAGGTCGATCGGCGCGATGCTGTGTTCCTGCATCTGCGCCACATGCGCCGCCTCGTCGCGGCGGCCCAGGATGCCGCCATGCACCTGCGGCACCAGGGTCTTCACACGGCCGTCGAGGATTTCCGGGAAGCCCGTATGCTCGCTGACATCCTTCACCGGGATGCCGGCGGCGCGGATCGCCTGGGCGGTGCCGCCGGTGGAGAGGATCTCGGCACCGCGATCGGCCAGGAAGCGGGCGAATTCCACGATCCCGGTCTTGTCGGAGACGGAGAGCAGGGCGCGGCGGATGGCCAAGGGGGCGGCTACACTCATGGTCACAATCCCAACAGGTCGAGCGTGCGGCCCACCACCGCGCTCTCGGTGAATTTCTCGCGGGCACGGGCCAGGCCCGCTTCGCCCATGCTTTGCCGCAAGGGGGCATCCGCCGCCAGCCGCGCCAGCGCAGCCCCGAGTGGCGCCGCCTGCATGGGCGGGACCAGCAGGCCGTTCCGGCCATCCGTCACCAGCTCGCGGCAGCCGCGGATATCGGTGGTGACGATGGGCAGGCCGGTGAGCATCGCCTCGATGATGCTCATGGGCAGGCCCTCGAAATGGCTGGGCAGGGTGAAGATATCGGCGGCCTGGAGCAGGCGCGCCACGTCGTGGCGGTAACCCAGCATGCGCAGGCGCGGGCCGAGACTGGCGGCGGCGCGGGTGAAATGCGGCGTCAGGTCCTCGCCATGGTCGGAGGGCAGGCGCTCGCCCACCACCCAGAGATGGGCGTTCGGCACGGATTCCATGGCTTCAAGCAACTCAGGCCAACCCTTGTGGCGCACCAGGCGGGAGATGCCGATGATGACGCAGTCGGCTTCCGGCACGTCCATTTCGGCGCGCAGCGCCGCCCGGGCCTCGGCATCCGGGTGAAAGGTCGCGGGGTCGCGGCCATTGCCCGTCGCTGTGGCGCCGCGATGGATCCAGAGGCGACGGGCGTCCTCTGCCTCCTCCTCGCTGACGGTGAGGAAGGTGTCGGTCATTCGCCCGCCCACCCATTCGACGCCGAGCGAGAGGCCGCGCCGCCAGAGGGGGCCGGGCTGGTTGAAGAGGAAACCATGGCAGGTATAGGCGATGCGCGGCACCCGCTCGAGCTTCGCCGCCGCGCGCGCGAGGAAGCCCGAGATGGGCATATGCGCGTGAACGAGGTCAAATTTCTCCTCGCGCATGATGCGGCGCAATTCGCCGAGGGCGGGCAAATGCGCGCGGGGATTGAGGCTGCGCTGCAGGGGCACGGGGATGATGCGGAACCCCTCGGCGCGGGCCACGTCCAGCAGGGGGCCCTCGGCCGCGATGCCCACCACCTCATGCCCGCGCGCGCGGGCGCCGCGCATCACCGGCAGCAGGAAGTGGCGCAGCGAGAAATCCACATTGGCGAGTTCGAGGATCTTCACGGGCGGGCCCCCCACAGCCCCAGGGGGGCGGCCCTAGTTCTCACCGCCCGGGACGACGCGGCTGATGGCCCATTGCACCGTCTCCGCCTCGCCATCCGAGGTGAGGACGATCTGGCTGGAGCGGCGCGGCTCGGCGGCGAGGTAGACGCTCTCCTCCAGCTCCACGCGGGCGCCGCGGGCGCGGAAGCGCCAGCCCTGGCCGCCGGAGAGGCGCATCAGGACGCCGCCCTCCTCCTCCTGCAGCACGGCCGTGACGGCGGGGTGGAGGTGGAAGCGGATGGCCCAGGCGGTGGCGGGGCCGGGGAAGGGCTCCAGCACATCTTCGCCGCGCAGGTCGTCGCCGCTTTCGGAGAGGTAGAGGCGGCGGCGATGCACCACGCCATGGGTGCGGCGATAGCCATCATGGCTGATGTCGAGCCATTGCGCGCCATTGGCCTCCTGGCGCTCGATCTCGACGCGCTCTGGCCGGCGGCCCAGGCCCTCCTCGCGGAGTTCGGCGCTGTTGGTATCGGCCAGCGTGAGGGTGGAATGGGCGGCGGTGCCGCGCAGCGCATCGCGCCAGGCGGCATCGGCGGCCGGCGCCGCGCCGCAATTCACGATCAGGCGGTCGCGGCCCACGGACATCTCGAAGGAGAGGGTGCCCGCGTGGGAGGCGCGGTCGGCGCCGCGCGGCAGGCCGGAGGCGGGGTCGGCCGGGCGGCCGGGGGGCGGGGCGCCGCAATCGGCGATGACCAGCGTGCGGCCGGCGGCCATGCGGTGGAAGCCCGTCTCCTCCAGCAGCATGGGTGCGCGGCCCTTGGCCAGCCCCTGGGCCAGGACGACATCCACCAGGGCCGGAGCTTCCTCGCGCGTGCTGTTGAAGAGCGCGAGCGACATGTCGCCATGGCGGAAGAGGCGCAGCGCCTGGCCCGCGCGTTCCAGCGCGAGCGAGAGCTGCGGCGGCGAGGCGATGCCCACGCCGTTCAGGAGGTTGCGGATCTCGATGAGGTCCTGCAGGGCCAGCAGCTGCACCGCCGGGCTACGCTCCACATGGCCGCCATCGGGGTGGAATTGCCGCTCCAACTCCGGGCCCAGGAAGCGCAGCGCGCGCGTCATCCAGGCTTCTTCTTCCAGCGCCACGGCAGCGGCGATGCTGCCCTTGAGGGCGACGAGGCCCCCGCGATGCGCGGCTTCCGCCGGCAGGCTGGCGGAGAGGGCGCGGCCATCAAGGGCGAGGCGCTGGAGCAATTGCTTGCGGAAGCCGTCCTCCGCGGTCGCCGCGAGGAAATCCCAGTGCCCGAGCCAGGCGGAGATGCGTGCGGCGGCGACTTCCGGCGCCTGGGCCATGGCCTCGGCGGCGCCGCGGGCCAGCCAATCCTCGGTCAGGTCGCGCGCCATGACGCGGGCGGCATCGGTGCCCAGCATGCGCAGGTCACGCAGCCAGGCGAAGCCGTGCGCGGCCTGGCGCCAGAGCACCGGGCCCGCGGCCGGCGTCCAGTCGTTCAGCAGGCGGACCGAGCCCAGCACCTCGAACTCGCCACGCAGCAGGCGGGCGCCGCGCGCGGCATCGCCCGGCCAGAGGTCGCGGAAGGAGCGGGCGGGCGCGTCGGGCACGCGCATGGGCTTGAGGCGTGTGAAGAGGCCACGGACGTTGCGGAACACGTCGGCCATCAGGCGCCTCCCCGAAGCCCGGTGATGGCCTGGGCGTAATCCGGCGCGCCGAAGACGGCGGTGCCGGCGACCAGCACATCGGCGCCGGCGGCGATGCAATCGGGCGCCGTCTTCAGCGTGACGCCACCATCCACCTGGAGCGCGATGTCGCGGCCGGATTCGGTGATCATGCGGCGGAGTGCCGCGATCTTCGGCAATTGGCTCGCCAGGAAGGACTGGCCGCCAAAGCCCGGATTGACCGACATGACGAGGATGAGGTCCGTCAGGTCCAGCACATGGGCCAGGCACTCGATGGGCGTGGCGGGGTTCAGCACCACGCCGGCCTTCTTGCCCAGCGCGCGGATGGTCTGGAGGCTGCGGTGCAGATGCGGCCCGGCCTCGGGGTGCAGGCTGATGAGATCGGCTCCGGCTTCGGCGAAGGCGGCGAGATAGGGATCGGCCGGGGCGATCATCAGGTGGACGTCGAAGGGCATGGCGCTGTGCTTGCGCAGCGCCTTCACCAGCCCCGGGCCAAAGCTGATATTCGGCACGAAGTGGCCGTCCATGATGTCGAGGTGCAGCCAATCCGCCCCGGCGGCCTCGATGGCACGGACTTCCTCGCCCAGGCGGGCGAAGTCGGCGGCGAGCAGCGAGGGGGCGATGCGGATGGCGGACATGGGACCTGGAGAGGAAGACGCCTCTCCGGTTAGCCTATTCATCCCCGCCTGCAAACCTTCGCCGGCGGGGATTCGGGGCCAAAATCAGCCCTCGAGAATGCCGCCGCGCGAGCCGGAGATGATCGAGAGGAATTCGCGGCGTGTCGCGTCATTGGTGCGGAACTCGCCCAGCATGCGCGAGGTGACCATGGAGACGCCCGGCTTGTGGATGCCGCGCGTGGTCATGCACTGGTGCGCGGCCTCGATGACGACGGCGACACCCTTGGGCTTGAGCACGCTTTCAATGGTGTTGGCGATCTGCGCCGTCAGCTTTTCCTGGATCTGCAGGCGCTTGGCATAGGTCTCGATGACACGGGCGAGCTTGGAGATGCCGACCACGCGGCCATTGGGCAGGTAGGCGATGTGCGCCTTGCCGATGATGGGAACCATGTGGTGCTCGCAATGGCTCTCCAGGCGGATGTCGCGCAGCACCACCATCTCGTCATAGCCGTCCGTCTCCTCGAAGGAGCGGGCGAGCATCTCGACGGGGTCATGGCCGTAGCCGGCGAAGAATTCCTCATAGGCGCGCGCGACGCGGGCGGGGGTGTCCACCAGGCCCTCACGGTCCGGATCGTCACCGGCCCAGAGCAGGAGGGTGCGCACCGCAGCCTCGGCCTCGGCGCGGCTCGGGCGTTCGATGGCGCTCTGCGTATCGTCGGTCCTGGCGCTGGCGGGCAACTGGATGTTCATGGCTGCGATCATTCCTGGAGGTGCTGCATCAGCCCCGAGATGGGGCCGCGTCATGTCCTCGGACTCGCGAGATGGTGCGGTGGGGCGACTCCGCAAGACGCGGGTTCCCTCCATTTGGCGGCGCGGGCGTTCAGTGCACGCCGCCCTGCTGGTGCGGGCTGTCGAGCGAGAAGGCGGGGACGGCGGCGTCGAATTCCTCGCCGGTCTCGCTCACGATCATGTGGTAGGTGCCGCGCATGAAGCCGGATGGCGTGGGGAGCGGCGTGCCGGAGGTGTAGTCGAAGCTCTCGCCGGGTTCGAGGATGGGCTGCTCGCCCACCACGCCCTCGCCATGCACGCGCATCTCGCGGCCCAGCGCATCGGTGATGATCCAGCTCCGCTTGAGAAGCTGGACCGTGACGGAGCTGAGATTCTCGATCTGCACCTTGTAGGCCCAGACATAGCGCCCGGCTTCCGTGTCCGACTGGTCGGCCAGGAAGAAGGGGCGGATGGTGACGCGCACGCCGCGCGTGACGGTGGTGTAGGGCTTCATGCGCGGCGCATCGCGGCGGTGGCGAGGCCGGCGCCGATCAGCATGCCGCCGCCGAGGCGATTGAAGCCGCGGCGGATGGCGGGGCGCTTCACCGCATCGGAGAGCGTGCCGGCCAGCAGCGCATAGCCTAGCGCGTTGAGCGCGCCGAGGCCCACGAAGGTCACGAGCACGAGCGCGGCCTGGGGCAGGAAGGCGCGCTCAGGGTTCAGGAATTGCGGGACGAAGGCCACGAAGAAGGCGATGCTCTTGGGGTTCAGCACCGTCACCAGGAAGGCGTCGCGGAAGGCGTGGCGGGCGGGGAGGGCCACGGCCTCACCCGATGTTTCACCCACTGGCGCGCGCCAGAGCTTCACGCCGAGCCAGATGAGATAGGCCGCGCCCAGCCATTTCGCGACGGTGAAGGCCGCCGCACTCGCCGCCAGCAGGGCGCCCAGGCCGGCCAGCGAGGCGGTGAGCGCCACCGCATCGCCCAGCGCCACGCCGCCGACCGTGGGCAGCGCCGCGCGCCAGCCGCCGCCGAGCGAGCGGCCCAGGATGAAGACCACGACCGGCCCCGGGATCATCACCGCGATGAGCGAGGCGGCCGCGAAGGCAAGCCAGGTTTCGAGCGTCATGGCCATATCATGCCATGACGCCCATGCCCGGGGCTACTCCGCCGCGCGGAGGCCGGGCGCGCTGACCGCGTCCAGCGCCTCGGCCAGATCCTCGATCAGGTCGGCCACGTCTTCCAGACCCACCGAGAGGCGCACCGTGCCATCGGTGATGCCGAGCTTGGCGCGCTCCTCCGGCCCGATGCGCATATGCGTGGTGGTGGCCGGATGCGTGGCCAGCGACTTGGAATCGCCCAGGTTGTTGGAGATGTCCACGACCTGCAGCGCGTTCATGAAGCGGAAGCACGCTTCCTTTCCGCCCTTGATGTCGAACGTCACCAGCGTGCCGCCGGCCGACATCTGCCGGACCGCCAGCGCATGCTGCGGGTGGTCGGCGCGGAAGGGGTAGAGCACGCGGGCGATCTCGGCGCGCTCGGACAGGAAATCGGCGACCGCGGCGGCGTTGCGGCACATCTGGTCCACGCGCAGCTTCAGCGTCTCCAGGCCCTTGAGGATGACCCAGGCGTTGAAGGGGGACATGGCGGGGCCGGTGTTGCGGATGAAGGGCATCAGCACCTCCTCCACCCACTTCTTGCGGCCCAGCACGGCGCCGCCCAGCACGCGACCCTGGCCGTCCATGTGCTTGGTGCAGGAATAGACGACGACGTCCGCACCCTGCTCCAGCGGCTTCTGCAGCAGCGGCGTGGCAAACACGTTGTCCACCACCACCAGCGCGCCCGCGGCATGCGCGAGCTTGCAGACGGCCGGCACGTCCACCAGCTCAAGCATCGGGTTGGAGGGGCTTTCCAGCAGCACCATGGTGGCGGGCTTGCTCAGCGCCACCTTCCACTGCGCCATGTCCCCGCCATCCACGAACTCGGCCTCGATGCCGTAGCGCGGCAGCAGCGTGCTCACGATCCAGTGGCAGGAACCGAAGAGCGCGCGGGAGGCGACCAGGCGGTCGCCGGTCTTGAGGTGGGAGAGGAGCGCGGAATGCACCGCCGCCATGCCGGTCGCCATCAGGCGGCAGGCTTCGGCGCCCTCGATGGCGCAGAGGCGGTCCTCGAGCATGGTCGTCGTCGGGTTGGCGAAGCGGCTGTACTGGTAGTGCTCGATCTCGTTCTTGAAAGTGGCCTCGGCCTGCTCGGCATTGTCATAGACGAAGCCGGAGGTGAGGAACATCGCCTCGGCGGTCTCGCCATGGTTGGAGCGGTTGAGGCCGCCACGGACGAGTTGCGTGGCGGGACGAAGCTTGCGGGACATGATGAACACCCTCATCCGAAACAATGAAGTCCGGCACCCTGGGCGGGGTGGGGATTGCGCCCGCGCATGACGGGGCGTTCCCTGGGCCGTTTAGCGCGCTTGTTTTCCGCCTCGATCAGGGAAACCTGAAGAAGACGACCCGGTTGGGACCTCGCCGCAAGCTGGCCGGACAAATCGCGAGGGCGTATAAGGCTTAGACCCCGCCCCGAGGGCCGTCAATGATCCGACGTCATTGACGGCCATGGTTGCGCAATGCGAAGAGTCTCAGGAATGAGCGCGCTCGATCCCGAAGTGGCCAATCAACTGGCCGAAGACCTGCCGCCTGACGTGTTCCGCACGATCATCTCGACCTTCGAGGAAGATCTGACGCGGCTCGCGCAGGAACTGGCCGCGGCCGCGCAGGCCGGGGACCAGCAGGGCTATGAGCGCGCGGCGCACAGCCTGGCGGGTGCAGCGGCCGCGGTCGGCGCGGTGGGGCTGGAGCGTGAGGCGCGGATCGCCATGGATCATCGCCAGCCGGAGCCGCCGCACGTCATCCTGCCGCGCCTGCTGAACGAGGCGAAGGCCGCCCTGCAGGCGTTGCACGCGCTGATCCATTGAAGGGCGGGGCCTGATGCCCGCGCGCGTCCTGCTGGTCGAGGATACGCCGACCCAGGCCGAGATGGCGAAGATCATGCTGCGCGACTTCGGGCACGACATGCAGCATGCAGAGACCGGCGCCCAGGCGCTGGCCATGGCGCAGGAATGGCAGCCGGACGCCATCCTGGTGGATCTGATGCTGCCGGATTTCTCCGGCATCGAGCTGATGCGCCGCCTCAAGGCCGCGAAGGTGGACGCCACCTGCATCGTGCTCACCGCGCATGGCTCGGTGAACACCGCTGTCGAGGCGATGCGCGAGGGCGCCACCGACTTCCTGCTCAAGCCCTATGCCGCGGCGCGGCTGCGCGTGACACTCGACAACGCGCTGGAGAAACGCGCGCTCCGCAAGGAGCTGGATACGGCGCGGACGGAGTTGGGGCGCGAGAGCTTCGGCGGCTTCATCGGCGCCTCGCCCGCCATGCAGGCGGTGTATCGCACGCTGGAAAGCGTCGCTGCCTCCAAGGCCACGGTCTTCATCACGGGCGAGAGCGGCACCGGCAAGGAGGTGGCGGCGGAGACGCTGCACAAGGCCTCGCCGCGCAAGAACAAGCCCTTCGTCGCGCTGAACTGCGGCGCCATTCCGCGCGACCTGCTGGAAAGCGAGATCTTCGGCCATGTGAAGGGCGCCTTCACGGGCGCCACCGAGAACCGCCTGGGTGCCGCGAAATCCGCCGATGGCGGCACGCTCTTCCTGGATGAGATCGGCGAGATGCCGATGGAGATGCAGGTGAAGCTGCTGCGCTTCGTGCAGAGCGGGACGGTCACGCCCGTCGGCGGCACGCGGGCGGAGGCGGTGGATGTGCGCCTGGTCTGCGCCACCAACCGCGACATCCTGGCCGAGGTGCAGGCCGGGCGCTTCCGCGAGGATCTCTATTACCGCCTCTATGTGGTGCCGGTGGCGCTGCCGCCCTTGCGCATGCGGGGCGAGGATGTGCTGCTGATCGCGCGCCACCTCCTGCGCAACTTCGCGCGGGAGGAGGGCAAGCATTTCCAGCGCTTCGACGAGGAGGCCGAGGCCGCGATCCGCGCCTATCCCTGGCCCGGCAATGTGCGGCAGCTGCAGAACGTGCTGCGCAACGCGGTCGTGCTGCATGATGGCGAGGTGGTGACGCGGGCCATGCTGCCCGGGCTGCTGCTGCATGGCGCGCCGGCCATGGCGCCGGCCGCGACGCCCGCTGCTGCGCCGGTTTCCGCCACGCCCGGGACAATGCCCATCGAGCCGCTCGCGGTCTCGGAGAAGAAGCTGATCCTGGCCGCGCTGGAACACACCGGCCAGGACGTGCCGCGCGCCGCGGCGCTGCTGGAGGTGAACCCCAGCACCATCTACCGCAAGCTCACGGCCTGGAAGAAGGAAGCCTGACGCCGAGTCTGATCGTCCATGGCGGTACGCCAGGGACGTGAATCAGCCTCGCAGGATGCTGGTCTGATCGTCCCTGGCGGTACGCCTGGGGCGTGAATCAGCCTCGCAGCAAGCTGCCGCGTCAGACCATCAGCATGCCGCCATTCACATGGATGGTGGTGCCGGTGACCCAGGCCGCCTCGTCGGACGCCAGATAGGCCACGGCCGAGGCCACGTCCTTGGCACTTCCCATCTTGGCGAGCGGGATGCGGGAGAGCAGCGCGGTCTTCTGCGCCTCGTTCAGCTTGTCGGTCATCGGCGTGGCGATGAAGCCGGGTGCGACGACGTTGATGGTGACGCCGCGCGGGGCCACTTCCTGCGCCAGCGCCTTGCTCATGCCGATCAGGCCGGCCTTGGCGGCGGCGTAGTTCGCCTGGCCCGCATTGCCCGTCACACCCACGATGGAGGCGATGGAGATGATGCGGCCGGCGCGGCGCTTCATCATGCCGCGGAGTGCGGCGCGCGCCAGGCGGAAGGGGGCGTTCAGGTCCACCTCGAGGACGGCGTTCCAGTCCTCATCGCCCATGCGCAGCGCCAGCATGTCGCGCGTGAAGCCGGCATTGTTCACCAGGATGTCGAGGCGGCCATGCGCGGCCTCGATGCCGTCCACCAGGGCGGCCGGCGCGGCGGCATCGTTCAGATCGGCCGGCATGACGCTGGCGCGCTCGCCAAGCTGGGCGGCGACGGCGTTGAGCTCGGCCTCGCGCCGGCCGGTGAGGACGACATGCGCGCCCTGGGCGTGCAGCGCCTCCGCGATGCCGATGCCGATGCCCGAGCTGGCGCCGGTGACGAGCGCGATCTTGCCGGTGAGGTCAAACATGGGGTGATTCCTTCGTCTCGCGCGCGAAGCGCTTCATCATGAAATAGCGGCTGTGGCCGGGCGGGCTGTCGGGGAGGGTGCCGAAGAGGGTGTAGCCGCGCTTCTCGTAGAAGGGGCGGGCCTGCCAGCTCAGCGTGTCGAGATAGGCGCCGACGCAGCCGCGCGCCTCCGCCTCCGCCTCGATGCGGTCGAAGAGTTGCGTGCCGAGGCCGCCCCGGCGCAGATCCTCGGGCAGGAAGACCATGAGCACATGCAGCCAGGCGGCGTAGCAATGTGCCTGGATGCCGCCGCAGGGCGCCTCCTCGCCGTCGCGGAAGACCATGAGGCGCAGGGGCTTGTAGCCGTGCTCGCCCACGAAGGGGCCGTTGAAGGTCTCGAAGCCCTTCGACAGCACCTCGGCCAGCGGCGTCTCATGCGCTTCGGAGAGGAGGATGCGCGTCACAGGCTCTTCAGGAAGGCTTCGATGTCGGCCGGGTTGTTGATGGCGAGCGCGGTGGCTTCCGGCGCGTTGCGCTTCATCAGGCCGGTGAGCACCTTGCCGGCGCCGACTTCCGCGAAGCGGGTGCAGCCGGCGGCGACCATGGCGGCCACGCATTCGCGCCAGCGCACCGTGCCGGTCACCTGCTGCACGAGCAGGGCGCGGATCACGTCCGGGTCGGAGACGGGGGCGGCGGTGACGTTGGCGACGACGGGGACGGCCGGGTGGGACATGGCGGCCTTGGCCAGCGCCTCCTCCATCACGCGCGCCGCGGGGGCCATCATCGCGCAGTGGAAGGGGGCGGAGACGGGCAGGATCATGGCGCGCTTGATGCCGGCGGCCTTCGCGGCCTCGACGGCGCGCTCGACCGCCGCCTTGGCGCCGGAGACGACGACCTGGCCGCCGCCATTGTCATTGGCGACTTCAAGGACTTCCCCCTGGCCGGCCTCGGCGCAGATGGCGGCGGCCTGAGCGGCCTCGGCGCCGAGCAGCGCGGCCATGGCGCCCTCACCCGGGGGCACGGCGGCCTGCATGGAATCGCCGCGCAGGCGGAGCAGGCGGGCGGCCGTCGCGAGGTCGAAGGCACCGGCGGCGGTGAGCGCGCTGTATTCGCCGAGGCTGTGGCCGGCCACGAGCGAGACCTGGCGGGACATGTCGAAGCCGCCTTCCTTGGCCAGCACGCGGCTGACCGCGACGGAGACGGCCATCAGCGCGGGCTGGGCATTGGCGGTGAGGGTGAGTTCCTCGGCCGGACCTTCGAACATGAGGCGCGAGAGCTTCTGGCCCAGCGCGTCATCCACCTCCTCGAAGGTCTCGCGGGCGATGGCGAAGGCGTCGGCGAGGTCGCGGCCCATGCCGGGGGCCTGGCTGCCCTGGCCGGGGAAGACGAAAGCGAGAGACATGGCGGTTCCGTGTTGGACGTGTGACGGACGCCCCTTCGCGCCCAAGGGGGCGCGAGTCAACCTGGGCGTAAGCGGGATGCAAGGGGAGGGGGCGGACCGGCCTCAACCGACCTCCCTCACGCACCCGGCCGCACAGCGCCCAGCGCCTGAGGGCGTCAACAAACCATTCCGGCCGCACAGCGGCCGGCGCCGCCCAACTGACCTCCTGGCCCATCGCACCTGTGGCGCGGCGAAGCCAAGCCGCCGGAGGCGGCGCCCGGCGCGTGAGGGCGGAAAAAACCCATCGTTCGCGCCGGGGCGGGCCTCCCTTACTCCGGGGTGAACCCCGAGGCGCGAACGATGGGCCCCCACTCGTCCCGCTCCTGGCGGATGCGGGCGGCGAAGGCGGCGGGGCTTTGCGAGGTGCCGACGTTGAAGTCCAGCCGCTCCAGCGCCGCGCGCATCTCGGGCGTGTTGCCCACCTGGGTGATGGCGTTGAACAGGCCCTGGACGATGGGGGCGGGCGTGCCGGCGGGCAGCAGGGCGCCGAACCACTCATCCTTCGTCAGCGCCGTGAAGCCCAGCTCCTGGAAGGTCGGCACATCGGGGAAACGGGGGTTCCGCTGGGCCGAGGAGACGGCGAGCATGCGCAGCCCCACGCCGTTCTGCGGCGAGACATCGCCCAGCACGCCCATGAAGGCATTCAGACGCCCTGCGATCAGGTCCTGCACGGCGGGGACGGCACCGCGATAGGGCACATGCGTCATGCGGATGTTCAGCGCCTGGGCCAGCATCAGGCCCATGAAGTGGGGCGAGGCGCCGGCGGCGGGCGAGGCGAAGGGGATCTCGTTCGGCTGGCTGCGCGCCCAGGCGCCGAATTCGGCGAGCGTGCGGGCTGGGTGGCTCATCGGCACGCAGAAGGCGAAGGGGAAGGTGCAGACGGTGCTGACCGGGATGAAGTCGGTCAGCGCGTCATAGCGCACGTCGCGCGTGAAGATATGCGGCTGCAGCGTCAGCATGGAGGCGGGCGTCTGCAGATAGGTGGTGCCGTCCTTGTCCGTGTCCTTCACGAATTCGACGGCGATGCGGCCGGCGGCCCCCACGCGGCCTTCCACGATCAGGTTGGGGGCGTAGATGCCGCGCAGCCGCTCGGCATAGAGGCGGGCCACGATGTCGGAGCTGCCGCCGGCCGGGAAGCCGATGACGATGCGGGCGTTGCGGGCGACCGTCTGGGCCGCGGCCGGCAGGGCCAGGGCGGGCGTGGCGAGGGCGGCGCCCAGCAGGGCGCGGCGGTGCAGCGAGGTCATGGGCGTCTCTCCAACGAATTTTTGTGGAGAAGCGTTTAGCCAATCCCCGCACCCGATGCGAGGGGTTCTCAGCCGGCCTCGGCCGGGGCGCGCAGGGTGAGCGCCAGGGCGTGCAGGCCGCCGGCGAATTCGGCGGCCAGCGCCGCATGCACCGCGCGGGAGCGGGCCACGCGGTTCATGCCGGTGAAGGCCTCGCTGACGAGGAGCACGCTGTAATGCGTCTCCCCGCCGGGGGCGGCGCCGGCATGACCGGCATGGCGGTGGCTGTCATCCACCACCTCCAGGCGAAGGGGCGCGAAGCCCTGGGTGAGGGCGGCATGGATGCGGTCGGCGCGGGAGGACATGGGGGCAGAATCCCAGACCGCGGCGCGCTTGCCAAGTTGTTGCCAATCCGGAGGGTCGCACCCATAACGGGCTGATGGCACGCCGTGCGAGCTTCCAACCCCAGACCGACCCGAAGGCGCCCAAGCGGCCCTGCGCCTCGCCGGATTGCCCGGCGGCGGGCGAGTACCGCGCGCCCAAGGACCGGGCGCTCCGGGAATATCTGTGGTTCTGCCTGGAGCATGTGCGGCAGTACAATGCCGGCTGGGATTTCTACCGCGGCATGGCGCCCTCCGACATCGAAAGCGCCATCAGAATGGACACGGTGGGCGGGCGGCCGACGTGGCCGCTTGGGCGGCTGGGCGGCGTGCGGCTCGACCCTGAGCGCATGGCGGACCCCTTGGGGATCCTGCGCGACGCGGCCCCGCGCGAGAAGCGCCGCGCGCCGCCGCGGGCCGAGGCGCCACCCGAGTTGCGCGCGGCCCTCGGCCTGCTGGAACTCGAATGGCCGCTCGACCCGGCCACGCTGAAATCGCGCTACAAGGAACTCGCCAAGCGCTACCACCCCGACGCCAATGGCGGGGATCGCAGCGCGGAGGAGCGGCTGAAGGACATCAACCGCGCCTATTCCCTGCTGCGCCAGAAGATCGGCCGGGCCGAGCCGGCCCATGCCAACTGACCATTCCCCGGGGGTGCCCGGGTAGCCCAATCGCATGGGCTGCCCTAACATCATCCGGACGTGTTTATGCCCACCCCATCCAACGAAGCGGAAGCGTGATGACCAAGCTGGCCCAGAGCGGCGATGTGAGCCCCACCTCAGCCATCAATATGCCCGACACCACCGTCAACGCGCGCGACGTCTTCGGCGTGGACATCGACATGCAGGTGCCTGCCTATTCGGTCCGCACCGAGCATGTGCCCGAGCTCGACCCCTCCTACCGCTTCGACCGCGAGACGACGCTCGCGATCCTGGCCGGCTTCGCGCACAACCGCCGCGTGATGATCCAGGGCTACCACGGCACCGGCAAGTCCACGCATATCGAGCAGGTGGCGGCGCGGCTGAACTGGCCCTGCATCCGCGTGAACCTGGACAGCCACATCAGCCGCATCGACCTGATCGGCAAGGACGCGATCGTCCTGAAGGATGGCAAGCAGATCACCGAATTCCGCGAGGGCATCCTGCCCTGGGCGCTGCAGCACCCCTGCGCGCTGGTTTTCGACGAGTATGACGCGGGCCGCCCGGACGTGATGTTCGTGATCCAGCGCGTGCTGGAAGTGGAAGGCAAGCTCACGCTGCTCGACCAGAACCGCGTGATCCGCCCGCACCCGATGTTCCGCCTCTTCGCCACGGCGAACACGGTGGGCCTGGGCGACACGACCGGCCTCTATCACGGCACGCAGCAGATCAACCAGGGCCAGATGGACCGCTGGAACATCGTGGCGACGCTGAACTACCTGCCGCATGCGCAGGAGACCGAGATCGTCATGGCGAAGCTCGGCTCGACCGACGCCAAGATGAAGAAGCAGGTGGAGGCGATGGTGGCGCTGGCCGACCTGACGCGCGCCGGCTTCATCGCGGGCGATATCAGCACCGTCATGTCGCCGCGCACCGTCATCACCTGGGCGGACAACACGCGCATCTTCGGCGATGTGGGCTTCGCCTTCCGCCTGACCTTCCTGAACAAGTGCGACGAGGCCGAGCGCTCGACGGTGGCGGAATACTACCAGCGCTGCTTCAACGCCGAGATCGCGACGGGGCTCTACAAGAAGGCGGGGTGATGTGACCAAGCAGGACCTCACCCGCCAGGAAGAGTTCAAGCGCGCGACGGCCGGCGTGGTCCGTGCCATCGCGCAGCAGACCGAAGTGCAGGTCGCCTTCCAGCCCGGCCCGGCCGGCGTCTCCGGCAAGCGCGCGCGCCTGCCGCTGCCCACGCGCTCGCTGCCGCCCAATGAGATGGCGAAGCTGCGCGGCGCGGCCGATGCGGTGGCGCTGAAGCTGCGCCATCATGACGAGGCGACGCACGCCGCGCGCGCGCCCGCCCGCAAGGAGGCGCGCGAGGTCTTCGACGCGCTGGAGGATGTGCGCGTGCAGGCCGTGGGTTCGCGCCACATGGCGGGCGTCGCTGCCAATCTGCGCGCCCGGCTCTCGGAGGAATGCGAGGCCGAGGGCTATGACCGGATGACGCGGAAGGACCAGCTTCCGCTGCATACCGCGCTGTCCCTCATGGCGCGTGAGCGCATCTCGGGCGAGCCCGCGCCGGCCGCCGCCACCCGCATCCTGGAGATGTGGCGCGGCAGCCTGGACGAGAAGGCGAGTGCCGCGATGGAGGAACTGGTTTCCTCCACCGAGGACCAGGAGGCCTTCGCCCGCGCCGCCCGCAAGCTGCTCACCGCGCTCGACCTCGCCGAGGCCGAGACGGAGAGCGAGGCCGACCAGGACGAGGAAGGCGACGAGGGCGGCGACCAGTCCACCCAGCAGGACCAGGCCAGCGCCGGCGAGGCGCAGAGCCAGGAGCAGGAATCCATGCAGGGCGCCGAGCCCGAGAGCATGGAGGGCGAGGCCGCCGACGAAGAGGCGCAGGACAGCGAGGAAGAGGGTGCGGCCGCCGAGGGCGACGAGAAGCCCGGTGGCCCGCAGGCCCGCAAGGAAGTCCCGCAGACCGATGACACCACGCGCTACCGCGCCTTCTCGACGCAGTTCGACGAGGTGGTGGAGGCCGATGACCTTTGCGATCCGGATGAGCTGACGCGGCTGCGCCAGCAGCTCGACCAGCAGCTCCAGCATCTGCAGGGCGTGGTCTCCAAGCTCGCGAACCGCTTGCAGCGGCGCCTCATGGCGCAGCAGCAGCGCGCCTGGGATTTCGACCTGGAGGAAGGCATCCTCGACGTGGCGCGTCTCGCGCGCGTCGTCGCCAACCCCACGCTCGCGCTCTCCTACAAGCATGAGCGCGAGGCGGATTTCCGCGACACCGTCGTCACGCTGCTCATCGACAATTCCGGCTCGATGCGCGGGCGGCCCATCACGGTGGCGGCGATGTGCGCCGACATCCTGGCCCGCACGCTGGAGCGCTGCGGCGTGAAGGTCGAGATCCTCGGCTTCACCACGCGCGCCTGGAAAGGCGGCCAAGCGCGGGAGCGCTGGGTGCAGGAGGGCAAGCCGCGCAATCCCGGCCGCCTGAACGATCTGCGCCACATCATCTACAAGGGCGCGGATGCGCCCTGGCGCCGTTCGCGCCGGGCCATCGGCCTCATGCTGCGCGAGGGGCTGCTGAAGGAGAACATCGACGGCGAGGCGTTGAGCTGGGCCTATAAGCGCATCCTCGCGCGCACCGAGCATCGCCGCATCCTGATGGTGATCAGCGATGGCGCGCCGGTGGATGACAGCACGCTCTCGGTGAACCCGGGCAATTACCTCGAGCGCCATCTGCGCGAGGTGATCAAGGACATCGAGACGCGCAACGCGGTGGAGCTCATCGCCATCGGCATCGGGCATGACGTCACGCGCTACTATCGCCGCGCGGTGACGATCGTGGATGCCGAGGAACTGGGCGGCACCATGATGAAGAAGCTGACCGAGCTCTTCGACGAGGATGCCGCCGAGGCCTGGCATCGTGCCTCCGCCGAGCGTGCGCCGGCCATTCTTTGACCGGCTTCGCGCGGGGCGAATGCGCCCCGCGCGAGACGTGATGCCCCATGCCCATCTCTGACACCCTGCATCGCCGTGCGCTGTTGGCCGGCCTCGCGCTGCTGCCGGGCTGCGCGCGGGCGCAGGCGCCGGTGCTGGGCGCGCCGTCGCGGCCGTTTCTCGAACCGCTGGGCGCGCTGGCACTCGACACCACGCCCTGGGGTTTCGGCGGGCTATCCGCGCTGCATCTGTCGCCGGAGCTGATGCTGACGGCGGTGAGTGACACAGGCCGCTGGTGGCGCGCGCCGCTGTCGCTGCGCGAGGGCCGGCTGGCCGGCATCGGTGAGGCGCGGCACGGGCCGCTGCGCGATGCGGCGGGGCAGCCGCTGCGCCGTGGCGTGCAGGCGGATGCGGAAAGCCTCGCGCGGCTGCCCGATGGCGATTGGCTCGTCGGCTTCGAGCGGCGGCACCGCATCATCCGTTATCGTGATCTCACCGCCGGGCCGGGCACGCCGGTCGAGACGCCGCCAGGCCTGGAGGAATCGCCCGGCAATGGCGGGCTGGAGGCGCTGGCCGTGCTGGCGGATGGGCGGTTGCTGGCCTTGGGCGAGTCGCTGCCCGGTGGGGCGGGGGCGGAGAGCCGAGCTGCATGGTTCGGGACCTTGCACAGCACGCGGGTGATCTGGCGGCGGACGAGCTATCTGCCCGCGCCGGGGATGGACCCGACCGATGCCGCCGGCCTGCCGGATGGCGGGGCCCTGGTGCTGGAGCGGCGCTTCTCCATCTTCGGTGGCTTCACGTGCCGGCTCGCGCATCTGCCGGCGGCGGCGCTGCGCGGGAACGAGCCCCTGCGCGGCGAGACCTGGCTCGACCTGCCGCCCGATGCGCCCGCCGAGAACTGGGAGGGGGTGGCGGTGGCGCGGCATGGCGGGCGCACGCTGGTCGCCCTCGTTTCGGACGACAACCAGAACCTGTTCCAGCAGACGCTGCTGCTGCTTTACGCGCTCCGCTGAAGCATGGCGTGCTGATCGACTTCCTCGGGCGTCGCCGCCCAGCCGCGCGTGACCAGGAAGCGCGCGAATCCGGGTGAGGCGGTGATCACGCAGAAGGGGATGGCCAGCAGCAGCCCGCCCGCCCAGGGCAGCGCGAACCAGATGGCCCAGGGTGCGGTCAGCGCGAGGAAGAGGAAGGTCAGCACGCCCATCATCGTGTGGAAGCCGAGCAGCCGCGCCGCATCGCCCCAGCCCACATCGCGCGCCGTGCGGTTCTGCGCGGCCCAGCCCATGCGGGCGCCGAAGGGCAGCGCGGCCAGGAAGCGCGCCTTGTTCACGCAGGAGATGGGCGAGAGGATGGTGGTGAACAGGATCTCCGCCAGCGCGCCTGCCGCGAAGGTCGCGCGGCCGCCATAGCGCGCCGCCTCGCGCCCCTGGAGCAGCACCTGGGCATAGCCCATCAGCTTCGGCGCGTGCTGCGTCACCCAGAAGAGCGCCATGAGCCCGGTCAGATGCCAGGCGCTGACCTCATCGAAGCGGCCCAGGGCGGCAAGGATCGCGGCCAGCGTGAAGGCCAGCACCCAGAGCGGCGCGCAGAGGAAGAGCAGGATCGCCTGGATCAACTGGAAGCGCGCCATGGCGGAAAGTCCCGGGCGGCGCAGCAGCGGCAGGTATTGCATGTTGCCCGCGGCCCAGCGCAGGTCGCGGGCCATGAATTCCGGCAGGGCGGGCGGGTTGCCCTCCATGCTCCCGCGCTCCTCCGGCAGGCACCAGACCTCCCAGCCCGCGCCATGCAGGCGGATCGCCTCGACCTGGTCATGGCTGAGAATGGTGGAGCCGTCGGGCAGGGTGTCGAGCTTGCCGTGGGCGCGGAAGGGGGCGATGCGGATCAGCGCGTTGTGGCCCCAATAGGGCCCCTTCGGCCCCTGCCACCAGCCCTGGCCGGTGGCCCAGGCGCGCATGCCGGCGCGCATGCCGAACTGGAAGAGGCGCGGGAAGGGCGCGGCGACCGGGCGGCCGACGATGAGTTGCTGCAGGATGGCGATGCGGGGTGCCGCATCCAGGGCGAGCGCCAGCTTCATCACGGCCGCCGGCGTCATCTCCGAGTCGGCGTCGAGACAGAGCAGGTAGTCATAGGCCGCGCCCTCATTCTCCAGGAACTCCATCACGTTGCCGGCCTTGAAGCCGGTATTGGCGGCGCGGCGGCGCAGATGGATGCGCCCCGCATCCTGCGGGCGCCAGCCGGCGAGGGCGGCATCCTCGGCCGATCGGAAGGCGGGGTCCTGCGTGTCGGAGAGGAACCAGAGGTCGAAATGGCTGGCCGGCAGCCCGTCCAGCAGGGGGGCGAGCGCGGCCAGGATGGGCGCCATCTCCTCGTTGCGGAGGCAGAGCGCGATGGCGGTGCGGCCTTGCGGCGTGGGGCGCGTGAGGTCGAGGCCGCGGAGCGCGGGCACCACATGGGCCGGCGGGTCGCGGCTGAAGAGGAGGATGGCGCCGCCCAGCAGCGCATTCACGGTCGAAAGCGCGATCCAGGGCGTGAGCAGGGCGAGGCAGGCGAGGAACAGGGCCTCGGGAAGAAGAAGGGCCTCCACCAAGGGGGGGGTGGGGAAGGTGGAGGCCGTGAGCAAGGCGCCGGCAATCAGGGCGCCGAGCCCGAGTGTGGCAATCGGTCGGATGCGCATGCCGGGACGCTTAGCGGATAATCCGCGCCACATCACGGCAGGTTTCAGCCTGGAATTCGGCCGCTGCTGCCCGCACCCCCGGAAAGGAGGCTGGGCGGTGTGCCCCCGGGCCTGGCTTGGCCCGGCGACGGGATAAAAGAGGCCTCCGCCGCGGGAAAAGGGGGGGTGTGCGGCGGAGGCCAGGATCAAGGAACCCTGGGTGGGGCGCCTGATCCGAAAGCGGGTCGGTCGGGCGAGGCGGTCATGCGGCGTCGCGGGAGGAGGGGCCGCGGCGTCGCAGGACCGTGTGGCCGGCTCGCCCTGGACGGAGGCCTCCGTCAGGCGAGGTGGCGAGACGGATCAGGCGGAGATGATCTTCCAGGCGACGTGGCCCAGGACGCCGACCAGGGCGGCGGAGGCGGCGAGGAGGGAGAAGCGCAGCGCCAACAGAACGACCTCACCGCGATTAATCTCAGTACGGTCAGACATTCTCAATTTCCTTACATTTGGAGGTTGCACCTGCCATTCTTATACACGACCCATTCACGAATGAAACCAGAAATTGTGGTTGATGTGCATTTTGTTTATTTAAAAGATTAGTTTACGGTTTTTGAGACGTTTTTACTCCGGCGCGACTCACGCTTATGCTCCCGCAGCCACCCCGCGGATCCGAAACATGTACGCTCAGCGCGATCAGGCAGATGCAGCCCTGCACCAACTTTATGCGGAGATGGCGCCCGCCCATCTCCATCCTCTCTGGGAGGTGCTGCACGGCCTCGTAACCCCCACGCCGCGTTCCGCCGCGACGCCGGTCCTGTGGCGCTATGCCGAGGCGCGCGATTTCCTCATGCGTGCGGGCGCCTTGATCAGCGCGGAGCAGGCCGAGCGACGTGTGCTGATCATGGAGAACCCGAGCCTGCCTGGCTCCTCCTGCGCCACGCCCGCGCTTTATGCCGGCCTGCAGCTCATCCTGCCGGGTGAAGTCGCGCCCTGTCACCGCCACACCCAATGCGCGCTGCGCTTCGTGATGGAGGGCGACGGCGCCTTCACCGCGCTGGATGGCGAGAAGG
This sequence comes from Roseococcus sp. SDR, assembly GCF_019083995.1. Taxonomy (GTDB): domain Bacteria; phylum Pseudomonadota; class Alphaproteobacteria; order Acetobacterales; family Acetobacteraceae; genus Roseococcus. Next base: position 28,595 of record NZ_JAHRCU010000031.1, read on the forward strand.
CGGTGATGCGGCCCTTCGACCTCGTGCTCACGCCCAATTGGCAATGGCATGATCACGGCAATACGAGCGACGCGCCGATGATCTGGCTGGATGGCCTCGATATCCCGATGGTGCGCTTCTTCGAGACGAGCTTCGCCGAGCGCCTGCCGGAATCGGCGCATGCCGAGACGGCGCCGGCGGGCGACACGCTGGCGCGCTATGGCCGCAATCTGCGGCCCTTCGCAGGCACGCCGGCCGCGCGGCGGCCCGCGCAGCTGCCGCTGTTCCACTACCCCCATGCGGAATGGCAAGCGGCGTTGCGGGCCATCGCCACCCATGACGCGCCCGATCCCCACCTGGCCCACGCGCTGGAATTCACCAATCCGGCCGATGGCGGGCCGATCATGCCCACCATCGCGGCGCATGTTCGACTGCTGCCGCAGGGCTTCACCACGCGGGCGCGCCAGGCGACGGATGGCACCATCTTCGTCGTCGTCTCGGGGCGTGGCACGGCGCGCATCGGTGGGCAGGATTTCGCATTGATGGAGCGGGATTGCTTCGTCGTGCCCTCCTGGCAGCCGCTGGAGCTGGAGGCGGCGAGCGAGCTGGTGCTCTTCGGCTATTCCGACCGCGCGGCGCAGGAGAAACTTGGGCTTTGGCGCGAAGCCAGGGCATAAGGGCGGCCTGTTTCCAGAGGAACGTCGCGCGGCCGTTGGGCCGCCTTTCGCCATGCTTCGTCTCACGCGCCTCCGCCTCACGCGCTACCGCTCCTACGCCGCGGCGGAGCTGCGCTTCGACGCGCCCATGCTGGTCTTCACCGGTCCCAATGGCGCGGGGAAGACGAACCTGCTGGAAGCGATCAGCCTGCTCGGTCCTGGGCGCGGCCTGCGCGGGGCGCGGATCGGCGAGGTGGGGATGCAGGGCGGCGGAAGCTGGAGCGTCTCGGGCCATTTCGACGATGGGCTGGGCGGCTTCGAGATCGGCACCGGCAGCCTGGAGGAGGGCAGCGCCGAGCGCCGCGCCTTCCGGCTGGATGGCGAGAAGATCCGCGCCCAGGCGGAACTGGCCGAGCGCGTCGCCGCCGTCTGGATCACGCCGCAGATGGATCGCCTCTTCCAGGAGAGTGCCGGCGGGCGCCGGCGCTTCCTGGACCGTCTGGCGATGGCGCTGGAGCCGCATCTGGCGCGGGAAGCGACCGCCTATGAGGCCGCGATGGCCGGCCGCAACCGGCTGCTGCAGAAGGGCCGCGCGGAGCCCGCCTGGCTGGCCGCGCTGGAGGATGCGATGGCGCGGCACGGCATCGCCATCGCGGCCTCCCGCAGGGCGCTGGTGGCGCGGCTGAACGAGGCCCAGGGCGCCGTGGCGGAGAGCGCCTTCCCGGCCGCGATCCTGGCGCTGCAATGCCCGGCGGCGGCGCTGCTGGAGGAGATGCCGGCGCTGGCCGCCGAGGAGGCGCTGCGCGCGGCCTGGGCTTCTTCCCGCGCGCGGGATGCGGCGGCGGGGGCCACGCTGAGCGGGCCGCACCGGGCGGACCTGCTCTTCACCCATGCGGCCAAGGCCATGCCGGCCGGGCTCTGCTCGACGGGCGAGCAGAAGGCGCTGCTGATCTCGACCGTGCTGGCCCATGCCGGGCTGATCGCGGCCGCGCGCGGCTTCGCGCCGCTCCTGCTGCTGGACGAGGTGGCCGCCCACCTGGACGAGGCGCGGCGCGGGGCGCTGTTCGCGGCACTCGCCGCGCTGCCCGCGCAATGCTTTCTGACGGGCACGGATAGGGAGGTGTTCGGCCCCCTTGCCGGGCGCGCCGGCCATTGGCGAATCGCCCCGGGGGAGGCCCATCCCGCGCCCCTGTCCCTGCCCGCATAAATCGGGCATAAACCGTAGGTTCTTCCAAAGGTTTTGCGATTCCCGATGAGCAGCGATTCCCCCACCGGTGACGAGACGCCGAACCAGGTTTCCGACGCCGACTATACCGGCGCTTCGATCACCGTGCTGCGCGGCCTCGAGGCGGTGCGCAAGCGCCCCGGCATGTATATCGGCGACACGGATGACGGCTCGGGCCTGCACCACATGGCCTTCGAGATCATCGACAATTCGGTGGACGAGGCGCAGGCCGGCTATGCCAGCCGCGTGGACGTGGTGCTGAACGGCGATGGCAGCGTCTCCGTCACCGATGACGGGCGCGGCATCCCGGTGGACATGCACCCCGAAGAGGGCGTGAGTGCCGCCGAGGTGGTGCTGACGCGGCTGCATGCGGGCGGCAAGTTCAACCAGAACTCCTACAAGGTCTCGGGCGGGTTGCACGGCGTGGGTGCGGCCGTGGTGAACGCGCTCAGCGAATGGATGGAAGTGCGCATCTGGCGCGGCGGCATCGAGCATTTCATCCGCTTCGAGCATGGCGACACGGTGCAGCCGCTGAAGGTGATCGGCCCCTCGGATCATCCGCAGGGCACGCAGGTCACCTTCAAGCCCTCGGCCGCGACCTTCACGCAGGTGGAATACGATTTCCACATCCTGGAGCGGCGCCTGCGCGAGCTGGCCTTCCTCAATTCCGGCCTCGCCATCACGCTGCGCGATGATCGCCACGTGCCGGCGCAGTTGGCTGAATTCAAGTTCGATGGCGGCCTGGTCGCCTTCGTCGAATGGCTGGACAAGGGCAAGGAATCCCTCTTCAAGCCGCCGATCAGCGTGGTGGCGAAGGAGACGGACGGCATCCGCGTCGAGCTCGCCATGTGGTGGACCAATTCCCCGCGCGAGGTGATGCTCTGCTTCACCAACAACATCCCGCAGCGCGATGGCGGCTCGCACCAGGCGGGCTTCCGCCAGGCGCTGACGCGCGTCGTCTCCAAATACGCGGAAGAGCTGGCGAAGAAGGAGAAGATCGAGCTCGCCGGCGATGACATGCGCGAGGGGCTGACCTGCGTGCTTTCGGTGAAGGTGCCGGACCCGAAGTTCAGCTCGCAGACCAAGGACAAGCTCGTCTCCTCCGAGGTGCAGCCGGTGGTGCACATGGCGGTCGCGGACGCGCTCTCGCACTGGTTCGAGACGCATCCGAAGGAGGCGAAGCTCGTCCTCGATCAGGTCGTGCTGAGCGCGGTCGCGCGCAAGGCGGCGCAGCTGGCGCGCGAGAAGGTGGGGCGGAAGAACGCGCTGGATATCTCCACCCTGCCCGGCAAGCTCGCCGATTGCCAGGAGAAGGACCCGACGAAGAGCGAGCTCTTCCTCGTCGAGGGTGACAGCGCGGGTGGCTCGGCCAAGCAGGGGCGCAATCGCAGCAACCAGGCCATTCTCCCGCTCAAGGGCAAGATCCTGAACGTGGAGCGCGCGCGCATCGACAAGATGCTGGCGAGTGCGGAGATCGGCACGCTGATCACCGCACTCGGCACCGGCATCGGCTCTGGCGATCCGGCGAAGGGCGGCTTCTCGGCCGACAAGCTGCGCTACCACAAGATCATCATCATGACGGACGCGGATGTGGATGGCTCGCACATCCGCACGCTGCTGCTGACCTTCTTCTTCCGCCAGATGCCGGAGCTGATCGAGCGCGGGCACCTGTATATCGCGCAGCCGCCGCTCTATCGCGCCAAGCGCGGGAGCGAGGAGCGCTACCTGAAGGATGACCGCGCCCTCGAGGATTATCTGATCGAGAAGGCGACGAGCGGGGCGCGCATGACCCTGGCCGATGGCCGCGTGGTCGCGGGCGAGGAGCTGGCCGAGATCGTGGAAGGCCTGCGGCAGACGACGTCGCGCATCCGGCGCCTGGCCGCACAGGTGCCGGTCGAGATCGTCGAGCAGGCGGCGATGGCGGGCATCCTGACGCCTGACCAGCAGCGCGCGATGGAAGGGGCGCCGGATTTCGTGAGCCGGTTGGACGCGATGGCGCCGCCGGCCGAGCGCGGCTGGAAGGCCGCGGTGGATGATGCGGGGATCCACATCCACCGCATGGTGCGCGGCGTGGCCGAGCGCCACACGCTGACGGCGGCGGCGCTGCGCAGCAGCGAGGCGCGCTGGCTGGATGACCGCCGCGCCAAGCTCACGGCGGAATTCGCCGCTGGTGCCAAGCTCGCCTTCGAGGGCAGCGAAGTCGCCGTGCGCGGCCCGCTCGCCGCCTTCGACCGCATCCTGGCGCAGGGCCGCCGCGGCCTCTCCTTCCAGCGCTTCAAGGGCCTGGGCGAGATGAACCCGGACCAGCTCTGGAAGACGACGCTCGACCCCGCGGTGCGGACGCTGCTGCAGGTGCGCGTGGATGACGCGGAGGACGCGGAGAGCGTCTTCTCCACGCTGATGGGCGATGTGGTGGAGCCGCGGCGCGACTTCATCGTGGGCAATGCGCTGAAGGTGGCCAACCTGGACGTCTGATCGGCACCACCGATCTTCCGGATTGGTTTTGTGGTATTTCGCCTATCAAGGGCCAGTGGCATGGTGTCTCTCGTGGGGGATGATCTCCACGGGAGACAGGAGAGCCGGCCATGACCCGCTTCGCCAAGACCACCGCCCTCGCCGCCGCCGCTGCCGCGGTGATGAGCTTCGCCCAGCCCGCCGCGGCCCAGGGCCTGCCGACCTATTGCAACAACACGCTCTACACCAACTCGCTCTACGCCAATGTGCTCTCGGATGGGCGCACGGCGCAGGTGCAGTACCACGGCCAGTTCCAGAACCGCAGCAACCGCCCGATGACGGCCAATATGCTGGCCGTGAGCGAGATCGTGATCAACAACAACCGCTTCCCCGTGGTGCGTCACATCGCCACCTTCGACCTCAACAGCTATGAGCAGAAGGACGTTCAGTTCCTGACGATCCGCGTGAACAACCCGGCCGGCACCGGGGCGCCGAGCGCGGTGGATGTGGGCCGCGCGATCCGCTTCACCTGCACCGCACGCTGAGCCCATGCGCTGGGGCACCGGATGGGGCGGCCGCGTCACGGCCGCCCGATCCTCACGCGCGCGGTTCAACCCACAACGAAGCGCGCGCTGCTGCCCCGGAGGCCGGGCGTCACTTCCAGCCGCGCAGGGATGCGCGTCTTCAGCTCCGCGACATGGCTGATGATGCCGACGAGGCGTGAGCCGCCCTGCAGGCCGGCCAGCACCTCCATCGCCTTGTCCAGCGCCTCCTCGTCCAGGCTGCCGAAGCCTTCGTCGATCAGCAGCGTGTCCACCGGGCGCGCGCCGGCATGGGCCTGCACCGTCTCGGCGAGGCCGAGGGCGAGGGCCAGCGCGGCGCAGAAGCCCTCGCCGCCCGAGAGCGTGCCGGCGGGGCGGGACTGGCCGGTGTGTTCGTCGAAGACCTCGATGTCGAGGCCGACGGCGGCATTGGCGCGGGAGGGATCTTCGCGCCGAGCGAGGTGATAGCGGCCGGCCATCATGCGGTGCAGATGGGCGTTGGCGGCGCCCAGCGCCTCGTCCAGCAGGCTGGCCAGGACGAAGCCCTCGAAATCCAGGCGCCGCGCGTTCTGGCCCTTGGTCTGCCGGGCGAGATTGTCGAGCAGCGCGTGGCGCTCGCGCGCTGTGGCGAAGCTGGCATCGGCCTCCTGGATGCGCTGGAGGAGGCCGGCCGATTGCGCCGCGCGTTCGCGCGCTTCGCCTTCGAGCCCGGTGGCCATGCGTGCGGCCTGCTGCGCATTGCCTGCCGCGGTTTCCAGCGTGGTGAGATCCGGCGCCGCCAGCCCCTCGATGTCGCGCGCGCTGCGCGTGGCCGCAGCGCGGGCGAGTTCGAGGCGGAGGCGGAAATCCTCGATCCGCGCGGCCAGCGCCTCCATCGCGTCGGGCGCGAGGCGCGCCTCGGCATAGGCGTGGAGCGTGGAGAAGCCTGCCGCCTCGCAGGCGGCGAGCATGCGCGCCTTGCCCGTCTCCAGCGCGGTCTGGGCGGCTTCGGCGCTGGCGGCGGCCGCCAGCGCGGCGGCCTGGGCGGCGTGCAGCGCGGCGCCGGCGGCGGCGTCCTCCTTGCGGTCGCGGTCCAGGGCGGTGGCGAGCGCGTTGAGCCTGGCCTGCGCGGTGGCGGCCTGGGTGGCGAGCGCCTTCTCGTCCCGCGCCTCGGGCGGGAGGGCTTCCAGCCGTGTCGCATGGGCGGCCAGGGCGGTGGTCGCGGCCTCCTGCGCCGTTGCGCGCGCGACCTCCTGCATGTTGAGCCTGCCCTCCGCGTCGCGGCGCGCCTCCTCCGCCTGCGCGAGGGCGGTGTCGAGCGCGGTCAGGCGCCGCGCCGCGGCCTCGGCGGCCTGGAAGGCGGCCTGCGTGGCGGCGAGGGCGCCTTCGGGCAGAGGATCGGTCAGGCGGCGGGCGAGGTCGTCCCGGCGGGCGGTCGCGGCCCGCACTTCGCCCTGGGCGCGGGCGAGCCTGGTGCTGGCGTCAAGATGGGCCCGGCGTGCCGCCTCCTCGTGCCGTGCCGCCGCGGCGCGATCCTCGCCCTGCCCTGCGGCGGGTGTCGCGGGGTGCGGGTGGTGCGTGCCGCCGCAGACGGCGCAGGGCTCGCCTTCCCGCAGGTGCAGCGCGAGTTCGGCGGCGGCGGCGGCCCAGGCGGCTTCGTCGGCGGCGGCGCGGCCGGCCTCGGCCTCATCCAGCGCGGCGCGGGCCCGCGCGGCCTCCGCCTCCGCTTGCGCGAGCGCGGCCTGCGCCGCGATGCAGGCTGCCTCCGCCTCCCGCAGCGCCGTCGCGTCCCTCGCCTGTTGCGCGGCCTGGGTCATGGCGGCGCGGCGCGGCTCG
>NZ_JAHRCU010000032.1 GCF_019083995.1 Roseococcus sp. SDR
CTGCCCTCGCCTGATCTCTCGGTCGCGCCGCCGCGGGAGCCCCCGCCCGCGCCGGAGCCGCCGGCGGCCGAACCGCCGCCCCCGGCACCGGAGCCCCCGCCGCCCGATCCGCCGCCACCCCCGCCAGAGCCCGAGCCGCCGCGCGTGGAGCCGCCCTTGCCGGAGCCACCGCCCCCGACCCCTGAACCACCGCCGCCAGAGCCGCGTCCCGAGCCGCCGCGCCAGCCGCCGCGTCCGCGTCCCGCGCCCCCGCCGCGCCCGGCGCAGCGCAACCAGCCGCCCGCCGAGGCGGGGCGCGCCGGCGAGGAACAGGCTGCGCAGCAGGCGGCCGGCGTGGGCCGTGCCACGGGCGCCGTCGTCCCGCCGGGCCGCGACGATCGCTACAACAACGCCGCCCCCAGCTACCCCGAAGCGGCGCGGTTGCGCGGTGAGCAGGGAACGGTGGGCCTCGAGATCGCGGTCGGCACGGATGGGCGCGTCATCACCGTGACGGTGGCGCGCAGTTCAGGCTCGCCCATGCTCGATGCTGCGGCGCGGCGCGCGGTCCAGGAATGGCGCTTCCGCCCGGCGATGCGCGATGGCGAGCCGGTGCCCGGCACCATCCGCACCTCGGTGCATTTCCGGCTGCAGTAGCCCGCGGCGCGGGAGGCCTCAGAAGTCGATCCCGCGCTGCGCCTTGATGCCGGCCTGGAACGGGTGCTTCACCTCGCGCATCTCGGTGACGAGGTCCGCCATGTCCATGATCTCGGGCTTCGCGTTGCGCCCGGTGAGGATGACGCTGGTGCGCTGCGCCCGCCCTTCGAGCGCGGCCAGCACCGCCGGCACGGTCAGGAAGCCGAATTGCAACGCGATGTTGATCTCATCCAGCACCACCAGGTCATGCGCGCCGGAAGCCAGCATCCCGGCGGCGGCGGCGAGTGCGGCTTCGGCCGTCCTGGTGTCGCGCGCCAGGTTCTGCGTGTCCCAGGTGAAGCCCTCGCCCATGGTGCGCCAGGTGATGTTGCCGCCCCCCTCGGCAGAGACGAGCTTGTCGAAGAACTGCTTCTCGCCCGTCGGCCAATCGCCCTTGATGAACTGCACCACGCCCACGCTGTGGCCCCAGCCCAGCGCGCGGATGATGACGCCGAAGGCCGAGCTGGACTTGCCCTTGCCGTCGCCCGTGTGAACGAGGACGAGGCCGCGCCCGGGGTCGCGCGCCTCGGTGATCTTGCGGCGCTGCTCGGCCTTCAGCGCCGCCATTTCCGCCTTGTGGCTCTCATCATCCGGCATGGCATTCTCCTTTGGCGGTCAGATGGTCACGAATTCGCCGAAGGCGAGGGCGGGCGGCCAATCCTCGGCGCGCGGGCCGGTGGCGAGCGCGGCCTTCATCACGCCGCCATGGGTGATGAGCAGGATGTGGCCCGGAAGGGCGCGGAATTCGGCAAGCACGGCCAGGACGCGGGCCTGGAGCTGCGCCACGCTCTCCCCGCCATGCGGGCGGGCGTGGAGGAAATCGGCCGCCCATTGATCGAGTTCGCCCCGCGGGATGTCATCCCAGGGCCTACCCTCCCAGGCGCCGAAATCCATCTCGGCCAGGCGCGGCTCCGCCTTGACCGGGAGGCCAAGCCGCGCCGCCAGCGCCCCGGCGGTCTCGCGGCAGCGGCGGAGCGGGCTGGTGGCGATGGCGGTGACGGCGGGCAGGCGCGGCAGCAGGGCTTCCAGCGCCGCCTCGTGGCCCGGCGCGAGGGCGAGGTCCGTGATGCCGTAGCAGACGCCCTCGCGCACCGCCGGCCGGAAATGCCGCAGCAGCGTCAGAGCCACGCGAGCACGCCGAGATAGAAGCCGAGTTCGCTGCCCTGCTGCACGGCACCCAGGCAATCGCCCGTATAGCCGCCGATCTTGCGCTCATAGACGCGACGGATGCCCCAATGCCCGAGCGCGAGGCCGGCCAGCCCCAGCAGCGCCGCCACCCAGCCAAGACTGAGCACCAGGCCGAGCCACAGCACCAGCGCGGTGGCGGTGGCGACCATGAGGCTCTCGCCGCTCACGCCATCGGCCACCGGCTTGGCGGTGCCGTGGTCCCGCACATAGCCGCTCGTCGCGATCACCAGCACCGAGGAGAAGCGGCTGAGCCCATGGCCGGTGATGAGCGCGATGATGACGGCATGCGGCGGCATCGCGGCCAGTGTCGTGGCCTTGAGCAGCAGGGCCAGGATCAGCGCCGCGCCGCCATAGGTGCCGATGCGGCTGTCCTTCATGATCTCCAGCGCGCGCTCGCGCGTCATGCCGCCGCCGATGCCGTCGAACATGTCGGCCAGTCCGTCCTCGTGGAAGGCGCCGGTCAGCAGGAGGCTCGCCGCGATCGAGACCGCCACCGCCACCGGCGGCGGCCAGGCCAGCAGCGCAGCGGCATAGATCAGCGCCACCAGCGCGCCGATGAAGGCGCCGACGAGAGGGTGGTAGCGCGTGGACGCCGTCAGGCGCTCGGGCGTGAAGCCCGCGCTGGCCGGCACGGGCAGCCGTGTGAGGAACTGCACGGCCAGCAGCAGCATGGCCCATTCCTCCCGTGGATCGGGCTTCCTCATGCGGGCCCGCTCACCGCGGCACTCTCGAAGCTCGCCATCTCGTTCAGCATGGCGGCGGCGGCGCGCAGCAGCGGCCAGGCGAGCAAGGCACCGGATCCCTCGCCGAGGCGCAGGCCGAGATCGAGCAGCGGCTCCGCCCCCAGCGCCGCCAGCAGCGCCGCGTGCCCCTGCTCGGCCGAGCGATGGGCGAAGACCAGGTTCTCCCGGATGCCCGGCTCCAGCCCCAGCGCCACCAGCGCGGCGGCGCCGGCGATGAAGCCGTCCACCAGCACGAGGCGCCGCGCCTCGGCCGCGCCCAGCATGGCGCCGGCCATGGCGGCGATCTCGAAGCCGCCATATTCGGCCAGCGCCTCGGCGGGGGCGAGGCGCGGCGCGGTGCGGGCGGCGGCCGCCTCCAGCACGGCCTGCTTGCGCGCGAGGCCCGCCCCATCCACGCCTGTGCCACGCCCGATGAATCCCGCGACCGGTTGGCCGGTGATCTTCGCCGCCAGCAGCGCGGCCGCGGAGGTGTTGCCGATGCCCATCTCGCCCAGGCAGAGCGCGTCGAATTCGCCCTCGCCTGCCAGTTCGCGGCCCAGGGCCAGCGCGGCGTCGCGCTGATCGGCCGTCATCGCCGGGCCGTGGCGGGAATTGGCGGTGCCGGACGCGAGCCGCCGCGCGATCAGCGCCGGGTGTTCGATCGGCGCGCCAGCCACGCCGCAATCCACCACCGCCACCGGCAGCCCTGCCTGCCGCGCGAAGATATTGGCCGCGGCCCCGCCCGCCAGGAAATTCAGCACCATCTGTCGCGTCACCTCGGCCGGATAGGCGGAGACGCCCTCGGCCGCGATGCCGTGATCGGCCGCGAAGAGGATCAGGCGGCCGCGCTCCATACGGGGGGTCAGGCTGTGCTGCACACGCGCCACCTGCGCCGCCAGCGCCTCGATCCGGCCCAGCGCGCCCAGCGGCTTGGTCTTGCCGTCAATCTTCGCGCGCAACGCGGCTTCGAAATCCATCATGCATGCCGTTGAAGGCGGTCCCGCGCAGGTTGTCCAGCGGCCGGGTGCGCTTGGGTGCGTCGCCAAACCCTGCTATCCGCCCCGCCATGCGCGCACTCCAGCTCCTCGCCGACCGTGACCTCCGCCTGGTGGAGATCCCGCCCCCGCCGCCGCCCGGCCCGGGCGAGATCCAGCTCGCCATCAAGGCCGTGGCGCTGAACCACATTGATGTCTGGGGCTGGCGCGGCATGGCCTTCGCCAAGCGCGAGCTGCCCATCAGCGTCGGCGCCGAGGGCGTGGGCGAGGTGGTGGCGCTGGGCGAGGGTGTCACCGGCTTCACCCCCGGCCAGCTCGCCGTGCCCTATGGCGGGCTGACCTGCGGCACCTGCAAGGAGTGCCAGCGCGGCCGCGACAACCTCTGCGAGAACATCGCCGGCATCCGTGGCTTCCATGTGGATGGCTTCGCGCGCGGGCTGATCAACATCCCCGCGCGGCAATGCGTGCCGGTGCCGGCCGGCGTCGCCGTCGAGGATGCGGCCTGCGCGGGCATCACTTTCTCCACCGTGCAGCACATGCTCTTCGACAACGCGCAGCTCGAGCCCGGCGAGACGGTGCTGGTGCATGCGGCGGGCTCGGGCATCGGCACGGTCGCCGTGCGCATGGCCAAGGCCATCGGCTGCACCGTGATCGGCACGGTGGGCGACGAGTTCAAGGCGCAGAAGGCGCGCGCCGAGGGCGTGGACCATGTGGTGAACTACAACACCGACCGCTTCGAGAGCGTGGCCCGCCGCGTCACCGGCAAGCGCGGCGTGGATGTGGTCTTCGAGCATGTGGGCGCGGCCACCTGGGCGGGCTCGCTGCTTTCGATGAAGATGGGCGGGCGGCTGGTCACCTGCGGCAGCACCAGCGGCGTTTCGGCCGAGACGAACCTGATGATGATCTTCCAGCGCCAGCTCAAGATCCAGGGCAGCTTCGGGGCCACCTTGCGCAACATCGCCGAGGGCGTGGAGAAGATGGCCCAGGGCATCCGCCCCGTGCTCGACACGGTGCTGCCCATCGAGCGTTTCGAGGAAGGCCTGGCCCGCCTTGAGGCGCGGAACGTCTACGGGAAGATCGTCATCAAGCTGTGAAACGCTTGCAGCGCATCGGCGAATGGCTGGTCGCCTGGCTGTCGCGCCGGGTCTTCGGCCTGCTGCGCCTGCTCGGGCCGGACCGCGCGTCCAATCTCGGCGCCTGGATCTCGCCGCGCGTGGGGCGCTTCCTGCCGCATCACCGCTTTGCCATGGAAAATCTGCGCCTCGCCTTCCCCGAGAAGACCGAGGCCGAGCGCGAGGCGATCGCGCTGGAATCCTGGGCCAATCTCGGCCGCACCGTCTGCGAGTATCCGCATCTGGACGTGCTCTATGACGGCGACGGCCAGCGCGTGGAATCCGAGCAGGCGACGAAGGACCGCTTCGCCGCGATCCGCGAGGGCGGGCGGCCCGTCCTGATCTTCGGCGCGCATCTGGCCAATTGGGAATTGCCGGCGGTGATCGCCCATGCCTTCGGCCAGCGTGCGGCGCTGCTCTACCGCACGCCGAACAACCCCTACATCGCCGCCGATATCGTGAAGATGCGCGAGCCCATCATGGGCGAGTTGATCCCGACGGGCATTTCCGCGCCCATCCGCATGACGCAGGCGGTGGATGAGGGGATCAATCTCGGCATGCTGGTGGACCAGCGCTTCGGGCGCGGGCCGCGCGTGCCCTTCTTCGGGCATCCCGTCGCGGCCAATCCCTTCATCGCGCGGTTGGCGCGGCGCTTCGAGGCGCCGGTGCATGGCATGCGCGCCATCCGCCTGCCCAACAACCGCTTCCGGCTGGACCTGACTGCGCCGCTGGACCTGCCGCGCGATGCGTCAGGGAAGATCGATGTGGAAGCCTCGACGGCGATGATCAACCGCGTGATCGAGGACTGGGTGCGGGAGCATCCGGGCCAGTGGCTCTGGATGCACCGCCGCTGGCGGCCCTGAGGACCAGGGCCGCCAGGGGTTCTCAGGCGGCGGCCTTGATCGCGACCTTCTTCACGCTCTCATCCACGGCGCCGGCGAAGGTCTCGAAGTTCTGCTCGAACAGCGCCATCAGGTTCTTGGCCGTCGCGTCATAGGCGGCCTTGTCGGCCCAGCTGTCGCGCGGGTTCAGCACATGGGCCGGGATGCCGGGCACGCTCTTCGGGATCATCAGGCCGAAGAAGGGGTCCTGCACGAACTCGACCTTGGCGAGCGAACCATCCAGCGCGGCGCGCAGCAAAGCGCGGGTGTGCTGGATGCTCATGCGGTGGCCCGTGCCATAGGCGCCGCCGGTCCAGCCGGTGTTCACCAGCCAGCAATCGGCGCCGTGCTTCGCGATCAGCTCGCTCAGCATCTTGCCATAGACCTCCGGGTGGCGCGGCAGGAAGGGCGCGCCGAAGCAGGTGGAGAAGGTCGCCTGCGGCTCCTTGCCCATGCCCTTCTCGGTGCCGGCGACGCGCGCCGTATAGCCCGAGAGGAAGTGGTACATCGCCTGCGCGGGCGAGAGCTTGGAGATCGGCGGCAGCACGCCGAAGGCATCGGCCGTCAGCATCACCACATTCTTCGGCAGGCCCGCCTTGCCCGTGATCGTCACGTTCGGGATGAACTCGACCGGGTAGCAGGAGCGCGTGTTCTCCGTGTAGCGGTTGTCGTCCAGGTCGAGCACGCCGCGCTCATCGGCGACCACGTTTTCCAGCACGGCGCCGAAGCGGTGGGAGGCGTCCCAGATCTGCGGCTCCGCCTCGCGCGAGAGCTTGATGACCTTGGCGTAGCAGCCGCCCTCGAAGTTGAAGACGCCGGCGTCCGACCAGCCATGCTCGTCATCGCCGATCAGGCTGCGCTCGGGGTCGCTCGACAGCGTGGTCTTGCCCGTGCCGGAGAGGCCGAAGAAGAGCGCGACATCGCCCGCCTTGCCGACATTGGCGCTGCAATGCATGGGCAGCACGCCGCGCGCCGGCAGCAGCCAGTTCATCACGGTGAAGATGCTCTTCTTGATCTCGCCGGCATAGCTCGTGCCCGCGATCAGGATGGTCTTCTGCGCGAAGCTGAGCGCGATGCAGGTGTTGCTGCGGCAGCCATCCACCGCGGGGTCCGCCTCGTATTCCGGCGCGTGCAGGATGGTGAAGTCCGGCGTGAAGGAAGCGAGGTCCTCCACCGGCGGGCGGATGAACATGTTGCGCGCGAACATCGCGTGCCAGGCATTGGTGGTGACGAGGCGCACGCGGATGCGATGCGCGGGGTCCGCACCGGCATAGAGATCCTGCGTGAAGAGGACGGGCCGCGCGCCGAGCCAGCCGCGCACCTTGGCAGCCAGGCCCTGGAACTTCGCCGGCTCCATCTTCTTGTTGATCTTGCCCCACCAGATCTCCTTGGTGACCTCGGCGTCGTCCACCACGAACTTGTCCTGGACGGAGCGGCCGGTGTGCACACCGGTCAGCGCGATGAAGGCGCCATCCGCCGAGAGACGGCCCTCGCCGCGCGCCAGGGCGTGCTGCACCAGCAGGGGCGCCGTGAGGTTGGCATGCACCGGATTGCTGGAGGTGACGCCGGTCCCGGCGAGGGCGGTTGCGGTCATGCGGAATGTCCCCGTTTTGAGCATTAAGCCGTGACCGTTTCCATGTCCCGGCCGTGTTGGTTCAGTCAGGGGCATTTCGATGACAGTCGAGGCGGAATTACGGCGAGGGAGTGGCCCCGGTCAATGCCGCCAAAGGGCTGAATTCCATGGGTTTCATGAATTTTCCTGTTGCTGCGATGCAGCAAGCGCCGCGCGTGCCGCGCGGGCTGACCGGACCAATTCCATGCGCACGCCATCCGCGTCGGCGACTGGCGCCGCGAAGGCAAGGCGCAGCACCGAATCCCCCGCCGCGATGTCCAGCCCATCCACATCCACGGCGGTCAGGCGCCATGCGCCCGGCGCGGCGCCGAGCAGACCGGTCGCGATGGCTTCGACCGCATCGGCGTGGTCCGCATTCACATGGCCGATGATGTCGGCCTCGGCCGCTGCAAGTGCCGCGACCGCCGCTGCGTCGGGCAGAAGCTGCGCCAGGCGCAGCCGTGTGGCGCGGGCAAAGCCGCCCACCAGCAGCGCGCCCTGCGGGTTGATCCGCCACAGGCCGAAATCGGCGAATTCCGCGTAAAGCGCGGCATAGGGGTGGCGGGCGAGCCAGCGCGCCTTGAGCCCGGCGTCGGTGACCGGCTCGGCCAAGCCAGTCAGCGTCACGCGCGGTGCCGTCTGCGGGTTCGCGCTCTCCGCCACGCCGGTGAAGAGCAGTGCGCAGCGCGGGTCGCGCTGCAGGTGGCGCGTGTGCTCGGAGAGGGAAGAGAGCCACAGCAGGGGCGGCAAGCCTGGCGCGCAGGCTGGCGTCACCAGGCTGGCGAAGGGCTGGCCGTCCTGCTGCGTGGCGAGAGTGGCGGCTGCAGCCGCGCGGATGAGGCGACGGGCCTCGAAGCCATGATCTTCGGTCATGTCCGTCAGAATGGGCGTGCCGGGCCCGGCTGTCATCCAGGAGGTGATGTTGCATTCTTTGCGGATTCAGTTGCAGAATCATATGCCACTCCGTGCGACGAATCCCAAACACGGCAACCACGCCAGAGGCCCCTCCGAGGAGACCGCCCATGCCCGAGCCGAAGTCCCTCGCTGCCGCGCTCGCTGCCCTCATGGGCGTCGCGCTGATGTCCTCCGCCGCAACGGCACAGACCGTTCCCAACGCCAATGATCCGGGCTGGCGCTTCTCTCTCACGCCCTATCTCTGGCTGCCCAATCTCAGCGGTGATCTGCGCTATGGCCCGCGCGAGCAGGGCACGGCCAATGTCCACGTCAACTCGAACAACATCATCGATGCGCTGAAATTCGGCCTGACTTTCGGTGCCGAGGCGCGCTATGGCCGCTTCACTCTGGCAACAGACCTTCTCTACCTCGACCTCGGCAATTCCTCGAGCGAGGTGCGCAGCGTGGATTTCGGCCGCGCCGGGCGCGTGCAGGCGACCGCCAATCTCAACACGCAATCCGCGCTGACGAATACGCTCTGGACGTTGGCGCCGGGCTACACGCTGCTCGAGGGCGCCTGGGGCAATGTGGACATCCAGGCCGGCTTCCGCCTGCTCGCCGCCAGCGCGCGCACCAACTTCCAGCTCGCGACGGACGTCACCAGCCCGCGGACGGGCGAGACCTTCGCGCGCATCGGCCGGATCACCGGCAGCCAGCAGATCTGGGACGGCATCATCGGCCTGCGCGGCCGCTTCGACCTCGGCTCCGGCTTCTACATCCCCTATGCGGCGGATGTCGGCACCGGCACCTCCAACCTCACCTGGCAGATCCAGGGCGGCCTCGGCTACTCCACCGGCTGGGCCGGCGTGGTGGCGGGCTATCGCTATCTTTCCTATTCGCAGGGTGGCAACGCGTTGATCCAGGAGCTGAACATGGGCGGCCCCTTCATCGCGCTCAACATGAAGTTCTGAGCGCGGCGGGGGCGCGGCCCCCCGCAACTTCGCAAGACGGATCAATCGGGGCCGCGCTATCAGCCCCGCATGCCGATCAAGACCAGAACCCTCACCGATCACGCCGCGCGCATCGCCCGCGCCATGGCGCACCTCGCCGCCCAGCCGGACCGCACGCTGAGCCTGGAGGAGCTGGCCGATGTCGCCGCCTTCTCGCCCTGGCATTTCCACCGTGCCTATCGCGCGCTGGCCGGCGAGACGCCGGCCGAGACGCTGGCGCGCATCCGCCTCTCCCGCGCCGCGGCCGCGCTGATCAAGAGCGACGCGCCCATGGCGCGGATCGCGGCCGAGGCGGGCTACGGATCGGTGGCCGCCTTCACCCGCGCCTTCCGCGACGCGCTCGGCATTCCGCCCGGCGCTTATCGCCAGCGTGCCGCCATCGGCAACCCCGTCCCGGAGGAGGAGACCATGCAGGACATCATCATCGTCGAGACCCCGCCGCTGCATCTCGCCGCGCTGCCGCATCGCGGCGCCTTCGACGCCATGGGCCCGGTCTTCGACCGGCTGGGCGCCTGGGCCGGCGCACGCGGCCTGATCGACGGGACGACGCGCTTCATCGGCATCTACCCCGATGACCCGCACAGCAAGCCGGAGGCGGAGCTGCGCTCGCTCGCCGCGCTGACCGTGCCGCCGGGCACGCCGCTCGATCCGGGCATGGAGGTGGTGGACATCCCCGCCCTGCGCTGCGCCCGCCTGCGCTACCAGGGCCCCTATGCCGAGCTGGAGGCCGCCTATGACCGGCTCTATGGCGCCTGGCTGCCGCAATCGGGCGAGGAGGCGGGGGATCACCCGGTCTTCGAGGAATACCTGAATGATTGCCGGACCCTGCCCCCTTCCGAATGGCTGACGGACATCCTGCTGCCGCTCAAGCCCCCCAGGGCCTTGGGCTGAAGGCGGAATTGCCCCCCTCCGTTTTTTTGGGCGCGGCCTGTTTTGTGCCACCATCGGCGCCTATAAGCGTCGGCAAGGAGGCCCAAATGCCGCAGACCATCGCCCTCGTGGATGACGACCGCAACATCCTCACCTCGCTCTCCATGACGCTGGAGCAGGAAGGCTACAGCGTCCGCACCTATACGGATGGCGAGAGCGCGCTGCAGGGGCTGATGGGCAAGCCGGCCGACCTCGCCGTCCTCGACATCAAGATGCCGCGCATGGACGGGATGGAGCTGCTGCAGCGCCTGCGCGCGCGCAGCGCCATGCCGGTGATCTTCCTCACCTCCAAGGATGAGGAGGTGGATGAGCTGATGGGCCTGCGCCTGGGCGCCGATGACTACATCACCAAGCCCTTCAGCCAACGCCTGGTGCTGGAGCGCATCCGCGCGCTGCTGCGCCGGAACGAGGCGATGAAGGCCGAGAGCAGCGGCGTGGTGGCCGGCGGCCTGCTGGTGCGCGGCGACCTCACGCTGGACGAGACGAAGCACACCTGCACCTGGAAGGGAAAGCAGGTGCAGCTCACGGTCACCGAGTTCCTGCTGGTGAAGACGCTGGCGCTGCGCCCCGGTCTCGTGAAGAACCGCGACCAGCTGATCGACGCCGCCTATGGCGAGAACATCTACGTGGATGACCGCACCATCGACAGCCATGTGAAGCGCGTCCGCAAGAAGTTCCGCGCGGTGGATGACGAGTTCGCGCAGATCGAGACGCTCTACGGCATCGGCTACCGCTACAAGGAACAGTGATCGGGGAGCAGTAGCCGCCCGCGCCCTCACGCGGCACGGATCTCCGCGAGGAAGCGGTCCACCTGGCCGCGCATCTGATCCGCCTGCCGCGCGAGGTCGCCCGAGGCGCCGCGCAGCTCGACGGCGGAGCTGCCGGTGCGTTCGGCCCCTTCGCGCACACCCGCCGCGTGGCGCGCGGCATCCTGGGTGCCGGCCGCGGCCTCCGCCACCGCACGCCCGATTTCGCGCGTCGCCGCTGCCTGCTGCTCGGCCGCCGCCGCCACCGCGCCGGTATTCGCCTCCATCTGCGAGATGGTGCGCGAGATGCCGGCGATGGCGGCCACCGTGCGCGCCGTCTCCTGCTGCATCGTGCCGATCTGCGCGCTGATCTCCTCCGTGGCCCTAGCGGTCTGGGCGGCGAGCGTCTTCACCTCGCTCGCGACCACGGCGAAGCCCTTGCCGGCCTCGCCCGCCCGCGCCGCCTCGATCGTCGCGTTGAGGGCGAGGAGGTTGGTCTGCCCCGCGATGCCGCTGATCAACTGCACCACCTCGCCGATGCGCTGCGCGGCCGTGGCCAGCCCCTGCACCGTCGCGTCCGTCTCCTGCGCGTGGCTGGCGGCATCGCGCGCCACCGCAGCGGCTTCCTGCACCTGGCGCGAGATCTCGCCGATCGAGGCGGAGAGCTCCTCGGCGGAGCCGGCGACGGATTGCACATTGGCACTCGCCTGTTCGGCGGCGGCCGCCACGGAAGTGGCGCGCTCGGTGCCCTCGGCGGCGTTCTCGCTCATCTCGGCCGAGGTCCGCTCCAGCCCGCTGGCCGCGTTGGAGAGCGCGCCCAGCACCTTCCCCGTCTCAGCCTCGAAGCCATGGATCAGCGCCTCGATCCGCTGGGCGCGCGCGGCCTTGGCGGATTCCTCGGCGAGGCGTGTCGCGGCCATCTCCTCGCGTTGCAGGGCGCCTCGCCGCAGTGTCTCCACCGCCGAGGCGAGGCGGCCCAGCTCATCGGCGCGGTCCTGGCCGGGGACGGCGGTGCCGAGTTCGCCAGCGGCGATGCGGTCCACCACCTCCGTCGTGGCCTGCAGGGGCGAGACCACGCGGCGCAGCAGCAGCAGCACCGCCGCCGCCGAGATCAGCGCCGTCACCAGCACCAGCGCGAGGCTGACGGCCAGCTCGATCCAGCCGGCGCGGGTCATGCCCTGCGCCTTGGCCAGGGCGTGGTCCAGCGCCGTGTCGCGCAGCTGGAGGATGCTGGCCTGCGCCGGCAGCGACCAGGCGCGGAACGCCGTCAGATCCTCCGGCCAGGCTGCGGTGGATGCGCCCGGGACGGCCCGCGCCCGCGCCCACTCCATCAGCTGGTTCCAGCGCACCGCATCCCGGTTCTGGAAGACCTGGACCTGGCGCTGCACCTCGGCGGTGAGGGCTGGCGCGTCGTTCAGCGCGGCCACCATGCGCTGCACCGTCTCCCATGCCTGCTCGACCCGGCCGGTCATCTGCTCGGCCGCGACGATCTGCTCGGGCGCGATCGGCCGGCCGGCCACCCAGGCATTCATCATCAGGTTCCGGCGCCCGGCATATTCGCGCATGTCCATCGCCTGCAGCGCGACATTGACGGGGGCCGCGATCACAGGCGCCTCCGTCGTCACGCGCTCGGCCGCCGCGGCTGCGAGCTGGGTGAGCTGCGTGCCCGCCGCCATGCGTGCGGCCAGGAGCTGCGGGGCGAAGCTGGCATCACGCTCGGCGGGCGGACGGGCCAGCAGGCCGTCCAGGCGCTGGCGGAAGCGCGAGACCATGGCGGCGCCCTCGCGGATGGCGGCGGCGTCGAACCCGGCCTCCAGCGCGCTGCGCTCGGCCGCCCGGAGCAGGCCGTCGGTCGTCGCCGCGGTGGTGGCGAGGAAGGCGCGGTCCGGGCTGGCGGCCTGGGCCGCGGTGTTCAGATGCCCGGACTCCACCGCAAGCGCCGTCTGTGCGCGCTGCACATCGCTGATGACCCGCGCCGCGACCTCGGCGCGCTGGCTGCTGGTCAGCATCCGCGTGCTCTCCCAGGCCAGCCAGCTGGTGCCGAGCAGCCCGGGCAGGGCGACGGCGAGGAAGCCGATGTAGAAGACGTGTCGGATGCGCATGCTGGTCCCCGTGCGGATGAGCCTCTCCGCCACGGTGCATGCCACAGAAGCGTTAGCGCATGATGAAGCGCCGCGCGCTGTCAGCCGCCCGGCTGTTCGCAGGGCCCGGGCGCCTCGCGCCGGTTGGGGTCTTCCTGGAATTCCAGCGCATAGGGCCGCTGCGGAATCAGCACCAGCGCGCGCATGTCCTGCGGGCTGCCATCCTCATAGATCGCGTGGGACTCCACGAAGCGGACGGGCTGCCGGCGCGGCACCACCGGGATGCGGCGCATGGCGCCATCAATCAGGTGCTCCACGCAGGTGGTCGCACCCGGCGCGTAGCCCCGCACCACCATTTCGAAGCGTGGCAGGCTGGCCGGGATGTCCTGCGGAATGGCGATGAGCAGCGTGGTGACGCAATTCTCCGGCAGGCGTTCCACGGGCGGGCGGCGGCGCATCTGCGTGATGAAGGCCTGGGCGGCGCGCTGCGTGTAGCAGACCACCGTCTCCATCGTCGGCAGCGGCGCACC
This sequence comes from Roseococcus sp. SDR, assembly GCF_019083995.1. Taxonomy (GTDB): domain Bacteria; phylum Pseudomonadota; class Alphaproteobacteria; order Acetobacterales; family Acetobacteraceae; genus Roseococcus. The sequence goes on from NZ_JAHRCU010000032.1 coordinate 13,374, forward strand.
CAGGCGGATCTCGTCCTGCGCGCGCACGGGTGCGGCGGCCAGCAGCCCGGCCAGGATCAGCGCGGCGCGACGCAAGCCGGCAGCTCCAGCAGGCTGGTGACGCGGGCGACCCCCTGCGCCGAGGCATCCTGCACCTCGCCCCAGAGACCGCGCGGGATGAAGACCGGATGCATGCCCGCCGCGCGCGCCGGCTCCACGTCATTGTCCACGCGGTCGCCCACATAGGCGATGCGCGCGGGCGCGGCGCCGGTCGCGCGCAGCACTTCGTCGAAGAAGCGCGGATCGGGCTTGGAGACGCCCCAGCGGTGGGAGGTCGCGATGAAATCCGCCCCCAGATCCAGCGCGGTCAGCGCCTCCAGCACGCCATCGGGCTGGTTGCCGGCGATGCCGATCCGCAAGCCCGCTTCGCGCAGGGCCATGAAGGCGTCGCGCACATCGGGGTAGAGGTCATCCTCGCCGGGGATCTCCAGGCCGGCCAGCCGCTGCCGATGCGCCTTGATGTCGATGGCGGGTGCGATCTCGCGGATGGTGCCGCCGATGCCCTTGCCGGCGGCGATGCCCTGGCGAAGGGCTTCCGTGAAATCCACCTCGTGCATGTCCAAGACGCCAGCCCAGCCGCGGATCAGCCGTGCCTCATCCACCAGCACGCCGCCGACATCGAAGACGACCCACTGGATCACCAGGTCATCTCCAGGAGCGCGATGCGGTTTTCGGAGAGCGGCAGCACACGGCCCGCGACATTCTCCTGGTTGAACACGCCCGCGATGGACGTACCCACGCGCTCCGCCGGCAGGCGCAGATTGGCGACGGCGAGGCTGGCCACACCCTCGCGCCGCTCCGCCACCTCGCGCCCATCCAGCAGCACCACATCCCGCGGCCAGGAGAAATAGCCGCGCGGGCGGGTGAGGCGCGTGAGGCTCGCGGCGGCGCGATCTGCGTCGGTCAGCGGCGCGGGTGGGCGCAGATGCAGCACCTCGGTCGAGCGCGGGAAGGGGGAGCGGAAGTAATGCGCGATCGGGTGGCCAGGTGCCACGAGCACGATCTCCAGCGTCCAGTCGCCCTGCACCGTCACCGGGCCCCACACGCCATCGGCGCCCGTCTCGCGCCGATGGATGGCCTCGCCCATGCGTGCGCCGGTGCGCGGGTCGGTGCGGAAGATCTCGACGACGGCGCCCGCGACCGGGCGGTTGGTGGCGGCCCCCGCCGCCAGGTTGGTGACCAGCCCGTTCAGCACCGGTCGCGCTTCGGCGGGGACCGTCAGCGTCATGGGCTCGCGGCCCGCGATGAAGCGGAACTGTTCGCGGAAGGCGCGCCAGTGATAGGCGATCTCGCGGTGATCCAGGCCCGGCAGCAGGATATTGGTGGCCCCCCGCAGCGCGGGCCCGTCCTGCGTGATGCCGGTGGGCGTGCCCGGCCGGCCGACGAAGCGGCCATCGGGCTGGGCGAAGAGGTCATTGTCGGAGCGGAGCGTGAGGAAGGCCGTGCCCTCCACCACATCGGTGGCACCGCCGTTCAGCCGTTGCAGGAAGGCGCTGCGCGCATTGAACTCGCTGCCCTCGTTGAATTCCCAGTCGAAGACGCCGCGATTGGGCGTGCCGCAGGTGATGGCGTGACTGACCTGCGCGGCGCCGCCCTGGTGCACCACGAAATCGCGGATCGGATAGCCGCCGCGCGAATTGCCGATCAGCGCCACGCGCGGCGCGCCGGTGCGCGCGCGCAGCTCCGCCACGAAGGCGGCGAGCCGCTGCGTCTGCTCGGTGCTGGAGCTGCGATTCTCCTGCGCCACCGCGTCATTCGCACGCGCCAGCGGGTCCGGCATGTTCACCGCCATCAGCCGCTCGCGCGGCCAGCCATTGGCTTCGAAGCGCCAGAGGGTGGTGAGCCAGAGCGCCGCATGGTCGCCATTGCCATGCACCATCAGGATGGGCGGCGGCCCCTCCTGTGCCTGCAGGATGCGGGGGGCGGCGAGCGCGGCGGCGGCGCCGAGAAGCAGGGAGCGACGGGCGAGCATCATGCGCCCGCCTTTACCATCCTGCCGCGCATGAGTCGCGTCTCGCTTTCGTGTCAGCGGCGCACGGCGCGGCGCAGCGCATCCAGCACGGAATCCATCGCGGCCTGGTAGCCGGGCCCGTCGAGGTAGCCATCCATCGCGCCGGTCCGCTCCAGGAAGGTCTGCCAGGCGGCATTCTCCCGCGCGCGGCGGAAGCGGTCATGCAGCGTGGCGGCGATATCGTCCGGCGTGCCGGCCGGCGCGTTCAGCCCCTTCATGTTCTCGATCACGACATCGAAGCCCAGCTCGCGCAGCGTCGGCACCTCGCGGAAGGCGGCCAGCCGCTCGGCGGAAGCGACGGCCAGCGGCCGCACCTCGCCCGCCTGGGCCAGGCCCGCCATCTCCTCCGGCGCCAGGACCGCAAGCTGCACCGTGCCCGCCATCAGCGCCTGGAGCGAGGGCGCGCCGCCGGTGAAGGGCACATGCAGGAACTCCACGCCCGCGGCCTGCTGCAGCAGCACGAAGACCGCGTGATAGATCGATCCCTGGCCGGAGGAGGCATGCGGGATGGTGCCCGGCGCGCGCCGCGCCGCCTCCACCGCCGCCGGCAGCGTGTCATAGGGCCCGCCGCGCCGGGCCACGATCAGCAAAGGCTGGCGCGTCAGGCGGATGATGGCGCGGAAGGAGGTCCTGGGGTCATAGGGCAGGTCGCGGAAGGCGGGGAGCGAGATGCTCTCGCTGCCGCCGCCCACCAGCAGGTTCAGCCCATCGGGCGCCATGCCGGCGACCTGCTGCGCGGCGATGGCCCCGCCCGCGCCGGGCCGGTTCACGACGATGATGGGCGTGGGAAAGAGGCGCGACGCCGCTTCCGCCGCGGCGCGCCCCGCGAGGTCCGCGCCGCCGCCGGGCGCGAAGCCCACGATGAGCTGGATGGGCCGCGCCGGCTCCCAGGCCATGGCGCGCGTGCTGGCCAGAATGGCGGGTGCCGCCAGCCATGCCCTGCGTGGGAACATCGCATCCTCCCTGATGATTTTCGGTGAGGATAGCCGCGCGCCGGCCGCCGCGCCATGCTGGAGCGATGCTGCGACACCAGACCCCCGCCGGCGCCACCGATTGCCACATGCATATCTACGGCCCGGCCACGCGCTATCCCGTGGCGCCGACCAACCCCTCCCCCGTGCCCTTCGCCAGCGACCTTGCGGCCTATCGCGCGGTGAAGGAACGGCTCGGCCTCGGCCGCACGGTGGTGGTGCAGCCCACCGCCTATGGGCTGGACAATGCCTGCACGATGGATGCGGTGGCGGCACTCGGCCTCGAGGCGGCGCGCGCCGTGGTGGCGGTGACGGCGGAGACGCCGATGGCGGAACTGCGACGCCTGCACGCCTTGGGCGCGCGTGGCGCACGGGCCTTCATGCTGAAGGGCGGGCCGGTGCCCTGGGAAGGGCTGCCCGCGCTCGCCGCGCATGTCGCACCGCTCGGCTGGCATGTGCAGCTGCAATTCGACGGCGGCGAGATGGAGGCGCGCGCGCCGCTCATCGCGAGCCTGCCTTGCGACGTGGTGATTGATCACATCGGCCGCTTCCACGACCCGGTGCCGCCTTCCGCCCCGCCCATGCGCGCGCTGCTGCGCCTGCTGGAGAGCGGGCGCGTCTGGGTGAAGGCCTCCTCGCCCTATGGCGTCTCGCGCTCCGGCCCGCCGGACTACGCGGATGTCTCGGCCATCGCGCGCGCCATCATCGCGGCCGCGCCAGGGCGCGTGGTCTGGGGCTCCAACTGGCCGCATCCCAACGCGCCCGAGCCCAAGCCCGATGTCGAGCCCCTGCTGGACCTGCTGGCCGACTGGGCGCCGGATGACGCCACGCGCCGCGCCATCCTGGCGGACAACGCGGCGCGCCTCTACGATTTCGGCGTATAGCCCGGAGCGCGGTGGACGATCTCGCCGCCCACCATCGTCATCTCCGCCGCGATATCCTTCAGCGCGGAAAGCTCCACCGTCAGCGGATCCGCCGTCAGCACCGCGAGGTCGGCCAGCTTGCCCGGCTCGATCGCGCCCTTGTCGCGCTCGCTCATCGTCAGATACGCGCCCGCATTCGTCGCCGCGCGGATGGCGCTTTCGCGGCTGATCGCCTGGGATGCGCCGACCTGGCGCTGCGTGTGCATGTTCTGCCGCGAGACCGCCTGCCACATGGGATAGAACATCGAGACGGGGACATTGTCCGTCGCCAGCGCATAGGTGACGCCCGCCTCCTCCAGCCAGCGCAGCGGCGAGATGCTGTCCTCGTCGGGCAGCTTGTTCCGCTCCACCAGCAGATGGCCTTCCTTGTAGATGTAGCGGTTGGTGTGGGTGGTGAGCGAGAGGCCAAGGTCGCGGATGCGATGCACCTGCTCGCGGCTCAGCACCGCGATATGGCCCAGCACCCAGCGCAGATCGCGGATGGGCACCACCTCATTCACCTCGGCGAAGAGGTCCAGCATGTTGGGCCAGATGCCGATGGCGCGGATGCCGTGGCGCGCGCAGGCGATCAGCATTTCCTTCGCGCGTTCGCGATCCAGGCCCATGTCGTAGTTGAAGCCCGCCCAACCCGTGTAGGGCGCAGCCTGCGCGCGCAGCGCGTTATCGGGCGTGCGGCCGATTTCGGTGATGAGGCCGGAGAGGCGCAGCATGTCGTCCCCCAGCCCGGCGCCGGCCAGCTGATGCGCCCAGCCGCCGATCAGCCGCTCCATGGAGACATTCTCCATGCCGCGCCAATCCGGGCTGAGCGCCAGATGCGAGCGCATCGTCAGCTTCCCCCCCGCGTGCACCTCGCGATAGGCGGCGAGGAGTTCGGCCGCCACGCCATGCTCCTCATAGATGCTGGTGGTGCCGAAGGCGTGATACATCGCGGCCGCCTTGGGCAGCCCCGCCACGCGATGCGCATGCGAAAATCCCGGCGCCATGTGGAAGGCGGCAAGCTCCATCAGCGGCACATAGCCCTGCTCGATGATCACGCCATCCGGCTCGCCCGCCGCATCCTTGCGGATGGTGACGGAAGGGTGCGGCGGCGCCGTCTCGCGCGTGATGCCGGCGCGTTGCAGCGCCATGGAATTGGCGATGGAGACCAGCGGCAGGGAATGCCGCCAGAACCCCCAGATCGGCCGGATATAGACGGGGTTGCGCGGGGCCGCGTCATCCAGCTCGGCGCGCGTCGGCCATCGGCCCTCGGCGAGCGATTCCGGCAGGTCCCAGTAGAAGGGCGGCTCGCCCACCGGCATGGTCACGATCCATTCGCCCGGCGCCTTGCCCTTCGCCAGCTCCGCGATGCGCGCCTGGATGGCGGCGATGGAGCGGCAGCCGGCCAGGCTGGGGAACACGTCCTTCAGCCCCTCGCGGTCCATATGCGCATGGCCGTCGATCAGGCCGGGCAGCACGGCGCGGCCCTCCAGCGCGATGTGCTTCGTGTGCGGGGCCGCGTGCCGCTGCACCATCGCGTCCTCCCCCACCGCGAGGAAGCGGCCGGCGCGGATCGCCACCGATTGCGCGATGGAGAATTTCGCATCGGCGGTGATGATCTTGCCGCCGCTGAGGATGATGTCGGCCGGTTCCATGAGTATCACTCCGAACGTTGCAGACGGCCCTGGCGCACCATCTCCGCCCAGCGCTCCACATCGGCGCGGAAATAGGCGGCGAAGGCGGCGCTTTCCGCCGGGATGGGCTGCGCGGCGGAGAGCCGCAGCCGCTCGCGCACCGGGGCGGCCTGCAGCGCGGTCAACGCCGCGGCTTCCAGGCGACGTTGCGTCGCCTCCGGCGCGCCGGCGCGGATGAACAATCCGACCCAGGTCTCGAAGGCATAGCCCGGCACCGTCTCCGCGATGGCGGGCACCTCGGGCAGCACGTCCGAGCGGTTGCGCGAGGTGATGCCGAGCGCGCGCACCGTCCCCTGCTGCACCTGGCCGATGGAGGAGGCCATGACATCCAGCAGCATGTCGATGCGCTGCGCGATCAGATCGGGATAGACGGCGCCCGAGCCGCGATAGGGCACGTGCAGCAACTCGACGCCGGCGGCCGCACCCAGCAGCACGCCGGCCAGATGGCTGCCCGTGCCAGGGCCCGAGGAGCCATAGCTGACGCGCCCCGGCGCCGCCCGCGCGGCGGCAAGGATCGAGGCGACATCCCGATGCGGCGATTGCGGTGAGACCACGAGCAGCGAGGGAATCGCCCCCATGCCCAGCACGGGCGTGAGATCCCGCACCGGATCGAAGCCGAGATTGCTGAGCGAGACGCTGCTGGCCAGCCCCGCCCCGGTGAAGAGGATGGTGTGCCCATCCGGCCGCGATTGCTGCGCCACATAGGCCGCGCCGACATTGCCGCCCGCGCCGGGCCGCGTATCGATCGCGACCGGCTGGCCGAGCGCGGCCGAAAGCTCCGGCGCCAGCACGCGCGCCAGCACGTCGATGGTGCCGCCCGGTGCGAAGGGCACCACCAAGGTCAAAGGGCGTTCGGGGAAGGTCTGTGCCTGGGTGGCGACAGGCAGCAGCAGCAGGGTGGCGAGCAGCAGGCGGCGCATCCGAACCTCCGGTCAGGAAGGCGCAGTTTGGGCCGATCTAGGCGCCCCCGCCCAGCCCCTCACGCGCCAAGGTCGCCAATTCATCGGCGCGCTCATTCATGGGATTGCCCGCATGGCCGCGCACCCAGATCCATTCGACCTGATGCGGCTTCGCGGCCGCCAGAAGTCGCTGCCAGAGGTCGTAATTCTTCACCGGATCGCGCGCCGCGTTGCGCCAGTTGTTGCGCACCCAGCCCTTGATCCAACGCTCCATGCCGTTGCGGACATATTCGCTGTCGGTGTGCAGCATCACCTGGCAGGGGCGCGTCAGCGCCTCCAGCGCGGCGCAGGCGGCGGTGAGTTCCATGCGGTTGTTGGTGGTCTCGCGCTCGGCGCCGGTCAGTTCCTTCGTCGCCTCGCCGAAGCGCAGGATGGCGGCCCAGCCGCCGGGGCCCGGATTGGGTTTGCAGCCGCCATCCGTCCAGATCTCGACCTTGCGCACCGCCTCAGACACCAAGTGCCTCCGGTCCGCTCGCATGGCCGAAGAAGCGCAGCTTGTGCAGGTATTCCAGCGGGTCCTTGCGCGTGACCATCGCACCCGGCGGCGTGTTCACCCAGTCGAAGAGGCGCGTCAGCAGGAAGCGGATCGCGGCACCCCGGCACAGCACGGGCAGCGCCGCCAGTTCCGCCGCGCTCAGCGGCCGCACCGCCTGGTAGGCGCGCAGGATGGCGCGCGCCTTGGTCACGTTGAAGCTGCGATCCGCCTCGAAGCACCAGGCGTTGAGACACACCGCCACGTCATAGGCGTAGAGGTCGGTGCAGGCGAAGTAGAAGTCGATCAGCCCGGAGACGCGCGGCGTGCCGCCCTCTTCCAGGAAGAAGACATTGTCGGGGAAGAGGTCGGCATGGATCTGCCCCACCGGCAGGCTGCCCGGCGTGGGCCAGGCGGCGAGGATGCCGGCGAGCGCCGCATCCAGCTCCGCGATCAGCCCGGCCTGCACGCCCTCGCCATCCGCGCGGCAGCGGTCCAGCAGCGGCGCCCAGGCGGCGGGGCCGAGGCCATTGGGGCGCACATCCGTGAAGCCCGCGCCGGCCCGATGCAGCCCGGCCAGCGCCGTACCCAGCGGCCCGCAATGCTCGGGCCGGATGCGGCGGGGCCAGACGCCGGGCAGGAAGGTGCAGATGGCCGCCGGCCGGCCCGCGAGTTCCCGCAGCGCCTGCCCATCCCGCCCCGCCACCGGCTCCGGCGCGGAGAGGCCATGCGCCACGAGATGCCGCATCAGGCCCAGGAACCAGGGCAATTCGCGCGGGTCCACGCGCTTCTCATAGAGCGTCAGCACATAGTCGCCCGCGCTCGTCTTCAGCGCGTAGTTGGAATTCTCCACGCCCTCGGCGATGCCGCGAAACGCCAGCAATTCGCCGATCTCGTATTCCGCGAGGAAGGCGCGCAGCGCCTCGTCGGAAACTTCCGTATAGACCGCCACAAATCAGGCCGTGGCCAGCGCCGCCGGCAGCTTGAAGGTGATCTTCTCCTCCGCCACCACGATCTCCTGGATGGTGAGGTCATAGCCCTCGCGCAGGCGCTCGATCACCTCCTCCACCAGCACCTCCGGCGCGCTGGCGCCGGCCGTGATGCCGATGCGGGACACACCCTCGACGGCGGCGAGATCCAGCTCCCGCCCGCGCTGCACCATCACGGCCTTGCCGCAGCCGGCCCGGCCCGCGACTTCCACGAGGCGCACGGAGTTGGAGGAATTGGGCGCGCCCACCACGATCATCATGTCCACCTGCGGCGCGATCTCCTTCACGGCCGCCTGGCGGTTGGTGGTGGCGTAGCAGATGTCCTCCTTCGCCGGCGCCGCGATGTCCGGGAAGCGCGACTGCAGCGCGCGGACGATGCCGGCCGTGTCATCCACCGAGAGCGTGGTCTGCGTGATGAAGGCGAGCGAGGCCCCCGGGGGCGGCGTCACGCGCATCGCCTGCGCCTCGTCCTCCACCAGCGTCACGGCGCCCTCGGGCAGCTGGCCCATGGTGCCGATCACCTCCGGGTGGCCCGCATGGCCGATCAGGAAGATGTGCCGCTGGCGGGAGAAATGGTGCTCCGCCTCGCGGTGGACCTTGCTGACCAGCGGGCAGGTGGCGTCCAGGAAGAACATCTGCCGGCGCTGCGCCTCGGCCGGGATGGATTTCGGCACGCCATGGGCGGAGAAGACCACGGGCTGGCCATCATCCGGGATCTCGTCCAGCTCCTCGACGAAGACGGCGCCCTGGCGCTCCAGCGCCTCGACCACGAAGCGGTTATGGACGATCTCATGCCGGACATAGACCGGCGCGCCGTGCCGCTTCAGCGCCTCCTCGACGATCTTGATCGCCCGGTCCACCCCGGCGCAAAATCCACGCGGTCCGGCAAGGATGACATGAAGCGAGGGCTTGGCGGCCATGCGATGGGGTTCCGGGGGCGGGTTGCGAAGCCTCCACACTATCGCTTTGCGCGGATCGGTGCCAGACGGAGCGCCATGTTGGACGGTGAGCGGGGGCGAGGGATGACGCGTCTGGGTCTGGGTGTGATGGTGGCGGCCGGGCTGACGGTGGCGGGATGCGGCGGGCCGCGCCTGGATGACCTGCTGGTTCCCTGTCCCAGCCTGACTCTCCCGGCCGATGTGGCAGACCTCACGCGCTATGTGCCTGACGCGCCACCGGATCATTCCACGATGGTTCTGGATGCGCGTGTCACCGGGATCGAGGGCAGCTGCCGCCGCGGCCGGCGCGACCAGACGCTGGATTCGAGCATCTCCGTCCGCTTCCAGGTGGAACGCGGGCCGGCGGCCCCCAGCCGCGCCTTCCAGCTGCCCTGGTTCATCGCCCTGCTCGACGCGCGCACCAACGAGGTGCTGAACCGGCAGAGCTTCATCATGAACGGCCAGTTCGCTGTGAACACGACGCGCGCCAACGTCACCTCCCAGGCGGTCGACATCGCCTTCCCGGTCGGTCAGGGCCGCCGGGTTCAGGATTATCGCATCCTCGTCGGTTTCCAGCTGAGCGAGAGTGAGGTGGCGATGAACCGCCGGCGCGGGCCGCGCTGACCGGGCTGGGCAGTCTACCGGCCTGCTGGGCTAGAATGCTAAAACAGGTGGCGTAATCCTGTAAGCTGCCCTACATTATGAAAAACAAGCCAATTTCCCGCATTTACTGAAATGTTGTGCCGAGATTGGATGGTGACTATGTTTTTAAGGCCGCATCCCGCTCTAGCTCATCATATGTAAATATATGAATTATTGTTGTATACGGGTATCCGCGTTTGATATTCAGGATTTTTTCCTTCAATTTTCTCACTATTGTCTCATTGTAATTCTCAACTGTGATGGCCAGGTGGAATTGGAAACTTCTGCGGGTGTTGTCTGGTAGGTTGCTGTAGACCTTAAGAACATTATTGAATGTCCTTATCAAGCCATCGAGAGGAAGTAAGCCCTTCCGGCTATATTTAACTTCCACAATTATTACTTTCTCACCTGATATAGATAGCGCATCGAATTGCGTTCGTGTGGCTCCGCGCAGATTTATGTCTCGTTCGAATTTAATGTTAAGATCTTTAGACAGTTTTGTTAATACGAGCTCTTCAGAAAGAAAGGATCTTGCTGTGAGGTCCCGCAGCGCAAGATCTTTTGCTGCGTCAAATGCGGGCGGTTCATTATTTGTTTCGCCGCCTTGTGTGCGAGAATTTTCACCTTCCGAAATACTTTCGCCGCTTTGATCCGAAGATTGCTCGCGCACGTTAGGGCGTTCATTTAAGCTGCCCTCCGCCATTTCTGTGGTTGCCGCTGCTTCCGCCGCCGCCTGCGCTGCGGCCTCGTCTCCAATTTTTTGAAAGCGATCACTGGCGGGGGCGCGGTTGAAAAGATCAGCAAAAAACTTGTCATCCCTGAAATCAGAGGGAGCATACAATGCATGATGCTTTGTAAACAGCATCAGAAAAAATAGTCCTACAAGAAGACATGGAAAAAGCATCAAGAACCAAACAAATATTCTCTGCGTCTCGTTGCTGAGAAAGGGTAGTACGATCGCGCCGCTGACCTCCGCTAGGCCAGCGAACATGGCAATAACAGTCAGTGGATTTTTAACGTGTCCAATCTTCTCAAGCACAGGATGGGCTCGTCGTGTCAGATATCCTCCTGATAACCTGAATATCTACGTCCACATTGTAAACATAAAAAAGACGGTAGTAAGCCATCTAAGTCTTTCCGTGGCAGTGCTTGTACTTCTTCCCCGAGCCACAGGGGCAGGGCGCGTTGCGCGGCGTCTTGTCCCAGGTGGAGGGATCGTTCGGGTCCACCTCGGAGATCACGCGCGTCTCCTGCCGGGCCACCGCAGCCGCGCCGTAGTCCGGCGCGGGTGGCATGGGCGCCATTTCATAAGGCTCGGCATCCGGCGCCGCGTGGCGCATGTCGGTCACGCGGATCGGCTGCGGCTCGGGGATCGGCGCATCCGCCGTGAGTTCCAGGCGCAGCAGCAGGGAGGTCACGCGCTCGCGCAGGTCTTCCAGCATGTTGTTGAACAGCGCGAAGGCCTCGCGCTTGTACTCGTTCAGCGGATCACGCTGGCCATAGGCGCGCAAGCCGATGCCCTGGCGCAGATGGTCCAGGCTGAGCAGGTGCTCCTTCCACACCTGGTCGAAGAGCTGCAGCAGCAGCGACTTCTCGACCATGCGCATGAAGTCCGGCCCGAGATTCGCGGCCTTGGCGGCGGCCACCTGGTCGGCCGCGGCCTCGATACGCTCGCGCACCTGGACCTCGTCGATGCCCTCTTCCTTGGCATAGGCGGCGATGGGCAGGTCGAGGCCCAGCACGTCGCGCACGCGCTTCTCGAGCCCCTCCAGGTCCCATTGCTCGGGATAGGCATTCTCGGGGATGGCGCGGTCCACCATGGCGCCGATCGTCTCGTGGCGCATCTCGGCGATGGTCTCGCTGAGGTCGGTCGCGTCCATGTAGGCGCGGCGCTGGGCATAGACCTCGCGCCGCTGGTCGTTCATCACGTCGTCGTATTTCAGCAGGTTCTTGCGCGTGTCGAAGTTCCGCGCCTCGACCTTCTTCTGCGCCTTCTCCAGCGCCTTGTTGATCCAGGGGTGGATGATGGCCTCGCCTTCCTTGAGGCCGAGCTTCGTCAGCATCCCGCCCATGCGGTCGCTGCCGAAGATGCGCATCAGGTCGTCTTCCAGCGAGAGGAAGAAGCGGCTCGCCCCCGGGTCGCCCTGGCGGCCGGAGCGGCCGCGCAGCTGGTTGTCGATACGGCGGCTCTCATGCCGCTCGGTGCCGATGACGAAGAGGCCACCCGCCGCCTTCACGATGGGCTGCGCGGCCGCGACCTCGGCCACATGGCGCGCATAGGCGGCCTCGTATTCCGGCCCATGCCCCTCCGGCACATCGGCCTTGGCCAGCATGTCGGCATTGCCGCCGAGTTTGATGTCGGTGCCGCGCCCGGCCATGTTGGTGGCGATGGTGACCGCACCCGGGCGGCCGGCCTGGGCGACGATGCCGGCCTCCTGCTCGTGGTAGCGCGCGTTCAGGACGTTGTGCGGGATGCCGGCCTGCTTGAGCAAAGTTGAAATTAACTCGCTCTTCTCGATGCTGGTGGTGCCGACGAGGCAGGGCTGGTTGCGCGCGCGGCACTCGCCGATCAGCTTGATGACGGCCTGGTATTTCTCCATCGCCGTGCGATAGACCTCGTCATCCTCATCCTTGCGCGCCACGGGCACGTTGGTCGGGATCTCGACGACGTCGAGCTTGTAGATCTCGGCGAATTCATCGGCCTCGGTCGCCGCCGTGCCGGTCATGCCCGAGAGCTTGGGATAGAGCCGGAAGTAGTTCTGGAAGGTGATGCTGGCGAGCGTCTGGTTCTCCGGCTGGACGGTCACGTCCTCCTTCGCCTCCAGCGCCTGGTGCAGGCCGTCGCTGTAGCGGCGGCCTTCCATCATGCGGCCGGTGAACTCGTCGATGATCACGATCTTGTCGTTGCGCACCACGTATTCCACATCGCGCTTGAACAGCACATGCGCACGCAGCGACTGGTTGACGTGATGCACGACCGAGACGTTGTGGCTGTCATAGAGGTTGCCCTCGGTCAGCACGCCGGCCGCCAGCAGCATCGCCTCGATGTCCTCGCCGCCCTTCTCGGTCATGGCGACGGTGCGCTGCTTCTCGTCCTTCTCGTAGCGCTCCTCGTCCTTCACGAACTCGGCCATCACCGCGTCCACGCGGCGATAGAGGTCGGAGGTATCGTCCGTGGGGCCGGAGATGATGAGCGGCGTGCGCGCCTCATCCACCAGGATGCTGTCCACCTCGTCCACGATCGCATACTGGAAGGGGCGCTGGACCATCTCCTCCAGGCGGTACTTCATGTTGTCGCGCAGATAGTCGAAGCCGTATTCGTTGTTGGTGCCGTAGGTGATGTCGCAGGCGTAGGCCGCGCGGCGCTCGTCGTCGCTCAACCCCTGGACGATGACGCCCGTGGTCAGCCCGAGGAAACCATAGACCTGGCCCATCCATTCGCTGTCGCGCTTGGCCAGGTAGTCATTCACGGTGACGACATGCACGCCCTTGCCCGGCAGCGCGTTCAGGTAGCAGGGCAGGGTGGCGACGAGGGTCTTGCCCTCGCCGGTCTTCATCTCGGCGATCTTGCCGTCATGCAGGACCATGCCGCCGATCATCTGCACATCGAAATGACGCAGGCCGATGACGCGCTTCGCGGCCTCGCGCACCACGGCGAAGGCCTCCTCCAGCAGGTCATCCAGCTCGGCGCCCTGGGCGAGCCTCTCGCGGAACTCGGCGGTCTTGCCGCGCAGCGCCTCGTCCGACAGCGCGGCAAGCGGCGCCTCGAAGGCCGCGATCGCGGGGAGGCGCGCCTGGAAACGCTTCAGCGAACGATCATTCGCGGAACCGAAAATGGCACGGGCAAGACGAGCGAACATGAGCTGTGGATTCTCTCCGGGCGCCGCCGTCGGAAGGGGCGGCTTTGGGCCTGTGACAGGTAAGGTCCCCCTGCCCCCGGGTCAACGTGCCACCGCGTCAAGCCGGTGGGGGCGCCCGGGTTGTGAGGGGGGCGGGCATCGGCCATTGTCGCCCGGATCGTGATGGATTCCCGCCAATGTCCCGCTTTTCCCTTCCCCTCGCCCTGATCCTGGCTGCCGGCCCCGCCCTGGCCCAGGCGCCGGCGCCCGCGACCCCGCCTGCCGCCGCCCCTGGCCCCGCCTCGGCCCCTGGGGCCGCCCCTGGGGCCGAGGACAGCAACCCCGTCCTCGCCCGCGTGAACGGCCAGGACATCCGGCTGGATGAGGTGATCGCGACCGCCGCCGAGGCGATGCCGGCCGAGCTGCGCAACGTCCCGCCCGCCCTGCTGCGCAGCATGCTGCCCCCCCAGGTCTTCGAGCAGCTGCTGGACCGCGCCATCACCGACCGCGCCATGGTCGCCGCCGCCCGCGCCGCCAACCTGGACCAGGACCCCGAGATCCGTCGCCGCGTCCGCCTCGCCGAGGAGAATGAGCTGCGCGACGCCCTGCTCCGCCGCGAGGTCCTGCCCCGCGTGACCGATGACCTGCTGCGCGCCCGCTACGAGCGCGACGCCGCCAACCGCTCGGCCGAGCAGGAGGTCCGCGCCCGTCACATCCTGGTGGCGAACGAGGCCGATGCCCGCGCCATCCTGCAGGAAATCCAGCGCGGCGCGAATTTCGAGGAAGTGGCACGCCGCCGCTCGACCGACCCCGCGGCGCGCAACGGCGGGGATCTCGGCTTCTTCCGCCAGGGGGACATGGTGCCCGAATTCGCCGCCGCCGCCTTCGCGCTGCAGCCCGGCCAGGTCAGCCCCGCGCCGGTCCGCACCCAGTTCGGCTGGCACGTGATCAAGGTGGAGGAGCGCCGGACCTCCGCCGGCCCGAGCTTCGAGGACAGCCGCGACACGCTGCGTCAGGCGCTGATCGAGGAGGAGGTGCTGGCCGCCGTGCAGCGCATCCGCGCCGCCACCCGCATCGAGCGCGTGGAGCCGCCGGCCCCGCCCGCCCCCGCCATCCAGGCCGAGCCGCCGGCCCCCGCCCGGCCCGCCGCCCCCGCCCCTGCTTCGCCCCCTGGTCAACGGAGATAAGTCATGACGGGCCCTGTTTCGCCCCTCGCCTTGCCCCTGCCGGAGATGCCGGCCATCGCCGGCGCCGAATGCGCCAGCATCGCCGCCGGCATCCGCTACAAGTCGCGCGAGGACATGACGGTCTTCCGCTTCGCCCCGGGCACCACGGTGGCGGGCGTCTTCACCATGAACAAATGCCCCGGCGCCCCGGTGGACTGGTGCCGCGCCGCGCTGAAGGGCGGCAAGGCGCGCGCCTTGGTGGTCAATGCCGGCAACAGCAACGTCTTCACCGGCAAGGCTGGCCGCGAGACCTGCGAGCGCACGGCGAAGGAAGCCGCCGCGCTGATCGGCTGCAAGCCGCGCGAGGTCTTCATCGCCTCCACCGGCGTCATCGGCGAGCGCCTGCCGACCGACGTGCTGCTGGCCGCCCTGCCCGGCGCCGTGGCGAAGCTCACCGCCGATTCCTGGCAGGGGGCCGCCCGCGCCATCATGACGACCGACACCTTCCCCAAGGGTGCCACCCGCACGGCGAAGATCGGCGACGCGACGGTGACGATCTGCGGCATCGCCAAGGGCAGCGGCATGATCGCGCCCGACATGGCGACCATGCTCTCCTTCATCGCCACCGATGCGAAGATCCCGGCCGAGGCGCTGCAGAAGCTGCTCTCCAAGGGCAATGCGAAGACCTTCAACTGCGTGACGGTGGATAGCGACACCAGCACCTCCGACACGGTGCTGCTGTTTGCCACCGGCCAGGCGAAGCATCCGCGCGTGCCGGCGGAAGGCGGCGCGATGCTCAAGGATTTCGCCCGCGCCCTGGAGGAGGTTCTGCATGACCTGGCCCTCATGGTGGCGCGGGACGGCGAGGGCGCGCAGAAGCTCATCACGATCGACGTGACCGGCGCGGTCTCCGCGAAGTCGGCGCATCGCGTCGCCATGGCCATCGCCAATTCGCCGCTGGTGAAGACCGCGGTGGCGGGCGAGGACGCGAATTGGGGCCGCATCGTCATGGCGGTCGGCAAGGCGGGCGAGCCCGCGGATCGCGACAAGCTCTCCATCGCCGTGGGCGGCGTCTGGATGGCGCGCGAGGGCGGCGTGATCCCGGATTATGACGAGGCGCCGGTGGTGGCCCATATGAAGGGCCGGGACGTGCAGATCACCGTGGATCTCGGCCTCGGGCGCGGCAAGGCGCGCGTCTGGACCTGCGATCTCACGCATGGATACATCGATATCAATGGCAGCTACCGAAGCTGAGCTTCCCATCGCCACGGCGCGGCTCGTGCTGCGCCGCCTGGTGCCGGCGGATGCGCCCGCCGTCACCCGGCTGGTGAATGACTATTCCGTCGCCGGGAACCTCGCCCGCGTGCCCTTCCCCTACCGGGAGGAGCTGGCGCGCGAATGGATCGCCTCGGCGGGGGAGCAGATCGATTCCGGGGATGCCTATCACCTGGCCATCACGCAGGATGGCGCGCTGGTGGGCTGCATCGGCCTCACGCTCAAGCGCGGCGCGCTGCCGGAGCTGGGCTACTGGATCGGGCGGAAATTCTGGGGGCGCGGCCTGGCGCGCGAGGCGGGGCAGGGGCTGCTGGCCTGGGCCGAGCAGCATCTGGGCATCGCCGAGGTGGAAGCCAGCGCGCTCAGCGACAACCTCGCCTCGCAGGCCGTGCTGAAGCATCTGGGCTTCGTGCAGGAGGGCACGGGCATGCAGCCCTTCCTCTCGCGCAACCGCGCCATGCCGGTGGTTCTGTTCCGCCGCGCCCGCGCGCCCGCACCGCCGCCCAAGCCCATCCTGCTCGTCGTCGCCTGCGCGCTCTTGGACAGCGAGGGGCGCATCCTGCTGGCGCAGCGGCCGGAGGGGAAATCCATGGCGGGCCTTTGGGAATTCCCCGGCGGCAAGCTGGATGAGGGCGAGACGCCCGAGGCCGCCCTGATCCGCGAGCTGCGCGAGGAACTCGGGATCGAGACGCAGGAGGCCTGCCTCTCGCCGCTCTTCTTCGCGAGCCATTCCTACGCGAATTTCCACCTGCTCATGCCGCTCTACATCTGCCGCAAATGGCAGGGGCGGGCGGTGGCGCGCGAGGGGCAGAACCTCGCCTGGGTGCGGCCCGACAAGCTGCGCGACTACCCGATGCCGCCGGCGGACGTGCCGCTGGTGGCGCTGCTGCGCGATTTCCTCTGACGGACGAGGTGCCCTGATGGCCAATCCCATCGCCTGCCTGCTGATCATCGGCAACGAGGTGCTCTCGGGCCGCACGCGCGACGCGAACCTGCAATTCCTCGCGACACGTCTGGGCGAACTCGGCATCCCGCTGCGCGAGGTGCGCGTCATCCCCGACGTGCCGGAGACGATCATCGCCACCGTGAACGAGGTGCGGGCGAAGCACGACCACGTCTTCACCACGGGCGGCATCGGGCCGACGCATGACGACATCACCAGCGAATGCGTGGCCAAGGCCTTCGGCGTGCCCTGGGTGGTGCATGAGGAGACGCGCGCGCTGATGGCCGAGGATTACGCCCGCCGCGACCCGCCGGTGGAGATGAACGCGGCGCGTCTGCGCATGGCGACCCTGCCGCTGGGTGCGACGCCGATCCGTTGCGCCATGACCTCCGCACCCGGCTTCACCATGGGCAATGTGCATGTGATGGCGGGCGTGCCGCGCATCATGCAATCCATGTTCGAGGCGCTGGCCCCTTCGCTGACCGGCGGCGTGCCGGTGGTGCAGCGCGCCGTGCATGCGCTGGGCGTCTTCGAGGGCAATATCGCCGAGGCGCTGGAGGCGATCCAGAAGCGCCACCCCGACCTCGACATCGGCAGCTACCCCTTCTACCGCCCGATGCCGGGCAGCACGGGCTTCCCGGGTGGCGGCGTGGCACTGGTCTCGAAGGGCGTCTCGCTGGCCGAGGTGGAGCAGGCGACGGCCGAGATTACGGCAATGCTGACGGCGATGGGCGCCACGCCCATCCAGGGCGAGCCGGCCTGAACCAGAGCGCGGTCGCTACTCGATCCGCGCCAGCCGCACCGCGGTATGGCCGGGCGAGGTGATCAGGCTCGGCATCACCAGCATGCAGTCATCATGCGGCGTGCGGATCGCGCGCTCGCCATCCTGCGCGATGATCGTGCCGCGGCGGGGCACCACCGTGCCGCCGCGCCAGGGCTGGGTGAAGGTGAAATCCGCCGTCTCCGCCGCGATGGTCTCCGTCACCAGCGCGAGGCGCGGGCGTGGCAGCGCAGGCACCGGGCCAGGCACCAGGCCGAGCAGGGCCAGCAGGCGCCGCGTCGCGGCCTCCATGCGCTGCACCGTCTCCGCCTCCCAATGCCAGCCGGCCTCGAGCAGCACGGAGCGTCGCCCGCTGCCGGGGACGGCGAAGAGGCCGTAGTCGATCAGCCGCCGCCCGGTCTGGTGGCCGTGATCCGCCACCACCAGCGCGGGCTCGGCCAGCTCCATCGCGAGCCGCACGGAATCCTGCGGCCCGCCCACCAGGAAGAGCGGGTCCGACGGCCAGAGCATCGAATGCAGATCGAGGATGACATCGGCGCTGTCCAGCACCGGGCGCAGCGCGCGGGCGCGGCGCAGCTCGGCTGAGCGGCGCGGGCCCTCCAGCGTCGCCATGTCCCAGAGGCGATTCAGATCCTCCTCCAGGAAGCGCGAGGCGGTCGGGTCCTCCGGCTCGAAGCGGGAGAAGGCATCGAGATTGGCGAAGATGAGCGTGAGGCGCCCGCGCAGCGGCCGCAGCCCCTCGCGCAGCAGGCGGTCGAGCAGGATGGCCCCGGCGAATTCATTGCCATGGGTGAGCGCCACGATGCAGCAATGGGCACCCGCCATGCCGCTGTCGAAGGTCCAGACACCAGGCAGGCTGTTGCCGGCGCGCCAGCGGGCGATATCGGGTGGCTGGAGGCGGGCGGTCGCGCGGGGCGCTTCCAGCAGTTCCGCCAGGGCAGGCGGCCACTTCATTCTCATGCGGCGCGCCTCGATTGCCGCTCGATCAGGCGGCCCAGGAAGTCGCAGCAGGCCAGCAGTTGAGTGGTGGTGATGAATTCCTCCGGCTGGTGCGCCTGGGCGATGTCGCCCGGCCCGCAGACGATCGCGGGGATGCCGGCCTCCTGGTAGTAGCCGGCCTCGGTCCCGTAGCTGACGAAGCCGGCGCGGTTGCTGCCCGAGGCGCGCTGCGCCAGCAGCACCAGCGGGTCATTCTCCGGCAGGCCGAGCGGCGGGGCATTGGCGCGCACGCGCAGTTCCATCGCTGCGCCGGGATAGACGGCGCGCATCTCGGGCAGGATCGCGCTCTCCACATGGGCCACGAAGCGGCTCAGGATCTCAGGCGCGGAATCGCCGGGCACGCTGCGGATCTCGAAGGTGAATTCCGCGCGGTCGGGCACGATGTTCAGCACCGTGCCACTGTGGAAGGTGCCGGCATGGAGGGTGGTCCAGGGCGGCTCGAACCCCTCCACGCGGCGTCCCTCGCGCGCGAATTTCCGCGCCTCCGCCTTCAGCCAGGCGATGGCCTCGGCGGCCGCCATCAGGGCGTTCACCGTCTCATGCGCGCGCGACGAATGGCCGGAGAGGCCGGTGAAGACCACGTCCCAGCTCGCATAGCCCTTGTGCGCAATGACGGGCGCCATGTTCGTCGGTTCGCCCACCACGCAGACGGCGGGCGGCGGCGCATCGCGACCCAGAACGGGCATGAGGCGCGCGGCGCCCCGGAAGCTCGTCTCCTCGTCATGGGTGAGGCAGATGTGGAAGGGGCGGTCGAGGGGGGCGGCCACCATCTCCGGCAGCATGGCCAGGATGCAGGCGACGAAGCCCTTCATGTCCGTGCTGCCGCGGCCGATGAGCTTCTCGCCCTCGGCCCGCAGCGTGAAGGGATCGGCCTTCCAGGCCTGGCCCTCCACCGGCACGCAATCCACATGGGCGGAGAGCGCGATGCCGCCCGCCACATGCGGCCCGATGATCGCGTGCAGGTTCGCCTTGCCGTCCTCGACCATCACGGCCGATTCGACGCCATGCGTCGCCAGTTCCGCCCGCACGAACTCGATCAGCGGGAGATTGCTGCGCGCGCTTGTCGTGTCGAAGGCCACGAGCTTCGCCAGCAGGTCCTGGATTCGGGCGATTGACGACATGCGCCGCAGCTTATCCACTCGGCGGCCTGCGTCCATCGGGGGGTCCTGTCATGTCGCTACGCATCGCCATCCTGGGTCTCCATCTGGAGGCCAATGCCTTCGCGCCCCCCACCTTGCGCGTGGATTTCGAGCGCCAATGCCTGGCCCGGGGGGAGGAGATCACCCGCCTCGCCCGTGCCCCCAACCCGCCTTTGCCGGCCGAGATCCCGGGCTTCTATGCCCGCATGGATGCGACCGGGCCATGGACGCCCTGCCCTATCCTGATGGCGGCCGCGCCCCCGGGCGGACCGATCGAGCAATCCGTCTTCCTGGACTTCCTGGACGAGATGCAGCGCGGCCTGGCCGCCGCTCTGCCGGTGGATGGCGTCTATGTCGCGAGCCATGGCGCGAGCAGCGCGACGGGCGATGAGGACAGTGACGGCACGCTGCTGGCGATGATCCGCCGCCTGGTCGGGCCGCGCGTGCCCATCGTGGTGACGCATGACCTGCATTGCAATGTCAGCGAGCGGATGATCGAGCAGCTGGATTGCTTCATCGCCTATCGCACCAACCCGCATGTGGACATGGCGGCGCGCGCGGCCGAGGCCGCCGATGCGATGCGCGAATTGCTGGCCGGCCAGAAGACCGCCCGCGCCTTCCTCCGCCTGCCGCTGACGCCGCCTTCCGTCACGCTGCTGACGGCCGAAGGCCCCTATGCCGACCTGGTGCGCGATGCCGAGGCGATCATGGCGAGCGACCCCGCCATCCTGAATGCCAGCGTGACCGGCGGCTTCACCTTCAGCGACCTGCCCAAATGCGGCATCACCGTCACCGTCACCGCGCGCAACGCGGACATGGGTGCCGCGAAGCGCGCCTGCGCGCAGCTCGCCCGCCGCGGCTGGGCGGAGCGTGCGCGCCACACGCGGCGGCTGCTCTCCATTCCTGAAGCCACCGAATTGGCGCTGAAGGCCGGGCGTGGCGAGGTGGAGCCGGTGATCTATTCCGATGCGGGCGACAATCCCGGCGGCGGCGGGCGCGGCAGCACCAGCTATACGCTCCGCGCGCTGCATGAGGCGCGCGTGCCCGGCGTGGTGCTCGGTCTCTTCGTGGACCCGGCGCTGGCCGCCGAGGCGCATGCGCTGGGCGAGGGCGCGCATTTCCACGCCGTCTTCAACCGCGTGGAATCCGAGTTCTCGAAGCGCTTCGAATCCGGCGCGCGCATCCTGAAGCTGACGGATGGCGAGGGCGTGGGGCGACGCGGCACGATGAAGGGCCGGACCTTCCAGCTTGGCCCCACCGCGCTGCTGGAGCTGGATGATTCCGGCATGAAAATCGTCGTCATCAGCCTGCGCCGGCAATGCCATGAGCCGCGCACGCTGGAGATGCACGGCATCGACATCGCCGCCGCGCGCGTGGTGGTGGTGAAGAGCCGCGGCCATTTCCGCGCGGGCTTCGACGAGTTCTTCCCCGACGAGCGCATCCATGAGGTGGACAGCGCGGGCCTGACCAGCCCGGTGCTGAGCAACTTCAACTGGAAGCGCCTGCCGCGGCCGACTTGGCCGCTGGACCCGGAAGCGGTGTGGAACGACCCGGGCTGGAACTGAAGAAAAACAGGCCTCCGGCGGCTGGGGCCGAGAGGCCCTGTTCAGACCGGACACATCCCTGACGGATGTTCGGAGAGATGGTTGACGCTTTTGGGCGTGGTTTCTCGGGAGAGAGGCGATGCCCTGGAAGGCGTTATCAGTGCTGGACCATCGTCGAGAG
>NZ_JAHRCU010000033.1 GCF_019083995.1 Roseococcus sp. SDR
GGGACGGACTGGCGGCAAGCGACAATCCCGCGGCTTCAGACGCGGTGCGCCAACTCGTCGAACGGGTGGTCATCCATCCGACGAAACCCTACAAGCCACCCCGCATCATCGTGGAAGGACGCCTCGCAAACATGGTCGCCCTCGCTCAGCCCGGGCTGACACCCAAGGCAGCCAAGGCCATCGAGCACACCTCACGACAAACAGTGAAAGAAAGACCGGGGGGCAAAGCCCCTCAATGACCTTGTCCCCCCTCACCCGCCGCCGCATCGCCAATTTCCGCGCGAACCGCCGCGGCATGATCTCGCTGTACATCTTCGGCGCGCTGTTTTTCCTTACGCTCTTCGCGGAGTTGCTGGCCAATGACCGCCCCCTGGTGGCGCGGGTGGATGGCAACTGGTTCTTCCCCGTCGCCGTCGAATATGCCGAGAGCGACATCGTGCCCGAGGGCCTGCCGACACAGGCCGATTGGCACGATCCGGAATTCATGCGGGACGTGCAGGCGCGCGGCTGGGTGGTCTGGCCACCGATCCGCTACAGCCATGCGACGGTGGTGCGCGATCTGGGCCAGCCCGCGCCCTCGCCGCCCTCCTGGCGCAACTGGCTCGGCACGGATGACCAGGCGCGGGATGTGCTGGCGCGGGTGATCTATGGCTTCCGGATTTCCGTTCTGTTCGGCTTCACGCTGACGATCGCGGCCTCGATCATCGGCATCGCGGCCGGCGCGGTGCAGGGCTATTACGGCGGCTGGACGGACCTGCTCTTCCAGCGCTTCATCGAGATCTGGTCCGGCATGCCGCAGCTCTTCCTGCTGATCATCCTGGGCTCGGTGATCGAGCCGAGCTTCTGGACGCTGCTGGTGTTTCTGCTGCTGTTTTCCTGGATGGGGCTGGTGGGCGTGGTCCGCGCGGAATTCCTGCGGGGTCGGAATCTTGATTATGTGCGGGCGGCACGGGCGCTGGGGGTTTCGGACAGCCGGCTGATGTTCCGCCACATCCTGCCCAATGCGATGGTGGCGACGCTGACCTTCCTGCCCTTCATCCTCTCAGGCTCGGTGACGGTGCTCTCGACGCTGGACTTCCTGGGCTTCGGCCTGCCGCCCGGCTCGGCCTCGCTCGGCGAGCTGCTGAGCCAGGGCAAGAACAACCTCCAGGCACCCTGGCTCGCCTTCACTGGCTTCGTGGTGCTGGGCGGCGTGCTGACCTTGCTGATCTTCATCGGGGAAGCGGTGCGGGATGCGTTCGACCCGCGGAAACTGCCCGGCGGGAGCATGGGCTGATGGAAAAGACGCCCCTCCTCGCCGTCGAGAACCTCGCCGTCGCCTTTCGCGGCAAGCGCGTGGTCAGCGGCGTCTCCTTCTCCGTGCACACCGGCGAGACGGTGGCGCTGGTGGGCGAAAGCGGCTCCGGCAAGTCGGTCACGGCGCTCTCCATCCTGCGGCTGCTGGCCAATACGGGCAGCAATCCGGAAGGCCGCATCACGCTGGATGGCACGGAGGTGCTGACGGCGAATGAGGGCACGCTGCAACGCCTGCGCGGCGGCGTGGCCGGCATGGTCTTCCAGGAGCCGATGACCTCGCTCAACCCGCTGCACACCATCGGGCGCCAAGTGGGCGAGGCGATCACGCTGCACCGCCCGCTGCGCGGCGAGGTGCTGCGCCAGGCCGTGATCGAGACGCTGAAGCGCGCCGGCCTGCCCAATGCGGAGGAGCGCCTGGGCGCCTATCCGCACCAGATGTCGGGCGGGCAGCGCCAGCGCGTGATGATCGGCGCCGCACTCGCCAATGAGCCCAAGCTGCTCATCGCCGATGAGCCGACGACGGCGCTGGATGTGACCATCCAGGCGCAGATCCTGGAATTGCTGGCCGATCTGAAGCGCCGCCTCGGCATGGCCATGCTGCTCATCACGCACGATCTGCAGATCGTCCGCCGCCATGCCGACCGCGTGGTGGTGATGAAGGATGGCGCGGTGGTGGAGCAAGGGCCGGTGGCCGAGGTCTTCGCCCATCCGCAGCACGCCTATACCCGCATGCTGCTGGCGACCGAGCCGCGCGGCCGCCCCGCACCGGTCGCGCCCGATGCGCCCGAAGTTCTGCAAGGCCAGGATGTGCGCGTGCATTTCCCCATCCGGCGCGGGCTGCTGCGCTGCGTCGTCTCCCATGTGAAGGCGGTGGATGGCGTGGATGTGTCGCTGCGCGAGGGCGAGACGCTGGGCCTGGTGGGCGAGAGCGGCAGCGGCAAGACCACGCTGGGCCTCGCACTGATCCGCATGGAGAGCAGCACGGGCAGCATCCGCTTCGAGGGGCGCGACATCCAGCCCCTCTCCCGCGCCGAGCTCCGCCCGCTGCGGGCGCGCATGCAGATCGTCTTCCAGGACCCTTATGGCTCGCTTTCACCGCGCATGAATGCGGGCGAGATCATCGGCGAGGGGCTGGCGGTCCACGAGCCCGGACTGCGCGAAGCGGAGCGCGCCAGCCGCGTCGCCCAGGCGCTGGAGGAGGTGGGGCTCGAGGCCGGCATGGCCGAGCGCTACCCGCATGAATTCTCCGGCGGCCAGCGCCAGCGCATCGCCATCGCGCGCGCCCTGGTGCTCAAGCCGCGCCTCGTCGTGCTGGACGAGCCAACTTCGGCGCTGGACGTTTCCGTGCAGGCGCAGGTGGTGGAGCTGCTGCGCGGGCTGCAGCAGAAGCACCGCCTCGCCTACCTCTTCATCAGCCATGACCTGCGCGTGGTGCGCGCCATGGCGCATCGCATCATCGTGATGAAAGGGGGCCGCATCGTGGAAGCGGGCGAGGCCGAGGCCCTTACGCAAAACCCGCGCGAGCCCTATACGCGCGCCCTGATGGCCGCCGCCTTCGAGCTGCGCGCGGCCGAGGGGAACGGAACGAGTTGAGCGCAACCACCGACGAGACCGCGGCCCACCCTTGGGCCGGCCAGGAGCGCCAGAAGCTCCAGGCGCTGATGGATATCGAGCTGGTGAAGCTCGGCATCCACATCCGCAAGATGAATTCGCCCGGCAGCCCGGTCTATCGCTATGCCGAGAACATCATCCCGGCCGGCCTGATTCTCACCTCCTCCTTCCTCGCCACCGCGCTGATCCATTTCTACGTGGGTGCCGTCGTGCTCGCGATCGGCTGCTGGTGGTGGCTCGCCAAGGTGCAGCCGAAGATCAAGGAGGATGTGTTCATGCGGACCGCCGCCTATGTCCTCCAGGCGGACCTCAACTTCGACGTGATGTGGGCCCGCGGCGTGCTGAGCCTCTACGCCAAGCTGCCCGACGGCACGGAGCGCGTGGCGACGCGCCGCGACGATTGGCGTGCCTATGTGCGCAGCTTTCATGGGCTGGAGGGCGTGAACCTCCCCGAACAAGGACCCGGCTGATGGCCATTCTTCTCTCCACCAAGGCCAATGCCATGCACGACTGGCGCGATGCGCTGCTGGCCGAGGACCCGACGCTCGATATCCGCCTCTTCCCCGATGCGGGCGACCCGAAGGACATCGAGGCCGCGGTCTGCTGGACGCAGCACGACATGGCGGAGCTGCGGCGCTATCCGAATCTCAAGCTCGTCGTCTCCATGGGCGCCGGCGTGGACCATCTGCTGCGCCCGCCGGGCCCGCCGCCGGGCATCCCCGTGGCGCGCCTCAAGGATGAGCGGCTGACCAGCGGCATGACCGAATGGGTGCTGCTGAACGTGCTGCGCTTCCACCGGCAGGATCTGGAATACCGCGCGCAGCAGGCCGCCCGCATCTGGGACGAGCTGCCCGCGCCGGACACGGCCAAGCGCCGCATCGGCATGCTGGGCCTGGGCCAGCTCGGCAACGCCTCCGCGCAGGCGCTGCGGGGCCTGGGTTTCCCGGTGATGGGCTGGACGCGCAATCCGCGCCAGGTGGAGGGCGTGACCTGCTTCTCCGGCCCCGATGGCTTGGAGGCGATGTTGCGCCAGACGGACATCCTGGTCTGTCTGCTGCCGCTGACGCCCGAGACGCGCGGCGTGATCAACGCGAAGACGCTGGGCTTCCTGCCGCGCGGCGCCTTCGTCATCAACGCCGCGCGCGGCGGACATCTGGTGGCGGAGGACCTGCTGGCGGCGCTGGATTCCGGCCATGTGGCGGCCGCCGCGCTCGACGTCTTCGAGCCCGAGCCGCTGCCGGCGGAACATCGCTTCTGGACGCACCCCAAGGTGCTGGTCTGGCCGCATGCCTCGGCCATCACCATCCCCTCCAGTGCGGCGCCGCAGGTCGTGGAGAACCTGCGTCGCGCGCGAGAGGGGCGGCCGCTCATCAACCTGGTGGATTTCAGCGCCGGCTACTGAGCCGGCCGCAGCCTCAGGCGTTGAAATCCCCGCGAGGCTTACGCCTCGACCGATTCCACCGCCGGAATCTCGGCCACCACACCCTCGGCCTCGGCCATGGTCTGGCGCAGCTCACGCAGGAAGACCGTGCCCTTCAGGGTGCGCTGCACCAGCACGCTGCGGCGGTCCATCGGGTCCACCTTGCGGCGGGCGAGATCCAGCTCGCCCAGGCGATCCAGCGCGCGCGTGATGGCGGGCTTCGACACGTTGAGGTTCTGCGCCAGCCCGCGCACCGTATGCGGCCCGGGGCTGAGATAGACCGAGAGGAAGACGCCCAGCTGGCGCGCCGAAAGGTCCGGCCCATCGCGGCGGACCAGCGCGACCGTCGTATCCCGCAGGATGCCGATGAGCTGGTCAGGATTGATCTGGACAGACATCGCGACTTTCCTTCAGGCGCCGATGGTCTGGGCGCCGCCTTGGCTCACCCCGCACCCGGCGCGCGAGGTGTAACAACTCTCTGACAAATCATATTGGGTGCGTCAGGATTATGAGTAGGCCCGATTTCTCCCGGGATTGCAAGAAATTCATTTTCTCGCTGATTTTTTAAGTTTTTCCGTGAGTTAGGCGACGGGAAAATCCAGGAAGCGCGCGAGGCCGGCCAAGGCGGCGCGCATGCCGGTGGCCTCGCCCCCCTCAGGCCGGCCGGGCCGGGTCGCATCATTCCAGGCATAGAGGTCGAGATGCGCCCAGGGCGTGCCCTCCGGCACGAAGCGGCGCAGGAAGAGCGCCGCGATGATGGCGCCGGCCATCGGCTTGGACGCGACGTTGTTGAGATCGGCGATGGGGCTTTCCAGCCAGTTCGCATAGCCATCATGCAGCGGCAGCCGCCAGAGCGGATCGCCCACCGCCTGCCCGCCGGCCAGCAGCGCCCCGGCCAGGGCGTCGTCATTGCTGAACAGCGCGGGCAGGTCGGGGCCGAGCGCCACGCGCGCGGCACCCGTCAGGGTTGCACCATTGAGGATCAGGCTTGGCTGCTGCTCGCCCGCGAAGGTCAGAAGATCCGCCAGCACCAGGCGGCCCTCGGCGTCGGTGTTGCCGATCTCGACCGTCAGCCCCTGGCGCGTGCGGATCACGTCCAGCGGGCGGAAGGCCTCGCCGCTGACGCTGTTCTCGACCGCGCCGATGAGCAGCAGAAGCCGGATGGGGGCCTTCTGCGCCATCAGCGCCTCGGCCAGCGCCAGCATCACGGCGGCGCCGCCCATGTCCTTCTTCATCCGCAGCATCGCACTCGACGGCTTGAGGTCGAGCCCGCCCGTGTCGAAGCAGACGCCCTTGCCGCAGAGCGCCACCAGCGGCGCATCCGCCGCGCCCCATTCCAGCACGGCGATGCGCGGTGCGCGGGGGCTCCCTTGGCCGACCGCCTGCACCGCGGGGAAGCCCTGGCGCAACTCCTCGCCCTCGATCACGCGGAAGCGCGCGCCGTGCTGCGCCGCGACTTCGCCGACAGCCGCGACCAGCTCGGCCGGGCCAAGATGGTTGGCCGGCGTGTTGATGAGATCACGCCCGCGGCAGATGGCAGCGGCCACGGCCTGCGCCGATTCGCTGCCCGCCGGCGCCACCAGCCGCGCCGGCGCACGCTTGCCCGGCTTGAAGCGGGTGTAGCGATAGGCGCCCAACGCCCAGCCCAGCGCCGCCGCAGCGCCATCCCCGCCGACCAGGCGCCAGATGGTGCCTTCAGGCAGACCATGGGGCAGGGCACCATAGCCCTCGGCATTGCGCGGGGCGCCGAACAGCGCGCCCGCCACGCCGCTTTCGCCCGGCAGCAGCGCGATCTCACCGGGCTTGCCCGCGAAGCCGGCCGCACGCGCAAAAGCCGCGCCGGGCAGCGCCTCCCAGCTCTCGGGCGTCACCACATGCAGCGGTAGCGCGTCAGGGGCGTCGTTCAAGAGGCTGGGCAGCATGCGAATCTCCTTGGATGCGAGAGGTTGGGATCAGACATGCATCCCGGCAAGCCGCATTGCCGAAGCCACCCGGACGGGCCACATGCGGCGCATGACAAACCAAACGCATGATCCGCTGGGGTGGCACGGCACGACCATCCTTTGCGTCCGCCGCAACGGGCGCGTGGCCATGGCCGGCGATGGCCAGGTCTCGCTCGGCCAGACGGTGGTGAAGGGCAATGCCCGCAAGGTGCGCCGCATCGCCCAGGGCCGCGTGCTCGCGGGCTTCGCCGGCGCCACCGCCGATGCCTTCACGCTGCTCGAACGCCTGGAGGCCAAGCTCGAACGCTTCCCCGACCAGCTGGAGCGCGCCTGCGTGGAGCTCGCGAAGGATTGGCGGACCGACCGCTATTTGCGCCGGCTCGAGGCGCTGCTGGCCGTGGCCGACAAGGACCGCTCGCTGCTGCTGACCGGCCAGGGCGACGTGCTGGAGCCGGAGGACGCCATCATCGGCATCGGCTCGGGCGGCAATTACGCGCTAGCCGCGGCGCGCGCGCTGCTCACCGTCGAGGGTGTGGAAGCGGAGGAGATCGCGCGGCGTTCCATGGCCATCGCGGCCGGCATCTGCGTCTACACCAATGGCAACTTCATCCTGGAGACGCTGGGTTGATGAGCGACGTGACCGCCCCCGAGATGGTGAATCTCTCCCCGCGCGAGATCGTCAGCGAGCTCGACCGCTTCATCATCGGCCAGAATGACGCGAAGCGCGCGGTGGCCATCGCGCTGCGCAACCGCTGGCGGCGCCAGCAGCTGCCGGAGAGCTGGCAGGAAGAGGTGGTGCCGAAGAACATCCTGATGATCGGCCCCACCGGCTGCGGCAAGACCGAGATCGCCCGCCGCCTCGCGCGCCTTGCCAATGCGCCCTTCCTGAAGGTCGAGGCCACGAAGTTCACCGAGGTCGGCTATGTCGGTCGCGACGTGGAGCAGATCGTGCGCGACCTGGTGGAGGCCGCGATCGTCCAGGCCCGCGATGCCGCGCGGAAGGGCGTGCGCGCCAAGGCCGAACTGGCGGCGGAAGAGGCGCTGGTGACGGCGCTGGTGGGCGAAGGTGCCGCCGGCGAAACGCGCCAGAAGTTCCGCAAGATGCTCCGCGAAGGCCAGCTCGAGACGCGCGAGATCGAGGTGCAGGTGAGCGAGCCGCAGGGCCAGCCCATCGGCATGATGGACATGCCCGGCATGCCCCCCGGCCAGATGCAGAACATGCAGGAGATGCTGGGCAAGATGTTCGGCGGCCGCCCCAAGCCCCGCCGCATGACCGTCGCCGCCGCGCGCGAGGCGCTGACGCGCGAGGAGGCGGACAAGCTCTTGGACAATGAGGCGGTGACGCGCAGCGCCGTGCTGAACGCCGAGAACAACGGCATTGTCTTCCTGGATGAGATCGACAAGATCGCCCGCAGCAGCGAGGGCGGCGTGCGCGGCGGCGACGTCTCCCGCGAGGGCGTGCAGCGCGACCTGCTGCCGCTGATCGAAGGCACGACGGTGAACACGCGCCATGGCCCGGTGCGGACGGACTTCATCCTCTTCATCGCATCCGGCGCCTTCCACCTCTCCAAGCCCAGCGACCTGCTGCCCGAACTCCAGGGCCGCCTGCCGATCCGCGTCGAGCTGAAGGCGCTGACGCGCGAGGATTTCCGCCGCATCCTGACCGAGCCCGAGCATTCGCTGCTCAAGCAGGCCAGCGCGCTGATCAAGACCGAGGGCGTGGAGCTGGAATTCGACGAGGGTGCGGTGGATGCGCTGGCCGACCTCGCCGCCGAGATCAACGCGACGGTCGAGAATATCGGCGCGCGGCGGCTCGCCACCGTGATCGAGCGCCTGCTGGAGGAGATCAGCTTCACCGCGAGCGACCGGCGGGGCGAGACCATCACGGTCACCGCGCCGATGGTGCGCGAGCGCGTGGCGAACCTCGCCGCCAGCGCGGACCTGTCGCGCTACATCCTGTAGGGCGGGAGCGGCGCCGCCGGAGGGTGATCCGGCGGCGCGCGGCGCATCACCGCGTCGGGAAGCTGTACATCAGCCCGCCGCGCGTCCATTGGTCGTTCAGGCCGCGATCCATGCCGAATACGGAGGCGCGGCCCAGGTTGCGCTCGAAGATCTCGCCGTAATTGCCGACGCTGCCGATCACCCGGGCGCCCCAATCGTCCGGCAGGCGCAACGGGCGGCCGAGGCCGGGCAGCACGCCCAGCATCTGCCGCACGCGCGGATCCGCATGGCCGAGATTCTCGGCGATATTGGCGGAGGACACGCCCAGATACTCGGCGCCGAGCAGCAGATGCGTCACCCAGAAGACCAGCCCGCGCCACTCGTCGTCACCCGCATGCACGAAGGGGGCGAGCGGCTCGCGCGAGATCACCTCGGCCAGCACCAGCCACTGATCGGGCGCGCGGAAATCGGTGACGCGGCGGGAGGCGAGGGCGCCGCCATCGGCGGCGAAGGCGTGGCAGGTGCCCGCCTCCATGGCAGTGACGATCTCAGCCGGCGTGTCGAAGCGGCGGATCGTGAGGTTCAGGCCGTGCCGGCTGTCGAAGCTCTCGATGTTCGCGCCGGCCGTGCCCGGCCCTGCGGCGCCGGCCCAGCAGACCGTCCGGCCGCCAAGCTGCCGCGGGGAGGTGACGTTGAGCGCGCGCGGCACCAGGAAGCCCATGCCGTCGTAGAAGATGACGGCGGTGGGCGTCACCGGCCGGCCCGCATCACGGGTGAGGGTGACGGTCGCGTTGCGGGCGAGCACATCGATGCGCCGCGCGGCCAGGGCATCCAGCCCGGCTTCCACCGTGGCCTGCGTGACGAAGCGGACCTTCGTGGCATCGCCCAGGGCCGCCGCGGCGACAGCCCGGCAGAAATCCGCATCCAGCCCGCGCATCACGCCGGCCGGATCGGGGGCGGAGAAGCCGGCCAGGCCACCATTCACGCCACATAGCAGGTGGCCGCGCTGGCGCACCGCGTCGAGCGTCGTCGCGGGCCGCGCCTGCTGGCGATTCTGCCCGGCCTGCGGCGCGCCCTGCGCCCAGGCCGGTGTGGGAAGCGGGGCGGCAAGCAGGGCAGCGAGGCCGAGGCCCGCGAGCAGATGGCGCATGACGGTGGTCCTCTCGGTCTTGGAATTCGTGTGGCTCATGATCAGCACCCCCCGGCCACGATCCGGCATTGGACGCCCGGCCCCTCCGCCCGGCGGCAGGCCTGCAGGGCCTCGGCCTCGGCGGCCTGCCGGTTCGCTCCGCGCCCCGTGGTGGCGAGGTTGAGGACCTGGGTCGAGAGGTCGGACGTCATGACCATGGCGCGGGGGTGGCGGCTGATCGCCATGGCGATGGCGCCGCACTGGTTCACCAGCTCGCCCTGGAACTTGCACGGCACCTGGCCGGCCAGGGTCTGACAGATGCGCACCGCGGCCATGTTCACCGCCAGGCGATCCGTGTTGCCATTGGCGAAGCCATAGGCCGCGACAGGCTGGTCGGTCACATACATGGCACCGAAGCGGGTGCCGGGCGGCAGGGTGGCGGCGGCCTGTTGGCCGACCTCGATGCCCTGACCGGAGAGGCAGCGCTGCACGCATTGGTTTTGCCCGGCAGCGGGCTGGGAAGCGCAGGCGGCGCGACAGGAGGCCTCATTGCCGCCACCCGCGGCCGCGACCTGCGCCGCGGCGCCCGTCACCGCCTGGAAACAGGGGCCGCCGTGATGCGGCGTCGGTGCCGCCGCGCCGCAGCGCAGGAAGGCGATCGCCGCGAAACGCTCGGAGGGCAGCCTGGCACGATACTGGGCGCCATCGGCGCAGCGGAAATCCCAGAAGGCGTTGCGCTGGCCGTCCATCCCCGCATGAAAGGCCAGGATCACGCTGTTGCATTGATCCCCGCGCGAGCGGACCGCCTCATGCAGGGCCTGCCGCCGCTCCGTGTCCGAGCGCGCCTGCAAGGCATCATGCGTGGGGTTGCCGGTCTGCGCTTGGGCGGCGGCGCCGAGCAGAAGCGCCAAGCCCAGTCCGAGCCAGACAGGGTGCGAAACCCATCCTTTCCACCGCATGCGCGTGCCTCCTCAAAACCCGATGCTGAACCGGCCGACACCTTCCCGCAATGGGATTCGCCCGCGCAACGGCTAACTCGCCCCGGCGGCGCGCCAACCCCCGGCCAGCCTTGCCAAAGAGCCTTAAGGGGGCGGAGGCTTCCTGCCATCATCCCGGAAGCTCAATTTTTCGTTGCAGGAAACGCATATGTTGGAGGGAAGGGACCTCCGGATCATCGTCACCATCGCGGAGCATGGATCCCTGGTGAAGGCGAGCCGTGTGCTGGGCCTCTCGCAGCCCGGCCTCACGCGCAGCCTGGCGCAGATCGAGGAGCGCCTGGGCGCCACGCTCTTCGACCGCTCGCGCCGGGCCATGGAGCCGACCGATACCGGCCGCGCCATCCTGGCCCAGGGGCAGGATGGCGCGGCTAGACGCGCTCGCCGCCACGGTGGAGGCGCTGCGCGGCACGCAGTCGCGGACGCTCACCATCGCCTCCGCCTCCATGCCGCTGGATTGCGTGGTGGTGCCGGCCGTCGCCGCCAGCCTCGACCTCGCGCGGGAGACGCGGATCCAGATCATCGCCACCGATTTCGCCGAGGCCTTCCGCCTGCTGGAGGAGCGCCGCGCCGACCTCGCGGTGGGCGAGATCACCGAATTGCCCTCGGCCGGTGAATTCGAGGTGATCCCCCTGCGGCGGCATGCCGTGCTGACCTGGGTGCGGCCTGGCCACCCGCTGCTGGCGCTCGGCCGGCCGGCGCGGGAGGCGGATCTGCTGCGCCATCCGCTCTGCCTGGGCACACGGATCGCGGGGCGCTACGCCGCCCTGATGGGCCGGGCGCCGGGCGCGGCGAGCAGCTTCCATCCGATGATGGGCACCACGGCGCATCTCAACCTCGCCCTCGCCGCGCAATCCGATGCCTGCACGCTGGCCCCGGCCGGAACGGCGCGGCTGTTCCATGAGACGGGCCGTCTTGTGCCGCTTGACTACGAGACCGCCTGGCCCGCGGCCAATTTCGGCATCGTCTGGCTGAAGCGGCGGCGGCTGGACGCGGTGGCGCGACGCATCGTCGAACGCATGCAGGCGGCGGATGAGGCGGCGTTTCTCTACAGCCAGTCCCTGCCGGCCGCGCTGCGGGCGGGGCAGGCCGAGGGCTATGCCGTGGCCGGGTCGCGCCATGCGCCCGCCGCCCCCGACGCACCGCCCGGCCCCTGACCGGCTTCGCGCTTCCCCCGCGCGCGGCTCTGCGTTATGCGCATCTCACCAGTTCTTCATCTTCGGAGGCAAACGTCATGAATCGTCGTCTCGTCCTCGGCACGGCCGCGATGGCCGCCCCGGCGGCGCTCGCCACGCCCGCCCTCGCCCAGGCCAATCCGGAAATCCGCTGGCGTTGCCAGTCGAGCTTCCCGCGCAACCTCGACGTGCTGTTCGGCACGCCGGAGCGCATCGCGAACCGCGTGGCGGCGCTGACCGAGAACCGCTTCCGCATCCAGGTCTTCCCGGCCGGTGAAATCGTCCCGGGCCTGCAGGTGCTGGACGCGGTGCAGGCCGGCACCATCGATTGCGGCCACACCGCCTCCTACTGGTATATCGGCAAGGAGCCGGGCTTCGCCTTCTTCACGGCCATCCCCTTCGGCCTGAACACCCGGCAGATGACCGCCTGGATGCGCCATGGCGGCGGTCAGCAATTCGCCGACCAGCTCTTCGCCGAATACAACATCGTGGGCCTGCCGGCCGGCGACACGGGCGCGCAGATGGGCGGCTGGTTCCGCCAGGAAATCCGCACGCAGCAGGATGTGCAGGGCCTGAAGTTCCGCATCTCCGGCCTCGCGGGGCAGGTGTTCCAGCGCATGGGCGCCAACCCCACCCTGGTGGCCCCGGCCGACATCTACCCGGCGCTGGAGCGCGGCACGATCGACGCGACCGAGTTCGTGGGCCCGCATGACGATGAGCGCCTGGGCTTCTTCCGCGTCGCGCGCTTCTACTACGCGCCGGGCTTCTTCGAGCCCTCCGCCCGCCTCACCTTCATGAGCAACAAGCGCCAGTACGACGCACTGCCGCAGCTCTACAAGGACGCGCTCGCCATCGCCTGCGCCGAGGCGGATAGCGAGATGGTCAGCCGCTACGACCACCTGAACCCGATCGCGCTGCGCCGCCTCGTCGCGCAGGGCACGCAGCTGCGCTTCTACTCGCGCGAGATCCTGCAGCTCGCCTGGCGCTCGAACGAGGCGCTGATGGCCGACCTCGCCGGGCAGAACGCGCGCTTCCGGACGATCTGGGAGAACTACCGCCCCTATCGCTCCGAGCTGTTCCAGTGGTTCCGCGTGGCCGAGAACAGCTACGACAACTTCGCCTTCGCGGCCTCCGCGGGCTAAGTCAGGGGGCGGCGGGCGAGCATGTCCAACTTCGTCCGCCGCGTCCCC
The DNA here is from genome assembly GCF_019083995.1 of Roseococcus sp. SDR. Classification (GTDB taxonomy): domain Bacteria; phylum Pseudomonadota; class Alphaproteobacteria; order Acetobacterales; family Acetobacteraceae; genus Roseococcus. Next base: position 12,701 of record NZ_JAHRCU010000033.1, read on the forward strand.
GAGGGCGAGGACCGCGAGCGCCTGGTCTGCGGCGATTGCGGCTTCATCGCCTACGAGAACCCGAAGATCGTCGTCGGCAGCGTGGTGTCGGAGGGCGGGCGCATCCTGCTCTGCCGCCGCGCCATCGAGCCGCGCCGCGGCTACTGGACCCTGCCCGCCGGCTACATGGAACTGGGTGAGACCACCGAGGAAGGGGCGAAGCGCGAGGCCTGGGAAGAGGCCCGCGCGCGGCTTGAACTCGATGGGGTGCTGGCCATCTATTCCATTGCGCGAATCGGGCAGGTGCAGATCATCTACAAAGCCCGCTTGGCAGAACCGGGCTTCGCGCCCGGCCCAGAGAGCCTCGACGTGCGGTTTTTCGCCTGGGAGGAGATCCCGTGGGACGATTTGGCTTTCCCGTCCGTGCACTGGTCGCTCAAGGCCTGGAAAGCGGGCGGACCCGGGATCGCCGGCAATCCACCGCAGGACCCGCGCGGGGTCGCGGGGCTGTGACACCCCTTCTCGGCCTCGCCATCGCCGGGCTGCTCGTCCTGCCTGCCCCCGCGCAGACCTCCCCCAGCCCGGCCACGACGCCGCAGGCCGCGGCCCCCGCGCCGCGGGCCGAGGCGCCGCCCCGCCCACGCCCCCGCGACCCGCGGGACCGCGCCTTCATGGATGGCGGCATCGCCCTCACGCCCGGCTTTTCGGGCAGCCTGCTCGGCCAGGGCATGCCCTCCGTGCCCCAGGCGCAGCTGGCGCCGCGGCCCAATCTCGACATAGAGGCGCGGCCGGTGGCGCCGTCGCAATCGCCGACGCTCACCCCCACCATGATCCATCCGCGCGTGCCGAGCCGCAGCGCGGCCACGGATCCGGCGCCGACCCACCCGGACCAGCGGCTGCTGCAGACGCCCGCCCCGGGGGCCCGCCTCAACGTGCCCCTGACCTGGTAGCGCGGAGCCCCTCGCCTCCGGCCCTCCCCTCGGCTATGGCTAATGCGATGAGCGAACAGATCCCTCCGGCCTCCGTCCCGTTCGGGGCCACCATCTTCACCGACGGCCTGCTCGACGCTTCGGTGCAGCATGGCGTGGTGCGGCTGACGCTCGGGCGCCTGGGCGCCGACAACAAGCCGGTTCCGGCGGGGATGCTGGTCATTCCGCTGGTGCAGCTGGGCGGGCTGACCCAGGGCCTGGGCCGGCTGATGCAGCAGATCGAGGCGAAGATCAAAGAGGCGGCGCCCGCCGCCCCCGAGACCCCGCCGGACAGTTTTACCTTCGGAGGGCGCTGAGATGACCCGCACCCCTGCTCTGCTTCTCGCGGGCGTCCTGTTGCTGCCGGCCCTGCCGGCCGCTTCCCAGGGCATGCTCGGCTCCAGCCGCACCACGGCGCCGCCGGTCACCGCTGCGCCCCGCGAGCCGCCGCCGGCCCTGCCCGGCGTGGCCGCGCGCCGCGGCCTGGCGCCCATCCCGGCCGAGACGCCGCCCGCCTCCATGAACCCCAATGATGCGCTGTTCGACGGCATCAACCGTGGCGACATCGCAACCGTGCGGGACGCGGTGGCGCGCGGCGCCGATGTGAACGCGCGCAACGCGCTGGGCCTGACCGCGGTGGATTCCGCGATCGACCAGGGCCGGCCGGAGATCATGTTCTACGTGCTCTCGGTGCGCGGCACGGCCGGCTATGCGCCGCCCCCGCCCGACACCATCCCGCTGCGCGGCCCGCCCGTGCGCACCCGCACGCCGCCGCCGACGCGCGAGGCGCGTGAGACGGCGGTGCAGCCGGTGAACGCCACGCCGCGCCTGCCGCAGCTCTGGCAGGCCAATGGCGGCGCGCCGCAGCCCTCGATCGGCTTCCTCGGCTTCGATGCCGGCACGCCGGCCGGCGCGCGGCCGCCGCATGCGGAGCGGCGCGGGCGGTAAGGCCCGAGCCTAGACCACCTTCTCGGTGATGGTCTGTGGCACCGGCACGGTCGCCGCGAAGGAGGGCCGCGCCTCCAGCCGCGCGCTCATCGCGGCGAGGTTGGGGTATTGCCCCGCCCAGTCGAATTCCGGGAAGCGCACCGCGAGGTAGCGCAGCGCCGTGCCCGCCGCGATATCGGCCAGGCCGAAGCGGTTGCCGACCAGGAAGCCATCCTCCGCGCGTTCCGCCAGGGCCCGCACGCCGCCCTCCACCTTGCGGCGCTGGCGGGCGATCCATTCCTCGCTGGGGGCGGCACGCATCCGCTCGAAGAAGAGCAGCACCACCGCATCGCAGACGCCATCCGCGAGGACCTCCACCTGCCGCGCCGCGAGGATCGCCTCCGGGTCGTCGGGCAGGAGGCGGGGGGTGGGGTGCTTCACCTCCAGCCATTCCAGGATGAAGCGGCTCTCATAAATGCCGGTGCCGTCGGGCTGCACCAGCACGGGCAGCTTCTCCAGCGGGTTATAGGCGGGCGTCGCCGTGGTGCCGTGCCAGGGCACCTCCGTCTGGAGCGTGAAGGGGATGCCCTTCTCCAGCAGCGCGATGCGCACCTTGCGCGCATAGGGCGAGGGGGTGGCGCTGATCAGCGTGTACATGCGCCGCCCCCGCCCTTCCCGCTCAGTTCAGATAGGCGCCGGTGGCCTGCACCACTTCACCCCAGGCGGCGCGCTCGCGGCGCTGCAACTCGGCCAGCGCCTCGGGCGTCGAGGGCTCGGGCACGGCACCCTGCAGGCGCAGCACCTCGATGAATTGCGGCTGGGCCATCGCCTCGCGCACCGCCTGGTTCAGGCGGGTGATGACCGGCGCGGGCGTGCGGGCCGGCGCGTAGATCGCCTTCCAGAGGCCGGCATCCAGCGTGCCGCCCAGCTCCAGGATGGTGGGCGCATCGGGATAGAGCGGCACGCGCTGCTTGGCGGCGACGGCCAGCACACGCAACTGCCCGGCGCGCCAGGCGCCCTCGGCGCCGCCGGCCGGCAGGGCCATGCAATCCACCTGGCTCGCGATGATGGCCTGCATGCCCGGCGCCTGGCCGGTGAAGGGCACGTGCAGCATTTCCACCTGCTGTTGGCGCAGCACGCGCTCCATCGCGAGATGCGAGGTGGAAGCGACCCCCCAGCTCGCAAAGCTGATCGCGCCGGGGCGCGCCTTGGCGGCGGCCATCAGCGCGCGGAAGTCGCGGATATTGGGCTGGGAGGGGCCGCTGATGAAGGCGAAGGGCACGTTGGCGACGAAGCTGATCGGCGCGAAATCGCGGTCCGGGTCGTATTGCAGCGCGCGCATCGCGGTGGGCAGGATCGCCTGGGTGTCCACGATCCCCATCCAGAGGGTGTGGCCATCGGGCGCCGAGCGCGCGGCCGCCGTGCCGCCCACGCTGCCGCCGGCGCCGACGCGGTTCTCGACCACGACGGAGACGCCCAGGATGGGCGTCAGCGACGCCGCCATGGCGCGGCTCACCACATCGTTCAGCCCGCCGGGCGGGAAGCCCGAGATGATGCGGATGGTGCGGTCGGGGAAGGCGAGCGCAGGGCTGGCCAGCGCCACGGCGGCGCCGGTGCCGAGCAGGGCGCGGCGGGTGATCATGGACATGCAGGGATTTCCCTCTCTAGGGGACCGGTATTTCCTCGGCGCGCAACCTAGCGCGCCCATTCGTCCGGTCAAACCCCCGGTGGATCAGATTCCCGCATCCGGGGGCACGCGCACCTCGCCTTCGATGATGCGCACCTCCACCGCCTCCAGCACATCGCCCATGCAGGGGCCGGAGACGCATTCCCCATCCTCGATGCGGAAGCGCGCGCCATGCGCGGCGCAGACGATCATCTCCTTCTTGCGGTCGAGGAAACGATCCGGCACCGGCTCCAGCGGCAGGCCGATATGCGGGCAGGAATTGACGTAGACCAGCACGCGCGCGCCACGGCGGATGGCGAAGAGGCCGGTGAAGCCGCCGGGCGGCGCCGCGAAGCCCCGCGCCTCGCCATCCGGGATGTCCTCGATGCGGCAGAGGACGCGCCAATCGGCCGTCTCGGTCATGTGGAGCGGCGCGTCACGTGCAGCACGATGATGGCGTGCAGCGCGAGGATGAAGAGCAAGGCGCCCAGATGCTCGACGAAGCCCACCCCGGGCTGGCCGGAGACGAGGATGAGCGTCGCGAGGCCCGCCGGCAGAAACAGCAGCACGGCGCTGACGAGGCCGGGATTATACGCCTTCAGCTTGACCGCGGCCACGATATGCGTGCCCGCATTGACCACCATGAGATACGCCGCGAGCAGCCCCCAGCCCGGGTGATGCGTGGCCGCGAGCAGCAGCGCCACCGCATTCACGATCCAGACGCCGCCGATGTTGATGACGGCGACGGCGGTGGGCGTCAGCGCCTCCTTGCCGCCGGCCAGGCGCTGATTCACGAAGAGGCGGAAGCGGTCGCCCACATGCTCTTCCAGTTGGTGCATCATGTAGAGCGGCTGCGCGAGGAACACCCAGAGCAGCCAGGGCGGCATCACCACCTGCTGCACGGGCGCCATGGCCAGCAGCAGGGGCGCGCCGATCAGGGCGCCGATCAGCCAATGGTCACGCAGCATGCGGATCATGCGCCGGCCATCTCCAGGATCACCGCCGCATGCTCGGGCGCGATGGGCATGACGGAGAGGCGCGACTGGCGGATCAGGCCGATGCCTTCCAGCCGCGGCTCGGCCTTGATGGCGGCGAGTGGCACGGGCTGCGGCAGCTTCGAGACCGTCTTCACATCCACGCAGACCCAACGGCCGGTCTCATCGGTCGGGTCGGGATAGGCGGTCCGGACGACTTCGACGATGCCTACCACCTCCTTGCCGATATTGGAGTGGTAGAAGAAGACGCGATCCCCCAGCTGCATGGCGCGGAGGACATTGGCCGCCTGGGCGTTGCGCACGCCGGTCCAGGGCTCGACGCCATTGGCCACCTGCTGGTCCCAGCCGAAGACATCGGGCTCGGACTTCACCAGGAAAGCGGGCGGGCGGGACTTCGTTTTGGCCATGGGATTCTTCGCGACGACATGTGGCGTTCCGGCCAAGGCTTCGCATATCTGACACGAACGCGCCAATGGGGCGCAAATCATTGCGCTGGGATAACTTTTGGCTGGCGGATGCATCGCGCGGGGCGCTTCAATCCCGGGGCGCATCTGCCTATGGTGGGGATGTGGAAAACGCTGGTTCAAATCCGCGGTCGTCAGGCTCGCTGCATCGCTTCGCCAATCCGGGCCGCTTCCTGCGGCTGACGGACAACTGGCTGCCCTGGCTCTCCTGGGCGGCGCTGATCGTGCTCGGCACCGGCATCGTCTGGGGGCTGTGGCTCGCGCCGCGCGACTGGCAGCAGGGCGAGACGGTGCGGATCATGTTCGTCCATGTGCCGATGGCCTGGCTGGCCATGGGCGGCTACATGGGCCTGGCCATCCTTTCGCTCATGTCGCTGATCTGGCGGCATCCGCTGGCGGATCTGACGGCGCGCGAGTTGTCGCCGATCGGCGCCGCCGTCACCGCGCTCTGCCTGCTGACGGGCAGCCTCTGGGGCAAGCCCATGTGGGGCACCTGGTGGGTCTGGGATGCGCGGCTCACCTCCGTGCTGGTGCTGTTCTTCCTCTGGCTCGGCCATGCCGCGCTGGTGCGCGCCTTCGACGACCCCGAGCGCGGCGCGCGCATGGGCGCGATCCTCGCGCTGGTGGGCGTGGTGAACGTGCCCATCGTGAAGTTCAGCGTGGACTGGTGGAACACGCTGCACCAGCCGGCTTCCGTGACGCGGCTCGACGCGCCGGGGATGCATGTGGACATCCTCTACCCGCTGCTCTGGTGCACGCTGGGCTTCACGCTCGCCTTCATGGCGGTGACGCTGGCGGCCACGCGCGCGGCCGTGATGGAGCGGCGCGTGCGGGCGCTGCAGATGGCCGCGGCACGGCGCGCGGATGCGCCGGGCGGCGCCATGCGGAGCGTGGAGGCATGAGCCTTTCCACCCATTGGATCCACGTCCTGGCAAGCTGGGGCGCGGTACTCTCCGTCTTCGCCGCCCTCGCCCTCTCCGCCCTGTCGCGCCATCGCGCGGCCAAGCGGCAACTTGCCCAACTGGAACGGCAGAAATGACGCGCAAGAAGCGCCGGCTCTACATCCTCCTGCTCTGCGCCATCGGCCTTGGCAGCGCCACAGCGCTGACGCTGACGGCCTTCCAGGACAATCTCGTCTTCTTCCGCTCGCCATCGGACATCGTGCGCGAGACGCCGCCGCCCGGCAGGGCCTTCCGCCTGGGGGGCCTGGTGGAGGAGGGCAGCGTGCAGCGCCAGGGCGAATACCAGGGCCGCCCCGCCATCCGCTTCCGCGTGACCGATGGCGCGCATGCCATCCCCGTCGTCTTCACGGGCGTCCTGCCCGACCTGTTCCGCGAGGGCCAGGGCGTGGTCACGCAGGGCATGATGGGCGAAGACGGCACCTTCCGCGCGCGCGAGGTGCTGGCCCGCCATGACGAGACCTACATGCCGCCCGAGGTGGCCGATGCGCTGAAGCGCTCGGGCCATTGGAACCCGGCGCAGGGCGCGGCACCTCCGGCCGCCAACTGGAACACGCTGGATCCGCAGCGCCCGCCGGCTGGGCAGAGGAGCGGCTCATGATCCCCGAACTCGGCCATTTCGCGCTGATCCTGGCGGCGATGCTCGCCATCACGCAGTCCTTCCTGCCGCTCTGGGGCGCACAGCGCGGCGATGTGCGGCTGATGGCATCGGGCGCGCCGCTCGCCGTCGCCGGCTTCATCGCCATCGGCATCAGCTTCGCCGCCCTCATCTGGGCCTATGCGACGAATGACACCACCGTGGTGAACGTCGTCGCCAACAGCCACTCCGCGAAACCCATGCTGTTCAAGATCACCGGCACCTGGGGCAACCATGAGGGCTCGATGATCCTCTGGGTGCTGGTGCTGGCGGGCTGCTCGGCGGCCGTGGCCGGCTTCGGCGGCTCGTTGCCCTCCGCCTTGCAGGCGCGGGTGCAGGCGGTGATGGGGATGATCTCGCTGGGCTTCCTCGCCTTCATCCTCTTCACCTCGAACCCCTTCGAGCGCATCTGGCCGCCGCCGCCGGATGGCCAGGGGCTGAACCCGCTGCTCCAGGATATCGGCCTCGCGATCCATCCGCCGCTGCTCTACCTCGGCTATGTCGGCTACGCGGTGACCTTCGCGTTTGCCGTCGCCGCGCTGATCGAGGGCCGCGTGGACGCCGCCTGGGGGCGCTGGGTGCGGCCCTGGAGCCTCGCCGCCTGGTCCTTCCTCACCATGGGCATCTCCATCGGCTCCTGGTGGGCCTATTACGAGCTGGGCTGGGGCGGCTACTGGTTCTGGGACCCCGTCGAGAACGCCTCGCTGCTGCCCTGGCTCGCCGGCACCGCGCTGCTGCATTCGGCCATCGTGGTGGAGAAGCGCGAGGCGCTGAAGGTCTGGACGGTGCTGCTGGCGCTGCTGGCCTTCGCGCTTTCGCTGCTCGGCACCTTCCTGGTGCGCTCGGGCGTGCTGAACTCGGTCCATTCCTTCGCCTCCGACCCGGCGCGCGGCATCTTCATCCTCTGCCTGCTCGGCATCTATGTCGCGGGCGCCTTCGCGCTGTTTGCCTGGCGCGCGCCGGCCATGGCGCCGGCCGGCTTCTTCGCGCCCATCTCGCGCGAGGGCGGGATCGTGCTGAACAACCTGCTGCTGTGCTCGATCACGGCGGTGGTCTTCGTCGGCACGCTCTATCCGCTGTTCCTGGACCTGCTGACCGGGCAGATGATCTCGGTGGGCCCGCCCTTCTTCAACGCGGCGACGGCGCCGCTCGCCCTGCCGCTGGTGATGGCGATGGCGGTCGGGCCCATGCTGGCCTGGAAGCGCGCCGCGCTCTGGCCCGTGCTGCAGCGGCTCTGGTGGGCGGCCTGCGTGGCGCTGCTGGCCTTCATCCTGACGCTGGCGCTGGCCGGCTGGCATGTGCTGAGCGCGCTCGGCTTCGCCTGCGCCTTCTGGCTGCTGGCCGGCGCGGTGGCCGACATCGCGGACCGCGCGGGGGTGGGGCGCACCAGCCTGCGCAATGCCTGGAACCGCGCGCGCAACCTGCCGCGCGCGGCCTGGGGTGCCGCCATCTCGCATGCGGGCGTGGGCGTCACCATCCTCGGCATCTCCGGCATGGGGCTCGCCACCGAGAAGCTGGTGGCGGTGCCGCCCGGCGGCTCGACGACATTCGCCGGGTATGAATGGCGGCTGGAGGGCGTGCGCGATTTCGTCGGCCCCAACTTCACCGCGCGCAAGGCCACCATCACCGTGCTGCGCGACGGGCGCGTGGTGCATGTGATGGAGCCCTCCAAGCGCTACTTCCCGATCGGCCGCACCAACACGACCGAGGCCGCGATCCGCACCTCGCCGGCGGGCGACCTCTATGCCGTGCTGGGCGAGGAGCGTGATGGCGAGGCGGTGCTGCGCCTGCACAACAATCCGCTGGCGCCCTGGATCTGGCTCGGCGCGGGCATTATGGCCCTCGGCGCGGCCTTCTCGCTCAGCGACCGGCGCATTCGCATCGCCGCGCCCGCGCGGCGCCGCAAGGATGAGGCGGAGGCGGCCGCATGAGCGAGGTGATGACGCCGGCGCCCAAGCCGTCGCGCCGCAAGCTGCTGCTCTTCGCGCCGCTGGGCGTGGCCGCCGCGGCTGGCGTGGGCTTCTGGGCCATGCTGCGCGGCCTGCAGGATGGCAGCTTCAACCCGCGCGGCGTGCCTTCGGCGCTGCTGGGCAAGCCGCCGCCGGAATTCACGCTGCCGGCGCTGGAAAGCTCCGGCCTGCCGGCCTTGTCCTCCGCCGATTTCCGCGGCCTGCCCGGCCCGGTGGTCGTGAATTTCTGGGCCAGCTGGTGCGCGCCCTGCATCATCGAGCATCCGCATCTCATGGCCTTGCAGCGCCAGGGCGTGGCGCTCTGGGGCGTGAACTACAAGGACCGCCCGCGCGAGGCGCAGGCCTTCCTGACGCGCCATGGCAATCCCTTCGCGCGGCTGGGCGTGGATGAGCCCGGCCGCGTCTCCATCGACTGGGGCGTCTATGGCGTGCCGGAGACCTACATCCTGGACCGCGGCGGCATCATCCGCTGGCGCTTCGCCGGGCCCCTGACGCCCGAGCTGATGAGCCAGGATGTGCTGCCCTTGCTGGCCCGTCTGAGAGCATGAGTTTTTTTGACGCCCTCAGGCGCCGGGCGCGCGCTTGGCTTCGCCGCGCGGCGGGCGCGCTGGGCCATGCGTCCGGTGGGGCGGCGCCGGCCGCTATGCGGCCGGATTCTCGTTGGGCTGGCCCGTTGCTGCTGGCGTTCGCGCTGCTGTGCGTCTCCCCCGCCTTCGCCCAGATCGGCGACACCACCTATCGCCTGCGGGACCCCGTGCAGGAGCAGCGGGCGCGCGAGATCGGCAAGGAGCTGCGCTGCCTCGTCTGCCAGAACCAGTCCATCGAGGACAGCGATGCCTCGCTGGCGCGGGACCTGCGCCGCATCGTGCGCGAGCAGGTGGAGCGGGGTGCGAGCAACGAGCAGGTGATGGCCTTCGTGCATGAGCGCTACGGCGATTTCGTGCTGCTGCGGCCGCCCTTCAAATGGAGCACGCTGCTGCTCTGGGCCACGCCGGCGCTGGCCCTGCTGGGCGGGCTCTTCGCCATCTGGCGGGCGCGCCGCGTGGCGGCCCCGGCCGGCATCGGCCCCCTGGAATTGACCGAGGCCGAGCGCCAGCGCCTCGCCGCTTTGCAAGGTGACCCCAAGGCGTGATGTGGTTGGCTTTGGGCCTGGTGGCCGCGCTCATTCTCTCGCCGCTCGCCTATACGGTGCTGCGGCCGCCCCGCCCGCGCGGCCGGGGTGAGGCCGATGTGGCGCTGTTCCATGCGCAGCTCGCCGAACTGGAGGCGCAGCGCGCCGAGGGTCGCCTGGATGAGGCGGCCTACAAGGCCGCGACGGTCGAGGTGCAGCGCCGCCTGCTGGCCGCTCCCGCGCCCGAGGCGCTCAGCGTGCCGGGCCGGCCCTCCATCCTGCTGCTGGCGGCCCTGGTCCTGGTGCCGGTGGTCGGCGTGACGCTCTATGTCGAGCGCGGCTTCCCCGATATGCCCTCCGCCACGCTCGCCGTGCGGCAGGAGGCCGATGCGCAGGACGAAGCGATGCTGACGCAGCTCCGCTCGCGCCTCGCGACCGCCGACCCGAACACCCAGGTGGGCCGCCAGGGCTTCATCCTGCTCGGCAATGCCGAGCGCAACCGCGGCCGTCTCGCGGAAGCCGCGGCGGCCTGGGAGAAGGCGCTGAGCGGCGGCTTCGATGTGGGGCTGGCCGGCGACGTGGCCGAGATCGAGATCGAGCTGAACCGGCCGGAGAATGCGCTGCGCTGGCTCACGCGCGCGCTCGCCGTGCAGCCGCAGGACCCGCGGCTGCGCTTCCTGGCCGGGCTGGCCGAGGCGCGGGCCGGGCGCAGCGCGACGGCGCGCGCGATCTGGACGCAATTGCTGGCCGAGGCGCCGGCGGATGCGCCCTGGCGCAACATCGTGCAGGAACGGCTGAACGGCCTGAACTGACGACCGCGCGCCCTCTCACCCGGCGCGGGAGAGAAGCACGCCCGGCGCTTCCGCACGGCCACGCCGCGCGGCCTCGCGATGCAGCCCGCAGAGCCATTCCTCTCCCCCCGGCGGTGGCGCCTCGACCCGCGCGACCCAGCCTGTCGCGGCGGCGGCGCCCTCCGGCAACAGCCTGAGGCGCGGGTCGAGGGCGGCCAGGGCGCGCAGCGCGGCCGTCAGCGCCTCGGGCCAATCGGGCTTCACCGCCAGCAGGCATTCGAAGGGCGCCGCCGTCCCGCCCAGCACGCGATGGATGATGCTGGAAAGCGCCTCGGGCGGCGCGGCAATGACGATCGACGTGAAAGGTGTCGCCAAGGACATGAGGGCATCGGCCCGGCGCCCGCTGTCGCGCCGTGCCGAGGGCGGCGGGAGGGCCAGCTCGGGGCATTCGAAGCCCTGCGGCACGGGAACGGCCTCGGCCGTGCGGAGCCGCGACAGGGGGCGTGGTGGGCGCAGCAGGAGGGCTCCCGCCCCCTCGATCCGCAGGACCAGCTCCAACCCGGCCGCCTCCCGCTCGAGGCCGTCAGGCGCGAGGTCGAAGCGGTGCAGGGCGGGGCGGAGAGGGGGCTCGATCCGGGCCAGCTCACGCTCCCCGGCTTCCGCCCCTCCTGCGTCGGTGCGGCGCAAGACCAGCACGAGCCCCGGGCCTGGCGCCCAGGCCTGGGTTTCCAGCGCCATGCGGAGCGGATCGCGGCTGGCGAGGACGAAGCCGATCTCCGCCCCACTTCCTTCCGCACGGAGCAGCAGGCCGTAGCCGGGCAGGTCGCCCGGGCGGAGCTGTCGGGGCTCGGCCGGCGTCACCATGGCGCGCCCGCCCATGCCCAGGGCGCGCCCGCCCATGCCCAGGGCACGCAGGCGCAGGCCAGGGAGAGGCCAGGCCGCTTCAGCACCGGCCCAAGCCTCCAGCGGGCCGGGCCAATCGCGCAGCTCCGCATGCACGAGGGGCGAGGCCAGCGCCTGTTCCGTGGCGGGGGTGAGGGATTGTTCCAGCGTGCGGATCCGCGCCCGCCCGGCCGGATCGTCCGGCACCGCATCCAGCAGGCGGCGCCAATGGGCCAGCGCTGCACGGGGCGCGCCGACCGCCTCCGCCGTGAGGGCGAGATGGCGCAGCAGCTCCACATCGCCGGGCCGCTGCCGCACCGCCTCCGCCGCCTCCTGCAGCGCCTCGGCCTGGCGCTGCAGCGCGATGAGGCTGCGCGCGCGCTTCGTCACGCGCTCACGGAAGGCGGCGTCATGCGGGCCGATGGCACGCCACGTCTCGATCGCGGCCTCATGCCGGCCCAGCGCCGTGCTCGCCCGCGCCAGGATCAGCGTCGCGCGCTCATGGCCCGGATGGTCGCGCAGCACCGCGCTCGCCAGGCGCTCGGCCGGCTCCAGCTCCTGCTGGGCAAGATGGATGCGGGCGCGGATGGAGAGCAGGTCCGGGTCATCCGCGTAATCCAGCAGGGCGGCCTCGAGCAGGCGCACCGCGCCCGCGAGATTCTGCTCGGCCTCCGCCTTGCGGATGGCGGCGAGGTGGCGGCGCCGGCTCATGCGCGCCACGGGCTCCACGGAGGGGGTCGGCGTGGCAGGACGGACCTGACCCACGCCGAGCGTCACCGCGCCCAGCGTCCATTCGCCGTGACCGCCCACGGCACGCAGCTCAAGCCGCGCGCCCTCGGCGAGGGGTGGCTGCAACCGGGCGAGGTCGAAGGCAAAGCCGTGCGCGCCATCGCCGATGCCGGCCCGGGCCAGCTCAAGCCGGCGCAGGCCGGCCGGCTGCCGGGCCAGGACCTGGCCGTCCTGCACCAGTTCCACCGTCACGCGGTCGAGCGGGCGGGCCGCGTCCCAGACCCAGCCGCTGCAATGCCCCCCCACGATGCCGTGCAATTGGCCACGCAGCATGTGCAGCCGGGCCGGCAGCGGCAGGGAGAGACGATCCAGCTCGATCTGGATCCACAGCTGCTCCGCGATGAGGCGCACCTCATGCATCGCGCCGTCCTGAACCGCGATGGGCAAGGCATACTCGAAGCCACCACCCCCCTCGCCGAAGCCGATGGCCTCGAGGTCGGGCCGCGGGAGATCGCCGCGCACCTCGGCGAGGGGCTGGCCGTCGAGGAGGATCCGGCCGGAAAAGCGGCGGAGCGGATCATCCGGATCCCAGAGCCAGCCGCGGAGCTTGCCGTCGAAGACCCCGTCGATGCGTCCACGCAAGGCCATCTAGCCGCCCCTCATGGTCGCGCCGTCACGCCGTTCGCCGCGCCAGGGCCAGCCGCTCATCCGCGAGAATCTCGGCCAGCAGGGCATCGATGTCGGTGGCGGGCTCCCAGCCCAGCAGGCGGCGCGCGCGCGAAGCGTCACCCAGCGGGCCGCGGCAACCGGGCGCGGCCGGGTCCAGGCGGACCAGCACCCGCCCGGTGGCGGAGCAGAGCCCGGTCTCGGCCCAGCCCGTGCCCTGCCAGGCGAGCGGCGCTCCGGCCAAGGCGAAGATGCGCTGGACCACTTGCCGCAGCGTGTGCACCGGCCCGCCGGCGAGCACGAGGTCACCAGGCTCGGGCTGCTGGAGCATGCGCCAGGCGGCCTCGGCATGGTCCCGCGCATGGCCCCAGTGCTGCGCCAGGTCCAGCGCACCGAGAGACACGGCCGGCGCATCGCCCCGGGAGAGGGCGAGCGCCCCGCGCGCGATATGGCGCAGCAGCGTGTCCGGCGCCGCCCGGGCGCTCGCATGCGGGAAGGCGATGCCGCTGGAGGCGTGCATCCCGTGGCGCTCGCGCGCCGTCGCGATCAGCCAATAGGCCTGCAGGCGCGCGACGCCGTTCGGGGATTCCGGAGCGAAGCCGGCCGCCTCGTCGGCGGGGGTGGCGCTGTCCGGCGCGAAGATCTCGTAGCTGGAGCCCTGGAAGAGGCGGATGCGCCGGCCAGGGTCGTGCAACCGCACCGCATCCAACAGGCGTTGGGTGCCAAGCGCATGCAGGGCCGCGGCATTCTGCGGCGCGCGGCCGGCGGCGAGGCTCATGCCGGCGAGGTTGTAGATTTCTTCGGGCCGCACGCGCTGCAGAACGCGCAAAAGGCTGCCGCCCTCCGTCAGGTCTCCGTGATGGAGGTGCAGTTCGGCGCCCTCGGCGATGAGAGAAGCGAGATTGCCGAGATTGGGGACGGAGGTGCGGCGGCGCAGACCGTGCACCGCATAGCCCTTCCGCAGCAGAAGTTCGGCGAGGAAGGATCCGTCCTGACCGGTGATGCCGATGATCAGCGCGACAGGGCGGGGCATCTCAACTCCGAAAGGAAGGCGCGCCGGAAATGCGGCGAGCCCGAAACGTCACTTCCGATACCTGAGGTTGTGGATCCGCGCCAGCGCAGGAAGAGCGAGGCGCCCCGCGCCCCGCCCGCCATGCTCAGTGATGCGCGATTTCGCCCGCGCCGAAGATGTAGATGGACACGAAGAGGAACAGCCACACCACGTCCACGAAGTGCCAGTACCAGGCGGCGGCCTCGAAGCCGAAATGCTTCTCCGGCGTGAAGTGGCCGGCCATGGCGCGGAACAGGCAGACCGCGAGGAAGATGGTGCCGACGACCACATGGAAGCCGTGGAAGCCGGTGGCCAGGAAGAAGACCGAGGGATAGATGCCGCCCGTGAAGTGGAAGGGCGCCATGCTGTATTCCCAGACCTGCAGCCCGGTGAAGGCGATGCCGAGCACCACGGTGAGTGCCAGGCCGACGACGAGGCCCTTGCGGTCATTGTGCAGCAGTGCGTGGTGCGCCCAGGTCACCGTGCAGCCCGAGAGCAGCAGGATCATGGTGTTCAGGAAGGGCAGGCTCCAGGGGTCGAAGGTCTTGACCCCGGCCGGCGGCCAGATCGCCGTGGCGGCGCCGGAGACGTGCTCCGGATAGAGGGCGAAGTGGAAATAGGCCCAGAAGAAGGCGACGAAGAACATCACCTCGGAGGCGATGAAGAGGATCATGCCGTAGCGCAGGCCGAGGCGGACGACGGCGGAGTGCAGGCCCGGCGTGCGGCTCTCCTTCAGGACGTCACGCCACCAGCCGAACATGCAGGCCAGCACGGCCACGGCACCGACGCCCAGCACCCACTGCCCGCCGCCATGCGCCAGCACGATGATGCCGAAGAGCATGATGCCGGCGGAGAAGGCCGAGAGGATCGGCCAGTAGGAGGGCTCCACCAGATGGTAGGGGTGCTTGTAGGGGCTTGCGCCCTCGGCGTTGCTGGCCATCGCTCGTCCTGCGTCTTGTCCCCCGGAATGCGAGAGGGCCCCGGGCGTTGCGGCGCACAATCCCGGAAAACGCGGTGCGGATCAAGGGTGGGGCGGCGGGAAAGCGGTGGAATTGCGCCTGAAAACCGTTACCGCCGCGCCCCCACATGCGGGCCGGCATTGGCCAGGGCGCCGCTGCGCTCCGCATCGTTCAGGCTGCGGAAGAAGGTGTAGTTGATGCTGATGGTGCGGATGCCGCGCGTCGCCGGGTCTTCCGCGATGCGCGGGTCCACCCAGAAGGCCAGCGGCATGTCCACCGACTGGCCGGGCTCGAGCGTCTGCTCCTCGAAGCAGAAGCAGGCGGTCTTGTGGAAATACTTGGCCACCACATCGGGCGTGACGTTGTAGGTCGAGATGCCCGTCACCGGCGCGGTGCCGGTGTTGCGCGCGACGTAGAAGGCCAACGCCTCCTCGCCCACGCGCATCTGCATCACGGGCTGCTGCGCCTCGAAGCGCCAGGGCAGGTTGGGGTGTGTCTGCGCGTTGAAGCGCACCGTGACCATCGCGGTGCCGGGCGTGGCCGGTGCGGCCTGGCCGATCATCGGCGTGCCGCCGAAGCCGGTGACACGGCAGAAGAGGTCATAGAGCGGCACGGCCGCGAAACTCACCCCCACCATGAAGGCGACGAAGCCGAAGGCGGCGAAGCCGAGGCGGCGGTTCTTCCGGGCGAGAGCCTCTTGCGGGGTCATGGCGGTGAATTGGCCCCTTCCCGCCGGGCGCGCAAGCCTCTTGCCCGGCCGTTCCGGCGCCGCTATGCGGAAGCTGCATCAAGAGTTGGGCCGGCGCCCAACGCCAACCTGCCTTCCCGGGCAAGGTGGCGCCCTCCGCAAGGGGGGGATGTGGCCGTCCCGGCAACCAAGCGGGCCTTCCACAGCACAAGCGCCGTCTCCGCCTCGGACAGGAGACCACGCATGTTGAACGCCCCGCACGACCTCTCGCCCTGCCTCGCGCCGGGTGACTTCGCCATCCATCTGGGCGGCCGCGAATGGGCCGACCGCACCGGCCGCACCGCCTGGGCGGAGTTCTACCTCGTGCTGCATGCCGGCGATGGCGGCTGGACCCATCTCTGCCGCGCGGCACCCGGCGCGCGGCTTGAACTGGTGCTGGTGGAGGCGCGGCCCGGCGATGCGCGCGACGCGCTGCGCGAGGCGTTCTTCGCGGGCGTCAGTCCCGCAGCAGCCGCGCGATCGAGATGAAGTAGAACAGCACCGAAAGCCCCGCGAGTGCCGCGAGAATGGCCCAGTTCCGCGCCCGGCGACGGCGCTCGAAGATCGCCTTCTCCTCGGGCGTCATGCGAGCAGCAGCCGATCCAGCGCCAGCGCGCCAAAGAGCAGGAAGAGGTAGGAGATGCTGTATTTGAAGCAGCGCTTGGCCGGCATGTCCTTGGTGAGCGAGACACCGGCCTCGTCCTGCTCGTCGCGCCAGGTGAGCCAGGCGTGGCGCAGGAAATTGGCGCCGAGCAGGGCAGCGACCACGCCATAGACCCAGGTGTTGAAGCCCATCAGCCAGGGGGCGAGCGTGAGCGGCACCAGC
The DNA here is from genome assembly GCF_019083995.1 of Roseococcus sp. SDR. Taxonomy (GTDB): domain Bacteria; phylum Pseudomonadota; class Alphaproteobacteria; order Acetobacterales; family Acetobacteraceae; genus Roseococcus. The sequence goes on from NZ_JAHRCU010000033.1 coordinate 29,008, forward strand.
AGGACCGTGTAGATCACCACCTGCTTGCGCGTCTCGCGCGCGCCATGGGTCACGGGCAGCATGGGCACGCCCGCGCGCTCGTAATCCTGGTGCGCCCAGAGCGAGAGCGCCCAGAAATGCGGCGGCGTCCACATGAAGATGATGGCGAAGAGCACCAGCGGCAGCGGCTCGATGCTGCCGGTGACCGCGACCCAGCCGATGAGCGGCGGGAAGGCGCCGGCCGCGCCGCCGATGACGATGTTCTGCGGCGTGCGGCGCTTCAGCCACATGGTGTAGATCACGACATAGAAGAAGATCGAGAAGGCCAGCACGCCCGCCGCGAGCCAATTGGTGGCCAGCGCCATCAGCACGACCGAGCCCACCGCCAGCAGCACGCCATAGGTCAGCGCGGCATCGGCGCTGATGCGGCCGGTCGGGATGGGGCGCTTGATGGTGCGGCGCATCACGCTGTCGATGTCGCGGTCGTACCACATGTTCATGGCACCCGCCGCACCCGCGGCGACCGTGATGCACAGGATGGCGGTGATGGCGAGGACAGGGTGCATCGCGCCGGGTGCGACCAGCAGGCCGATGATGCCGGTATAGACCACGAGGGTCAGCACACGCGGCTTGAGCAGCGTGATCCAGTCACGCACCTCGGAGGCGCCGGCAATGTCTGTCGTGGTCACGTCACTCATCGAGGGTCCTCAACGGAGGGGTTCCCCTCCCGGTCCTTTTTTCGCGCTCTGCTTCGTGGGCGTTCGATGGCCCGGAGCGGCCTCAGCGTCAACCCGGATTGTGCGGGGGCCGACCCGCGCCGGCGCGAATCCTGTTAGCCTCGGCCCGGATGACCCATGACCGCGCCCTGCGCTACTTCCTGGCCGTCGCGCGCGCCGGCTCCATCCGGGGCGCGGCGGAGGCGCTGAACGTCGCCGCCTCGGCCATCAGCCGGCAGGTGGCGGAGCTGGAGGCCGGCTGCGGCGCCGTGCTGCTGGAGCGCCTGCCGCGCGGCGTGGCGCTGACCGAGGCGGGGCGGATCGTGGCCGAGCACGCCGAGCGCCAGGCCGACGATGCCGCCCTGCTGGCCGAGCGGCTGGGGCGGCTGCGCGGCGTCCAGGCCGGGCAGGTGCGCCTGTGCTGCGGCGGCGGCTTCCTGACCGATCTGGTGGAGAATGCGCTGGCCGGCTTCGCCGCGGCCCACCCCGGCATCACCTATCAGGTGGCCCTCGGCGGCACCGACCGCATCCTGGCCGCGGTGGCGGAGGGCGAGGCGGATCTGGGGCTCGCCTACAACCCGCCCGCCCATCCGGCGCTGCGCTCCCTGGCCCATGCCCGCCAGCCGCTGGCGGCCCTGCTCCGGCCGGGTGATCCGTTGCGCGCGGCCTCCAGCCTGCGGGCCTTCGCGGCGGCACCCTGCGCGGTGCTGCCGCCTGACCATGGGGTGCGCCGGCTGCTGGGCCGCGTCGAGGCGGATGGCGGGTTCCGCCTCAAGGTGCGGCTGGAGACGCCCTCCGTCGAGTTGCAGCGCCGCTTTGTCCTGGGGGGCATGGGCGTGACCTTCCTGCCCGCATTCGCCGCCGCCACCGAGGTGAAGGCGGGCCAACTGGTCGCCGTGCCGCTGGCCGATCCGCTGCTGGCCGAAGCGACCACGCATCTGCTGGTCCGGGCCGGGCGGCGCCTGCCGGAGGCGGTCGAGGGCCTGGCCGCCCGGGTGGCGACGACGCTGGAGGCCTTCCGCCCCGGTTGAGCCTTTGCGTTGCCATAACGCGAACGCTCTGTTCCATACTCTCGGCTTGTGGCAACGCACCGCCGGTTCGATGCTGGCCCCGGCATCAGCACGGAGCAGCCGCATGGAGATCAGGACGGTCGGGGTCGTCGGCCTCGGGAATATGGGGCTCGGCATGGCCGCGACGCTGGCGGGCAAGGGCTTCACCGTCCTCGGCACCGATCTGAGCGCCGCGCGGCGCGCCCCGGCCGAGGCGGCGGGCGTGCGCTTCCACGCGGAGTTGGCGCCGGTGCTGAACGGCGCGGATGCGCTGGTCTTCTCCCTCCCCTATGCGCGGGACGTGGAGGCGGTGGTGACCGCGCCGGGCGGGCTGCTCGAACGGCGGGACCGCAAGGTGGTGGTGATCGACACCTCCACCTCCGACCCCGTGACCTCGCGCCGGCTGGCCGAGCGCCTGGCCGAAGCCGGGCATGGGCTGCTGGACGCGCCGGTCAGCGGCGGCCCGGCGGGGGCCGCGGCGGGGACGATGACCATGATGATCGGGGGCGCGGAGGACGATCTCGCACTGGTGCAGCCCGTGATCGCGGCCATGTCGGGCACGGCGGTGCATGTCGGGCCCTCCGGCGCGGGGAACATCGCCAAGCTCGTGAACAACATGCTGGTGGCAGCGCATCTGATCACGACGGGCGAGGCGATGCGCCTTTCCGAGGCCGCGGGCCTGCCGGCGGAGGCCGCGCTGAAGGTGGTGAACGCCGCCACCGGCCGCAGCGCAGTGAGCGAGTTGATGCTGCCGCGCTGGGTGCTGAGCGGCAGCTTCGACAGCGGCTTCTCGGCCGGGCTGATGCGCAAGGATGTGGGCCTCGCCGCCGAACTCGCCGCCGCCACCGGCACGCGCCTGCCGCTCTCCGAGGCCGTGGCCCGGATCTGGGCCGAAACGCGGGGCGCGATCCCCGATGCCGAGGATTTCACCCGCATGGCGGATCACCGGATGGAAAGGGAGTATTGAGATGACCGAGACCGCCGCACGCATCCAGGAATTGCTCGCCGCCCTGCTGCCGGGCGGCCAGGTCGGCAGCTTCGTCGCCGGCGAGATCCTGCCGGGCACCGGGGAAAGCCTGGCGCTGGTGAACCCCGCCGATGGCCGGGCCTTCCTCGCCTATGCCGATGCCGGCGCCCCGGTGGTGGAGGCCGCGATGGACGCCGCGCGGGAGGGACAGCGGGCCTGGTGGCGCATGACCGCCTCCGCCCGCGGCCGCGCCATGTGGGAGGTGGCGCGGCTGATCCGCGCCGAAGCACCGCGGCTCGCCGAGCTGGAGACGCTCTCCGCCGGCAAGCCGATCCGCGACACGCTGGGCGAGGTCGCGCGCGTGGCGGAGATGTTCGAATATTACGCCGGCTGGTGCGACAAGCTGCATGGCGAGGTGATCCCCGTCCCCACCAGCCACCTGAACTACACCCGGCCCGAGCCCTTCGGCACGGTGGTGCAGATCACGCCCTGGAACGCGCCGATCTTCACGGCCGGCTGGCAGATCGCACCCGCCATCTGCGCCGGCAATGCGGCGGTGCTGAAGCCCTCCGAGCTCACGCCGCTCACCTCGCTGGCGCTGGGCGCGATCTGCGACCGGGCCGGGCTGCCCAAGGGCCTCGTTTCGGTGCTGGCCGGCGCGGGGCTGACGACGGGGGCGGCGGCGGTCGGCCATCCCGAGACGCGGCTTGTCGTCTTCGTCGGCTCGGCGGCGACGGGGGCGGCGATCGCGGCGCAGGCGGCGCGCAACATCGTGCCCTGCATCCTCGAGCTGGGCGGCAAATCGGCGAACATCGTCTTCGACGACGCCGATCTCGGCCGCGCGCTGCTGGGCGCGCAGGCGGCCATCTTCGGCGGCGCCGGGCAGAGCTGCGTCGCGGGATCGCGCCTGCTGGTGCAGCGCGGCGTGCGGGACCGCTTCCTGGAGCGCCTGGCCGATGCGGCGGGGCGCATCCCGGTCGGCGCGCCGACCGACCCGGCGACGCAGATCGGGCCGATCAACAACCTCCGCCAGTTCGAGCGCATCACCGGGATGGTGGAGGCGGCGCGGGCGGCGGGTGCGCGGCTCGCGGCCGGCGGCGGCTGCCCGGAGGCGCTGCGCGGGACGGGCGGCTTCTATTATGCGCCGACCATCCTGGACGGCGTCTCACCCACGGCCGAGATCGCGCGGGAGGAGGTGTTCGGACCCGTGCTCGCCGCACTCACCTTCGAGACGGAGGAGGAGGCGATCGCGCTCGCCAATGCCACGCCCTATGGCCTGGCCGGCGCGGTCTGGACGCGGGATGTGGGGCGCGCGCATCGCGTGGCGGCGCAGGTGCGCGCCGGCACCTTCTGGATCAACGCCTACAAGACGATCAGCGTGATGTCGCCCTTCGGCGGCTTTGGCCAGAGCGGCTTCGGCCGTTCCTCGGGCCGCGAGGCGCTGATGGCCTATACCCAGACCAAGAGCGTCTGGACCGAGACGGCGGCGGAGCCGGTGGCCGCCTTCGGCTATGCCGATCTGGGGTGAGGCGGAAAGAAGGCCTCCGGCGGCTGGGGCCTCAGGCCCTGTTCAGACTGGGAAGATGTTTGACGGGTGTTCGGGGACATCCCTGACGGTTTTGAGGATGGCCTTAGGGCCTCTGGTGTCAATCCATCCGAGATCG
>NZ_JAHRCU010000034.1 GCF_019083995.1 Roseococcus sp. SDR
CGGCTGGCCCCGCGCCACTTCCGCGGCGCGAAGCCAAGCGCGCGGAGCGCGCGCCCGGCGCCTGAGGGCCCCAAAAACATCAAAACCCGCCGCCATTGCTGGCGACGGGCCTGAAGGATCCGGCCGCGAATGCGGCCGGCGCGCCCATAGGAACCGGGTGGCCCCGCGCCACTTCCGCGGCGCGAAGCCAAGCGCGCGGAGCGCGCGCCCGGCGCCTGAGGGCAATCAAACGCTGTAATACATCTCGAACTCGACCGGGTGCGGCGTGTGCTCGAAGCGATACACCTCACCCCACTTCAGCTCGATGTAGCTCTCGATCTGGTCCTTGGAGAACACGTCGCCGGCCAGCAGGAAGTCGTGGTCGGCGGCGAGCGCACCCAGCGCCTCGCGGAGCGAACCGCAGACGGTCGGGATGTCCTTCAGCTCTTCCGGCGGCAGGTCGTACAGATCCTTGTCCATCGGGTCGCCCGGGTGGATCTTGTTCTTGATGCCGTCCAGGCCCGCCATCATCATCGCGGCGAAGGCCAGGTAGGGGTTCGCACCCGGATCCGGGAAGCGCACCTCGACGCGCTTCGCCTTCGGGCTCGTCGCGTAGGGGATGCGGCAGGAGGCGGAGCGGTTGCGGGCCGAGTAGGCCAGCAGCACGGGGGCCTCGAAGCCCGGGATCAGGCGCTTGTAGCTGTTGGTCAGCGGGTTGGTGAAGGCGTTCAGCGCCTTGGCGTGCTTGATGATGCCGCCGATGTAGTAGAGCGCCGTCTCGCTCAGGTCCGCATAGCCATTGCCCGCGAACACCGGCTTGCCATCCTTCCAGATGGACTGGTGCACGTGCATGCCCGAGCCGTTGTCGCCATAGATCGGCTTCGGCATGAAGGTGGCCGACTTGCCGTACGAATGGGCAACGTTGTGGATCACATACTTGTAGATCTGCATGTGGTCGGCCTGCGTCACCAGCGTGCCGAACTTCGTGCCGAGCTCATGCTGCGACTGCGCCACCTCGTGGTGGTGCTTCTCGCCGGCGACGCCCATCTCGATCATGGTCGAGAGCATCTCGGCGCGCAGGTCGACTTCGCTGTCCACCGGGTTCACCGGGAAGTAGCCGCCCTTGACGCCCGGGCGGTGGCCCATGTTGCCCTCGGGGAAATCCTTCATCGAGGCGCCGGGGCCTTCGATGCTGTCGAGCGAGAAGTGGCCGAAATTGCCGCCCGTGCCGAACTTCACGTTGTCGAACACGAAGAACTCGGCTTCGGGGCCGAAGAAGGCGGTGTCGCCGATGCCCGTGCTCTTCAGATACTCTTCGGCCTTCTTGGCGGTCGAGCGCGGGTCGCGGTTGTAGCGCTGGCCGGTCGAGGGCTCATAGATGTCGCAGAAGAGGATCAGCTGCGGCTTGGCCGAGAAGGGGTCCATGCAGGCCGAGGCCGCGTCCGGCATCAGGATCATGTCGGACTCGTTGATCGCCTTCCAGCCGGCGATCGAGGAGCCGTCGAACATGATCCCTTCCTCGAAGGTCTCTTCCTCGACGGTGGAGACGTGCTGAGCGGTGTGCTGCCACTTGCCGCGCGGGTCGGTGAAGCGGAAGTCCACATACTCCACGCTGTTCTCCTTGATCATTTCCATGACCTTGGAGACTGCCTCGGGGGAATTCATCGCCATGTCGTCTCTGTCCTGTTGCCTGCGTCCCTAGGGAAATTTCCCCACGGGCTACTCCCGCAGGGGCGCCGCATCGCCGGCCAGGGACGCCCCCAGAGCCGGTGTGCGGCGAAACCAATGCGCCCCCTTGGGTTGGGGGCGGTGAAACCTCAGACCGCGTCCTCGCCCCGTTCGCCGGTGCGGATGCGGATCACTTCCGCGATGTCGGAGACGAAGATCTTGCCGTCGCCGATGCGGCCGGTGCGCGCCGCGGCCTGGATGGCCTCGACCGCGCGCTCCAGCATGTCATCGGCGCAGACCACCTCGATCTTCACCTTCGGCAGGAAGTCCACGACATATTCGGCGCCGCGATAGAGCTCCGTGTGGCCCTTCTGCCGGCCAAAGCCCTTCGCCTCGAGCACGGTCAGGCCCTGAAGGCCGATCTCGTGCAGGGCGTCCTTCACCTCGTCGAGCTTGAAGGGCTTGATGATGGCCTCGATCTTTTTCATCGCATCCAACATGTCTGTGTCTGGGCGTATCGGGGGCCCATGACGTTTCCCGTGTGGCACCAGGCGGCGATGCTTGCCGCCACCTGTGAAGCCGACAGCCTTTTGCACGCGGCGGCCAGGGGGCGCAATCGTGCCCCCACGGGGTTCCGGGCGAAAACCGGCCCGGTGCCGCCCGAATTGGAGGCAGTCTGCCGCCGATCCAGGCAGGAGCGCCCCGCGATCCTTGCGTGGCCCCAGGGGTGGGGCCATGCTATGGCGCGAGACCTTTTTCCCTTCGCATGCAGGGTTGTTGCCGATGAAGCCGATGAACGAGCTGCTTTCCGCCACGGGCACGACGATCTTCACCGTCATGTCGGCGCTGGCCGTGCAGCATGGCGCGATCAACCTGGGGCAGGGCTTTCCCGATTATGACGGCCCGCCCGATGTGCTGAAGGCGGCGGCCGATGCGCTGATGGATGGCCGCAACCAGTACCCGCCGATGACCGGCGTGCCCGAGCTGCGCCAGGCCGTGGCGGCCGCCAACAAGCGCTTCTACGGCATCGAGGTGGACCCGAATGCGGAGGTGGTGGTCACCTCCGGCGCGACCGAGGCCATCACCGCAAGCCTGATGGCCGTGCTCAACCCGGGCGACGAGGTCGTGCTGATCGAGCCGCTCTATGACACCTATGTGCCCACGGTGAAGCTGCTGGGCGCCATCCCGCGCATCGTCCGCCTCAGCCCGCCCAAGTGGGAGCTGCCGCGCGCCGAACTCGCCGCCGCCTTCGGGCCGAAGACCAAGGCGATCCTGTTCAACACGCCGATGAACCCGACGGGCAAGGTTTTCACCGCGGCCGAGCTCGCCTTCATCGCCGATCTCGTGACGCGGCATGATTGCTACGCCATCTGCGACGAGGTCTACGAGCACCTGACCTATGATGGCTGGAAGCACATCCCGCTGATGACGCTGCCTGGGATGCGCGAACGCTGCCTTCGTATCGGCAGCGCCGGCAAGACCTTCAACCTGACCGGCTGGAAGGTCGGCTATGTCACCTGCGACCGCGCGCTGCAGCCCAATGTCGCCAAGGCTCACCAGAACCTGACCTTCACCACGCCGCCCAACCTGCAGCGCGCGGTGGCGGTGGGCCTCGCCAAGGATGACGCCTATTTCGCCTCGCTCGGCAGCGAACTCGCGGCGCGGCGGGACATGCTGGCGGCGGGGCTGACGGAGCTCGGCTTTCACGTGCTGCCGGCCATGGGCAGCTATTTCGTGACGGCGGATATCCGCTCCATCGGCTTCACCGGCGACGACGTGGCCTTCTGCCGCATGCTGACCGAGGAGGCGAAGGTGACCGCCATTCCGGTCACCGCCTTCTATGCCGGCGAGGACCCGCCGAACCATTACGCCCGCTTCGCCTTCTGCAAGAACGAGAGCGTGCTGCGCGAGGCGCTGTCGCGCATCCGCACCTGGATGGAAGCCCGCCGGGGCGCGCAGCGCGTCGCCGGATAACCGCCGTCGCAGCCAAAGGCGCCGAGCCATGAGCGCCACTGACGCCACCCCCGACGCGATGCGGCTGGCGACTGGCAACCTGCTCCGATGGATCGCCGCCGAGCCGCGCGGCTATGGCCAGACGATGGAGGCCTGGCGCAGTTCCTGCCCTCGGCTTTCGGTCTGGGAGGATGCGCTGCTGGAGGGCCTGGTCGAGATCAGGCCCGGGTCGGGGCGCATGGCGGCGGCGCAGGTCCGGCTGACGGCGCGGGGCCGGGCTGTGCTGGGCGCGGGTTGACGCAAACGCCCTGGCGGGCCTATCCAGCGCGCCGTGCGGCGGTCGTAGCTCAGATGGTAGAGCGCCAGGTTGTGGTCTTGGATGTCGCGGGTTCGAGTCCCGTCGATCGCCCCATTCTCCCCAGGATGATCTGATCTGGTCGCGCCAGAACGTTTGCACGGGAGCGTTCCCACGGGGGCGTTCGCACGGGAGCGTTTGTGCCTGGGCGCTTTCCCAGGCGGGCTGAAAGCCTCTAAACCGGGGGCAAGAATCCCGGAGGAACCCATGCCCCTGCGCCGCCTGCTGCTCGCCGGCCTCGCCGCCTTCGCCCTTGCCGCGCCCGCCGCCGCCCAGGCCCCGTGGCAGCCCGACCGGCCGATCCGCCTCGTCGTGCCCTTCGCGGCCGGCGGCGCCACCGATGTGGGCGCACGCGTGCTGGCGGAAGCCATGTCGGCGCATCTGCCGCAGCCCATCGTCGTCGAGAATCGCGTGGGCGGGGCGGGCATCGTCGCCTCCGAGGTCGTGGCGCGCGCGGCCCCGGATGGCCACACGCTGCTGATCAACAACACCTCGCATTCGGTGCTGCGCCTCGTCGTGCCCAATGCGCCGATCGACGTCACCACGGCGCTCACCGCCGTCTCCATCCTCTCGGAGATGCCGATGGTCATGCTGGTGGCGAACAACCACCCGGCGCGCGACGTGCGGGAGTTCATCACCATGGCGCGCGCGGCGCCGGGCCGCTTCGACTATGGCAGCACGGGCGGCGGCGGCACGCTGCAGATGGCGGCCCTGCTCTTCCTCAACGCGGCGGGGCTGGAGTTGAACGAGATCCCGTATCGGGGTGGCGCGCCCGCGACTCTCGACCTCGCGGCGGGCCGCATCGCCATGGTCTTCGACGTGGCGCTGACCGGCGTGCAGACCGCCCGCGGCGGACAGGCCCGCGCCTTCGCCGTGACCAGCGCCGGCCGCAGCCCGGCCCTGCCCGATGTGCCGAGCCTGCGCGAGGTGGGCCTGGATGCCGAGATGAATGTCTGGCAGGCGATCTTCACGGCGAGCGCCACGCCGGCGCCGGTGCAGGCCGCGCTCCAGCGCGCCATCGCCGCCGCCATGGGCACCGAGGCGATGGCGCGCCGCATGGCCGAACTGGGCGTGGACCGCATCGTCGCGAACACGCCCGAGCAGGCGCAGCGCTACGTCTCGGCGGAGATTGCGCGCTGGGAGACGCTGCTGCGCGGGCGGATCACGCCATCGCGCTGAAGCGTGGCCAACACGGATTGATCACGCCTCAGATCTTGCTGAGAGCCTCATTCACGCCCCTGGTGATCCCACCAAAGGCGATCAGACCCTGGTCCGGTCGGGTTCGCCCCGCCTGCCGAGCGTTCGTTGCGAGCATGAACCGGTTGCCGGGCGCATGTGTCTCGATGCATCCGGCAACGGCCGCCATGAGGACGTGGCGGGCACGGCGCGGCTCTGGCATGCTGCGCGGGTCATGAGCACCGCCAAACCGGCCCCGAGCCTGCGCCGCCATCTGCTGCGCCTCGCCATGCTCATGCTGCTGCCTGCGCTGCTGCTCGGCGGCTGGCTGACGATGGAGCTGGCCGCCCGCCTGAAATCCGACACCGAAGCGCTGCTGGCGAGCGGCGCGCGCTCACGCGCGCTTGCCGTGGAGCGCGAGTTGGAGGCGGCGGTGTTGCTCCTCCAGGCGCTCGCCACCTCGCCGTATCTCGATTCGGGCAGTGGTGGCCTCGTGGCCTTCCATGCCCAGGCGCGGGAAGTGGTTGCGCCGCTCGGCAGCTTCACGATCTTCGTCCGCCGCGATGATCCGCTCCGGCAGTTGGTGAACAGCCGCCTGCCCCTGGGCAGCACCCTGCCGACCATGCTGGAGGATGGCGCCTCCGCCCGGGCGATGCGGACCGGGCAGCCGGCCTTCCGCGAGCCGATCGTGCTGCCGCGGATCGAGCAGAACCTGGCGAGCGTGGCCGTGCCGGTGCGGCGCGATGGGCAGGTCGTGGGTGCGCTCACCATGCCGATCCTGCCTTCGCGCCTGGCCGCGCTGCTGCGCCAGCCGGTGGAGCAGATCGGTTCGGTCGGCTTCATCATCGCGCCGCCCAATGGCCTGGTGGCGAGCCTGGTCTTCGCCGACGGCGCCTCCGATCCATGGACCATCCCGCCGGGCTTCATGGAGCGCCTGGGCTCCGCCACGCGCGGCCTGATCCGGGCGCCGGGCCCCACGGGCGAGCCCCTGCTGATGGCCTTCGAGCGCGTGCCGATCAATGGCTGGATCGTGATCCTGGCGGCGACGAAGGCGGAGGAGCAGGCAGCCTGGCTCCAGCCCGCCATCAACGCGGGCGCGCTCGCGCTCGGCGTCGTGCTGCTGCTGGCGCTGCTGACGATCGCCTTCATCCAGAGGCTCATCCGCCCCCTGTCCGGCCTCGTCAGCGAGGCGCGGGGGGCGCCCCGGAGCGGGCTGCGCGTCGCGGAGTTCGAGGCGCTGGCCGCAGCCGTCGCCGAGGCGCGCCGCGTGCCCATGGAGGAGGCCGAGGCCTCGCGCGAGCTGGTGGCGCAGACCATCGCCCTGGCGCGCGAGGTGGAGGATGACCGGCAGCTGCTGCGCTCGGTCATGGAGTCGGTGCCGGACGAGATCTTCGTGAAGGATGCGCGGCTGCGCTACGTCCTGGTGAATCGCGAGGTCGCGCGCGTGATGGGGCGGCCGGAAAGCCACATCCTGAACCGCACCGACGACGAGCTGCTGGACCCCGAGATGGCCGCGCGCCTCGCGGAGATCGACCGCGAGGTGATGCGCAACGGGGTGATCCATGAATACGAGAGCAGCCTGACCATGCCGGGGCATCCCGGCGAGTCGCGCATCTATTTCGTGGTCAAGGCGCCCTGGCGGGATTCGACGGGGCAGGTGGTGGGCCTCGTCGGCGTCGCGCGCGATGTGACGCGCCGCCGCGCGACGGAGCAGCGGCTGCGCCAGGCGGAGGAGGCGATGCGCCGCATCGCCCGCGCGGACACGCTCTCCGCCATGAGCATGGGTGTGGCGCATGAGCTGAACCAGCCGCTGACGGCGGCCGGCAATTTCCTGCGCGCGGGGATGCGCATGCTGCAGGGCGAGCAGCCGGACCAGCGGCGCCTCGCCGCCGCGCGGGAGGCGATGCGGGAGGCCTCCAACCAGGCGCTGCGCGCGGGCGAGATCCTGCGCCGCCTGCGCGACTTCATCGGCCGGGGCGAGACGGAGCAGCAGCTCGTCTCGCTCGGCCCGCTGGTGGCCGACGGCGCCGCCCTGGTGCGCGCGGCCCATGGCGCGAATGCGCCGCAGATCGGGCTCGACCTCTCCGTCTCGGGCTGTGTCGTGATGGCGGACCAGGTTCAGCTGCAGCAGGTCTTCGTCAACCTGCTGCGCAACGCGATCGAGGCCACCGAGGGGCTGGCGGAGCGTGGCATCGCGGTCGGTCTGCAACGGGAGGGCGGGCGCGCGGTGCTCAGCTTCCGCGATGCCGGCCCAGGGTTGCCGGCGGAGGTGCGCGAGCGCCTGTTCCAGCCCTTCGTCAGCACCAAGGAGACCGGCATGGGCATCGGCCTTTCCATCTGTCGCGCCATCATCGAGGCGCATGGCGGCCGCATCTCGGCCCCCACGGGCGAAGGCCCGGGGACCGTGATCCGGATCGAGCTTCCCCTCCGCGAGGCGGCGCTCGCGGCGTGAGCGGCGGCCTCGTCCATGTGGTGGATGATGACGAGGCGGTCCGCCGCTCGCTCGCCATGCTGCTGGATTCGGTGAATATCCGCGCGACCACCTATCCGAGCGCCGAGGCGCTGCTCGCCGTCGCTGGCGCGCCCGAGGGGCTGGAGGCCGGCTGCATCCTGCTCGATGTGCGCATGGAGGGCATGGACGGGCTCTCGCTGATCGAGGTGCTGCGCCGGCAGGGGGTGACGCTGCCCGTGGTGGTGGTGACCGGCCACGCCGATGTGCCTCTCGCCGTGCGCGCCATGCGGGTGGGCGCGATGGATTTCGTGGAGAAGCCCTATTCGGAGGACCGCATCCTGGAGGCGGTGGGCGCCGCGCTGACCGCGCTGCGCATGGCCGACCAGCGCCGCGCGCTGCAGATCCAGGCGGAGGCCCAGGTGGCGGCGCTTTCGCCGCGCGAGACCGAGGTGCTGGCCGGCCTCGTCGCCGGCAAGCCGAACAAGGTGATCGGCTACGAGCTCGGCATCAGCCCGCGCACGGTGGAGGTCCACCGGGCGAATCTGATGGAGAAGCTCGGCGTGCGCAGCCTGCCCGAGGTGGTGCGGATCGGGCTCGCGGCGGGGATTTCGCCCGAGCGGTGACTCACGCCGCCGCGGCGAGTGTCTGTTCCTGCGCCCGGCGCAGGTCCAGCCGCGCCTTGAGCGGCAGGTGGTCCGAAGCCAGGCGCGCCAGCGGCGAGGCATGTGCCGAGACCCCGGCCAGCATGTCCCGCGGATGCGCCAGGATACGATCGAGCGCCAGGAAGGGCAGGCGCGAGGGGAAGCTCGGCTCGCCCGGGTCAAGGGGGCCGAAGAGGCTCTCCAGCGGCACGAGCGAGGAGGGGATGCCCGGGCGCCACTCGTTCAGGTCGCCCATCAGGAGGGTCGGCATGGGCTGGCCGCCGCGGATCGCCTCCAGCAGCGCCTCGGCCTGCATGGCGCGGTGGCGGCGCAGCAGGCCCAGATGCGCCGCGACGACGCGGATGCGGCCAGCGGGAAGCTGAAGCTCGGCCACCAGGGCGCCGCGCGCCTCGGCGCCCGGCAGATGCAGGCGGCGCAGGCGGATCAGGCGCGCCTGGCGCACGAGGATGGCATTGCCGTGCCAGCCATGCCCGCCCGGCGTGTCCGAGACATGCAGCATGGTGAGGCCGGTCCGGCGTTCGAGGGCGGCCGCATTGAGCAGGCCGGTGCGCTGGCCAAAGCGGCGGTCCACCTCCTGCAGCGCCAGCACATCGGCCTCCAGCTCGGCGATGACGGCGGCGATTCGGCCAGGATCGAAGCGGTTGTCCACGCCCACGCATTTATGGATGTTGTAGGAGGCGACGGTGAGGCAGCCTTCCTCCAGCGGGACGGCGGGGCCGGCCGGCTTGCGGCCGCGCAGCAGCGCGCCGCCCAGCTTGCGCAGGGCGCCGTGCAATTCCAGCGGCAGGGCAGTCCTTGGCGAGCGAGGCGGCGGGGTGGGCATGCGGCTTTCGATGCGGGAGCCCTCTCCATATGGGAGGTGCGGCGCGGAGCGAAACGTTTTCGCGGGGCCTTGCAAAGAATCCATGAAGATTCCTCAGCCGGCCTCCACCGGGATGATGCGGCAGGCGGCGGGCGCCACGGCCAGGGTGAGGCTGGCGCCGGGCTCGGGCAGGGGTGAACCGGGCGGCAGGGCGAGGGCGACGGGGGCCGTGCCCTCCACCATCAGGTCCAGGAGGGTGGCGGCCCCGCGATAGCGATGGCCGGCCACCTGCGCGGGGAGCGCGTTGTCGCCGGGGCGGGGCGCATCGAGGCGCAGCGCCTCGGGGCGGATGAGGAGGCCCTGCGCGGCGGCGACGCGGCGGGATGGCGGGGCGGCGAGTTGCGTGCCGGCGGTGGTGGTGAAGCCGCCGGGCCCGGCGCGCCCCTCCAGCCAGAGCGCCTGGCCCAGGAATTCGGCGACGAAGCGGCAGGCGGGTTCCTCATAGACCTCGCGCGGGGTGCCGATCTGGAGCACGCGGCCTGCGCTCATGATCGCGATGCGGTCTGCCAGGGCCATCGCCTCCTCCTGGTCATGCGTCACGATCAGGGTGGTGGTGCCGATGCGCGAGAGGATCTGGCGGAGTTCGGTCTGCAGCGTGTGGCGCAGCTTGGCGTCGAGGTTGGAGAGGGGTTCGTCCAGCAGCAGCAGGCGCGGGTTGATGGCGAGTGCGCGGGCCAGCGCGACCCGCTGCTGCTGCCCGCCCGAAAGCTGCGCAGGGCGGCGGGCGCCGAGGCCCGTGAGGCGGACGAGGTCCAGCATTTCGGCCACCCGCGCCTCGCGCTGGGCGCGGGGGATGGCGCGGCGGCGCAGGCCATAGGCGATGTTGTCGCCCACACTCATATGCGGGAAGAGCGCGTAGTCCTGGAAGACCAGGCCGATGTCCCGCGCATGGGGCGGCAGGCGCGTGAGGTCTCGGCCGCCCAGGGTGATGCTGCCGGAATCGGCGCTCTCGAAGCCGGCCACGATGCGCAAAGTGGTGGTCTTGCCGCAGCCGGAGGGGCCGAGGAGCGCGACCACCTCGGCGGCGCCCGCATCGAGGCTGGCGCCGTCCAGGGCAAATGCGCTGCCGAAGCGGCGCGTCAGGTTCTGCACCTCCAGCATCAGCCGCGCGCCCCCACATCGCCGGCCAGGCGCTCGATGCCGATGGTGCGGTCGAGCAGCAGGAGCAGCAGCAGCGTGGCGGCGAGAAACACAGTGGAGACGGCGGCGATGGTGAGGTTCAGGTTGGCGCGCATCTCGGCCACCAGCGCGATGGGCAGCGTCTGGGTGAAGGCGTCGGAGAGGAAGAGGCTGACGGCCACTTCGTCAAAGGAGAGGACGAAGGCCATGGCCGCGCCCGCCACGATGCCGCTGCGCGCGGCGGGGACGGCGACGTCCCACAGCGCGCGCGCCTCGCTCGCGCCGAGCGAGATGGCGGCCTCGATCTGGCTGCGCTTCACGCCGATCAGGCTGGCCAGCACGGCGCGCAGCGTGAAGGGCAGGGTGATGACGACATGGCCCATGACGAGGCGCGTGAAGGGATCGAAGATGCCCAGGCGCGCGGTGAAGACCAGCAGCGAGAAGCCGATGACGACGGTGGGCACGAATTTCGGCGAGAGGAAGACCGCCTCCAGCGCGTCACGGCCGGCGAGGCGCGGGTCCATCAGCGCGAGGGCGCCGAGCGTGCCCAGCGTGGTGGCGATGAGGGCCGCGACGAGGCCCAACTGGAGGCTGATGAGGAGCCCGTCGAGATAGGTCGGGTTGCTGGCGAAGGCGCGGTACCAGCGCAGCGAGAATTGCTGCGGCGGAAAGGCGCCCAGGAAGCTGCGGTCGTCGAAGGAGAGCAGGCAGGCGACCAGCAGCGGCACCAGGAGGAAGAGCACGGCCGCGAGCACGGCGAGGCGTGCGAGTGTGCGTGCAGCGAGGTCCAGCGCCACCTTCATCGCGGCACCAGGCGGCGGGCCAGGGCACTCAGCCCATAGACCACGAGGAAGGCCAGGATCAGCATGGTGATGCCGATGGCGGCCCCGGACGGATAATTCCCGATATCGGCGAAGCGCGTGTACATCAGGCTCGTCGTGAAGACGACGACGCCGCGGCCCAGCACCAGGGGGGCCACGAAATTGCTGATGCACATGGCGAGCGCGACGAGGAAGGCTGAGACGAGGCCGGGGGCGGCCAGCGGCAGCAGGATGCTGACCACCGCGTCGCTGCGCGTGGCGCCGAGCGAGGCGGCGGCTTCCTCGAGGCGCGGGCTCAGCGCGCGGAAGGTGCCGACCAGCATGAGCGCCACCACGGGCAGGGTGAAGTGCAGCAGGCCAATGCCGACCAGCACCTCGGCATAGCGCGGATGCCGCGGCGCGAAGCCGAGCAGCGCGCCGAGCGGCGCCAGGGGCCCAAGGCTGCCCCAGGCCATCTCGATGGCGTAGAGGCGCGCGATCAGGCTCATCACCAGAAGGCCCACCAGCAGGGCGAGCAGCCCTTTGCGCACCGCCGCGCGCGGGCTGCGCACGGCGGCGAAGGCGAGCGGCGCGCCGAGCAGCAGGCTGAGCGTCGAGACGATCAGCCCGATGCGGAAGGTCTCCCAGAAGTAGACGAGATAGGCGGGCTGCAGCAGTTCGCGGTAATGCGCGAGCGTCCAACCTTCGCCCGGCCGCATGCTGCCGGGGATGAAGGGCTTGAGGCTTTCGAGGGCCAGCAGCGCGACCGGCCCGCCCATCAGCATGGCCAGCAGCAGAAGGCCGGGCGCCAGCAGCCAGAGGTGGATGCCGCGCTTCAACCGCGCCGGACCAGCGGCGTGATCTCCGTCTCCCAGCGGCGCGTCCAGGCATCCACCTGGCTGGACATGTAGGCGTAGTCCGGGATGTAGGCGAAGCGCTCCAGCTCGTCCGGCTTGTAGAAGATGTCGGCGATGGCGGGCGCGGGGGTGGAGTTGATGTTCGTCGGTCCCGAGCCCAGCGGCATGTTGTAGCGCGTGTTGATGGGCGCGGTCGCGAAGTGGTTGGCGAAGCGCTTGGCCGCGGCCACGCGGTTCGCGTTCTCACCCTTCATCACCGCGAAGCCCTCATTGAAGAGAAAGCCCTTGTTGTCGGGCAGGCGCGTGAGAAGGCGGCAGGGGAAGCGGTCGCGCACGGCCTGCCAGCCGCCGGTGTTCCAGAAGGCGACGGAAAGGTCGCCCGCGCTCATCGCATTGATCATCTCGGAATTGTTGGCGACGACGCGGCCGATCTGCCCGCGTTCGGCCAGCTGCTTCAGGAATTGCCAGCCCGGCTCGATGTTGCGCTCATTCCCGCCGCGCTGCATGGCAAGGCTGACGAGAAGCAGGCCCGAGAGGTTCACCGGCACGGGCACGCAGAGCTTGCCGCGGAAGCGGGGTTCGAGAAGCTGCTCGATGCTCTCGATGGGCGGGCCGGTGACAAGATCGGTGCGGTAGCCCCAGAAGGCGCCGGCGGTGGAGAGCGGGACCGTCATCTTGCGGCCCTGGGCGTCCTTCTTGAAGAAGGCGTCGGGGATTTCGCGGAGTGCCGGCATCTCCGTCTCGCTCACCGGCTCCATCCAGCCCGCCTCCATCATGGCGGCGAAGACCGGGTCCCAGGCGGCGATGAGGTTCTGCGGCACGCGCGGCCAGAGCGGGCGCAGCCGGCCCACCACCGCCATGGCGCCGCCGGCATGCAGCTCCCACTGGATGCGGTCGCCCGTCGCGCGCATCCACTCTTCGCCGATCGGGCGGCAGACCTCGATCCACTGGGCGCCCCACATGACCACGAGCAGCTGCTCGCCGCGCGGCTGGGCAAAGACCGGCCCCGCACCCGCCATCCCGGCGAGGCCCCCCAGCAGCGCGCGGCGGTTGACGGCGGGCGAGGCGATGATCCGGGCCATGAGGGTCTCCGCGAGGGTTCCGCGGCACGGGGCATGCATGGTCCATGCCAGTGACCCCGGGAGAGACATCCATGCAACCTGACCTCATTCTCACGGATGCGATGCTCGTCACCCATGGCGAGACGCCCATCCCGCGTGCCTTCCTGGCCATGGGCGGCGGGAAGATCCTGGATTGCGGGCCGATGGAGCGGATGCCGGCGACCGACGCGCCGCAACTGAGCCTGCCGGGCCGGCTGCTGACGCCCGGGCTGATCAACATCCACACCCATGCCGTGCTCTCGCTGATGCGCGGCATCGCCGTGGATATGGGCTTCGCGCCCGCCTATACGCCCGGCGTGCCGCATGGCCACGAGATCAACGCCGAGGAGGCGCTGGCGCTGGCGCGGCTGGGCGCCATGGAATCCCTGCTCATGGGCTCCACCGTCATGGTGGACAGCTACGTGCATGGCGAGGTGACGCTGCCCGCCATCGCCGATCTCGGCCTGCGCATCTGGGCCTGTGGGCGTCTGCACGATGTCGATTTTTCGCGCGTTCATCTCGCCGATTGGCGACACGTCCCGGAGATCGGTGCGCAACGCCTGGCCGAAGTGGAAGCGCTGATTGCCCAGTTCCATGGCAGCCACGGGGGCAGGGCGCATGTCATCGTGGCACCGCATGCGCCTGACACGTGTTCGGCCGGGCTGCTGCGCCGCGCGGCCGATCTGGCGCGCGATGCGAAGCTGCTGACGACGACGCATCTCTCGCAGTCGCAGCTTGAAAACGCGGAAATCCAGCGACGCGACGGGTGCTCTCCCACCCAGTTGCTGGAACGTTGCGGCCTGCTGGATGACCGGCTGATCGCCGCGCACTGCATCCATATGTCGCCCGACGATATCGCGCGTTTCGGCGCGGCGGGTGCGACGGTCGCGCATGTGCCGAAGGGCAATGCGACCGGGGGGGCCATCGCCAATACGCCCGCGCTGCGGGCGGCCGGCGCGCGCATCGCATTGGGCACCGACAACCTCACGCAGGACATGGCCGAGCAGATGCGCTGGGCGTTGGCCACGGCGCGCATCCGCGTGGGTTCGGTGGGCGAGGGCTGGCAGCCGGAGGACGCCTTTGCCATGGCGACGGTCCATGGCGCGGCCGCGCTCGGCAAGTCGGGCCGGCTCGGGCAATTGGCGCCGGGCTTCGCGGCGGATGTGGTCGCCTGGGATTTCCGCCGCGCGCATCTGACGCCGCTGCTCGACCCGCTGGGGACGCTGGTGCATGACGCCAATGGCCGCGACGTGGAGCATGTCTGGATCGGCGGGGACCAGGTCGTGGAGGCCGGCCGGCCGACCCGGGTCGATGAGGCCGCGGTGCGCGCTGCGGCGCAAAGCGCGGCCGAGGGTCTCTGGGCGCGGGCGCGGCAGCAGATCGCCGCCTGACGGCGCGTCGCTTTTGGCTTGATGCGGGACCTCCGCCTCTGCCAGCCTCCTGTCCATAAAATGACCAGGAGGAAACAGATGCTCTTGTCCCGCCGGAGCCTTGGCCTTTCCGCGAGCCTGCTGGCCGCGCCCGGGACCCTGCGCGCGCAATCGGGCGCGATCCGTCTCGTCGTCGGCTTTCCGGCCGGCGGCGGCGTCGATTCCATCGCGCGGCCGGTCGCGGCGCGCTGGCAGGAGCGGCTGGGGCAGCCCGTCGTGATCGACAACCGGCCGGGCAACAACGGCAATATCGCCATGGATTTCGTGGCCAAGGGAATCGCCGACGGCACGCAGCTCTTCCAGGGCAATGTCGGCAACCTCGCCATGACGCATGCCCTCTTCCCGAACCTGCCCTTCGACACGGGGCGCGATTTCCGGGGTGTCGGGCAGCTGACGCTCGGCCCGCTGGTCTTCGCCGTGCCGGCGGACAGCCCGATCCGCTCCATGCAGGACCTGGTCGCCGCGGCCAAGGCGCGGCCGGGGGCGCTGAATTTCGGCTCCGGCGGCTCGGGCGGCGTGCCGCATCTGGCCTTCGAGGTCTGGAAGCGTTCTGCGGGCGTGGACATCGTCCATGTGCCCTATCGCGGCTCGGCCCCCGCGCTGCAGGACCTGCTGGGTGGGCGCATCCAGCTGATGGTGGATGGCTATTCGCTGATGCGCGGCGCGCATGAGGGCGGGCGCGTGCGCGTCATCGGCATCACCTCGGCCGAGCGGCACCCGCAGCTGCCCGATGTGCCGACGGTGAAGGAGAGCGGGCTCGACTGGGTCTTCACCTCCTGGCAGGCCATCGTCTGCCCGGCGGCCACGCCCGCGGCCGTGCGGCAGCGGCTGGAGGACCAGCTGGCCCGCACCTTCCGCGAGAGCGACCTGCCGGCGGTGCTGACCGGGCTCGGCACCTTCCCGCGCTTCGCGCCCGGCGCGGAGGTGGACCGGCTGATCCGCGAGGATCGCGCGCTCTGGACCGCCGTGGTGCGGGAGGCGAACATCAGTGCCGATTGAGGTCTCTCGCCGTGCGACGCTGGCCGCGCCCGCGCTGCTCCTGGCCCGGCCTGCCGCCGCGCAGGAATACCCGGCCCGCCCGGTGCGCGTCGTCATCGGCTTTCCGCCCGGCGGCGGCGTGGACATCGTGGCGCGGCTCATCATGCCGCGCCTCTCCGAGGCGTTGGGCCAGCCCTTCCTGGTGGAGAACCGGGCCGGCGCCAATGGCAACATCGCCATGGACGCGGTGCACCAGAGCACGCCCGATGGCTACATGCTGTTCTACGGCAATGTCGGCAACCTCGCCGTCACCAACGCGCTCTATCGCAACCTGAGCTTCGACACGCTGCGCGACTTCGTCCCCATCGGGCAGACGATGGAGAGCTTCTCCGTCATCGCGGTGAATGCCGAGCTGCCGGTGCGCACGCTGCCGGAGCTCATGGCCTATGCGCGGGCCAATCCGGGGCGGCTGAACGGCGCCTCGGCCGGCGCGGGCGGGCCGACGCACCTGGCGCTCGAGCTGTTCAAGCGGCAGTTCAACCTCGACATCACGCATGTGCCCTATCGCGGCTCGGCGCCCGCCATCGTGGACCTCGCCGGCGGGCGGGTGCAGATGATCATTGATGGCTATTCGCTGATGCGATCGCCGGTGGAGAGCGGGCGGGTGCGCGTGCTGGCCGTCACCGCCGCCCGGCGCGAGCCGCTGCTGCCCGACACGCCGACCACGGCCGAGGCCGGCGCGCCGGGTTTCGAGGCGGGGAGCTGGCACATGCTGACCGCGCCCCGCGGCACGCCCCAGGCGGCGATGGACCGGCTGCAGGGCGCGCTGGGCCGGGCGTTGGCCGAGCCCGCGCTGGTGGCCGCCATGGCGCAGCAGGGTGTGGCGGCGCGCTTCCGCAACCAGCGTGAGGCGGCGGCCTTCTTCGCCGCCGAGCGCGAGCGCTGGACCCGTGTGATCCGCGAGGCGAACATCACGGTGGAGTAGGCGGAAGCCTTATGCGCTGACCGCCACGCGCTGCAGCATCGGCAGCGTCTCGGCCACGATCTCCGGCAGGGCGGCGAGGTGCGGCGCCACGTCCTGGCCGGCCCGGATCGCGCGCTGCAGGCGGTCGATGCCGTTGGTCAGCCGCTCGGCGCCCAGGCTCCGGGCGGGTTCCATCACCATATGCGCGGCCTGGCGCATGCGGGTCACGTCACGCGCGATGCGGGGTTCGGCCAGTACGGCGCAGCCCTCGCGGATCTCCTCCACCATGTCATGCATGGCATGGGCGGCGAGGGCGCCGAGATCGGCCAGCGAACGCCGCAGCGTCGCCTCGTTCACCAAGGGCGGCTCCTCGGGGCGGGTGGGCGCCATGGCGGGAAGGGCGCTGCGCCAGGAATGGCCGGCGACAAGGTCCTGCATGGCGGAGAGCAGCGCGTCGCGGTCGATGGGCTTGGCCAGGTGGCCGTCCATGCCGGCCTCGTAGCAGGCGGAGATTTCCTCGGGCAGGGTGGAGGCGGTCACGCCCAGGATGGGAATGGTGCCCTTGGGCGCGGGCAGCATGCGGATGCGGCGCGTCGCTTCCAGCCCGTCCATGCCGGGCATGTGGACATCCATCAGCACGATGTCGAAGGCGTTGCGCTCGACGGCCGTGACGGCGGCCGCGCCGCTGCTCACGAATTCCACGCGATGCCCCGCGGGGGCGAGCAGCGCCTGCACGACGAGCCGGTTGGGCGCGAGGTCATCCGCCACCAGCACCAGCAATCCGGGCATGTCGGGCAGAGGTGGCGCGGGCACGGGCAGGGTCTCGGGCGCCGGGCGCTCGGCCAGTGTTCGCAGCGGCAATTCGAGCCAGAAGAGGGCCCCCGCGCCCGGCTCGCTGTCGCAGCCGATGGCACCCCCCATGGCGGCGGCGAGGCGTGCCGTGATGGCGAGGCCGAGGCCGGTGCCCAGCCCCTCGCTCTCGCCATGCGGCGCGATCTGCGTGAAGTCGCGGAACAGCAGGTGGCGCTTGTCGGGCGGGACGCCCGGGCCACTGTCCTGCACCTCGATGCGCAGGCCCATCTGGCCGCGGGAGAGCGGCCGCACGCGCAGATCCACGCGCCCGCCATCGGGGGTGAACTTGATGGCGTTGGAGAGCAGGTTCAGCAGCATCTGGCGCAGGCGCATCGCATCGCCCTCGACCATCTCCGGCATGGCGGGCGAAAGGTCGAGCGAGAGGCGCAGGCGCTTGCGGTCCACATCGGGCGCCATCAGGCCCACGCAGGCCTCGAAGAGCGGGCGGAGCAGCACGGGCCGCAGGTCGAGGTCGAGCTGCCCGGCCTCGATCTTCGTCAGGTCGAGCAGGCGGTTCACCAGCTCGCGCAGATGGGTGCCGGCATCGTGCAGCAGGCGGAGCTGGTCGCGCTGGGTGTGGCCGAGATTGTTGTCGGACATCAGCGCCTGGGCGAAGCCCAGCATGGAGTTCAGCGGCGTGCGCAGCTCATGCGACATGCGGGCGAGGAACATGCCCTTGGCCACATCCTCGGCATGAGCGGCGTCGCGGGCGCGGGCCAGCTCCTCATTGGCGCGCTTGAGTTCCGTGATGTCGGTGCGGATGCCGATGGTGCCGCCATCGGGGGTCATGCGCTCGGTGATGAGGATCCAGCGGCCATCGGGCAGCAGGGCCTCGAGCGGCGGGCCCTTGCTGCGGCGCCAGCGCACCATCTCGTCGATCGCGGCCTCGATATCGCCGGTGAGCTGCGGGAACTGCCCGCGCAGCGCGCCCTCGCGCATGATCTCACGGAAGGAGGCGCCCTCGCGGATGAAGGGGGCGGAGAGGGCGTACATCTCGCGGAAGCGCTGGTTGCAGATGACGAGGCGATCATCCGGCCCGAACAGCACGAAGCCGTCGCTCATGCTGTCGAGAGCATTCGCCAGGGTGGTGCGCCAGCGGTCGCGGTCGCCCTCGGTGCGCTCGCGCTGGCGCAGCATGAGGGAGAGCAGGCCGGCCAGCGTGATGATCAGCAGGCCGAAGGCGGCGGAGAAGAGGATGGCGGGCCAGCGTTCGGAGGACCAGGCGGCGAGTGCGGCCTCGCGCGTCATGGTCACGCGGATGGTCAGGTTGCCGTAGAGCGTGGGCCGCGTCAGCGCGACCACGGGCGGTTCCGCGTTCGGGTCGGGGCGGGTTGCGATCTGCGCTTCCTCATGCGGCAGGGCGGCGAGCAACAGGCCGTCATTGCGCATGAGCGTGATGCGAAGCCCCGGCGCATCGCCGCCCGAGGCGAGGAGCTGGCTGAGATTGGCGAGCGGGATCTCGGCCATGGCGGTGGCATTGGGCAGGCCCGAGATGCTCACCGGATGGGCGAAGAAGAGGCCCCATTCGCGCGAGGCCGGGTTGCGGATCGGGCCGCCGATGCGAAGCCCGCCTTCGTGGAGGCCGGATTCGTTGAAAGTCGGGCCGGTCGGGCCTGGCAGGCGGCGGCGGCGATAGACGGAAAGCGCGGTGGCGACGGCCTGGCCTGTGGAGTCGAGCACCAGGATGTCGCGGTAGATCAGGTTCTGGTTGTTGAGCTCCTGCAGCACCTCGCTCGCGCGGTTGGCGTCGAAACGGCCGTCGCGGGCAGGGCCGAGGATGACGGGCAGGCCGAAGAGCAGGGATTCGACCTGGGTGAAATGACGGTTGATGTTGGCTTCCACGGCGCGGGCGATGCGCTCCACCGTCTGGTTGGCCTGGGCCAGGGCCTCCTGCCGGCCGCGCTCGACCATCAGCCCGGTGGCCAGAGCCTGCACGAGCAGGATGACCACGGCCGTGCCGAGGACGGTGCGGCGGAGTGAGCGGGTCAAGGGCTTGCCGGGCCCGGTATGGCCGCCGGGCTGCCCGCCGTCAGCCGGCGCGGGGAGCCATGCGCGGCATGGTCACCGGGTCCGGGGCGCTTTGCCGCGGATGGTTTTGGCAGCAAAAGAATATGCCCTGGGATTTGGATATGTCTCCGATTTTGACAATCTATCCTTGGGGCCGTGATTCGACAAACGAAAGAAACCAATTTTCAGACATTTGGGCGGCGGTGTTGCCGCTGGGACTCAGAAGCCCTCGCGCGCCAGGGCGTCAAGGGCCTGGCCGAAGCCCCGGGTTGAGAAGGGCAGCGCCACCTCGCCCCCCAAGGCGTCCCGGTATTCCAGGCGCCCCTGGGCTTCCCGGGCGCGCAGGCGGGTGAGTTGGCCGGCGCTGACATCCGTCTCGGCCACGCAGCCGCGCGGCCCGCAGGCGCGCAGCGTGACCGGGATGGGGGCGGCGCGGTCCGGCAGCTGGATCAGCATGGGGTGGACCACGGTGACATTGGCCGGGATCAGCACGATGAGGCGCATGGGGTCGCCGCGCTGGGCGCGGCCGAAGGCGAATTGCGCGACGGGCTGGCGGCGCTGGTCCTGGAGGGATTGCAGCACCTCGCAGCCGCGCGGGCCGTTCTGGCGCGTCTCGCAGCGGAGGATCCAATCGCCGAAGCTGGCATTGGTGACATTGGGGGCCGCGGCAGGCGCGGGCGCCTGCGCCAGCGCGGGTGCGGCCAGCAGTCTTGCCGCCAGCGCCATCATGGAAAGCCGCATCACTCGTTTCATGGGGACAGTCTACCCCGCGCTTCGGTGGGGCGCGATCCGGCGGAATGTGACGAATGCCGACAGGACATGGCGCGCACCCCTTGGACAAGCGCGCAACGGGTGGTAAGGCCACTCGCGTCGGAGCGTAGCGCAGCCTGGTAGCGCATCAGTCTGGGGGACTGGGGGTCGTGGGTTCGAATCCCGCCGCTCCGACCATTGCGGCCTTCCCCGGTGGCCCTCCCCCATGCTTCCCCCCGGAGTGCCCGCCTTGAGCCAGAATGCCTCTGAAGCCTTGACCACGGGCGCCGCCGCCACTGGCGCCGCGCAAGAGGCCGCGCGCCGCCGCAGCTTCGCCATCATCGCCCACCCCGATGCCGGCAAGACCACGCTGACCGAGAAGCTGCTGCTCAAGGGCGGCGCCATCCAGCTCGCCGGCCAGGTGCGCGCCAAGGGCAATCGCCGCGCCACGCGCTCGGACTGGATGAGCATCGAGCAGGATCGCGGCATTTCCGTCGCGACCTCGGTCATGACCTTCGAGCGCGACGGGCTGATCTTCAACCTGCTGGACACGCCGGGCCACGAAGACTTCTCCGAGGACACCTACCGCACGCTGACCGCCGTGGACGCCGCCGTGATGGTGCTGGACGCGGCCAAGGGCATCGAGGCGCAGACGCTCAAGCTCTTCGAGGTCTGCCGCCTGCGCGACATCCCGATCATCACCTTCATCAACAAGATGGACCGCGAGGGGCGGGACCCGCTGGAGCTGCTCGACGAGATCGAGAAGACGCTGGCGCTGGACGTCTCGCCCGCCGCCTGGCCGGTGGGGCAGGGGCGGGACCTGCTCGGCGTCTATGACCTGCTGGACCCCGCGCTGCGCCTGCTGGACACGGCGGATGGCGGGCATATCCCGCTTTCGGGCCTCGAAGACCCAGAGCTCGAGAAGCTGGTGCCCGAGGGCCTGCTGGCCGATCTGCGGGACCAGGCGGGGCTGGTGACCGGCGGCTATCCGGAATTTGACCGCGACGCCTTCCTGCAGGGCACGCTGACGCCCGTCTTCTTCGGCAGCGCGCTGCGCGATTTCGGCGTGGGGCATCTGCTGGATGGCCTCGCGCGCCTGGCCCCGCCGCCGCGCCCGCGCGCGGCCGATGCGCGGATGGTCGCCCCCGGCGAGGGCAAGCTGACGGGCTTCGTCTTCAAGGTGCAGGCGAACATGGACCCGCAGCACCGCGACCGCGTGGCCTTCCTGCGCGTCTGCTCCGGCCGCTTGCAGAAGGGCGCGCGCCTGCTCCAGGTGCGCACCGGCAAGCAGGTGCCGGTGAACGCGCCGCTCTTCTTCTTCGCGAAGGACCGCCAGGTGGCGGAAGAGGCCTGGCCGGGCGATGTGGTGGGCATCGCGAATCACGGGATTCTGCGCATCGGCGACACGCTGACCGAGGGCGAGCCGATCAATTTCCGCGGCGTCCCCTCCTTCGCGCCCGAGCATCTGCGCCGCGTGCGCCTCGATGACCCGATGCTGGCCAAGAAGCTGAACAAGGCGCTGGAGCAGCTGGCCGATGAGGGCGTGGTGCAGATCTTCCGGCCGCTGGATGGCTCGCCGCCGGTGATCGGCGTGGTGGGGCTGCTGCAGATCGACGTGCTGCAAAGCCGGCTCAAGGTGGAATACGGCGTGCCGGCGGGCTTCGAGCACACGCAGTGGGAATATCTGCGCTGGGTGACCTCCGAGGATCGCGACGCCATTACGCGCTTCAGCCAGTTCAACCGCAGCGAGTTGGCCGAGGATCATGACGGCGCGCTGGTGGCGCTCTTCGCCTCGGACTGGCGGCGCAAGCGCGCGGAGGAGGAGTGGAAGATGCTGAGCTTCCACGCGCTGCGCGAGCAGCACGCGCTGCCTGAGAAGAAGTAGCAGGGCGCTGCCCTGCACCCGCCGGGGCCGAAAGGCCCCGGACCCCAAAAATGGGATTGCAAAGGACGAGTCCTTTGCCGGGGTCCAGGGGCGGCGCCCCTGGTCTTACCCCACCATTCCGGCCGCGATCTTCTCCGCCGTCATCATGGTCGGGAAGTTCGTATTGGCGCAGGGGACCACGGGGAAGATCGAGGCATCCACCACGCGCAGGCCTTCGATGCCCTTCACGCGCCCCTCCGGGTCCACCACGGCGCGCGGATCATCCTCGGCGCCCATCCGGCAGGAGCAGGAGGCGTGCCAGACGCCGATCGCCGCCTTGCGGATGAAGCCCTCCAGCGCCGCGTCATCCGTCATCACTTCGTCGAAGCGATAGCCCTCGATCACGAAGCGGTCGATGAAGCGGGAGCGGATGAAGCCCGGCCCATCCATCACCGCGCTGATGACATTCGTCAGGAAGCGGTTCTTCGCATTGATGACGCCGAGCTTGCGGACGCGGTCGGTGTAGCTGGCCGGGAAGTGGTCGGTGGTGACTTTCCCCAATTCGCCGCTCATCTGGATCGCGGCCATCATGCGGAAGCCGGTCATCAGCCGCTCGAGGTCGCGCGTGTCGGAGAGGAGGTTGAACTCCACCACCGGCTCGGCATTCCAGTCGCGCGAGGCGAGGCGCACCTGGCCGCTCTCGGAATAGGTCTTGTTCACCCAGAGCAGCAGCGAGGCGACCTGCTTGCCCACCGCATGCCAGGCCGACTTGCTGACGGCGGCGGCGAACATGTCGCCGGGCGGAATGCCTTCGAGGTTGGAGGAATAGCGCAGGCCGACCAGGATGTGGCGGCGCGTCCGCTCATCCACGCGGGCGCCGCGGCGGAGGTAGGAGGAGAGCGAGACGGAGGGGTGGTCCATCAGCCCCTGGCCCACGCCGGGCAGGTTGTGCAGCACCTCGATCCCCATCTCGCGCAGATGGGCGGCGGGGCCGATGCCGGCGCGCAGCAGATGGGCCGGCGAGTGGATGGCGCCGGAGGAGAGGATGATCTCCCGCCCGCGGAATTCCTGCTCCTGGCCTTTGACGAGGGCGATGACGCCGACACAGCGGTTGCCCTCGAAGATCAGGGACTTCACCTGCGTCTCGGTGGAGATGGTCAGGTTCTCGCGGGCGCGGGTGGAGCGGTCGAGATAGCCCATCGCGGCCGAGGCGCGTTGTTCGCCCTCGTTCGAGATGGTCATCGGGAAATAGCCGTCCTCGAAGAAGCCGTTCTGGTCGGGCAGGAATTTGAAGCCGGCGGCGGCGAAGGCCTTGGCGGCCGCCTTGGCGTGGTTGTTCCAATGCTCGGGCGGGATGCGGCGGACCGGGATGCGGCCTTCCTTGCCATGGAAGGGGCCGTCGAAATCGAGGTCGCGCTCGACCTTCTTGAAGAAGGGGAGGACGGCATCCCAGTTCCAGCCGGTGGCACCGCGCTGTTCCCATTCGTCGTAATCGGTGGGGGCGCCGCGATTGGCGAGCTGGCCATTGATGGAGGAGCCGCCGCCCAGCACCCGCGCCTGCTCATATTTGCGCAGCGGCGGGCGATCCTCCGGGCGGTTGTGGGGCACGATCTGGGTGTGGACCTTCAGCTCCGTCCAGTGGAAGCGCGGGTCGAAATAGGCGGTGCCCGGGTAGCTGTCCTTGATCTCGGCGGGTTCCTCGCCGGGCGGCGTGTCGGGCCCCGCCTCGCAGACCAGCACCTTGCGGTGGCTCTGGGCCGAGAGGCGGTGCGCCAGGACGGAGCCGGCGGAGCCGCCGCCGACGATGATGGTGTCCCAGTTCATCAGGCTGGCTCCCCCTTACGCAGGCTCTTTGTCGCGGTCGGCCATCATCTGCTTGAAGGCGGGGCGCGCATGGCAGGCGGCGAGCCAGGCCTTCACATGGGGTGCGGCCTCGAAGAGTTCCTTCGCCGGCATCGCGTAGCGGATGACCTCGGCGAGGTTGATGTCGGCCACGGTGAAGCGCCCGCCCACGAGGAAGCCGGTCTTGGCCAGCGCCGCGTCCAGCACGGCGAAGGGGCCGCGCAGCGCCTCGATGGAGGCCTTGGCCAGCGCCGCGTCACGCTCCGCCTCGGGCTTCGCCACCATGTTGTAGAGGATGGCGATGGTGTGCGGCTCGGCCTCGGTCATCGCCCAGATGGACCAGGCGGTCATCTCGCCATCCTCGCGCAGGTTCGCCGGCGCCAGCGGGCCGCCGGCCTTCTTCGCCATGTAGAGGTTGATGGCGAGCGATTCGGCCAGCACCAGGCCGTCATCCTCCATCGCCGGGATGCGCGCGTTGGGGTTCACCTTGAGGAATTCGGGCGAGCGCGTGTTGATCTGGGCCCCCGGCGCCAGCGGATCGGCCAGGCGGCCGGCCTGGATCACGGGCACGTGGCGGAAGGGCATCCCCGCCTCCAGCGCCAGCCAGACATTGCGCGAGGCGCGGGAGCGAAGAACGCCATAGATGGTGAGCATGCGGGTGTTTCCTCAGAACAATTCCATCAGTCTCGCATGATCGGCGAAGTCCTGGGGAGGGCCCTCCTCGATGATCGCGCCCGATTTCATCACCAGCACGCGGTCTGAGATGGCAAAGGCCTCGCGCACATTCTGCTCGACCAGCAGGATGGCGAGGCCGCGGCTGTCGCGCAGCGCCGCGATGGGCGCCAGCAGGTCCTGGAAGAGCTTGGGGGCGAGGCCGATGGAGGGCTCGTCCAGCAGCAGGGCGCGCGGGCGGGTCAGCAGGGCGCGGGCGATGGAGACCATCTGCTGCTGCCCGCCCGAGAGGGTGCCGGCGCGGCGCGTGCGGAAATCGCGGATGCGGGGGAGGATGCTCAGCACCTCCTCCACGCGCTCGGCGCGCTCGGGCTTGGGCACGGCGGCGGACCAGAGGGCGAGGCCGAAGATTTCCTCCACCGTGAGGTCGGGGAAGACGCCGCGCCCTTCCGGGACGAGGGCGAGGCCCACCGCACCGAGCGCGGCGGGCGTGTGATCGGCCAGGCTCTGGCCGAAGACGCGGATCTGACCGGCTTCCGGCCGGTGCAGGCCGAAGAGCACACGCAACAGGGTGGATTTGCCGGCGCCGTTGTGGCCGACAAGGGTCACGATCTCGCCGGCACCCAGCGTGAGCGAGACATCCTGCAGCACGGCGCGGCCGCCATAGCCGGCGGTGAGGTTGCGGGCTTCCAGAGCCAAGGTGCCGCTCATGCCGCCTCTCCGCGGTCGCCGAAATAGATGGCGGCGAGCTTGGGGTCCTTCAGGATGGCTTGCGGCTCGCCTTCGGCCAGCACCTGGCCCTGGTCGAGGAAGGCGATGCGGTCGGCCAGCTCCGTCACCACGTCGAGATTGTGCTCGATGAGGCAGATGGCGACACCTTGCGCGCGCGCCTCCTTCAGCAGTGCCCCGAAGCGCAGGCGGGAGGCGAGGTCGAGGCCGGAGGCGGGCTCGTCCAGCAGCCAGATCCCGGCGCGGGCGGCCAGGATGCGCGCCATGGAGAGGAATTTCCGCTCGGCATAGGCAAGGTCGATGGCGCGGGCCTCGGCGAGGTCGGTGAGGCCGGTGCGGGCGAGGGCCTCTTCGGTCGCTGCCTCCCGCGCGCGGCGGGCGGCCGCACCCCCGGGCTGCCAGAACCAGGCGGAGGTTTCGGTGGCGCTCTGCACATTGTCGCGCACCGACATATGGGTGAAGAGGCGCAGATCCTGGAAGCTGCGGGCGACACCCATGCGCGCCACCTGGTGCGGCTTGAGGCCCATGATGGAACGGCCGCGCAGCATGGCACTTCCCGCATCGGCGCGGAGATTGCCGGTGATGAGGTTGAAGACGGTGGTCTTGCCCGCGCCATTGGGGCCGACCAGGGCGGTCACCTGCCCGGCAGGGAGCGCCAGCGAGACGCCCGCCACCGCCTTCACGCCGCCGAAGGAGCGCGAGAGACCCTCGCAGACCAGGACGGGCGCGCTCATGCCATGCTCTTCCCGCGGCTGAGATCGCCCACCAGCCCGGCGGGGCGGAAGATCATCAGCAGCGTCATGGCGAGGCCATAGACCATCTGCTGCACGGCGCCGACCTCGGTGGCCGGGATGAAGGGCAGGAAGGCGAGGCCCGCCGGCAGCGAGAGCAGGATGACGGCGCCGACGAGTGGGCCGAGCAGCGTGCCGGTGCCGCCGATGATCACCATGGCCATGATCAGCACCGACTGGTCGAGGTTGAAGGATTCCACGTTCACGAACTGCATGTGCAGCGCGAAGAGCGCGCCCGCGACACCCGCGCCGGCGCAGGCGAAGGCGACGGCCAGCGCCTTGGCGGCGGCGACATTCTTGCCCAAGGCCTCGGCCGCGCTCTCGGCGTCGCGGATGCTGCGCAGCGTGCGGCCGAAGGCGCCGCGCATCAGCGCCGCGGTCGCCAGCAGGATCAGGCCGAGGGCGGCCAGCGCCAGCGGCAGCGTGCCGACCTCGACGCCGAAGACGTGCGGGCGGGGGATGCCCGTCAGGCCGCCGATGCCGCCGGTGACGGATTTCCATTCGCTGAACAGCGTGGTCGCCATCATCTGCAGGCCGAGCGAGGCGGCGACGAAATATTCGCCGCGCACGCGCAAGGCGGGCAGCGCGAGGCAGAGGGACAGCGCGCCCGAGATCAGGCCTGCCACCAGCATGGCGAGCAGGGCGTCGGGCACGAGGACGAGCGCGATCTGCGCCCCCGCATAGGCGCCCACGCCGAAGAAGACGGCATGGGCCACCGAGAAGATGCCGGCATAGCCCACCGCCACGTTCAGCGTGGAGGCGAGGATGCCGAAGATCGCGGCCAGCGCCGCGAGATTGGTGAGATAGGCGATCATCTGGCTTGCGCGATCCCGAAGATGCCGCTCGGGCGGAAGATGATGAAGGCGAAGAGCACGAGGAAGCTGACCGCCTCCGCCCATTGCGTGTCCACGAAGTTGAGCGCGACGCTTTCGGCCACACCCAGCATGAGGCCGGCGAGTGCGGCGCCGCGCAGCGAGCCCACGCCGCCCACGATGGTGGCCGCCATGGAGATCAGCATGACCTGGTGGCCGATCGCCTCGTTCATGCCCGAGGTCATCGCCGTCACCATCGCGGCGGGCGCGGCCAGGGCCGAGCCCAGCGCGAAGGCCAGCAGCGAGAGGCGCGTGGAGGAGAGGCCATAGGCGCGCAGCAGATCCGGGTTCTGGTGCAGGGCGCGGAGTGCCACGCCCGCATTGTGGCGCGTCAGGAACAGCGTCAGCGCGGCGAAGAGGATGGCCGCCACGCCGACCGCGACCCAGAAGACCTGGGCGAGGAAGACATCCGGCAGCACCTCGACGGCGCGGGAGAGGGGGGTGTCCACGCTGGCGAAGCCGCGGCCGGCCGTCATGCCGATCAGGTTCTGCACCACGATGCCCACGCCGAAGGCGGCGACGAAGACGGTGAAGAAGGAGCCCTCATGCCGCTGGATCGGCCGATAGACGAACCAGAAGACGCCGATACCAAACAGGGTGGCCGTCAGTGTCGCGGCGAGGCCGCCCATCCACCAGGGCCAGCCCGCCTGCATGGCGAAGATGAAGACATAGCCCGCCAGCGCGAAGGAGGAGCCATGCGCGAAGTGGAAGATGCGTGTGGCGCCAAAGATCAGCGCGAAGCCGGCCGCGGTCAGCGCGTAGATCGCGCCGACCTGCAGCCCCTGGAGCAGGAGCTGGACGAAGAGCATGGGGTCAGCCGATCTTGACCGACCGCCCGCCGCGGATCTCGTTGATCTGGAGCTCCGCGCTCATATTGCCCTGGTCGTCGAAGCGGCCCTTGCCGCCGACCAGGTCGAACTCGCGGCCGGCCAGCAGGGCGCGGCGCAGATTCTCGCCATTCACCTCGGCATTCTCGCGCTCCAGCGACTGCGCGAGCAGGCCAAAGAGGCGGGCGGCGTTGTAGTAGTTCACCTGGTAGGTGCCGGGGTCGCTGTTGAAGCGGGCGCGGAAATCGGTGGCGAAGCGGCGCGTGACCGCATCACCGCCGGCGAAATCCGTCACCTGGGTGGTGAAGATCAGGCCTTCCGCCTCGGCCGTCGCACGCACGCTGTCGATGTTCATCGCCGAGTAGGAGACCAGGGGCTGCGAGACGCCATTGTCGCGGAGCTGCTTGATGATCTGGCTCTGCTGCGCGCCGAAGGAAGCGATATAGACCGCATCAGGTCGCGTCTGCCGGATGCGTGCTGCGACGGGCGCGAATTGCTGCGCCGTGCGCGGGATGCTGAACTGACCCGCCAGTTCGCCGCCCGCGGCCGGCAGCGCGGTGCGCAGGATGCCGAGGATGGCATCGCCCAGCGGGTCATCCACATAGACCAGCGCGATGCGCTTCAGGTTCCGCTGGCGGACCAGGAAGGGCAGCAGCGCCTGGGTCTCGAGATGGGCGAGCGGGATCACGTTCCAGAAGAAGGGCGAGAGGCCGGCGAGATCGGGCCCCACGGCGCCGCCATTGACCATGACGGTCTTGGCCCGGTCCCCCACCGGGGCCACGGCCTTGGAGACGGCGGTGAAGCCCACCATCACGTAGTTGGCGCGGTCCACGTTCACGAGCTTGGTCATGCCGATGACGCCCTGTTGCGGCAGGGCCTGCGTGTCTTCGGCCTGCAGGCGCAGCGGGCGGCGGAGCATGTTGTCGGCCGCGATGTGCTGCATGGCGAGCTGGATGCCGGCGGTGAAGGCGGTGCCGTATTCGGCGTTGGGCCCGCTCATCGGGAAGAGCGTGCCCAGCACATAGGGCTGGTTGCCTTGCGCGCTCGCCTCGCGCAGGAAGGGCGTCGCCGCCAATCCGCCCAGCAATGCGCGCCGCCCGGTGGTGAATCCCGTCATCGCCAATCCTCCCTCGATTGTTGTTCTGGGAGGAAGCTTCGTTCCGCCTGTGCGGCGGTGTCAACCGGATGCGGGCATCATCGCGCTGACCATGAGCGTGACATTGTGGCGCATCATGGCCTCATAGGTCGCGGCTGGCCCGTCCGGGGCGGAGAGCGCATCGGCGTAGAGGCGGCCCCGGATGGTCACACCCGCTTCCTCGGCCAGGCGGCGGAGCGTCGCGGGGTTGGCCATGTTCTCCATGAAGACGGCGGTGATGTTCTGGGCGCGGATCTGCCGGATCAAATTCGCCACCTGCTGCGCCGAGGGCTCGGATTGCAGGCCAACACCCTGTGGCGCCAGGAAGCGCACGCCATAGGCGGCGCCGAAATAGGCGAAGGCGTCATGGCTGGTGATGACCACGCGGCGCGCCTCGGGCACGCGGGCGATCTCGGCGCGCACCCAGGCGTCCAGCGCCTCCATGCGCGTGATCGCGGCGGCGGCGCGGGCCCGGTACTCGGCCTCGCCCGCCGCATCGGCGCGGGTCAGGCCGGCCTGGATGTTGCGGAGATAGCCGATGGCCAGACGCACATCCTGCCAGGCATGCGGGTCCTGGTGGCCATGGTTGTGGCCGGGTGTCGGCGCGGCACGGCGCAGCGTGATGCCCTCGGTCGCCAGCACGTTCACGCCATTGAAGCCGGTGGAGGCGATCAGGCGGTTGAACCAGTTGTCGAAGCCCGCGCCGTTGCGCAGCACGAGGCGCGCGCCGCGCACCGCCTCGGCATGGGAAGGGCGGGGCTGGAAGTGATGCGCATCCACGTCGGGGCCGGCGATGACGCGGATCTCCATGCGCTCGCCCGCCACCTCGCGCAGGAGGTCCCCCAGGATGGAGAAGGAAGCGACGGCGACCGGGCGCGGCTGGGCCAGGGCAGGCCGGGTCAGGAGCAGGGCTGGGGCGGCCAGGAGGGCGCGGCGATGCATCGGGCGGGGTCCAGGTTGGGTTATGATATAACCTATCTGGACCGGAACCCGGCCGGGTTCAACGCCCGAACAGGCGCTTCAGCCAGCCGCGCAGCCCTTCGCCACGCTTCACGCTCTTCTGGTGCGCCACATGGGGGCGGCGCGCGGGGGGCGGCAGGGCGGTGGCGACGCTGTGCCGGCTTGTGTCCTGCGCCTCGATCAGGCGGAGTTCGAGGGCGATGACCTGCGCCACCGCCTCGGGCGGGTTCTCGCGCAGCAGGGAATGGGCGGTCTCGGCCGCATCCGCCCAGGCTTCGGCGCGGCGCAGCGCATCCACCACGCGCACGCGCTGCTCGGCATCCAGCGGCGGGCCGCTGCGCCACAGCGCCACGGCCTCCAGCCGCCAGGCGCTGGCGAGGTCGGCCCGGTTCAGGTCATCGGCGATCCAGGCGGCGTGCAGCGTCGCTTCGGCGGCCGCGTGCAGCGCGCCCGTCTCCTCCAGCACCAGGGCCCAGGCCAGGAAGCGGCGGGCGAGCGGCGGGTGGGAGGCGTCATTCAGCAGGGCGCGGAAATTGGCGGCGCCCACGGCCTGGGCGGCGGCGGGGTGGGCCTGGGTGATGTCGGGCGCGGAATAGCCGCAATGCGGGCATTGCTGCAGCCAGCGCGCCATGGTGCCGCGGATCGGCTGGCCCGGCCTGAGGTCGAGATCGGGCGCCTGCTCCGGTGGCGCGGGGCGGAAGGCCTGCTGGCGGCTCTCCGTCCCGCAGACGCCGCAGACCACGCCATGCGGCCCGGCGGGAGCAGAGCCGGAGGCGGAGCCGGAGGCGGGGCGGGGTTGGGCCATGCCCCCAATCTAGGCATTGCGAGGCGTTTGGCGAAGGGGGATGCGCCCAGGCGAATGCATGGCGGAGTGCTCGGGGGGGAATGCTTGCAATCCGGCCCGGCTGCTTGCAAGGAACCGGGGCGCCGGTCCCATCCAGCCGGCCGGTCATGCCGCAACCAGGACGCCCATGGTCACTCCCACGAGCCTGCCCCGTGACTTGCCCACCGACCTCGTCGAGCGTTTCGACCTCTGGGCGAGCGGCATTCCCTATGAGCTGGGCTTCTGGACGCATTGGGCGCAGACACGCGGCGGCGGCTGGCCGGATGAGTTCGCCGCCCGCATGAACCCCGAGACGCCGCTGGTCCCCTGGCTGGCGGAGCGAGCGACCGCGGCCGGGCTGACCCATCTGCGCGTGCTGGATGTGGGGGCGGGGCCGGTCACCTCGATCGGCTATGTGCCGCCGCCGGGGATGACGATCGAGATTATTGCCACCGACCCGCTGGCTGATGCCTATACGCGAATCTTCGACGCGATGGGGCTGCGGCGGCCCGTCGCCACCACCTTCGCCCCGGCGGAGGAGCTTTCGGCCTATCTGCCGGAGGAGTCCTTCGACATCGTCCATTGCCGCAACGCGCTGGACCATTCCTTCGATCCGATCCGCGGGCTGACCGAGATGCTGCGCGTGGTGAAGATGGACGGGCAGATCATGCTCTATCACAACGCCAACGAAGCGGAGGGCGAGGGCTATTCCGGCTTCCACCAGTACAATTTCGACGTGGAGGATGAGCGCTTCATCATCTGGCGTGGCGACAAGCGCTGGGACGTGCAGACCGAACTGCCCATCCGCACCTGGATGCGTTCGCGCCGGCGCGGGCATGTCGCGGTGCTGATCGAGAAGCGCAAGCCCATGCCGCGGGAGCGCGAGAACCGCTTTCGCGAGCGCTTTGCCGAGAATCAGCGCGCCCTGATGAACCTCCTGATCCGCCGCAGCCTGGGCTGAATCATGGACGTGGGATGAAGAAGACGCGAAAGACTCTGGAGGTTGCGCCCCACTTCGCCTAACCTTTTGCGTGACAGGCCTCCGAGAGACCGGATTCGCACCCACAATGCCGCGCGGTGACCTCTTTCCCGATATCGCTCCCTTCGAGACCGGCCTGCTGCCGCTGGGCGACGGGCACGTCATGTACTGGGAGCAGGTGGGCAATCCGCGCGGGCAGCCGGTCCTCTTCCTGCATGGGGGGCCTGGCGCCGGGGCGGGTGCCGTGCATCGCCGCTTCTTCGACCCCACGCATTGGCGCCTGATCATCTTCGACCAGCGCGGCGCCGGCCGCTCCCGCCCCTTGGGCGAATTGCGCGCCAACACCACGCCGCATCTGGTGCAGGATATCGAGACTCTCCGGAACTTCCTCGGCATCGAGAAATGGCTGCTTTTCGGCGGCTCCTGGGGTTCGACCCTCGCGCTGGCCTATGCCCAGGCGCATCCCGCCTGCGTGACGGGCTGCGTGCTGCGCGGCGTGTTCCTCGGACGCGACGAGGAGGTGGACTGGTTCCTCTACGGGCTGCGCCGCATCTTCCCCGATGCCTGGGCCGCCTTCGCCGAACATATTCCGCCCTCCGAGCGGCATGATCTGCTGACCGCCTATCTGAGCCGCCTGACCGACCCCGAGCCGGCCGTCCATCTCATGGCCGCGCGCGCCTGGAGCCATTACGAGGGCAGCTGCTCCACCCTGCTGCCAAGCCCCGAGACGGTGGCGAGCTTCGCGCAGGATCGCACGGCGCTCGGCCTCGCGCGGATCGAGGCGCATTACTTTGCGCACAAGCTCTTCCTGCGGGAGGGCGGGCTGCTCGCCGGCATGCAGGACATCGCGCAGATCCCGGCCGAGATCATCCAGGGCCGCTACGACATGGTCTGCCCGGCCGAGACGGCCTTCGAACTCGCGGCGCAATGGCCGCGCGCGCGGCTGACGGTGGTGCCCGATGCCGGGCATTCGGCGCTGGAGCCCGGCATCCGCACCGCGTTGGTGAGTGCCGTGGAGCGCTTCCGCCGTCGCTGAGACTCGCGGGCGCGTCCCTGCGAATCGCGCCGGTTCGCCATGCGGAGGACGCATCCGGCGCGGAGAGGAAGGGCGCTATCCCGCCGCGCATGCCGCGCGATGTTCGCCGATCCTCGCCGGGAGCGTGTTTCATCGCCCGGGCCTGATTGACAGGGTGCCACGAAACCGCTTGAACGCGCCCGCTTCCATCGGACGCGCGGGCCCCTCTCTCGAGGTCGGTTCGTGCGCTTCTACGGAGGGGTGCCCGAGTGGCTAAAGGGGACGGACTGTAAATCCGTTGGCTTGCGCCTACGCTGGTTCGAATCCAGCCCCCTCCATATTCCCCGGTGGCAGTGGGTCTTTTCCGTGCCTGGCCTTTTGGCCGTGCGTGCGGGGGGCTCCTCGGTTATCCTCACCACCGCTTCGGCGCGGGTGTAGCTCAATGGTAGAGCACCAGCCTTCCAAGCTGGCTACGGGGGTTCGATTCCCCTCACCCGCTCCACCCTTCCGGGTGGCGGGTTGGTGCTCCCAGGCAGGCGGCCCCGTGTCCGTGCGGCTTCTGGAACGATCATTCTCGGAGCTTTACGATGGCCAAGGCGAAGTTTGAGCGGAACAAGCCGCACTGCAACATCGGGACGATTGGTCACGTTGACCATGGCAAGACGTCCCTGACGGCGGCGATCACGAAGGTGCTGGCGAAGCAGGGTGGTG
>NZ_JAHRCU010000035.1 GCF_019083995.1 Roseococcus sp. SDR
CGCGCAAGGCCCCGCCCCGCGGCGCCGAGGCACCCGCTCCCGCCAAGGCCGAGCCCCGCGCCACCACGGCGACCGTCCGCGCCGCCCCCAAGGCCAAGCCCGCCGCCGCGCCCAAGCGCGCCGCCCCCAAGCGGGCCCGCGCGCCCAAGGCCGACCCCAACCGGCTGGAGCGCCTGGTCGAGGCCGCGCGGAAGAGCCTGGATGACGACAAGGCGGTGGACATCGTGGTCCTCGATGTCACCAACCGCGCCAGCTACGCCGACCGCCTGATCATCGCGACCGGCCTGGTCGGCCGGCAGATCGAGGCGATGGCCACCCATGTGGATGATGCCCTGGCCAAGGAGGGCCTGCACCTGCGCCGCAGCGCCTTCAGCAAGAGCGAGGAATGGGTGCTGATCGATGCGGGCGACCTCGTCATCCATCTGTTTACGCCCGAGGCGCGGCTGAAATTCGACCTCGAGAAGATGTGGGGCCCGGACAGCCCGATGGGCGACACCAGCGGGCAATCGCCGATCTGACGGGTGAAGGCCCGGCTGGTCACGATCGGGCGCTTCAAGTCGGGCGCCGAGGGTGCGCTCTTCGCGCAATACAATGCCCGGCTGCGCCCGCCGCTGGAGCTGACGGAAAT
Organism: Roseococcus sp. SDR; assembly: GCF_019083995.1. Lineage (GTDB taxonomy): Bacteria > Pseudomonadota > Alphaproteobacteria > Acetobacterales > Acetobacteraceae > Roseococcus. The sequence goes on from NZ_JAHRCU010000035.1 coordinate 629, forward strand.
TCCGGAGGCGAGCGGCAGCCCGGCCGAGGCGCGGCGGCGCGAGGGGGCGGCGATCCTCGCGGCCTTGCCAGCGAACGCCCTGCTGGTGGCGCTCGACCTCGGGGCATCGGCACCGAGCAGCGAGGCGCTGGCGCAGCTCACCGAACGCTGGGAGGCGGCGGCGCGGCCGCTCTGTTTCGCCATCGGGGGCGCAGAGGGGCTGGACCCGGCGGTGACGCAGCGGGCTGAGCACCGGCTCTCGCTCGGCCCGCTCACCTGGCCGCATCTGCTGGTGCGCGCCCTGCTGGCCGAACAGCTGTTCCGCGCCCAGTGCATCCGCGCCAATCACCCCTATCATCGGGCGTGGCGCCCGTGAGATAGATCGCGGTCCCATGGCCCTCCCGCCCAACTTCCTCGACGAGCTTCGCGCCCGCACACCCATGCCCTCGCTGGTCGGGCGGCGCGTGCGGCTGACCAAGTCCGGGCGGAACTGGAAGGGCCTCTGCCCCTTCCACAATGAGAAATCGCCCTCCTTCTACGTCTATGACGACAGCTTCCACTGTTTCGGCTGCGGCGCGCATGGCGATGCCTTCGCCTTCATCATGCGCGCGGAAGGCGGCGGCTTCATGGAGGCCGTCGAGCGCCTGGCGGGCGAAGCCGGCCTCGAAGTGCCCAAGGCCAGCCCCGAGGCCGCCGCGCGCGAGCGCCGCGCGAAGGATCTCTATGGCGTGCTGCAGGCGGCGGAGGCCGCCTATGCCCGGCGTTTGCGCAGCCCCGAGGGGGCGGAGGGCCTCGCCTATCTCAAGCGCCGCGGCCTGACGGAGGAGACCATCGCCCGCTTCGGCCTCGGCTGGTCCGGCGCCGGGCGCGGGGCGCTGCTGGCGGAGCTGCGCGAGGAGGGGATCGAGCAGCGCCAGCTCATCGAGGCGGGCCTCATGCAGGAGCGGGATGAGGGCCGCGTGGTGGATCTCTTCTTCAACCGCGTGATGTTCCCGATCCGGGACCGGCGTGGCCGCACCATCAGCTTCGGCGGCCGCATCCTGGGCGATGGCCAGCCCAAATATGTGAACGGGCCGGAGACGGTGCTCTTCTCCAAGCGGCGCAACCTCTATGGCCTGGATCTGGCGCGGGAGGGCGTGTTCCGCGGCGCCCGGCTGATCGTGGCCGAGGGCTACATGGATGTGATCGCCCTGCACCAGGCGGGCTTCACCGGTGCCGTCGCGCCGCTCGGCACGGCGCTGACGGAGGAGCAGTTCCAGGCGCTCTGGCAGGTGAGCCCCGAGCCGGTGCTCTGCCTGGATGGCGACGCCGCCGGCCAGCGCGCCGCCGCCCGGGCGGCGGAGGTGGCGATGCCCCTGCTGACGCCCGACCACACGCTGCGCTTCGTCACCTTGCCGGCGGGTGAAGATCCCGACACGCTGATCCGCCAGAAGGGCGCGCGCGGGTTCCAGACCCTGCTGGACGCGGCCCAGCCCCTCTCGGAGGCGGTGTTCGGCCTGATCGTGGGGAATAAGCTGCCCGATCAGCCTGAGGCGCGGGCCGCGCTGCGCAACCGGCTGACCGGCATCGCCGGCAGCATCCCCGACAAGGCGCTGGCCAGCGAGTTCCGCAGCGATTTCCTCAATCGTTTCTTTGGCTTGTCGCGCGCCCCCGGCAAGCGGGCCGCCCCTCGCCATCCCCGCCCGGTGGCCGACCCCGAGGCGATCCGGGCCGAGAGGGCGCGCATCATCCTCGCCATCTGCATCCACCAGCCGGAGATCCTGCGCGATGCGGAGGAGCCCCTGGCCCTCCTGGACCTGCCCGAAGGACCCGCCCGGCAGGTGAGAGATGCGCTTTTGGCGTGGATCGGCGCCACCGAACGCCTTGACTCGGCGGAGTTGATCGCCCACCTCGGCCAAAGCGGGATTGCAACAGCCAGTCAATGGGTGCTCCGCGCTGCCGGTCTGCCTCCCGAGGCGCGCCCCGGCGCGCAGCCCAGAGAGGCGCTGGACGCTTTCTGGCAGATCTATGGTTTCCTCCGAGGGGAGGCGGAGCTGGCTGAGGATGCTCGGGCAGCCCAAAGGGCGTTCGCCGCGACCAATGACATGGCCGCACAGAACCGCCTGATCCGCCTGACCGAGGCGCTGGACGCGCTCCGGCGCGGCGAGGCCGAGGAAGCCGACGCGGTATAGGGTAGGGGGATATTTTTCCCCCGCGGCGCAAACGGAGTGATGCATGGCGACCAAGACGGCGAGTGGCAGCGATACGGCCGAGGCGCGTGAGGAAGCCGTTGACGGGGTCGTGCTCGACATCACCTCCGCCGCCGTCAAGAAGCTCATCGTGCGCGGCAAGGAGCGCGGCTACGTCACCTATGACGAGGTGAATGCCGCCATGCCGCAGGAGCAGGTGAGCAGCGAGTTCATCGAGGACACGCTCTCCTCCCTCTCCGAGGCCGGCATCAACGTCGTCGAGGCCGAGGAGTCCGAAGAGGGCGAGACCAAGGCCGCCAAGTCCGAGGATGGCGAGGAGAAGGAGGACGAGGAGGGCGGCGGCAATGTGGACGAGGAAAGCCTCGGCCGCACCGACGACCCCGTCCGCATGTATCTGCGCGAGATGGGCAGCGTGGAGCTGCTCTCGCGCGAGGGCGAAATCGCGATCGCCAAGCGCATCGAGGCCGGCCGCGACATGATGATCACGGGCCTCTGCGAGAGCCCGCTGACCTTCAAGGCCATCATCGCCTGGTACGAGGCGCTCAAGGCCGAGCCGCCGCGCATGCTGCTGCGCGACGTGATCGACCTCGAAGCCACCAATGCCGCCGACACGCCCGAGGGCGCGCCGCCCGAGCCCGAGGAGTTCGAGGAAGGTGAGGAAGGCGAGGGGATGGGCCTCTCGCTGTCCGCGCTGGAAGAGAAGCTGAAGCCCGATGTGATCGCCAATTTCGAGGCGATCCAGACGATCTTCACCAAGCTGAACAAGCTCTCCTCCAAGCGGATGGACGCCTATACCTCGGGCGAGGAACTGGCCGGCCGCGGCGAGAAGAACTACGAGAAGCTGCGCCAGGAGCTCGTGCAGCTCGTCGAGAAGGTGCATCTGCACAACAACCGCATCGAGGAGCTGGTCGAGCAGCTCAAGGGCCTGAACCGCAAGCTGAACACGCTGGACGGGCAGGTGCTGCGCCTCGCGCTCGCGCAGAAGGTGAAGCGCGAGGAGTTCCTGGAGCACTGGATCGGCGCCGAGCTGGACCCGGGCTTCCTGGACCGCGTCTCCAAGCTCAAGGGCAAGGCCTGGCCGGCCTTCGCGCTGAAGGCGCGCGACGAGCTGGAGGCCGTGCGCGTCGAGATCGGCGCCATCGCCTCGGCCACCGGCCTGCCGGTCGCCGAGTTCCGCCGTGTCTACAAGACCGTCTCCGCTGGCGAGCGGGACATGAACCAGGCGAAGAAGGAGATGATCGAGGCGAACCTGCGCCTCGTGATCTCCATCGCCAAGAAATACACCAATCGCGGCCTGCAGTTCCTGGACCTGATCCAGGAGGGGAATATCGGCCTGATGAAGGCCGTGGATAAGTTCGAATACCGCCGCGGCTACAAGTTCTCGACCTACGCGACCTGGTGGATCCGCCAGGCCATCACGCGCTCCATCGCCGACCAGGCGCGGACCATCCGCATCCCGGTCCATATGATCGAGACGATCAACAAGCTGGTCCGCACCAGCCGCCAGATGCTGCACGAGATCGGCCGTGAGCCGCAGCCCGAGGAGCTGGCCGAGAAGCTCGGCATGCCGCTCGAGAAGGTGCGGAAGGTGCTGAAGATCGCGAAGGAGCCGATCTCCCTCGAGACGCCGATCGGCGACGAGGAGGACAGCCATCTGGGCGATTTCATCGAGGACAAGAACGCGATCATCCCGCTCGATGCCGCGATCCAGTCCAACCTGCGCGAGGCGACGACGCGCGTGCTGGGCAGCCTGACGCCCCGCGAGGAGCGCGTGCTGCGCATGCGCTTCGGCATCGGCATGAACACCGACCACACGCTGGAAGAGGTCGGCCAGCAGTTCAACGTAACGCGCGAGCGCATCCGCCAGATCGAGGCCAAGGCGCTGCGCAAGCTCAAGCACCCCAGCCGCTCCCGCAAGCTGCGCAGCTTCCTCGAGACCTGAGCGGGCCATGGCGCTCAGAGTGGTGGAGCCCACGACGCGGATCGCGGTGGATGTGACCTTCCTGCGGATGGACCGGCGCCCGCCCGGTCCTTTCGCGCATCTGCCCTATGGCACGAAGGTGGAGACCTGCCGGCCGCGCTGCAGCGTGGCGCATTACCGCGAGCTCTATGCCACGGTCGGCCATGATTATGTGTGGTGGCTGCGGCGGACGCTCTCGGATGCCGAGCTGGATGCGGTGCTGGACGACCGCGCGATCAGCATCCATGTGCTGCGCGACGCGGAAGGCGACCTGGGCTTCTATGAGCTGGACCGGCGGAGCTGGCCGGTGATCAACCTGGCCTATTTCGGGCTCTACCCGCGGGCGATGGGGCGCGGGATCGGCATGGCCTTCCTGCACCACGCGATCCGCGCCGCTTGGGAAGAGGCGCCCGTGGCGCTGACGGTGAACACCTGCACGGCGGACCATCCGCGCGCGCTGCCCAACTACCTGAAGGCGGGCTTCCAGCGGCTCCGCACGGTGCGCGAGGAATGGCCCGTGCCGGATCGCCTGGGCCTGCCGATTCCGGACCGGCTGAGGATCTGAACCATTCCCCTGCGCCCGGCAGGACTTGAACCCGCAACCAAGCCGTTATGAGCGGCCCGCTCTGACCAATTGAGCTACGGGCGCATGGGATGCGCCATCTGCGGCGATTCACTGCCCGGGATCAACCCCGATGGCTTACCCCTGTGTCCACCGCCGCGCCTCCCAGAGCGCGCGCAATTCCGCATCCATCGCCAGCGCCATGGCCCGGTAATCGGCGCCCAGCACGGGGCGCAGCGGCATGGCGAGACGCTCCGCCTCGCGCAGGAAGGCGGGATCGGCCAGCATCGCGGTGAAGGCGGCCAGCAGGCGCTCGGTGATCTCGGGCGACAGGCCGGCGGGGCCCACGAAGCCGCGGCTGGCACTGCCCAGCACATCCACCCCCTGCTCGCGATAGGTCGGCAGGTCCGGCAGGCCGGGCCAACGCGTGGCGGCGGCCTGGGCGATCCCGCGCAGGCGGCCCTCGCGGACGAAGGGCAGCGCCTCGCTCACATTCATCGCCGCCAGGTCCACCTGGCCCGAGAAGACCTGCGGCAGCATCTGGCCAATGCCGGGGAAGGGCACATGGGTCAGCCGCGCGCCCGTCGCCGCCTCGAAGCGGAACATGGTGAGATGGTCATCCGATCCGATGCCGGTCAGGCCATAGGTGAGCACTTCGGGCCGGGCGCGGCCGGCGGCGACCACGTCGGCCAGCGTTCGGTAGGGGCTCTCCGGCCGGACAAACAGCGCGCAGGGGTCATCCACCACATTGGCGAGGTAGGTGAGGTCCGCGACCCGGTAGCGCACCGGCCGCTCGATCGGGTGGGAGACGAGGCCGGGCATGGTGGTGGCGCCCAGCGCATAGCCATCGGCCGCCGCATTGGCCGCGGCCTCATGGCCCAACTGCCCGCCGGCACCGGGCCGGTTCACGATGACGATGCGCGAACCCGGCAGCAGATTGGTCAGGAAGGGGGCGACCGCGCGGGCCATGACGTCCACGCCGCCGCCGGCCGAGAAGCCCACGAAGATCTCGATGGGTCGCGCCGCCGGCCAGGCGGATTGCGCCGCCGCCGGCCAGAGGGGGGCGGAGGCGAGGGCGAGGGCGGCGCGACGGGTGGGCATGGAGCGATCCTTCAGGAAGGTTACGCCCCAGCCATGCAAAATTCATGCGAGGTCCAGGGAAGGACCTCGCAACGCGGCCTTACTTGGCGGTCTTGGCCCGCTCCACCGCTTCCTGGATCAGCTTGTGCGCCTCGGCGGCGCCGCCCCAGCCGATGATCTTCACCCACTTACCCGGCTCCAGATCCTTGTAGTGCTCGAAGAAGTGGCGGATCTGATCGAGCGTGATCTGCGGCAGGTCGGTCACCTCGTGCACATTCACATAGCGCTTGGTGAGCTTGGGCGAGGGGACGGCGATGATCTTCTCATCATGGCCGCCATCATCCTCCATCTTCAGCACGCCGACGGGGCGGACGTTGATGACGGCGCCGGGCGCGATCGGGCGGGTATTGGCCACCAGCACGTCGATCGGGTCACCATCATCCGAGAGCGTGTGCGGCACGAAGCCGTAATTGCCCGGGTAGCGCATGGGCGTGTGCAGGAAGCGGTCCACGAAGAGCGTGCCCGCCTCCTTGTTCATCTCGTATTTGATGGGTTCGCCGCCGATGCCGACCTCGATGATCACGTTCAGGTCATGCGGCGGATTCTTGCCGATGGGGATCGCGTCGAGGTTCATCAGGGGCTCCAGAGGCCAGGGATTGGGAACAAGACGCCCTCAAACCACAAAAACCGGACGGATGCGAGGGGTGCATCGGTTGCATAGCTGCTCCGACGCGGCCTAGGCTCCATCCCAATGGTGGCCATCAAGCAGCCGCCGCAATGGGAAGAGAGGGACAAGATACGTGATCACAGTGACGTTGCTGCTGGTCATCCTGCTCGGGGGCGCCTCGCTCGCCTATGGCTGGATCACGACCAAGGAAATCATGGGCAAGCCCGCCGGCAATGCGCGCATGCAGGAGATCGCGCAGGCCATCCAGGAGGGCGCCTCGGCCTACCTCAAGCGCCAGTACATCACCATCGGCATGGTGGGCGCCCTGCTCTTCGCCCTGGTCTGGGTGTTCCTGGGGGCCACCGTCGCGGTCGGTTTCCTGCTGGGCGCCGTGCTCTCGGGCCTGGCCGGCTTCATCGGCATGAACGTCTCGGTCCGCGCCAATGTGCGAACGGCCGAGGCGAGCCGTGAGGGCCTGGCCGCCGGCCTCGACCTCGCCTTCAAGTCGGGTGCCATCACTGGCATGCTGGTGGCGGGCCTCGCGCTGCTGGGGGTCGCCGTCTACTTCTTCGTGCTGGTCATCTTCATGGGCCATGCGATCAATTCGCGCATCGTGATCGACAGCCTGGTGGCGCTCGGTTTCGGCGCCTCGCTCATCTCGATCTTCGCGCGGCTTGGCGGCGGCATCTTCACCAAGGGTGCGGATGTGGGCGGCGACATGGTGGGCAAGGTGGAAGCCGGCATCCCCGAGGATGACCCCCGCAACCCCGCCACCATCGCCGACAATGTCGGTGACAATGTGGGCGACTGCGCCGGCATGGCGGCCGACCTCTTCGAGACCTATGCGGTGACGGCCGTCGCCACCATGGTGCTGGCGGCCATCAGCTTCGGCGATGTGGGCCGCACGGCGGGCATGCTCTTCCCGCTCGCCATCGGGGCGGTCTGCGTCATCACCTCCATCGCCGGCACCTATTACGTGAAGCTGCCGGCCAACCAGTCCATCATGGGGGCCATGTATCGCGGCCTGATGATGACGGGCGCACTCAGCCTCGCCGTGCTGCTGCCGCTCTCCTTCATCTTCTTCGGCTTCGGCACCACCACGGCGGGCGGCCACAGCTTCGGGGCCTTCAGCCTCTGGCTCTGCGGCGCGGTCGGCCTCGCGGTGACGGCGGCGATCGTGATGATCACCGAATACTACACGGGCACGAATTTCCGCCCCGTGAAGGCGATCGCCGAGGCCTCGCAGACCGGCCATGGCACCAACGTGATCCGCGGCCTCGCCGTCTCGATGGAGAGCACGGCGATCCCGGCCATCATCATCATCGCGGGCGTGATCTGCGCGCATAGCCTGGCGGGCCTGTATGGCATCGCCATCGCCACGACCACGATGCTGGCGCTGGCGGGCATGATCGTGGCGCTGGATGCCTTCGGCCCGGTGACGGACAATGCCGGCGGCATCGCGGAAATGGCGGGCCTCCCGCCGGAAACCCGCGTGACGACCGATGCGCTGGACGCGGTGGGCAACACCACCAAGGCCGTCACCAAGGGCTATGCGATCGGCTCGGCGGGCTTGGGCGCGCTGGTGCTCTTCGCCGCCTACACGCAGGACCTCAACTACTTCATCGCGAACCCGACGGAGTTCCCCTATTTCGCCGGGCTCGGGACGATCGATTTCTCGCTCGCCAACCCCTATGTCGTGGTCGGCCTGCTCTTCGGCGGCCTGCTGCCCTACCTGTTTGGCGGCATGAGCATGACGGCGGTGGGCCGCGCGGCCCAGTCGGTCGTGGAAGAGGTCCGGCGGCAGTTCAAGGAGAAGCCGGGCATCATGCAGGGCACCGAGAAGCCCGATTATGCCCGCGCCGTGGACATGCTGACCAAGGCCGCGATCAAGGAGATGATCGTCCCCTCGCTGCTGCCGGTGCTGAGCCCGATCCTCTGGTTCTTCCTGGTGGCCGCCATCGCGGGCAAGGGCGCGGCCTTTGCGGCGCTGGGCGCCATGCTGCTCGGCGTGATCGTGACGGGCTTCTTCGTCGCCGTCTCCATGACCACCGGTGGTGGCGCCTGGGACAATGCGAAGAAGTACATCGAGGAGGGCCATTTCGGCGGCAAGGGCAGCGATGCCCACAAGGCCGCCGTGACCGGCGACACCGTGGGTGACCCGTACAAGGACACCTCCGGCCCCGCGGTGAACCCGATGATCAAGATCACCAACATCGTGGCGCTGCTGCTGCTGGCGATCCTGGCCCACTAGTTCCCCACGAACCCGCCTTCGGCGTCTTCGCGGGGACCCCGGTCTTCTCCCCATGACATCGCCTTCGGCGCTGCCATGGGGACCCCGGCTTGGCTCCTTCGCTTGGGGGCCTGGTTCATCCTCCGGTGGCGAAGCCACCGGAGGGCTCCGGGGGGCGGAAGGGGCGGGGAGGGCACGAATGAAGCGGCCGGCGGGGCGATCCGCCGGCCGTTTTGCGTCGGGCTTGCGCGGGGAGGGGTTCCGCCCCTTCTATCCCTCCATGGTGCGCATCTTCCTTCTGCTGGCCCTGGTGCTGGCCCCCTTGGTGGGGCGGGCGCAGGAATCCGCGCCCGTCACATCGCCCCGCGCCACCGTCACCCTGCTGGCGGATCGCAGCGCCATCGCACCCGGCGAGCCCTTCCTGCTGATGCTGCGGCAGGAACTGGCGGCGGGCTGGCACACCTATTGGCAGAATCCGGGCGATGCCGGTGCGCCGCCCGAGATCAGCTTCGACTGGGCCCGGCCCGGCTGGCAGGCCGGCCCGTTGCAATTCCCCGCGCCCAGCCGCAAGCCCTTCGGCCCGCTGATGAATTTCGGCTATTCGGGCGAGGTCGGCTTCCTGATCGAGGTGACACCCCCAGCCGATCTCCGGCCCGGCGACTATGCCACCATCACCGCGGACGCCACCTGGCTCGTCTGCGCCGATGTCTGCATCCCGGAGGAGGGGCGCTTCACTCTCGGCCTCGACGTGGCGACGACCGCCGTGCCGGCCCAGGCGGCGCTGTTCCGCGCGGCTGAGGCGGCGCTGCCGCGCGCGGCCCCCTTCACCGCGCGCTTCGCCTTCGCCGGCCCGCGCGGCGCGCTGACCATCCAGGGCGCGGGCTTCTCGGCGAGCGCCGTGCGGGAGGCGAGTTTCTTCCCCGATGCCTCCGGCGTGATCGAGAACGCGCCGGAGCAGCGCCTGACACGCCGCGAGGGCGAGATCACGCTGGACCTCGTCCGCGGCCCGGCCGAACCGCCGGCGCGGCTCTCGGGCGTGCTGACGCTGACCGACGCGGCCGGGGTGCGCGGCGCCTATCTGATCGACGCCGCGCCGGGCGGGCCGCTCCCCGCGGGCCCGCTGCCGCTCTGGCAGACCCTGCTCTTCGCCGCGCTGGGCGGGCTGATCCTGAACCTGATGCCCTGCGTCTTCCCCGTTCTGGCCATGAAGGCGATGGCCATGGCGCAGTTGGGCGGGGCGGCGCGCGCCGCAATCCGCCTGGAAGCGGCGGCCTATACCGCCGGCGTGGTGCTGGCCTTCCTGGCCGTGGGCGGGGCGATGCTGGCGCTGCGCGCGGCAGGCGGCGGCGCGGGCTGGGGCTTCCAGTTCACCTATCCGGCCTTCGTGGCCGGCATGGCCTGGCTGATGCTGGCCGTGGGCCTGAACCTCTCCGGCGTCTTCCAGATCGGCGGCGCGGTCGGCGCGGGGCAGGGGCTCACGGCGCGCGGCGGCGCGGCGGGGAGCTTCTTCACCGGCGTGCTGGCCGTGGTGGTGGCCACGCCCTGCACCGCGCCCTTCATGGCGACGGCGATCGGTGCCGCGCTGGTGCTGCCGGCCACCGCCACGCTCGGCGTCTTCGGCGCCATGGGCCTGGGGCTTGCGCTGCCCTATGCGCTGCTGGGCGTCTTCCCCTCGGCCGGGCGCCTCCTGCCGCGCCCGGGCGCCTGGATGGAGCGGCTGCGGCAATTCCTGGCCTTCCCCATGTATGGCGCGGCCGCCTGGCTCGTCTGGGTGCTGGCGCAGCAATCGGGGCCGGATGGCGTGCTGACGGCGCTGGTGGGCGCGGTGCTGATCGCGCTTGCCGCCTGGGCCTGGGGGGTCGCCCAGCAATCCGGCCGCACGCCGCGCCGGATCAGCGAGGCGGTGGCGCTGGCCGCGATCCTGGGCGCGCTCGCGCTTTTGCCCCTGCTGGGCACCGCGCCGCCCGCCTCCGCCGCGAACGCGCAGGGCGAGGCCTGGTCCGCGCCGCGCCTCGCCGCGCTGCGGGCCGAGGGCAAGCCGGTTTTCGTGAACCTCACCGCCGCCTGGTGCATCTCCTGCAAGGTGAATGAGCGGGTCGCGATCCACACCGAGGCCGTGCAGCGCGCCTTCGAGGCGGCGGGCGTGGTGCAGCTCACCGGCGACTGGACGCGGGGCGATGCCGCCATCACCGCGCTGCTGCGCGAACATGGGCGGGACGGCGTGCCGCTTTACCTGCTCTATCCGGCGGGCGGCGGCGCGCCCGTGATCCTCCCGCAGATCCTGACCGAGGGGATCATCCTGGGCGCGCTGCGCGGCTGAAGCCGCGGCTGGCCGCGCGCCGCATTCCGTGGGACATGTTGCGGATGCGGCGGATCGGCTCCTGGCTCTGGCGATGGACAAGGCGGCTGGCTTATGCGCTGGTCGCCGTGGTGCTTGTGATCATCGCGGTGCGCGTGGTGGACAGCCAGATGGGCCCGCCGCTCGAGCTCTGGCACACTGTGATCCCGGACGAGCCGCGCGCCGCGCAGATCCAGCACATGGACTGGGCTGCCTATCTGGCCGCCGAGCAGCGCGTCTTCGCCCAGGTGGAACGCGAGGTGACGGCCCGGCTGCCACCCGAGGCGCGCACACCGGAAAACCGCTTCTTCGCGCAAAGCCCCATCCACCCGCCGCGCTTCGCCCAGGATTGGAACCGTTCCTTCGTGCTGGAGCCGGAGGGCGCCCCGCGCGGCGCCGTGGTGCTGATCCATGGCCTGACCGACGCGCCCTACAGCCTGCGCCACGTGGCCGAGCTGTATCGCGCCGAGGGCTTCGTGGCGCTCGGCCTGCGCGTCCCCGGCCATGGCACGGTGCCGGCCGGCCTCACCGAGGCGGTCTGGGAGGATTGGACGGCCGCCACCCGCATGGCGATGCGCGAGGCGCGGCGCCGCGCCGGGCCGAACGGCGTGGTCCATATGGTGGGCTATTCCAATGGCGGTGCGCTCTCGCTGAAGCATGCGATGGACGCGGTGGAGGATCCGCGCCTGGTGCGGCCGGATCGCGTCATCGTCGTTTCGCCCATGGTCGGCGTCTCGCCCTTCGCGCGCTTCGCGGGCCTGGCCGGGTTGCCGGCCATGCTGCCGCGCTTCGCCAAGGCGGCCTGGCTTTCCGTTCTGCCGGAGTTCAACCCCTTCAAATACAATTCTTTTCCGGTCAATGCGGCGGTCCAGTCCTTCCGCCTGACGCAGGAGGTGCAGGGCCAGGTGCGGCGCCTCTCCCGCGCCGGGCGGCTCGATGGGCTGGCGCCGATCCTGGCCTTCCAGTCTCTGATGGACTTCACCGTCAGCACGCGCGCGCTGGTCGATGATTTCTTCGCCCTGCTGCCGGCCAATGGCAGCGAGCTGGTGATCTTCGACCGCAACCGCGGCACCAAGCTGAGCTTCCTGCTGCGCCCTGTCTTCGACCCGGAGGTGGAGCGCATGATGCCCGACCCGCCGCGCAACTTCCGCCTCACCATCCTCACCAACCGCGACGAGAACAGCCTGGAGATGGTGGCGCGCGTCACGCCGGCGGGCGGCATGGAGGAGGAAGTCATTCCGCTCCCCGGCCTCGTCTATCCGCGCGATGTCTATTCGCTCTCGCATGTGGCACTGCCCTTCCCGGTGGGGGATTCGCTCTACGGGCTGAGGCCCGAACGGGAGGGCGAGTTCGGCATCAGCCTGGGGGCCACGGCCATCCGGGGTGAGACGGGAGTGCTGGTGATGGCCCTGGATTCGCTGGTGCGGATCAGCTGGAACCCCTTCTTCGAGCACATGGCCGGCCGCATCCGCGAGGCGCTGCCGGCCCGCTGAGGCCCTTTGGGACGGGGGGCGCAGGGCTGGGATGGCCGGCCGTTCCCTCCGGCGCGCCAGGATGCGAGGTTCTCGCGCCCGCGCGACGGATCGTGTTTCAATCACGCCGTGCGCGCCCAGCCGGGTCGAACCAGACAGAGGATGCCCATGCCATTGCCCCCGCCCCTTGGCCACGCCCTGCGCGCCCTGCCGCTCGCGCTGCTGGTCCTGGCCGGCTGCGAGGATGCGGCCCCGCCGCCGGCGCCCGAAATCCGCCCGGTGCGGGTGATCGCGGCCGAGCGCAGCGCGGGCGGCGATGTGGTCAGCCTGACTGGCACGGTGCAGGCCGAGACGGAGGTGAACCTCGCCTTCCGCATCGATGGCCGCGTGACGGAGCGCCTGGTGAATGTGGGCGACATGGTGCGCCCCGGGCAGGTCGTGGCGCGCCTCAATCGCGACAATGAGGAGAACGGCCTGCGCGCCGCCCGCGCCAATCTGACGGCCACGCGCGGCCAGCTGCGCGAGGCCGAGAACAATTACTGGCGCCAGGGGCAGTTGCTGCGCGAGGGCTTCACCACGCGCGTCCGCTATGATCAGGCGGCGCAGCAACTCCAGACCATCCGCGCCGCGGTGGATGCCGCCGAGGCGCAGGTCAGCATCGCCGAGACGCGCCTCGGCTACACCGAGCTGGTTTCCGACGTGGCGGGGCGTGTGACCCAGCGCGGCGCCGAACCGGGCGAGGTGGTGCAGCCGGGCCGCATGATCCTGCGCATCGCGCGCAGCGAGGGGCGCGACGCGGTCTTCGACGTGCCGGCCCAGGTGAAGGACCAGGCGCCGGCCAACCCGCTGATCGAGGTGAACATCACCGGCCAGCCGCAGATCCGCGCCCAGGGCCGCGTGCGCGAGGTCTCGCCCCAGGCGGATGCGGTGACCGGCACCTTCCAGGTGCGCGTGGGCCTGGCCGAACCGCCGGCCGAGATGCGCCTGGGCTCGACCGTGACGGGCCAGCTGCGCCTGGGCAATACGCCGGGCATTTCCATCCCGGCCTCGGCGCTGACGCGCGCCGAGCGCGGCCCCGCCGTCTGGGTGGTGGACCCGGCGAGCGAGACGGTCGCGCTGCGCAGCGTGGAGCTGGTGCGGCATGACCCGGCGCATGTGGTGGTGGGGCAGGGGCTGCAGCCCGGCGAGCTCGTGGTGACGGCGGGTGTGCAGACGCTGCGCCCGGGCCAGAAGGTGCGGCTGCTGCGATGATCGGCCCCAACCTCTCGGAATGGGCGATCAACAAGCGGTCGCTCGTCATCTACTTCATGATCGTGGCGCTGATCGCGGGCGGCTTCGCCTTCTTCAAGCTCGGCCGCAACGAGGACCCGGCCTTCACCTTCCGCACCATGATCGTCTCCGCGATCTGGCCCGGCGCCTCGATGGAGGAGACGCTGCTGCAGGTGACCGAGCGGCTGGAGCGCACGCTGCAGGAGACGCCGAACCTCGATCGGCTGCGCAGCTACAGCGTGCCCGGCCAGACGGTGATCTTCGTGGATCTGAAGGGCAGCACGCCGGCCGCCATCGTGCCCGACATGTGGTACCAGGTGCGGCGGCGCGTGGCCGATATCCGCCACACCCTGCCCGCCGGCGTGGCCGGACCCTTCTTCAACGACGACTTTGGCGACACCTTCGGCATCATCTACGGCTTCACCGCGGATGGCTTCACCCAGCGTGAGCTGCGGGACTATGTGGAGGCTGCGCGCTCCCGCCTGCTGCTGGTGCCGGATGTCTCCAAGATCGAGCTGCTGGGCGCGCAGGATGAGCGCGTCTTCCTCGAATTCTCGACGGAGCGGCTGGCGGGCCTCGGGCTGAACTATGGCGCCATCCTCCAGGCCTTGCAGGCGCAGAACCTGGTGCGCCCCTCCGGCCTGATCGAGACGGGGCAGGAGCGGATGGCGGTGCGCGTCACCGGCTCCTTCGAGAGCGAGCAGGATCTGCTGGCGGTGAATTTCGTGATCGGCGAGCGGGTGTTCCGCCTGACCGACATCGCCACCATTCGCCGCGGCTTCGCCGACCCGCCGCAACCCATGTTCCGCGTGAACGGCACGCCCGCCATCGGACTTGCGATCGCCATGCGCGAGGCGGGGGACATCCTGGCGCTGGGCAAGAATATCCAGGCCGCCATCACGGAAATCCGCGCGGGCCTGCCCATCGGCATCGAGGCGACGCTGGTCGCCGACCAGGCGGTGACGGTGGACGAGGCCATCGGCGATTTCATGGAGAGCCTCTGGCAGGCCATCGTCATCATCATGGTGGCGAGCTTCCTGGCCCTCGGCGTGCGTGCCGGTTCGGTGGTGGCGCTTTCCATCCCGCTGACGCTTGCCATCGTGTTTCCGGTGATGCTGCTCTTCGGCATCGACCTCCAGCGCATCTCGCTCGGCGCGCTCATCATCGCGCTCACCTTGCTGGTGGATGATGCGATGACGACGATTGATGCCATGATCCGGCGGCTTGCGGCGGGCGATTCCAAGCGCGATGCGGCGACCTTCGCCTACAAGGCGCTGGCGGCACCCATGCTGATCGGCACGCTGGTCACCATCGCGGGCTTCCTGCCCATCGGCTTCGCGAAATCCTCGGCCGGCGAATACACCTTCACCATCTTCGCGGTGGTGGGGATTTCGCTCATCGTCTCCTGGTTCGTGGCGGTGCTCTTCGCGCCGCTGCTCGGCATGGCGATCCTGAAGAAGCCGGCGGCGGCGGTGGCGGCGGAGCCGGAGAAGAAGGGCGCGGTGCTGCGGGCCTATACCGCGCTGCTGACGCTGGCCTTGCGCGCGCGCTGGATCACCATCGCCATCACGCTCGGCATCTTCGCCGTCTCGGTCTTCGCGATGCAATTCGTGCCGCGGCAATTCTTCCCGTCATCCGACCGGACGGAATTGCTGGTGGACATCACCCTGCCGCAGAACGCCTCGATCTTCGCGAGCGAGGCGGCGGCGACGCGGCTCGATGCCGCGCTGGCCAATGACCCGGATGTGGAGCGCTGGAGCACCTATATCGGCCGCGGCGCCATCCGCTTCTATCTGCCGCTGAACGTGCAGCTCGCCTTGCCCTTCTTCTCCCAGGCGGTGGTGGTGGCGAAGGACCTGCCGGCGCGCGAGCGGCTGCACGCGAAGCTCGAACGCCTGATGGCGGAGCAGTTCCCCGATGCCGTGGCGCGCGTCTATCCGCTGGAGCTCGGCCCGCCGGTGGGCTGGCCGCTGCAATACCGGGTGAGCGGGCCGGATGTGGAGGTGGTGCGTGACATCGCGCAGCAGGTGGCGCGCATCATGGCCGAGGCCCAGGGCTCGCGCCTCACGCATTTCGAGTGGATGGAGCCGGCGCGGCAATTGCGTGTGCGGGTGGACCAGGATGAGGCGCGGCGCCTGGGCCTCAGCTCCGCCCAGGTGGCGACGGTGCTGAACGCGGCGCTGACCGGCACGACGGTCACGCAGCTGCGCGACGACATCTACCTGATCAATGTGGTGGCGCGCGCCACGGCGGAGGAGCGCCTCTCGCTCACCACGCTGCGCAGCATCCAGATGCCGCTGCCGGGCGGGCGCACCGTGCCGCTCAGCCAGCTCGCCACCTTCGATTACGAGCAGGAATACCCGCTGATCTGGCGGCGGGACCGCGTGCCGACGCTGACGGTGCGCGCGGATGTGACCGCCGGCACGCTGCCGGATTCCGTGGTCGCGATCATGCAGCCGAAGATCGACGCGCTGAACACCACGCTGCCGCGCGGCTATCGCGTGGATCTGGGCGGCATCGCGGAGGAGAGCGCGCTCTCCCAGGCCTCGGTGCTGGCGGTGGTGCCGGTGATGCTGGTGGTGATGCTGACGCTGCTGATGTTCCAGCTCGTCTCCTTCCGGCGGCTCTTCATGGTGCTGGCGCTGCTGCCGCTCGGCATCATCGGCGTGGTGCTGATGCTGCTGGCTTCGGGACGGCCGCTGGGCTTCGTGGCGATCCTTGGCATCCTGGCGCTGCTGGGGATGATCGCGAAGAACGCGGTCATCCTGATCATCTCGATCGAGGATGAGCGGAAGGGGGGTGCCGAGGTCTGGGATGCGGTGGTGCGCGCGGCGTCCTCGCGCCTTCGGCCCATGATGCTGACAGCCATCTCCACGGTGTTCGGCCTGATCCCCATCGCGCCCACGGTGTTCTGGGGACCGATGGCCTTCGCCATCATGGGCGGGCTGATGGTGGCGACGCTGCTGACACTGGTCTTCCTGCCCACGCTCTACGTCACGATCTTCGGCGGTCGCCCGCCGGCGCGGCGATGAGCATGGAGCGCGCGGCCCGCTTCGCGCTGTTCCTGGGGCTTTGGCTGGTGCTGGCGGATGGATGGTCGGGCCTGGGCTTCGGGCTCCTGGCGGCCGCTCTCGCCACCTGGGCGAGTGTGCGCCTGATGCCGGGGCGGATGGGGCTGCACCCCATTCCGGCACTGCGGTTGATCGGGCGCACCGCGGCGCAGACGCTGCTGGCTGGAACCGACATCGCGCGCCGCGCCCTCGACCCGCGTTTGCCCTTGCGGCCGGGCATGGTGGCGCATGCGACGGCGCTGCCGGAGGGCATGGCGCGCGATGGCTTCACCGCGCTGGCGAGCCTCGCCCCCGGCGCTCTGCCCGCCGGGACGGAGGGCGATGTGGTGATGGTGCATGCGCTGGACACACGCCTGCCCGTCGCGGCCGATCTGGCCGCCACCGAGGCCCTCTACGCCCAGGCGCAACATGGCTGAAGCCCTGCTGCTGGCCGCCGGGCTGATCCTGCTCGCCGCGCTAGCCGGGCTGTATCGGGCGCTGCGCGGCCCGGCGGCGGCGGATCGCATGATGGCGGCGCAGCTGCTCTGCTCGGGTGGCATCGGCGCCTTGCTGCTCGTCGCGGCCGCGACGGGCATGGCCGGCGTGGTGGATGTGGCGCTGGTGCTGGCGCTGCTGGGCGCCTTCGCCTCCGTCGCCTTCGTGCTGGCGGCGCGCGGGCTCAGCGGCCGATGAGCACCCTTCTCACGCTGTTCAGCGGCATCGCCATCGCGGCCGGCGTGGTCTTCTTCCTCGCGGGCACGGTCGCGCTGCTGCGCTTCCCGGACCCGCTGAGCCGGCTGCATGCGCTGACCAAGGCGGATAGCCTGGGCCTCGGCCTCATCGTGCTGGGGCTGCTGCCCTGGGCGGGCGGCTGGTTCGCGGCGCTCAAGCTGATCCTGGTCTGGCTGCTGGTGCTGCTGGCTGGGGCGACGGCCACGCAGCTCATCGCCGAGCGCCTGCGCGGCGAGGACCCGCCGCCGTGACGCTGCTGCTGGACCTGATCCTGGGCCTCGCCGTGGTGGGCGTCGCCGTCTGGACGCTGGCGGTGCGGGAGAACTTCCCGGCGGTGATCGGCTTCGTGGCCTATGGGCTGCTACTGGCCCTCGTCTGGGTGCGGCTCGGTGCCGTGGATGTGGCGCTGACCGAGGCGGCGCTGGGCGCGGGAGCCACGGGCGTCATTCTGCTCTTCGCCGTGGTGCGGCTGCGCGGAGGGCGTGCGGAGATTGACGCGGCGACACCCGGACCACGCCAGCGCCTGGCGGCCGGCATCCTGTGCGGTGTGGTGGGCCTCGCACTCGCCGTCGCCGTGCTCAGCCTGCCGGATCCGGCGCCAAGCCAGGCGGCGGCGGTGGCGCGGCACCTGCCGGAGCTGGGCGTGGCCAACCCCATCACCGGCGTGCTCATGGCCTATCGCGGGCTGGACACGCTGCTGGAGGCGGTGGTGCTGGTCTTCGCCGTGCTCGCCATCTGGAGCATGGCGCCGGACCGGCGCTGGGGTGCGGTCCCTGGGCCGGTGTTTCCGGTGCAGTCCAATGGACCGCTCTCGCTGCTGGCGCGGCTGCTGCCGCCCATCGGCATCGTGGTCGGCATCTACATCGCCTGGGTGGGCGCCGATGCGCCGGGGGGAAAGTTTCAGGGCGGCACCATCCTGGCGGCCATGGGCATCCTCGCCTGGGTGGCGGGGCTCTGGCGGCTGCCCCCGGTCGCCTCGCGCGGGTTGCGCTGGGCGGTGGTGGCGGGGCCGCTCGCCTTCATCGGCGTGGGGCTGCTCGGCTTTGTCTTCGCCGATGGCTTTCTCTCCTACCCGCCCGCCATCGCGAAGCCGCTGATCCTGCTGATCGAGGCGGCGATGACGCTCTCCGTCGCGGCCGCGCTGGTGCTGATGGTGGCGGGCCCGCCCGAGGGGCGGCGCGCATGATCTACGGCCTCGTCGCCTCCGCGCTGGTGGCGTTGGGCCTCTATGGCCTGGTCACGCAGCCGGCGCTGCTGCGCAAGGTGCTGGCCTTCAACCTGCTGGGCGGCGGCGTCTTCCTGCTGTTTGGCGTGGTGGCGGCGCGCGGCGGCGATCCGGTGCCGCAGGCGCTGGTCATCACCGGCATCGTCGTCGCCTTCGCGGCCACGGCGCTGGCGCTGGTGCTGGTGCTGCGCCTCTTCCAGATCACGGGCGCGGCCACCATCGCCGAAGACGAGACGAGACGCTGATGGAGGCGACACCCGGCGGCTTCCTTCTGGTCCTGATCCTGGTGGCGCCGGTCACCGGCCTGCTCATCGGCTTCGCGCAGGGTGGGCGCGCGGCGGAGCGGATCGCGCTCTGGGCCGCACCGCTTGGTGTGACGATGGCGATGGTGCTCCTGGCGGGCGTGCTGCATGCCCAGGCGCCCATCGTGGCTTTCGTGGGTGGCTGGGCGCCGCCACTGGGCCTGGCACTCCGCGCCGATGGGCTGGCGGCGGCCATGCTGATGACGACTGCGGTGATCATCGCAGCCATCACCCTCTTTGCCCGCGCCGACTACACGACGCTACCGGGAGCGCCGGAAGCGCGTGCGCCGCTTGCCTTCTGGTGTTTCCTCCTGGCGCTCTGGGCCGCGCTGAACGCCGCCTTCCTGGGGGGCGACCTGTTCAACCTCTTCGTGGCGCTGGAGATGCTGACCTTCGGCGCGCTGGCGCTGGCATGCCTCGATGGCCGCGCCACGCAGTTCAAGGCGGAGTTGCGCTACCTGCTCTTCGCGCTGATCGGCTCGGTGTTCTACCTGCTGGGCACGGCGCTGCTCTACGGCGCCTATGGCACGCTCGACATCCTGCTGCTGTCTCGCACGGCGCGCTCCGATGCGCCCACCATCGTGGCGGCTTCGCTGATGACGGTGGGGCTGCTCGGCAAGATGGCGCTGTTTCCGCTGCATCTCTGGCTGCCCGCCGCGCATGCCGGCGCGCCGCCAGCGGCGAGCGCGCTGCTCTCGGGCCTGGTGGTCAAGGCCTCCTATGTGCTGCTGCTGCGGCTGTGGTTCTGGGTGATGCCGGCGGCCCTGCTGCTGGCGGTGGCGCCGATCCTGGCCTTGCTGGGCGCGGCCGCGATCCTCTTCGGCAGCCTCGTCGCCCTGCGCCAGGCGCGGCTGAAGCTGCTGGTGGCGTATTCGACCGTCGCGCAGATCGGCTATCTGTTCCTCATGTTCCCGTTGGTCGCGGGCAGCGCGGCCGAGGTCGCGGAGCGCGCCTGGACGGGCGGTGCCCTGCAGGCGATCAGCCACGCCTTCGCCAAGGCCGCGATGTTCCTGGCGGCCGGCGTCATCGCGCGCGGGATGGGGCATGACCGGATCGCCGGATTGCACGGTGCAGCCCGCGTGGCGCCGCTCTCGGTGCTGGCCTTCGGGTTGGCGGGCCTCTCGCTCATGGGCATTCCGCCCAGCGGCGGCTTCACCGCGAAATGGCTGCTGCTGCAATCAGCGCTCTACGCGGGCCAATGGTGGTGGGCGCTGGTCATCGTGGCCGGTGGCCTGCTGACCGGCGGCTATGTCTTCCGCGTGCTGAGCGCCGCCATGCGCGCGCCTTCACCCGATTTCATGCCGGCCGCGCCGGTGGATGCGCGGCAGGAGCGCGTGGCGCTCGGCCTCGCCATCATCTCGGTGGTGCTGGGGCTGCTGCCGCTGGCCGCCTTCGGCCTGGTGCTGATCGGCCGATGACGCTCCTCGCCCATCTCCTCCTGCTCGCCACGATCCTCGCGCCGCTCGGCCTGCTGGCAACGGCCGTGACGGCGCAGGGCCGCCTGCGCCTGCCCGCGCTCCTCGTCTATGCGCCGCTGCCGGGCCTCGCGGCCGCGCTCATCGCCGGCCCGGCGCCGCCCCTGGTGATCTATGCCGACTGGCTGCGCCTCTCGCTCGATCTCGACGCGCCGGGTGCGCTGCTCCTGGGGGTGGCGGCGCTGCTCTGGTCCGCCGCCGGGGCCTATGCCAGCGCCTATCTGCCCGGCGCCACGCGCTTTGCCGGATGGTGGCTGCTGACACTCGCCGGGAGTCTGGGCGTCTTCATCGCGGGTGATCTTGTCACCTTCTACTTCGCCTTCGCGTTGGTCAGCCTTGCCGCCTATGGCCTTGTCGTGCAGGACGCGACGCGCCGAGCGCGCCGTGCGGGCGCGATCTACCTGGCACTCGCCGTGCTGGGCGAGGTGTTTCTCCTGTTCGCCTTCGCGCTGCTGGCGGTGAGCATCCCGGGCCAGAGCCTCGCCATCGCCGATGCCGTAGCGGCGCTGCCCAATTCGCTCGTGCGGAACGAAACGATCCTGCTGTTGCTGCTCGGCTTCGGGCTGAAGGCCGGCCTCGTACCGCTGCATGTCTGGCTGCCTCTCGCCCATCCGGCCGCCCCCATGCCGGCCTCGGCCGTGCTGAGTGGCGCCATCATCAAGGCCGGCATCATCGGGCTGATCCGCTTCCTGCCCTTCGAGGGCGGCATCGCGGGCTGGGGATTGGCGCTGGGGGTGCTCGGCTTCCTCACGGCCTTCTACGGCGTGGCGCTCGGCATCACGCAGCGCAACCCCAAGACGATCCTGGCCTATTCCAGCGTGAGCCAGATGGGCGTGGTGATGGCCGCGCTCGGCTTCGGGCTTGCCGCGGGCGATGCGGCAACGCCGCTCGATGCCGCGCGCTATGCCTCGCATCATGTGCTGGCCAAGGGGGCGCTGTTTCTCGGCGTGGGCGTGGCACTCGCCACCGGGGCGCGCCGCGCAGCCTGGATCATGGCGCCGGTCCTGCTGCTGGTGCTGAGCTTCGGCGGTCTGCCGCTGACCGGCGGCGCCCTGGCCAAGGAGGCGACGAAGGCGCAACTTGGCGCGGGGGTGCTGGGGTGGCTCTCGGCCCTCTCCGCTGCGGGAACCACCATGCTGATGCTGCACTTCGCCGACCGCCTGCGCGCCGGCCTGGCCGAGACGCCCGAAGCCAGCGCGCCGCCCGGCCTGATCCTGCCCTTTGCCGTGATGACGGCGGGCGCGCTGCTCCTGCCTTGGTGGCTTTATCCGGCGGCGGTCAAGTTCTGGCCCGCGCTCTGGCCCGTCCTGCTGGGCGCGCTGGGCTTCCTCGCACTGCGCAACTGGGGCGGCCGCCTGCCGCGCTGGCCGGAGGGCGATGTGCTGATCTTCGCCGAGCGCGCTGCCGCGCGCGTGGCGCCGCCGCTGGCCGAACGCGCCAGCCGGATCGAGGCCACGCTGCGGGCCTGGCCCAGCGCGGGCCTCGCGCTGCTCGTTCTCGCGCTGCTGCTGGGGCTTGCCATGGCGGTGGCGGCATGAGGCGCTGGGGGCTCTGGGCGCTCGCCGCCTTTCTGCTTGTCCTGCTGGCCACGCCCTTCGTGCTGCGCGCGGCGCTGGAGCGCGGCGCCTTCACCGAGACGCTCGACGCCGCTCTCGAGCGCGCCACGGGACGGGCGGTGACGCTGGGCCCGATCGCGCTCAGCCTCAGCCTGCCGCCCAAGGTCAGCGTGCGCGATGTGCGCGTCGCCAACCTGCCCGGGATGCAGGCACCGGATTTCGCCCGGATCGGGCGGCTCGAAGTGACGCTGGCGCTGCGCGCGCTGCTCGATGGGCACGCCGAGATCCGCGAACTGCGCCTTGCCGAGGCGGAACTCTGGCTGGAGCGCGATGCCTCCGGCGCCGCCAATTGGCGCTTCGGCGGCGAGGGTGGTGGCGCGGGTGGCGGCGCCATGCCGGCCCTGGTCCGGGTCGAATCCTCCCGCCTGCACCCGCCCGATGGCCTGCCGGGTCCGCTCGGCGTGGAGAGCCTCACCATCCGTCGCCCGCCGGCCGGCGGGATCGCGCTCCAGGGCCGCATCCGGCTGCGCGAGGAGGCGATGCAGGCGGAGGCGAGCCTGGATGCGTCTGCCATGGCGCGCGCCACGCTGGCGGGCGAGGGCTTCCGCCTGACGGGCCAAGGCCGCGTGGCCGCAAGCCTGGCCGACCCCGCATGGAACCTGGCGCTCACGGCCGACGTCGCCTCGCCCGCGCGACTCATGGCGCTGCTGGGCAGCGATGCGGTGCTGCCCGCGCTGGGCCCTCTGACGGGCTCGGCGCGGCTCGGGCCCGCTGGCAAGCTCTCCGATCTGCGCGTCGCAGCCGGGGCTTCCCAACCCTCCGCGGGCCTGACGCTCAGTCAGGTGGTGCTAGCGGCCCCGGCGCTGGATCAGGCGATGACGCTCAGCCTGCAGGGCCAAAGGGGCCGGGCGCCGCTCGCCGCGGAATTCGTGCTGCCGGCGCCGCGCACGGCCTTCACCGCCAGCGCACCCATGCCGGTGACGGCGCACATCACCTCCGGCCCGGCGCGGCTCACCGCGCGCGGCGCCTTCACCTGGAGCAATCCGCTCGGCGCCGCCCCTTTCGATGTCACGCTGAGTGCGCCCCATCTCGCGCCGCTCGGCCCGCTGCTGGGCCTCGAGCTGCCGGCGCTGCGGCAGGTCGAGGCGCAGGGCCGGCTCTCCCGCGCCGGCGCATCAGCCTTGCGCTGGGAGGCCGCGCGGCTCGACGCGACCGGCCTTCAGGCGACCGGTGCCGTCACGATCCGTTGGGGCGGACGGCCCAGCGTGCACGGCAGCGTCCAGTTCGCGATGCTCGATCTCGCCGCGGCCCTGCCGGCCGCGGGCCCCGCAGCTCCGCGCGCGTCCGGCCGCGTCATCCCCGACATTGCGCTGCCGGTCGCGGCGCTGCGCGGCTTCGATGCCACGCTCGACCTCGCGGCCGAGCGGGTGCAGGCGGCGGGGCTGAGCTGGCGGGGCTTGCGCAGCCGCGTGACGCTCGCCGCCGGGCGGCTCGAGCTTGCGGATTTCACGGTTACCTCGCCGGGTGGCGCCTTCGGTGGGCGGATCGGTTGGGATGTGGCGAGCACACCGCCGCGGGCCACGCTGGCCCTGCGCTCAGCGGGCCACGGGCTCGACATCGCCGCCATCCGGCGTGAGCTGGGGGCTGGCATCGGCGTGCAGGGGCCGGTGGAGGTGGCGCTCGATCTGCGGGGCGAGGGTGCCACCACGCGTGCGCTGGCGGCGAGTGTCAGCGGCGCGGCGGGCCTCGCGATGGTGGAGGGGCGACTTTCGCGCGCGGGCATGTTCCAGATCGGGCCGGACCTCACGCGCATCCTGCTGATGGGCCGCGCCCCGCCCGAGGGCGTGGAGATCCGCTGCTTCGCGCTGAGTTTCGCCGCCGAGGCCGGCATGCTGCGCAGCGAGGCGCTGCTGCTGGAAAGCTCGGCCGGCCGCATCACCGGCAGCCTTGCCGTCAACCTGCGCAACGAGACGCTGGCGGCGCAGCTGCGCCCGGATCTGCGCGTCTTCGGTGCCACGATGCGCGCGCCGGTGGGGATTGGCGGCACGCTCGCGGCGCCGCGCGTGGGGGTGGAGCCAGGGCAGGCGCTGGCGCAGGTGGTGGGCGATACGGTGGCGAACCGGCTGTGGCGCAGCAGCACCGTCGAATGGTTGCGCGGCGACAGCGGCGAGCAGGATTGCCCGGCGCAGTTGCGGCAGGCGCGGCTGGGGCGTGCGGGCCGCGAGCCGGCGCCGGCGCCCGCCGTGATCCCGCTGGTACCGCGTGAGCTGCAGGCGCCGGTGCAGGAGGTGTTCCGAGGCCTGGGCGGGCTGCTCGGCGGCCGGCGGTAGCTACGGCACGGGCCGTGAGGCGAAGAGGTTGAGGCCGAGCCCCTCGGAGAGGAACTTCGTCGCCAATTGGCCGCGTACGCTGTTGCCCGCGGCATCGAGCGGCGGCGAGAAGACGCCGAGCCCGCCCTTGCCCGGCGCGATGGTCACGATGCCGCCCGCAACCCCGCTCTTGCCTGGCAGACCCACCTCGTAGAGCCAGTCGCCGGAGTGCTCATAGAGGCCGGCCGTCGCCATCACGGCCAGCACGCGCTGGCACCGGTCGGCCTCCACCACGCGCTCGCGCGTCACCGGGTTCACGCCGCCATCGGCCAGCGTGGCACCCATCACTGCCATGTCCCGCGCGGTGACGTTCAGCGCGCATTGCCGCGTGTAGAGCTCCGTCGCCTCGTCGGGGTCCGCGTAGAGGCGGCCATAGCCGTGAAGCAGCCGCGCGATGCCCTGGTTGCGCTGGTTCGTCGCGGCCTCCGAGGCGTAGACGCCCTCGTCCATCGTCAGCTCGCGCCCGGCAAAGCGCGAGAGGCCCTCGCGCAGGAACGCCCATTTCGCTTCGATGCCGGTGCCGGGCACCAGGCTGGTCGTCGCGATCGCGCCGGCATTCACCATCGGATTCATGGTGCGCTCGGCGTTCAGCTCGATCGCCATGACGGAGTTGAAGGGCAGGCCCGTCGCGTTCACGCCCACCCGCTCGCGGGCGATGCCGCCGCCCAGCGCCTCGCATACGAGCGCGAAGACGAAGGGCTTCGACATGCTCTGGATGGAAAAGGCGTGCTCCGCATCGCCGACGGCGAAGCTGCGGCCGTCCACGCCCGCGATGCACAGACCGAAGAGGGCAGGGTCGGCCTCGGCCAGGGCGGGGATATAGTCGGCGACATGCCCCTCCCGCACGGGGGCGAAGCGCTCCCAGGCCTCGCGCACCAGGGCACGGATCGTCTCGGGCGGGGGCAGGCTGCCGGTGGAGACGGGCATGGCGCCGGTCGCTTCCATGCTGTGCAGGCGGTGGTCCATGGGCGCTCTCCTTGCGGAACGGGGTGACAGCCTAGAACATGGAAGGGCGCTCGGGGCCATGCATCCCGTTGTCGCGCTTCCTGATCCAGCACGGAGACGCCATGCCATGCTGATCCCGACCGAGTACCGCGCCGGCTTCGCGAAGGCTCAGGCGCTCGATCCCGAGATGGCCGAGCGCTACGTGCGGCACACCATGCAGGGCGATGCGCCTGCCGATGCAGTGATGACGGCGCTGGACGGCGTGCCGGGCGAGCGGCAGCGCGAATGGCTCCGGCTGGGCCTGGAGCGTGGCCCAGCCGCCATCCCTGATGCGCCCGACGCGCTGCGCGCGCTGCTGGCCGAGGCCGAGCGCGTGCCAGACTGGTTCGACCCCGCGCTCACGCGGGCCGGCTGCCGCGCCTTCCACGGCCATTCCGAGATGTTCATCGGCGCCTTCGTCGGCGCGGTGCTGATCGAGGGCTTCAGCACGCTGATCAGCAAGTCCTTCAGCATCACGGGCCGTCTGGTGGACCAGGGGACGCGGCGCCTGAAGCAGAACAACCGCCACCTCTCGGAGATCTTCATCCCCGGCGGGCTGGAGCGGGGGGGCGACGGCTGGAAGCTCTCCGTCCGCATCCGGCTGATGCATGCGCGGGTGCGCTTCCTGCTCGAACGCTCCGAGGACTGGGACGCGGCGGCCTGGGGGGCGCCGCTCAGCTCCGCGCATATCGGCTTCGCGACCGCGGCCTTCTCGGGCCTGCTGCTCAAGCGTGCGCGCATGCTGGGCGTCTCGCTCTCGGCCGAGGAGGCGCGTTCCTTCATGCTGGTCTGGCGCTATTCCGGTCATCTCATGGGTGTGGATCCCGAGCTGCAGGCCGCGACCGAGGAGGAGGCCCTCCGGTTGCACAGGATCGGCACGATCTGCGAGCCGCCGCCGGACCTCGAATCCATCCTGCTCGCCAATGGGCTGATCAACGCGGCGCCCGTCGTCGCGGGCATCACCGACGCGGCCGAGCGGCGCGCGCTGGTACGCCGGATCTATGCCATCTCGCGCGCGCTGATCGGGCCCACGCTCGCCGACCAGCTGCGTTATCCGCCGGCGCGCGGCTTCGGCGCGCTCGCGGTGCTGCGGGCCCGAAACCGCCTGGACCAGGCGCTGCGGCGCCTCATCCCCGCCTTCGACCGGCGCCGCCGCGCCGGCCAGTTCGGCCGCATGCTCGGCCTCTCCTTCGAGGGGGATGGTGAGCTGAGCTACCGCCTCGCCCACCACGTGCATGCCGAGAAGGACAATACGCCATGACCGGCCCCATGCTGCCGCCCGTCCTCATCCTCAGCACGGGCCGTTGCGGATCGACCATGGTGTCGGACCTGCTGAACCGGCATCCGGCGGTGCTGAGCCTCTCGGAGTTCTTCGTGCCGCTCGGCAGCCGCGCCTTCCGATGGTCGCGGCCGGACGGCGCGCGGATGTGGCGCACCTATGCCGAGCAAAGTCCGGCGCTGCATGCCATGCTGAAGGACGGGCAGGTGGTGGACGAGATGCTCTACCCGCTCGATGCGCCCGGCGCGCGCTACGGGGCGGCGAACCTGCCACCCATCATGATGGTCACGCTGCCGCATCTGACGGACCAGCCGGAGGCCCTGTTCGACGAGCTCGCGCCCTTCGTGAGCGGCCAGCCAGCCATGCCGCTCGCCGAGCACTATCACGCCCTGTTCGGCCAGCTGGCCGCGCGCTTCGGCCGGCGGATCTGGGCGGAGCGTTCGGGCGGTTCGCTGATGCTGGCGGCGAAGCTGTTGCGGCTCTTTCCCGAGGCGCGGGTGATCCATGTCTATCGCGATGGGCGGGACACGGCGATGTCCATGGCGCAGCACCACAATTTCCGCGTGCTGGTCGGCGCCATCAAGGCGAGCCGTCGCTTCGGGCTCGAGCCCACGGCGGACTTCACGCGCGATCGCGTCCCGCCCTTCCGCCCGCTGGTGGAGCGGCTGGCGTTCTCGTTCCTCGACATCCGCCGGGTCGCCTCGAATGTGACGCTGGCCGATCTCGGCGCCTTTTGGAGCAGGCTCATCATGGTGGGGGAGGAGGTGCTGGGCCAGCTTCCGCCGGAGCGTCTGTTCAACCTCCGCTTCGAGGATCTGCAGCGCGCCCCGCGCGAGACGCTGCGCGACATGATCCGCTTCATGGACCCCTCGCTTGAGGATGCGGCGTGGCTCGATGCGGCTTCCGCCGTGCCTCGCCCTGCGCGATCGAAGTTCGCGAACCTTCCGCCGGCGGAGCAGGCCGCGCTCACCGCCGCCTGCGCGCCCGGGCTGGAGGCGCTGGGCTACCCGATCTAGGCGGGGCGGCGTTCACGTCACAGGGGCCGGCCTCGGCCGGGGGGTGGCTCGACGGCCTGGCGATGCGCCTCGACGCATCATCCGCCAGGCGCGGATTGTGCGGCATTCAGCTGGGACGCAGCGCATGGCGGGCGCACGAAATTCCTATTGTTGCACCCGGACTCCGCGCTTAGCCTCAACTCTGCAAAAAACGTGCAGGTCATGGGTTGCGCCTGCCAGGGATCGGAAGGGGAGACAGCGCCATGCCGGATTCAAGATCTTGGTTGGGAGGCCTCGCGCTGCTGGCCCTGGCCGCCGGCCCTGGTCTGGCCCAGGCGCCCGATCCGCTGCCGCAACTCAGCACTGGCGTGCTTGCGGCGCTGTGCGGCGCGACGGGGACCGATGCGGATTCGATGACGGCGCAGGGCTATTGCCGCGGCTTCATCGTGGGCGTCGGGCAATACCACATCGAGATCACCCGCCCGGGCGGCATCCTGCCCGCCTTCTGCCTGCCCCAGCCCTCGCCGACGCTGGATTTCGTGCAGACCTCCTTCGTCGCCTGGGCGGCGGCCCATCCGGACCAGGCGGACACCAAGGCGGTGGATGGCCTGATGCGCTGGGCGGCCAGCACCTATCCCTGCGCCGCGCCGGCCCGGCGCCGTGGCGGCACGCGCTGACGCGAAAGGACACGCCATGAAGATCCGCATCCTTGCCCCGGCGCTGCTGCTTCTGGGCCTCGCCGCCTGCGACAGCACCGGACAGATGACGCCCACGGCGCAGCGCGTGGGGGGCGGCGCCGCCGTGGGCGCTCTGACCGGCCTCGCCATCGGCTCCATCTCCGGCAATGCCGGCACCGGCGCGCTGATCGGGGCCGCGGCCGGCGGTGCCGGCGGCTTCGCCTGGGATCAGCACCAGCGGGCCCAGCAGCGCGCCTTCAACCAGGGCATGGCGGCGGGGCGCGCCTCCTCGCAATGAGGGCGGCGGGCGCCGGGGCGGTCCTGCTGGCGGCGGCTCTCGGCACGGCCGGCGGCCCGTCCGCGGCCCACGCGCAAGGCACGGACGCTGCGACCATCGCCGAATTGCGGCAGCAACTGCAGGAGATGCGCCGGCGCGATGAGGAGATGCGCCGCCGGATGGAGCAGCTGGAGGCGCTGGTCGCGCGGCAATCCCGCGCGCAGCCCGCGGCCCCCACCCGCGCCGCCCGCGCGCCGGC
>NZ_JAHRCU010000036.1 GCF_019083995.1 Roseococcus sp. SDR
CTCTCGACGATGGTCCAGCACTGATAACGCCTTCCAGGGCATCGCCTCTCTCCCGAGAAACCACGCCCAAAAGCGTCAACCATCTCTCCGAACATCCGTCAGGGATGTGTCCGGTCTGAACAAGGCCTGAGGCCCCAGCCGCCGGAGGCCTCCTTTTACGGCGGCGTCCGTGCGATCCAGGCCGCGCCATCCGCCTCACGCGGGGTCGGCCGGTCCGGATGGTTCAGAAACGCCAGCACATCGCGCGCCACCTGCTCGCGCACGCCATCGCGCAGCAGCAGGTGCCAGCCCTCCCGATACAGCGCCACGCGCGGCACCCCTGCATCCCGCAGCGCGCGCCGCGCGATGGGTGTGGGCACCACCTGGTCATTCCCGCCCACCATCACCAGCGTCGGCACCGTGCGGCAGCAATCGGGGAGTGCCGCGACGGCCTGGTCCATCAGGTCCACCAGGCCCTTCACCATGTCGAAGCGCACATCGCGCAGCGTCAGCGGATCGCGCCCGAAGCGCAGCAGCGCCTCGCGATTGTCGCTGGCCGAGATGTTGGGGGCACTCGGCGGCAGCGCGACCGGCCCCAGCACATGCCCCGCCGTCCAGAGCAGCCCGCGCAGCAGGCTGGGCATATAGGCGCGCCCCCACAACGCCGGCGAGGAAAGGATGATCCCCGCCACATCGGTCCGCCGCATCGCCAGCACCACCGCACCGCCCATGCTCTCGCCCAGCAGGAAGATGGGCACGCCCGGATGCCGCGCGCGGATCAGGTCGAGCGCGGTATTGGCATCGCTCACCATGGTCTCGGCGCCGGCCCAATAGCCGCGCGGGCTGGTCCAGCCGAAGCCCCGCTGGTCATAGGCGTAGACCAGGGCGCCCCCGGCCGCGAGCATCGGCCCGCCCTCCAGCAGCATGTTGCCGCCGTGATCCGCGAGGCCATGGATCGCCAGCACCACGAATCGCGGCGCGCCTTCCGGTCGCCAGACGCGCAGCGGCAGCCGCGCGCCATCCGGCATCACCAGGAAGGATTCCGGCCGCGGCCCGGAGGGCTCGGGCGGGGGGGGTGAGGGCGCGAAGGCCCAGGCGGGCACCGGCACCCAGGGCAGGGGCGGCGCCACGAAGGGCTCGATCCCCGCCTCGCGCACCGGCGGCCCCGCGGGCACCACCACGGGCGCGCAGGCGCCGATGGTGAGCAGCGCGAGGAACAGGGCAGCCAGCAGTTTCATGCCCGTCGGATATGGCCCGCTGGCCCATCCCTGGCCAGCGGTTTATGCTCATGCCTGACCACGCGGCCAAGGATGAACACGCTGATGCGCGACCCGCAGATGACCGGCTATGCCCCCCACCCCGTCGAGGGCGTGACGCCCGAGGACGTGACCCTGGTGGACACCCGCTCCGTGTCCTGCGACGGCGGCAAGGGCGCGCTCGGCCATCCGCTCATCTGGATGCGGATCGAGCATCACGAGGTCACCTGCCCCTATTGCTCGCGCACCTATCGCCTGAAGGATGGTGCGGGCGATGACGGCCACCACTGACCTGGCCGGGGGAAGCGACCCCCACCTGATCCTGATCGACGGCAGCGGCTACATTTTCCGCGCCTTCCACGCCCTGCCGCCGATGACGCGCCCGGACGGCACGCCGGTGAACGCCGTCTTCGGCTTCGCGCAGATCCTGGAGCGCTTCCTCAGCCAGAATGTGTCCACGCATATCGCCGTCGTCTTCGACACCGCGCGCACCACCTTCCGCAACGACATCTACCCGCAATACAAGGCGCACCGCCCCGAACCGCCCGAGGAACTCGTCCCGCAATTCGCCCTGATCCGCGAGGCGACCGAGGCCTTCGGCGTCGCCAAGGTCGAGCTGCCGGGCTTCGAGGCCGATGACCTCATCGCCACCTATGCCAAGGCCTTCGAGGCGGAAGGCGGCCGCGTCACCATCGTCTCCTCCGACAAGGACCTCATGCAGCTGATCCGCGAGCGCGTGATCATGCTGGACCCGATCAAGCAGAAGCCGATCCGCGAGCCGGAAGTGCTCGAGAAATTCGGCGTGCCCCCCAACAAGGTCGCCGAAGTCCAGGCGCTGGCCGGCGATGCGACGGACAATGTCCCGGGCGTCCCCGGCATCGGCGTGAAGACGGCCGCCACGCTGCTCGCCGAGTATGGCGACCTCGAAACCCTCCTGGCTCGCGCGGGCGAGATCAAGCAGCCCAAGCGGCGCGAATTGCTGCAGACGCATGCCGAGATGGCGCGCATCTCGCTCCGCCTCGTCAGCCTGGACGACAATGCGCCGCTCCCCTGCCCCATCGAGGCGCTGCGCGCCAAGGCGCCCGAACCCGCGCGTCTCGGCGCCTTCCTGGCCGAGAACAATTTCCGCTCCCTCGCCGCGCGCCTGGGCCTGGGCGATGGCGGCGCGCCGCAACGCGCGCGCCCGGTGGAAAGCACCGCGGCGCCCGAGCCCAGCGCCGCCGCCTTCGGCCCTTACGAATGCGTGACCGACCTCGCCACGCTGCAAGGCTGGATCGCCGAGGCGCGCGAAGCCGGAATCATCGCCCTCGACACCGAGACGGACAGCCTCGACGCGCTCGCCGCGCGCCTGGTGGGCATCTGCCTCGCCGTGGCCCCCGGCCGCGCCTGCTACGTGCCGCTCCGCCATGCCGGCGCGGACATGCTCACCGAAACGCCGCCGCAGATCCCCTTCGAGGAAGCGTTGGCTACCCTCCGCCCGCTGCTGGAAGACCCCAGCGTGCTCAAGGTGCTGCACAACGCGAAATACGACCTGGAGGTGCTGGCCCAGCCCCAGAACGGCGACGGTCACGGCGGCATCAGCGTCACGCCCGTGGACGACACCATGCTCATCTCCTGCGCGCTGGAAGCGGGCGCGCATGGCCATGGCATGGATGAGCTCTCGCAGCTCCATCTCGGCCACAAGCCCATCTCCTTCGATGAGGTGACCGGCACCGGCAAGGCACGCATCAGCTTCGCGCATGTGCCCCTCGACCGCGCCACGGCCTACGCCGCCGAGGATGCCGACGTCACGCTCCGCCTCTGGCACCACCTCCGCCCCCGCCTGCGCCCCGAACGCGCGCTCGCCCTCTACGAGCAGGTGGAGCGGCGCATGATCAACGTGCTCGCCGGCATGGAGCAGGCGGGCGTGAAGGTGGACGGCGCGGAACTCGCCCGCATCGGCCAGGATTTCGCCGAGCGCCTGGTGGTGCTGGAAGCCGAGTGCCACCGCCTCGCCGGCCGCGCCTTCAATGTCGGCAGCCCCAAGCAGCTGGGCGAGATCCTCTTCGACGAGATGGGGCTGAAGGGCGGCAAGAAGGGCAAGACCGGTGCCTATTCGACGGACGCCGCCGTGCTGGAGGATTTGGCCGCGCAGGGCGCGGAACTGCCGCGCGTGGTGCTGGAATGGCGCCAGCTCGCCAAGCTGAAATCCACCTATGTCGAGGGCCTCGCCGCGCAGATCGCGCCCGATGGCCGCGTGCACACCGACTACGCCATGGCGGTGACCAGCACCGGCCGCCTGTCTTCCACCGAGCCCAATCTGCAGAACATCCCCATCCGCACCGAGGAAGGCATGCGCATCCGCCGCGCCTTCGTGGCCGAACCCGGCCATGTGCTGATGAGTGCCGACTACAGCCAGATCGAACTCCGCCTACTGGCCCACCTGGCCGAGGTGCCGACGCTGCGCGAGGCCTTCGCCAAGGGCGAGGACATCCACAGCCGCACCGCCGCGGAAATCTTCCACCTCGAACCGGGCGCCGTGGACAAGGAAGCCCGCCGCCGCGCCAAGACCATCAATTTCGGCATCATCTACGGCATGAGCGCCTTCGGCCTCGGCGCGCGGCTGGGCATCCCCGCTGGCGAGGCGCGCGGCATCATTGACGCCTATTTCGCGCAATACCCCGGCATCCGCGCCGAAATGGAACGGCTGAAGGAGGAGGCGCGCACCAACGGCTATGTCCTCTCCCCCTTCGGACGCCGCCTCTGGATCCAGAACATCAAGGCGAAGGACGCGATGCTGCGCGCGGGCGCCGAACGCCAGGCGATCAACGCCCCCTTCCAGGGCGGTGCCGCCGAGATCATCAAGCGCGCCATGGTGCGCGTGCCCATGGCGCTGCGCGACGCCGGCCTCAAATCCCGCATGCTGCTGCAGGTGCATGACGAGCTGGTGCTGGAAGTGCCCGAGGCCGAGATCGAAGCGGCCGGCGCCATCCTCCGCCGCGTGATGGAAGGTGTGGCGGAACTCCGCGTACCGCTGCTGGTGGAAGTCGGCCACGGCGCCTCCTGGGCCGAAGCGCATTGATGGTTCCGCGCCGATTCACGCCCGCGACACTGCGCGCCGCGCACGATCGGAGCTGACATGACCACCGCCTTCACCGGCGAGGAACGCCGCATCCTCGCCTCCGTCTCCGGCGCGCATTTCGTCAGCCACGTCCATATCCTCGTCCTGCCCCCGCTCTTCCCCCTGCTGCGCGACGGCATGGGCATCTCCTTCCTTGAGCTCGGCTTCGCGCTGACGGTTTTCAACATCGTCTCCGCCCTCACCCAGGCGCCCATGGGCTTCCTGGTGGATCGCGTGGGCCCGCGCCGCGCGCTGGTCGCCGGGCTGCTGCTGGGCGGCGCGGCCTTTGCGCTCGCCGCCCTCGGCGGCACCTATGCCTGGCTGCTGACAGCCATGGCCATGGCCGGCCTCGCCAACGCCGTCTATCACCCGGCCGACTACGCCATCCTCGGCTCCTCGATCGGCGAGGCGCATGTCGGCCGCGCCTTCTCCTTCCACACCTTCGCGGGCTATGCGGGCAGCGCCGTCGCCCCTGCCCTGATGCTGGGTGCCGCCAGCCTCGGCGGCGTCAGCTTCGCGCTCATCCTGGCCGGCCTGCTCGGCCCGCTGGCCGCCCTGCCCCTGCTGCGCGAGGCACTCTCCGAACGCATCCAGCCCGCCCGGCCGAAACCCGCCGCCGGCGCGCCGCGCGTGCTCAGCCCCGCCGTGCTCACGCTGCTCGGCTTCTTCATCGTGCTGGCACTGTCGAACTCCAGCATCCAGGGCTTCGCCGTCTCGGCGTGGAATGCGGCGCACGGCACCTCGCTCACCGCGGGCAATATCGCGCTCACCGCCTGGCTCGCGATGAGCGCCATCGGCGTCCTCGTCGGCGGCCATGTGGCGGACCGCACGAAGCGCCATGGCCTCGTCGCCGCCGCCGGCCTCGGCTGTGCCGCCATGCTCTTCCTCGTCGCCGGCCTCATCGCCTGGGCGCCCGTGCCGCTGATGCTGGTGATGGGCGTCTCGGGCTTCCTCTCGGGCATGATCATGCCCTCGCGCGACATGCTGGTGCGTGCCGCCGCCCCGCCGGGCCAGGCGGGTGCGGTCTTCGGCGTGGTCAGCACGGGCTTCAACATCGGCGGCATGGTCGGCCCCATCGCCTGCGGCTGGCTGCTGGACAACGGCCAGCCCGACTTCGTCTTCGTCGCCGCCGCCTCCTGCCTCGGCCTCGCGGTGGCCAGCGCGCTCTGGCAGGAGATGCGCAAGGCGCGCCGCGCGGCCCTCGCCGCCGCGGAGTAGTTTTTTCGCGCTCAAGCGCCTGGCGGGGTCTTGGCTGCCCTCAAGCGCCGGGCGCGCGCTCCGCGCGCTTGGCTTCGCCGCGCCACGGGTGCGCCGGGCCATGCGTGCGGTTGGGCGGCGCCGTCCGCTGTGCGGCCGGATTCTCTGGGCAGCGTCTGGCTACCCCCACTTCCCGCGCCACCACCGCCGCGCCGCCGCCAGCCGGCGCATGAGCGGCCCGCGCGCCCGCTTCATCCGCGCGCGCAGCGCGGCCATCCCCGCATGCACCGCCTCGCGCGCCGCCACCCAGCCCGGCAGCGCCTCCAGCGCGCGATGCCCCATCTCCACCAGCCCCGTCACCAGCGCATAGCCGCGCGCGAACCAGGCCACCTGCATCATCTTCGGCTTGGCGATGGCGAAGACGCGCGTGGAGAAGGCCGCCCCCACCACCTTGGCGCCCAGGATCACCACAGCCGCCCAGATGAAATGTCCCTCGCGCAGCAGCCAGAGCTCACCGAACTTCAGCAGAGGAATGGCAGGAATGAAGGGCAGCACGAAGACGACGACCACGGCATTCGGGCTCATGCGCGCCACGAGACGCTCCAGCCAGGCGAAGAGCGGCAGCCGCCCCAGCAGGCGGCCAAGCGACGTGAGCCAAGCCCAGAGCGTCACCTCCAGCACCGCCAGCGGCAGCGCCACCATCAGCGCCAGCGGCCGGAGCCAGCGGCGCGCACGCATCGCTATTTCCGCCGCAGGAAGACGAAATGCGCGTGGTCCTGCCAGGTGTGGCGGTCGAGGATGCGCATCTCCAGCAGTTCCAGCGCGCGCTCGAAGGCGGTTTTCGTGAAGAACCACCAATAGGGCCAGGGGCTCGGCGCGCCGCGCTCCAGATAGGGCATCATGCCGCCACCCGTCATCGGCGCGTGCTGGTCGAGCTCGAGCTGGAAGCGGTCCAGGTAATACCGCCGCAGCACCGCCCGCTCGCGCCCGCGCAGCGCCGGCAGGAACAGCGCGGACGAAGCCGGGAAGGCCACGCGCCCCTCCGCATTCTCCACCACATCCGGAATCACGACCGTATTGGTGATGAGGTATTCGCCCACCACGCGGCGCAGATTCAGGAGGCTATGGACCGGATGCGGGCAGTGATAGAGCAGCCCCGTCGCGTGCACGATGTCATGCCGCCCCAGCGCCTGCGGGAAATCCACCGCATCGATGTCCAGCCCCGGCCGCATCGCGATGTCCCGCACGCCGTGCGTCTCCGTCTCGCGCCGGAAATGTCGCCACAGCGCATGCGTCTCCGGCAGGATATCGGCCATCACCACTTCGCCCGCGCCGCAGCGCCGTGCCCAGCTGCAGCGCTCATTGCCCGATTGTTCGCCGATGCCGCCGATATCCACGAAGCTGCGGCCGGGCGCCACGGCCGCGATCCACTGGTCGATGCGGTCCTGCGCAGCGATGCGGCCCACGCCGAAAGGAGGCGGTACCGGCATCAGGCCATCGCACCCCGCGCCGCGACCGGCCAGAGGCATTCCACCCGGCCGCGCCGCACGCCCACATACCAGTCGTAGCGATCCACCGTCGGGTCGCAATGCCCCGGGATCAGCCGCAGCTTCTCGCCCAGGCGCGGCCGCAGCGCCGGGTCCTCCACCGTCAGCTTCCCATGCTCATCCGAAGCGCCGACATAGTTCACGCCCGGCCGCCCGGCGATCACCGGATAGCCGCTGTCGGTCGGCACCGCCTTGTGGCCCGCATCCACCACCGCGATGTGCGGCGTGGCGGCACTCATTACCGTCGCCAGCACGAAGAGCGCATGCCGGAAGGGCGGCGCCTCGATGTTGCGCGCGTAATCCGCATCCATGAAGGCGTAGGAGCCGGCCTGGATCTCGGTATAGACGCCGCTCGCCACCTCATGCTGGAAGCTGCCGCTGCCCGCACCGCCGACCACGGGGCAGGCGAGCCCACGCTGGCGCAGCTGCTCCACCGTGCGGCGCGAGGCCTCGACGGCGCCCGCGATCGCCGCCGCGCGGCGCTCCGGCTCGCGGATATGCTGCGCGCTGCCGTGATAGGCCTGGATGCCGCCGAAGTTCAGATGCCTGGACGCCGCGATCACCTCCGCCAGCGCCACCGCCGGCGGGCCGGCCTGCACGCCACAGCGCGCCCCGCCCACATCAATTTCCACCAGCACCGGGATGCGCACGCCCGCGGCTTCCGCGGCTTCCTCGATCGCCGCCACCTGCGCCGGATCATCCACGCAGACCGAGACCTGCGCGATGCGGGCGAGTGCCACCAGCCGGTTCAGCTTGCGCGCGCCCACCACCTGGTTCGTCACCATGATGTCCGGGATGCCGCCCCAGGCGAGGATTTCCGCCTCGCCCACCTTCTGCACGCATTGCCCGATGGCGCCGCGCGCCATCTGCAGCTTGGCCACGACCGGCGATTTATGCGTCTTCGCATGCGCGCGCAGCTTCGCCCCCGTCGGCGCCAGGAACGCCGCCATGGTGTCGAGATTGTGCTCGAAGGCATCGAGGTCGATCAGCAGCGCGGGGGTGTCCACCTCCTCCTCGCGCATGCCGGGTTCGGCGGGTGGGGCTTGCAGCATGGGCGCATTCCTTCGGGCAGCCGCACGCGCGGCTTTGCCCTATGATGCCGCCATGCACGGCCTTGATCCAGACGTCCTCATCATCGGCGCCGGTTGCGCCGGCATCGCCGCCGCCCGCGCGCTGATCGCCAGGAGCCAGAGCTGCGTGGTGCTGGAGGCGGGTGCCCGCGTCGGCGGCCGCGCCTTCACGACGCAAGCCCTGGGCGCGCCGCTCGACCTCGGCGCCACCTGGCTGCACCAGGCGCATGACAACCCGCTCACCGCCTTCATCGGCGACCACCTGGACCACGACACGGTGCGCGAGCGCCATCTGCATCTGGGTGACCGCTTCGCCACGCGCGCCGAGTTCAGCGACTACTGGCGCGCCCATCGCGCCTTCGAGGAGGCGCTGGAAGCCGCCCCCCTCACGCCCGATCGCAGCGTGATGGAGGCGGCGCCGCAAGCCGGCCCCTGGGATGCCACCATCGCGCATTGGCTGGGCTCGCAGATCAACGCGATGGAACTCACCGGCATCTCGCTGGAAGACTATGTGAAGACCGATCTCGACGGCCCGAACCTGCTCCCGCGCGAGGGCGTGGGCGGCCTCGTCGCGCGTCTCGCGGAAGGCCTGCCCATCCGGCTGAACCACGCCGTCACCCATCTCGACTGGTCCGGTCCCGGCGTCGTGGCGCGCGGGAGTTGGGGCGAGCTCCGCGCCGGCCGTGCCATCGTCACCGTCTCGAATGGCGTGCTGGCCGCGGGCGCCATCGCCTTCACGCCCGAACTGCCCGCGGCGACACGCGCGGCCATCGCCGGCCTGCCCATGGGGCTGCTGACCAAGATCGCCTTCCGCGCGAAGGGCGCCGACCGCCTGGGCATCGCGCCCTTCCACTCCGCCCGCCGCGCGGTCACGCCCGGCGCGGAACCGCCGATGAGCTGGGTCTTCTGGCCCTTCGGCGCGGATCACATCTTCGGCTTCGTCGGCGGCGCCCGCGCCTGGGACCTCTCCCGCCAGGGCCCCGCCGCCACCGAGGCCGCCGCCCGCGCCGATCTCGCCGCCATGTTCGGCCCGCGCGCCGCCGCCACGCTCGGCGAAGGACTCGTCACCGACTGGGGCGAGAACCCGCTCTTCCGCGGCAGCTACACCCATGCGCGGCCCGGCCATCACGCCTCCCGCGCCCTGCTCGCCACGCCGCTCGGCGAAGGGCGCCTCCGCTTCGCGGGCGAGGCCTGCCACAGCCGCTTCGCCGGCACCATCGCCGGCGCCTGGCTCAGCGGCGCATCAGCCGCCGGCTGAGGGCGCGGCGCCCAGGAACTTCAGGTTCTCCTCGCGGATCTTCGCCGCCGCATCGTCGTAGAGGAAGGGCAGGAAGGCGAAGCGCTCGCCCTTCGTCACCGGCAGCGCCTGGTGCAGCAGCGAGCAGGAGAACACGACCGCACCGCCCGTCGGCGCGCGATAGGCGGTGCGGCCGAATTCGGGGAAGGTCAGGTCTCCGCCCTCGAATTCCTCGGCGTTGAGGTTGATCGTGACGGCGAAGCGGCGATGCGCCGTGCCCTTCGTCGTGTTGTCGCGATGCGCCGCGAAATGCCCGCCCTCATCGGCGCGATAGCAGGCGACGAGATAGCGCTCGAGCCGTGTGACGCGGAACTGGAAGGCCTTCTGGATCTCCGGCACCAGGCGGCGCGAAAGCCGGGCGCGCAGCGTGGCCTGCATCTGCTCATCCTCGATCAGATGGTCGCGCCGCACCTTGAAGCCCGGGTCATGCACGCCGACGGTGCGGCCGCCCACCTCCCGCATGAAGCCCGAGGCCTCGCCGCCCGCCGCGCGGTATCGCGCGATGAGTTCGCGGCACAGCTCCGGCTCGAAGAGGCGCGGCACGATCAGCGCGGGGGCTGGCGCCGCCACGCCCGCATGCAGCGCGGGCGGCGGCAGGCGGGCCAGCAGCGCGAGCATCGCCGCCGTCTCCGTCAGCGGCCAGCGCGCGAAGAGCCGCTGCGTCGGGTCCAGCAGAAGCCAGCCGGGCCCGTCCAGCGCCGCCGTCACCGCACCCGTCTGGTCCCAGATCGCGCGGTAGTGCGGGATATGCTGCGGCACCCGCGCGGCGGCGCGATCTTCCGCATCGGCGCTGATCAGCAGCGCCGCGCGCTGATGCGCGTCCAGCACCGGGAGCGCGCCGGCGGCGAAATCGCGCAGCGCGGCCGCGGCCTCGGGCGAGGCGGCGCTCCCCAGCACCCCCAGAAGCAGCCACCGCCCGCCCGTCGCCTGCAGGCTGTAGCGCGGATTGCCGTCGGAGGGCGCGATCCAGTTGGGCACCGGATCGCCGGGGAGCAGCGCCATCGCCTATCGCCGTGGCAGGAAACCCATCGCCTGCTTCACCTCGGCGAGGATCGGGTTGGCGATGGCCTCGGCCTTCTCCGCCCCCCGCCGCAGCGCGGCGTCGAGCGAGGCCGTGTCCTCCAGCAGGCGCAGCATCTCCGTGCGGATGGGGCTCAGATGCGCCACCAGCGCCTCGGTCAGCACCTCCTTGAAGGCCCCGAAGCCCTGGCCCTCATGCTCGCGCAGCACGTTCTCCGGCATCGTGCCGGTGATGGCGGCCAGGATGCCGACCAGGTTGCGCGCCTCGGGCCGGGCCTCCAGCTGCTGCATATGGCCCGGGATGGGCTCCGCATCCGTCTTGGCACGGCGGATCTTCAGCGCGATCGCGTCATTGTCGTCATTGAGGTTGATGCGCGACTGGTCCGAGGGGTCGGACTTCGACATCTTCTTCGTGCCATCGCGCAGGCTCATCACGCGGGCGGCCACACCCATGATGTGCGGCTCGATGCGCGGAAACAGCTTCACGCCGTAATCGTGGTTGAACTTCTCCGCGATGTCGTTGGCCAGTTCCAGGTGCTGGCGCTGGTCATCGCCCACCGGCACGCTGGTCGCCTTGTAGGCCAGGATGTCGGCGGCCATGAGGTTCGGATAGACATAAAGGCCCGCACTCGCCGCCTCGCGGTCCTTGCCGGCCTTGTCCTTGAACTGCGTCATGCGGTTCAGCCAGCCCAGGCGGGCGATGCAGTTGAAGATCCAGCCGAGCTCGGCATGCGCCGGCACATGGCTCTGCACGAAGAGGATGCATTTCTCGGGGCTGAGGCCGCAGGCCAGCAGGGCGGCGGCCATCTCACGCGTCTGCGCCAGCAGCTGCGCCGGCTCCTGGAAGACGGTGATGGCGTGCAGGTCCACGATGCAGAAGAGGCTCTCATGCTGGTCCTGCATCGGCACCCAATTGCGGATGGCGCCGAGATAATTGCCCAGGGTGGGAACGCCGGAAGGCTGGATGCCGGAAAACACGCGCTGCATGAAACGAAACCTGTGTGAATGACGGCCAGAGGGTTTGCGCGGCTGGGCGCGCCGGTCAAGTCTTGCGACGAATCAGCCGCCGGATCTCCCGCAGATCCAGGCCGCCGGAGAGCTGCGCCAGCCCGAAATAGGCCCCCGCCCCCAGCCCGCAGATCACGCCGAGCCACAGCATGCCCGAAAGCCCCGCCCCCGGCGCCAGCCAGGCCGCCAGCGCCAGCAGCGCGGCCCCCATGGCCAGCGCCGCGCCCAGCAGCCGCGGCGCCGTCCGCCGCAGCCGCCGGTCCGCCACCCAATGCCCGCGCCGGTGCAGCACGAAGGCCAAAAGCCCCGCATTGGCCCAGGCGGCGAGCGTGGTGGAGAGCGCGACCCCCACATGCTGCAGCGGCCCCATCAGCACCAGGTTCAGGGCAAGGTTCAGCGCCACGCAGCCAATGCCGATCTTCACCGGCGTCGCCGTGTCGCCCCGCGCGAAGAAGCCGGGGACAAAGACCTTCACCAGCACGAAGGCCGGCAGGCCCAGCGCATAGGCCATCAGCGCCTGGGAGGTCGCCCGCGCCTCGGCCGGCCCGAAGGCGCCGCGCTGGAACAGCGCGCTGAGGATGGGCAGCGCCAGCGCCGCCAAGGCCACCGCCGCCGGCACCGCCAGCACCAGCGCGATCTCCACCGCCCGGTTCAGGCTGCGATGCGCCGAGAGCGGCTGCCCCGCATGGATCTGCCGGGCCAGCAGCGGCAGCAGCGCGGTGGCCACCGCCGCGCCGATGACCCCCAGCGGCAGCTGCGCGACCCGGTCCGCATAATAGAGGAAGGATACGGCACCGGCCGGCAGGAAGGAGGCGATGATCACGTCGATCGCGAGGTTGAGCTGCGTCACCCCCGCCCCCACCAGCCCCGGCCCCATGCGCCGCAGCACCTGCCGCACCTCCGGCGCCATGGAGGGCCGCTGCACCGGGTTGAGCGCCATGCCCGCCCGCGCGCAGGCCCACCAGACGAAGCCGAGCTGCACCACGCCCGAGAGCGTCACACCCCAGGCCAGCGCATGCGCGGGCGTCGCCACGAAGGGGGCAAGCGCGAAGAGCGCGATCATCGAGAGCAGGTTGAAGAAGATCGGCGCCGCCGCGGCCGCCGCGAACTTGCCCAGCGCATTCAGCACGCCGCTCACCAGCGCCGTCAGGCAGATCAGCAGAAGATAGGGAAAGGTGATGCGCGTGAGCTCGACGGCGAGCGCGAAGACCTCCGGCCGGTCGCCAAAGCCGGGTGCCAGCACCGCCAGGAATTGCGGCATGAAGATCAGCCCAAGCCCGGTCAGCAAAGCGAGCCACAGCACCATCAGCGTCGCCATGCGCTCGGCCAGCGCCTGTGCCGCGGCCGGGCCGCGCTGCGTCAGCAATTGCGCGAAGGCGGGCACGAAGGCCGCGTTGAAGGCCCCTTCGCCAAAGAGCCGGCGGAACAGGTTGGGCAGCTTGAGGGCCACGAAGAAGGCATCGGCCATGGGGCCGGCGCCCAGCCTGGCTGCGATCAGCATGTCGCGCAGGAAGCCGAGCAGGCGGCTCACCATGGTCCAGCCGCCGACGGTGGCGATGGCGCGGAACATCAGGCCAAAGGCAAGGGGCTCTGCCCCTTGGACCCCGGCAAAGGACCAGTCCTTTGCAATCCAACAAATGGGGTCTGGGGCCCCGGCCCCAGCGGGTCCAGGGCAGCGCCCTGGCCTTGGCCGCGAAGCATCAGCTCGGCGCGGCCGCTTCGCGATAGGGCGAAGGCCCGCCCCCCGGCGCATCGGGCGGCGTCAGCGCCTCCAGGAGCGCCGCGCGCAGCGGGCCGAGCTTGCGCTCATTCTCCACCTTCAGCCCGAAGACGTCCTTCACATAGAAGACGTCCACCGCCCGCACGCCATAGGTGGTGATATGCGCGGAGGCGATCTGCAGCCCCTGCTCGCTGATCGCGGCCGTCACGTCATGCAGCAGGCCCGGCCGGTCGCGGCCATTCACCTCGATCAGCGTGTGCGTATTGGAGGCGAAATTGTCCACCACCACGCGCGGCGGCACCGTCACGGCCGCGAGGCGCGCCGGCTCCCGCCGCACCTTGCGGATCTCGGCCGCGAGCTTGAGCCTGCCCGACAGCGCCTGCTCGATCAGCACGGCCAGCCGCGCGAGCCGATGCGGCGCGTCGAACAGCCCGCCCGCGCTGTCCTGCACCCAGAAGGTGTCGAGCGCCATGCCATTGGTCAGCGTGTGGATGCGCGCATCCACGATGGAAGCGCCGGCCACGGCCAAGGCACCCGAGATGCGGCTGAACAGCCCCGGATGGTCGCTGCAATAGACGGTGACTTCCGTCACGCCGCGATCCGCCAGCACGCGGGTGCGCACGGTGAGCGGCGCCTGCTCGGCCTCCGCCTCGCGGATCATGCCGGCATGGCGCGCATGCGTCTCGGCATCGAAGGACAGCCAGTAGCCGGGATAGCCCAGGCCCATGAACAACTCGGTCTCGGCCTTGGAGAAGCCGATCAGCATGGCCGCCGCCGCCTCCTTCGCGCGGGCCACGCGCACGTCACGTTCCGGCACCGTCATGCCGCCGGCCAGCACCTCGCTCACGCGCCAATAGACCTCGCGCAGCAGCGTCGCCTTCCAGGCATTCCAGACGCGCGGCCCGACCGCGCGCATGTCGGCCACCGTCAGCACCAGCAGCAGGCGCAGACGTTCGGGCGACTGCACCTGGTCGGCGATGTCGAGGATGGTCTTGGGGTCCTCGATATCCCGCTTGAAGGCGGTCTGGCTCACCAGCAGATGATGCAGCACGAGCCAGGAGACGGTCTCCGTCTCCTCCGCGCTCATGCCGAGGCGCGGGCAGATCTCCTGCGCGAGGCGCGCGCCGATCTCGCTGTGATCGCCCCCGCGCCCCTTGGCGATATCGTGCAGCAGCGTCGCCACGAAGAGCGCCCGGCGCGATTGCAGCTGCCCCATCAGCTCGGTGGCAACGGGGGCGATCTCGTGCAGATCGCCCTGCTCCACCTGCTTCAGGATGCCGATCGCCTCGATCGTGTGCTCATCCACGGTAAACACGTGGTAGGTGTCGAACTGCATCAGCCCGACGATGCGCGCCCATTCCGGCACGAAGCGGCTGAGGAAGCCCGCCTCGTTCAAGAGGCGCAGCCATTTGGCGGCGTCCTTGCCCATCAGCAGGTCGATGAAGATGGCACTCGCCTCGGCATCGCCGCGCAGCCGGTCGGCCCGCCGCGAATGGCGGATCAGCGCGCGGATGGCGAGCGGATGGATGTCGAGGCAGCGATCCCGCGCCGCCTTGACGATGCGCAGCATCAGGATGGGCTCGCGCCCGAAATCGCGATCGGGCGGGGCCGCCACCAGCTTGCCATCCGCGAAGGCGAGGCCCAGTTCCGCCAGCCCCTCATCGCCGCCGCGCCGGGTCGCGGGCGGGCCCAGCGCCGCGCGCTCGATCGCGGGCTCCAGCACGCGGGAGAGGCGGACCACCTCGCGCGCCGTCAGGAAGAGGTGCTTCATCAGCCGCTCGGCGCCGTCCTGCGTGCCGTGGCGGGTATAGCCCATGCGGGCGGCCACCACCGGCTGCAGGTCGAAGGTCAGGCGCTCCTCGGCGCGGCCGGTGACGTAGTGCAGGTGAAAGCGCAGCGTCCAGAGGAAGTCCCAGGCGCGCTTCACGGCCCGCGCCTCGCCCTCGGTCAGCAGCCCGCCGCCCGGGCTGTCGGGCCCCACCAGCTCCGGCATGCGGGAGACGCCGAAGGCGTAGCGCGCGAGCCAGTAGAGCGTCTGGAGGTCCCGCAGGCCGCCCCGGCCTTCCTTCACATGCGGCTCGACCAGGAAGGGGCTGTCGCCATAGCGCGCATGGCGCGCGGCGCGCTCGGTCCGCTTGGCGGCGAGGAAGGGTGCCAGCCCCCCCTCCTCCCGCAGCTTGGCGAACTCGGCCCGGAACTCGGCAAACAGCTCGGCGTCACCCGCCAGGAAGCGGGCATCCACCAGAGCGGTGAGGATGGTGGCGTCCCGGAGCCCCTCGCTGATGCATTCCTTGGGGCTTCGCGTCGCATGCCCGACCTTCAGCCCCAGATCCCAGAGCAGGTAGAGCATGAACTCGATCATGCGGCGCGTGCGGGGCCCGGGCTCGCGATCCGTCAGGAAGAGCAGGTCGATGTCGGAATGCGG
Organism: Roseococcus sp. SDR; assembly: GCF_019083995.1. Taxonomy (GTDB): domain Bacteria; phylum Pseudomonadota; class Alphaproteobacteria; order Acetobacterales; family Acetobacteraceae; genus Roseococcus. The sequence goes on from NZ_JAHRCU010000036.1 coordinate 15,620, forward strand.
CGCCAGAACCCCGCGGCCATAGCCGCCGGTCGCCACCAGCGCGTAGTCCACGCTGCGCGCGCCCACCGTGCTGGGCACCATCGCCGCCGCGTAATCCTGGATCACCAGCATCATCGCGTCCATGTGCTGGCCCTGGCGCCGTGCGGCGGAGAGCCCATGGATCTCGCGTGATTCGAAGGCACGCTGGACCTGGCCCTGCATGCGGCCAAGCTCCCGCCGCAACAGGCCCAGCGCCAGGTCGCGCGCGATGGGCGCGCCGCCGGGAAGCAGCTGGTCCTGCAAGCATTGCTCGGCCGTTTCGGCCATCGCGGTCCTCATGACCGTCACACTACAGAGCTTCCTTGCCCTCCGCGAGTGCCTTCAGGTTGTAAAGCGCGTCCTGCGCCTCGCGTGGTGACAGGGTGTCAATGTCGAGCGCGGCGAGGGCCGCCAGCGCCGGATGCGCGGGGGCCACCGGCGCGCGCGCGAAGAGCGGCATCTCCTGCGCCAGCGGGTCGGCGCCCGCCGCCGCCCGGGCCTCGAGCTGCGCGAGCACGGAGGCCGCACGCTTCAGCACCGGCGCGGGCACGCCCGCCAGCTTCGCCACATGCACGCCCCAGCTCTTCTCGGCCGCCCCAGGTGCTACGGCATGCTGGAACACCACCTCGCCCCGCCACTCCCGCACCTGCATGGCGGCCAGCCGCAGCTCGGGCAGCTTCTCCGAGAGCGCGGTCAGCTCGTGGAAATGGGTCGCGAAGAGCGTGCGGCAGCGGATGCGGTCATGCAGCGCCTCGAGCACCGCCGTCGCGATGGCCAGCCCATCCCAGGTCGCGGTCCCGCGCCCCACCTCGTCCAGCACGACCAGGCTGCGCGGCCCGGCCTGGTTGAGGATGGCCGCCGTCTCCGTCATCTCGACCATGAAGGTGGAGCGCCCGCCGGCCAGGTCATCCGCCGCCCCCACCCGGCTGAAGAGGCGATCCACCAGCCCCACCCGCGCCGCCGCCGCCGGCAGAAAGAGCCCCGCCTGCGCCAGGATCACCATCAGCGCGTTCTGCCTGAGCCAGGTGGATTTGCCCGCCATGTTCGGCCCCGTCAGCAGGCAGAGCCGCCGCCCGGGCGAGAGGTCGCAATCATTGGGCACGAAGGCCGGCCCGCGGGCGCGGCGGAGTGCCGCCTCCACCACCGGGTGCCGCCCCGCCTCGATGGCGAAATCCGGCCGCTCGGTCAGTTCCGGCCGGCACCAGGCGCCCTCGGTGGCGAGTTCCGCGCTCGCCGCCAGGACGTCGAGGGCGGCCATCTCCCGCGCGGCGGCGGCGATGGCTTCCGCATCGGCCAGGATCAAGCGGCGCAGATGGGCGATGACCAGCCGCTCGCGCCGCGCCGCCTGCTCGCCCGCTTCCGAGAGCCGCCGGTCGAGGGCCGCCAGCGCGGCGCAGGTGAAGCGATGCGCATTCGCCATGGATTGCCGATGGATCGGTGCCAGATCGCCCGTGGCCGTGGCGGGCGCCGCGCGCAGCAGCTTCTCGCCGGCGGCCGACGGCACCTCGGCCAGATAGCCCAGCTGCTGGTGATGCCGGATCTTGAGTGCCGCGATGCCCCAGGCCTGGGCCAGTTCCACCTGCATCGCCGCGATGGCGCCGCGTGCATCATCCCGCAGGCGGCGCAGCGCATCCAGCTCGCCATCATAGCCGGGCGCCGCCACGCCCCCATCATCCAGCCGCGCGGGCAGGTCGGCCGCCAGCGCGCGGGCCAGTTCGGCCGCCGTGGCCGGGGCGGCGCCGAGCGGGGTGACGGCTTCGGCCAGCAGCGCCGGCGTGGCGGCCTCCAGCGCGGTGGCCAGCTGCGCCGCGCGCTGCAGCCCGTCCCGGATGGCGCCGAGGTCGCGGGGCGAGAAGCGTTCCAGGCTGATCCGCGCCAGGGCGCGCGCCATGTCGGGCGCGCCCTTCAAGGCCGCGCGCAGCTTCGCGCGCAGCGCCTTGTCCTCCCGCAGGGCCGCCACCGCGTCATGCCGCGCGCGGATCGCGGGCAGGTCATCCAGGGGCGCCGCGAGCCGCGCCGCCAGCTCCCGCGCGCCCGGCCCGGTCAGCGTGCGATCCACGGCGGCCAGCAGCGAAGCGCCGCGCGGCCCCTCCAGGATATCGAGGCTGCGCCGTGTGGCCGCATCCAGCAGCAGCACGCCGCGCGCGCCCTCCGGCACCGGCGGCGAAAGCCGCGGCAGGCTGCCATTGTTCACCGCCCGCACATACTCGACGGCCATGGCGGCGGCCGCCACCTCCTCCGCGCTGAACTGGCCGAAGCCCTCGAGCGAGCCCGCGCCCAGCGCCGCCGCCAGCCGCCCTTCCGCGTCGCGCGGCGGCAAAGCGGGGATGGCACCCTCGATGCCCAGCGACTCCTCGGCCAGGATCTCGGCCGGGGCGAGCCGCGCGATGAGGGCCGCCGGCTCCGCCCCCTTCTGCGTGTGGAACAGCCCGGTGGTGACATCGAGCCAGGCCGCACCCCCCGGCACCAAGGCCAGCAGCCAGGCCGGCCGCGCCGCGTCCAGCAGCGCCTCCTCCGTCGCCGTGCCGGGGGTGACGACACGAATGATCTCGCGGTTCAGCGTGGCGGCTTTCCTCGCCTTCGCCTCCTCCGGCGTCTCGGTCTGCTCGCAGATGGCGACGCGAAATCCACGACGGATCAGCCGCGCCAGATAGGCCTCATGGCTGTGCACCGGCACGCCGCACATCGGGATCGGCCGCCCCTGATGCTCGCCGCGATGGGTGAGCGCGATGCCCAAGGCCTCGCTCGCGGCTTCGGCATCCTCGTGGAAGAGCTCGTAGAAATCGCCCATCCGGAAGAAGACGAGCGCGGCCCCGGCCGTGGCCTTGGCCGCGAACCATTGCGCCATCGCGGGCGTCGCACCATCGGCGGAACGGGGATTCGACACGGAGCGGAAATAGCCGAGCCCGGACGTGCCGCGAAGGGGCGGCTTTCGCTTCCACCCCGCCGCAGGCTAAAAAGGAAGCTTCCAATGCCCGGGATGAGGAAGCGACAGGAATGAGTGACAAGCGCCAGGACGCGACCCCCGATACGCGCACCGCGCGGGTGACGGGCGAGGAGGCGCTGGCCATGCATGCCGAGGGCCGCCCCGGCAAGCTGGAAACCCGCCTCACCAAGCCGCTCGTCACCGCGCGCGACCTCAGCCTGGCCTATTCGCCCGGCGTGGCCGAGCCCTGCCTGCACATCCACCGCGACCCGGCGCTGGCCTATGACTACACCAGCAAGGGCAATTTCGTGGCCGTGATCAGCAACGGCACCGCCGTGCTGGGCCTGGGCAATCTGGGCGCCCTGGCGTCGAAGCCGGTGATGGAGGGCAAGGTCGCCCTCTTCAAGCGCTTCGCCGATGTGGACGGCATGGATCTCTGCCTCAACACCGAGGATGCCGACGAGTTCGTGAACTGCGTGAAGTTCCTGGGCCCGAGCTTCGGCGGCATCAACCTGGAAGACATCAAGGCCCCCGAATGCTTCGTCATCGAGCAGCGCCTGCGCGAGATGATGGACATCCCGGTCTTCCACGATGACCAGCATGGCACCGCCATCGTCGCCGCCGCCGGCCTGATCAACGCCGCCTACCTGACGGGGCGTGACCTCGCGACCACGAAGCTCGTCATCAACGGCGCGGGTGCGGCCTCCATCGCCTGCGCCGAATTGCTGCGCGCCATGGGCATGCGGCCCGAGAACATCACCATGTGCGACACCAAGGGCGTGCTCTATCGCGGCCGCACCGAGGGCATGAACCAGTGGAAATCGGCGCATGCGGTCGAGACCTCGGCGCGGACCCTGGCCCAGGCGCTGGACGGCGCGGACGTGTTCTTCGGCCTCTCCGTGAAGGGCGCGCTGACGCAGGACATGATCCGCGCCATGGCGGAGAAGCCCATCATCTTCGCCATGGCGAACCCCGACCCCGAGATCACGCCCGAGGAAGCCCGCGCCGCGCGGCCCGACTGCATCATCGCCACCGGCCGCTCGGACTATCCGAACCAGGTCAACAACGTCCTGGGCTTCCCCTTCATCTTCCGCGGCGCGCTGGATGTCCGCGCCAGCACGATCAACGACGCGATGAAGATCGCCGCCGCCCGCTCGCTCGCCGAACTGGCGCGGGAAGCCGTGCCGGAGGAAGTCGCCCGCTCCGGCGCCGGCAAGCGCCTCGTTTTCGGCCCCGACTACATCATCCCCAACGCCTTCGACCCGCGCCTGATCAGCCGCGTGCCTGTGGCCGTGGCCGAGGCCGCCGTGCGCTCCGGCGTCGCGCGCAAGCCGCTGGTGGACCCGGCCCGCTACGCCCGCGAGCTCACCAACCGCCTGGATGCCGCCGCCAATGCGCTGGAAGCCATCCATGAGCGCGTGCGCGCCAATCCGCGCCGCGTCGTCTTCGCCGAGGGCGAGGATGAGAGCGTGATCCGCGCCGCCATCGCCTTCCGCAATGCCGGCTACGGTACGCCCGTGCTGGTGGGCCGTGAGGAGCGGATCACCGCCACCGTCGCCTCGCTCGGCGTGCGCCTGCCCGAGGGCATCGAGATCCACAATGCCCGCGTCTCCTCCGACAACACGCGCTATGCGGAATGGCTCTATGCCCGCAAGCAGCGCGACGGCTTCCTCTACCGGGACTGCCTCCGCCTCGTGAACAATGACCGCAACGTCTTCGCCGCCTGCATGGTGGCGCAGGGCGACGCGGATGCGCTGCTGACGGGCGAGACGCGCAGCTATTCCGTGGCGCTGGAAGGTGTCCGCATGGCGCTCGACGCCGAGGGCGTGCTGTTCGGCCTGACCATGATGATCGCCCGCCGCTCGGGCACCGTTCTGGTGGCGGACACCGCGATCCATGAGCGCCCGGATGCCGCGACACTCGCCGCCATCGCGACGCGCAGCGCGGCCACGGCGCGGCGCCTCGGCCTCACGCCGCGCGTGGCCTTCCTCTCCTTCTCCACCTTCGGCGACCCCAAGGGCAGCATCCCCGGCAGCCTGCGCGATGCGGTGAAGCTGCTCGATCAGCAGGGCGTGGATTTCGAGTATGATGGCGAGATGAGCGCCGAGGTCGCGCTCGACCAGAACCTGCGCGCCAGCCTCTATCCCTTCTGCCGCCTGACCGGCCCCGCCAATGTGCTGGTCATGCCCGGCCTGCACGCGGCCCACATCCTCACCAAGGCCGTGCCGCATCTGACGAGTGCCACGACCATCGGCCCCGTGCTGATGGGCCTCTCCCGCCCCGCGCAGATCGTGCCGACCGGCGCCGGCGTGAACCAGCTGCTCGATATGGCGACCTTGGCCGCCTACCAGGCGATCGGGCGGTAGGGCGCCTGCATCCGCGCGGTGGCGCCGGGCGTATGGGTTCCATGCCGCCCCGCCGCGCCCTGCTGGCCCTCGCCGCCCTGCCCCTCGCCGGCTGCTCGGCAACGGATCTCGCCAATGCGCTCACACCCGCCGGCGATGTGACGCGCGAGGAGGGCCTCGCCTACGGCCCGTTGCCGCGCCACCGCTTCGATCTCTACCGCCCGGCGAATCTCCCGCCCGATGCGCCACTCCTGGTCTTCGTGCATGGCGGCGCCTGGCGGGCCGGAAGCCGCGGCGATTACCGCTTCCTCGGCGTTCCGCTCGCCGCCATGGGCTGCCTCGTCGCCATTCCGGATTACCGGCTCTGGCCGGAGGTGGCCTTCCCCGGCTTCGTGGAGGACACCGCGCTCGCGATCCGCACCCTCGCGGCGCGCGAGCCGCAGCGCCGCCTGGTGCTGATGGGCCATTCGGCCGGCGCCTTCAACGCGGGCTGTGTGGCGCTGGACCCCGCCTGGGGCGTGCAGCCTCTGATCGGCGGCTTCATCGGCCTGGCCGGCCCCTATGATTTCCGGCGCGAGGAAGTGACGCCGCCCGAGATCTTCCCCCAAGCGCGCATCCAGGCCGCGCCCGCCCCGCTGCGGGCGGGCGAGACGCCGCCCTTGCTGCTGGTCCATGGCGCGGCCGACACCGTGGTCGGCCCCTATCATTCCCGCATCCTGGCCGAGCGCGCCGTGGCGGCCGGCGTGCCGGTGCGCCATGTGGTGATTCCTGGCATGGGTCATCTCGGCCCGGTCGTCGTGCTCTCGACACCCGCCCGCTGGCTCGGCTTGGCGGATGCAACGGTCGGGTCGGAGGTGGCGCGCTTTGTGACGGGGTCTGGGGCCTGAGGCCCCAGCCGCCGGAGGCCCTTTTTTCTTACCCCGTCGCCCCATCCATCGCATCCAGCACATGCAGCGAATAGGTGAGCGCCGCCCCGGCATTCAGCGCGATCGCCACCCCCAGCGCCTCCGCCACCTCCTCCTTGCTCGCCCCGGCCGCGCGCGCTTTCCGCACATGCGCGTCAATGCAGCCCTCGCAGCGCGTGGTGACGGCGACGGCGAGCGCGATCAGCTCCCGCGTCTTCGCATCCAGATGCTTCGTGGTCGAAGCCCCGCGCGAGAGCGCCCCGAAGCCCTTCATCAGCTCCGGATGGATCGTGGACAGTTCCTTCCCCCGCGCCCGCAGCCCGGCGCTGTAGCTGTCCCAATCCTCGATGCGGGTGTCTTCGGTCATGGCTTTGCTCCCTCGGAAATGCAGAAGGCCCCGATGGTTTCCCACCGGGGCCTTTGAGGCAAGCTTGCCCGGATCGCGGCTCAGTCCGCCGTCGCTTCCGGCTCCTTCTCCGCCTCGCCATCGCCCTCCGGCTTGGGCAGGGCGGCGGGCGGCGGCTCGGCGATGTCGAAGCTGAGTGCGCCATCCACCAGGTTCACCTTGACCGCACCGCCCTTCACCAGCTTGCCGAAGAGCAGCTCCTCGGCCAGCGGCTTCTTGACGTGCTCCTGGATCACACGGGCCAGCGGCCGCGCGCCATAGAGCGGGTCGTAGCCGCGCTCGGCCAGCCATTCCTTGGCGGCGGAGCTGAGCTCGATCGTGACGTTGCGGTCGGCGAGCTGCGCCTCCAGCTGCATCACGAACTTCTCGACCACCTGCGCCACGATCTCGGCCGAGAGGCCGGCGAAGGGGATCACCGCATCCAGGCGGTTACGGAATTCGGGGGTGAACATGCGCTTCACCGCCTCCTCATCCTCGCCCTTGCGGACCTCGCTGCCGAAGCCGATGGCGGCCTTCTGCATGTCGGCCGCACCCGCATTCGTCGTCATGATGAGGATGACGTTGCGGAAATCCACCGTCTTGCCGTTGTGGTCGGTCAGCTTCCCGTGATCCATCACCTGCAGCAGGATCGCGTAGAGGTCGGGATGCGCCTTCTCGATCTCGTCCAGCAGCAGCACGCAATGCGGATGCTGGTCGATGCCGTCGGTCAGCAGCCCGCCCTGGTCAAAGCCCACATAGCCCGGCGGCGCGCCGATCAGGCGGCTCACGCTGTGCCGCTCCATGTATTCCGACATGTCGAAGCGCAGCAGCTCGATGCCGAGCGTCTTGCTGAGCTGCTTCGCCACCTCGGTCTTGCCGACGCCGGTGGGGCCGCTGAACAGATAGTTGCCGATCGGCTTCTCCGGGTCGCGCAGGCCCGCGCGGCTGAGCTTGATGGCCGCCGCCAGCGCCTCGATCGCGCGATCCTGGCCGAAGACCATGGCCTTGAGGTCACGCTCCAGGTTGCGCAGCGTCTCCTTGTCGTCGGCCGAGACGGATTTGGGCGGGATGCGCGCGATCTTCGCGACCACCTCCTCCACGTCCTTCAGCGTCACGGTCTTCTTGCGCTTGCCCTCCGGCACCAGCATGCGCGAGGCGCCGACCTCGTCGATCACATCGATCGCCTTGTCCGGCAGCTTGCGGTCATGGATGTAGCGGGCCGAGAGCTCCACCGCGGCGCGGATCGCCTCCGGCGTGTACTTCACCTTGTGGTGCTTCTCGTAGTTCGTCTTCAGCCCCTGCAGGATCTTCACCGCATCCTCGACGGAAGGCTCGTTCACGTCGATCTTCTGGAAGCGCCGCACCAGCGCGCGGTCCTTCTCGAAGTGGTTGCGATATTCCTTGTAGGTGGTGGAGCCGACGCAGCGCAGCGTGCCCTGGGCCAAGGCGGGCTTCAGCAGGTTGGACGCATCCATCGCCCCCCCCGAGGTGGCGCCGGCGCCGATCACCGTATGGATCTCGTCAATGAAGAGGATGGAGCCCGGCTGGGCCTCCAGCTCATTCACCACGGCCTTCAGCCGCTCCTCGAAATCGCCGCGATAGCGCGTGCCGGCGAGCAGGCTGCCCATGTCCAGCGAATAGATGGTGGACTTGGCCAGCACCTCCGGCACGTCGCCTTCCACGATGCGCTTGGCGAGACCCTCGGCGATGGCCGTCTTGCCCACGCCCGGATCGCCCACATAGAGCGGGTTGTTCTTGGTGCGGCGGCACAGGATCTGGATCGTGCGCTCGATCTCATGGTCGCGCCCGATCAGCGGATCGATCTTGCCGGCCTGGGCGCGCTTGTTGAGGTTCACGCAATAGGTGCTGAGCGCATCCTGGTTGCGGTTGCCGCCGCGCGGCTTCTCCTCGCGCTCCTCCTTGCCGGCATTCTCCTCCGGCGTCGGCGCCTGGCCCTGCACGGGGCGCGGCTGCGAGCGGCCGGGGGCCTTGGCGATGCCATGGCTGATGAAGTTGACGGCATCGAGGCGCGTCATGTCCTGCAGCTGCAGGAAATAGACGGCATGCGATTCGCGTTCGGAGAAGAGGGCCACGAGCACATTCGCGCCCGTCACCTCGTCCCGCCCGGAGGATTGGACATGGATCGCGGCCCGCTGCACGACGCGCTGGAAGCCGGCGGTCGGCTTCGGGTCACCCGTGCGGTCGCTGACCAGGCCGGCCAGGTCCTTGTCGAGGAATTCCGTCAGTTCCCGCTTCAGCCGGTCCACATCCACGCCGCAGGCGCGCAGCACGGTGGTGGCATCCGCATCGTCGCCGAGGGCGAGCAGCAGGTGTTCGAGGGTGGCGTATTCATGGCGGCGGTCATTGGCGAGGCCAAGCGCGCGATGGAGCGTCTGCTCAAGGTTGCGGGACAGCATGGATCAACGCTCCCACTGGAGAAAGCCAGATCCGAGGATCGGACCATGGCGGATTGATGATGATGTGGTGGCGCTCCCTTGCCGTCACACCCCGGGGGTCATGTCAAAATTGTCATGCCCCACGGTGATAGTCTCTCGTCTCACTCTTTCTCAATCGTGCATTGCAGCGGGTGCTGGTTCTGGCGGGCCAGATCCATCACCTGCGTCACCTTGGTCTCCGCGACTTCATAGGTATAGACCCCGCAGACGCCGACGCCGCGGCGATGGACATGCATCATGATGCGCGTCGCCTCGTCGCGGTTCTTCTGGAAGAAGCGTTCCAGCACGTGAACGACGAACTCCATGGGCGTGTAGTCGTCGTTCAGCATCAGCACCTTGTACATCGCCGGCTTCTTGGTCTTCGGGCGCGGCTTGACGACGACGCCGGTGGCGGGCCCGCCATCGCCATCGCGCTTATCCGGATCGGACATGGTGATCGGCTGCATCATAAGGTTCCGGTGGTCCCATCCATCACAGTCAGGCGCAGGTCTACGCCCGGCAGAATATCGGTTGCCGAGGCCCCACGGAAAGGGGTTTGGCGCATGCGCGGGCGGAATAACCGAAACGACATGCGGAAAACGAGGCCGGCGCCCGAAAAACGAGGGTGCGGCCCCAGCCGGCCTCAAGCCGGCCCCGATTCGTCCCCAAACGAAAAACCCGGCCGCGCGAGCGGCCGGGTTCAGCAAGGGAGCCAAGGCTCCCCAGTTCAGGCGTCACCCCCAAGCGCCGGCCGCTCAAACCCAGCGCCCCGCCCCGAGAATGCGAGGCGAATAGCCGAGCCGTAAAGCTTCAGCTTTGCGAAGCCAAGGCGGCGGAGCCGCCGCCCGGCGCCTGAGGGCAAAAAATTACGCCGCGATCGGCTTCGCCATCTTCTCCATGGCGAGCGTCATGCGGGCCGAGATCGGCTCCAGCGAGGCCTCGGCCAGCTTCATCGCGGCTTCCGAGATCTTCGTGGTGTCGTTCACGGCGCGCTCGAAGGCCGTCTTGGTGAAGGAGGCCTGGAAATCGGCGGCTTCCTTCAGGCTCTTCACGCTCGACAGCGCCTTCACGCCCTCGATCGTGTGCTCGGAGAAGGCCTGGAACATCGCCATCGTCTGGCGCGACAGGTCCTGCACGCCGGTCACATAGAGCTGCGAGGCCTTGGTCAGCGCCTCGAGGTTGCCACGGCCGAACTCGGCGGCTTCCTCGGCGGCCTTCAGCATGTCGCCGGCGGTCTTGTTCGCGGTCTCCATCGTCTTCTCGACGGCGGCGCGGGCCTGCACGGTGGTGTCCTCGACCAGCTTCTTCGCGGTCGCGGCGCCGGTCTGCGCGGCCTGGCTCATCGCCTTCTTCATGTCAGCCTGGGTGGCCATGGTCATCTTCCTTCTCGGTTGGGCCAGTCAGCCAATCCGGAGGGAAAGCTGGGTGCCCGTGTTTTGCTGCAATGCAGCATGCAGCCTATCTAGGACCGCGCCCGGACCAATGCAAGGATTTTTTTGTGCACCGCACAAAAACGCGAACAATGCTGGAAACCACCCCGCCCCCTGCGAAACGGATGGACAAACGGCCGCTTGGCTGTTTCTTTGCGTGCAGAGCGTGAGCGTGCCGACTGAGCCTTGGGGGAGGCGACACCGGCGCGCGGCCTGGGGAACCGAATGACCATCTCTTTCTTGTCGCGCGCCACGCTGGCGGTTGTCCTCGGCCTCGGCGCCATCGGCGCGCTGCCCGCATCCGCCCAGATCACCGCGCGGGACCGCTACGCCTCCATCGTCGTCGAGGCGCGGACCGGCCAGGTGCTGAGCGCGGCCAACGCGGATGAGACGCGGCACCCCGCCTCACTCACCAAGATGATGACGCTCTACATGCTGTTCGAGGCGATGCGCGACGGCCGCCTCACCCTCAGCACCCCCATCCGCATGAGCGCCGAAGCCGCCTCCCGCCCGCCGTCCAAGCTGGGCGTCCCCGCCGGCGGGAGCATCTCGGCCGAAAGCGCCATCCTCGCCCTCGTCACCCGCTCCGCCAATGACGTGGCCGCCGCCGTGGGCGAGGCGCTCTCGGGCGATGAAGACGCCTTCGCCCGCGCCATGACGCAGCGCGCGCGCAGCCTCGGCATGACGCGCACCACCTTCCGCAACGCCTCCGGCCTGCCCGACCCCGAGCAGGTGACGACCGCGCGGGACATGTCGCTGCTCGGCCGCCGCCTGATCGCCGATTTCCCCGAGCACTACCACTATTTCGCCACGCAGTATTTCGCGCATGGCAACCGCATGATCCGCAACCACAACGGCATGCTGCGCGACTATCCGGGCACGGACGGCATCAAGACCGGCTTCATCAACGCCTCGGGCTTCAACATCGTCACCTCCGCCCAGCGCGAGGGCGTGCGCCTCGTCGGCGCCGTCTTCGGCGGATCCTCCTGGCCGCAGCGCAACAACCACATGGCGGAGCTGCTGGATGATGGCTTCCAGCGCATGGGGGTGCGTTCCGTGCCTGCCATGGCCTCCGCCGCGCCGCGCGTCGTCGCCGGGCGCGACCCGACGGTGGGCCCCGGCCCGCGCCGCGTCCGCGTGCAGACCGCCGCCCGGCCCGC
>NZ_JAHRCU010000037.1 GCF_019083995.1 Roseococcus sp. SDR
GCGGCCGGAGGGGCGGCGGGCGGCGTGGCCGGGGCGGCGTTGGCCGGAGTGGGGGGCGCGGGGGTGGCGGCAGGGGCGGCCGCCGGGGCCTGGGTTGGCTGGGCCTGGGCTGGCTGGGCAGCGGGACGCGGCGCGGCGGTCTGGGCCAGCGCCATGGGCGCGAGCAGAAGCAGCAGGAGGGGTATGGCGCGAAGCAGCATGCGCCCTGCTTTCCCCGCACATTCCCCTGGGGTCAAGTTGCGTTGCCGCAACGCAGCATGCACCATCCTGGAATTCATGCGCCCCTCGCCCTCCATCTGGCTGATCATGCTGGCCCTTCTTGGCACCCATATGGCGGGGATGGGCGCCTTCCTGACGGTGCCGGTCCTCGCACCCGCCATCGCCGCGGAGACGGGGCTTTCGGCCAGCCTGGCCGGCATCCATACCGCGCTGGTCTATGCCGGGGCGCTGTTTTCCGGGCCCATCACCCAGGGGCTGCTGCAGCGGCATGGCGGCATCCGGGTCTGCCAGGGGGCGCTGGTGGTGGTGGGGGCGGGCATCGCGCTGGCCGCCATCGGGCATCCCGTCGCGCTGCTGTTTTCCGCGCTGCTGGCGGGACTCGGGCACGGGCCGATCACGCCGGCCGGCAGCCACCTGCTGGCCCCGCGCACGCCGGCGCGCATCCGCAGTCTGGTCTTCGGCCTCAAGCAATGCGGCGTGCCGGCCGGGGCGATGATGGTGGCGGCCGTGGCCCCCATCCTGGCCACCCAGCATGGCTGGCGCGCGGCGGTGCTGGCCATGGCGGGCTTCTCGCTGCTGCTGGCGCTTGCGCTGCAACCCCTGCGCGCGGTGCTGGACACGGACCGCGCCGGGCCCGGCGGCGCGCCGCTGCGCCCCTGGCAGGACGCGAAATCGAGCCTCTCCATCCTGCGCGATGACCAGCGCATCCGGGCGCTGACCTTCGCTGCCTCCAGCTACGGCATCGCGCAATTCTGCTTCGGCTCCTTCTTCGTGGTCTGGCAGGTGCAGGTGATGGGGGCGGGGCTGGAGCAGGCCGGCCTCATGCTGGCGCTTGCCCAAGGCAGCGGCGTGGCGGGCCGCATCGCCTGGGCCCTGATCGCGGACCGCATCGGCGCGCTGCCCGTGCTGCTGGCGCTCGGCGTCGCGATCGGCGGGGCCTGCGGGCTGCTGGCACTGGCTGGGCCGGGCTGGCCCAGCTTCATCATCGCCATCGTCGCGGTCGCGATGGGGGCGTCCGCCGTCGGCTGGAACGGCGTGATGCTGAGCGAGGTGGCGCGCGTGGCGCCCCCTGGCCGGGTGGGCGCCGCGACGGCGGCACTGGGCTTCGTCTTCGCGGGCGTGATGATCGTGGCGCCGACGCTGTTCTCGGCGCTGGTGCTGGGCACGGGCGGCTTCTCGCTCGGCTTCGCGCTCTGCGGGCTCGCCGGCCTGGCGGGCGCCGCCGCGCTGGCCCGGTTGCGCTTCGCGCGGCCCGCCCCATGATGGGGTGATGCAAACGCTCCTCACCATCCTCGTCGCGCTCGCCATGCTGGCGACGCTGGGCGTCCTCTTCGCCGGGCTGATCGGCATGGCGCGCGGCGCGAGCGGCGCCACTTCGCAGAAGTTGATGCGCTATCGCGTGCTGCTGCAGGGCGCCGCGCTGGTGCTTTTCGCGCTGCTCATGCTGAGCCTGAAGGGCTGACGCCGACCCGGTGCGCCGCGCCGGATGACAAGCTCTTCATCCTTGCGGCCTTGGCAGGGCTTGCCACCGCCACCTAGGCTTCCCGCTGCATTGCAGCAGGAGATCCCGATGGCGCGTCCCTTCCTTGGCCGGTGGCTGGCCCTTCTCCTGCTGGGCGGCCTCGCGCTGCCGGGCACCGCGCCCCGCGCCCAGACGCTGACCGCGGTGCTGGAGGCCGAGGTCGTCACCCTCGATCCGCATTTCACCACGGCCTATATCAGCCGAACCTTCGGCTACATGGTGTTCGACACGCTGTTCGGCATGGACCGCGCCGGCCGTCCGCAGCCGCAGATGGTGGAGAGCTGGACCACCTCGCCCGATGGGCTCACCTGGCGGTTCACGTTGCGCGAGGGCCTGCTCTGGCATGACGGCACGCCCGTCACGGCCGCGGATTGCGTCGCCTCGCTCCGCCGCTGGGCGCCGCGCAGCGCGCTGGGGGCGCGGCTGCTCGCCGCCACCGCCAGCATCGAGGCGAATGACGCGCGCAGCTTCACCCTCACGCTGAAGGAGCCCTATGGGCTGGTGCTGGAAACCCTCGGCACCGCCGCCTCGCCCGGCCCCTTCATGCTGCCGGAGCGCCTCGCGCGCACGCCCGGCACTGAGCGGATTACGGAAATCATCGGCTCCGGCCCCTTCATGTACCGGCGCGAGGATCACCGCCCGGGCGACCGCATGCTGCTGCGCCGCAACCCCCGCTACAATTCACGGCCCGAGCCCAATGACCTCTTCGCCGGCGGCAAGCCCGTGCGCATCGAGGCGCTGGAGCTGCGCGTGGTGCCCGACGGCCTGACGGCGGCCAATGCCATCCAGGCGGGCGAGGTGGACTACATGCAGTACGCGCCCTTCGACCTGCTGCCCCGCCTGGAGCGCGACCGCCGCGTGCGCGTGCTGGGCTTCACCGGCCTCGACACCTTCACCGGCCATTACCGCACCAATGCGGCCACCGGCCCCTTCGCCGACCCCGCCATCCGCCGCGTGCTGCTGCGCCTGGTGGACCAGGCGGAGGTGATGGCCGCCTTCGGCCTCTCCAGCCAATACCAGCGCACCTGCGCGGCCATCTTCGTCTGCGGCGGGCCCTATGAGACCACCGCCGGCAGCGAGGTGACGCGCGACCCCTCGATCGAGGCGGCGCGCGCCGCACTCCGCGCCACCAGCTACAATGGCGAGCCGGTGATCGTGATGGTCGCGAATGACCTGGAGGCGGCGCGCATCTCCTCGGAGGTGCTGGCCAACCGCATGCGCCAGGCCGGCTTCAACGTGGACATGCAGGTGATGGACTGGGCCTCGCTGCTCGCCCGCCGCACGCGGCGCGACGGCTGGCATGTGTTCGGCGTGCACGCCATCGGCATCGACCTGCAGTCGCCCATCACCAACCCCTTCGTGGCCTTCACCTGCTCGGGCATTCCAGCCAGCGGCTATCACTGCAACGAGCGGCTGACGGCGCTGTTCGACGCCTTCACCAAGGCGCCCGACCACGCGGCCCGCATGCGCCTGATCGAGGAGATGCAGCGGCTGATCTACAGCGAGGTCATCACCCTGCCCTGGGGCCAATTCGCCCAGCCGGCCCTGCACCGGGCCAATCTGCGCAACCTGGTGCCCTCGGCCATTCCCGTCTTCTGGAACGTGGAGAAGTAGCACCCGTGTATGACGTGATCGTGGTGGGCGCCGGCTCGGCCGGCGCGCCGCTGGCCGCCCGGCTCTCGGAGGACGGGCATCGCCGCGTGCTGTTGCTGGAGGCCGGGCGGGACTGGCGCTCGGCCGAGGCGCCGGCGGCGCTCCGCAGCGCCAATATCCTGCCCTTCATGCATGACCCGGCGCATCAGGCCCAATGGCAATGGCCGGGGCTGATGACGCGCCGCACCGCCGCGCAGGAACCCAAATTCTACTGGCGCGGCAAGGCGCTGGGCGGCTCCTCCTCGGTGAACGCGCAGATCGCCATCCGTGGCGTGCCCGCCGCCTTCGACGCCTGGGCCGAGGCCGGCTGCGAGGGCTGGTCGGCGCGCGACGTGCTGCCCCTCTACGACGCGATCGAGGACGACGCCGATACGGGCGTGGCGCCGGGCATCCGCCAGGGCGGCCCGCTGCCTGTCTTCCGCATGCCCATTGCCGAATGGGGTGCCGTGGATCTCGGCCTGCGTGATGCCGCGCTCGCCGAGGGCTACCCTTGGAAGCCCGACCTGAACGCGCCCGAGGGCGAGGGGATTTCCTGCAACCCGATCAACCTGCGGAACGGTGTGCGCGTCACGACCAATGACGGCTATCTGGAGCCGGCGCGCGGCCGCGCGAACCTCACCATCCGGGGTGGCGCGCTGGTGGACCGCGTGCTCTTCGAAGGCAGCCGCGCGCGCGGGTTGCGCGTGCGCTTCGGCGATGTCTGGGAGGAGGTCGCGGGGCGCGAGATCGTGCTCTGCGCGGGGGCGATCCACAGCCCGGCCATCCTGATGCGCTCGGGGCTCGGCCCGGCCGCCGCCCTCAGCGCGCTGGGCATCGCGGTCCAGCGCGATCTGCCGCATGTCGGACAGAATTTGATGGACCACCCGATCCTGCGCGCCACCCTGCCGCTCAGGCCTGAATTCCGCGCGCAGGGCGCCGATGCGCGCCACACCAACTGCTGCCTGACCTATTCCAGCCGGCTGGCCGGCGGCGGCGAGCGGGACATGATCATGATCGCCTACAACCATCGCGGCCTGGGCGAAGGCAGCGAGCCCGCGCCGGGCGGCGCCGTGGGTGTCGCGCTCTATGACGCCTTCTCGCGTGGGGAGCTGCGCCTGATCTCGGCGGACCCAGAGGCGCAGCCCGAGGTGGATGAGAACATGCTGGCCGACCCGCGCGACCGGCTGCGCCTGCGCGACGGCGTGCGGCGCCTGGCGCGCCTCACCGCACGGGAGCAACTCGCGCGCCTGGCGGAGCGCATCACCTTCGGCGAGACCAGCCTTTCCATGCCCGAAGCCGCGGCGCTTCCGGATGACGAGCTGGACGCGGTCATGCTGGCCGAGGCGGGCGATATCCAGCACGCCGCCGGGACCTGCCGGATGACGGCGCATGAGGACCCGCGCGGCGTGGTGGACCCGGATCTTTGCGTGCGCGGCGTGGAGGGGCTGCGCGTGGCCGATGCCTCCATCATGCCGACGGATTGCCGGGCCAATCTGCACTTCACCTGCGTGATGATCGGCGAGAACCTGGCGCGGCGGATGCGGGCCGAGGTTGGAGCCTGATCGCCCTTGGCGGCATCGCCAAGGGCGTGAATCAGCCTCCCGGCAAAGCTAGAGCATTTTCAAGCCAAGCAGCTTTGCTTGGCGACTCGGAAAATGCGTGAAAACAACGTGCTGGAGCCGTTTCACCGTCTTTGCTTGCGGTGAAATGGCTCTAGGCGCCGCTCAGCTCGCGCGTCAGGACCGGGCGCGGGCCGGGGGTGAGGCGCACGCGCGCGCCCACACGCAGCCAGGGCTCGGCCGGCTGGATCAGCGTCACGTCGCGGTTGCCGCGCTCCAGCCGGACCACGACCTCCACCGCATTGGTCTCCGGGCTGCCGGCGCCACGCGCGGCCCCCACCACCTGCGAGACGAGGCGCAGGCGCGGCTCGCCGGGCGCGGCGGCCGGCAGGGGGCGCGTGCCGAGGATGGTGCCGCGCTCGAAAGCGGGCTCGGCCACCTGCTCCATGGGGATCGGGGCGGTCGCCTCGGGCGTGGCACCGCCGCAGCCGGCCAGGGCCAAGGTCGCCAGGGCCAAGGTCGGGGGAAGCAGCAGTGGCCATCGCAGGTGTCGCATGCCTGCCTTGTAGAGCATGAGGGCCCGGCATGAAATCACCGCGCGGCGCTTTGAATCACGGCATGAATCACGCACCGAATGACGGGCGCCGCTCCATGCCCTGCCACAGGAAAGACTTCTTTGCTTGATTTGAGGGAGAGCCTGGCGTTATGAGTCCCCCGTCCCCGGTCGTCTTGCCGCAGGGACATTCGCTGCTGCGTTCCGCGCCATGGGGGTGGTTCGGGGCAATTCTTCAGCGGTGAAGCAAGGGGGAGTTTCCACAGCATGGCCCAGTCGTTTTTGGGGCGCAGCAAGGCATTGAGCCGGCCCCTGGCCGCGATCTCGGTCCTTTGCCTATTGGCGGCCTGCGCGCAGACGCCGACGGCGCCCACCCGCTCCGCCGCCGTCACGCGCGGCAGCTACGACCCGCCGGGCCCGCCGAGCGACCCCTGGGGCCCCTGGATCCGCGAGGCCTCCCGCCGCTTCGACGTGCCGGAGCGCTGGATCCGCGAGGTCATGCGCCAGGAATCCGGCGGCCGGGCCGGCGCCACCTCGCCCGTCGGCGCCATGGGCCTGATGCAGGTGATGCCAGGCACCTATCGCGAGCTGCAGCGCCGCCACGACCTGGGCGACGACCCCTATCACCCCTACGACAACCTGATGGCCGGCACGGCCTATATCCGGCAGATGTATGAGCTCTACGGCTCGCCTGCCTTCCTGGCGGCCTATAATGCCGGCCCGCGCCGCCTCGAGAATTATCTCTACGCCAATCAGGGCCTGCCGGCCGAGACGCGCAACTACGTCGCCCGCGTGGGTCCCCGCGTCATCACCAGCAGCCCGGTTCGCCGCGCGCCGCCGGAGATCTACGCCGCGGGCGAAATCCCGCTGAACGTTCCGCCCGGACCCCGCCGGATGGATGCCACGACCCGCACGGCCCTGGCCGAGCAGCGCGCCATCCGCGAGCAGAACGCGCAGTTCGCCAGCCTGCCCGCCGCCGAGCCCAGCGCCGCGCCGGTCCGCATGGCCGCCGCCGCCCCGGCGCCCGTGGCTGCTTCCTCGCTCGGCCGCGGCGGCGTGGTGGCGATGGAGCCCATCCCCGATGGCTCCACGCCTGAAGGCGCTGCCCGCCTTGCCGAAAGCGCCGCCCGTGCCAGCCAGCCCGAAGGCGAGGTCACGTCCGATGGCCGCATCATCGTGGCCCGCATGGACCCGATCCCCGATGGCTCGACGCCGGAGGGCGCTGCGCGGCTTGCCGAAAGCGGCGTCCGTCGCGAGCCGATGGCCGCGCCGGCCCAGCTCGCCAGCCGCCCGCCGGTGGCGGCGCAGCCGCTGGCCCAGCCGCAGCGCGCCTTCGGCCTGATCAGCACCGCACAGGCCGGCACCCTGCCGGCCGGCTTCCGCCCCGCGGCACCCGCGGCCGCCTCGCCGGGCGGTTGGGGCGTGCAGGTCGGCGCCTTCAGCTCGCCCGAGCTGGCGCGCCAGGCGGCCCAGGCGGCCCAGGCCAGCGTCGGCGGCCGTGTGCAGGTGACGCCGGTTCAGGTCGGTCGCGGCACGCTGTTCCGCGCCCGCGTCACCGGGCTTACCCAGGCCAGCGCGCAGCAGGCCTGCGACCGGCTGCGCAGCCGCAGCGGCTGCAACACGCTCTCGCCCGGGCAGATCTGAGGTTCAGGCTTGAGGAGGGGCGCGCTCAGCGCCCCTCATGCGCCAGCCGGAAGGGGCTGGCCGGATAGGTGCCCAGCACACGCAGCTCGCGCGAGAAATAGCGCAGCTCCTCCAGCGCCCGGAACAGGCCGGGCTCATCCGGATGGCCGTCCACGTCGCAGAGGAACTGCGTGGCGGTGAAGGCGCCGTCGAGCATGTAGCTCTCCAGCTTGGTCATGTTCACGCCATTGGTCGCGAAGCCGCCCAGCGCCTTGTAGAGCGCGGCCGGCATGTTGCGCACGCGGAAGACGAAGGTCGTCACAGGATGCGGCACCTCCTGCGGCGGCGGCAGCTTGCGCTCGCGCGTCATGACGTAGAAGCGCGTGGTGTTGTGCGAGGCGTCCTCGACGTTCCGGCGCAGGATTTCCAGGCCATAGACCTCGGCCGCCAGCTCGCTCGCCACGGCGGCGTCCTCCAGCGTGCCCTCGCGGGCGATGATCTCGGCGGCACCCGCCGTATCCGCCTGGATCACCGGGGTGAGGGAGAGCTCCTTGATCACCTTCAGCACCTGGCCCAGCGCCATGGGGTGGCTGTGCGCGCGGCGGATGCCTTCCAGCTTCGCGCCCGGCCGCGCCAGCAGGCAGTGCTCCACCCGCTCGAAATGCTCACCGATGACCGAGAGGCCGGATTCCGGCAGCAGGCGATGGATATCCGGCACGCGGCCGGCCAGGCTGTTCTCGCAGGGGAGCATGGCGAGGTCTGCCCGCCCGTCGCGCACGGCCGCCATCGCCGCCTCGAAGCTTGGGCAGGGCAGCGTGGTCCAGCCGGGATAGGCATGCCGGCAGGCGAGATCGGAATAGGCGCCAGGAACCCCCTGGAAGGCGATGATCTGGTTCATGTGTTTCCCAAGAGGTGACGGGCCCGTTCGAGATCCTCGGGCGTGTCCACGCCGAAGGGGCCGTGTTCGACGCGCGCGGCGCCGATCCGCATGCCGGCCTCCAGCGCGCGCAATTGTTCCAGCTTCTCCCGCCGCTCGAGCGGCGATTCCGGCAGGCGCACGAAGCGATCCAGCGCCGCGCGCCGATAGGCATAGACGCCGATATGGTGCCAGCGTGGCCCATCACCCCAGGGGATGGGATTGCGGCTGAAATAGAGGGCGGGCGCCACTTCCGCGCCGTCCGGGAAGGCGCAGGCGGCCTTCACGAAGGAGGCGGTGTTGGCCTCCTTCTCATCGGCGATGGGGCAGACCAGCGTGCCGATATCCACGGCCTTGTCGGCCAGGGGCTTGAGCACGGACCAGAGCAGATTGGGCTCCAGCGTCGGGAAATCCCCCTGCAGGTTCACCACGACGTCATGCGCGGCGAAGGGGTCGAGCTGAGCCAGGGCGCGGTGGATGCGGTCCGTCCCGCTTGGCACGTCGTCGGCCACCAGGACCGCCCGGCCGCCGGCGGCCTCCACCGCCTCCACGATCTCGGGCTCGCCCGCCGCCACCGCCACGGGGCCGATCCCGGCCTCCTTGGCGCGCTCCAGAACATGCAGGATCATCGGCCGGCCGGCGATCTCGGCCAGCGGCTTGCCCGGCAGGCGGGTGGCCGCCATGCGGGCGGGGATGATGATGATGGGGTTCACGCTGAATTCCGTGGGTGAAACAAGGGCCGGGGACGGTTGATGCAACGCAGCACCGCCTGTATGGAAGTCTACGAATAAGTCAGGGGACGGCATCGCGCAAACGGCGCCCAAGCCGCCCAGTCGTTGAGAAGGGTCAGCTCGGCATGAGCCTGGAAGCCAATAAGATTTTCGCGGCCGTCCTCACCGCCGGCGTCACCTTCATGAGCGCCGGCGTGATCGGTGGCCTGGTGGTGCACCCGCACAAGCTGGAGCGCTCGGCCATCAGCATCGGCGCCACGCCGCAGACCGCCGCCGCCCCGGCCGCGCCCGCCGCTCCGGCGGTGGAGCCGATCGGGCCGCTGCTCGCCGCCGCCAACCTCGACAATGGCCGCGCCCTGGCGAACCGCCTCTGCGCCTCCTGCCACACCTTCAATGATGGCGGCCGCGCCGGCGTGGGCCCGAATCTCTGGGGCATCGTGAACAAGCTGCACGCGCAGGCCCCGGGCTTCAACTATAGCGCCGCCAACCGCGCGCTGGCCGACAAGCCCTGGGATTATGAGGCGCTGAACGCCTTCATCGCCGCGCCGAACCGCGCCATGGCCGGCACCCGCATGGCCTTCGCCGGCGTGAACAGCGCCTCGCAGCGCGCCGACATCATCCTCTACCTGCGCAGCCTGGCGGCCACGCCCGCCGCGCTGCCGTAAGCGGCTTGGTTCCGGCCGAGTTCATCGCGGCCGCCGAAGCGGCGGCCGATCTGGCGGGCGGCATCATCCGCCCGCTTTTTCGTTCCGCCCTGCTGGTGGAAGCCAAGGGCGATGCCTCGCCCGTGACGGAGGCCGACCGCGCGGCCGAACGTGCGCTGCGGGCCTATCTCTCCGAGCGCTTCCCCAGCCATGGCATCATGGGCGAGGAATACGGCACCGAGCGCGGTGATGCGGACTACCTCTGGGTGCTCGACCCGATTGACGGTACGCGGGCCTTTCTGACCGGGCGCCCGCTCTTCGGCACGCTGATCGGCCTGCTGCACAAGGGCCAGCCCGTGCTGGGCCTCATTGACCAGCCGGTGACGCGCGAACGCTGGATTGGCGTGGCGGGCCAGTCCACGCGCTTCGTGAGCCCGATGGGAGGCACCGCCGCCTGCCGGCCCTGCGCCAGCCTCGCCACCGCCGAACTCTCCTGCACCTCGCCCGACATCTTCGACGCCACCGGCGCCGCCCGCTTTGAGCGCGTGCGCCAGGCCGCGCGCCGCGTCACCTGGGGCGGGGATTGCTATGCCTATGGGCTGATCGCGCTCGGCCTGGTGGATGCCGTCGTCGAGGGCACGCTGAAGCCCTGGGACTGGGCGGCGCTGGTGCCGGTGATCGAGGGCGCGGGCGGGCGCATGACCGATTGGCAGGGCCGCACGCTGACGCTGGAGAGCAAGGGCGAGGTGATCGCCGTCGGTGATGCCGCGCTGCTGCCGGAGATCCTTTCGCTGCTCGGCTGACTTGCCGGTTGCCCTGGGCGCATCGCACCCCCAATCTCTTCCCCATGATGCAACGCCGAGACCTCTTCGCCGCCGGCTTCGGGCTGGTCGCCGCCACCGCCGCTGGGGCGCAATCCGCGGGGCCGATCCGCACCCACGCGCTCTCGCTGCTCGGCGAGCCCGCGCTGCCGGCGAACTTCCCCCATTTTCCCTGGGTGAACCCGGATGCGCTGAAAGGCGGCGAGGTCACGCTGACCGCGCTCGGCAGCTATGACAGCTTCAACCAGTTCATCCTGCGCGGCACGGCCGCCGTCGGCCTCAACAACCTCTATGACAGCCTGCTGATCGAAAGCGCCGACGAGGCGAGCACCGAATACGCCCACCTCGCCGAGACCATCGAAATCCCGGCCGACCGCATGGGCGTCACCTTCGAGCTGCGCGAGACCGCCCGCTGGCATGACGGCCGCCCCATCACCGCCGAGGATGTGGCCTGGACCTTCAACACGCTGCGCACCCAGGGCCGCCCCTTCTACCGCGCCTATTGGGGCGATGTGAGCGAGGTGGTGGTGGAAGGCCCGCGCCGCGTCACCTTCCGCTTCCGCACCAACGAGAATCGCGAGCTGGCGCTGATCCTCGGCCAGATGTGGATCCTGCCGAAGCATTACTGGGAAGGCCGCGATTTCGCCCGCCCATCGCTCGACGTGCCGTTGGGCTCCGGCCCCTATCGCATCGACCGCTTCGAATCCGGCCGCAGCATCGCCTATCGCCGCGTGCCGGATTATTGGGCGGTGAACCTCAACACGCGGCGCGGCACGCAGAATTTCGACGTGATGCGCTACGAGTATTTCCGCGACGTCACCGTGGCCTTCGAGGCCTTCAAGGCCGGGCAGATCGATTTCCGCACCGAGAACATCGCCCGCAACTGGGCCACGGGCTACGACTTCCCGGCGGTGCGCCGCGGCCTCGTCAAGCGCGACGAAATCCGCCACCAGCTGCCCACCGGCATGCAGGCCTTCGTCATGAACCTGCGCCGGCCGCTCTTCCAGGATGCGCGCGTGCGCGAGGCGCTGCTGCAGGTCTTCGACTATGAATGGCTGAACGCCAATATCTTCAACGGCGCCTATGCGCGCACCACCAGCTTCTTCTCGAACAGCGAGCTCGCCTCCTCCGGCCTGCCCACCGGCCGCGAACTGGAAATCCTGACGCCCTTCCGCGCGCAACTGCCGGAATCCGTCTTCACCACCGAGCACCGCCTGCCCACGACCGATGGCAGCGGCAACAACCGCGAAGGCCTGCGCCGCGCGCTCGACCTCATGCGCCAGGCCGGCTGGACCATCCGGGACCGGCGCCTGGTCAACGCGCAAGGGCAGCGCTTCGAATTCGAGATCCTGCTGAACGGCGCCAGCTTCGAGCGCGTCGCCCTGCCCTATGTGCAATGGCTGCAGCGCCTGGGCGTCGAGGCCCGCGTCCGCACGGTGGACCCGGCGCAATACCAGGTGCGCATCGACGCCTTCGACTTCGACATGACCGTGGATGTGATGGGCCAGTCCCTCTCGCCCGGCAATGAACAGCGCGACTACTTCACCTGCGCGAAAGCCCAGGAGAACGGCTCGCAGAACGTGGCCGGCATCTGCCACCCGGTCATTGATGCCCTCGTCGAACTCGTCATCACCGCGCCGGACCGCGAGGAACTGATCGTCCGCACCCGCGCGCTGGACCGCGTGCTGCTGCACGGGCAATTCGTCATTCCGCAATGGCACAACCGCGCCTTCTGGATCGCCTTCTGGGACCGCTTCGGCCGACCCGAACGCAACCCGAAATACGCGCTGGGCTTCGACAGCTGGTGGATCGACCCCACGCGCGACCGCGCGCTGCAAGAGGCAAAGCGGAGCCTGTGATGGGGGACGTGCGCCTGCGAGGGGGCGCTGCCCCCTCGCGCTCCCCAGCCAGGGATCTTGATCCCTGGACCCTTGGACTTGGTCGCATGGGGGTGGGGGGTGACGGCCCCTGGGCCGCCACCCCCCACCCCCATGCGACAACACTCTCAAGGGGCCCGGGGACCAAAAGT
Organism: Roseococcus sp. SDR; assembly: GCF_019083995.1. Taxonomy (GTDB): domain Bacteria; phylum Pseudomonadota; class Alphaproteobacteria; order Acetobacterales; family Acetobacteraceae; genus Roseococcus. Next base: position 12,250 of record NZ_JAHRCU010000037.1, read on the forward strand.
CCCCGGCGGGAGGGTCCGGGAGGGCAGCGCCCTCCCGCGGCGCACGCCCACCCATGACCGGCTACCTGCTGCGCCGTCTCTTGCTGGTGGTGCCGACGTTGTTCGGCATCATCCTGATCAATTTCGCGGTGATCCAGTTCGCGCCCGGTGGCCCGGTGGAGCAGATGATCGCGGAGATCCGCGGCCAGGGCGACACGATGGGCCGCCTGACGGGCGAGGGCTCCAACGAGACACGGCCGCAGCCGACCTCGACGGCGGAAGGCGGTGGGTCGCAATATCGCGGGGCGCGCGGGCTCGATCCGGAGGTGGTGAAGGAGATCGAGCGCGCCTTCGGCTTCGACAAGCCGGCCCATGTGCGCTTCGGCGAGATGCTCTGGGGCTATATGCGCTTCGACCTCGGGCGGTCGCTGTTCCGGGACCGGCCGGTCTGGGACCTGGTGGTGGAGAAGCTGCCGGTCTCCATCTCGCTCGGCCTCTGGTCCACGCTGATCATCTATCTGATCTCGATTCCGCTCGGCATCCGCAAGGCGGTGCGGGATGGGACGCGGTTTGATCTCACGACGAGCGCCATCGTGCTGGTGGGCTATGCGATCCCGGGCTTCCTGTTCGCGATCCTGCTGGTGGTGCTGTTCGCCGGCGGCAGCTTCGTGCAGTGGTTTCCGCTGCGCGGGCTGGTCAGTTCGGGCAGCGAGACCTGGCCCTTCTGGAGCCGTGTCTGGGATTATGCCTGGCACATGGCACTGCCGACGCTGACACTGGTGATCGGCGGCTTCGCGGGGCTGACCATGCTGACGAAGAACTCCTTCCTGGAGGAGATCAACAAGCAGTATGTGGTGACGGCGCGGGCCAAGGGCGCGGGCGAGCAGCGCGTGCTCTACGGCCATGTGTTCCGCAACGCGATGCTCATCATCATCGCGGGGTTTCCGGCCGCCTTCATCGGGATTTTGTTCACCGGCGCGCTGCTGGTGGAGATCATCTTTTCGCTGGACGGGCTCGGCCTGCTGGGTTTCGAGGCGGCGATCCGGCGGGACTACACGGTGATGTTCGGCACGCTCTACATCTTCACCCTGCTCGGGCTCATCATGCAGATCGTCAGCGATTTCACCTATACGCTGGTGGACCCGCGCATTGATTTCGAATCGCGAAGGTAGGCGCGCATGATCCTTTGGCCCCAGACGGACGGCAGCGTGTTGGCCACGCCGCAACCCGCCCATGCCGTGCTGGCCGGGCAGCTCATGCGCGCCCTGGCCGAGCCGCCCGTGCCGCTGGAGCCGGTGGTGAACGCCGCCGCCCAGCATGACTGCGCCTGGATGGAGTGGGAGCGCGAACCCGAATTCGACGCCGCGACGGGCCTGCCGCGGCATTTCAACGCGCTCTCCGGCCATGAGCATGTGCCGATGTGGGAGCAGGGCGTGCGCGATGCGCTGGCCAATTGGGGGCTCTGGGCGGGGCTGCTGATCCTGCGCCATGGCAGCCACATCTATCGCCTGGGCATCCTCGGCAACCGCATGGCGCCGAGTGCGGAGAGCCTGGCTGCCATGGAGGGCTACATGGCGCGCGAGGTGGCCTGGAGCGCGGATTTGATGGCGAAGCTCGGCGTGGATGAGGCGCAGGTCACGGCCAACCAGCGGAAGATCGCGATGGTGGATTCGATCGCGCTCGGTCTGTGCTGGGGGCAGGAGCGCTTCGACTGCAACGGCACCACGCTGATCCGCCGCGGCGCGCGCGTGGCGACGCTGGACCCATGGCCGCTGGCGGTGCCACGCATCACGCTGGAGACGGAGACGATTCACTTGCCAGGCCGCTTCGCGGATGCGGAGGCGATGCGCGCCGGGATCGCGGCCGCCCCTCGCGAGCGCTTGGTCTTCGAGCTTTCAGCCGCATGATGCTTGACCGGAGATGCAAGAACCTGAGGTTCTTGCTGGGGAGTTTGAGGGGCTGGTCTTTACTATACCGTCAACCTACCCAGCCAAGCTCGCAGGTTCAAATCGGGGACAGGGTTCGGCTTATGGAGAACTGTTCTTCCATTCGTGTTGCAACCCGCGGGCTCGACCAGTGTGGCAAGCGCGACAAATGAATGACCTGGCTCGTCGGCTTCATGCCCCCGTAGGTCGTGCGCCCCGCTTCCGAGCCCTCTCAGGCGACAACCGGCTACCGCATGGCGCCAAGCCTGTTCCGCCATCTGCCGATCAGGCATGCGCGCCGCCCTTGCCCGGCCGTCAGATTCGATCGCGCGCCGCCCCGCCCTGCAGCACATCCAGAATATTGGCTGCGGCACACGCCTCAATGGCCCGCCGTGCGGCCAGCGTCGCCGAGCCCAGATGCGGCGTGAACAGCGTCGCCGGATGCGCGAGCAGACCTGGTGGGATGACACGGGGCCGGTCCTCCAGCGCCCAGTCCTCCATCTCGAAGACGTCCGCAGCATAGCCGCCGAGGCGGCCGGCCTCGAGGGCCGTGAGCACATCCGCCTCGCGGATCACGGAGCCCCGCCCGATATTCACCAGCAGCGCATGCGGCGGCAGCAGGCTGAGCGCCTGCGCCCCGATCAGGCCGCGCGTCGCGGGCGTTAGCGGCAGGGCCGCGATCACGACATCCGCGCCGCGCAGGGCGTCCTCCAGACCCATCCGCACCACACCCGGCACGTCGCGCGCCATATCCACCCCGCGCAGGCTACAACCGAAGGGCGCCAGCCGTGCTGCGATGGCGGCGCCGAGTGCGCCAAGCCCGAGGATCGTGACTGCCGCGCCATCCAGGCCCAGCCCGTAGAGCTCCGGGCGCCAGCCCTCGAACCCCGCGCGCACCACGGCATCGCCCGCGCGCAGATGCCGCGCCAGCCCCAAGGTCAGCGCCACCGCCAGTTCCGCCGTCGGCGAAGTGAGCAGATCCGGCACGATGGAGACCGCCACGCCGCGCGCATGGCAGGCCGACACGTCGATGTTGTCATAGCCCTTCAGCGCGCAGGCCAGCACGCGCAGGCGGGGGGCCGCGTCGAGGAAGGCATCGTCCACCCGGTCGGTCATGAAGGCCATGACCGCCTCCGCCTCGTTGAGCCGCGCCAGCAGCTCGGCCCGCGGCCTGGGCGCGGAGCAGTGGGGGATGTCCGATCTCTCCCGCCGGCGCCAGCAGGGCCGCGGTCTCGGGGAAGATGCGCGCGGTGCAGAGGATGCGCGCGCTCATTTGAGGCGTCGGCGCAGGGCCGAGCCCAGTGCGTCCATAACGACGACGCAGGCCAGGATGCAGAGCAGGATGGCCGAGACCTGCGCATAGTCGATCAGCCGCAGGGCCGCGATGAGTTCGAAGCCGATGCCCCCTGCCCCCACGATGCCCAGCACGGCGGAGGCGCGGAAATGATACTCTCAGCGATAGATGGTCACGTCCGCCAACTGCGGCAGCACCTGGGGCAGCACGGCATGCGTCACCACCTGCGCGGGCGAGGCACCCGCCGCCCGCGCGGCCTCGATCGGGCGCGGATCGGCGTGCTCGATCGCCTCGGCGTGGAACTTGCCGACCATGCCGACCGAGTGCAGCGCGAGCGCGAGCACACCGGGCAGCGCGCCGAAGCCCACCGCGGCCACAAAGATGATGCCCATGATGATCTCGGGCACCGAGCGCAGGAAGGAAAGCAGCGTCCGCGCCACTCCTAGCCGCAGCGGATGCGGGGAGACATTGGGCGCGGCCAGCAAGGCGATCGGCAGTGACAACACGACGGCGAGCGCCGTGCCGGCGACGGACATGGCGAGCGTGTCGAGCAAGGGCCGCACCCAGGCGCGCCACCGGCTGAAATCCGGCGGCACCATCTCATCGGCGAGCTGGGCCAGCGCGGGCAGGCCGTCCGCGAAACGTTGCGCATCGAAGAAGCCGGTGAGCGCCAGGGCCGCGGCGCAGAGCGCAAGCAGCGCCAGCACCGCCAGCGCGCCGCGGCGAAGCCTGATCCGCGACCAGGAAACTGGATCGCTTTTGGTTGGAGTTTTCTGCTGAGATTTCCCTGGCTGGGATGAGCGGAGAACGGTGAAGGCATCGAGATTTACGGAGGCGCAGAAGGCATTCGTGCTGAAGCAGGGCGCCGAGGGTCTTCCGGTGGCGGAGGTTTGCCGCAAGGCGGGCATCAGCCAGGCGACCTATTTCAACTGGAAGAAGAAGTATGACGGGCTGCTGCCGACGGAGATGCGCCGGCTGAAGCAGCTTGAGGAGGAGAATTCCAAGCTGAAGAAGATCGTCGCGGATCTGACGCTGGATCGGGAGATGCTGCAGGACGCCATCCGCCGAAGAATCGGAGGCCTGCTCGCAAGCGCAAGCTGGTCGATGGGCTGCAAGTGGACTGGGACGTATCGATCCGGCGGGCCTGCCGGGCATTGGCCTTTGATACGTCCATGTACCACTACAAGTCGCGTCGGCACGGACAGGCCGGTTTGGAGGAGCGGATCAAGGCGATCTGCAAGACGCGTGTCCGATACGGCTATCGGCGCGTGCATGTGTTGCTGCGACAAGAGGGCTGGATGATCAACCAGAAGCGAACCCGCAGGATCTACACTGAGTTGGGCCTGCAACTGCGGCACAAGGCGCCGAAGCGGAGGGTGAAAGCGAAGCTGCGCGAGGACCGTCGTGATGCTGTGGCGCCGAATGAAACCTGGGCGATGGACTTCGTACACGACCAACTGGCGACGGGAGCTCGGCTGCGCGTGCTGACGGTGGTCGATATCTTCTCCCGTTATGCGCCGGTGATCGATCCTCGGTTCGGCTATCGCGGCGAGGATGTGGTCCACACGCTGGAGCGTGTCTGCGCGACGGTAGGCTATCCGAAGACGATCCGCGTGGATCAGGGGTCGGAATTCGTGTCTCGTGATGTCGACCTGTGGGCCTACGCGCACGAGGTCGCGCTGGACTTCTCGCGGCCGGGCAAGCCGACGGATAATGCCTACATCGAGGCCTTCAACGGCCGGTTCCGTGCGGCGTGCCTGAACACCCACTGGTTCCTGACGCTTGGTAAGCGTGCACTGACGGCTACGGCGTCGGCGGCTTGACGGTGGTCAGGCTGTGTCGGGCCGGAGGTTCCAGGGCGCGAGATCGCCGATGCGGTTGATCGGGTGGTCGGCGATGCGGTCCAGGAGGACGCGGAGATACGCCTGCGGATCCCAGCCGTTCAGTTCCGCGGTGCCGACGAGGGTGTAGATGATGGCGGCGCGCCTGCCGCCCTCGAGCGACCCGGCGAACAAATAGTTCTTCCGACCCAGCGCGAGCGGCCGCATCCGCCGCTCGGCGGCGTTGTTGTGCAGGCAGGCGCGGCCGTCGCGCAGCACCGTCGTCAGCGCGCTCCACTGCGCCAGCGTATAGCGGATCGCCTTTGCCAGGTCCGACTTGCCGGAGATCCACCGCAGCGTCGCCTCGAGCCAGGCGTGCAGATCAGCCATCACCGGCGCCGAGCGCGCCTGGCGGGCGGCGAGGCGCGCCTCGGGCGGCTGGCCGTGGATCTCGGCCTCGATTGCGAACAGCGGCTGCATGCGCTCGATGGCCTCGCGCGCGATCGGGCTGCCGTTCGCCAGCAGCTCGTCGTGGAAGTAGCGCCGAGCATGCGTCCAGCACGCCGCCTCCACCACGCGGCCGGTCTCGTAGAGGGCGTTGAACCCGGCATAGGCGTCGGCCTGCAGGATGCCCTGGAAGTCGCGTAGGCACCGCTGCGGATGCTCTCCCTTCCGGTCCGGCGTGAACTCGTAGAGCACCGCGGGCGGATCGGTCCCACCGAATGGTCGATCGTCACGCAGATAGGCCCAGAACCGCGCCGCCTGCGTCCTGCCGCGACCCGGCGAGAGCATCGGCATCGGCGTGTCGTCGGCATGCACCCGCGGTCCGGCCAGGGCGTGGCGGCCGATGTACGTGGCCATGGGTTCTGCCAGCGCAGCCGACCTGCCGACCCAACCCGCCAGCAGCCCGCGCGGCAGGTCCAGCCCATCGCGGCCGTAGATCTCCGACTGGCGATAGAGCGGGATGTGGTCGCAGTACTTCGAGACCAGCACATGGGCCAGCAGCCCGGGGCCCGGCCTGCCGCGCTCGATCGGCAGCGAGGGCATCGGCGCCTGTGTCATCGCCTCGCAACTCCGGCAGGAGAATGCGGGCCGGACGTGGCGCACCACCTCAAACCGGCCGGGGCGGTACTCCAGGATCTCCGTCACGTCCTCGCCCACCTTGCGCAGCGCGCCGCCGCAGGCGCGGCAGGTGCAGCCCTCAGCAGGCAAGTGCTCGACATCCCGCCGCGGCAGACTGTCCGGCAGCGACTTGCGCCCACGGCGTCGCGCCTTCTCTTCCGGCGCCTTGGCGCTGGCCGCCTCGTCCTCGGCGTCGTCCACGCCACCCGACGCGGCGATGTCGGCCAGCACCTCGTCGAGACGCAGCTCGAGCTGCTCGACCTCGGCCGCCAACCGCTCCGACGATCGCCCGAACCGCTCGTGCCGGAGGCGTGCGATCTGCACCCGCAGCCGCTCCGCCTCCAGCGTCTTGGCTTGCAGGCCAACCTCCGCCATGCGGCGGGCGGCGCGCTCCTCGGCCAGTTCTCCGCGCAGCGCCGCGATCATCGCCGCCAGGGCGGCGGGGTCTTCGGGCAGTGCGCTGTCGGCGTGCGGCGTCACGTCGGAATCGTCTCAGACGTGGCCGCGTCGGCGCAAGGGCCTACACCGCGATCTCGGGCTTCCAACTCGGCGTCGGCGTGCGCCAGTCCAGGCCCTCCAGCAGCATCGACAACTGCGCCGTCGTCAGCGTCACCACGCCCTCGCGCGCGATCGTCGGCCAGATGAACCGGCCCTTCTCAAGCCGCTTCGCCAGCAGGACCAGGCCCTGGCCGTCCCACCACAGAGCCTTCAGCAGATCGCCCCGCTTGCCGCGGAACAGGAACAGGTGGCCCGAGAATGGGTCGGCCTTCAGCACCGTCTGCACCTGTGCCGCCAGCCCATCAAAGCCCTTGCGCATGTCCGTCGCGCCGAGCGCGAGGTGCACGCGCAGCCCGGCATGCAGCGCCAGCATCAGGTGTCGAGCGCCGCCGCGAGCCGCCCCAGCACCTCCGGCGCAATCGTCTCGGAGACACGCAGCACGCGGCCGTTCGACAGCACTACTTCGACGGCCGCCACCGCCTTGCCCGTGCGCTCGGCAGACCGGCGCGGCGCTACCGCCGGGCGTGGCGTCTCCTTCGTCTGCGCCTCCTCCACGACCCGCACCGGCACCAGCGTCGCGGCCGCATCGGCGCGCACCACGCCCGACATCGTTCCCTCACGGACGTGGCGACGCCACTCGAACAGCAGGCTCCGGCTCATCCCGTGCCGATCGGCCACCGCCGCGACCGACGCGCCAGGCCGCGACACCTCCTCCACCAGCGACAGCTTCTGCTCCAGCGTCCAACGGCGACGACGCGCCACCACGCTGATCACCTCGTCCAATCGACTGTCCGGCACCGACCTTACCCCTAGGCTTAAGGGCGATAACGGACTTCCGCTCCACCCAGCAGCCAGGCAGGTCAGCCGATCAACGCAGCGCGCCGCAAGGCAGTCGAGGGAAGACGCTTACGACGCTTGCCGATGCCCGCGAGAAGATGGAGGCTTGGCGCAGATACTACAACGAGGAGAGACCGCACGGGGCGATCGGCGATAGGGTCCCCTGTGCGCTGCAAAATCCCGATGGCGCAACCAGCCCGCCGTCGTGACCAAGCCGGAAAACTCTAACTTCCGGCGGTCCAAAGACTGGTCGCGGATCACAACACAGCGGACTCTCCGTCTGAGTCGATACATTCAGGGGAGCACGTCATAGGTTGGAAGTTTGCTCCAGGGGGATGGATCATCATTAAGATGCCAGCGGCTGCCAGCCTGGGAGAATCTCGGGCCGCTGCCCCATGCCGAGCAAGATCACGCGTTCGACCCGGATATCATGCGGCGCGGGCCCCAAATGGGTGATCGTAGCAACGACGAAATGCTCAGAGATCGTTGACGAAACTCCGAACAGATTCAGCTCGAAGATCGCCCCTACATCGTCTGGAATATCTGCTCGACCAACGAGCCGCCGCTGACCCTCGGCTTCAGTGTAGACCCGCAAGGATGCCTCCTTCTCTCGCTGTCGTCAGCGGTGCAGCAAGGCTGACGGGCGGAAGCCTCATGCAACCGGGTGATGGAGGTTCGTTCCGGCAAAGGGTGAGCGCGGTCCCACGCCTTGGTAGACACGCGGGCCGCGGCATCCACGGCCAGATCGCAAGACGAAGCTGGGTGGCGAGATGTCCAATAACATCTCGCCACCCAACTCGATGCAAGATGCCGCGAGGCGCGACAATGATCTTGAACTCCTTGTTTAGTTAGGAGGGATCGCGCTCCAGATGATCCGCAAAGCCGCGTAGCAGCACCACAGTGGCGGGCCGCCCGATCAGCGCGATCAACATCTCGCCGAACGCCATGGTGACGCCGTTGAGCGCATTGGACGGATTGCCATCAGCCGCTCGAGCGTCGGAAGCGGCCTTCTGCAAGGCGGGAAGAAATATCTGCTGGCAGAGGCGAGAGGCGCCCTCGCTGGTACCTGATTCAATCATCGAGAAGTCCAATCCAAGCTGAGCCGTCCGGCTGGTTTCGATGGAAGGTGGGATAGTGGGCCCTCCAACACACAACGGAATGGTTAACCGCATCACGCATATTGCGCAATCACTAGATTAGTTAATGCTGATCAAGAGATATCCTTCGCTCAGCCGGACGACACAGAGCTGCGGCGTCGTCCCCCGCTGGGCGAAGAGGCAGCTCTCCCTCCCTGCGGCAAAAGCATCTCTTCCGGTCGAGGGAAGCGCCGTAGAGCAGGTCGGTGCGAGGGACCCTGAGGCCTTACCCGACCGCGGCTCCGACCTGTGCAACAGTGGGAGCAACAACCGGCCGGGCAAAGCGCGCGAAAGCCTCAGCCCGCGGACCGAGGAAGACGACCTGCCCTGCTTGGAGAATCATGATCTTGTCGACGTACTGCAGTATGCTAGGCCGGTGGGCGATCACCAGGGTCGTGGTCTGCCGCTGCCGAAGGTGCTGGAGCACCTCGATGAGCTGCGCCTCACCCGCGTCATCGAGATTGCTGTTCGGCTCATCGAAGACGCAGAGCGTGGGCTGCCCGTAGAGCGCGCGCGCGAGGCCGACCCTTTGGCGCTGACCACCGGAGAGACGGTTGCCGCTTTCTCCGATGAGGGTGTCATACCCCTGCGGGAAGCTCAGGATCAGCTCATGGATGCCGGCCATCCGCGCCGCCGCGACCACGGCGGCCGCATCCACCTCGCCGAGCCGCGCGATGTTCTCCGCGATGGTACCGTCGAAGAGATCCACATCCTGCGGCAGATAGCCGATATAGGGGCCGAGCTGCTCGCGCGACCATTGTCCCAGCTCCGCGCCGTCAATGCGCACCGTTCCCGCGGCGGCGGGCCATACGCCGGTCACCACGCGCGCGAGCGTGGACTTGCCCGAGCCGCTGGCGCCGACGATGCCCAGGGCCTCACCTGGGCGAAGGCTGAAGGAGACGCCGCGCAGCACCGCCGCCGCGGCGCCCGGCGGGGCGGCGACCAGCGCCTCCACGTCCAGCTGCCCCTTCGGCGCGGGGAGGCTCATCGGCTGGATCTCGTCATCCCCTGCGCGCAGGAGCGCACCGAGGCGCCGCCAGGCCTGTTGTGCGGCGACCATGCCGCCCCAGTTCGCGATCAAAGCCTCGATCGGCGCAAGCGACTTGGAACCGATGATGGAGGCGGCGATCATTAGCCCGGGCGAGATCTTGCCTTCAATGGCCAGGAGCGCGCCGGCACCCAGCATCAGCGATTGCAGCGCGATCCGCACCACCTTCGTCGCGTTCGACAGCGTGCCCGCCCAGTCGCTCGCTTGCGCCTGCATCTGCAGCATGCGCTCGTGCCGCGCCATCCAGCGCCGCTTCACCGCGCCCAGCATGCCCATCGCCGTCATGGCGTCGCCATTGCGCAGGCTTGTCTCGGCGAAGTTGGTCGCGGCGACGTTGTGACGGGTCGCCTCCGCCAGACGCTGGCGGGACGTCCATTCGCTGGCGAGGGCGAGCAGCACCAGGATCACGCTGCCGCCGAGCGACAGGAAGCCCAGCAGGGGGTGCATGAGGAACAGGAGGCCGAGGAAGATCGGCGCGAAGGGCAGGTCGAAGAAGGCGAACAGCCCGGGCCCCGCCACGAATTGCCGAACCATGGCGACATCACCGAGCGGCTGCGTCCGCGAACTGCCGGTGGCCCGCACATGGTTGCGGAACACGTTCTCGAAGACCAGGGGCGTGAGGATGCTGTCGAGGCGGCCGCTCACCCGCACGAGGATGCGCGAGCGAACCACCTCGAGAATGCCCATGGCGAGGAAGGCGCCGAGGGTGATGACGGTGAGCGTGATCAGGGTCGCTTCGGAGCGACTGCTCAGGACGCGGTCATAGACCTGCATCATGTAAAGGGGCGGGACGAGCATCAGGAAGTTGATCCCGATGCTGAAGAAGGCCGCGAAGAGCAGGGCGCCGCGCGAAGCGCGCAGCGCCGCGCGCAAGGGCGATTGCGAAGCGGAGGCATGCGTTGCGAAGGGGAGATTCAATGCAGCCTCGTCCGTGTCATCGGTCTCGTGGAGTCGTGGTGCCCGGCCTCACCGGGCGTCGTGCGGGCCAGGGCGATCATCGCTCTCGCATGGCCTTGCGCATGGCATCGGTCAGCGGCTCGACGAGGTAGCTCGCGACGGTGCGCTGACCGGTCGCGATCGTGACCTCGGCCGGCATGCCGGCCACCAGGCGGCGCTCGGCGATCTTCGCCAGGCTCGTCGCGTCCGGGGCGACGCGGATCTTGAAATAGGCCATGCCCGTCCGCTCGTCGGTGAACCGATCGGCGGAGACATGCAGCACGTGGCCCGTCAGCATCGGCAGGGTGCGCTGCGGCAGTGCCGGGAAGCGGATGACCGCCTGCTGCCCCTCATGGACGACCTCGATGTCCTGCGCCGCGATCTGGGCCTCGATGATCAGGTTGTCACCATGCGGGACGAGCTGCATCAGCGTCCGGCCTGGCGCGATGACGCCGCCATCGGTGAAGACATTGAGGCCGACGACCGTTCCGGCGACCGGAGCGCGGATTTCGAGATGGCGGACAATGTCCTGATTGGCGACCAGGCGTTCCTGCTGCTCGCGCAGGAGGTTCTGCGCCTCCTGCAAGGCGCGCGCGACCTCTTCCTGGAAGGACCTCTCGATCTGCAGGATCTGGAGCTGCGCCTCACCGATCTGCTGGCGCGACCGGGCGACGGTGGAAAGATACTCGCCCTGCTCGCCCTGGAGACGCGCAAGCTCCCGGTTCAACGCCAAGGCACGCGTACGGGGGGCGAATCCGCCGCGCAGCAGCTCGTTCACGCCATTCAGCTCCTCCTGGATGAAGCCGATCTGGCGGATGCGTGCCCGTTCCTGGGCCTCCTGGCCGATGATTTGCGACTCGATCTGCGCGATGCGCTGCCGCAGGACATCCACCTGACCCTGCAGCGATGCGCGCCGGGCCGTGAAGATCTGCTGCTGCCCCGTGATGACGTCCTGGAGGTCCTGCTCGGTCTCCGCTCGGCGCCGGATCTCAGGATCCAGTTCCATCTGCGGCGCGGCGTTCATCTCCGCCCGCAAGCGGGCGATCTGGACGAGGTTGGCATCCATCTGGCCCCGGATGATCTGGAGCCCGGCAAGGGCGCGCGTGGGGTCGAGCGTGATCAGCCGGTCGCCGGGCTGGACCTCGGCGCCGTCACGCACATGGATCTCACGGATGATCCCGCCCTCGAGGTGCTGGATGTCGCGGCGGCTGGTCTCCACGACGAGAATGGCCTGCCCCAGCACGGCGCTGTTCAGGGGGGCCAGGAACGCCCAGCCGACAAAGCCGCCGACGAGAAGCACATAGGTGATGATTCCGACCAATACCGGGCCGGTCACCTTGGTCGGCAGACCAGTTTGTATCGCAGCGCTCACGAGCAATTTCCTAATTCGACCAGTCGCGATGATTCATCGAAATCGCATTTCCCCTGATCCGGCCTTGGCGCCTTGGATCATGTGCCATCGCCAATCCGGCGAGCTCCATCGCCACGGGTATTTCAGACAGTTCACAGACCTTCGCGGTCCCGCCGGAGGACGCATCTCTTGACTTTCGCATTCCGAGCCCGCGCCGTGACCGCCACCCGGGCCGATGACGCATGCGCCAGCACTTCGGTGCCCCGAACAGGGCGACGGCGCCATTTTGACCCGGCACCGCGCGCCCACAGGCTGAAGGCCGGACTCAGCGGCCCGTCACGCGGGTGAAACTGTTAGATTTTGATTGACTAGTAAATACTAGACGTTTCGGTGCGACGTCGTCAAGGCTCGACGTCCGACCGGACGCACGAGCGGGCCCCTCATCCGAAAGGCGGGTCGCGCAGCCGGCCCGGGCGCACCCTCCCAGACCAGAGCAGGGAACGGCCAGGCAGGCGGCCCTTCGCGCTGCGCGCGGCCCTGGAAAAGGTGAGGTCAGCCTTGACATGCGATTGTGGGCCGCCCTTGCAACGGGCACACGCGCTCGTCCGTTCAGCCTCCGAGTTCCGGCATGGCTTCGGCAAGGACGGCGCCATGGTCGAAGGCCCATGCCGTCTCCGGACGGAGGCGCCGGCCATGGCGTCTGGAGGAGCACACGCGTTCAGCACGGCACCGCGCGCTCCCCTAACGCACTCCTTCGGTCACATGCACATTGCCGGAATGTTCGAAACGGGCCGTCGCCTTTCTCTGGCATGTCTTGTAAACCGACGATGAAGGGCGTCTCCCCGCATTAATTGAGGGCATAGTTTTTTCGCTTGTACAGTATTTACTATACGCATTCCCAAGAAGAGGTCGGCCAGCCATGGGATCAGATCGGCAGCGGATCAAGGAAGATCATGTCATGGAACTTCGACGCGAAGCCGGTCTCTGGCTGCGCGAGCTCCGTGAACACGCCAAGCTTTCCCAGCGCGCGCTGGCCGAGAAGGTCGGACTGGATTATTACACTTTCGTATCACAAATCGAGGCCGGACGCGGAAGGATTCCTCCGGATAAATATCTTGCCTGGGCTATTGCCGTTGGCATGGAGCCGGCTGCCTTCGTGAGAAATATCTTGCGATTCTATGAACCAGGAACCTATGATATTTTGTTCCCGCAAGAGAGCTAGACACACCAAGCTGCCGAATGTAATTTAAAGCGCATGCGCGGATTGTCTCACTCGCTGATACGATCGAGCTTCTAAATTATGTCAATTGTACCGTTCAAGCGACCGTCTGACTGGAGTTCAAGTGAGCTTCACGAGTGCGGACGGATTGTTGAGTGGCTTTCTCGCGCGGGACTGGTGGTTCGTCTTGAAACGGGGATGTCCGACGAAGGCGATCCATGGTGTGTCTTCATCAACGAACAATCCGGAGAGCCGATTTACCAGCTGGCCCGGATCGATGGACACTACATCATTGGCAGTCCTGACGGAACTGTTGTCTTGCGCAACAATGACGTCACGCAAATCATGAATACCATCGTCTTATCAGAGAATTTCATGCTTCTTCTGAAGCGTGCCCCACTTTCATCGACCGCCTTGCTCCTCAGCTTTTTTGTTGCGGCCAATGCCGATGCCAGCATGTCGCTGATGGGCGATGACGTGACACCCTGCACGCATGCGAAGATCAATCATCTGGATGTCGTGAATTCTTGTAACCTCCTCGATAGGCTCGATCCCGCCCCCATCCTCTTCGCGAATTCGAATCTTCCTCCGGCCGCGATCTTCGCCTCTGCGGCCAAGTCGAACCCTTTGCCTGGCCTTCGCCCAGCGGATCGCGACCCGGCGATCATCGTGAACGGGGAACTTGCCGTGCAGGCTTTCGGCGAGGCCGACGTCAGCGTCGCTCATGCCGCCTCGGCGCGGCTGAACCCCGGACATGTCGCGGTTCCGGTCTTGGGCTTGGCGCCCGATGTTTCAGGCAACTGGGCCTCCTTGGGATGAGGCCACGCCGCCTTCCCTCGATCGGGGATGTCCGTCCCGCCTGCCGTCCTCCCATTCATACCGGCCTTCACATGCCAGAGTGCCCCGCAGAACGCGCGGCGCCCCGCCTTCGGGGGTGGCAAGGTCACTGAGGCGATAGGGCGGCATCAGCCGCCCGCGTGCAGGGCCTTGAGCACCCTGGCGAGCCCCGCCTGCCAGTTCGGCAGGGTCACACCGAAGGTCTGCGCGAGCTTGGTGCCGTCCATCCGACCATCAGCCGGCCGCACCGCCTTCACCGGGTATTCATGCGTCGCGATCGGCAGCACCTTCGGCTGCGGGCCGCCATAGGCCGCGGCACCGGCAAAGATCGCCTCGGCAAAGCCGTGCCAATGCGTGGATTGCTCCGCCCGCGCGTGGAACACGCCCCGGTACTCCGGCCGCCAGCCGGTCTGCCGGATCCGCGCCAGGACGCCGGCAATCGCATCCGCGAGGTCCGGGGCCGCCGTCGGGTGGCCATGCTGATCCGCCACCACGCGCAGCTCGGGCCGCGTCGCCCCCACCGCCAGCATGGTCCGCACGAAGTTCTTGCCCACCGGGCTGAACACCCAGGCCGTGCGCAGCACGCTCGTCATCGGGTTGCCGGCCAAGGCCGCCCATTCGCCCGCGAGCTTGGTGCGGCCATAGGCACCGAGCGGATTGGCGAGGTCGCTCTCCAGATAGGGCGCGCCCTTCAGCCCGTCATAGACATAATCCGTGCTGATCTGGATCAGCGGGATGCCGGCCTCGGCGCAGAGCTTCGCCAGCAGCGCGGGGCCCAGGGCATTGGCCC
>NZ_JAHRCU010000038.1 GCF_019083995.1 Roseococcus sp. SDR
CAGGGCTGGGCGCCGCAGGGCTGGGCGCCGGCGCGCCGGCCATCGTCGAGCGGGGGGCCGCCGGACGGGGTGCCGCCGCAGGGGCGGCTGGCCGCAACCGCGGCGCCGGGGGCAGAGGAGCGGGAGCGTCGTCGATGGGCGGCACCGCCATGATGGGCGCCATGGCCGAGGGCGGCTCTGCCTGGGGCGCCGCGGCGGGCGCAGCCTCCTCCGCGCGCAGCGCAGCGGAGACGGTGCGCAGCTCCCTCAGCACCTCCTGCGGACCTAGGGACGCGCCATCGCCCCTGGCCGGCTCGGTCCGAACCGGCAGGTTTCCAAAGCTGCGATACTTCAAGCCTGGCGTGTTCATGGCGGCGGCCACCCGCGCCACGTCTGGCTCCTGGCCCATCGAAAACGCAAATCCTTGCTGCTGAAGTGGCCCTAGGATGCCTTTAAATCCGCGTCAACGAAACCCTGGACCCTGAAATTTAGATTGTTTGTATCGGCGCTTGCTTCAAATCAGATCAGAGTCGCGCGCAGCGAGAGTGGAGAGCAGGCTTAACGCGCCAGAGTAGTAATCGGGCATCGGCGGCACCACCGTTCCTGGCATCGCGAGGCGCGCAGGGCGAGGTTGGCCCCGACGGGCGGTGGCAAGCGCGGCGACGCCCCCGATGCCGGGAGAGGCGGCATAAGGCGAGATGATATTGGTGGTCAGGTCCACCCAGGCCGGCAGGTGGCGGTGGCGCGGATCATTCCAGAAATCGGCGGAGCCGGTGAGGCTCGGTTCCTGCGCGAGGCCCACCCAGGCCATGTAGAGCGGCACGCGCAGCGCGTCATAGGAAAAGCGCGGGGCCCAGTCGCCCGGCAGGGAGAGCAGGCCATCCACGCGGCGCACCGCCAGCCAGTCGGGCGGCAGCCCCCAGCGGCCGAAGCGGCCATTGCGCATCAGCGCCACGCCATCGGCGGCAACGCGCAGCCAGGCGGGGTCGGGCACGGCCTGGGCCAGGGCGCGGATCGCGGGGAAGGCGTAGTAGGACGGGTTCACGATGGTGTGGTCCGCGCGCTCGAAGCCGCGCGCGCCCGGCAGCAGCACCCAATAGGTGCCGGCGCGCCGGACCAGCAGGCGCAGGATATCACGGGCCAGGGCGGTGCCCTGCGCCGTGTGGTCGCGATTGCCCCAGCGCTGGCCTGCCTCCAGCAGCGCCCAGGCCATGAACAGATCGCCGTCGGTCGCGTTGTTGGGGTCATCCACCGGCGTCGCGGCACCGGGGCGGAAGCGCCAGGAGAAAAGCTCATCCTGGGGGCGCCGGAGCGTGGTGACGGTCCAGGCGAGGAGGCGGTCGAAGCTCTCGCGGTCATCGGCGCGGACGGCGGACATGAGCGCCCAGCCCTGGCCTTCGGAATGCGAGATGTTCTGGTTGCCCGTGTCCACGATCCGGCCTTCGGGCGCCATGAAACGGTCGCGGAAGGCGGCCCATTCGGCGCGCTGGATGTCGGTCGGCGGGCGCAGCCGCGCGGCTGCAGCCGGGGCGGCGGCGAAAGCGGGGAGCGCTGCGGCGGAAAGGCCGAGCAGCGCATGGCGCCGCGACACTCCAGGGGGGGCAACCAGGGTCAAGCGTCGGTCCTCGGCAGGTGGGTTCACCACGGGGGGTTCGCCAGGGATGGTTCATCCCGCGGACCAGCGGCACGGGGATGCCGAAGGCGTCGCGAGCTATCTCGACGCCACCCTAGAAGGATGAACGCAAGGGTTGCAACAAGAATGTTGCATAAAAACGGGATGTCTCGCAATTTGAGACATTGGGGCAGGGGCTTGTCAAACCAGCCTGCTCAGCTTCCCCTGTCGCCCCGTCCCAGAAAGAGACCACGTCATGGCCCTTCGCCTCATCACCTTTGCCCATGCCAACACCACCCGCCCCGGCGCCATGCTGGGTGATGCCGAGGTGCTGGACCTGACCGCCGCCGGCCTGCCGCAGGCCGACATGGCCGCGATCATCGCCGCCGGCGCACCTGCGCTCGCCGCGATCCGCGCCCTCGTCGCCCATCCGCCGGCCGCGGCGCGCGTGGCGCTTTCGGCCGTGAAGCTGCTGGCCCCCCTGCCCCGCCCGGCCCGCAACATCTTCTGCGTCGGCCGCAACTACATGGACCATGTGGCGGAAGGCGACCGCACCCGCGGCATCACCAATTCCGAGCTGCCGAAATTCCCGCAATTCTTCACCAAGGCGCCGGAGACGGTGATCGCGAATGGAGACACCATTCCGGACCACGGCGCGACCGGCGTGACCCAGTGGCTCGATTACGAGGCCGAACTCACGCTCATCATCGGCAAGCCGGGTGCCAACATCGCGAAGGAAGATGCGCTCAGCCACGTCTTCGGCTGGACCATCGCCAATGACGTGACGGGCCGCGACCTGCAGCGCCGCTACGGCCAATGGTTCAAGGGCAAGTCGCTGGACGGCTCCTGCCCCCTCGGCCCCTGGATCGTGCCGGCGGATGAGCTGGACGCGAGCGACCTCGCCATCCAGCTCTGGATCAATGGCGAGCAGCGCCAGTCCAGCCGCACCAGCAAGATGATCTTCGACGTGAAGGAGATCCTGCACCATCTCTCCAAGGGCTTCACCCTCCTGCCCGGCGATGTGGTGATGACCGGCACGCCCGAGGGCGTGGGCTATGCGATGGTGCCGCCGCAGGTGCTCAAGACCGGCGACGTGGTGAAGATCCGCGTCGAGGGCATCGGCGAGCTGACCAACCCGGTCGGCTGATGCGCCCCCTGCCCTTGCTGCCCACCACGGTGGTGGGCAGCTATCCCCAGCCCGCCTGGCTGCTCGACCAGGAGGCGCTGCGCTCGCGCCTCGTCCCCCGCGTCCGCATGCCGGAGATGTGGCGCGTGGCGCCGGAATTCCTGGCCCAGGCGCAGGATGACGCGACCGTCCTCGCGATGCGCGACATGGAGCGCGCGGGCATCGACATCATCACCGATGGCGAGATCCGCCGCGAAAGCTACTCCAACCATTTCGCCTCGGCGCTGGAGGGCATCGACCCGTCCGGCCCCGGCGAGGTGGTGGGCCGCACCGGCGCCAAGACGCTGGTGCCGCGCGTCATCGGCCGCATCCGCCGCAAGCACGCCGTCGAGGTGCGCGACGTGGCCTTCGCCCGCGCCAATACCGACCGCGCGGTGAAGATCACCCTGCCCGGCCCCTTCACCATGAGCCGGCAGTGCCAGAACCTCTCCTACAAGGACGAGGCGGAGCTCGCGATGGACTACGCCATCGCGCTCAATGCCGAGATCCGCGAGCTGAAGGCGGCCGGCGCGGATGTGATCCAGCTCGACGAGCCCTGGATGCAGGCCTTCCCCGACATGGCGCGCGCCTTCGCCGTGCCGGCCATCAACCGCGCGCTGGAAGGCATCGAGGGCACCACCGTCGTGCATCTGTGCTTCGGCTACGCGGCGATGGTGAACCAGAAGCCCTCCGGCTACTCCTTCCTGCCGGAACTTGCCGACTGCGCGGCCGGGCAGATCTCGATCGAGGCGGCACAGCCCAAGCTCGACCTCGCCATCCTCAGGGAATTGCCGGGCAAGACCATCATGCTGGGCGTGCTCGACCTCGGCTCGAAGGAGGTCGAAACCGCCGAGGTGGTGGCGGATCGCATCCGCGCCGGCCTCAAGGTGCTGCCAGCGGAGAAGATCGTGCCCGCACCCGATTGCGGGATGAAATACCTGCCGCGCGAACGCGCCTTCGGGAAGCTGAAGGCGCTGGCGGATGGGGCGGCGATCGTGCGGCGCGAGTTGGGCGCCTGAGGCGCCGCATCAGGCCGGCGGAGTAACGCCGAGCCTGGCCGCCACGCGGCGCGCCGTCGCTTCGCGCTGCACTGTCACCGGCGCCACCAACGCCTGCATCTGGGCCAGGATCGCGGGTGGCGCCGTCTCGGGCGTCCCGGCATTGAAGGGCGGCTCCGGCGCATAGGCCATGTAGAGCTGGATGCCCTGCGCGGCCGCCTCGCCGCGGAGTTCGGCCACGAGTTGCAGCGCGCCGTCGATGCCGGCGGTCACGCCGGCAGCGAAGACCCAGTCGCCATCCACCACCACGCGCTGGTCCACCGGGATGGCGCCGAAATAGGGGAGCAGGTGGAAGGAGGCCCAATGCGTCGTGGCCCGCCGTCCCTTGAGCAGCCCGGCCGCGCCGCAGACCAGCGCGCCGGTGCAGACCGAGAAGATGCTGTGCACGCCCGCCGCCTGGGCGCGGATCCAGGCAAGCACGTCCTCATCCTCCATCAGCGCCTCCTGTCCGAACCCCCCCGGGATATGCAGCACGTCCAGCTGCGGGGCGTCGGCGATGGCGGCGTCGGGCGTGATGCGAAGGCCCTTCAGGTCGCGGATCATCTCGCCGGTCTTGCCGTAGAGGCGATAGGTGGAATTCGGAATGCGGGCCAGCACCTCGAAGGGGCCGGTGAGGTCGATCTGGTCAATCCCCTCAAAGATGAGGGAGCCGATGTTGAGGTGGCGGTTCGGGTCGATCACGGGTGCATCTCCTTGGGCGTCGATGGGCGGCGGAAGCGGTCACGATAGTCGCCGGGCGAGGCGCCGATCTGGCGCAGGAAGGCGCGGCGCATCGTCTCCTCCGTGCCGAAGCCGCAGCTGGCGACGACATCGGCCAGGGCGCCTCGCCCGGCCTCCAGCCGCCGCCGCGCCGCCTCCACGCGCAGCTGCTCGAGGAAGCGCGCGGGGGTGACGCCGGTCTCTTCGCGGAAGACGCGGGCGAATTGGCGGGGGCTGAGGCAGGCTCGGCCGGCCAGCGCCTCGACCGAGAGCGGGCGGTGCAGGTTCTCCGACATCCAGGCCATGACGGCGCCCAGGCGCGGTCCGCCGCGGCTTTGCGCGGCGAGCACGGCGCTGAACTGCTTCTGGTCGCCCGGGCGGCGGAGAAACAGCACCAGCTCCCGCGCCACGGCCAGCGCCAGCTCGTGGCCGTGATCCTCCTCGATGAGAGCGAGCACAAGGTCCATCCCGGCGGTGACACCGGCCGAGGTCCAGAGATGGCCGTCGCGGATGAAGATGGGCTCGGGGTCCACGATGACGCCCGGATGGCGGCGGGCGAGTTCGGCACAGAAGCGCCAATGGGTGGTGACGCGGCGCCCCTCCACCAGCCCGGCCGCGGCGAGGATGAAGGCACCGGTGCAGACGCTGACGAGACGCTTGGAACGCGGGGCCAGATGGCGCACCAGCTTCTGCAGCGCGCGATCATGCGCCCGCTCCCGCGCGCCCTCGCCGCCGATGACGATCAGCGTATCGAGCGCGGTGAGGGCAAGAAGCGAGGCTTCGGTCTCCGCCGGGCGGAAGGTGAGGTTGGAGGAGGTCTGCGCGAGGCCCGGCCCGGGGACGACATGGCACATCACGTCATAGAGGCGCGTGGGCGCGGTGCGGCCCTGTGCCAGACCGTGCAGGCGGCCGGCCTGACCCAGCACCTCAGCCGGGCCGGCGAGGTCCAGAAGCTGGACGGGGGCCGGGCCCAGGATGAGGACGCGGCGCGGAGCGGGTTCGGCGCTGGGCATGGCGGCATGCTGGGGCCGTGACGGGCATGGCAGCAATGCCATTCTCCCCACTGATTCGGCCATCCACGCCGGTGGCAGGATTTGAGGGGAAAACGTCATTGTTGCCAGGGGCGCTCCGGAGGAGCCTTGCCGGGGAATTGCAGCGAGATGCCCATGACCCTGGCCACGAAACTCCCGCGCCGCCTGCTCCCCGCGCTCGGCGCCGCCATGCTGGCCGGCCCGGCCTGGGCCTTCCCGGAGCGTGCGCTGCGCATCATCTCGCCCTTCCCGCCCGGCAGCCTGAGCGACACGGTGGCGCGGAGCCTCGCACAATCGCTCTCCGCCGTGCTCGGGCAGCCGGTGGTGGTGGAGAACCGCGCGGGAGCGGGTGGCGGTATCGGCGCGCTCGCCGCGGCGCGCGCACCGGCGGATGGCTACACGCTCTTCCTGGGCATGGTGGACATCATGGCGGTGAACCCCTTCACCTACCGCAACCTCGCCTACGATCCGGAGCGCGACTTCGCGCCCGTCACCTTCGTCAGCCAGATCCCGACGGCGCTGATGGTGGGGCCCGCGCGGCGTGACATCACAAGCTTCGCCGGGCTGGTCGCCGCGGCCAAGGCAAGACCAGGGGCGCTCTCCTATGCGAGCTGGGGGGTGGGCAGCACCTCGCAGCTCGCCTTCGAGCGGATCTCGCGCGCGGCGGGAACGAGCTTCCTGCACGTGCCCTATACGGGCGGCGCGCCGGCCATCCAGGCCGTGGTGGCGGGCCAGGTGGATGTGATGGTGCTGCCGGCGGGCGCGGCCGCCGCGCTGTCACGCCAGGATGGCATCCGCGTGCTGGCCGTCGCCTCCGCGCAGCGCCTGCCGATCATGCCCGACGTGCCGACGCTGACCGAACTCGGCCTGCCGCTCGTGCTCAGCCTGTGGCAGGCGGTCTATGTGCCGGCGCGCACGCCCGCACCCATCGTGGCGCAGCTCAACACCGCGCTGCGCGAGGCGATGCGGGCACCCAGCTTCGTCGAGATCCTGCGCGGCCAGGCGGGCGTGCCGGAGCCGGGCACGCCGGAGGAACTGGCCACCTTCGAGCGGGGCGAGCGCCAGGCCTGGGGTGCCGTCGTGCGCGAGCTCGATATCAAGATCGAGTAGCGCCGCCTCAGGCGGGCGCCACATCCAGGCGGATCACGTCCTCCGCCACGGCGGGATACATCGCCATCACCTTCGGGTCGTGGCCAGGAATCACATGCTGCCGGCTCTCGGCCAGGCCCGGCAGCATCGCCTGCGCGGCCAGGTAGTCCTCCACATTCACCACCACCGGGAAGGGCACGCCCGTCTCGGCATTGGCGAAGAAATGCATGGCATCCGAGGCCAGCACCACCCAGCCGCGCTTCGTGTGCACGCGCACCACCTGCAGGCCGGGCGCATGGCCGCCGACATGGCGCACCGTGATGCCGGGCGCCACCTCGCTCTCGCCCTCATGGAAGGTCACGCGCTCGCCATGCACCAGGCGGACGAAGCTCACCACCTGCTCCACATCATAGGCGCGGCGGAGGAAGGGGCGGCACATGCAGGGGCCGACCGCGTGCTGGATTTCGCAGGCCTGGGCGTGGAAGCGGGCGCGGGGGAATTTCTCGAAATTGCCGGCATGGTCCCAGTGCAGATGGGTGCTGATGATGCCCGTCACATTCTCCGGCTTCACGCCCAGCGCGGCGAGGCCCTCCGTCGGGCAGCGGAGGAAATCGTGACCGCGCTTCGTGCAGGTCTCGCGATCGGCGCCGCTGTCGATCAGGATGGCCTGGCCGTCGCGCACCGCGGCCCAGACGAAGAAATCCATGGGCATGGGGCCGTCATGGATGTCGCCCGGCGCCACCATGAAATTGTCCCGCACCTGGCGGCGCGGATTGGTGGCGTAGC
Source organism: Roseococcus sp. SDR (assembly GCF_019083995.1). Classification (GTDB taxonomy): domain Bacteria; phylum Pseudomonadota; class Alphaproteobacteria; order Acetobacterales; family Acetobacteraceae; genus Roseococcus. The sequence continues at coordinate 7,420 of NZ_JAHRCU010000038.1, forward strand.
GGATGGCGTAGAGCTCGTAGGTCATGGCGTTTCTCCCTCTCGGTGATGCTGGACAGGCGCGCGGGTGGCGTCCAGCCTGGACGCGAAACGAGGAGGACACGCCATGCGGATGAAAGCCGCCGTGCTGCAGGCCCAGGGCCTGCCGCGCCCCTATGCCGAGACGCGGCCGATGAGCATCGAGGAGGTAGAACTCGCACCGCCCGGCCCCGGCGAGGTGCTGATCGAGATCGCCGCCGCCGGCCTCTGCCATTCCGATCTTTCCACCATCGAGAACCAGCGCCCGCGCCCGCTGCCCATCATCATCGGCCATGAGGGGGCGGGCATCGTCCGTGCGCTGGGCGACGGCGTGACCGGGCTGAAGGAGGGTGACCATGTGGTGGCGCTGTTTGTCACGAGCTGCGGCGAGTGCCGCTATTGCGTGCGCGGGCGGCCGAACATCTGCGGCGCCTCCTTCGAGACGCGGGCCAAGGGCACGCTGATGTCGGGCGCGCGGCGGCTGAAGCGGCTGAATGGCGAGGTGGTGAACCACAATTCCGGCCTCTCGCTCTTCGCGCAATTCGCGGTCGTGATGCGCGACAGCCTGGTGAAGATCGAGAAGGACATTCCGCTGGAAGATGCGGCGCTCTTCGGCTGCGCGGTGATGACGGGCGCGGGTGCCGTCATCAACACGGCGCGGCTGCGGCCTGGTGAGGAGGTGGCGGTGGTGGGCCTCGGCGGTGTTGGGATGAACGCGCTGCTCGGCGCCGTCGCGGCGGGGGCGTCGCGGATCATCGCGGTGGATACCAGCCAGGCGAAGCTCGACCTCGCACGTGAATGGGGAGCGACGGACACCTTCCTCGCGGGCAACGAAGACTGCGCAGCGGCGGTGCGGGAGGCGACGGCGGGCGGCCTGGACACGGTGATCGAGACCGCCGGCACCATTCCGGCCTTCGAGCTGGCCCATGCCATCACCGCGCGCGGCGGCAGCACGATCAGCGCGGGCTTGCCCAATGTGGCCGCGAAATTCTCCTATCTGCATGCGGCGCTGGTGAGCGAGGAGCGCAGTATCCGCGGCAGCTACATGGGCAGTTGCGTGCCCAACCGCGACATTCCGCTGCTGCTGAGCCTGTATCGCCGCGGCAAGCTGCCGGTGCAGAAGCTGCGCAGCGGTTTCGTCAGCCTCGACGAGATCAATGAGGGTTTCGACCGGCTGGCGGAGGGGACGGTGCTGCGGCAGATCCTCAGGCCGAACGCCTAGCGCCCCAACGCCTAGCGCCCCAACGCCTAGCGCAAGGCGCGGGCCATGTCGTCCAGGCCTTCCAGCGTCATCGGGAACATCCGCCCCTCCATCGCGTCCTGGATGAGGCCGATGGAGGTGGTGTAGCCCCAATGCTTCACCGGCGTGGGGTTCAGCCAGGCCACGCGGCGGAAATGCGTGGTGATGCGCTTGAGCCAGACCTTGCCGGCCTCCTCGTTCCAATGCTCCACGCTGCCGCCGGGCTCCACGATCTCGTAGGGCGACATGGAGGCATCGCCCACGAAGACGACACGCCAATCGGGGCCATAGGTGCGCAGGATTTCCCAGGTGGGGGTCTGCTGCTCGGCGCGGCGGCGGTTGGACTTCCAGAAGCGCTCATAGGGGCAATTGTGGAAGTAGAGGTGGACGAGGTGCTTGAACTCGGATTTGGCGGCGCTGAACAGCTCCTCCGAGGCGCGGATATGGTCATCCATGCTGCCGCCGATGTCGAGCAGCAGCAGCACCTTCACCGCGTTGCGCCGCTCGGGCCGCATCTTGAGGTCGAGCGTGCCGGCATTGCGCGCGGTGGCGCCGATGGTGCCGTCAATGTCCAGCTCATCGGCCGCACCCTGGCGGGCGAAGCGGCGCAGGCGTCGCAGCGCCAGCTTCATGGCGCGGGAAGAAAGCCCGGCGTCATCCGCCAGATCACGGAACTCCCGCTTGTCCCAGACCTTCACGGCGCGGCGCTGGCGTGAGCCTTCTTGCCCGATCCGCACGCCCTCGGGGTTGAAGCCCTCGGCGCCGAAGGGCGAGGTGCCGTTGGTGCCGATCATCCGGTTGCCGCCCTGGTGGCGCTTCTTCTGCTCGGCGAGCCGCTCCTTCAGCGTCTCCATCAGCTTCTCGAAGCCGCCCATGGCCTCGATCTTCTTCATCTCCTCGGGCGAGAAGAAGCGCTCGGCCAGCTTCTTCAGCCATTCCTCGGGCAGCTCGCGCGGGATGATCTCGCCGGTGATGGTGGTCGCCGGCTCCAGGCCCTTGAAGACCTGGCCGAAGACGACGTCGAAGCGATCCAGGTGGCGCTCATCCTTCACCAGGGTCGCGCGGGCGAGGTGGTAGAAGTCGTCCAGGTCGTAATCGGCCACGCCGGCCTTCATCGCGCCCATCAGCATGAGCCATTCGGTGAGCGAGGCGGGCAGCCCGGCCTTGCGCAACTCGAGGATGAAGGGGGCGAACATCGGCCTAGGTCCGATCGCCCATGGCCGGCTTCGGCCATGGCGTGAATCGGCCCGTCAGCAACGAGGCGGTGATGGGGTGCGGACGCATGTCGGCTCCCATCATCGCCGCGCGCGGCTGAGGAAGGCGAGGCGCTCGAAGAGGTGCACATCCTGCTCGTTCTTGAGCAGCGCGCCGTAGAGCGGCGGGATCGCGACCTTCGCATCTTGGCTGCGCAGCGCCTCGGCCGGCATGTCCTCGATCATCAGCAGCTTCAGCCAATCCAGCAGCTCGCTGGTGGCGGGCTTCTTCTTCAGCTCATTCACCTCGCGCATCTGGAAGAAGACGTTCAGCGCCTCGCGCGCGAGGTCGGCGCGCAGGTTGGGGTAATGCGCGTCGAGGATGCGCTCCATCGTCTCGCGGTCGGGGAAGCGGATGAAGTGGAAGAAGCAGCGGCGCAGGAAGGCGTCCGGCAGCTCCTTCTCGTTGTTCGAGGTAATGATGACGATGGGGCGGTGGCGCGCGACAATCGTCTCCTTCGTCTCGTAGACATGGAACTGCATGCGGTCGAGTTCCAGAAGCAGGTCGTTCGGGAATTCGATGTCGGCCTTGTCCACCTCGTCGATCAGCAGCACCACCGGCGTCTCGCTCGCGAAGGCCTCCCAGAGCTTGCCGCGGATGATGTAGTTGGAGACGTCCCGCACGCGCTCATCGCCCAGCTGCCCGTCGCGCAGGCGGCTCACCGCGTCGTATTCGTAGAGGCCCTGCTGCGCCTTGGTGGTGGATTTGATGTGCCACTCGATCAGCGGGTAGCCGAGGCTGCGCGCAATCTCCTGCGCCAGCACGGTCTTGCCGGTGCCGGGCTCGCCCTTGACCAGGAGAGGGCGTTGCAGGGCGATGGCGGCATTGACCGCCACCTCCAGCTCGCGCGGCGCGATGTAGCGTTCGGTGCTGGCGAATTTCTTCACGGGGGGCATGGCCTCTTGGTTTCCGGCTTCCATCTTCGCGCTTTCCTGACTTGCGGCAAAGGGCGTGGCGTGTTTACCCGCGGCCATGGACATCTACTTCGTCGCCCTGGTCGCGCTCGGCATCGCCGGGATGATCGAATCGCGCAGCTCCACCCCCGGGTTGCGCCCGGAATATGAACCGGCGGACCGCGCCTTCCGCTGGCTTGGGCGCTCCGCCTTCGCCATGTGGCTGGCGCTGCTGGTCTTCGGCTTCTGGGAATTCCCCTGGTGGCAGCCGGTCTCGGGGCTGGTGGGCTCGCTCGCGGCCAATGCGCTGGTGCTGCAATATGGCGCCAGGCCCTATTGGCCGGGCGTCGCCATGGGGCTTGCGCTGCTGGGGCTCGGGCTGGCGAGCAAGATCTTCTTCGACGCGTTCTGAGAGGCCCGCATGATCCGCCGCGTCGCCTTGGTCACGCTTCTTCTCGCCACGCCCGCGCTCGCCCAGCACAATCACTACGCCGGCATGCAGCAGCGGGAGATCCGCGCCCTCTCGCCGCAGCAGGTCGAGGATCTGCTGGCCGGGCGGGGCATGATGCTGGCCTTGGCCGCCGAGCTGAATGGCTGGCCCGGGCCCATGCATGTGCTGGAACTGGCCGAGCCGCTGCGCCTGACGCCCGAGCAGCGACGCGAGACCGAGGCGCTGATGGCCGCCCACCGGGCCGAGGCGCGGCGGATCGGCGCCGAGATCGTGGGCGCGGAGCGCGGCCTGGACGCCGCCTTCCGCGAACGCCGCATCAGCCCGGAGGAGATCACGGCCGAGACCAACCGGATCGGCGCCTTGCAGGCGGCGTTGCGGGCGGAGCATCTCAGGACGCATCTCGCGCAGACCGCCCTGCTGACGCCCGCGCAGGTCACGCGCTATGGGGAGTTGCGTGGCTACGCGGGCGGGCCACCGGCGGCGCCGGGGCACCGCCACCGGCACTGAGGCTCAGGCGGCAAACCGCGCGAAATCCACCGCCAGCCGCTCATAGATCGCCCGCTTGAAGGGCACGGCCATGCCCGGCAGTTCCGCCAGCCGCGCCCAGCGCCAGGCGTCGAATTCCGGATGGGGATCGAGGTCGAGGCGGATATCGGCATCCACGCCCAGGAAGCGCAGCGCGAACCATTTCTGCGTCTGGCCGCGATATTTGCCGCCCAGCGCCTTGCCGATCAGCTCGGGCGGCAGGTCGTAATTCAGCCATTCCGGGTGTTCGGCCAGGATCTCGGCCTTCGCGGTGCCGATCTCCTCCTCCAGCTCGCGGAAGACGGCGACAGCCGGGTCCTCGCCCTCATCCATGCCGCCCTGGGGCAGCTGCCAGCCGCCGGGGGCCCCTTCGGCATTGGGCATGTCGGCCCGGCGGGCAACGAGGATCAGCCCCGCCGCGTTGAACAGGACGGCGCCGACATTGGGGCGATAGGGCAGCTTCATCGGGTCGCGATCTCCGGGCGGCGGACGAGGGCGGTGACGGGGGCCAGGGCCACGCCGCGGGCGTCGAGCCCGCCGGTCCAGGCGATGAGGCGCTCCAGCGCCACGGGCGTCACCTCGCCCAGATAGCCCAGCGCGCTGCCGCGCTCGCGCGCCAGGCGTTCGAGCTGGGCCAGGCGCTGCTCGATCTCGCCGCGGGTATGCGGCTCATCCACCACCACATCCACGGTGAAGCCCCAGACGCGCTCGGGGTGCGGCGCGCCGGGCCGGACGTCGAAATAGAGCAGGCCCCGCGCGTTGAGGGCGAGCTGCATCTGCGCGAAGGGCTCGGCCATGGCGGCGAAGCGCTCGCCACGCATGGAGGCGATCGCGCCCACCGCGCCGACATGGCCGGGGAAGCGCGCCAGCAGCCAATCGAGGCGCTGCGCGTTCTCGCCGGCGGAAAGGGTGGTGAGCAGGGCGCGGTGGCCGGGGTCGTTCATCGGGAAGCCGGTCGGCTCCATCGGGAGGGCCAGAAGCGTCTCGAAATCGCGGTCGCGCGCCGCCTCGATCAGGGGGGCGGGATTGGGGGCATAGGGGGTGAAGGCGAGCGCGATATTGCGCGGCAGGGTTCGGATCGCCTCCTCCGAGAGGCTTGCGCGCAATCCGACGCCGCCCAGGATGAGCGCCACGCGCGGGCGGGTGTCCTGCCGGTCGAAGGGGCGGGCATAGACGCGCATGGGCATGCTGCCATCAGGCCCAATGCGCGGCAGGGCGCCGACGGCGGCGAATTCCACCAGCGTCGGGTCGAGATAGCGGGAGAGGCTCTCCGGCACGCCGCGGGGCGCAGGCGGCGGCGGGGGTGGCTGCTCGACCGGCGCCACGGCCAGGACCGGCGCCTCCTCGGTCACGGGCGGGCCGAGGATGGCCAGCGTGATGCCGGCCCCGCCGAAGCCGAGCAGCACGACGATCCAGAAGACGCCGAGCCAGATCCAGCCGCGCCGGCCGCCCGCGGGCGGCGTGTCCAGGCTTTCCTCGGGCACGGCGGGCGGGTGGCTCCTCTCAGCGCTGCGCGCGGCGCTGCGGGTTGGCCGCCATGGCGCGCACGAGCGAGAGGCCCTGCTGCAACTGGAAATCCGTCTCGGGCTTGGTGATGTCGAGCGCGGGCCAGCCCTCGGGCGGCTGGTTCTGCACGCGCTCGGTGATGGAGGCGGGCAGGTTGAGCGGCGGCAGCGTCACCGTGGGCGGCGCGGGCGTATTGGCGCCCTCGGCCCGGAGCGAGCGGCGGAGATCCTGTTCGCGATCGCGGGTCGGCGCGGCGGCGGCGGTCTGGGCGTCCTGGCGCGTCGCGCGCACCTCGAAATCGGGCTCGATGCCCGTCGCCTGGATGGAACGGCCGGAGGGGGTGTAGTAGCGCGCCGTGGTCAGGCGGATCGCGCCGTTGTTGCCGCCGAGCGGCATGACGGTCTGCACCGAGCCCTTGCCGAAGCTGCGCGTGCCCAGCACCACCGCACGGCGGTGATCCTGCAGCGCGCCGGCCACGATCTCGCTCGCGCTGGCGGAGCCGCCATTGATCAGGACCACCATGGGCAGGCCCTGGGTGATGTCGCCCGCGCGGGCATTCCAGCGCTGCGCGTCCTCGGGGCGGCGGGCGCGGGTGGAGACGATCTCGCCCTGGTCCAGCAGGTCATCCGTCACCTGGACGGCCTGGTCGAGCAGGCCGCCCGGGTTGTTGCGCAGGTCGAGCACCACGCCGCGGAGGTTGCCGCCGGCCTGCTGGCGCAGCGTGGTCATGGCGCGGCGCAGGTTCACCTCGGTCTGCTCGTTGAAGGAGGTGATGCGGATATAGGCGATGTCGCCGCCTTCCAGGCGGAAGCGCACCACCTGCGGGCGGATCACGTCGCGCGTGATGGAAATCTCCAGCGGCCGCTGCTCGCCCTCACGCCGGACCGTGAGGCGGATCGAGGTGCCGCGCTCGCCGCGCATCTGGTCCACCGCTTCCTGCAGGGTCATCCCCTGGGTGGAATTGCCGTTGAGATGGGTGATGAAGTCGCCGGGGCGGATGCCGGCACGGGCGGCCGGCGTCTCGTCGATCGGCGAGATGACGCGGATATAGCCGCCCTCCTGCGTCACCTCGATGCCGAGGCCGCCGAATTCGCCGCGCGTCTGCACCTGCATGTCGCGGAAGTTACGGGGATTGAGATAGGCGCTGTGCGGATCGAGGCCGGTGAGCATGCCGTTCACGGCGTTCTCGACCAGGTCGCGGTCCTGCACCGGCTCGACATATTCGGCGCGGACGCGGGCGAAGACATCGCCGAAGAGTTGCAGCAGGCGGTAGGTCTCGGCGCGGCCGCCATCGCCCGCCCCCTGGGCCCAGGCCGCGACGAGCGGGCCGACGATGATGCCCGCCGCGAAGGCGCCCGCCACGGCGGCAGTGGTCCCGACCTTGAGCTTCATCCAGCGAGCCTCATTCCCAGTGGTCCGGGCGCCTCAGGCCTGACGCGCCCCGAAAGTTTCACACGCACGCTCCGCTGATGGCTGGCGGCGCCGCCCGGCGAGAGCCGGAATCGGGCCACGCAATACCCCATCATCACGCCCATGAAAGCTTAAAGCTTCCGGAACGCCACGCAATAAATCCCGACATGCGCCTTTGGGGAGCGAAAGCAACCCCGTGTCACGCTTTGTCTCAGAGGTCTCAAGGGGTGGAACGGCCGGCCACCACGGCGCCGGGCGGCACATCGGCCAGGACGGCCGCGCCCGCGCCCACCACCGCATCGGCGCCGATCACGATGTTGGGCGCCACCACGACGCCGGGGCCGATCATGGCCCGCGCCCCCACCCGCACGCCGCCGCAGAGCACGGCGCCGGGGGCCACATGCGCGCCCTCCTCCAGCACCACGTCATGCTCGATGATGGCGCCGGTGTTCACCAAAGCGAGGCGGCCGATCCGGGCCAGCGCGCCCAGCACCACGCGGGGCATCACCACCGCACCCTCCGCCACCTCGGCGCTGCGGGCGCGGATCACCGAGGGGTGCAGCAGCACGGGCAGCGGGCAGGCCAGGCGCGCCGCCGCCTCCAGCCGCAGGCGGTTGCCGCCGAGCGCGATCAGCAGCGGCCCGCCATCATGCGCCGCCTCGTCGCCCAGCACGGGCAGGCCGAGCATGGGCGGCAGGGGGGCGCGGGCGTCGAGAAAGCCATGCGGGTCGAAACCGGCATCCCGCGCGGCCTCGCAGACGGCGCGGCCATGGCCGCCGGCGCCCAGGATCAGGACCCGCATGAGAATAACCATGTGGTGGAGTCGGAAATTTCGTGTAGGAGGGGCGGGCCAGGGAGTTTTCGGGACATGCGGGACTTGGATTTGCTGCGGCTGGAACGCCGCGTCGGCCTCATGCTCGCGCCGCTGGCCGAGCAGCCGGGGGCGGCGATCGGTGTGACGCGCGATGGCGTGCTGCTGCTGCGCCGCTCGGTCGGCCTCGCCTCGCTCGACCTGCATGCGCCGCTCGGCGTCAACAGCTGCTTCCGCATCGCCTCCGTCTCCAAGCAATTCACCTGCGCCGCCATCCTGCTGCTGGAGCGCGACGGGCTGCTCCGCGTGGAGGATCCGGTCTGCCGGCACCTGCCGGAACTGCCCGAATCGCTCGCCAGCATCACGCTCGACCACCTGATGCGCAACTCATCCGGCCTGCGCGACATGCTGGAATTGCTGCGCCTCGGCGGGGCCGACCTCGCCACGCCCGTCACCGCTGCCGATCTGGATGCCGCCATCGCGCGGCAGAGGACGCTGAACTTCGCGCCCGGCGCGCGCTTCCTCTACTCCAACAGCGGGTTCTGGCTGCTGGGGCGCGTCATCGAGCGCGTCTCCGGCCAGAGCCTCGCCGATTTCCTGGAAAGCCGGATCTTCCTGCCGCTGGGCATGACGCGCACGCGGCACACGCCGGACCTGACGCGGCCGGTGCGCGGCCTCGTCACCGGCTACCTGCCCGATGGCGCGGGTGGCTTCACCGCGGCGCGGCATGGCTTTCCGCTGGGCGGCGAGGGGGGCCTCGTCTCCTGCGTCGAGGATCTGGCGCTCTGGGCGCGCAGCCTCTCGGTGGGCGGCCTCGGCCGGGACATCGAGACGCGGCTGGAGACCACCCTGCCCTTCACCGGCGGCGCGATGAACCGCTACGCGCTGGGCCTTGAGGTGGAGGAGTGGCGCGGGCTGCGCCTGGTGAGCCATGGCGGGCTCTGGCCGGGCTACAAGACGGCCTTCCTGCGCATCCCCGACCGGCGGCTGACGGTGATGGTGCTGGCCAACAACGCGGCGCTCGATCCGCACCACATGGCGCTGCAGGTGCTGGAGGCGGCGCTGGGGAATGATCCGGCCCTGCAGCCGGAGCCCCCGGCGCTGGACCATGCGGCGATGACCGGCACCTGGCTGAGCGAGGCGGAGGGGCTGTCGCTCGACATCGCCGCCGATGGCACGGCCCGGATGCATGGCGTGCCCTTCGCGCTCATTCCCACGGCGGATGGCCGCATGAAGGCGCGGCGCGGCGCCTTCCCCTTCGCCGCCAGCCGGCCGGTGGGCGAGACGATGGAGGTGGAGTTCGAGGCCGGCCATCGCGCGCGGTTCCGCCGCGCCGCGCCCGTCGCGCTGCCCGCCCTGGACGGGGCCTGGCATTGCGCGGAGCTGGCCGCCACCTGGCACATCACGGGCGGCGTGATGCAGGCCGAAGGACCGGTCCGGCGCGGCCCGCCCTCGGCCATCACCGCGCTGGGCCCGCGCCATCTGCGCGTCGCCATGCCCTCCGCGCTGTTCGAGGGCTGGGCGGATGCGGTGCTGGCCGAGGATGGCCGGAGCCTGGTGGTGAATGCCAGCCGGGCGCGGGGCCTCGTCTTCACCCGCGGCTGAGGCGGCGGAAGTTACGCCCGTTATCCACAGACCGCGGCCATGGCTTCGGGCCGGGCGCGGGAGTATGGAGAGGGCAGATGAACAGCATCCCTCCACCCCCGGATGATCGCGGGCTTTTCGGCCTCGGCTCCCGCCTGCCGCCCGCGAGCCTGGAGGCCGAGCAGGCGCTGCTGGGCGCGCTGCTGGCGAACAACAAGGCCTATGAGCGTGTCAGCGAGTTCCTGGAGGCCGAGCATTTCGCCGATGCCATCCATGGCCGCATCTATGCCGCCATCCGCCGCCGGGTGGAGAATGGCCAGCTGGCCGATGCCGTCACCCTGCGCCATGAATTCGAGCACACCGGCGAACTGGCGGAGGTCGGCGGCCCCGCCTATCTGGCGCAGCTGCTGGGCGCCATGGTCGGCATCGTCAATGCGGGCGAATACGGCAAGCTGATCCATGACTGCTATATCCGCCGCCAGCTGATCGACCTCGGCGAGCAGGTGGTGAACCGCGCCTATGGTTCCGAGCCCGAGCTGGAGGGCAAGCACCAGATCGAGGCCGCCGAGCAGCAGCTCTTCGACCTCGCGACCGAGAAGGCGAGCGAGGGCGGCGCCATCAGCTTCGAGCGCGCGCTGATCCGCGCCGTCGAGATCGCCGCCAAGGCGAAGGAGAGCGGCGGCGGCGTCTCGGGGCTTTCGACCGGGCTGCGCGACCTCGATGCCAAGATGGGCGGGCTGCACGACAGCGACCTGATGATCCTGGCCGGCCGCCCCGGCATGGGAAAGACCGCGCTCGCCACCAAGATCGCCTTCGGGGCCGCGCGCGCCCTGCTGCGCGAGGCGGAGGAGACGGGCGGCAAGCCCGGGCATGTCGCGATCTTCTCGCTGGAAATGAGCGCGGACCAGCTGGCCAACCGCCTTCTCTCGGAAGCCAGCCGCATCCAGGGCGACCGCATCCGCCGCGGCGAGATCAGCCAGCGGGAGTTCGACCATTTCGTCGGCGTCAGCCGCGAGCTGGCGCAGCTGCCCATCCTGATCGACGATACGCCGGCCATCACGCTCTCGGCGCTGCGCACGCGCTGCCGGCGCATCCAGCGCACCAAGGGGCTGCGCTTCCTGGTGGTGGACTACCTCCAGCTCATGCGGCCCGCCGCCGGCACGCGGCCGGAATCCCGCGTGCTGGAAATCAGCATGATCACCCAGGGGCTGAAGGCCATCGCGAAGGAGCTTTCCATCCCGGTGATGGCGCTCTCCCAGCTCTCGCGCGCGGTGGAGCAGCGCGAGGACAAGCGGCCGCAGCTGAGCGATTTGCGTGAATCGGGCTCGATCGAGCAGGACGCGGACAGCGTCTCCTTCATCTATCGCGACGAATACTATTTGAAACAAAAAGAACCGAAGATCACCAACTACCCCGACGACGCCAAGTTCCAGGACGCGATGACCCGCTGGCAGCAGGACATGGAACGCGCCCACAGCAAGGCGGACCTCATCATCGCCAAGCAACGCCATGGCCCCACCGGGACCATCCCGCTCTTCTTCGAGGCCGAGTTCACCCGATTCGGCGATCTCGACACCACGCATGAGCAAAGCTATGGCGATTGAATGCCCCATGGCCTTCTGACCATTGATTGCGGCGCCGTGGTGCGGAACTGGCGCCGGCTCTGCGAGATCCACGCCAGCGGCGCCGTCGCCGCCGTGCTGAAGGCCGATGCCTATGGGCTGGGCGCCGCCCCCATCGCGCGCGCGCTGCGCGATGCCGGTTGCCGGCATTTCTTCGTGGCGACCGTCGAGGAAGGGGAGGCGCTGCGCGCCATCCTGGGCGAGGGCCCGATGGTGGCGGTGCTGGGCGGCTTCCCGGCCGGGAAGCATCCGGGCCTCACCCCGGTTCTCAACAGCCTGGACGACATCAAGGCGCATTCCGGCCCGGCCATCCTGCATGTGGATAGCGGCATGGCGCGCCTGGGTCTCTCGGCGGGCGAGCTGGAGAAGCTGGCGGAGGACCCCACGCCGCTGGAGGGCATCGAGCTGCTCTTCGTGATGACGCATCTCGCCGTCGCCGAGGACCCGCAGCACCCGCTGAACCTCGCGCAGCTCAACCGCTTCAACGAGGCCTGCCTCCGCCTGCCGCGGGCGCGGCGCAGCATCGCCAATTCCTCCGGCATCTTCCTCGGTCCCCGCTTCGGCAGCGAATTGGCGCGGCCGGGAGCCGCCCTCTATGGCATCAACCCGACCCCGGGGCGGCCCAACCCGATGGAGCAGGTCTTCACCCTCAGCGGGCAGGTCCTGCAGCGGCGCGAGATCGCGGCGGGGCAGACGGTGGGGTATGGCGGCACCTGGCTGGCGACGCGGCCGAGCCGCATCGCCACCATCGGCATCGGCTATGCCGACGGACTGCCGCGCGCCCTGGAAGGCCGCCTCAAGGGGCGCTATCGCGGGCAGGAATTTCCGCTGGTGGGCCGCGTCTCGATGGACCTGATGACCTTCGACGTGACGGGCATCAAGGGCCTGAAGCCCGGCCGCTGGATCGAGATCATCGGCCCGCACCAGGATGCCGACAGCCTGGCCGCGATGGCGGGCACCATCGGCTATGAGCTGCTGACCTCGCTCGGCCGCCGCTTCCGGCGGGATTACCTCCCGGCATGAACCGCTTCCTCGACGCGCTCGCGCTGATCGGGCGCGGCCTGATCGGCGCCTGCCGGACCCTTGGCGATGTCGCGATCTTCGCGGCGGTGGGTGTGTCGCACCTGCTGCGGCCGCCCTTCCATTTCCGGCAGTTCTGGCGGCATTTCGTCGAGATCGCCTATTTCTCCCTGCCCGTGGTCGCGCTGACCGCGCTCTTCACCGGCATGGTGCTGGCGCTGCAGAGCTTCACGGGCTTCTCGCGCTTCAATGCCGAGAGCGCGATCGCGAGCGTCGTCGTGCTCTCCGTCACCCGCGAATTGGGGCCGGTGCTGGCGGCGCTCATGGTGGCCGGGCGCATCGGTGCCGCGATGGCGGCCGAGATCGGCACCATGCGCGTGACCGATCAGGTGGATGCGCTGACCACGCTCTCGACCGATCCGATGAAGTATCTCGTCACGCCGCGTCTGCTGGCGGCGACGCTGGCCATGCCGCTCCTGGTGATCGTGGCGAATATCCTGGGCGTGCTGGGCGGCTTCCTGATCGGCACGGTGAAGCTGGGCTTCGTGGCGCAGACCTATCTCGACAACACCTGGGACGTGCTGGAGGTGATGGACGTGGTCAGCGGCCTGGTGAAGGCGGCCGTCTTCGGCTTCGTCATCGCGCTGATGGGCAGCTGGTGCGGCTACAACAGCAAGGGCGGCGCGCAGGGCGTGGGACAGGCGACGACGGCGGCGGTGGTGGCCTCCTCCATCCTCATCCTGGCGCTGGACTATGTGATCACCGAGGCGTTTTTCAGCCGATGACCCCGTCTGATCGCGAAGCGGAGCGAAGCGTGAATCAGCCGGGCAGCAATCCCACGCCGAAGATCAGATTGCGCGGGCTGACCAAGTCCTTCGGGGCGAAGCGCGTGCTGGATGGCGTGGACCTCGATGTGCGGGCCGGCCATTCCATGGTGCTGCTGGGCGGCTCCGGCTCCGGCAAGTCGGTCACCATCAAGTGCATCCTCGGTCTCATCACGCCCGATGAGGGGCTGATCGAGGTGGATGGGCAGGACATCGCGAAGCTCTCGCGGCGGGACCGCGCGGCGCTGCGGGACCGCATCGGCATGCTGTTCCAGAATGGCGCGCTGTTCGACAGCCTGCCGGTCTGGGAAAATGTCTGCTTCAAGCTGCTGGCGCAGAAGCGCATCACGCGCGCCGCCGCGCGCGACAAGGCGGCCGAGGTGCTGGCGCAGGTGGGCCTCGCCGCCAGCGTGGGCGATCTTTCGCCGGCCGAGCTTTCGGGCGGCATGCAGAAGCGCGTGGCCCTGGCCCGCGCGGTGGCGGCGCAGCCCGACATCATCTTCTTCGACGAGCCGACCACGGGCCTCGACCCGATCATGGGTGCCGTGATTGACGGGCTGATCGTGGATTGCGTGGAGCGGCTGGGGGCGACGGCCTTTTCCATCACGCATGACATGGCGAGTGCGCGCCGCATCGGCGATGACGCGGCGATGATCCACAAGGGCAAGATCGTCTGGACCGGCAGCGCCGAGAATCTTGGCGAGACGGGCAATGCCATGGTGGACCAGTTCGCGCGCGGCGAGCGCGAGGGGCCGATCCAGATGGAATTGCGCAAGTAGGGCTTACCCGCCCGGCGTGCGGGCCGCCTCGATGATCTCGCGGAAGAGGCGGGCGGGCAGCGTGCCGCCGCGCACGTCATCCATGCCCGTATTGTCGTCATTGCCGAGCCAGACGCCGATGACGAGCGGGCCGGAGGGCGTCTGCACGAAGCCCATGAACCAGGCGTCGCGGTAATCCTGCGTGGTGCCGGTCTTGCCGCCGGTGACGAGGCCGGGGATGGCGGCGGCGCGGCCGGTGCCGCCCCGCACCACGCTCACCATCATGTTGCGCATGCGCTCGGCCGCTTCGGCGCTGATGACCTGGGCGGGTTCTGTGCGCGGCGCGGGGAGCGTGCGGCCCTCGGCCTCCACGCGCTGCATGCCATAGGGCGTCACGCGCCGGCCGCCATTCACCATGGCGGCATAGCCGGCGGCAAGATCAATGAGCGTGACTTCGCCCGTGCCGAGCGCGATGGAGGCATCGCGCGGGAAGCGGCCATTCACGCCGAGGCGCATGGCCACATCCGCCACGCCGCGCGGCCCGCCGCCCATCTGCATCACCCGCACGGCCGAGGTGTTCACCGAATGGGCGAAGGCCTCGTCCAGCGTGATGGAGCCGCGCGCGCGCCAATGCCCGTTGGAGGGCGACCAGCGGCCCATGGTGAGCGGCCCGTCGGCCACCTGGTCGAAGGGCGAGGCGCCATGTTCGAGCGCGGCCAGATAGACCATGGCCTTGAAGGTCGAGCCCGGCTGGCGCCGGGCATCGGTGGCGCGGTTGAAGGGGCTGCGGCGGAAATCGCGCCCGCCGGCCATGGCGCGCACGGCGCCCGTATTCGCATCGAGCACGACCACGGCGCCCTGCCCCACCTTCGCCTCGCGTCCCGCCTGGTCCAGCAGCGCGGCGAGGCGGGTTTCGACGGCATTCTGCCAGCGCGGATCGAGCGTGGTGCGGATCACCAAGTCGGCGCTGCCGGGGAAGGCGCGCGGGATATCCTCGAAGATCCAGTCGGCGAACCAGCCGCCATTGCGCGAAGGGCGCGGCGGGATCGCCATCTCCTGCACGGCGCGTTCCATCTGCTCGGAGGTGATGGCGCCGGTGGCGACCATGGCGGCCAGCACGTCCCGCGCGCGGGCCATGGCGCCATCGGGGTTGGCGCGCGGGCTGTAGCGCGAGGGGGCCTGGGGGAGACCTGCGAGGATCGCGGCCTGGGGCAGCGTCAGGCGCCGGGCGGAGACGCCGAAATAGAGACGGGCCGCGGCATCCACCCCATAGGCGCCGCCGCCGAGATAGACGCGGTTCAGATAGATCTCGAGCAGCTGGTCCTTGGTGAAGCGGTTCTCCAGCCAGAGCGCCATGATGGCTTCCTGCACCTTGCGCCGCGTGCTGCGGGCCGGGCTGAGGAAGAGGTTTTTCGCCAGCTGCTGCGTGAGGGTGGAGCCGCCCTGCACCACATCGCCGGCGTTCCAATTGGCATAGGCGGCGCGGGCCAGGCCGATCAGGTCGAGGCCGAAATGCTGGTGGAAGCGGCGATCCTCGATGGCGAGCAGGGCGGCGGGCAGGTGCGCCGGCAGGTCGCGCAGGCGCAGCGTCTCGCCATAGAGATCGCCCTGGTTGGCGAGCGGCCCGCCCTCGGCGGTCTGCAGCGTGACGCTGGGGCGGCGCTGATGGGTCAGCGCCGCATCGGCGCGCGGCATGTCATGGGTGAACCAGATCAGCAGGGCGCCGAAGGCGAGCAGGCCCCAGATGAGCAGGATGATGGCCGCGCGCAGCAGCATCCCGCCCAGGCTGCGGCGGCGCTTCGGCGCGGCGGGGCGCGCGCTGGATTTTGGCCCGCTCGGGGGGGACCGTGGTTCGACCCGGGGGGAGGGCCGGCTGGCAGGGGCCGGGGTTCGCAGCCTGGCGGCCGCCACTCTCGGCATGGCGCGGGTTTAGCATGGCGGGCGGGCGGGCGCATCAGGGAGTTTGGGGCGCGCCGGGCCGCCCACACCCGTCCCGCTTGACCCCGCCCCCCCCATCCCGCCATCTCCATCCTGTCGCAGCGCCCCGAGGATCCGGCCGCACAGCGGCCGGCGGCCACGCGATGAGCGCCGGGCCGGCGCACCATGTCTGAGGGCCGCAAGCCAAGCCGGCGGAGCCGCCGCCCGCCCCGCTTGACCCCAGCCCCGCAGCCCGCCATCTCCATCCCGTCGCAGCGTCCGGAGCATCCGGCCGCACGGCGGCCGGCGCGCCGCGCCCGCCCTTCCCTCCGCCGCA
>NZ_JAHRCU010000039.1 GCF_019083995.1 Roseococcus sp. SDR
GGCCGGGACGGCCTTGGCAGGATCCGGCCGCAAGGCGGCCGGCGCGCCCAGGCTGCCTTAACCACTCACACCGGCCTGGCATGGCGCGCAAGCCCAGCCGCCGGAGGCGGCGCCCGGCGCCTGAGGGCAATATAATGTCCATGGTGTTCGAGAAGCGGCTGCTCACGGGCGATCGCGGCGCCGGTATCCTGCAGAAGCTGTGGCAGATCCCTTGGCTCTTCGTGCTGCTGCTCTGTGCGGTGGGCTGCATCGGCTATGTCGCGCTGTATTCCGCTGGCAGCGGCAATCCGGACCTTTATGCCACGAAGCATGCGCTGCGATTCGGTTTCTGCCTGGTGCTCATGCTCTGCATCGGCTTCGTGGACATCCGCCTGATCGCGAAGCTCGCGCCGCTTGGCTACATCCTCGGTGTGGGTCTGCTCGTGCTGGTCGCCCTGCATGGCGAGGTGGGCAAGGGCGCGCAGCGTTGGGTGGATCTGGGGCCGCTCCAGCTGCAGCCGTCCGAACTGATGAAGATCATGCTCGTCCTCGCACTCGCCGCCTGGTTCCACCGGGCAAGCTGGGACCGTGTGGGCAACCCCTTCTT
Organism: Roseococcus sp. SDR; assembly: GCF_019083995.1. Lineage (GTDB taxonomy): Bacteria > Pseudomonadota > Alphaproteobacteria > Acetobacterales > Acetobacteraceae > Roseococcus. The sequence continues at coordinate 587 of NZ_JAHRCU010000039.1, forward strand.
CCTCATCATTCCGGCGATCCTGGTTCTGGTTCCCGTAGGGTTGATCTTCAAGCAGCCCAATCTCGGCACCTCGCTCATCACGGCGGCGCTGGGCGGCGCCATGTTCTGGGCAGCGGGCGTGCGCTGGTGGAAGTTCGCGGCCATCATCGGGGCCGCGGTGGCGGCCGCGCCCATCGTCTATGAGAATTTGCGCGACTATCAGCGCGCGCGCATCACCACCTTCCTCGACCCCGAGAGCGACCCGCTGGGCGCGGGCTACAACATCATCCAGTCGAAGATCGCGCTGGGTTCGGGCGGGCTCTGGGGCAAGGGCTTCCTGCAGGGCACGCAGGGCCACCTGAACTTCCTGCCGGAGAAGCAGACCGACTTCATCTTCACCATGATTGCCGAAGAATTTGGCCTGGTGGGGGCCATGGGCACGCTCGCGCTGCTCATGGGCATCGTCGCCTTCTGCTTCCTGGTCGCGCTGCGCTGCCGCCACCAGTTTGGCCGCCTGCTCGCGATCGGCCTCGGGACGAACTACTTCCTGTATATTTTCGTAAATGTCGCCATGGTCACGGGCAGCATCCCCGTGGGCGGCGTGCCCCTGCCGCTGATCAGCCATGGTGGCAGCGCCATGCTCACCACCATGATCGGCTTCGGGCTGCTCATCAGCGCCTGGGTGCACCGCGACGCCGAATTCGGACCGGCGCAGGACTGAGGATCAGCCCCACGCCGGCATCCGTGACTTACTGCGCGGTGCTGGCGCGTTCGAGATAGGCCAGCAGGTCGTTCAGCTGCTGCTCGTTGCGGATGCCCGCGAAGGACATGGAGCCCGCAGGCACGACCGCCTTCGGGTCGGTCAGGTAGGCGCGCAGGTTGTCAGCGTTCCAGACCAGACCCTCGCCCGCCTTGGTGCGCATCGGCGCCGAGTAGCGGAAGCCATCCACCGCGCCCGCGGCCCGGCCCCAGACGCCGTAGAGGTTCGGGCCCACGCCGTTGCGGCCGCCCTGATTGATCGTGTGGCAGGCCCGGCACTGGTTGAACACCCGCTGTCCGGCATCCGCATCCTGCGCCATCGCGCCGCTCATCGGCGCCAGGGCCAGAGCCGCCGCCGCCATCATCCAAACCCGCATCAGACCATCCTCCATGCACGTGTGCTGTTGCTGTTAATGGGCATTCCTGACCTTCGTGCAATACCCTGGACATGCTGGCAAGCTGTTCATCGCAAGGACTGGACGGCCGGCTGGTTCGGGCCGATCAGGGCAGGGGCATCCAGCTGGAGGACATGATGCGACGAGGCGCGGCAAGCCGGTGGCGGGCTGGCTTGTGATGGCGGATTTCTTCGCCTCGGGGCGGGTCGCGGAACTCATCCTGCTGATGCTGGCGCTGGAGGGGGCCGCCCTCGGCATCTACCATCGCATGACCGGGCGAGGCATCGCGCTGCGGGCCATCCTGCCCTTCCTGTTGGCCGGGGCGGCTTTCGCCCTCAGCCTGCGCGCGGCCCTGACGGGGGCCGGCTGGCCCCTCGTCGCGTTGCCGCTGATGGGCGCCTTCGGCGCCCATGTGTGGGACATCGCCGCGCGGTGGCGGCGATGACGTGCCTTATTGGCCGCCGACCTGCCGCAGATAGGCGATCACGTCGCTGATGTTCTGCGCATTGTCGCGGAAACCCTGGAACGACATGGAGCCGGCCGGAACGACCGCCTTGGGGTCGGCCAGGTAGGCGCGCAGGTTCGCCTCGTTCCAGACCAGGCCTTCACCTGCCTTCGCGCGCATCGGCGCCGAGTAGCGGAAGCCCTCGATCGAGCCGGCCGCGCGGCCATAGACCCGGTAGAGGTTCGGGCCCACGCCGTTCCGGCCGCCCTCATTGGCCGTGTGGCAGGCGCGGCACTGGTTGAACAGGCGCTGGCCGTTCTCGGCATTGCCGGCGGGCGCGTCCTGGGCCTGGGCGGCCAAGGGAGAGAGGGCCACAAGGGCGGCGGCGAAGATGATGGAGCGCATGCGCGGGAGTCTCCTCGATGTGGGGCGTGGCCAAAAGCCTAGCCAGCGGGTTGGAATAACGCCCCGAATTCGCCAGAGACAACTTTCGGCGGGATGACGTTTGCGCAACGGTCCTTGTTGCGTCAGCGCCAGGCGCGCCGCAGCCGCAGGAAGCCCCGGTAGCCCAGCTCCAGAGCGGGAGCCACCACGGGCAGTGCCGCGAGGCGGCCAAGCCAGGCCCAGCCGGGCAGGGCGCTCCACAGCGCCGCGAAGGCCGCAGCGCCGCTGGCCATGCTGCCATCGGCACGGCGCACATGCATGCGCGCCAAGGCCGCCTCCCGCGTCAGTCCGGGGGCGAGGGGCGCATCGGGTTGTGAGACATCCACGAAGCACAGCGCCTCCGCCCCGGCGGCCCGGCGATAGGCCGCGATTTCCCGCGAGCACACCGGGCAGGCGCCGTCGTAATAGACCTCGGTGCGGGCGGCTTGTTCCATGGCCGGCAGATGGTGGGCTTGCCGCCGGCCGCAACCGGGCGATATGGCGCGGCATGGAAAGCTACCCTGACTGGCTGATCGCCGAACTCCGCTCCGACCATGCCGGCGAGACCGGCGCCGTCATGATCTATCGCGGCATCCTCGCCTTCTGCCGCGATGAGACCCTGCGCGACTTCGCCTCCCGCCACATGGCGACGGAACAGGGCCATCTGCGCCTGATCGAGGAGGTGCTGCCGAAGCACCAGCATTCGCGGCTGCTGCCCATCTGGCGTGTGGCGGGCTGGATCACCGGAGCGCTGCCGGCCCTGTTCGGGCCCCGCGCCGTCTATGCCACGATCGACGCCGTCGAGACCTTCGTGGACCACCACTACCAGCAGCAGATTGACCGGCTGGATGCGGAACGGATCTTCCCCGAGCTGCGCGCCATGCTGGCGAAGTGCCAGGAGGAGGAGGTGCATCACCGCGACGAGGCGCGGGAGATGCATGGCGGCGTGGTCGGTGCCCTGGTGCGCGGCTGGGGCAAGCTGGTCGGCTTCGGCAGCGAGGCGGCGGTGCATGCGGCGCGGCGCATCTGAGGGGTGATCGCCTACCTCACCCTCGCCGCCTCGGCCTTCGTCGCCGCCACCGTCTTTCCCCTGCAATCCGAGGCGGTGCTGATCGGCCTCATGCTGGCGGGCGAGCAGCCGGTCTGGGCGCTGGTGCTGGTGGCGAGCGTCGCGAACACGGCGGGTTCGGTGGTGAACTGGTGGCTGGGGGGCGTGATCCACCGCTACCGGGACCGGCGCTGGTTCCCGGCCTCGCCCGAACAGCTTTCGCGGGCCGAGGGCTGGTATCGCCGCTGGGGCCATTGGTCCCTGATGCTGAGCTGGGCACCCATCATCGGCGATCCGCTGACCGTCATCGCGGGCGTCCTGCGCGAGCCGCTCTGGCGCTTCCTGATCCTGGTCGCGCTGGCCAAGACCGGGCGCTACGTGACCCTGGCGCTGATCACCCTGGGCGTCACCTGAGAAGATTGCCTTGACGGGGGCAAGTGTCACATGATGTTGACATGCTCAAGCGCGCTCCTGACCTCCGCCCCCATGCCATCGTCATCGGCTCCGGCTTCGGTGGATTGGCGGCTGCGGTGCGGCTCGGCGCGCGGGGCTATCGCGTCACGGTGCTGGAGAAGCTCGATGGCCCGGGCGGGCGCGCCTATGTCTATCGCAAGGACGGCTACACCTTCGACGCCGGCCCCACGATCATCACGGCGCCCTATATCCTGGAGGAGCTCTGGACGATCTGCGGGCGCAAGATGTCCGATGATCTCGACCTCCGCGCCATTGATCCCTTCTACAAGATCCGCTTCGACGATGGCGAAACCTTCGCCTGCACGGCCGATCTCGACGCCATGCGCGCCGAGGTCGGGCGCATCTCGCCGGGCGATGTGGAGGGCTTCGACCGCTTCATCCGCGACAGCGAGGCCATCTACAAGGTTGCCTTCGAGGAGCTGGCGCACCAGCCCTTCCACCGCTTCGGCACCATGCTGCGCGCCATCCCGAACATGCTGCGGCTGGGCGGCTACCTGACCGTCCATCAGAAGGTCGCGAGCTATTTCAAGAACGACAAGCTGCGCATCGCCTTCAGCTTCCATCCGCTGCTGATCGGCGGGAATCCCTTCACCACCACCGCCTATTACTGCCTGATCGCACATCTGGAGCGGCTGCACGGCGTGCATTACGCGATCGGTGGCACGGGCGCCGTGGCGCGCGCGCTGGTCGGCCTGATCGAGCAGCTGGATGGCCGCATGCGCTATGAGGCCGAGGTCGCGCAGATCACGGTGGAGAAGGGCCGCGCCACTGGCGTGCGCCTCGCCTCCGGCGAGCAGATTGCCGCCGATATCGTCGTCTCCAACGCCGATGTCGCCTGGACCTACAAGAAGCTGCTCTCCGAGACGGTGCGCAAGCGCTGGACCGACCGGAAGCTGGCGCGGGCGCGCTACTCCATGTCGCTCTTCGTCTGGTATTTCGGCACCACGAAGCGCTTCGACGATGTCTACCACCACACCATGGTGCTCGGACCGCGCTATCGCGGATTGCTGAAGGACATCTTCACGACGAAGCGCCTCGCCCAGGATTTCAGCCTCTACCTGCACCGCCCGACCGCGAGCGATCCTTCGCTTGCGCCGCCCGGCTGCGATGCCTTCTATGCGCTGGCGCCGGTGCCGCATCTGGGCAGCGGCACCGATTGGCGTGAGCGCGCCGAACCCTATCGCGCCGCCATCCAGAAGCGGCTGCAGGAGACGGTGATGCCGGGCCTGGGCGACGTCATCGCCACCTCGCACATGCTGACGCCGCAGGATTTCCAGGACCGGCTCAGTTCGGTGAATGGCGCGGCCTTCTCGTTGGAACCGCAGCTCTTCCAGAGCGCCTGGTTCCGCCCGCACAACAAGAGCGAGGAGGTGGAGGGGCTCTACCTTGTCGGCGCCGGCACCCATCCGGGGGCTGGCGTACCGGGCGTGATCTCCTCGGCGCGGGTGCTGGACGAGATCGTGCCCGATCCGGTCCCGCAGTTGTCAGAAATGGGGCGTCAGCCGGCGTAGCCCGCCGCCGCCGCGCGGCGCGCGCGGAACTGCAGCGCCACCTTGCGCTGGTGGTAGAGGATCAGCGAGATGCCCGTGACGAGCGGGATGGACCAGAGCCCCGGATGCAGGGCCAATTCCGGGAAGATCCTGACCGAGCCGAAGGCGAAGAAGGCCGTGTAGACCGAGATGCCGGCTCCCACGAGCGCCTTGATATGCTCATCCAGCCAATCCTTCTCGCCGCGCACCGGCTTGTAGAGGAAGCGCAGATTGGTCCCCGCCGTGGCGAGGCCCACCACCGTGAGGCCGATCATCAGGAACTGGCCGATCAGCCAGCCCTGCACCGCGCAATTCACCGCCGCCACGATCAGGATGAATTGCAACGCGATGTTGAGCGGCGTCAGATTCTTCGCGTGGTCGCGGCGGTTCAGCACGCAGAGCCAGCCATACCAGGCGAGATTGATGGTGAGGATGCCCATATGCAGCATCAGCCAGCCGAAGATGCCGCGGATGAAGGGTGCGTCGAACATGCCCTCCAGATGCGGGTGCGTCGCCATCGGATCGGTGATGGTGAGCAGGCTCATGCACACCGCGAAGCTGCCGGTCGCGAGCATGCAGATGGTGAAGACCTTGCCCCAGCGGCGATGATTCACGCCGCCCTTTCGGCCGATCACCGGCACCCAGAAGGCGATGGCGCCGATGCTGCCGGTGACGATGTGCAAGGCGATGAGCAGGTGGAAGACATCAAGCATGGACGGGCGATCCTGACCTTCGCGGTGACAATGCGACTTGACACATAGGCTTGTAAAGCAGGAACGTCAGGCGGTTGGCGTGCGTCGGGGATGACTTCGGATGGTCACAGAATCAGTAGCTTACGAACCGCCGCGCCCGAAGCCCCTGTCTCCCGTCCTGGCGCTGATCCGCGCCGCAGCGCGCGGCGATGGCGATCTGCTGAGCCTTCTCCCGGCCGAGGCCTATCGGATGGCGATCGGCCCGCTCGGTTATTCGCGGCGCTCCATCGTGATCGTGAATGCGCCGGAGCTGGTGCGCACCATCCTCTACGACACCAAGGACATCTTCCCGAAGAACGACCTGATGGTGGATGCGCTGGAGCCGCTGGTGGGCAATTCCATCTTCGTCTCCAGCGGCCCCGAATGGCGCCGCCAGCGCGCGATGATCGACCCCGCCTTTTCCATGATGCGCGTGAACCGGGCCTTCGCGCCGATGCGCGCCGCCGTGGATGATTGCGAGGCCAAGCTGGACGAGGAAGGCGGCACCTTCTCGCTCGACCTGCTGATGAGCCACCTGACGGCGGATGTGATCTGCCGCACCGTCTTCTCCACCTCGCTCGCCACCCAGACGGCGCATGATGTCTTCGAAGCCTTCACCGTCTTCGAGCGTAGCGTGGCGCAGGTGGAATATCGCCGCCTCATCATGGACCCGGCCTTCAAGCCGGTGGCGCAGAAGCCTGCCGTGCTGGAGGCCTGCGCGAAGATCCGCGGCCATCTGGGCGACCTGGTGGACACGCATCTGGCCGAGGGCCACAGCTTCGACGACATCGCGACCGCCGTGATCGCGGCGCGTGACAGCTTTGACCAGAAGGCCTTCACCCGGAAGGAACTGCTGGATCAGCTCGGCGTGTTGTTCCTGGCAGGGCACGAGACCTCGGCCAGCGCGCTCACCTGGGTCTTCTTTCTCATCGCAACGCAGCCCGAGGTGGTGCGCCGCATCCGCGCCGAGGTGGATGAGGTGGTGGGCGATGGCGAGGTGGAGTTCGAGCACACGCGCCGCATGCCCTATATCATGAACGTGTTCCGCGAGACGTTGCGGCTCTACCCGCCCATCACCTTCCTGCCGCGCGTGGCGCTGGAGGACACGATGTTGGGCGAACGGCGCATCAAGCGCGGGGCGATGCTGATGGTGGCGCCCTGGATCCTGCACCGGCACGATCTCTACTGGCGCAACCCGCATGTCTTCGACCCCGACCGCTTCCTGCCCGAACGCAAGGAGGAGCTGACGCCCGGCGCCTATCTGCCCTTCGGCATTGGCCCGCGCGTCTGCGTCGGCGCGGCCTTCGCGCAGACGGAAGCGGCGCTGATCGTGGCGCGGCTGATCCGCCGCTACGACTTCCATCTGGAAGAGGCGGAGAAGGTGCGCCCGGCTGCGCGCCTGACCACACGGCCGACGAAGCAGATCATGTGCCGCGTCACGCGCGCCAGATGAGCCGGACGGTCCTGCTCACGCTGGGGCGCCTGCCCAAGGCACTCGATATCGCGCGCAGCTTCGCGATGAATGGTTGGCGCGTGGTGATCGCCGAACCGTTCAAGCGGCATCTGGCCGGCGCGTCAAACAGCGTGGCGAAGAGCATCCAGGTGACCGCGCCCGCCGTCAGCAAGCGGCGCTACCTCGAGGAACTCGCCGCCATCGTTGCGGCCGAGGGTGTGGAGCTGGTGGTGCCCGTCTCCGAGGAGACGATGCACGTCACCTTCCTGCGTGACCTGGTCCCCGACAGCGTGCGCATGTTCACCATGCCGCCCGAGGCGCTGCTGCCGGCCTATGACAAGCACGGCTTCATCCATCTTGCCGAGGCGGCCGGGGTGCGCGTGCCCGAGACGCATGCCATTGGCACGCCGGGCGCTGATGATCTTGCCGCCAACGGGCCAGTGGTGGTGAAGCCCGTGCATTCCTGCTCCGGCCGCGGCGTGCGCATCCTGCCTGCCGGCGCGGTCCTGCCCGATGAGACAGGCAGCGTCGTCCAGCGCTTCATCCCGGGCGAGGTGCATTCCTCCTGCTCGGTCGCGCATGAAGGGCGCGTGCTCTCCACCGTGATCTATCACGGCTCGCTGTTCTCCGGCTCCGTCGCCATCGCCTTTGAGCGTGTGCGGAACCCCGTGCTGTTTGAGCAATGGATCGAGCGCTTCGTCCGTCACGTGAACTGGACGGGATTCATCTCCTTCGATTTCGTGCTGGACGAACACGGCATCCCGCACGGCATCGAGTGCAACCCCCGCACCACCAGCGGCCTGCATTTCTTCGAGACGGCCGATATCGCCCCCGCCATCCTGGAAGCCCGCCCGCCGCGCCACCGCGAAGCGCTGCAGCTCCAGCAATTCTATTCCTGCCTGACCGAGACGCAGAAATCCGTTCTCACGCCGCGCCAATTCCCGCGCAATCTGAAGGCGCTGCTGAGCACGCCAGACGTCACCTGGGATGCGCGCGACAAGCGCCCCTTCCTGACGATGACCTGGACCTCCTGGGAGATCATCCAGCGCGCGATGAAGGCGGGCACGACCTTTGGCGAGGTCGCAACCCTGGATGTGGGCTGGTATGAGGGGTAGAGCCTGATCGCCTTGGTCACTTCACCCAAGGCGTGAGCCCGTCTCTCGACGATCTCTAGCCGATCGCGGCGATCACCCGCCGCGCCACCTCCACGGTGCCGTCGCGCCCGCCGATATCGGGTGTGCGCAGCCCCTCCGCGAAGGCCTGATCCACCGCCGCACGGATCTCCCCCGCCGCCTCGCGCAGTGCCTGCCCGCCGCCGCGCATCGCGAGCCATTCCAGCATCATGGCGCCGGAGAGGATCATGGCCGTCGGGTTGGCGAGGCCCTTCCCCGCGATGTCGGGCGCCGTGCCATGGCTCGGCTGGAACACGGCGTGTTCAGCTCCCAGGTCGGCCGAGGGCGCGAAGCCCATGCCGCCGATCAGCCCCGCGGCCAGGTCCGAGAGGATGTCGCCGAACATGTTCTCGGTCGGCAACACATCAAAATCCCAGGGGCGGCGGATCAGGTCCAGCGCCATCGCATCCACGTAATGCGCGTCGAAGGTGACTGTGGGGTATTCCACCGCGACTTCGCCGAACACGGCGCGCAGCCACGCGAAGGCGCGGAACACATTGGCCTTGTCCACCAGCGTCACCCGCCCCGGCCGGCCGAGCCGCGCGGCGCGCTCGGCCGCCAGTTCGAAGGACATGCGGGCCAGTGCCATGGAGGTGGGACGCGTCAGACGAAGCGTCTCCTCCGCCATCTCGGGCGTGACGAGGCCTTGGTCTTTGGAGAAGAACAACCCCTCCGTGCTTTCGCGCAGGATCACGAAATCCATCTTCGCCGCGCGCGGATCGGAAAGCGGCAGCGGAACGCCCGGAATGGCGCGGATCGGCCGCACGCCGCCGAACAGGCCGAGCCGCATGCGCAGCGTGATCTGCGGCGCCAGCTCTGTTCCGTCTTCGCGCCGGATGCCGGGCCAGCCCATCGCACCCAGCAGGATCGCATCTGCATCGCGCGACCGCGCGAAGACCTCCTCGGACAGATCCTCGCCCGTGTCCCGATACGCCATGGCGCCGGCGCGATGCGACGAGAAGCGCAGGCCGAGCTTGTGGCGCGCATCCACCACCTCCAGCACGGCGATCCCCGCTTCCATGACTTCCGGACCGATACCGTCGCCGCCCAGGACCGCGATCTCAAAGCTGTTCACTGGCTTGCCCTTCCCCCTGACGCGCCGCCAAGCTACGCCGCTCAGAGGGGCCGGCAAGCCCCATCGACTGGAGGAAGCACCGATGCACCTATCCCGCCGCGTCCTGTTGGCCGCGCCCGCCCTTGTGCCCTTCGCCGCGCGCGGGCAGGGCGCCTGGCCCGACCGTCCGGTGCGCATCATCGTGCCTTTCCCGCCCGGCCAGGCAGCGGACACCTTCACACGCCTGGTGGCGGACCAGCTCTCGCAGCGCTGGCCGCAGCGCGTGGTGGTGGAGAATCGCGGCGGCGGTGCCGGGGCGCCCGCGCTGGAGGCCGGCGCGCGGGCCCCGGCCGATGGCTACACGCTGATCGCCGGGACCTCAGGCACGCTCGGCGTGAATCCCTCCGTTCTGGCGCGCATCCCCTACGACGCCGAGCGCGACTTCGCGGCCATCACCAACATTGCCATGGTGCCGCTGCTGCTGGTGGCGCATCCGAGCTTCCCGGCGCGGACCGTGCAGGAGATGGCGGCGATGGTGCGCGCGCGGCCGGGTGAGGTGAACATCGCCTCCGCCGGCCCCGCCACCAGCCAGCACATGGCGACGGAACTGCTGCAGCTGCGCACCGGCCTGCGCTTCAACATCGTACATTACCGCGGCTCCGGCCCCGGCATGGCCGACCTGCTGGCGGGCAACGTGCCCCTGATGATGGACAGCGTGGCGAGCGCGCTGCCGCAGATCCAGGGCGGGCGGGTGCGCGCGCTGGCCGTGGCCCAGCCGCGCCGCGTGCCGCAGCTGCCCGATGTGCCGACCATCGCCGAGACGCTCTCGCCCGGCTACGAGGCTGCAGGCTGGAGCGGCCTGGTGGCGCCGGCCGCGACACCGCCTGACATCATCCGCCGCATCTCCACCGATATCGGCGCGATCCTCCGCGAGAGCGCGATGCAGGAGCGCTTCCTCGCCATGGGCGCCATCGCCGACCCGGGAACGCCCGAGGAATTCGCCGCCTTCATCCGCGCCGAGATCGTGAAGTGGCGTGAGGTGGCGCGCGCCGCGAATGTCCGGCTGGACGGCTGACGCTCAACTTGCTTCGAGCAGGCGGTCGATGTTGAGCGTTGATCGCCTGCCGAGATCGGCCCCACGCTCACGGAGGAAGTCGTCCATGGCGCGGCGCCCCTCATCGCGGAGCATCGTCAGGAACGGCCATTCCGCGTTGAGCTTCGAGGAGGCGCCGAGTTCGGCCACGCGGTCGGAGCGGACCAGATGCAGGCGCATGCTGGCCCAGTGCCGCGCTTCCGGGTCATCGATGCGCGACGCCGCGCGCCGGAGCAGCGCGATCATTTCCAGTTCCTTCAGCAGTACGGCATTGAAGGAGACCTCGTTGAGCCGGTTCAGGATGTCGCGCGCCGCGCGCGGGATGCCAGGCCGTTGCACGGGATTGATGCCGACGAGGATCGTATCGTCCGACTCGCACTCCCGGATGAGCGGCGTCATGGTCGGGTTGCCGGCGAAGCCGCCATCCCAGTAGCCATCACCGTCGATCTCCACTGCCTGGAACATCTGCGGCAGGCAGGCCGAGGCCATCAGCACCTGGGGTGAGATCTCGGCGTTGCGGAAGACGCGGCCGCGCCCGGTGCGGACATTGGTGGCTGTGATGAAGAGCTTGATCGGCGCTTCCGAGAGCCGCCCGAAATCCAGGTTCTCCGCCAGGATCTCATCCAGGGGATTGGCGGCGGCGAAGGGCGTGTCATAGGGCGAGAAGAGGCGCGACATCACGTCCATCGCCACATAGGCGGGCGAGGAATCCAGCGTCCAGCGATCGAGCATCACGTCGATCGGGCCGCGCTTCAGCGGGCTGAAGGCGGCGGCACGGGACACGCTGCGCCAGAATTTCTCCAGCGCCGCGCGCGCGCCCGGCGCCCCGCCCACCGCATGACCATGGGCCAGCACGGCGGCATTCATGGCGCCCGCCGAGGTGCCGGAGATGGCCTCGATCTTCAGCCAATCCTCCTCCAGCAGGCGGTCCAGAACGCCCCAGGTGAAGGCGCCATGGCTGCCGCCGCCCTGCAGGCCGAGGTCGATGAGAAGAGGGTCGCGATTCGAAGCGGGCCCGGGGATTGACGCAGCGGCGGGAGCAGGGACGGAGGCGGCTTTGGCGGGCTGGCGCTTCGGAATTCGGGCCATGATGTCCTCCGTGTCAGGCAGGGCCGGGGTCGCGGCCGGAAAGCAGGTCCGCCACCCAGCGGGAGCGGGGGAATTCCTGGCAGATGGTCAGCGCCGCGATCAAGACCGGCACGCCGATGAAGGCGCCCGGAATGCCCCAGAGAAAGGAGCCGAGAAACACCGCGAGCAGCACCATGAAGGAGGAGACGGCCAGCGTCTTCCCGGCCAGCAGCGGCTCGATATAGCTCCCCGAGACGGTCTGGATCACGTTCAGGCTGACGAAGACCACCAGGGCCACCTCCCACGAGGCGAATTGCAGGATGGCGAAGAGGGTCGGGAAGAGCGTCGCCACCAGCGGGCCGATGAAGGGGATGTAGTTCAGCACGAAGGCGATGACGCCCCATTCGGCGGCGAGGTCGAGGCCCATGAAGCTCGCGAAGCCCCAGACGCAGAGGCCGGTGACGACGCTCATGATGCTGCGGACCAGCATGTAGATGCGGAATTTCTGCGCGGTCAGCGCGGCCGCGCGCAGCAGGGCGGCGGGCGTCTCGCCCGGCATGCGGGCCATCTGCCGCTGCACCACCTCCACCTCGAGCAGGCCGAGCACCAGGAAGACCAAGGTGACGATGGTAAAGCTCAGGATGCCCTGCAACTGGCCCGTGATTTCCTGCGCGATGCGCACCAGCCAGCGCGTGTTGAAGTTCTCGGCGAAGACGCTGGCGACCTCGATGCCCTGGGCCGCCAGGAAGGCGAGCTTCTGCGCGTAGAGCGCCTGAAGCTGCGCGGAATTGGCCACGACCCATTGCGCCACGCCGCCGAAGGCCCAGGCGATGAGCAGCGCCATGCCCACCAGCGTGACCAGCGCGAAGGCCATGGTGACGAGCATGGCCAGCGGCCCGGTCAGCAGCCCCGCCAGCCGGCGCTGCAGCGGCCAGACCAGCGCGATAGCAAAGACCGCGAAGAGGATCGGCACGACGAGCGATTGCGCCAGTACCATGGCGCCCGCCACCAGGATCGCCGCGCATAGGCCGAGCAGCATGGGAGGCTCCTTCCGGCCGCGGAACGCCGCCAGCCCGAGGCCTTGTGTATCGCATGGCTTTTTCGCGCCGCACAACGGGCGGTCCCGGGGGGCTGGGACGGGCGGTTCAGCGGCGGGACGCAGTTCCCTGGCTTGCGGCCGGTTGGCTGTGCATGATGCGATAACAAAACCGGAAGGAGAGCCGCCATGGGCGTGGAATTCGCCGCCGAACGCCGCCTGCTGAGCGAGGAGGAGTTCGCCCCCGTCGTCAGCAGCCATTATCCCGAGCTCGCCGCGCTGGCGCATGAGGATCTGGTCAGTCTGGCGCGCTGGCTGCGCGGCCAGCACGCCCGCGCGCGCGATATCATCCGTGGCCGGCGCCGCGTCCATCGCGGCAAGGCCGAGGCCCGGGGCACGGCGAGCGAGACGGCCAGCGACCGCGGCCTCCTGGAGAAGAAGCAGGTCTTCGCGCGCGGGTTGAAGCGGGTGAATGCGCGCCTCGGCGCGCTGCGGGCCGAGGCAAAGCGGGCCGAGGCGACCGCCGCTCTGCAAGCCGCGCTGGCGCGGCGCCAGGCCGCCCGGCCGCATCATCCGGGTGCCGGCGCCACGCCGGCCGCGGGTGCCGCCTCTCTGCCCAGTGCCAAGCGGCGTGGCATCATCACGGGCGGGCGTGTGGGCAGCGTCTCCCAGGCCGGGCGCAACGCGCAGGCGGCGCGCGACGCGCGGGGCTGACGCCCCCGCTACTGCATGAACCATCCATGGCTCACCACCAGCGACTGACCGGTGAGCGCATTGGAGCCGAAGCTGGCGAAGAAGAGCGCCGTCTCGGCCACATCCTGGACCGTGGTGAACTCCCCATCCACGGTCTCCTTCAGCATGATGTTCTTCACCACCTCGGCCTCGGAGATGCCGAATTCCTTGGCCTGTTCCGGGATCTGCTTTTCCACCAGCGGGGTGCGCACGAAGCCCGGGCAGATGACGTTGGCGCGCACGCCATGCTTCGCACCCTCCTTCGCGACGGTCTTGGCGAGGCCGATCAGGCCGTGCTTCGCGGTGACGTAGGGCGCCTTGAGCTGCGACGCCTCCTTCGAATGCACCGAGCCCATGTAGATGATGCTGCCGCCGCCCGGCCGCGTGTACATGTGCCGCAGCACCGCGCGCGTGGTGAGGAAGGCACCATCCAGATGGATGGCGAGCAGCAGCTTCCACTTGTCGAAGGGGAATTCCTCGAGCGGCGAGACGACCTGGATGCCGGCATTGCTGACCAGCACATCAATCCGGCCGAACTTCGCCAGCGCCTCCGCGACGCCGGCTTCCACCTGCGCCTCGTTCGTCACGTCCATCGCCACGCCGATGGCGCGATCCGGCCCGCCCATTTCCAGCGCTGCCGCATCGGCTGCCGCCTTGTTGAGATCGGCGATCACCACCTTGGCGCCCTCCCGCGCGAAGGTGGCGGCGATCTCCTTGCCGATGCCGCTCGCGGCCCCAGTGACGATGGCAACCTTGTCCTGCATCCGCATGGTCAGCTCTCCTTCCCGGGGTTGAGGTAGTCATGCACGACCCGGCCCAGGCCGAGCGTGAGGTCGGCCAGGATATGCGTGGCCGAGACAATCTCCAGCACCGGCAGTTCGGCCACCGGGGCCAGCGCATGCGGCATGAGCGAGAGGGCGCCGGGCCCGGTCCAGGCGCCCTTCAGCGTCACATCCTCCAGCGCGTATTCCACCAGTTCGCAGATGCGGGGCGTGCCATCCACATGTGGGATGATCTTCAGCAGGAAGTTCGGCGTGAGCATGGAAGCCAGAACCGCCGCGTGATCCGCCGCCCGGTGCTTGAAGCCCATGGTGCCGGTGGCGATGCGCACTGGCCCGTAATCCAGCGTGCCGATCAGCGTGTCGACCTCGGCCTTGAGGCGTGGCTCGGCGAGTTTCTTCGGGAAGCCCCAGAGCTCGCGGCCGCCCGCGATCGGTCCCTCATCATTGAGGAACATGCAATGCGTGTAACCGCCATGCCGCCCCCTGAAGGAAACGGGGATGACCTGGCCGCTCTCGGTATAGTCGCCGAAGCCCGTGGAATTGGGCATGCGGATGAATTCGTACTTCACCAGCGGGGCATCCACCTCCAGCGGCGCGGGCACCAGCGCGCGCAGCTTCTCGGGGTCGGTGCGGTAGGTGATGATGAGGTATTCGCGGTCCACGAAGCGATAGGGCCCGGGCGGATAGGCCGGGCTGGTCAGCGGCATGGCGAAGGCCTTCGCCCGCACCTCGTCTTCATTCATGGTCAGACCTCTCCCTGGTCGGTGGGGGCGCGTGGCGGGATGTCCTGCGTGTGCCGAAAGTCGAAGGCCTGGAAGTGCACATCGCCCGGCGGGCGCTGGAAGATCTCGGGGTGGCTCAGCGCCAGCTCGGCATCAGCGAGGCCCGTCTGCCAATGCTCCACCATGCTGCGGCGGGAGAAGTTGTAGTCCTTCGAATCCGCCTCGTAGGAGGGCGAACGGTAGATGAGCTGCACCACGTTGTAGACCTTGCGATCGGCGAATTCGCGCAGCATTTGCGCCTCCTCGCTCCGGCAGGCTTCGGCCGGCACGTCGCGCAGCAGCACGGAAAGCGCGCCGCGGATATTCTGCAGGTGCTTCAGGTGATCCGTGCTGGCGCGGGTTCGGCTGGAGAACTGGATCTCCTTCTGCCGCACCGCGACCTCTGTCAGGTCGCGCGGCAAGTCGCCGCGGGCACTCCAGAGATCCACCTGGAAGGCCAGCGTGTCGCGCCGTTTGCGGGCCTCCACCAGCCATTGCAGCGGGGTGTTCGAGACCAGGCCACCATCCCAGTAGTACTCACCATCGATCTCCACGGCCGGAAAGCCCGGCGGCAGCGCGCCGCTGGCGAGGATATGCTCGGCACGGATCTTGTCGGTCTCGGTGTCGAAATAGGTGAAGTTGCCGGTGCGGACATTGACCGCGCCCACGCTGAACCGGATATCGCCCGAATTGATGCGGTCGAAATCCACGAGCGCTTCCAGCGTCGTCTTCAGCTTGCTCGTGTCATAGAAGCTGGTGGCGCCCTCGCTGCCCGGCACCAGCGCGAAGGGTGGCGGAAAGCGCGGCTCGAAGAAGCCTGGCGCGCCCGTCACCAGTGCCTGGGCGGCGCCCCAGCGATCCATCGCCTGGTGCAGGATGTTGCCGGCCTTGGGCGGGGTGTCGCCGAACAGGGCGCGCGTCAGATTGGAGATGGGACGCTCGGTCACCGTCTCCCAGAAAGCGCGCAGTTGCGTGACGCGACGTTCCGGCGGATTGCCGGCGATGATGGCCGCGTTGATCGCGCCGATGGAGATGCCGACCACCCAATTGGGTGTCACGCCCTTGGCCGCCAGCGCCTCGTACACGCCGCCCTGATAGGCGCCGAGTGCGCCTCCGCCTTGCAGCAGCAGGGCCACGCAGGCGAAGCCTTGTGGTGGTGGTGCGGCTTGGACCGTCGGTCGGGCGGGGGCATTGCGCTTGCGGCTCGGCGCAGCGGCCATGGGGTCATCCTTGCCTGCGTGGGAAACTATTGAGCCATGCCCGCAGTCGAATGTCACGGCGTGATGCGGCGTCAGTCGCGCGACAGCGCCTCCGGCGCCTGCGCGGCATAGACATCGCCGCTATTGGCCTCGGCCGGCAGCTCCACCAGCCATCGCGCCATCATCGCCGCACCCACCGCCTGCGGAAAGGCCCATGCCATGCTCTCGCCCAGGCAGGCGTTGAAATGCGCGAAGCCGAGGGCCGACAGGCGCTCCAGGCTCGCAGCCGCCACGCCGCGCTGGATGGTGGTGAATTCGAAGGAGAGCGCGCGCGGCGGGCGGGAGAGGCCGGCCAGCACCTCCGCCTCCCAGCCTTCCACGTCGATCTTCACGAAATCCGGCATGCCATGCGCCCTGATCAGCGCATCGAGCGTGGTGCGGGGCAGGGTGATTTCGGCATCCCAGACCTGCCCTTCCCAGCCCGGGGCGCCGTCGGCGGCGGCGATGAAATCCGTGCTGGCTGTGGCGACGGTGGGGTTCGCGCTGTTGAGCCGCAGCACCGCTTCGCCCTCACTTGCGCCGACCAGGCTTTGCACGAGCGTGAAGGCGGGCTCGTCACGGAAGATCAGCCGCAGGGCACGCGCCAGCCGGGGCTGCGGCTCCACCGCCACAACGCGCGCACCGATCCGGGCGAAGCTCGCCGCGCGGTCGCCGACGTGGCAGCCGATATCGAAGGCGAGGGAGCCCGGCGCCAGGAAGCGGCGATAGAAGCCATCGAGCACCGGACGGCGCGCCGGCGCGTGATACAGACGCAGGCTGCGGCCGATGGCGGCGGCGTGGCTCACGGGTGGAAGACGAGCGCCGCACCCGCCGCATGGGCGGGCGGGACCATCAGCGCACCGCCGGGCAGCTCCACCAGGGGCAGATGCCCGAGCAGCCGGCGCACGGCGGCATTGCCGTCGCTGGTCTGCACCCAGAAGCCGGCCATGAAGGGCAGGTCGGGAATCGCGACACCCGGCAGGGTCGCGGGCAGGTCCTCTGGCGCGCAGATCGAAACCCGCGTCTCCATCGCGGGCGCCTGCGGGCCGGCCACGCCCGCCCCGCCCGGGAAGCGCAGCAGGAAGCCGCCCATGCCGCGCGGCTCAATGACGAGGCCTGTCAGCTTGGAGAGACGTGCGGCCGTCACGGCCGGCTCCGCGCTTACGAGCAGCAGCTCGGTCAGGGCCACCGCCTGGTTGGCGTGGTCCATCCAGCGCTCCTGCCAGATCAGCTCGGGCGTGTGGTGGGTGATGAGCTGCAGCCGCCCCTCCGGCGCATCCGGATAGGGCAGGCGGGAGAATTTCGCGCGTGGGCCATCGGGCTTGTCCACCGGGCGCTCGAGATGCGCCACGCCCGGGATGGGAATGCCGGCGCGGCGCATGCGCGCGAGATTGGCCTCCGCGTCATCCATCCCCATGGCGAGGATGTGCAGCCCCTCGTAGCGGCTGATGAACTTCGACAGGCCATTGTCGAAGCGGCCGGGCTCCAGGATGGCCAGCAGCTCGATATAGCCGTGCTTCAGGAAGGCGCAGCGATTGCCGGTGGCGTAGAGCTCCACGGGCTTGTCCGGCGTGGGGCGGCCCGATTGCTGCGCGATGGGCGAGAGCGAGAAGCCCAGCGCCTCGAATTGCGCCGTCATCGGGCCCAGGTTTTGCGCGCAGATGCCGACATGGTCGAGCGCGAGGGCGGTCGTGCTCATGCCGGATTCTCGTATTTGGGCAGCAGCCAGGCATCCGGCTCGGCCATGGCGCCGCGATACCATTCATCCACGAGGGGATGCGCGCGCACGGCGGCCACATAGGCCTGGCTGGTGGCCGAAAGCTCCGGCTGCCAGGTCAGGAAGCGCGCGACGACGGGCGCATACATCACGTCCGGGATGGTGAAGGTGGCGCCCATCAGGAAGGGGCCGCCATGGGCCGCCAGCGCCTCGGCCCAGATTGCCTCGATGCGGGCGATGTCATTCAGCGCGCCTTCGGTGCGGCCGCGGCCGGGGAAGGTTCGGCCGAGATTCATCGGCATGGCCATCCGCAGCTCGCGGAAGCCGGCATGCATCTCACTTGCGATGCTGCGGGCATGGGCGCGCGCCTTGCGTTCGGCCGGCCAGAGGGCGGGGGCGAATTCCGCGCAATATTCAGCGATGGCCAGGCTCTCCCAGATCCGCGCGCCCTGATGCTCCAGATAGGGGACGAGGCCGCTGGGCGAATTCTCCTGCACGGCGGGGCTGCCCTTGCCGCCGGTGCCGGCGAGCGGCAGCACCACCTCCTCCACGTCGAGTCCGGCGAGCTTCACGGCCAGCCAGCCGCGCAACGACCAGGAGGAGTATCGGCGATTGCCGATGAAGAGGCGACCTTCGGCCATGGTGTTGTCCCTGATTCCGTGGGGGTGTTGTCGCATGCGCGCGAAAGGCTGGCGACACCCCCGCGCAAGCCGTTACCAAGGCGCGTGATCCCCGCGCTCGCTCTCCTGCTGATGCTCGCCGGGCCTGCCCTGGCGCAGGATGTGCCGGCCGCCCGCCGCGCCGCCGAGGCCGAACGTGCCGCCGCCGCCCAGGCCGCCGAGCGCGCACGGGAGGCCGCGAGCCAGGCGCAGCAATTGGCGGCCGAGCGAATCGCCGGCGCGGCGCGCGTGCAAGCGGCCGAACGCGCGG
>NZ_JAHRCU010000040.1 GCF_019083995.1 Roseococcus sp. SDR
TCGCGTTCGGCGAGCGCGGCCTTGGCCTCGGCCGCGACCTTCAGGCGTTCGGCGCCGCGGCGGCCCTCGGTGAGGGCGGCGGTGGCGGCCTGGGCCAGCGCATTGGCGGTGCCGGCCGCGCGCGTGGCGTCCTCCAGCGCGGTCGCGTGCTCGGCGGCGCGGGCGGCGGCGGCCTCGGGCGTCTCGGCGCCGGCCTCGGCCAGGAGGGTCTCGCGCTGGGTCTTCGCCTCGGTCCATGCCGCCTTGGCCTTGCCCTCCATCTCCGCGAAATGCGCCTGGATGCGCTGGTAGAGCGAGGTCTGGAACAGCGTGGCCAGGATCTCCTGGCGCTTGTTCGGCAAGGCCGTCAGCAGCTCGCGGAAGCGGCCTTGCGGCAGCAGCACGACCTGCCGGAATTCGTCCGCCTGGTAGCCCAGCAGCGCGGTGATGCGGTCGCGCACCGGGGTGGTCTGCTCGGCGAGGACGGCGAGCGCGTCATCTTCTCCGCGCTGCCAGAGCGTCACCTGCGGCGCGCGCTGGACGGGTCGGCCGCGCGTTCCGATGACGCTCTGCGCGGGCGAGCGCCGGATGCGATAGCGCCGCGCGCCGAGGGCGAAATCGAGCTCCACGAAGGTTTCGGTCGCGGGGGTGGCGTGGTGGCTGCGCAGGTCATTCGCGCCACGCTCCTTGCCGCTGCTCTCGCCGAAGAGGGCGAAGCAGATCGCGTCCAGCAGCGTGGTCTTGCCCGCGCCGGTCGGGCCATGGATCAGGAAGAGCCGGTGGGCCCCAAGTTCGGCGAGGTCGAATTGCTGTTCGGCCGCATAGGCGCCGAAGGCGGCGAGGCGGAGGATTTCCGGGCGCATGGGCTCAGTCCTCCGCGCGCATCGCGGCGTTGATCGCCAGGATGGCGGCCGCGCGTTCCTCCACGGCGAGGTCGCCCGCGCCGATGGCGGCACGGAAGGCCATCAGCGCCTCCAGCGGGTCATGTGGGATGCGCGCCGTGGGCGCCGCACCGGCCTCGCCCGAGGTGAGCGGGGATTCGAAGCGCAGTTCGAGCACGGAAGGGTAGCGCTCCTGAAGCGATGCCTTGGCGCCGAGCGGGCGGTCGGTGAGGATCACCTGAAGCCAGTCCTCGCGGCCCGGGCCGTCGGCGGCGGCCAGAACCTCGTCCAGCGTGCCGCGGATCACCCGGAGCGGATGGCGTGGGGTGAGCGCGAAATCCTCGGTGGTGACGCGGCCAGCGGCGTCCAGCTCCACCAGCGTCACGGATTTCGTGCTGCCCGCCTCGGCGAAGGAATAGGCGAGCGGCGAGCCGGAATAGGCGACGCGCCCCTCCGCCATGCTCTGCCGGCGATGCAGGTGGCCCAGCGCGGTGTAGTGGAAGCCCGCCAGATGCGCGGCCGAGACGGCGCCGCTGCCGCCCACCTGCAGCATGCGCTCGCTGTCGCTGGTCAGGCCGCCCGAGATGAAGGCGTGCGCGACCACGACCCTGCGTGCGCCGACGGGAGCGATGGCGCGAAGATTCGCGGCGACGGCAGCGAAGCCCGCATCATGCGTGGTGATGCCGGCCTCGGCGCCGAAGAGCTGGGCGAGCAGCGCGGGCGTGCCATAGCCGGCGGCGAGGATGGAAACCGGGCCGTGCGCGTCCTCGAAGGGGAAGGCGCGTCCCATCGCGCTGTCGCAGATGTGCAGCCCCGCATCGCGCAGGAGGCTGGAGCCGAAGGCCAGTCGCCGCTCGTCATCATGGTTGCCCGCGATCATCACGACGGGGATGCCGAGGCCGCGGATGATGCGCTGCAGCACCTCGTCCAGCAGATCGACGGAATCGGCGGGCGGCAGGGCGCGGTCATAGACATCGCCGGCCAGCAGCACGGCATCGGGCTTCGTCTCGCGCAGGATCTCGAGGAAGGCGCCGGTCAGCAGGCGCTCCTGCTCGGCGTGGAAGGATTGCCCGCAGAGCGCGCGGCCGAGATGCCAGTCGGCGGTGTGGAGAAGGCGCATGGGTGAGGGAGGACTCTCGCTGAGGGGGCAGGATACCAGAGGCTTGGGCGTCAGTCGCGCCGCAGCAGGGCCTCGGCCAGGGCGGGCAGGTCGTCCGGCCAGTAGCGCGGCGGGCGGGGCTGCAGCGCGCCCAGTTCCTCCATCGGGCGGCAGGACTGGATGGCCATGCGCCAGCGCATCGGCACGGCGGCGCTGCCCTGGGCCGCCCCCAGCAGGGCGCCGCAGATGGCGGCGTTGGTGTCGGTGTCGCCGCCTTCGGCCACGGTCCGCACCACCGCTTCTTCCAGCGGCGTGGCCTGCGCCAGATGGCGGAAGGCGTTCTGGAAGGCGATGAGGACGTAGCCCTGCTGGTGGATGAAGTTCGCCGGGCCTTCGCCCTGCCGCGCCAGCGCCAGGGCGATGCGCAGTTCATCCGGCGCGTCGCGCTGCAGTTCCGCCTCGGCCGCCTCCAGCATGGCCGCGGCGTCGCCCCCGGTGAGCGCGGTGGCGATGGCAGCGACGAAGCCGGCGGAGGCCGCCTGGCACATCGGGTTCGGGTGGGTGAGGCGCGCATCCTCCCGCGCGGCCTCGGCCGCCTCCCGCGCATGGCGGGCCCAGAGGCCGATGGGCGCGCAGCGCATCAGCGCGCCATTGGCCCGGCTATAGGCATTGGCGGCGCGGCGGGCTGCGGCGGCCACCCGGCCCTCCGGCGCGGCGGCGGCGGCCGAGAGCGCCTGGGCGGTGGTGCCGCCGATGTCGAAGGGGCGGGAGGCATGCCAGCCGGCATAGGCCGCGGCCACCGCCTCGGCCGACCATGCGGGACGGCCGGCCAGGATGCGCGCGAGGTCGAGCGCCAATTCGCTGTCATCCGTGGGCTGGCCGGCCATGGTGCTCCAGGTGCCGCCATCCGCCAGGTCACGCAGCCCGTCCGGATGGTGGCGGACGATCTCGGCGGGCGATTTGAACTCGACGAGCGAGCCGAGGGAATCCCCGGCGACCTGGCCGAAGAGGCAACCGAGTGCGCGGTCCAGCGCCACATCCCAGCCGCGTGGTGGCCAGGCGAGGCTGGTCCGCGGCTGCAGGGGGCGGCCCCCGGCGACGGCATTCCAATTGCGGTTGGACAGATCGCGCGCCACGCCCTGGGCGCCGCCGAAGCAGCGCCCGGCCTGACTTTCACCGGTCTGCGTGTAGGTGACGGGGCGCCCGGCCTCGTTCAGCAGCGCACCGCCCGCGCCGAGCAGCAGCGCGTGGCCGGCCGCATAGTCCCAGCCGCTGGTGGGGATGATCGAGGCCGCCGCCGCCGCATCCCCCGCGGCGACACGCGCAAGTCGATAGGCAATGGAGGGCTGGGCCACAAAGCGGGCGGGATGCAGGGCGCGGCCGTTGCCGAGGGGGAAGCGTGCGGCGGCGGGGGCCATCAGCACGACATCGCCGGCGCCGAGGCGCGCCCGGTCCAGCCGATGCGGCCAGGGGGCGCCGTCGCGGATCAGGTGGTCCAGCCCTTCGGCCCAGGCGATGGTGTCGGGGCCGCGATCGGGCGGCAGGGGCGCATGCACCACGCCCAGCAACGGCCGCCCCTCGTGCAGCAAGGCGATGGAGACGGCGCTGCCGCGCTGCCCGGTGAGGAAGGCGCTCGTGCCGTCCTGCGGGTCCACCAGCCAGCAGAAGCCGTTATCGGGACCTGGGGCGGCGCCGGTTTCTTCGCCACGCCAGGCGGCAGGAAGCAGGGTGAGCAGGGCGGTGCGGAGCAGGACTTCGATCGCGCCATCCACCGGCGCGTGAGCGCCCGTGCCGCGCGGCCCGCCCGGGCGGGTGGCTTCGGCGGTGATCATCCGCCCGGCCTGCTCGGCGAGGGCCATGACCTGTGGCAGCAATTGGCCGGGCAGAGGGTTGGGAAGCGGGCTGGGAAGCGGGCTCATGGCGGTGCCTCAGGCCCCCACGCGGGTGACGAGGCGCAGCGCGTTCAGCCGGGCCAGCTCCTCGTCACGCTCGCGCGAGAGGGCCTGCATCCGCTCGCTGCAGGCTTGCCGCTCGCCGGGGCCGCAGCCGGTGTCCACGGCCCGGATGCGTTCGTCGAAGATGCGCCGCGTCTCGGCCTGGCGCTGGGTGAAGAAGCCCTCGCGGCTCTGCTCGCTGGCGACGCCCGGCAGGTGGCCGGGGCGGGGGCAGCTCACCGCAATGTCGCGGGTGGATTTGCTGACGGTGACGGTGCCGGGCGTGGGGTTCACCACGGCGATGACGCCGCCATCGCGCGAGAGGGTGCAGCTGGCGCCGGGCGGCTCTGTCATGACGGCGATGCTCTGGCTGGTGCCGGTGGTGATGGTGGCGCAGGCGGGCAACAGGGCGGCCAGCAGCAGCACGGGAACAAGGCGTTTCAGGGACTTGAGCATGGGCAAGGCTCCTCCGTTCGCTTCCGGGGGTGCCGAAAGCGGTGTTGCGCGATGGGGTCTGGGCCGGATGAATGGTCCGCGTAGTTTCTATGCGTATTGCGAAACTGCGTCAACATAGTTTCTATGCGCATCATGAGCGGCGAATCGCCCCCGCCGCGCGCCACGGACCTCCGCTGGAGCCAGGAGGCGCGGCTGCGCGCCATTGACCTCGCTGCCTTCTGGGAGGGGCGGGTGAACCGCGCCGCCTTGATCCGCCGCTTCGGGATCTCGGTGCCGCAGGCGACGAATGACCTGCGCGACTACCAGGCGCGCGCGCCCGGCAACCTGCGCTACGACACGCGCGAGAAGACCTATCTCGCGGGGCCGGATTTCCGGCCGCTGTTCGGCGAGCCCAGCGCCGAGGCCTGGCTGCGCGACGCCGAGGCGCCGCATGGCCTGCCCGTCGAGATCATGCCGCTGCCCGCGCGACGGCTGGACCCCTGGTTGCTGCGGCGCCTGGCGCAGGTGCAGCGTGAGGGGCAGGCGCTGCATGTGCTCTACCAGCCGATGAACCAGCCCGAGCCCGCCTGGCGCTGGATCTCTCCCGTCGCCTTCGCGAGCGACGGGCTGCGTTGGCATCTGCGCGCCTGGAACCATGACGCGCTTCGGCACGAGCACCTGCTGTTTCCGCGCATGCTGGAGCTGGGTGCGGCACGTGACGCGGGCCCGCTGCCGCCTGACCCGGATTGGGAGCGGCGCTTCGCCGTCCGCCTGCGCCCGGCCGCGCGCCTCAATGCGGCACAGCAGCGCGTGGTGGCGGTGGATTACGGGATGGAGGATGGCGAGGCGGTGGTGGAGGTGCGGGTCGCGCTGCTCTTCCTGTTCCGGCGACGGCTCGGCCTGGATCGCGGCGATGGGCTGGTCGAGGTGGCGAATGCTGCGGAGATGGCCGCGGTGATGGCGGAGAGCAGCGCGCGCTTCACGGGCGGCGGGTGAGGCGTTCCCTGTGCGCGGACGTGTTGGTAGCGGCGAGCGGACTTGAACCGCTGACCCCGGCATCATGAGTGCCGTGGGCAATTGCTCAAAGCACCTCCCCGAACCATTGGCGCCGCTCACCCTCCGCATGGAGGGACAAGCGACGAGGTAGCAGGGCGACGACCTTGATCGTGAGGCGGCTGGGTTCTCCTTCGAGAGTTGCGGTACCCTCCGCGGGCACGAAACGGCCAGAGAACGCGACCGGCGGTGCCTTGCTCAAGAGGATGAACTTTTCCTCCCGCGTTACGCCTGACGCCGGCAGCAAAGTCGCCGCTATCGTCAGACGCGGCGGCGGTCGCGGTGCCGAACCACGACCAACCCATCCCAATAGGAGCAGGTCTCCTGATCTGCCGATCCGCGAGACCAGAAGCCAAGCCGAACCAATCACGCGGTCGCGGCCGCAACCAAGTCGAAGCCGCGCCGTCCCATGGACGGCCGTGACGAAACCCTTGCTCGTCATGCATCCTCTCTGCCTTGTGACCGCCCATGGATGTCAACTTGAGGTGGGCCACGTGAACCGCGCGTGATTCGCAGACCCATGCGTCGTGAGGGGGAGCCATGGCCATACCGCAAAACATGCTGCTCGCAGCGCGGAACGCGCTAGAGTTGGATGCGCCCGACGCCTCGGGAGCGGAACTCCTGACCATCCTTGGCTGGGATCACGCTACGCCGAGCGAGCAGCGTCTCGATCGCATGCGGCTGCTGCGTGCCGCGCTCGATTGCAGGCGTGTATTTGCCTTGTCCGCGCCGGATGCGCCCGGCTTGCACTGCTTCGGGGCCGAGATCGACCTGGGTCGGATCGCGGGCGACGTCGATCTTTCGCCGATCGGCACTTCCGGTGTCGGGCCGCACCCCGGTGAGGCTTTCGCAGCCTGTATCGGCGAGGTGGTCGAGATCGCGGCCCAGGTTGAAACGGTGGCGATGCGCCCCGCGCAAGGCCTACCCGACGAACTTGTGTTCTACCGTTGGCACGACGGTATGCCGCAACGAGTTCCGCGCGACCGCGCCCTCCGGCGGTCACCTGCGCGCGTCGTCTCGCCGGCCCCCATGCCGCTCTCTATCGGTTGCGCGGCTGCCCGCAGCGCCGCGGAGGCCAGGCTGCGAGCGACGCTGGAACTCGTCGAGCGCGACGCGGTCTGCCTCTGGTGGGTCGGCGGACGGCCCCCACGCCCTTTGGCGATGGAAGATGCTGGCGCAGCCAACGCCCTGCTCGCCACGCTCCGGCAGGGGAGTGGCACGCGTCGGTCCTGGTTACTGGACATCACGACCGATCTCCGCATTCCCGCCGTCGCGGCTGTCTCCTTCGCCGCAGAGGGGCGGGGCTTCTGCTGCGGCACCGCGGCACGCGCCACGTTGGGTGAGGCCGCCTGCGCCGCAGTCCTAGAACTCTGCCAGAATGAGCTCGCGCAGCATGTCGTGCGCCTGAAGCTGCAACAGCGTGGCGAGACCGCATTGAACCCACGCGATCAGGCGATGCGGGCCCGCTTTGTTCGCGTCACGACGGAAGCCGCGTGGCTGCTGCACCCGCGCGGCGAGCCCACGCGGCATCCGGGTGGCCATGCCGACCCGGACTACGCCTTCGAGGATGTGGCGAGGCGGCTCTCCGAGGCCGGTTTCCCGCTTTTGCTGTTCGAGCATGCTTCGCCAACCGGTATTCCGGTCTGGCGGGTCATCAGCGACGGGCTCTGCTGCACTCCCAGCCGTGACATACCCCCTCGCCTCGTCGCTGCCATCGCCGAGACGGGCGGCGGGCCCGGGCATCTTTTTGGTGTATCTCTGTTCCACTGAATTCATTAATTGCAATCTTCTGTCGCAATCCTTCTTCGGGCGAAGCAATGGTGGATTCGCTGCAAGCTCGTTCAACGGTATCTCATGGATTGAGCCGGGTGGATCTCTCCCTACTGGGCGGGTTTC
Source organism: Roseococcus sp. SDR (assembly GCF_019083995.1). Taxonomy (GTDB): domain Bacteria; phylum Pseudomonadota; class Alphaproteobacteria; order Acetobacterales; family Acetobacteraceae; genus Roseococcus. The sequence goes on from NZ_JAHRCU010000040.1 coordinate 7,278, forward strand.
GCCTGCTGCTGGACGGGTCGGAAGTCCGGCTGCGCAACCGCAAGGCACGTGCCGTGCTGGCTTCTCTCGCTCTGGCCTCAGGCCGCGAAGTAACGCGAGAGCGGCTGGTCGGGCTGCTCTGGAGTGAATCCTCGGAGGCGAAGGGGCGCGCATCGCTACGCCAGGTGGTGCACGAGTTGCGCGAGGTCCTGCCCGGCGCGCTTTTCTCGCCGGAGCGGCTGAGCCTCATCATGTTCGCCTCCGCCTGGCGTATTGACGTGCAGGAGCTGGAGGCGGTCCTGGAGGCGGGCCAGGTGCCGGCCAGCCTGACCGAAGTCCCGCTTCTGGCGGAAACCCTGATGGAAGGCTACGAGGATCTCGATCCGGCCTTCGGCGTCTGGCTCCTCACAAAGCGTCAGTCCCTGCAGGCGGGTTTGGCGCGGCGGCTCGGGGTGCTGCTGGCCGCTGCTTCGCCATCGGTCCGCCGCGCAGCGGCACGCGCCCTGCTGAGCCTCGATCCGACCAATGAGGAAGCCTGCCGCCACGCGATGCAGGCCGCAGTGGCGGAGGGTGACGTCGCGGGTGCCCTTCGCCTGTACGAGGCGCTCTGGAACCTCCTCGGCGAGGATTTCGACATGGAGCCTTCGCCGGCCACGCAGGAACTGGTCGCGGACATCAAGACGGGCCGATTGGCGCCGCCCACGCCAACGGCCACGGCGCGGCCGCAGGCGGCAGAGCCGGTCGTCCCGCCGCCCCAGACGCGCGCGCGGATGCTGCTCTTGATCGAGCCCTTCGCCGCGCATGGGGTGCCGGAGGAGCGCGCGCATCTCGTCCACGGCTTTCGGCATGACCTGATCGCCTGTCTCGTGCGGTTCCGCGAGTGGTTCGTGCTGGATGGCAGCACCATGCCCTCCGAGTCTGCCCTGGCGGGGCGCGTCTCCAGCCGCTACGCCATCGGCGCCACGGCCTACCAGGCTGGCGAGCGGATCAGTCTTGTGTTGACCGTGCGCGACAGCGAGAGTGGCGTCGTCGCGTGGAGCGAGCGCATGGACCTCGACCTCGCCAGCTGGTTCGAGGCGCAGAGCCGCTTCGTGCGCGGGATCGCAATGTCCCTCACCAGCCAGATCTCGGCGACGCGCCTGTCCAGCATCGCGGAGCGGGCCGATGTCTCGCTGGCCGCCCATGACCGCTGGTTGCTGGGGCAGAGCGTGATCCGCGGCTTCAGCCCGGACAGTTGGGAGACGGCGCGCGCCCTGTTCCGCGAGGCCATCGCTCAGGATCCAGGCTTCTCTCCGGCCTATAGCAGCCTCGCCCAGCTCGATAATGTCGAACACATCGTCAATCCGGGCATCTGGCGCGACCAAGCGCGGTCCGAGCGCTCGCTCGAATACGCGCGGCGCGCCGTGCAATGCGACCCGATGGACAGCCGGGCACAGCTTTGCCTCGGCTGGTCGTTCGCCATGCTCGGCCAGCATGACCGCGCCACCACCCCGATGCAGCTCGCCTGCGAGTTGAACCCGAATGACAGCTGGACCCTCATCTCCGCCTCGCTCTTCCACAGCTTCGCGGGCCATCACCGCGAAGCGGCCCAACTGGCGGCGGATTCACTGGAGATGACAGTCTCGCCCGGCCTGACGCATTGGGGATACCAGGTCACCATCGCCTATCTGCGCGGGGACGACCGTGCGACGCTCGACGCCTGCGACCGCGCGGAGGATGTGATCCGCACCCTGCCTGCCTGGCGCGCGGCCGCGTCCTACAAGCTGGGTGACGCCCTCGGTGCCGCCGCCGGCGCGCAACGTTTCTTCGACAAGGTGCGGGCCGCCTGGCGTGGTGCGGGGCCCGCGACCGAGGAAGCGATGGGGCATTGGCTGCTCCATCTCTATCCGATCAGCACGGCGCAGAACTGGGAGCGGCTGCGCGAGGGCGTGGCCGGCGCCGGAATTCCCGACGCCGGCATGCGGCACGGCCGCTGGTAGCCGCAAGGATCAGGCGCAATTGCCGATGGTGTAGTCGCCGATCCGCGCATCGTCGAAATGGATCTTGTCCTGCGGCGAGGCGTTCTGCTGCGCACCAGGGGCCGTGACCGTTCCGTAGAACCCCGGCACGTTATAGGAGTCGCCTCCGCGGAGCCGGTTCTCGTGCTCCTCCACCATCTCCACCGGAGGCAGCCGCAGGACGAGCTCGTCGGCCCGGTGCGTGATGATGCGCAGGCGCTTGAAGTCGCGCGGTTCGGTCTTCAACCCGGCGCCGGAATCGATGATCTGCTGCCGGAAGGTCTCCAGGTCGTCATCCTTCGGAATGGGAATCTCGCCCCGGACCCACTGCTTGATCAGGCGGCCCAGCTGATCGGGGTTGATCACTTCGAAGGCTTTCGGAACGGTCGGCTTGGCGGCTGAACTGGACATGTCTCGGTCTCCTCTTTGTGTCACAGGAAGGGGGGTGTCGCGTCCTGCAGCGCGTTGCACTCGGCGACGAAGGTGATCAGCCGGGCCATCGTCGAGATGCCCTCCGCCCCGTCCAAGGCCGCACCGAAGCCGAAGCCGGCCGCGAGTTTGCCCAGGGGGGTGGCGGCGCGCTCGTCTTGCAGCGGGTCGTCCAGCATCTGGCCGAACAGCACCTCGCCCACGAGGATGGAGCCCAGGCGCCCAAGCCGGGTGCCGCCGGTTTCCGCCTCGGCCTCGAACAGGACGTAGAAGGGCAGCGGCGGGTCCTCCGCCAGCCAGTCGATGACCGTGCGGTGCGCCTCCGGCGATCGGGTCCGGCTGAGCAGCCAGTTCCTCAGCGCCTCGGCGCGTTCGGTGGCCGAGGCGAGGCCGCCGCCGGCCAGCAGGCCGGCCCAGGCGCCACCGAGCTGTGTGGTCAGCGCGCCGATGCGCGCATAGAGCGCATCCACGCTCCAGAGGCCGGACCGCGCCGCGCTCATCTGGTCACGAAACGCGACATTCCCGCGCCACGGATCCCCTGCTCCCGCCGGGCCCGGCCAGGCGAAGTGGTGGCTGTCGAACAGGCCGTGCGAATGGCGCGGCGTGATTCGCAGGCTCGCATTGGGCCGGATGGCCCCGGCCGGCGCGATCTCGAAGAAGTGGCTCCACCCCAGGATCCAGCTCTGGTCCAGCGGCATGCGGCGAGGATTGCGCGCGCTGGTGGCGGAGAGCGCGTCGCTCACGGAAAGCGGGGTCGGGGCTCCGGGCATGCGGTAGGTGGGGCGCACCATGGCGTGGGCGAAGCGGAAGGCGGCGTGGGAAAACTCCAGCGGGACGGCAGGATCGGCGGAGCGATCCAGCAACTGGTCCGGCGCTGCGGCCTGCCAGATGGTCTGATACACCTTCAGGACATCGGGATGCAGCAGCCGCGCCAGGACATCCTCCCGCAGGATGCGCCGATACAGCAGCGTGGTGGCCTCGCGGGCGCAGGCGAAGCGGTCCTGCGGCGCGGCGCGGCCGCTCGGCAGCAGGTCGAGCAGGGTGTTGTGCAGGAGATGGAACAGCGCCGTCATCTGCGCCAGGAAGGCGTTGTCCTCGTTCCTCGGGTCGCAGATGAGCGGATCGGCCAGCACGCCCGCCGCCGGCCCGGCCCCAGGCCCCGGCATCGGCGGAATGGCGACGCGCCCGATGTCGCGCAGGGGCGCCGCCCCGCCGGGTGAGAGCGGCTTCATCGGGCCCAGGCGAAGACGCGAACGCGAGGCATCCCTCGCATCGTCGGGCTCATAGGCGTGCGGACAGACCGAGGGCCCGCCGCCGTACAGCGTCTCGAGCCGCAGCCGCGCCGGGCGCGCGTTGCGCACGTGGTTCAGCGCCTCCGGCAGCGCCCAGAACGGCGTCGGCGTCGCGACGCAATCATGCGCCACGAGTTGCAGGAGATAGGTGTAGCCTGAGGGAATGGTCGGGTTCTCGAAGGCCGAATGATCGGCGGTCATCGCCGTCTCGAAGGCCATGAGCCGCGCCAGGACGGCGAGGCGTGCCTGCAGCTCCGCCTCGGGGATTTCCTCGGCCCATCGCTGCGTCGGCGCGCCGAACATGTGGCGATACCCGATCGCGGTCATGGGCGCGGCCACGGCGCTCATGCGCACCGGGATGCTTCCCCGCCCGAAGACCTTGCCGCCGTGACTGGACGCCATGCCGCGCTCCACATGTCCTGACCCGACCATGCCCGCGCGCCCGTGATTCCATCGTGAGAGCGCGCCGGCGCCGCCCTCTCACGCTGTGCTGACACGGCGCAGTCCAGCCTGTGCCCACCGCGGCGATCAGGCCCGGAGCAGGAACTGGGGAGCGCTTCCATGGAATACGCCTACAAGGTGGGGGGCCAGGATGTGGCTCTCGAAGTCGATCGCACCGTCGTCGCCGTGCGCTTCGACGACACGATCCCGAAGAGCGGACGTGCCCGCGCCACCGCCGCGGTGCGCGGGCTGAGCCCCTTCACCGCCCGCTACGAAGTGCCCGGCGAAAGGCTGACGCTGGTGCCGGTGCCGCCGCCCGCGCTGGGAGGCGTCTCGCCCATGGCCGCGATCGGCGCCCTCAACGGGCAGCCTGAGGTGGCGCGGGCGCTGCCGGTCTTCCGCGTCGGCGCCAACAAGGCGGTGCCGACCGAGAGGGTGATCCTGGGCCTGCATGCCGGTCGTGATCCGGAAGCCGTCGCGCGGAAGCACGGGCTGAAGCTGGCCGGACAAGCCGGGGGCGATGCCGTGGTCGCCACCATCCCAGACGACAGCGACGTCTTCGCCGTGTGCCGGGCGCTGGATGAGGATGCCGACGTGGACTACGCCGAGCCCGACTTCGTCACCATCGGCCGCCGCCTCACCACCTTCGTGCCGGTGCAGCCGGGCCCGCTGGACCCGATGCAGGACCAGCAATACGCGCTGAAGCTGATCGGGGCGCTGGCGGCGCAACGCCTGGCGCCGGCCCAGCGCGACGTCCTGGTCGCCATCCTCGACGAAGGGGTGGCGACCACGCATCCCGACCTGGCGCAGGCCGTCGCCGGCACCTTCGACGGGGTGGATGCGGACAGCTTCCAGGAGCCCAACCCCTGGGACGGCCATGGCACCGCCTGCGCCGGCCTGGCCGTGGCGATCGGCGGCAACGGGATCGGCATCCGCGGCGTCGCCGCCGGGGCCGGCCTGCTCGCCGGCCGCATCGCCTATTCGGACGGCGAGGGGCGGCCTTGGGTGACGACGACAGGCCAGATCGCCCGCACCATCGCCTGGGCCTGGCGGAGCGCGGGCGCCTGGATCATCAGCAACAGCTGGGGCGGCCTCCCGCCGTCCAGCACCGTCGAGCGTGAGCTGGAGGGCGCCCGCACGCGGGGCCGCGGCGGCCTCGGCTGCGTCATCGTCATCGCGGCGGGCAATGATGGGCGGCAGGTGCTCTATCCCGGCAGCCTGCCGGAGATGCTCACCGTCGGCGCCAGCAACCAGTTCGACGAGGTGAAGAGCTGGGACAGCGCCGATGGAGAGAATGGCTGGGCGAGCAGCCGCGGCCCCGAGGTCTCGGTCGTGGCGCCGGGCGTACGCAATCTCACCACCGCGATCGGCAACGGCTATGACCCGGTGTTCAACGGCACCTCCTCCGCCACGCCGATCGTGGCAGGCGTCGCCGCGTTGATCCTCTCCGCCCGGCCCGACCTGCCCGAGGTCGCGGTGCGCCGGATCATCCGCGAGACGGCGGTGAAGATCGGCCCTTTCCCCTATGCCGGTGGCCGCAACGACGCCGCCGGCTTCGGCCGGGTGGACGCGCTCGCCGCGGTCCAGGCCGCCATCGCCCATCCCTGATCCCGCACCCCAACCAGATGGAGAGTTCCATGCATCGCCAACTCGCGCGCTTCGCCGCGCTTCTCATGGCCACCACGATGCTCGGCGGCGAAGCCGTGGGGCAGACGGCCGCCTGCTTCCCCCCCGCCCCGCCGGGCGGCACCCCGACCCAGGAGCCGAGCGCCTGGCGCAGCGTCGTCGTCAGCCGGGACGCCCATCCGGACGTCTTCACCCAGGCGGCGCCCGAGCTGGACTTCTCGCTCGGCCGCGCACTGGGTGCGATCATCGCCTCGGCCGGGGCGGCGGACAGCCAGCCCGCGCGGGTCGCCCTGCTGCGCTCCATGCTCGACACGCTGCGGCAGGAGAGCTTCACCCATCCCGAGACCGGGATGGCCATCCGCGTCACGCCGCGCCCGAACGAGGCCGCGCTCAACCCGCAGGACATGCTGCGCGCCACGGGGCGGGATGGCTTCCGCCCCGTCGCCGTCTTCAACCGCTTCGACCTGCGCGACATCCAGGGCGGCGATTGCGGCGAGCATCGCATCGTCTATGCCAAGGGCGACGGCCAGGACCAGCTGGACCGGATGACGCTGATCTTCGAGGCGCGGATTCCCAATGGCACGGGCCGGCCCGAGGCCTGCCGCCCCATCGCCGAATTCTGGCAGCGCCTCACCGACCCCGGGATGAGTGCCGCCGCTGTGGCCAGCTCCCTCGCCGGCTTCTTCTTTCGCGGCGATGTGGATGGCGACGGGCGTTCGGATCTGCCCGATGGTGGCGCCGTGATCAGCGCGCGCGCCTTCTCGGCCGGGATCGGCCAGGTCCGGGGCAACCTGTTCGTCACGCGCGGCCAGCCCGCCCGGTTTCCGTGGGAGTTGCGCGAATGGAACATCGCGGTCGCGCAGGGTCAGCCGGCCTTTCTGGCCGCGACCGTGAAGGAGAATCCGCTTCCGGCCCTGTGGCGCGCGCCCGCCTCCGGCGACCCCTCGGGCATGGCCGCGCTGCGCACGGCCTTCCAGGCGGAGATGGCGACCGCGATCACCGACCGCCTGCTGCAGCCCGAGGCGGAGAGCCCCGGCCTGCGCTCGCTGACGCGGCTGCTTGGAACCCTGGGCGCGGGCTTTCCCGGCCGCTTCGACGCCTTCGTGAGTGTCTCGGGCGATCGGCAGGAGGACCCGCTGGCCATCGTCGCCCCAGCGCTGCGCGCCGCCATTGCGGCGCGCGTCGCGGCCAATGCGGCGGCCCAGGCCTGCGGAACCACGGCGGAGCATGTGCTGGCGCGTGCGGGCGCCATGACCTGCGCCGGATGCCACCAGCTTTCGGTGCGGCAGAATGTCGCGAGCGATGCGCGCTGGCCCGACGTCGCCGGCATCTTCGTGCATGTGGATGAGGGAGGGCGGCTCTCGCCCGCACTCACCGACCACTTCCTGCCGCATCGCCGGCAGGCGCTGCGCGCCTATCTTGAGGAGACGGCGCCATCCCTCGCCGGACCGGCCAGCCCGGCCATGACACAGCTCTTCAATCGCCGCACGCATTGAAACCGAACCGGACAGGAGCATTCCCGATGAAGAAGCAACCCAGCCTGCGGGCCGCGGCCAGCCTGGCCGCCGCCCTGATGGTGAGCGCCTGCGGCTATCGCCAGACGGTGATTTCCCAACCGGTGGCGGAGAGCCCCGACGCGGGCCCGGCCGATCCGGGCGGCGTGGTCTATTCGCTGCCCATGAGCCTCGTCACCATTCGCGGCGAGTTGAAGGATGGCGTGGTGACCTACACGCCCTCGGTCAGCATCGTCGGTGACCCGGCCGCCCAGTTCCGGCTGCGGCATATCGCCTCCGGCTGGACCGATGATGATCTGAACTTCACCGTCGGCACCAGCGGGCTGCTCAACTCCTCGCGGGCGGCGCTCACTGACCGGCGCGCAGAATTCGCGGTGCAGATCGCGCGCTCCGTCGGTGCCGCCGCGGGGGCGGTTGTGAATCCGATGCGCGCGGGGAGAGGTACTGGCGCGACGCGGCCTGATCCCGCGGCCTATCCCTTCACCACCGTGCTGGGGGTGCGGGAGCTGCTGGACGGCGCCGTGCTGCCCGATGGCGCGCGGGTCACCATGGTATCGGCGCCGCCGCAGCTTCGGCCGCGGGAGAGCAGCGAGACGCCGGCATGCACCTTCTCGGTCTGCTACCGCAGCGTGGTGCCGGTCACCCTCGCGATCGTGCCGCGCGGCGGCCGGCCGGAAGCCGCCAACCGCTTCAGCGTCACGCTGGTGAATCCGCACCGGACCGAGGGCATCAACCTGCTCGGCGCGCCGCTCGTCACCCGCACCACGAGCGTCACCTTCGAGAACGGGCTGCTGACCGGAAGTTCGGTGGTGATGCCGAGCACGGCCGTCGCCGCCGCGCGCATCCCCTATGACGTGATCAAAGCCGGCCTCAGCGCCTTCGGGGACATCCTTTCGGTCCGTGTGACAAACACGAACAGCCAGGCGGAGCTGATCGCGGCGCAGACCTCCATCCTGAACAACACGCGCTCGCAGATCGATGCGCAGCGTCAGCTGAACGAGGCCCGCGCCCTGGCGGGCGGGGCGGGGCCCGCGGTGATCGGCGCGGGAACGGCCCCCTGAGCGGAGAGGGCCGGCCCATCTCCGGGCCGGCTGCCACTGACCTTGGCAGCCGGCCACGGCGGGCACCTCTCTTTCGCCCCGCATCGCGAGATCCAAGCCCAACGGTGTGCAAGATTGGGATTGGGCGGGCGCGTGCCCCCATGCTTGGCCTGTTCGCCGGATGGCTCACGGCGCGGCGGCATGGGGACGCGCACAGGGCGGGTGCGTCAGGGCATGACCATCATGCCGCGCATCATCTTGATGAGGAGAGACGGCAGGAGGGTGTGAACGCGGCGGCGAAGGCCGTGACGGCGGCGGCCGTGCAGCCGCGGGCGGACAGCCAGCATCAGGCTCCGTGATGGGCGCTCTCACCAAATGGCCAGCAAGGCGAGCAGGGTCGTTGTCGGAAGGCGAAGCCGCCAGATTGTACGCTCAGCTTCGATGTCAAAATGGAACATGGACCGAAGCGGGTGTCCGGTCGGCCCTCTGCCTGTGGCGGCTTGTGACCGCCAGGAACTGAAGCCCCAGCCAAAACGGCGCCTATGGATATGTCCTGGAAGTGTTGGTAGCGGCGAGCGGACTTGAACCGCTGACCCCGGCATTATGAGTGCGGGCGTTCCGTCACCTAGAAAATTGAAAACAAACTAATTTCGCAGGGATTGTGCCCGGCTTGCCCAGGTTGTGCCCAATGTGTCGAAGGCTTAGGGCGCCCGGCCCTTACGGATCCCGCTGCCACATTGCCGAGTTAGCTGCGGCTGCCCAGAGGCGCCGCACCTCCCGCTCATCACAGGCCACCACATCGCCGCTCGTCTCATTACCTGGCGCGAGCAAGCATAGATCCACCAAGTCAGGCGCGATCAGATCGAACGGTAACGGATGGCTGCGGCGGTCAGTGACCAGCCGCGCATCGGCCCAACTAACAATCGGAGCCGGCTCCTCGAAACCTGTATCAACCTCGCCAAAGGCGCGGCCCACCACCGCGAGTCCATTTGCAAACCAGGGGGCCTCGCCCACCACAAGGCCGAATCGCTTACGGCCGAGAGCACCCATAGCCCTTGCAACCTTGGCCTCAGCACCGGGCAACAGGTGATCCGGCTTGACTTCAACATAGATGCGGCCGGACGGTCCAAAGATAAGAAAATCGGGCATCCATCCTCCGATTGCTTCTGGCTCATACTCCCAATGCCAAGAAACACTATCAAAGAATGCTGCCCATTTTGCTTCTAGCCGACTGCGCAGCTTGCGGCCTTTGTAGCTGGTCGGCCTTGCGGGCCATCGCCGATTTTCGGTCATGCGTGACCACCTATTCCGATCGATGCGCAGTTGTAGCGGCGTATGACCCGTGGGCCAATTATGCCAGCGCGGCGCGGATCCGCGCGCTGCGATCCTTCACATCCTCGAGGCCGATCTCGCCGCCATTCCAGCGGCGCCGCAGCTCCACCTCGGCGCCGGCATCCGCCAGGCGGTTTCCGCTCACCGAAGCCCAGAACTCCACCGCCGCGCGCGCCGCGCCTCGGCGCGTCTCGAGCGGCGAGGCCTCGCCCGTGAGCTCCTCGATCGGCACGCCCAGCACCCGCGCGAGCGCGGTGTAGTTATCCCGCCCCGTTGTCATGGCGCCGCCTCGGCCGCGATGCCGCCACCCGTCGCCCGGCTGCATGTTGCCCATGCGGCGCGCATAGACCCGCTCGGCGAGCGCCTGCGGATTGGCGACATAGGGCAGCGCATCCTCGCGCCTCGGAAACCGTTTCGGCCAAACCGCCATGATTCGCTCGGCCGTCGAATAATGCAGGATCTCGACCAGGCGCGAGAGGCCGCCCGTCTCATGCGTCACGTTGCCCAGGAAGGCCGCCAGGCGCGCATCGGTGATGATCTGCATCCGCTGCATTTCCGGCGCCAGCACCGCCGCCCAGGCCGCCGGCTCGAGCGTGCGCGCGGCCCGCAGCGCGCGCTCGACGCGCATCGAGAAGCCATCGACCGCGAGCGGCGCGAGGAACACCGCAGGCGCCTCCGGCTCGGCGATGCCGAGCGCGCGCCAGGTGCTCGGCCCGACCACGCCATCGGCGAGAAGGCCTGGCTGCTCATCCTGCCAGGCCGCAACCGCCGCCGCCGTGGCCGGCCCAAACCAGCCATCGGCCGGCGCCACACCGAGGCGGCGCTGCAGCCAGGCGACATCGGCGCCACGCGGCACACCGAGCCGCAGCACGCGATCGCCGATCGCGCGCGGCGCCGGCAGCTGCGGGATGATCACCGCATCATGCGGCACCTGCGCGGCCGCCGGCTGCTGCACCTGGCGCGGCGGATCCTGCTGCACCTGGCGCGCCGGCTCCGGCTGCACCTGGCCGCCACCTGGCGCGATGCGGCGCCACAGATCCCGCCAGCTCACCGGAGCACCGCCTGGCCGAGCTTGCCCAGCTCGCCGCGCAGCATGCCGGCGAGCTGCTCATCACTGAGCCGCCGCGCGCTATCCGGGAAATTGTGCCGCATCACGGCCACCCCGGCCGCGATCATGTCCTGGCTTGCCACCTGCACATCAGGCCGCGCGGCGATGTCGGCGAGGATCTGGCCGGCCACGCGCGCCGCCCCCTCGCCGAGGCGCGCCTGCACCAAGTTGAGCACATGCTCGCGCGCGAGCTTCACCAGCTCGCGCACCAATGCCGCCACGGCCACGGCCGCCAGCATCAGGAAGGCTTGCGCCACCTGCTCCATCATCGTCTCCCGTTGTCAGAAATGCCGCGCAGATCGCGGCCAGGTTCAGCCCGCGAGAATCCGCGGTGCCTTCAACGCCGCTCGGCGCGCGAGGCGATCGCCCGCTCGAGGAGCTCACTGATCAGGCCCGTGCCGAGCAGGCCGAGCGCGGCCGAGAGGCCGACGATCACGCGCACGTCTTTCGCCTCGAGGAAGGCCGAAACGCCAATGGCGATCACGGCGCAGACCACCGCCTCGGCGCAGCGCGCGGCCAGGCTCTCGAGCGAGAACGGCGCGGGCGACTTGCGCGCCCGCACATAGCCTGCGAGCAGCGCCGAGCCGCCCGCAAGCGCGAGCTCATACACCGCCGGCAGCATGCCCGGAGGCGGCTGCGGCCCCTCGAGGTTCATGCGCGAATCTCCCGCCCGAGGATCTCGGCCGCGCGGCCCGTTGCGTGCTCCATCATCCCGCCCCCGTTCAAAAGAACTCGATCACATCGATGTAACCATTCCCGCCGCTCGAGCCGTTGCCGCCCGACCCGCCGATCGCCGAGCCGCCGCCGGATCCACCCGCGCCGAGGCCCGGCGTGCCGCCATTGCCACCAGGCCCGGCGGCATTGCCGCCACCACCGCCGCCGGAGGAATCACCGATGCCACCGATCACCGCGCCATTCGCGCCATTGCCACCGCCCGCCGCGCCGCCTGCGGCGGCCGTGAGGCCCGCTTTCAACGGCACGCGGCCGGCACCGCCCGCGAAGGCGACACCCGCCGCCGAGACGCCGCCCCCGGCCGCGCCGCCGGCCGTATAGGTGCCGGCCGGCGCC
>NZ_JAHRCU010000041.1 GCF_019083995.1 Roseococcus sp. SDR
GCCCGCGGCGACCCAGGCGGATGTCCAGGCGGCCCAGGCCGCCGCGCGCGATGCGCGCGCCGCGGCCGACCAGGCACAGACCATCCAGCAGAATCTCGCCCGCGCCGCGCTGCCCGCGGCCGGCGGCACCGCGCCCGCCGAGCGCGATGTGCCCGGCCTGCAGCCGCCCGAGCCGATGGGTGACCAGACGGCGACGGGCGACGCGCTCCGCTCCGACCTGCCCGGCATCGCCTTCCGCGTCCCTGGCACCGAGACGCAGGTGCGCCTCTACGGCTTCGCCAAGCTCTCTGCCTGGACGGATGCCAATGGCCGCAACCAGACCGATGCGCCGCTGCCCGGCGGCATCCCGCTGACCGGCAGCCCGGCCGCCCAGCAGGGCGGCGATTTCGGCATGACGGCGCGCTTCAGCCGCTTCGGCGTGGACACGCGCAGCCTGACCGCCTGGGGCACGCTGGAGACGCGGCTCGAGGGCGATTTCGGCGGCGGCTCGCCGACCTCGTCCAACGCGGTGTTCCGCCTGCGCCAGGCCTGGGGCGAGCTGGGCGATGAGCGCTTCCGCGTGCTGGTGGGCCAGGCGAACAGCCTGTGGAACGAAGGCCTCTACGAGACGCTGATCGACGCCACCAACCTCAACCAGTCCTTCATCCGGCAGGCGCAGTTGCGGGTTACGGCGCGCCTCGCCGAGGGGTTGAACGGCCAGCTCTCGCTCGAGGCGCCGGACACGCAGTACACCTCGGCCGCCGGCGTCTTCACGCCCGGCAGCACGCTGGATGGCGGGGCAAGCCCGGCCTTCAACAACGCGCCCGACGTGCTGGCGCGGCTGAACTACCGCAAGGACGGGCTGGAGATCGGCGTCCGCGGCATGCTGCGGCAATTGCAGATCCGCCCCGCCGGGACGGCCGCCGCCCAGCCCTTCAGCGGCACCACGAGTGCGACGGGCGTGGGCGCTGCCGCGCATGTGCGCTTCCCGATGCGCTGGATCTCGGAATCCTTCGGCGCGGATGAGATCATGGCCATGGGCTATGTCGGCGAGGGCATGGGCCGCTACTTCGCCGGCAGCACCAATGGGCAGGATGCGCTCTCCAATATCGGCATGCCGGGGCTGACCGGGCGGGTCAGCCTGGACCCCGTGCCGGCCTGGGGCCTCACCGCCGGCTACCGCCGCTTCTGGACGCCGCAGATCCGCACCAATCTCACCTATTCCTTCTCGCGCCAGGATTTCGCCAGCTACGCGCTGGCCTTCACGCCCGGCTCGGCGGCGGCGACCAGCCTGAACCGGGACATCCAGCAGCTCTTCGCCAACATCATCTGGAGCCCCTTCGGCCAGGTGCGCAACGGCGTCTTCGACTCGGGCTGGCTGGATATCGGCTTCGAGTATCTCTACACCCGGCGTGACCTCTATGGTGGCGCGGCGGCGGCGGGGACGGGTCAGGCGGGGCATGGCATCGCCAACCGCTTCCTGTTCGCGACGGTGGCGCGTTTCTGAGGCGTTTCTCGAGCCGGATACGAAGCATGACCGTCCAGACCCCGCGGCTTCGGCCGCTGCGCCGCGCCGCGACAATGCTCCTCGCCGCGCTGCTGATGACCGGCTGCGCCAGCTACATCCGCCTCGACCCGCCTCCCGCGGCGGAGACCGAGGACATCCCCGTGCTGGGGCTGCCCAATGCGCGCTTCTGGCTGGATGCCTCGCCCGAGCCCCTGCTGCGCGAAGGCCAGCTCATGGCGGCGCGCGAACTGGCCGCCGCGCAGGGGCGCCCGCTCGGCCCGCAGAATTTCCTGGCCCTTTCGGGCGGGGGTGACAACGGCGCCTTCGGCGCCGGGATGATGCTGGGCTGGACGGCCGCCGGCACCCGTCCGCAGTTCAACATGGTGACGGGCATCTCGGCCGGCGCGCTGATCGCGCCCTTCGCCTTCCTGGGCCCCGACTATGACCCCGCGCTTCGCGACGTCTTCACCGGCCAGCGCCCGCAGGACATCCTGCTGCTGCCGCGCCAGGCCGTCGCCGCTTTCTCGCTGCTCTTCGGCGAGGCGATCGCCGATACCTCGCCGCTCAGCCGCCTCATCGCGCGGCATGCGAATGAACAGATGCTCGCCGCCATCGCTGCCGAATACGCCAAGGGGCGCCTGCTGCTGATTGGCACCACCAATCTCGACGTTCAGCGCCCGGTGGTGTGGAACATCGGCGCCATCGCGGCCAGCGGGCATCCGGAAGCGCTCGGCCTGGTCCGGCGTATCCTGCTCGCCTCCGCGTCGATCCCCGGCGCCTTCCCGCCGGTTCTGGTCGAGGTCCAGCATCAGGGCCGCGTCTTCCAGGAGATGCATGTGGACGGCGGCGCCACGATGCAGGTGTTCCTCTACCCGCCCACCTTGAACCTGCGCGGCGAGCAGCGCGGCCAATGGGCGCTGCGGCAGCGCACCGCGCATGTGATCCGGAACGGCCGGGTGGATGTGGAGGCGACGCGCACGCCGCGCGGGGTGCTCAGCATCACCCGCCGCTCGGCGGCCACGCTGCTGCACTATAGCGGCCTGGGTGACATCAGCCGCATCCACCTGACCACGCAGCGCGACGGCATCGGCTTCCGCGTCGCCTATATCGGGCGGGAGTTTGACCACCCGCGCGGCCAGCCCTTCGACCCCGGCTACATGCAGGCGCTGTTCGACTATGGCTTCGAGCGCGGGCGGCTCGGCGATGGCTGGCGGAGCGAGCCTTCCACCGTGGGTGTCCTCGCCGCGCCCTGAGGCCGCCTGAAGTCCCTTGGGACGGGCCGCCCATGGGCGGGACGCCAGGCGCATCCGGCGCTGGCGCCCGCAGGGTAAACTCGGGCAGCATGCATGCGCAAGAACCCGCCCCGGGAGGCCAGATGTCTGAGCTCAACGCCGTCCTCGCCCATATCGATGCCAACATGGATGCCGCGCTGGAGCGCCTCTTCGCCGTCATCCGCATCAAGTCCATCTCGACCGACCCGGCCTACAAGGCGGATTGCCAGGCCAATGCCGAATGGCACGTGGCGGATCTGAAGGCGATCGGCTTCGACGCCGCCGTCCGCCCCACGCCCGGCCACCCCATGGTGGTGGCGCATGACCGCAGCACGCCCGGCAAATCCGCGCTGTTCTACGGCCATTACGACGTGCAGCCGGTGGACCCGCTGGAGCTCTGGGAGCGCGACCCCTTCGAGCCCACCATCCAGACGCTGCCCTGCGGCACCAAGGTCATCACCGGCCGCGGCTCGGCCGATGACAAGGGCCAGCTCATGACCTTCATCGAGGCCTGCCGCGCCTGGAAGGCTGTGACGGGCAAGCTGCCCATCCCCGTCTCCATCCTGCTGGAGGGCGAGGAGGAATCGGGCGGCGTGAATCTGCCGGGCTTCCTGAACGCGAATGCCGATGAGCTGCGGGCCGATATCGGCCTGATCTGCGACACCAACATGTGGGATGCCGAGACCCCGGCCATCACGACCATGCTGCGCGGGCTCTGCGGCGAGGAGGTGATCATCCACGCCGCCGACCGGGACCTGCATTCGGGCTTCTACGGCTCGGCCGCCGCCAACCCGAACCGGGTGCTGGCGCGCATCCTGGCCGATCTGCATGACGAGAATGGCCGCGTCACGCTGGCGGGCTTCTATGACGGCGTGCCGGAGCTCGACCCCGCGCTGCGCGCGCAATGGGACACGCTGGGCTTCACGGCGGAGGCCTTCCTGGGCGCGGTCGGCCTCGGCATTCCGGCCGGCGAGAAGGGCTACAGCGCGCTGGAGCAGACCTGGTCCCGCCCCACGGCCGAGATCAACGGCATGGGGGGCGGCTATCAGGGCGAGGGCTTCAAGACGGTGATCCCGGCCAAGGCCTCGGCCAAGGTCTCCTTCCGCCTCGTCTTCGACCAGGACCCGCACAAGGTCCGCGCCGCCTTCCGCCAGCATGTGATGGACCGCCTGCCAGCCGATTGCCGCGCGGAATTCATCGAGCATGGCTCGGGCCAGGCGATCCGCTTCCCGACCGACGACCCGGCCTTCCTCAAGGCGCGCGAGGCGCTGAGCGATGAATGGCCGAAGCCCGCCGTCTTCATCGGCGGCGGCGGCTCCATCCCCGTCACGCACCAGCTCAAGCAATCGCTGGGGATGGATGTGATCCTGGCGGGCTTCGGCCTGGAGGATGACCGCATCCACAGCCCGAACGAGAAGTACAACCTGGTGAGCTTCCAGAAGGGCATCCACTCCTGGGCGCGGATCCTCGACGCCCTGTCCCGCTGAGGATCACGCCGATGAGCGACGCGACCGCGCCCAAGAGCCGCATGCAGAAGATGCTCGATACGGTCGAGCGCGTCGGCAACCAGGTGCCGCATCCGGTGATGATCTTCGTCTATCTCATCGGCGGCGTCATCGTGCTGTCCACCCTGCTTTCGATCCTGGGCGCGGAGGTGAACTACCAGGCCTATAATCCGGCGACGGGCGAGATCGAACCCGCCAGCACCGCCGCGCGGAGCCTTCTGACGATCGAGGGCATCCGCTTCATGTATACGGGCGTGGTGGGCAACTTCATGGGCTTCACCGCCGTCGGCGTCATCATCATCGCGATGGTGGGCGTGGGGGTCGCGGAGGAATCCGGCCTCGTGAAGGTGCTGATCCGCAAGCTCGTCATCATCTCGCCGCGCTGGGCGCTGACCTGGATCCTGACCTTCGTGGGCATCATCTCTTCCGTCGCGGCAGATGCGGGCTATCTCGTGCTGATCCCGCTGGCGGCGGCGGCCTTCGTCTCGGTGGGGCGCCACCCACTGGCGGGCCTCGCCGTGGGCTTCGCCTCGGTGGCGGCGGCCTTCCTGGTCAACATCCTGATCGTGCCGGTGGACGGCATCCTGACCGAGATCACCAATGACGCGATACGGCTGGTGAATCCGGCGCAATCCATCGACCTCGCGGCCAATGTCTGGTTCTCCATCGGCTCGGTGGCACTGCTGACCGTGCTCATCGTGCTGATCACCGAGCGGGTGATCGAACCGCGCCTCGGCGCCTACACCGGCGATTACGAAGTCCCGGGCGAGAATGTGCTCAGCGAGGCCGAGTATCGTGGCCTGCGCTATGCCGGCTACGCGCTGCTGGCCGTGCTCGGCTTCATCGGCCTGCTGCTGCTGCCGCCCGGCGCGCCGCTGCGCAACCCCGAGACAGGGGCGATGATCCAGGGCTCGCCCTTCATGAACAGCCTGATCGTCACCATCGCGCTGATCTTCGGCGTGGTCGGCGCCGCCTATGGGCGGGGTGCGGGCACCATGAAGGGCTCGGGCGACATCATCGCGGCCATGCAGAAATCCATCAGCGGCCTGGGCGGCCTGATCCTGCTGCTGCTGGTGATCAGCCAGTTCATCGCCTTCTTCAACTACACCAACATGGCCACACTCGCCGCCGTCACCGCGGCCAAGGTGCTGGCCTGGCTGAACCTGCCCTCCATCGCGCTGATCATCGGCTTCGTGGTGGCGGTGATGGGGATCGACCTCATCATCACGGCGGCCATCGCCAAATGGGCGATCTTCGCGCCCGTCTTCGTGCCGCTGCTCATGCAGCTCGGCGTGGAGCCGGAGGTGGTGCTGGCGGCCTATCGCGTGGGCGACAGCCCGCTCAATGCCATCACGCCGCTCAATGCCTATTTCGCGATGATCGTCACCTTCGCCATCAAGTACCAGAAGGATGCCGGCATCGGCACGGTGATCGCGCTGATGCTGCCCTATGTGATCTGGATCTCGGTGATCTGGACCGCCTTCCTGGCCGGCTGGTACCTGCTCGGCATTCCCTGGGGCCTCTGATGGCATGGGCCGCGTGACGCGCGATGAGCGACATCGCCATCACCTTCGCCATCATCGGCGGCATGGTCGTGCTGTTCGTCTCGAACCGCGTGCCTGTCGCCGTGGTGGCCTTGTGCGCGGCGCTGCTGCTCTTCGCCACCGGCATCCTTGACCTGCCCGAAGCGCTGGCCGGCTTCGGCGACACGACGATCCTCTTCATCGCCTCGCTCTTCGTGGTGAGCGCGAGCCTGGACGCCAGCGGCGTCACCGCCTGGGTGGGGCAGGTGCTGGTGCGCCAGGCGGGAGCGAGCCGCGCGCGGCTGCTGCTGCTGACCATGCTGCTGGCAGCCTTCCTGACGGCCATGATCGGCTCGAGCGGTGCGGCGGCGGCGCTGCTGCCGGTGCTGGTGCTGGTGGCGGTGCGGCTGCGCCAACCGCCGGCGCAGCTCATGATGCCGCTGGCCTTCGCCTCCTATTCCGGCTCCATGCTGGTGCTGACGGGCAGCCTCGTGAATGTGCTGATCTCGGATGCGGCGGTGGAGCAGGGCATGCCCGCCTTCGGCTTCTTCGAGATGAGCCTGGTCGGCGTGACGCTGCTGCTGGGCCATATGGCGATCGTGCTGCTGTTTGGCGCCAAGCTGCTGCCCAACCGCGCGACGCGCGGGATGCCGGAGGACCTGAGCCGGCATTCGGGCAAGCTCTCCGAGCAATACGGGCTCTTCGAGGATCTCTATCAGCTTGAGGTCGGCGCGGGCTCGCCCTTCCTCGGTACGCCGCGCGCCGCGCTGGAGCTGCGGCTGGAAGGTCGGAACCATCCGGGCCTCAGCCTCATCGCCATTCGCGGCCCTGATCGCGAGGGCGTGACACGCCACCGGCCCATCGCGGCGGGAGATCTTCTCATCATGCGCGGAGAGGCCGCCGTGGTGCAGGCATTCAGCAGGGAGAACGGTCTTGTCGAGCGTGCCTCGGGCCGGCCGCAGCTGAACGAGGCGCTGTTCAATCACAGTACCGGCTTCATGGAGGTGGTGCTGCCGCCGCGCTCGGGCCTGATCGGCGAGACGGTGTTCCCGGGGATGATCACGCCGAGCGGGGACCTCGTCATCCTTGGCATCCAGCGGCGCGGCGAGCGGCTGGGGCCGGGCGCCGTGGCGCTTGCAGCCGGGGATACGCTGCTGCTGCAGGGCAGCTGGGAGGCGCTGGAGGAGCAGGCGGGCGATCCGAATGTGCTGGTGGTGACGGCCCCTTCCACCCTGCGCGGCCAGGCCATCCCACTTGGTGCCGGATCCCGCCGGGCCATCGCCATCCTGCTGCTGATGGTGGGCCTGCTGGCGAGCGGCGCGGTGCCGAGCGTGGTGGCCGCCCTGGTCGCGGCCTGCGCCGTGATCCTGCTGGGCGTGCTGAAGACCGAGCGCGCCTATCGTGCGATCAACTGGAACATTCTGATCATGATCGCCTCGCTCATCCCGCTCTCGACGGCGATGTACAAGACGGGCGCGGCCGGGCTGATCGCGGAGAGCCTGGTGGCCGTGGTGGGCGAGGCCAGCCCCTATGCCCTGCTGGCCGGTCTTTTCCTGCTGACGGCGGGGCTCGGCCAGCTCATCTCCAGCACGGCGACGGCGTTGATCGTGATCCCTGTTGCCATCGCGTCGGCGGGGGCGATGGCCGTCTCGCCGCGCACGGCGCTGGTGACGGTGGCGGTGGGGGCGGCGGCCTCCTTCCTCACCCCCATCGCCTCCTCCGCCAGCCTGATGGTGCAGGGGCCGGGCGGCTATCGCTTCGGCGACTACTGGCGGCTGGGCCTGCCGCTGCTGGGCTGGTCCTTCCTCGTGGCCGTCTTCCTGGTTCCCTTCCTCTGGCCCTTCGGACGCGCCGCATGAACATGGATCTCGCCCTGGTCCTGCTCCTGCTGGCGGCCGCCATCGTGATGTTCGTCATCAACCGCCCGCGCATGGATGCGGTGGCGCTGCTGATGATCGTGCTGCTGCCCTTCACCGGCGTGCTCACCATCAACGAGGCGATGGCGGGCTTTGCCGATCCGGTGGTGATCCTCATCGCCGCCCTCTTCGTCATCGGCGAGGGGCTGGTGCGCACGGGCGTCGCGCGGCGCCTGGGCGATTGGCTGAACGCGACGGCGGGCGGCAGCGAGACGCGGCTGCTCGTGCTGCTGATGTTGAGCGTCGCGGGCCTCGGCGCCTTCATGAGCGGCACGGCGGTGGTGGCGATCTTCATCCCCGTCGTGCTGCGCATCTGCCAGAACACCGGCATCGCGCCCTCGCGCCTGATGATGCCGCTCAGCATGGCGGCCCTCCTGAGCGGCACGCTCACGCTGGTGGCGACCGCGCCCAATCTCGTCATCAACGCCGAGCTGACCCGCCAGGGCATCGAGGGCTTCAGCTTCTTCGCCTTCACCCCCTTCGGCGTGGTCTTCCTCGCACTCGGCATCCTCTATCTGCTGCTGGCGCGCGGGCTGTTGCCGAGCGGTGCGGCCACGCCCGCCGGGCGGGCGGCACCCAACATGCGGCAATGGGTGGCGGAATACGGGCTGACGGGGCGCGCGCATCGCGCCCGCGTCCGCGTGGGTTCGCCGCTCGCCGGGCTGCGGCTGGAGGAGATCGGCCGCCGGGTCGAGGGGGTGGAACTGCTGGCCATCGAGGTGCCGGGCCGCTTCGCGACAGAGGTGATCCGCCCGACGCCGCGCACCGTCCTGGCACCCGGCCAGGTGCTGCTGCTGGACGTGGTGGCGCCGGGGCTGGACATCGCGCGCCTCGCGGCCGAGGAGGGGCTGGACCTGCTGCCGCTCGATGATGGTGGCTACTTCACCGACCGCTCGCAGGAGATCGGCATGGTGGAGGCGCTGGTGCCGCCGGAATCCGCGCTGGTGGGCCAGACCGTGCTGCAGGCGCGGGTGCGCGGGGAGATGGGCCTGACCGTGCTGGGCCTGCGCCGCGGGCAGCGCGTGCTGGCCGAGGATTTCCTGCGGACCCGCCTGAAGCCGGGCGACACGCTGCTGCTGACCGGCTTCTGGTCCGACATCCGCAAGCTCGACCAGCATCTCTCGGACCTCGTCGTGCTGCGCCTGCCGGCCGAGGAGCGCGAGGTTCTGCCGGCGGCAAGCCGCGCGCCGCAGGCCCTCGCCGTGCTGGCCCTGACCGTCGGGCTGATGATCTCGGGCCTCGTCTCCAACGCCCATGCGGCGCTGATCGGCTGCCTGCTGATGGGGCTGCTGCGCTGCGTGGATTTCAACAGCGCCTATGCCTCGATCTCCTGGAAATCGCTGGTCCTGATCGTCGGCATGCTGCCCTTCTCGCTGGCGCTGCAGCGCACCGGCGGCGTGGAACTGGCGGCCGATGCGGTGACGGCGATGGCCGGCGGGGCGGCGGCCTGGATCATCCTCGGCCTGCTCTTCGTCATCACCGCGATGCTGGGGCTCTTCATCTCCAACACGGCGACGGCGGTGCTGATGGCACCCGTCGGCATCGCGGTGGCGCAGGAGCTGGGCGTCTCGCCCTATCCCTTCGCCATGACGATCGCGATCGCCGCCTCCGCCGCCTTCATGACGCCGGTCTCCTCGCCCACCAACACGCTGGTGGTGGGGCCGGGCAACTACAGCTTCGGCGATTTCGTGAAGATCGGCGTGCCCTTCACGCTGATCGTGATGGCGGCCACCCTGGTTCTTGTGCCATGGCTGCTGCCGCTTTGACCCCCATCTCAGGAATCCGCGCGCCATGAGCGATATCTGGATCATCGCCGCGATCATCTGCGTGGCCGTCGTGCTCTTCATCTGGAACCGCCTGCCGGTGGTGATCGTGGCCATGGGCACGGGCCTCTCCCTTTGGGCGACGGGCGTGCTGACGCTGAACGAGGCGCTCTCCGGCTATGGCGACCCGGCGGTGATCTTCATCGCCTCGCTCTTCCTGATGAGTGCGGCGCTGGAGCGCACCGGCGTCACCGCCTGGGCGGGGCAGCAGCTGATCGCGAGCGCGGGCGAGGATAGCCGCGCGCGGCTGCTCGCGCTGAACGGGCTGCTGGTGGCGCTGCTGACGGCGCTGATCAGCCTGAACGGCGCGGTCGCCGCGCTGCTGCCGGTGGTGGTGGTGATGGCGGTGCGGCTCAGGCGCGCGCCGTCGCAGCTGTTGATGCCGCTGGTCTTCTCGGCGCATGCGGGCTCGCTCCTGGCGCTGACCGGCACGCCGGTGAACGTGCTGGCCTCCAACGCGGCCTTCGAAGCCGGCTTCGGCCGCTTCGGCTTCTTCGAATTCACCCTGGTGGGCGTGCCGCTGCTGCTCGGCACGCTCGCCATCATCATCCTCGTCGGACAGTTCCTGCTGCCCAATCGCGGCGGGCCGTCCATGCCGGCTGATTTCTCCGCCCATGCGCGCACGCTGGTCGAGCAGTACGGCCTGGCGGATGGCGTGTTCCGCCTGCGCGTGCGCGAAACTTCGGCCTATGTCGGGGCGGCCACGCCGCTCGATTTCAGCGCCTATCCCGGGCTCACGGTCATCGCGATCCAGGAGGGGGACACGGCGGCCCCGGTCAAGCGCGGCTACATCGCCATGGGCGATCACATCCTGGTGCGCGGCGACGCCGAGGGGGCGGCGCGGCTGGCCGCCGACCAGCATCTGGCCTTCCGCCCCGAGGAGGGCGACGCCGAGGCCGAGGAGGCGCTGTTCAACCGCCGCTCCGGCCTCGCCGAGGTGATGATCCCGCCGCGCTCGGCCATGATCGGGCGCGAGGTGTTCCCCGGCATGACGACCGACAGCGGGGACCTCATCATCATCGCGGTCCAGCGCGGCGGCGCGGATGTGGGCCCTGGTCCCACAACGCTCGAGGCGGGCGATACCATGCTGCTCCAGGGCACCTGGAAGGCGCTCGATGTCCGGCTGAACGACCCGGAGGTCCTCGTCGTGAACTCCCCCGATGTGGTGCGCCGCCAGGCGGTGCCGCTGGGCCAGGGCGCGAAGCAGGCGCTCATCATCCTGGGCGGCATGGTCTTCCTGCTGGCGACCGGCCTCGTCCCCGCCGCGGTCGCGGGCGTGCTGGCGGGGTTCGCGCTCATCCTCTCGGGCGTGCTGACGGTGGACCAATCCTACCGTGCGGTGGATTGGACGACGGTGATCCTGGTGGGCGCCCTGATGCCGCTTTCGGCGGCGATGGAGCAGAGCGGGGCGGCCGCGCTGCTGGCCGAGGGCCTGGTCGCGCTGGTCGGCGATGCGGGGCCCTATGCGCTGCTGGCGGGCCTTTTCGTCCTGACCGCCGTGCTGGGCCAGCTGATCTCCAACACGGCGACGGCGCTCATCGTGATCCCCATCGGTGTCGCGGCGGCGATGGGCATGGGCGTGTCTCCGCTGCCGGTGCTGATGAGCATCGCGGTCGCGGCCGCGGCCTCCTTCCTGACGCCGATCGCAACCCCCACCAACCTGATGGTGATGGGCCCGGGCGGCTATGTCTTCGGCGACTACTGGAAGCTCGGCCTGCCGCTGATGATCTGGTTCTTTGTGGTCGCGGTCTTCCTGATCCCGGTCATCTGGCGCTTCTGAGCCGGCCTCAGAACAGAATGCCGACAATGATGCCGATCACGATGTTGACCAGCACGGCCACCAGCACGACTGAGAGCGCGAAGCCCATGACGCGCTCCTTGGGGATGCGCATCACGATGGGCGTGCCCACGTAGAAGAGGAAGAGGCTGTAAAGCCCGCCGGCCAGCGCCGGGAGCCAGCCGATCCAGGGGATGATCATGCAGGCGCCGCCGATCCAGGAGGCGGTGGGCGCGAAGGCGGCGAGCTTCATGGCCGCGATGGGGTCGGCCGGGCCGCCGAAGCGGGGTGTGAGCATGGCCACGATCTTCGCCAGCACGAAGACGCCGATGAGCGAGAGCCCCCAGCCCACCAGCGTGCTGCCGATCAACCCGACGAAGCCCAGGGCGCCGAAGCCCACCAGCGCGGTGCCGAGCAGGCCACCCGCCGCCTGCAGGGCGGAGAGCGGCACGACATAGGATTTGAAGAGATCAGCCGTCTCGGCCGGTTCGGCGGCGATGACCTGCCACTCTGCCAGGGGGTTCATCATCAGGCCCTTGGCGCGCGCAACGAGATCCATGTGTTCCATCCTTTCGCAGCGCGCCCTGGCCGGGCGCCCCGGAATACTGCGCGCGGGCGCGGCGGCGGGGCAAGCATCACCTTCCGGGCCTCCGGGCGATGCGCCATGCTGCGGCCCGAGGGTCAGGAGGGGTCGGACATGGAACTGCATCAGCTCAGCGCGCGCGAGGCGATGGCGAAGCTGAACCGGCGCGAGGTCTCGCCGCTGGAACTGGTGGAGGCGGCGGCGGCGCGCATCGCCGAGGTCGAGCCCGCGGTGAACGCGCTGCCGACTCTCTGCCTGGACCGTGCGCGGGACCATGCGAAGCGGCTGATGCGGGGCGAGGGGCGAGAGATGGAAGGTGCGCCCGGCTGGCTGGGCGGGCTGCCCGTCTCGATCAAGGACCTGACGGATGTGGCGGGCGTGCGCACCACCTATGGCTCGCCCATCTTCCAGGATCATGTGCCCGCACGCTCGCACCCCGTGGTGCAGCGGATCGAGGCGCGGGGCGGCATCGTCATCGGCAAGTCCAACACGCCGGAATTCGGCGCGGGCGGCTCCACCTTCAACGAGGTCTTCGGGCGCACGCGCAACCCTTGGAACACCGCGCTCACCTGCGGCGGCAGCACGGGGGGCGGGGCGGTTTCGCTTGCCACGGGCGAGGTCTGGCTGGCGCAGGGCACGGATCACGGCGGCAGCCTGCGCCGGCCGGGCACCTATTGCAGCGTGGTGGGGCTGCGCCCCTCGCCCGGGCGGGTGACGCGCGGCACTGTGAACAACCTCTTCGCGCCGCTCTCGGTGCAGGGGCCTATGGCGCGCAACATCCCGGACCTGGCGCTCTTCCTCGACACCATGGCCGGCTGGTGCCCGGAGGACCCGTTGACCTATGACGCGCCGGCCGTCAGCTACAGCCAGGCGGTGGCCGAGGCGCGGCCGCCGAAGCGCGTCGCCTTCACCATGGACTACAATGGCGCGCTGCCGGTGGACCGCGAGACGCGCGCCATCTGCACGGCGGCGCTCAAGCATTTCGAGGCGATGGGCTGCATCGTCGAGGAATACGCGCCCGACCTCGCGGAGCTGACCGACGCCTTCCTCGCCCTGCGCAGCCAGAATTTCGTGGTGGACCGCGAGATGCAGATGCAGACGCATCGCGCGCTGCTGAAACCTGACATCATCTGGAATACGGAACTCGGCCTGAACGCCACGCCGAGCCGCATCGCCTGGGCGGATCGCGAGCGCGCGGCCTTCTACCGCCGCATGGTGGAGCTGTTCCGCCGCTACGACATCTTCGTCACCCCCAGCGCCGGCACGCCCGCCTTCGACGTGATGCTGCGCAACCCGGTGAGCATCGCGGGCCGCAAGCTCGAGAACTACATGGCGGGCTCGATGTTCAACGCGGCGATGACGCTGGCGGGCTCGCCCGCCGTCGCCGTGCCCTGCGGCTTCGACCAGTATGGCAGGCCGGTGGGCTTGCAGATCGCGGCGCCCTCGCGCCGGGACGAGGTGGCGCTGCAGGCGGCGGCCCTGTTCGAACAGTCAACCGGATTGGACCGGAAACTGCCCATTGATCCGCGCCCCGGCGTGGTGCCGCCGGAGGAGACCTGATCTCAGGCGGCGATGGTCCCGATCGCCGCCGCCAGCACGCCCAGGGCAGCTTCGAAATCCGCGAGTTCCATCGCCTCATCCGGGTTGTGGCTGCCATTCTGGTTGCGGATGAAGAGCATGGCCGAGGGCACGCCCTTCAGCACGAAGCTCGCGCAGTCATGCCCCGCGCCGGAGGTCATTTCCAGGAAGGGCACGCCGGCCGCCGCCGCACCGTCTCGCAACGCCGCGCGCAGATGCGGGGCCATCAGTGCGGGGGCGGCGCGCATGCCCTCGCCATAGTCGAAGGTCACGCCGCGCCGGGCCCGCGCGCCGGCCGCGGTGCTGCGCATCACCTCCTCCACCGCGTCCAGCACGGAATCCTGCTCGCTGCGGATGTCGAGGCTGAACCGGACCTGGCCCGGCACCTTGGTGGGGGCGTGCATCTCGGCGGGTGTCCAGAACTCGCCGATGGTCATCACCAGGTCCTGGCCCTCGCGCTCCATGCGGTCCCAGAGCGTTTCGAGGCGCGTCGCGAGTTCCGTCACCGCCAGCACCGCATCCTGCCGGAAGCCGCGCGGCACGGCGCCGGCATGGTTCCAGGCGCCGCTCGCGCGGCAGATCGGGTGGCGCAGGATGCCGCGGATGCCGGTGACGATGGCGCAGGGCAGGCCGGCACCCACCAGCACCGGGCCCTGCTCGATATGCGGCTCGATGAAGGCGTGGATGCGCGTGGGGTCGAGCGAGGCGCGGCCGTCGCGGATGAATTGCGGATCGAAGCCCTCCTCGGCCATGTGCTCGGCGAGCGTCTTCCCGCTGTCCGAGCGGCGGGCGGTGTCGGGCACATGCGGCGGCAGCAGGCCGAAGGCGGCGCGGCTGCCGATGTAGTTCACCGGGAACCAGCACATTTCTTCCGCGCGGATGCCGAGGATGGTGAGGTCGCGCGGCAGCATCCGCCCCTCGGCCTGGAGTTGTGCGACGAGAGCGAGGCCCATCACCACGCCCGCGGCACCGTCGAAATTGCCGCCATGCGAGACGGCGTCGAGATGCGAGCCGATCATGACGGGCGCGAGGCTGCGATCCGCGCCGGGCAAGGTCATGAAGAGCGTGCCGACGGGGTCCACGCGGCACTCCAGGCCGATCGCCTCGGCCGCGCTGCGGATGATGGCGTGTGCGGCGCGCTCGCCCGCGCCATAGCTGGCGCGGGAGACGCCGGGCGGGTCGAGCGAGGCCTCGCGCAGCGCGTCGAAAAGCTGGGAAGCGAGGGCCATGGGCTGGGTCGTCATGCGCCGCAGCCTTGGCCCATATGGCCCGCTGCGCAAGCAGTGCTGAGAGCCTGATCGCCTTTGGCGATACCGCCAAAGGCGATCAGGCTCTATTCGACCGTGGCGCCCGAGATCCGCACCAGCTCCGTCACGCGCGGCAGCTCGGCGGCCTGGAAGGCGGCGAATTCCTCCGGCGTGCTGCCCACCACCTCATAGCCCAGCTGCTCCATCCGCGCCTTGACCGCGGGTGTGGCGAGGCCGGCCGCGATCTCGCGCGAGAGGCGCAGCACGATCGGCGCGGGCGTGCCGGCGGGCGCGAAGACGCCGAGCCAGGAGTTGAAGGCATAGCCCGGCATCGCCTCGGCCACCGCCGGGATGTCGGGCAGCTGCGGCGAGCGCGCCTGGCGCGTGATGCCAAGTGCCCGCACCTGTCCCGCGCGCACCTGCTCGATCGCTTCCACCACCGGCGTGAACATCACATCGAGCCGGCCGGAGACGAGATCCGCCATGGCCGGCGCGCCGCCGCGATAGGCCACCTGCGTGAAGCGGATGCCGGCCTGGTGCTCGAAGAGGGCGGCGGCGAAATGCTGCGAGGAGCCCGCACCCGCGATGCCGCAATTGAGGCTGCCGGGTTGCGCCTTCGCGCGGGCGATGAGCTCGGCCGTGCTCTGCACCGGCAGGTTGGCGCGCACCACCAGCAGGCAGGCGCTGAGCGCCACCAGCGAGACCGGCGCGAAGTCGCGCACCACATGGAAGGAGAGGTTGCGGTAGAGCGCCTGGTTCGTGGCATGCGTGCCGATCGAGCCCATGACGAGCGAATAGCCATCCGGCGCGCTGCGGGCCACGTGCTCATTGGCGAGGTTGCCCGCCGCCCCCGTGCGGTTCTCGACCAGCACGGATTGGCCAAGCCCCGCGGTGATGGCCTGCGCCACCACGCGCGCCGTGGTGTCCGTGCTGCCGCCCGGCGCGAAGCCGACGAGGAGGCGGATGGGCTTGTCCGGCGTCCAGGCTGGCTGCGCCTGCGCGGCGAAGGGCAGGGTGAGCATCAGGCCAAGGCTGCGGCGCTGCATGGGGCGTTCCTCCGATGGCGCGTCCTTGTCTGGCGCGCTTCTGGGAAGAGCGCAGCATGATGCCGCTGGCAGGTCTAGTATTCCCGCTCCCAGGTGATGCCGAGGCGGTCGCCGGCCGGGCCGGTGCTGGTCTCGCCTTCCAGGCGCAGGCGCGGCGTGAGCTCCACCTGCACGCCCACACCCGGCGTGCCGCCCGCCGTGCCCTGGCGGATGCCCAGATAGACGCCGGGCGCCACATAGCCGCCCGCCTCCAGCGCGGCGCGGCCGGCGCTGTCGGAACCCACGCCCAGGCGATCCAGGCCCAGGCCGCGCCTGAGCCGGTCCACCGCCGTCAGCCCCGGCGTGGGCAGGCCGGCGAGCTGGGCGGCGGCCTGGGTGATGGTCACGATCTCGAAGGGCGAGAGGCGGCCCGTCTCGCGGTCAAACAGCAGGCGGGCCAGCGCTTCGTCCTGCGGCAATTCGGGCTCGGCCGTCACCTGGATCACGGGCGTGGCCGGGCTGCCGGTGATGGTGAGGTTGATGGTGTGGGTGCGGCTGCGCGCGGTGGCGAGGAAATCGAGGCTCGGCGAGAAGCTCGCGGAATCGAAGCCGATCAGGCCGCGCGTGAAGTCGAGCCGCCGCCCGGCGAGGTCGAAGCTGCCGCGCCGCAGGCGGAAGCCGCCCGAGGGGATGGGCTCGGCCACCGTGCCGCGCAGGATGAGTTCGCCGCCCAGCTCCGCTTCCAGCCCGCGCCCGCGGATGAAGAGGGCGCGCGGCGCGGCGATGGTGACGTCCAGCGCCATGGGCAGGTTGGGCTTGCTCACCGGCGGCGGCGGCGGCGCGGGGGCCGGCCGGCCCGGCGGCATGGGGCCGATCTGCCGGACGGGGGCGAGGCTCGGGATATTGGCGGGCAGGTTCTCCGGGATGCGCAGCTCGGCCCGGCGCAGGGTGACGCGGCCGCCGAGGCTGCCGCCCGAGAGCAGCGGGCCGCGCAGGCTGAGATCCGCATCCACCACCGCATCGCCCAGCGAGCCGCCGATGGGCCGCGCGCCCTCGGCGCGGAGGCGGAATTCGGCTGGCAGGCCCTCCCCCAGCGGCTCGACCCAGCCCTGGGCGGAGAGGGTGCCGCCGCCGCCGGTGCGCCCCGTCAGGCTCTCGACGAGGAGGCGGTGGCCCTGGGCGGTGAGCCGCGCGGCGACAGCCTCGATCCGCGTGCCATAGAGCGGGTTGCCGTAGCTGCCCTCGCTCAGCGTGGCGCCGCCGGCCAGCGCCGGGGCCTCGGGCGTGCCGCTGGCGCGCAGGTCGAGCGCGAGGCGCCCGGCCACGCGGTCCGGCCCGCCGGCCAGGAAGGGGCGTGCGAGCGCGCCG
>NZ_JAHRCU010000042.1 GCF_019083995.1 Roseococcus sp. SDR
GCCACCGCTCCCGCCCCGCGCGCGCCCACGGCGCCCGTCGCGCAGGCCCAGGCGCAGCCCCGCCCCGCCCCCGTGGCCCCGCCCGTGCGCACCGCGCTTCACGTGCAGCCCGCCTCCACCGGATCGCTGCTCGGCGTCGGCGCCGGCAGTCTTCCGCCCCCGGTGCCCTTCAATCGATGAGCGACCTCCCCCCCCCCCTCCCCCCACTCGATCCCGCATCACCGGGCCGAGACGCCGCGCCCGACGGAGAGCGCCTCGCGCGCCATGGTGCGTGTCAGCGGCAACGGGGCGACGCATCAGCGCCGCATGCCGGGGCGGCTGCTCTTCGCCTCGATCGGCTTCGGCGTGCTGTTCATCGCGATCGGCGTGAAGCTGACCGACGCCACCATCCTCTCGCCCGCCCCGTCGCGCATCGCGCAGGCGCCGCGCCTGCCGCCGGCCGAGCCGCCGGTGAGCCGCGCCGCCATCACCGACCGCAATGGCGAAGTGCTCGCCGTGACCGTGCGCGGCACCGCGCTCTATGCGCGGCCCGCCGAGATCGACAATCCGGCGCGCGTGGCCGACCAGCTGGTGCGCATCCTGCCGCATCTGGAGCGTGACCGTGTGCTGGCGCGCATCAGCCCGCCGCGGCAATTCGCCTATCTCGACCGCTTCATCACGCCGCGCCAGCAGCAGGCGATCAACGACCTCGGCATCCTCGGCCTGTATTTCGAGACGGCCGAGCGCCGCACCTATCCCCGCGGCCGTGACGCTGCCCATGTGCTGGGTGCCGTGGATGTGGATGGCGAGGGCATCGCGGGCGTCGAGAAATGGTATGATGAGCGCCTGCGCGTGACGCGTGACCCGCTGCGGCTCGCCATCGACATCCGCATCCAGCGCGAGCTGCGCGAGGCGCTGGAATGGTCCATCGAGCGCTTCAACGCGATCGGCGGCTCGGCCATCCTGATGGATGTGAACACGGCCGAAGTGCTGGGCATGGTGAGCCTGCCCGATTTCGCCGCCGCCAACCTCGCCACCGCACCGGCCGAGCAGCGCTTCAACCGCGCGGTGACCGGCGTCTACGAGCCGGGCTCCACCTTCAAGCTCTTCACCGCCGCCATGGCGCTGGAGGAGGGGCGCGTCACGCTCTCGGGCGGCTTCGACGCCTCCCGCCCCATCCGCATCGGGCGGCACGAGATCAACGACTTCAAGGGCAAGAACCGCTGGCTCTCGCTGCCCGAGATCATCGCCTATTCGTCGAACCTCGCCAGCGCGCATATGGCGATGGCGGTGGGCCCGACGCGGCACCGCGAATTCATGGGCCGCATCGGCATGCTGAGCCGCAGCGGCATCGAGCTGCCGGAATCGGCGGCCACCCTCGCGCCCTCGCAGCGCAACTGGCGCGACATCAACACCATGACCATCGGCTTCGGCCATGGCATCTCGGTCACGCCGCTGCACATCGTGAATGGTGTGACGGCCATGGCCAATGGCGGCACGCTGCGCAGCCCGACCATCCTCGCCGTTCCGCCGGGCGTGGAGCGCGAGGGAACGCGCGTGATCAGCGAGCGCACCTCGGAGCAGCTGCGCCGGCTGATGCGCGTGGCCGTCACCGACGGCTCGGGCCGCCAGGCCGACAGCCCGGGCTATTTCGTCGGCGGCAAGACCGGCACGGCGCAGAAGACCAATGAGCGCGGGCAGTACCAGGAAAACCGCCGCATCTCCTCCTTCGTCGGCGCCTTCCCGATGAATGCGCCGCGCTATGCGCTGCATGTGCTGGTGGACGAGCCCAAGCCCCGCGCCGATACCGGCGGCTATGCGACGGCGGGCGTGGTCGCCGCCCCCACCGCGCGCCGCGTGGTGGAGCGCGTGGCGCCGCTGCTCGGCATGGTGCCGGAGACGGACCGCATCCCGCAGATCCAGGCCACGATCGCGCTGCCGCTGAACGGCAGGGCGCGCCCCGCGACCGCCGCCGCGCCCGCACCGCGCCCGGCGGCGACGGCGCCCACCCCCGCCATGCTGCCGCGCACCCCCGCGCCGAGCTTGGATCAGCCCGCTCCCCCCATCCGCCGCACCGACGTGAATGATGGCATCGCGATGCCACGGCTCGTCCTCGCGCCCATCTCCCCCGAGACAGGCCGTGCCGCGCGATGAGCTCCGTGCCCTGTTCCCCGGCCTGAGCGCCGAGGACCTCCAGGGGATCACGGCGGATAGCCGTGCCGTGAAGCCGGGCTTCCTGTTTGCCGCCCTGCCCGGCAGCAAGGCGGATGGCAGGCGCTTCATCGCCGATGCGGTGGCCGCCGGCGCCGCCGCCGTGCTGGCGCCCGAGGGCACGGCCTGGCCGGCCGATGTGCCGCCGCGCCCCCTGCTGGCGAGCCCCGATCCGCGCCGCACGCTGGCGCTGATCGCCGCCGCCTTTCATGGCGCGCAGCCCGAGCGCGTCATCGCCATCACCGGCACCAACGGCAAGACCAGCACGGCGGATTTCCTGCGGCAGCTCATGGGCGCGCATGCGGCCTCGCTCGGCACGCTGGGCCTGATCGCGCCGGGCTTCCCGCCGGGCGAGAGCCTGACGACGCCAGACCCGGTGAAGCTGCATGCCACGCTGGCCGCGCTGCATCGCGCCGGCATCACGGATCTCGCCATCGAGGCGAGTTCGCATGGGCTCGACCAGCGGCGGCTGGATGGCGTGCGGCTGGCGGCGGCCGGCTTCACCAACCTGACGCGCGATCATCTCGACTACCACGGCAGCATGGCGGCCTATCGCGCGGCCAAGCTGCGCCTCTTCGAAACGCTGCTGCCGGAGGGCGCGCCCGCGGTGCTGCACGCGGAGATGGACGCCGAGACGCTGGCTGCACTGCGCGGGATCATCGCCGCGCGACGCCTGCGCGGCATCGAGGTGGGTGAGACGGGGCGTGACCTGCGGCTGGTGGCGCAGCGCGCCTTGCCGGGCGGGCAGGTGCTGGCGCTGGAGGGCTTCGGCGAGCGCGCCGAGGTGACGCTCTCTGTCCCTGGCCGTTTCCAGGCGGACAACGCGCTGGTGGCCGCGGCACTCGCCATCGGGCTGGGGCACGCAGCTTCGCGGGTGGTCGAGGACCTTGCCCGGCTGGCACCCGTTCGAGGCCGGATGGAACTCGCCGCCACGCTGCCGCATGGCGCGGCCGTCTATGTGGATTACGCGCACACGCCCGACGCGCTGACGCGGCTGCTGACGGCGCTGCGGCCGCATCTGGGCGCGGGGGGCAAGCTGCATGTGCTGTTCGGCGCGGGCGGCGACCGTGATCCGGGCAAGCGGCCGCTGATGGGTGCGGCCGCCGCCGCCGGCGCGGATGTGGTCTGGGTGACGGACGACAATCCACGCAGCGAGGACCCGGCGCTGATCCGCGCCGCCATCCTGGCTGCCGCACCCGGCGCGCGCGACGCGGGCGAGCGCGAGGCGGCCATCGCGCGTGCGCTCGATGCGCTTGGGCCAGGCGACGTTCTGGCGGTGGCCGGCAAGGGGCATGAGAGCGGGCAGACCATCGCGGGCGTCACCATGCCCTTCGACGATGCCGAAGTGGTGCGCCGCCTCACGGGTGCCCTTGGGGGGAGCCGGGCATGACGCCGCTCTGGACCGCCGGGGAACTGCGCGAGGCGACGGAGGGGAGTTGCGCGGATGAGCTTGCCGTCACCGGTGTCTCGATCGACACGCGCACCGTCCAGCCCGGCGACCTCTTCGTGGCGCTGCGCGATGCGCGCGACGGGCATGATTTCGTGGAGCAGGCCTTCGCGCGTGGCGCTTCGGCCATGGTGGATCGCGACATGCCGGGTCCCGTGCTGCGCGTGGCCGATACGCTGGCGGGGCTGACGGCGCTGGGGGCGGCCGGCCGCGCGCGGATGGAAGGGCGCGTCATCGCCGTCACCGGCAGCGTCGGCAAGACGACGACGAAGGAGATGCTGAAGCGCGCACTCGGCGCGCTTGGGCCCGCGCATGCCTCGGTGGCCAGCTACAACAACCAATGGGGCGTGCCGCTGACGCTGGCCCGCATGCCGCGCGGCACGGAATGGGCCGCCATCGAGATCGGCATGAATCACCGGCATGAGATCGCGCCGCTCTCGCGCCTGACGCGGCCGCATGTGGTGATCGTCACCGCCATCGGCACCGCGCATATCGGCCATCTCGGCAGCCAGGAGGCGATCGCGGACGAGAAGGCCGAGATCGCGGCCGGGATCGAGCCCGGCGGCATCGCCATCCTGCCGCAGGACAGCCCCTTCTTCGCGCGCATGGCCGCCGTGGCGGAGAGTTGCGGCGCCACCGTGGTGGGCTTCGGCGAAAGCCCCGAGGCCTCGGCGCGGATGCTGAACTGGCGCGGCATAGACAGCGCGAGCGAGGCGGAATTCGCGCTCTCCGGCCGGCATGTGACGGTGCGGCTCGAACAGCCTGGCAAGCACATGGCGTTGAACGCGCTGGCGGCACTCGCCGCGATCCAGGCCGCGGGCGGCGACACGGGCCTCGCCGCCGCCGCCCTCTCCGGCTTCGGCGCGGGCGCGGGGCGCGGGGAGATGCGCCGGATCGCGACGCCGGACGGCGGCACCGCGCTGCTGCTGGATGAGAGCTACAACGCGTCCGACAGCGCGATCCGCGCGGCGCTTGCGGTGCTGGCGGCGCAGAAGGCGAAGCGGCGCATCGCCGTGCTGGGCGACATGCGCGAGCTGGGCGAATTCGGCCCCGATCTGCATCGCGCGCTGGCCCCGGATGCAGCCCGCGCGGCCGAACTGGTCTTTGCATGCGGCCCGCTGATGCGGCATCTGTTCGACGCGCTGCCGGCCTCGGCCCAGGGAATCCATACCGAGGACGCGGCCAGCCTTGCGCCGCTTGCCGCCGCGGCGCTGCGTGATGGCGATGCCGTCCTGGTGAAGGGTTCGCTCGGCATGCGCATGGTCCAGATCATCGCCGCCCTCACCGGGTCCCAGGTGGGCGGTTCCAAGAGGAATGATTCATGATTCCGCTGCTGCTCTCTCCGCTCGCGGATGAGTTCATCCTCTTCAACCTCGCGCGCTACCTCACCTTCCGCGCGGGGGCGGCCTGCATGACGGCGCTGCTCGTCTCCCTCGTTTTCGGCAAGTCGGTCATCGAATGGCTGCGCAGCTTCCAGCGCGGCGGACAGCCGATCCGCGAGGACGGGCCGCAGAGCCACCTCATCACCAAGAAGGGCACGCCCACCATGGGCGGCGTGCTGATCCTGCTCTCGCTCTCGGTCTCGGTGCTGCTGTGGGCCGATCTGCGCAACGGCTTCGTCTGGGCCGTGCTCTTCGTCACGCTGGGCTATGGCGCGCTGGGCTTCGTGGATGACTGGCTGAAGGTGACCAAGCGCAACACCAAGGGCGTCTCGGGCCGCGCCAAGCTTGTGGCGCAGGGCGGCATCGCCTTCATCGCGGCCCTCTGGTTCATGTGGCTGCTGCCGCCCGGCCTCTCGGACAACATGGCGGTGCCCTTCCTGAAGGAGCTGCTGATTCCGCTCAGCATCCTGTTCCCCTTCGTGGCCGCCTTCGTGATGATGGGCTCCTCCAATGCGGTGAACCTGACGGATGGGCTGGACGGGCTCGCCATCGTGCCAGTGATGATCGCGGCCGCGGTCTTCGCGCTGATCGCCTATCTGGTCGGCAACCGCATCTTCGCCGACTACCTGCAGCTGCATGGCGTGCCAGGCGCCGGCGAGCTGGCCGTCTTCTGCTCGGCGCTCATCGGCGCCTCGCTGGGCTTCCTCTGGTTCAACGCGCCGCCCGCCGCCGTCTTCATGGGTGATACGGGCAGTCTCGCGCTGGGCGGCGCGCTGGGCTCCATCGCCGTCGCCACCAAGCATGAGATCGTGCTGGCGATCGTGGGTGGCCTGTTCGTGGTGGAGACGCTCTCCGTCGTCATCCAGGTGTTCTGGTACAAGCGCACGGGGCGGCGCGTCTTCCTCATGGCGCCGCTGCATCACCATTTCGAAAAGAAGGGCTGGGCCGAACCCACCATCGTGATCCGCTTCTGGATCATCGCGATGGTGCTCGGGCTGATCGGGCTCTCGACCTTGAAGATCCGATGACGCCCTTCGCAGGCCAGCGCGTCGCCGTCGTGGGGCTCGGCAAGGCCGGGCTTCCGGCCGCGCGCCGCCTGCGCGAATGGGGCGCGGATGTGACCTGCTGGGATGATGGCGAGGCGGCGCGGGCCGAGGCCGCGGCGCTGGGGCTGCATGTCGCGGACCCGGCGCTGGGCTTCGATTTCGACGCGCTGCTGCTTTCGCCCGGCATTCCGCACATCCTGCCGCGCGTGCATCCTGCGGCGGCCGCGGCGCGGGCGGCGGGCAAGCCGATCCTCGCCGATGTGGAGTTCCTGTTCCGGGCGGTGCGGGCCGCGGGCAGCCGGGCGCGTTTCGTCGGCATCACCGGCACCAATGGCAAGAGCACGACGACGGCGCTGCTGGGCCACCTGCTGGAGCGCGCGGGCGTGCCGGTCGAGGTCGGCGGCAATCTCGGTCCCGCCGCGCTGGACATGCGAATCCTGGGCGATGACGGCGTGTATGTGCTCGAAATGTCCAGCTATATGCTGGAACGAATCGCCGATCTTCGATTCAATGCGGCGGCGATGCTCAACCTCTCGCCGGATCATCTGGACCGCCATGGCGACATGGCCGGCTATCGCGCCGCCAAGGCGCGGATCTTCGCGCGCCAGACGCGCGAGGATGTGGCGGTGCTCGGCCAGGATGACGACGCGACGGCGAGCCTGCGCGGCGCGCTGACGGCGCGCTGCGTGCCCGTCTCGGGTCATGCGGCGCAGCCGGGCGGCATCTGGGCCGAGGGCGCGCTGCTGCGCGACGATCAGGGCATGATCGCGGACCTCGCCGCCTGCCCTACCCTGCCCGGCGCGCACAACGCGCAGAATGCGGCGGCGGCTTCGGCGCTGGCACTCGCCCTGGGGCTGCCGCGCGCGGGGCTGGCGCAGGGCCTGGCCACCTATCCAGGCCTGCCGCACCGGCAGGAGCAGGTGGGGCGCATCGGCGCCGTCCGCTTCGTGAATGACAGCAAGGCCACCAATGCCGACAGCGCGGCGCGCGCGCTGGCGAGCTATGACCGCATCCTCTGGATCGCCGGCGGCATGGGCAAGGAGGGCGGCATCGCGCCGCTCGCCGAATATTTTCCACGCATCGCGGAAGCCTTCCTGATCGGGCGTGATGCGCCCGAATTCGCCGCCACGCTCGCCGCGCATGGCGTGGCGCACCGGATGTGCGGCACGCTGGCGGAAGCCGTGCCCGCCGCCGCCGCCGCCGCGAAATCCGGCGCGGCGGATGTCGTGCTTCTCTCGCCCGCCGCCGCCTCCTGGGACCAGTTCACCGGCTTCGACGCGCGCGGCGATGCCTTCCGCGCCTTGGTCCGCGCCCTGCCCGGAGTGGAATTCTGATGGCCGTCTCCCGCACCGACACTTCGACGCTGGGCCGCTGGTGGTGGAGCGTGGACCGCTGGACGCTGGGCGCGCTGCTCGCCCTCATCGCCATCGGCTATGTCATGATGCTGGCGGCCTCGCCCGCCGTGGCGCAGCGCATCGGCGCCAGCTCGCGGCACATGTTCCTGGAGCGCCAGGTCTTCTACTCCACCCTCGCCGTGATCGTGATGGTGGGCTGCTCGCTGCTCGACACGCGCTGGGTGCGCAGGCTCGCCATCCTGGGTGCCATCGGCGCGCTGGGGCTGACGGCACTCACCTTGGTGGCGGGCACCGAGATCAAGGGCGCGCGCCGCTGGCTCTCGCTGCCGGGCATGTCGCTGCAGCCCTCCGAATTCCTGAAGCCCTGCCTTGCCGTGGTCTGCGCCTGGCTGATGGCCGAGGGCAAGCGCTCGCGCCGCTTTCCAGGGCTGATCCTCGCCTTCCTGCTGATCGGCATCGTTGCCGTCCTGCTGAAGCAGCAGCCCGATATCGGCATGCTGGCCGTGATCGTGGCGGTGTTCCTGGCGCAGGTCTTCGTCTCGGGCATCAACCTGATGTGGGTCTTCGCGGGGGCTGGCTGCGTCGCCGGCCTCGCCGTGCTGGCCTTCACCCTGCATGGGCATGTGCGTTCCCGCGTGCAGCGCTTCCTCGACCCCGAGGCGGGCGACAATTTCCAGATCCGCATGTCGCTGGAAGCCTTCGGCAATGGCGGCCTCTTCGGGCGCGGCCCGGGTGAGGGGCGCGTGAAGGACGCGCTGCCGGATGCGCATGCCGACTTCGTCTTTCCGGTGGCGGCGGAGGAATTCGGGCTGATCGCCTGCCTCATCATCCTCGCCATCTTCGCCTTCATCGTGATCCGCGGCCTGGTGCGGTTGATGAGCGAGCGCGACATCTTCGTGGCCCTGGCGGCGACCGGCCTCTTGGTCCAGTTCGGGCTGCAGGCCTTCATCAACATGGGCTCCTCCCTGCACCTCATCCCGACCAAGGGCATGACGCTGCCCTTCGTGAGCTATGGCGGTTCCTCCTCCATCGCGCTCGCCATCGGCATGGGCTTCCTGCTGGCGCTGACGCGCCGGCGCAGCGCCAGGGCGGAAGAGGCGCCGCCCTTCGCCCAACCCGTGCCGACATGAGGGGGCCCGCCATGCGCCCCATCGCCATCGCCGCCGGGGGCACCGGCGGCCATCTGTTTCCGGCGGAGGCGCTGGCCGCCGAGCTTTCCGCGCGCGGCGAGCGCATCGTGCTCTTCACCGATGCGCGCTCCGCCGCCTTCGACAGCCCGGCCTTTGCCAATGCCGAGCGCTTCGTGCTGAAGGGCGAGGGCATTGCGGGCCGCAATCTGCTGAAGGCGGCGAAGGGGGCTGCGCTGCTGGCCTCGGGCATGATGACGGCGCGCGGCTTGCTGAAGCGGCTGGATGCGGCGGCGGTGGTGGGCTTCGGGGGTTATCCCGCGATTCCGCCGGCGCTGGCCGCCCTCAGCCTCGGCAAGCGGCGGCCAGCGCTGATCCTGCATGAGCAGAATGCCGTGCTGGGCCGCGCCAATCGCGCGCTCGCCACGCGGGCGGAGCTGCTGGCGCTGGCCTATGAGGAGACGGCGCGCGTGCCCGAAGGGGCACGGACGCGCTGGGTGGGCAATCCGGTGCGGCCGGCGCTGGCGGCACTCGCGGGTGGCGGCTATCCGCCGGCGGATGGGCCGCTGCGCCTGCTGGTGACAGGCGGTTCGCTGGGGGCGCGCGTGTTTGCCGATCTCGTGCCCGCTGCCATCGCCGCCCTGCCCGATTCCATTCGTGGGCGGCTGCTCATCGCGCAGCAATGTCGCGTCGAGGATCTGGAGCGCGTGCGCGCCGCCTATTCCGAGACCGGCATCCCGGTGGAACTCTCGCCCTTCTTCCCCGATATCGCGGGGCGGCTCGCCAATGCGCATCTGGTGATTGCGCGCGCCGGTGCCTCGACCGTGGCCGAGATTGCCTGTGCGGGGCGGCCCTCGCTGCTGGTGCCGCTGCCATCCGCCATCGACAACCATCAGGTCGCCAATGCGCGCGCGCTGGAGGCGGCCGGCGCCGCGCTCGTGCTGCCCCAGGCGACCACGAATCCGGCGCGGCTGACGCAATTATTGGCGGAATGGCTGGGCTCGCCCGAGAGGCTTGCCGAAGCGGCCCGGCATGCGGCATCCCTCGCCCGCCCCCAGGCGGCGCGGGAGCTGGCGGACCTCGTCCTCGCCCACGCCGCCCGAACCCAAGCCACCCAGGAATCCCGCTGATGCGCGCGCTGCCACTTTCCATCGGGACCATCCATTTCGTCGGGAGCGCCCGCCGCGGAGCGGCGCTGGAAGGAAGCCGCTGATGCGCGCGCTCCCTCTTTCGATTGGGACCATCCATTTCGTCGGGATCGGCGGCATCGGCATGTCGGGCATTGCCGAGGTGCTGCACAATCTGGGCTATGCCGTGCAGGGCAGCGACATCGCGGAGGGCTACAATGTGGCGCGCCTGCGCGAGGCCGGCATTCCGGTGATGATCGGCCATGCGGCCGAGAACCTCCGCAATGCGCAGGTCGTCGTCGTCAGCACGGCGGTGAAGAAGGACAATCCGGAGGTTCAGGCGGCGCGGCGGCGCCTGCTGCCGGTGGTGCGGCGGGCCGAGATGCTGGCCGAACTCATGCGCCTGAAATGGGGCATCGCGGTCGGCGGCACGCATGGCAAGACGACGACGACGAGCCTGATCGCCTGCGTGCTGGAGCAGGCGCGGTTGGATCCGACCGTCATCAATGGCGGCATCATCAATGCCTATGGCACCAACACGCGCATGGGCACGGGCGAGTGGATGGTGGTCGAGGCCGATGAGAGCGATGGCAGCTTCCTCCGCCTGCCCAGCACCGTCGCGGTCGTCACCAACATGGATGCGGAACACCTGGACCATTGGGGGACGGAGGACGCGATGCGCGAGGGCTATGCGCAATTCGTCGGCAATATCCCCTTCTATGGCTTCGCCGTGCTCTGCGCCGACCATCCGGCGGTGCAGGCGATGATCCCGAAGCTCGACCGGCGCCTGGTCACCTATGGCTTCTCGCCCCAGGCCGATGTGCGGGCCGAGAAGGTGCTGACCAACCGGATGGGTGCGAGCTTCGAGGTCACGGTGCAGGACCGCGTGACGGGGCGCGCGCGCACCATGCAGCCCTTCCGCCTGCCCATGCTGGGGCAGCACAATGTGCAGAACGCGCTGGCCGCCATCGCCATCGGCGTCGAGATGGATGTGCCGGAGGATGTGATCCGCGCCGCGCTCGCCGGTTTCAAGGGCGTGAAGCGCCGCTTCACCCGCGTGGGCGAGACGGGCGGGATCACGGTGATTGACGATTACGGCCACCATCCGGTGGAGATCGCGGCCGTGCTGAAGGCGGCGCGCCAAGCGGGCGCGCGGGATGTGATCGCGGTGGTGCAGCCGCACCGCTATTCGCGCCTCAATCAGCTGTTTACCGAATTCTGCACCTGCATGAATGATGCGGGCAGTGTGATCGTGGCCGATGTCTATGCCGCGGGTGAATCGCCCATCGAGGGCGCGGACAAGGATGCGCTGGTGGAGGGGCTGCGCGCCGCCGGCCATCGCAGCGTGGTGCCGCTGCCCGAGCCCGCGAGCCTGCCCGAGATGATCAACGCCATGGCCAAGCCGGGCGACTACGTGATCTGCCTGGGCGCGGGCACCATTACCAATTGGGCGCATGCGCTGCCGGCGCAGCTGGCCGAGCTGCAATCCCAGGCGGGGGCGCGCGTCTCGCCGCTCAAGCGCGCATGAAGCCCATGGCCGCCACCCGCGCCATGCCGGTGATCCGCGGCCGCGTGGAGGCGGCGGCACCGCTCGCCCCCTTCACCTGGTTCCGCGTGGGCGGGCCGGCGGAGTGGCTGGCGCGCCCGGCGGATGTGGAGGATCTGCTGGCGCTGCTGGCGGCCCTCGACCCCGCGATGGAGCTGACGGTGCTGGGCGCGGCGTCCAATCTCATCATCCGCGATGGCGGCGTGCCGGGCGTGGTGCTGCGGCTGCCGGCGCGCGGCTTCGGCGGCGTGACGGTGGAGGCGGATGGCGTGGTGGCGGGTGCCGCGGCGCTGGATGCGACGGTGGCGGAGCATGCGGCCGCCGCCGGGCTGGCGGGGCTGGAGTTCCTCAGCGGCATTCCGGGCAGCATCGGCGGCGCGATCGCGATGAATGCGGGCGCCTATGGGCGCGAGATCGTGGACGTTCTCGACTGGGCGGAGATCGCGACACCGGGCGGCCTGGTCCGGCTGGATGCGGCGGGGCTGGCGCTGGCCTATCGCCACGCGAGCCTGCCGGCGCGCGGCGTGGTGGTGCGGGCACGGCTCAGCGCCACGCCGGGCGATGCCGCCGCCATCGCGGCCCGCATGGCCGAGATCCGCAACGCGCGCGAGGCGACGCAGCCCGTGCGCGCGCGCACCGGCGGCAGCACCTTCCGCAACCCCGAGGGGCACAAGGCCTGGGCGCTGATTGACGCCGCCGGGTGCCGCGGCCTCACGCGCGGCGGCGCGCAGGTCAGCGAGAAGCATTGCAACTTCCTGCTCAACACGGGCGGCGCGACCGCGGCCGATCTGGAGGGCCTGGGCGAGGAGGTCCGCGCGCGGGTTCTGGCGCAGTCGGGCGTGGATCTGCATTGGGAAATCAAGCGCATTGGAGTGCCGGCATGAACGCGATCACGCCCATGCGGAACGTCAGCCGCACGCATGTCGCGGTGCTCTATGGCGGCATCTCGGCGGAGCGGGAGGTCAGCCTCTCCACCGGCCAGCAGGTGATCGCCGCCCTGCGCGAGGCGGGCTTCGAGGTCTCGCCCATCGAGGTGACGCAGGATTTGCCGGCCACCATCGGCGCGCTGGCCGCGGCGAAGCCCGATGCCGTCTTCAATGCGCTGCATGGCCGCTTCGGCGAGGATGGCTGCATCCAGGGCGTGCTGGACTGGATGGGGCTGCCCTATACGCATTCGGGTGTGCGCGCCTCCTCCGTCGCGATGGACAAGGCGGCAGCCAAGGCCGTGTTCTCGGCGCATGGGCTGCCCGTCGCGGCGCATCGCGTCGTCTCGCCGGACGAACTGGCCGAGGCCGACCCCCTGCCGCTGCCTTACGTCGTGAAGCCTGTGGATGAGGGCAGCAGCGTCGGTGTTACCATCCTGCGCGAGGGCGACAACCGGCGCGAGGAGATCGCGCGCAGCTGGCGCTTCGGCAAGCGCATCATGGCGGAGAGCTTCATCCCCGGGCGCGAGCTGACCGTCGCCGTGATGGGCGAGGAGGCGCTGGCGGTCACCGAGATCGCGACCGGTAACGCCTTCTACGACTATGAGGCGAAATATGCCGATGGCGGCAGCCATCACGTGCTGCCGGCGCCGATCCATCCCGACATCACCGAAGAAGCGAAGCGCATCGCGGTCGCGGCGCATCGCGCGCTCGGCTGCCGCGGCGTCTCGCGCTCCGACTTCCGCTATGACGACACGCAGGGCGAGCCGGGGCGGCTCTATCTGCTGGAAGTGAACACGCAGCCGGGCATGACCCGCACCTCGCTGCTGCCCGAGCAGGCGGCGCAT
Organism: Roseococcus sp. SDR; assembly: GCF_019083995.1. Classification (GTDB taxonomy): domain Bacteria; phylum Pseudomonadota; class Alphaproteobacteria; order Acetobacterales; family Acetobacteraceae; genus Roseococcus. The sequence continues at coordinate 12,992 of NZ_JAHRCU010000042.1, forward strand.
CGCGGTATCGCCTTCTCGGAACTCTGCGCCTGGATGATCGGGGAGGCGCGCCATGGCCCGTAAGCCCAGCGAGCCGACCACGCGCACGCGCACCGCGCCGCCGCCCAAGCGGCCCTCGGCCACGCGGCTCTGGTTCAAGAAGCGCCGCGCCTGGCTGCGCGGCATCGGCATGGTGACGCTGGCCGGCGTCACGGTCGGCGCCGGCGTGCTTGGCGTCATCGCGCTCGACCCCATGGCGCGGGTGCGGGAGACGACCTCCTGGCTCGCCGAACTCGGCCGCGGCCCCGGGCTTTCGGTGCAGGAGATCCGCATCGAGGGCCGCGAATTCGCCCCCCGCGAGGCGCTGCTCGCCGCCATCGGCATCACGCCGGGCGAGGCCATCCTGGATTTCGAACCCAGTGCCGCGAAGCAGCGGCTGGAGCAGATCGCCTGGGTGGAGACGGCGCATGTGGAGCGCCGCCTGCCCGGCACCATCCTGATCCGCATCACCGAACGCCGCGCCTTCGCCGTCTGGCAGCGCGAGGGCCGCTTCTCCGTCATTGATCGCGAAGGGCGCGTCATGGCGACGGAACGCCTCGAGGCCTTCGGCCCGCTCCCGCTGGTCGTCGGCATCGGCGCCGAGCGCGTGGCGGCGCCGATGGTGGACCTGCTGCGCAGCACGCCCGAGATCGCGGATCGCGTCCAGGCCATTATCCGCGTCTCCGAACGGCGCTGGAACCTCCGGCTGCACAATGGCGCCGACATCCTGCTGCCCGAGGGGCATGAGGAGGCCGCGATCACGCGCCTCGCCGAGCTTCAGGCGCGCGACCGCCTGCTGGATCGCCCGCTGGCCGCGGTGGATATGCGCCTGCCCGACCGCCTGGTGGTGCGCATGCAGACCGCGCCCCAGCCCACGCCCGCTTCCTCACCCGCACGGAGCCAACGCGGATGAACGAGATCGTTCGCTACCAGCCGCCCCATGCCGATGTGCCGACGCGCGGCATCAAGCTCGGGCGCGCACGGCCTGGGGTCTTCGGCGTGCTGGATATCGGCTCCACCAAGGTGGTCTGCCTGATCGCGCGCATCGAGAGCGACGGCACGCCGCGCGCGCTGGGCTTCGGCTGGCAGAAATCGCGCGGCGTGAAGGCCGGCTCCATCGTGGACATGGAGGAGGCGGAGCGCAGCATCCGCGCCGCCGTCGCCTCGGCCGAGGAGATGGCGGACACGCTGCTCAAGGGCGTCATCGTCAACCTCTCCTGCGGGCAGCCGGAGAGCCGGACGCACAACATCCTCTGGCAGGTGGGCGGCCGCGCCGCGACCATGGCGGACCTGAACGGCATCATGACCGAGGGCGTGCGCCGCACCCAGGCCGAGGGGCGCGAGGCGGTGCACAGCTTCCCGCTCGGCTTCACGGTGGATGCGACGGGCGGCGTGGATGACCCGCGCGGCATGGTCTGCGACACGCTGGGTGCCCGGCTGCATGTGCTGGATGCGGCGAGCCACGCGCTGTTCAACCTGGGCCAGTGCCTGCATCGCTGCGAGCTCGAAGTGGAGGAGATGGTCTCCTCCCCCTTCGCCGCCGGCCTCGCCACGCTCGTGGATGACGAGCGTGAGCTGGGTGCCGTCTGCGTGGATATGGGCGGCGGGACCACCAGCATCGCGGCCTTCGCCGAGGGCCGGCTGATGCACACGGCGCAGCTGCCCGTGGGCGGCTGGCAGGTGACGAATGACCTGGCCCGCGTGCTCTCCACGCCGATCAGCCATGCCGAGCGGCTGAAGACCATGCATGGCAGCGTGCTGGAAGCGGCCGAGGATCGCGGCGAGATGCTGCCCGTGCCCATGGTGGGCGAGGATGACGACCAGATCGCCCGCGTGCCGCGCGAAATGGTGGTGAAGATCATCCGCCCGCGCCTCGAGGAGAGCTTCGAGCTGCTGCGGGACCGGCTGGAGGGCAGCGGCCTGCCGGGCGAGATGCGCCGGCGGATCGTGCTGACGGGCGGCGCCAGCCAGCTCATCGGCGTGCGGGAGCTGGCCGGGCGGGTGCTGGGGCGCGAGGTGACGGTGCGGCTCGGCCGCCCCCGCCTGGTGCGCGGCCTGCCCGAGACGGCCTCCGGCCCCGGCTTCGCGTCGGCCATCGGCCTGCTGGCCTGGGCGGCCGGCGAGGGCAAGCCGATCCTGGAGCTGGTCCCGGCCCCCGCGCATACGCCGGGGCTGCTGCGCCGGGGCCTCGCCTGGCTGCGCGAGAGACTGTGAAGGATTTCCGAGCAGCCTCCTGTGGAAAACGGGGACAAGTCGGCTGTCTCGGGAAGACACGAATCGAAACCGGTGGTCTAACCTAGGCTGAGGAGAACCTGCCCCATGACCCTGAACCTGACCTTGCCGGTGACCCAGCACACGGATTTCTCGCCGCGCATCGCCGTGATCGGCGTGGGCGGGGGCGGCACCAATGCCGTCAACAACATGATCCATCTGGGCCTCGACGGCGTCGAGTTCATCGTGGCCAACACGGATGCCCAGGCGCTGGTGAACAGCCGCGCCGAGCGCCGCGTGCAGCTCGGCCCGCACCTCACGCAGGGCCTGGGCGCGGGGGCGAAGCCCGAGATCGGCCGCGCCGCCGCCGAGGAAGCGACCGATGAGCTGGCCCGCCACCTGGAAGGCTGCCACATGGTCTTCGTGACCGCCGGCATGGGCGGCGGCACGGGCACGGGTGCGGCCCCGGTCATCGCCCGCATGGCGCGCGAGCGCGGCATCCTCACCGTCGGCGTCGTCACCAAGCCTTTCGACTTCGAGGGGCCGAAGCGCCGGAAGTCCGCCGATGCGGGCCTCGAGGAGCTGCAGCAGTTCGTGGATACGCTGATCGTCATCCCGAACCAGAACCTGTTCAAGCTGGCGAATGACCGCACCACCTTCGCCGAAGCCTTCAAGATGGCCGACAACGTCCTCTACATGGGCGTGCGCGGCGTGACCGACCTGATGGTGAACCCCGGCCTCGTGAACCTCGACTTCGCCGATATCCGCACCGTCATGGCCGAGATGGGCAAGGCGATGATGGGCACGGGCGAGGCCGAGGGCGAGGGCCGCGCCACCCAGGCCGCCGATGCCGCCATCAACAACCCGCTGCTGGAGGATACCTCCATGCGCGGCGCCAAGGGCGTGCTGATCAACATCACGGGCGGCCTCGACATGACGCTGTTCGAGGTGGACGAGGCGATGGCCCGCATCCGCCGCGAGGTGGATGAGGATGTGAACATCATCTTCGGCTCGGCGATCGATGAGACGATGAATGGCCGTGTGCGCGTCTCGGTGGTCGCCACCGGCATCGACGTGGCGTCCATGGCCGCCAATCCGGCCGGCCCGCGCCTCGCT
>NZ_JAHRCU010000043.1 GCF_019083995.1 Roseococcus sp. SDR
CACGGGCGGGGTTGCCTGTGGATTTCCGGAATTCCCTACATGTAGTACGATTATGCGATGAGTCAACAGAAAGTACGGCCGTGTACTCAGAGAAATTCTTGACGCCCGCAACCCTCCGCGCCGCCCGAGCCATCCTCGGCTGGAGCCAACAGGAATTGGCCTACGCCTCCGGCGTCGGGCGCGTCACGATTGCCGATTACGAGCGAGGCAAATCCCAGCTCCAGAGAGGCAACATCCACCTGCTGGTGCACCATCTGGACATGGCGGGCGTGACGATCCTCACCGAGGGCCAGGGCGGCGTTCTCCTGCGCGACGATGCGCCTCAACGACGACCTTTCGATGATGATGGCGTCGGCGGGGGCGAGAGGTCGTAGCCCGGGGCGACATCCGTCACCTGAGCCGCCATGGCGGCCACAACGATCGCGACATGGTCGCTCAGGTCGACCTGCGATGACCCCATCGGGGGCGTGCGTGTCGCCGCAGCAGCAGGGCGTCGCGTCTCGAACGGCTTGCGGCCCGCGCCGCGCAGGGGCTCGGTCGCGGCTACCCCGACCAAGGTGACGCCACCCCCGCCACGGCGGGACTGGTTGCGGGTGCCGTAGGCCGAACGGGTGCGGGCCGCCGCATGGCCGAGGGCCCGGGAGACGTCATCACCGTCTGGAAGACCATGGACACCCGAGCCAGTGCGCCTTGCCCGGGTACCAGATGTCACGCGGCCGGTCCCGCCAGCCTCACCTGCCGCCTCGCCGCCCTTGCCGGAACCAACGCGCCCTCCGGCACGGCCCGACGCGGCTGCTCCGGCTTTGGCATCCGCGGCCCAAGCGTGCCGAAAGCTGTAGGGCGTGATGACGTAGTTCAGCCCTGGAAAGACGCGGCGGCTGGTAGCCCGCAGAGCGTCGGACAGACGGCGGGCATCCTCGACGCGGACCACGAGGATGTCCGTGCCCTCTCCGGCCAGCGCCCGCCGCAGTCGGGCCACCGCCTCCGCCGATCCTGGCCCGGGTCGCACCGCGAGGCGGCGCCGAGGTTGCCCGCGGGGGGCCTCTCCGGTGACCCTGCGCTGTTTGGCGCCCTCGACCTCCGCCAACACCGTGCCGTCGGGCGCCAGTTGGACACGGACGCCTTTCACCAGTTCGCCCGGGCGCACGCCGAGCAACCAGAGGCAGGCCACGGCCAGGCCATAGGGGCCACGCTCCGGGGTGTGGGCCAGCATGCGGCTCCGCCAGTCCGGAGGCAGGGATGTCAGACCGCGGCGCTTGCCCGTCCGGCGTGGGCCCCCCTCCGGCGAAATCCAGCCGACGCCCCCCTGACTGACCGGGCGACAACGCTCCAGCGCGGCGACCACCCAGGCCAAGCCGTCCACCCAAGGCTGGGGCACCGGCTCCGACCACGGAGCACCCACCTGCCGCAGGACGTCTCGCCCCAGCGCCACGGCGGTCCGGGCCAGCGCGGCCCGGGCGACATCATGCGCTGGCCGGGAGCGGGCGCCTGCCAGTACGGACTGCCATCCTACCTTATCCGCTCGGAGCCTGACCTGACGGTACCGGGCCTCCGTGACACGGCCGATGGGCCTCTGCTCAATGGGAGATGCCAACTCCTCGAAGCGAGCCACCAAGCTCCGCCAGGCCAAGTGGTCTCTCCCTCCCGGCCCGGCTGGCCTCTCCCCAGCCTGGATCCTCACCCCCGATTTATCCGCGTCGCCCATAGCCACCTCCGTCGCCCCAACCCGGCGGCCCAAAACAGGCCGCCGATTGTTCGGACTACGAAAAAGATACCCCACAGGCTTGCAAGAGAGAGGAATTACAGAGGGTTGGGCGCTCCAGAGCCATCCCTCACGACCCGCGAAAGGGCACCCGGAGCGTGCAGCCGGATGGCGTTACGCAGGGGAAGTGTAACGCATGACAGGCAGCAGGAATCGCTCCACCGGGGTCGTGAATCGCCATCACCACCGCCGTGAATCGCGATCTCGGATGTGGTGAATCGCCCAACCCGAGCCAGGTAACGCCCCTCGGCAGCAAACCGCACCGTGCGCGCACCGTAAAGCACCGGGAATTCGCGGTGCCCACACGGGCCGCCGTCCTTGGCTGCGGGGCGCGGTGAGGGACCGATCCGCGACAATTAGTGTCCTGATCGATATCGGCGGTGGCCGGTGACTTTGCGGGCACGCGACGATAACCGGCCACTTATGTGATGTCACAAAATAGGGAGAATGCCGCCTTGCTTGGCGCAGGTGGGGCGCTTCGCGAATACTCTGTGGCGTCACGAAAAAGAGGATCAGCTCGTGTCGAAGTCTCCCTCAGACAGCGCACACTCCACCATCAATGACACCAGCAATCGACCTGATGGCACTGCCGAGCCGGCGGCGCCAACACGGCGTCCACGGGGCCGACCACTGAAGAACCCGGCAGCAGGACCGGCCAGCGCCGCGATGCGGGCAGCAGCTCTGCGGCGCAGGGAAAAGCGGGAGATGGACAGCCTCGTCTACTGCCTCACTCAAGCCATGGCGACGTTGGAGCAGTACGGCCAGCACCACGAGGTCGGCTACTTGTTTAGCGGCATGGGGGAGCATGCGCTGAGCGCGATCCGGCGTCATTCTCCGGCCGAAGCGGAGGAGTTGCGCAAACAGTCGGAACGCTGCCGGGCACTTTCGAACGAATTCTCGAATCGCGTCCATGGGCCGCCTGTCCCTGCGGGCCGGGCCAAGAGCAGCATCGTCCACGATGGCCGCGAATTCGCGCTGACGCCGGCCGGCACGGTGACCTGCGATGGGGTGGTCACCGAATTCCGCGTGGTCCGCTATCCCCGGGCATGTGTGGTGGTGCAGACCCCGTTCCCACGCCTCTCCTATCGGACCCATCAGCAGCAGGACATGCTCAAGATGGCGCTCTACGACGTGGCCCTCCTGTTGGCAGAGCGCGGCGACGGCGCGGGTCAGGTCACGCTTCACCCAAGCAGCGGACATGGATCCCCGATCCCGGTCGCCAAATCGTATAGGCCGAAGCCTGTGGGCGAGTGCCTGGATCAGCCGCCCGAATGATCGGCAAGGTGAACGAGGTCTGCGTGGAACCTCAGCATGACGCTTGGCGCCGATTGGCATGGCCGAGTCGTTCTCCGCCACTCTTGAGTTCTGCGGCCCACGCCAGCGAAGCAAGGCTCGCGATGCGATTCGCCGCGCACCGAATCGGCCACCGCAGGGCGGCTGAACAGGGGCTGCGCGAGGTCGTATTCTGCCAGAGCTGCGTGAGAAGGCCCGGTCCTCCGGTGCCGGATGGCGAACGATCTGTCGTGACAGCCGATTTTGGGCCGGCCCTCAGCCAGACGCGCCCCGCGGCACGCCCGTGATGCGGGCCCAAACCCAGTCTTCGTGGTGAAAACCTGCCACCCAGCCAAGCGGGTGTTGCAAAAATAGCACGATCACTCTCGGCGGCATCTCACCATCTAGTAATTACTAATCGAGTGATTGCGCAACGTGCTCGATGTGGCTAACGATCACGGCATGGGTTGCAAGGACGCGTCTCTGCTGTGGGGCGGGTGCGTGAGAGGGGCATGGCGTTCATGAGCCGACATCTCCCTCACCGCGCGCGATGCTTTCGGCAGCTCGGCCTGGAGGGGCGCGGGGCTTCCTCGGGCGGCGTGACTGCTCTCGGGAAAGGCCTGGCCTCGCCAGCCTTGGCCTGTGGATTCGATCAAGAACAGGAGATTTAGATGTCAGGTACGTTCTCTACCAACCCGAGCGCGAACGCCGTCGGCGTGCAGCTCTTCAATGCCGCCTATTACCTGGCCAATAACGCGGATGTCGCTGCCGCGGCGTCGCGTGGCACGATCACGGCGCAGCAGCATTTCATCCAGTTCGGCCAGTTCGAGAACCGGAACCCGGGCTCCTTCTTCGATGCGCAGGCCTACATTGCGGCGAACCCTGACGTGGCCTCGGCGCTCGGGCGCGTTCCGGGCCTGACCGCCTGGAGTCACTTCATCAATTTCGGTGTGGTCGAGAACCGCGGCACCGGCACCTTCAGCGGCAACTTCAACGCCGCCGCGTATCTGGCCGCCAACCCGGATGTGCAGGCCGCGGTCACCGCGGGCACGATCCGCAGCGCCTTCGAGCACTTCATCCTGTATGGTGCGGCTGAGGGTCGCGTCGGCGTCTCCACCACGGGCCAGGTCCTCAACACCACCAATCCCGGCGCGACCACCACGCTGACGGTCAACGAGGACAACCTGACCGGCTCCGGCGGGAATGATACCTTCAATGCGCCTGGTGTGACCACTGCCTTCGGCGGGGCGGCCAATACTCTGAATGGTGCGGATCGCATCAACGGTGGCGGCGGAACCGACACGCTGAACGCCACGCTGAGCGGCAACGCAGCCGGCTTCACGGCGCCCACGCTGGTGAGTGTGGAGAATGTTGCGGTGCGCTTCGTCGATGCTCCTTCGACGCTGAGCCTGGGTGCCTCGACCGGTGTGCAGCAGGTTGTCGTGTCTGAGAGCACCTCGATCGGTGCGGTCACCTCTGTGGGCACGGCGGCCCTGGCGGTCCGTCAGCAGCAGGCTGTTGGCGCGATCTTCGATGGCTCGACCGCAACGAAGCTGTCGCTGACCCTGGACACACTGGGCCTAGCGACCAAGGCGGTTAACGTCGACCTCGGCTCCACGGTGGCTGCCACGGGTACGGCGCTCGCGCTGACGGTCGGCAACGCCTTCGCCGCCATCAACTCGACCGTCAATGACGCGTTCAAGACGGTGACGGTGGCTGCCGCGGGCACCAACGCCATCACTTTCACGGACTCGGCCGCGACCATCACCTCGCTGACCACGACCGGTTCGGGCAGCATTGACTATCGCGGCGCGGCGTTCACGGCGATCAAGACCTTCGACGCCTCTGCCAGCACGGGCAACATCAAGGTGGATGTGCAAAGCGCGGCGGCGGCCTCGGTCAAGACCGGCTCGGGCAATGACCTGATCGACATGGACACGACCGTCGCGGCCACCTCCAGCATTGATGCGGGCAAGGGCAACGACCAGGTCTATGTCGGCGCGCAGCTTGGGAAGTTCGACGCGGTCGCGGGTGGCGAGGGCACGGACGTCATCAACGTGACGGACGGTGCCACCTGGATCCAGGCCAATGTGGCCAAGATCAGCGGCTTCGAGGCGCTGGATGTCTCGGGCGGCAAGGGCACGTATGATGTGTCGCTGGCCGGCGTCACGGCCGTGCAGATCGACCAGGCGGTGAACGGCGCGCTGTCCGGCGCGGTGACCTTCTCGAACGCGCCGGCCGCCTTCGGCCTGACCGTCTCGAACAAGGCCTCCACCGACTTCGGCGTCGGGCAGGACATCGTGATCGCGCTGAAGGACGCTTCGGGCAAGGCGGACGCCATCACCGTCACCTCGCGGATGACCGACGGCGACAATGATGCCCTGGCCGAGGGCAGCATCGCCTACACGACCGTGAAGGCTTCGGGCGTCGAGAACGTCACGCTGAACTCGACCGTGGTGACGGCCGATACGGGTGTGGCCGCGGCGAAGTATACGGCGAGTATCGCGACTCTCGATGTTGACGCGATCAGGACGCTGACCATCACGGGCAACGGCAGCACCAATGTCGGTATCTTGAACCCCCTGAGCACCCTCACCGCGGTGGATGCAAGCGGTTCGACCGGTAACGTGACCATCCCGTTGGCCGGCATCCTCTCGGCGACCAGCTACACCGGCTCGTCCGGTGTGGACACGGTCAAATCCTCCAATGGTGGTACCTCCTTTTACACCGCCCAGGGGGCCGACGTGGTGACCCTGACCAACGCCGCCGTGAGCGACCTGCTGATCTACAAGGTTGGCACGGACTCGCAGCTGACCGATGCGTCCAAGGACGGCAAGATCACGCTGGGTGCGGACGCGGCTACGATTGACGCGATCGGCGGCTTCACGCAGCTCGGTGGTGCCGCCGCGGACCGCTTCGACGTGACGGCGATCGGCTTCACCGGGACGCAGCGCGGCTTGGTGGACGTCACCGCCCTCGTCACGGCGAATACCGACCTCACCAGCGTCACCGGCCTCTTCAACAGCGTCGGCGGTCAGCGTGGCGTGGCCAACTCTGTCGTCGGCGGGGACAGCTACGTCTTCATCGACGTCAACCGCGACGGCAACTTCACCGCCAATACCGATCTCGCGGTGAAGGTGAACGGTGTGCTCGGGCTCACCGCAGCGTCCTTCGACTTCTGAAGAACGCCCACAACCGAACAGTCAGCCGGGGGGGCCACCGCCCCCCCGGCACTTCCATGCCCGGACGAAAACCAAAAACAGCAGGGCAACATTCTTCATGAGGCGCTGATGTCGAGCTGGTCTGGTGGCTATGTCCTGGATATTCCCTATACATCCGGTTTCTACCGCGAACTTGCGCCCACCTATCTCGACTTCGTCCTCGCGACGACATCCGCCATCCGGACGCCGCGCCTGGACCGCCCCTTCACCTATTGCGAGCTGGCCTGTGGCCAGGGGCTCGGGACCGCGCTGCTGGCGGCGGCCAACCCGCACGGCACCTTCTGGGGTCTCGATTTCAATCCCGCCCAGATCAGCAATGCCCGTCGCCTCGCCGGCGAGGCCGGCCTCACCAATGTGCATTTCCTCGACCAGAGCTTCGAGGAGAGCGTGAACAGCCCAAGCGGTACTTTCCCGAAATTCGACTTCATCGTCCTGCACGGCATCTACAGCTGGATCAACGAGGAGAACCGCGCGCTGATCGTGCGCTTCCTCACCGAGAACCTGAAGCCGGGCGGCGTGGTCTATATTTCCTACAACTGCCTGCCCGGCTGGTCGGCCGCGGCGCCGCTCCAGCGCCTGATGCGCGAGCATGCGAACCGCCACCCCGACCGCTCCGACCTGCAGGCCACCGCCGCCCTCGCCTTCGCGGAGCAGCTGCAGAAGGGCGGGGCGCGCTTCTTCACGACCAACCCTTCCCTCGCGCCGCGCATGGAGAAGATGCCGTCGCTGAACCGCAACTACCTGGCCCATGAGTATCTGAACGGGCATTGGCACCCGCTCTACCATCTCGACGTCGCGCGTGAGCTCGATCCGGCGCGGCTCACCTTCGCCTGCTCCGCGACCATCACGGAAAATATCCCGGAGCTGGCCTTGCCGGCGGAGCTGCAGGCGCTCGGCGAGCAAACCCGGGAGCCGGCTTGGCGCGAGACGATCCGCGACTTCGCCGCCAATCGTCAGTTCCGCCGGGACCTCTTCCTGCGGGGCGTGAACACGATGCCGCTGCGTGAGCTGATGGCGACGCTGGCGGATCTGCGCATCGCCCTGGTCAATCCCGACTATGACCGAGAGTTCAAGCTGCAGGGGCCACTGGGGGAAGTGGCCGGGCAGAAGGCTCTCTATGAGCCGCTGCTGGAAGCCCTGGCTGAGCAGCCCAAGAAGATCGGAACGCTGGCGCTGCTGCCCGCCTTCGCGGAGCGGCCCTTCGCGACCCTGCTGCAGGCCTTGCAGCTCCTGCTGCATGCGCAGGTCATCCTGCCGCTCTACCATGATGCGAAGGGCAAGGTCGGTGATACGGCCCGTGCCTTCAACCGCGCCATGGCAGCGCGCCTGCGCATGGGCGAGACATATAATTTCTTCGCATCGGGCGCCGCGGGAACCGCCATCGCGGCCACCTATACCGAGCAGCTCGCTTATCTCGCCCTGGCCGAGAATCCGCGGATGGAGGCGAACGCCTTTCCCGCCTTTGGCTGGCCCATCATGCAGCAGACCGGCCAACGCCTCGTGAAGGAGGGGCGCACGCTGGAATCCGAGGCCGAGAATCTCGCTGAACTGGAGGCGCAGGCCCAGATCATCTGGACGCGCAAGCTTCCCATCTGGCGCGCGCTACATGTTGTCTGACCAAGCGTCGGTGAACACCTGCGTCTTTCGCGTCTCGATGGATCGCGGCTGGGTTCTCCCTCGCGGCTCATTCGAGAATTGCTCGGTGTTCAACACATTCCTCGGCTGCCACGAAACGAGCGCACCAGGCTCGGAGGTGCCCTACAGTTTTTGCGCCCTGCCAGGGCGCTACATCGCGGAGCTGTGTGAACAAGCCGCGCGGCATGGGCTGGGCGGCCATGCCCTTGTGCTATCCCCCGCCGTCGATCTCTCGCCCGCTGAGCTTCAGCCCTTGCTTGCCGCCCTCGGGCAGTCCCGCGCTGAGGCGACAAGATGGGACGTCACCGTCCTTGCGACACGAAATGGCGAGGTGCTGGCCTATCTCTGGCCGGCCGGCACGCTCTCTTCTCTTCAGCCCGATGCGGAGCCGGCCCGCGCGGTGCATCGATGGGAGCAGTTGCCGACCGCATCATGGCTCTTCGCCTTGCGCTTCCTCTCGGGGATCGACGCCCCGCTTGATGTGGCGCTCCTGCAGCGCATGGGCTGGCGCGTCCGCCTGCAGCGGTGTGGTGCTGGCCTCGACGGACCATGGAAGCCCGCCCTGCCGTCCTTTCCTAACGCCGCGCAGGCCGCGCGACTGATCGCCGCGCGCTGGCTAAGTGCGAGCGAGGCCGGTGACGCGGAGGTCTGGGCCCTGATGCCCCACCATGCGGGCGATGTCCTGCTCGTGGCGGACATCCTGCGCACCGCGCCCTGCGGCGTGAAAGGCCTCATCGTGAACCGGCGCTATGCGGCGATCGTCGCGCGCATGGTGCCCGAACTGCCGCTCTGTGTGCTTGATGCCGACCCGCCGACCCGTGGGCGATTCGCCACGCCGGGGCACCCGATGAATGATGAGGCGCGCTACCTCGAGGAGGTGGTGCTGCCCCATCTCCCGCCGCATGTGGTCCCCGTATGGCTACGGCCGCTGCGCGGCTACCAGGAGGCGGCCAGCACCGTCTCCGCACAGCTCGCCTTCGTCCTCTCCTCGACGCGCGACATGTGGTCCTGGCCGACAGCGTCTGCGGCGAAGCCAGCCGAGGCGCTCCCGGTGCCCCGGCACGGGCAAACGGAAAGCCTGCGCGTGCTGCTCCATATCGATGGCGGATGGCCGCTGAAGGTCGTCTCGAACGACTGGATCGACGAGCTCATGGAGCATTTCGCACTGCGGGGTTGGAGCGCATCCATCCTGTCCGACCGCGCCTTGCCGATCGCGGTGCCCGTCCACCGGTTTGAAAGCCTGGATGCGCTGGACCACCTGCTCGACGCACATGATGTGCTCGTCGGCGCAGACTCCTTTCCCGTTCACTACGCCAACATTCACCGTGGAATGCCGACCATCTGCCTCTTCGGACCAACCAGCCTGCGCAACCTGGCTTCAGCCAGGCCGAATTACCGCGCCATCTCCGCCGGGCTCGACTGCTCCCCTTGTGGTGCCCGCGCCATCTGCCCGCGACACGGCGGTGAGATCTGCCGCAACTTCGCGACACCAGCCGAGGTCATCGCCCTTCTGGATGGGGGCCGCTGATGCCTGTACAGCGTGTCGTCTTCACCCTGTGCTCCGCGAACTATCTCCCGGTCGCGACGCCCCTCATGCACTCACTTGCCGCACAGGAGCCACATGCCCGACGTGTCTTGGTACTGGCCGAGCGTGAGTTGCCAGAGCCGGCGCGCCGCGATCTGGCGGGGTTCCTGCATTGCGAGATCCTGCTCTGCACCGAGATCGGCGTCCCGCATCTGGATCGCATGGCCTTCCAGTACGACCATACCGAGTTCAATACAGCCCTGAAGCCATTCGTCTTCCAGTTTCTGTTCCGCCAGGGACACGAGCGCGTCGTCTATCTCGATCCTGACATCGAACTGCATCAGAGCCTCGATCTCGTGTGGGACGCGCTCGATGAGCACGATGCCACCGTCACTCCGCATATTCTGGAACCTCTGCCGGAGGATGGCTGCGCGCCTACCAACGAGAACATGGCGCGTTGCGGCCAGTTCAACTTCGGCTTTGTCGCCTTCGCCAACAGAGCCGCGAGCCGCGCATTTCTGGACTGGTGGGCCGAGCGGCTGACCGATCACTGCATCTTCCACCCCAACCACTTCTTCTTCGTGGATCAGTTCTACGGGGCGATGGTTGCGAGCTTCGTTGAACGATGCTGCATCCTGCATCATCCCGGCCTGAACTTCGCCTACTGGAATGCGCCGCAGCGGCCGCTTGCATGGGGTGACACCGGCTTCGAGGTCGCGGGCGCGCCGCTTGTTTTCGCCCATTTCTCGGGTTTCGCGCCACAGGATCCACTCGCACTCTCCCGACACCAGAACCGCCTTCGTGCTGAAGCAGGCACTCCGCTTGGGATGCTCCTTGAGGCCTATGCTGGACGGGTGCGTGATGCGGCAGCGGCTTTACCCTCAGGCATCCTCGCCGGGACTTATGATAACTATACCGATGGCGTAGCGGTCGATGCGCTGGAGCGCCGGAAGTATCGCGACCTTCAGGTCGTCGAGAAGGCACAGCTGCCGCCGCCCTTCTCGCCGGAGTTGCGCGCGCGGCTCGGCCTCTATGGCTACGTCGATGACGCGGCGACCTCTCCACTCGGTCTCATGGACCAGCTTCTGCGCGTCGAGGGTGACCTGCGGGCTGCGCAGCAGGCCAGCGCCAATGCCGCGGCGCAGGCGGCACACGATGTCGCTTTCGCCCAGCACACGTGCCGGAGTGAGGTCGCCGCCGCGCAACAGGCTCGGGACGAGGCGGAGGGTAGGCTCTCCCGCTTTCTGCGGGATATGGAGGAGCAGACCCAGGAGCTGGAGCAACTGGTGATGCTGCGAACCGAGGAGCTTCGCCGCCTGAGGCCACTGGTTGAGCAAGTCCAGGTGCTGCAGGCACGCGCCAGCCACGCCGAGAGTGCGTATGCGGCCATCTTGGGTAGCGAGGCCTGGCAGCTCACGCGCCCACTGCGATCTCTGGGCGAGCGTCTGCCGCGTGTATCACGCCTGGCGCGCCAAGCCCTCAAGGTTGCGTGGTGGACGGTGACGCTTCAGCTTCCGCACCGCATCAAGCTGTGGCGAGCGCACCGGCGTCGCATGACGGAAGCCTCTTCTCTGGCGGTGGCGCCCGAGCCTTCGGCCCTCATCCAGGCTCCGCTGCCGCAGCCTGCGACAATTCTGCAGGCCAGTGAGCCAGAGCTGCGGACGGAGCCGGTGGACATTATCGTGTGTGTCCACGATGCACTCGACGATGTTCGTCGCTGCCTTACCGTGCTGCTGCAGACGACGATGCCGCCATTCCGGCTCATCCTGATTGACGATGGCAGCCAGCAGCCGACGGCGGAGTTCCTACGGGGGTTTGCCGCCGACCATGGCGCGACCTTGGTTCGGAACGAGATCGCGAAAGGCTACACGCTTGCCGCCAATCAGGGATTGCGCCTCGTGGAGGCACCCTATTGCGTGCTTCTCAATAGCGATACCGAAGTCACCATCGGCTGGCTTGACCGCATGGTGGATGCGATGCGTTCCAATCCACGCCTGGGCTTGGTGGGGCCGCTGAGCAACACCGCATCATGGCAGTCTGTTCCAGCGCTGTTCGCCGACGGCGATTGGGCACCTAACGACCTTATGGACGGTCTCTCCGTCGCGGACATGGGCCGGATCGTAGGCCGCGTCGGAAGCGCGCAACCCATCCCGATCGGTTTCCTGAACGGCTTTTGCATGCTTGTCCGTGCAGAGGTTCTGACTGAGGTCGGTCTTTTCGATGAGGCGACATTTGGCGCTGGATACGGTGAGGAGAATGACTTCTGCATCCGCGCCCGAAACAAGGGTTGGCACTTGGCCGTCGCGGAGCAGGCCTATGTGGCTCACCACCAGTCGCGCTCCTACGGCAATGAGCGCCGACGGCAGCTCGCTGCCAGAGCGGATGCAGCGCTAGCTGCTAAGCATGATGTCGGCACGCAGATTATTCCCTTTGTGGAGCGATGCCGCTCGAGCCTGCGGATCAACTCCGTCCGCGCCCGACTGCAGGCTGATCTTCACCGTGTTGAGTTGATTCGTGCTGCCGCAGGGCGGTTCGAGGGGAAGCGCGTGGCCTTTGTACTGCCCGTCGGGGCCGCCGGCGGCGGCGCCAATGTTGTTATTCAGGAGGCATTGGCCCTCCGCACCTTCGGTGCCGAGCCGATCATCGTGAACTTGGCAGATTTCAGAGCTAGCTTTGAGGCAGACTATCCCACGCTGAAGATACCCGTACGCTATTGGCACAGGGACGAGGACCTTCTTGACGCTATTGGTATGCGCGTGGATGCCCTTGTCGCCACGGCGTGGTCTTCTTTCGAGGACGTGAAACAGGCGCGCGCCCTGCCGGGCGTCAGGGCCTACTATATCCAGGATCTAGAGACGCTGTTCTACCAGCCGTCCGATCCGCGGTACGGGCATGCCCTCGCGACCTATCTCGACCACGAAGTCGTCCGCTTCACCAAGTCGACCTGGAACGGCGCGGCGGTCGCGGAGTTATCGGGGAGTGCACCTATTGTCATCGGTCCGAGCGTGGATGTCGGCAAGTTCCGGCCCCTCTCAGATGAGGGTCTGGATCCGGGACGACCCGTAAGGGTCATGGCGATGGTTCGACCTTCCACTCCTCGTAGAGCGCCCGAGTTGACGGCCCGAATCCTGAGCGAGTTGGTTAGCCGGTTTGGCTCAGAGGTCGAGGTCTACTGCTTCGGCGGATCGATCGAAGAGATACAACACGCTTCCCTCGGGCTGCGCGGGGTGCGAAGCCTCGGCCATTTGCCGGCCTCCGCCATGCCCGACGTACTCGGCAACACGGATGTGTTCCTTGATTTCTCGGTCTGGCAGGCCATGGGCCTGACCGCCCTAGAGGCGATGGCCAGCGGTGCTGCCGTCGTTGTTCCTCGGCGCGGTGGGACGTCTGACTTCTGCGTCCACGAGGTCAACAGTCTGATGGTCGACACCACCGACGAGGCTGCCTGCCTCGAAGCTGCCTCCCGGCTCATCGAGGATTCGGGTTTGAGGACGCGGCTCAGGCTCGAGGGCATGCAGACTGCCTCTGCATTCGCGCCAGAGGTTTCGGCGTTCAACCTCCTGGAAGGATTGTTTCCCCGATGATCCACGCACACCTCGTCCCTGAGACGCCTGCCCTTGGTCCCGTATGGGCGTGTGCGCAGATCCGCCTACTGCGGCCATTCCGCCATGCGTCCGTGCGCCGCCGCGTCGCGGTCACCACTGGATGGAAGCTTCCGACGCACCGCGTGGATGTGGTGGTTATGCAGCGCGCTGGCCCTCCCGACATGGCGACCGATGAGCTTCATCACCTGGTCCGGGAGATCCGGCGGCGAGACATCACGCTTGTGGTTGACATCGACGACGATCTACTCGCGCCTCACCTCGATGAGCAGGTCGAGCAGCACCTTGATGGGATCCGGCCGAATGTGCGCTTCCTCTTGCGGGAAGCTGATGTTGTCGTTGCCTCGACGCCGATCCTCGCGCAGCGCTTGGCGCGATTTAACCGAAGTGTCGCGGTGTGGCGAAACGCATTAGATGAGAGCCTCTTGCCCGAGGTCGGCGATACCGGTGGGGCCGATCTGGGCTACTTCGGGACACACTCTCATCTCTTCGATTTGCTTGATGTTGTTCCAAGCTTAGAACGCACCTTCTCGCGCGCCCGAGTGCGACCGACGATCGAGTTCTGCGGCGTCACGCACGATGCGCGACTGACCGCTCTGCTGACGCGATGTGGCGATGTCACTCTGCGGGATCTTGAGGTGCAGTACGAAAGTTTCCATGCGATGCTAGCGTATCATGCTCGTTGGAAGGTCGGTATTGCGCCGCTTCGCAGATGTACCTTCAACGACAGCAAGAGCGACATCAAGGTCCTGGACTACGCTGCCGCAGGAATGTCCGCCGTCGTGTCCGATGGTCCAGTTTATGCGGATTGGGCACAGGGGGAGACTGTGTTGCGCGCGAGTGCGGAGGACTTTGGTGACGCGGTGCTTGAGCTTATCCAGGATGGCAAGCTGCGGAGCCGCATCGTGGGCGCAGCGCGCGAGGAGCTCTTCGCAAAGCGAAGTCTGACAGCCTCCGCGGCCAAGCTTGTGGATATTGTGGAAGGTGCGTTGTCCGTGCCGCGGGAGAACGCGGCATGATGGAACGCAATAGTTGGCTGCTGGACGGTCTTGTACCTGGCAGGAGCCGTATTCTCGAAATTGGTCCCAGTTTTTCTCCGGTGGCGGCGAAGCGGCACGGATGGAACACGACGATCGTGGATCACTGCGATCGGGGTGAGCTCATCAGCAAGTATGGGTCGGTTGGATCACTCGATGTGGATTCCATCGAGGATGTGGATATCGTCTGGAGAGGCAATTCACTTGCCGACCAGATGTCCTCTGCCGAGCTCGGCTCCTACGACGCCATCATCGCGAGCCATGTGATCGAGCACATGCCGGATCCCTTGGCGTTCCTACGAGATGCTGAACGCATCCTCGCGCCCAATGGAACGGTTATCCTTGCCGTACCGGACAAGCGCCTATGCTTTGATTGCCTGCGGCCGTTTTCGACCACGGGCGCGATCCTGGAGGCGCACCAGCAGCGACGCAGCCGCCATCCCGCATCGGCTGTCTTCGACGCCCTGTCCTGGGACGTCCGACCGGAGGATGGCGTGCCGAGCTGGGAGCATAGGAGAGCGTTTGTCCCAGGTTTCCTGAGAGATTTTGTCGAAGCAGGGCAGCATTTCGAGGTCGCGTCCCGGGCCGATGCTCCCTACATGGATGTGCACGGTTGGGTGTTTACGCCGGCCTCTTTCGAGCTGCTCATGCTGGAACTGCGCCAGATGGCCGCGTGCGCTTGGGCTGTTGCCCAAATCAAGCGCCGAGCATCCCTCGAGTTCTTGGTGAAGCTTCGGCGCAACTCGCCGCCGTTGAGCGGGGACAGCTTCATGCGCGAGCGCGTGCGGCTTTCTATCGAGCTGCTTCGTGACCTGAGAGACGGAGTCAATTGGATCCTAGAAGGCACGGATGCTGTCCGTGTCAGCGACCAAGACGGTGACAGTCGGCGTATCGTCGAGAAGCTTATTCACCTCAACAAGGCACTGGGCGTGTGATGGGCTTGGCTGTTGCAGGGGGCCGCGGCTGCGCCTGGCTCGATGCGGGCACGCCGGCGAGTCTCCTGCAGGCGGCGACCTTCGTGCAGGCGGTGCAGGAGCGCCAGGGCCTGGTGGTGGGCTGCCCGGAGGAAATCGGCTTCCGCCGCGGCTTCCTGACGGCCGATGAGCTGCGCGCGCGCGGCAAGGCGCTGGGCAAGACGGCCGATGGGCAATATCTCGTGCAGCTCGCCGATGGGGTCCACGCATGAAGATCACGCCGCAATCCATCCCCGATGTGCTCCTGATCGAGCCCAACCGCTTCGGCGATGCGCGCGGCTTCTTCAGCGAGGTGTGGAAGCGCAGCGCACTGGCGGC
>NZ_JAHRCU010000044.1 GCF_019083995.1 Roseococcus sp. SDR
CACCACCCTGCTTCGCCAGCACCTTCGTGATCGCCGCCGTCAGGGACGTCTTGCCATGGTCAACGTGACCAATCGTCCCGATGTTGCAGTGCGGCTTGTTCCGCTCAAACTTCGCCTTGGCCATCGTCGTGCA
Source organism: Roseococcus sp. SDR (assembly GCF_019083995.1). Classification (GTDB taxonomy): domain Bacteria; phylum Pseudomonadota; class Alphaproteobacteria; order Acetobacterales; family Acetobacteraceae; genus Roseococcus. The sequence continues at coordinate 134 of NZ_JAHRCU010000044.1, forward strand.
TCCAATCCGAAAAGGTTGTGTCAGCGCCCGCTCACGGGCGCCGAAAAGGGGGTATGGGCCCGCTTACCAGCGGTAGTGGCTGAAGGCCTTGTTGGCTTCGGCCATGCGGTGCGTGTCCTCGCGCTTCTTGACCGCCGTGCCGCGGTTGTTCACCGCGTCCATCAGCTCGGCCGAGAGGCGCTCTTCCATCGTGCTCTCACCGCGCTTGCGGGCGGCGTCGATCAGCCAGCGGATCGCCAGCGCCTGGCGCCGCTCGGGGCGCACTTCGACGGGCACCTGGTAGGTCGCGCCACCGACGCGGCGCGAACGCACCTCGACGGCCGGCTTCACATTGTCCAGCGCCTCGTGGAACAGGCGAAGCGGGTCGGCATTCGCGCCACCCTTGCGCTTCAGCGTGTCCATGGCGGCATAGACGATGCCCTCGGCCGCGGACTTCTTGCCGTCGTACATCAGCACGTTCATGAAACGGCTCAGGACGACATCGCCGAACTTCGGATCCGGCAGGACTTCGCGCTTTTCCGCGCGGTGACGACGTGACATCTCTCAGTTCCTCACTTCGGCCGCTTGGCGCCGTAGAGCGAGCGCCGCTTGCGCCGCTTCGGCAGGCCCTGCGTGTCGAGCACGCCGCGCAGGATGTGGTAGCGCACGCCGGGCAAGTCCTTCACGCGGCCGCCACGGATGAGCACCACCGAGTGCTCCTGCAGGTTGTGCCCCTCGCCGGGGATGTAGCTCACAACTTCAAAGCCATTGGTCAGGCGCACCTTCGCGACCTTACGGAGAGCCGAGTTCGGCTTCTTCGGCGTGGTCGTATAGACGCGCGTGCACACGCCGCGCTTCTGCGGGCAGCCTTCGAGAGCCGGAACCTTGTTCTGGCTGCGACGCGGCTCGCGCCCTTGCGCGATGAGCTGGTTGATCGTCGGCATGACGCCCCTTCGTAATCGTTTCTGCGACCCATTCACCAAACGACACGCGGCCCGACGGGCGCTTCTGCGCTCCGAACGGGCCACCGCGTCAACCCCGGGCCTGTCCTGCCAAATTCGCGGCAGGGGCGACCGAAGCAAGGCGTTTGAACCAACATACCAAGACGCAACTTGCGAAACGTCCCGGCGAGATGCGCGTCTTAACCACCCCCCCGACCTGAGTCAAGCGACGGGAGGGCGATTCCCTCCCGCCGGGGTGCCCTTGGCCACGCGCGGGCCAAGGGAAATCCGCATGCCGCTATTCGGCGGCCGCGGGGCTCGCATCCGGCTCGGCCAGCGCGGGCTGGGCGGGCAGGCGCCCGCTGTCCCGGCGCGCGGCCAGCACCTTCAGGCGGTTCATCACGGAGCCCGTGCCCGCCGGGATCAGGCGGCCTACGATCACGTTCTCCTTCAGGCCACCCAGGCTGTCCACCTTGCCGGCGGTCGCCGCCTCGGTGAGCACGCGAGTGGTCTCCTGGAAGGAGGCGGCCGAGATGAAGCTTTGCGTCTGCAGCGAGGCCTTGGTGATGCCCTGCAGCACCGGCTCCGCCCGCGCCGGGCGTTCGCCCAGCTTCAGGCGCTTCTCGTTCTCCGCATCGAACTCGAAACGGTCCACCTGCTCGCCGATGAGATAGGTCGTATCGCCCGGCTCGAGGATCTCGACCTTCTGCAGCATCTGGCGAACGATCACCTCGATGTGCTTGTCGTTGATCTTCACGCCCTGCAGTCGGTACACGTCCTGGATCTCGTTCACCAGGTAGTTGGCGAGCGCCTCCACACCCAGCACGCGCAGGATGTCGTGCGGCACGCGGGGGCCGTCCACCAGCGGGTCGCCGGCCTTCACATAGTCGCCTTCCTGCACCGAGACGTGCTTGCCCTTCGGCACCAGGTATTCGCGCTCGAGCGGCGGCTCATCGCCCATCGGCTCGCTCTTCACGACGATGCGGCGCTTGGCCTTGTAGTCCTTGCCGAATTCCACGCGCCCGTCGATGTCGCTGATGATCGCGGCATCCTTCGGGCGGCGCGCCTCGAACAGCTCGGCCACGCGGGGCAGACCGCCGGTGATGTCACGCGTCTTCGACGATTCGCGCGGCATGCGGGCCACCACGTCGCCCGCCTCCACGGTCGCGCCATTGTCCACGCTCAGCACCGTGTCGGGGCTGAGGAAGTAGCGCGCCTCGGCCCCGTTCGGCAGCTTCATCACCTCGCCGCGGGCATCCTTCATCACGATGCGCGGACGCAGATCGGCCGACTTGGCGCTGGCCTTGTAGTCCACCACCACCTTGGAGGTGAGGCCCGTCACATCGTCCGTGCGCTCGACGAGCGTCACACCCTCGATCAGGTCCTGGTATTCGACCTTGCCCTCGCGCTCGGTGATGATCGGCAGCGTGAAGGGGTCCCACTCGGCCAGCTTCTGGCCACGCTCGACCTTCTGGCCGTCCGTCACCAGCATCTTGGCGCCATAGGGCACGCGGAAGCGCGCACGCTCGCGGCCATTGGCGTCGGTCAGCGCCACCTCGCAGTTGCGGCTCATGACGATCGGCGCGCCGGCCGAGTTCGTGACCAGCGAGAGGTTGTGCAGCTTGGCCGTCGAGTCGACCGTCGCCTCCACCGCCGACTGCTCGGCGCCACGCTGCGCCGCACCGCCGATGTGGAAGGTGCGCATGGTGAGCTGCGTGCCCGGCTCGCCGATGGACTGCGCGGCGATGACGCCCACCGCCTCGCCCATGTTCACCGGCGTGCCGCGCGCAAGGTCGCGGCCATAGCACTTGCCGCAGACGCCCTGGAGCGAGTCGCAGGTCAGCACCGAGCGGATCAGCACCTGCTCGACGCCGGCCTTCTCGATGCGCTCGGCATCGGCTTCCTCGACCAGCATGTTCTTCGCGATGATCACCTCGCCCGTCGCGGGGTCGAGGACGTCTTCCTGCGTGGTGCGGCCCAGGATGCGCTCGGAGAGCGAGGAGACCACGTCACCGCCATCCATGATGGCGCGCACGTTCAGCCCGCGCTCGGTGCCGCAATCATCCTCCATGATGATGCAGTCCTGCGCCACGTCCACGAGGCGACGCGTCAGGTAGCCCGAGTTCGCGGTCTTCAGCGCGGTGTCGGCCAGGCCCTTGCGGGCGCCGTGGGTGGAGTTGAAGTACTCCAGCACGGTGAGGCCTTCCTTGAAGTTCGAGATGATCGGCTGCTCGATGATCTCGCCGGAGGGCTTCGCCATCAGGCCGCGCATGCCGGCCAGCTGGCGCATCTGCGCCGGCGAACCACGCGCACCGGAATGCGACATCATCCAGACGGAGTTGGTCGGCTTGCCGATCTCCTGCTTCTGGATCTCGGCCATCATGGCCTTCGCCACCTCGTCCGTGCAGCGCGACCAGGCGTCAACGACCTTGTTGTAGCGCTCGCCCGAGGTGATCAGGCCGTCGAGATACTGCTGCTCGAACTCCTTCACCTCCGCCTTGGTGGTGGCGATGAGCCCTTCCTTCTCGGAGGGGATCATCATGTCGTTCTTGCCGAACGAAATGCCGGCGCGGGCCGCGTGCTTGAAGCCGAGCCCCATCAGCCGGTCGGCGAAGATCACGCTCTCCTTCTGGCCGCAGTGACGATAGACGGCGTCGATCACGTCCGAGATGGACTTCTTCGTCAGCAGCCGGTTGATCAGCGAGAAGGGCAGCTGCGGATGCTTGGGCAGAAGCGCCCCCATCAGCATGCGGCCCGGCGTGGTCACCACGCGCTCGATGATCGGCTTGCCCTCCGCATCCACCGTGGCGCGGCGGGTGCGGATCTTGGTGTGGATCGTCAGCGCCTTCACTTCCAGCGCGTGCTCGATCTCGCCGATGTCGCCGATCAGCGGGGCCTTGTCATCCTCGGCTGCACGGAACTCCGGCGTGTCGAGGCTGAGGTAGTAGAGGCCGAGCACGATATCCTGGCTCGGCACGATGATCGGCTTGCCGTTGGCGGGGCTGAGGATGTTGTTGGTGGACATCATCAGCACGCGCGCTTCGAGCTGCGCCTCGAGGCTGAGCGGCACGTGCACGGCCATCTGGTCGCCGTCGAAGTCGGCGTTGAAGGCGGTGCAGACCAGCGGGTGCAGCTGGATCGCCTTGCCCTCGACCAGCACCGGCTCGAAGGCCTGGATGCCCAGGCGGTGCAGCGTCGGCGCGCGGTTCAGCAGCACCGGGTGCTCGCGGATCACCTCTTCCAGGATGTCCCAGACCTCGGGACGCTCCTTCTCCACCATGCGCTTGGCCTGCTTGATGGTGGAGGCGTGGCCGTATTTCTCGAGCTTCGAGTAGATGAAGGGCTTGAACAGCTCCAGCGCCATCTTCTTCGGCAGGCCGCACTGGTGCAGCTTCAGCTCCGGGCCCACCACGATGACCGAGCGGCCCGAATAGTCCACGCGCTTGCCGAGCAGGTTCTGGCGGAAGCGGCCCTGCTTGCCCTTCAGCATGTCGGACAGCGACTTCAGCGGGCGCTTGTTGGCGCCCGTGATGGCGCGACCGCGGCGACCATTGTCGAACAGCGCGTCCACCGATTCCTGCAGCATGCGCTTCTCGTTGCGCACGATGATGTCCGGCGCGCGCAGCTCGATCAGCCGCTTCAGGCGGTTGTTGCGGTTGATGACGCGGCGATACAGGTCATTCAGGTCCGAGGTCGCGAAGCGGCCGCCATCCAGCGGCACCAGCGGGCGCAGCTCGGGCGGGATCACCGGCACGACGTCGAGGATCATCCACTCCGGACGCGCGCCGGATTCCGAGAAGGCCTCGATCAGCTTCAGGCGCTTCACCAGCTTCTTGCGCTTGGCCTCAGAGGTCGTCTCCTTCAGCTCGGCGCGCAGACGCGTGGCGTCCTTGCCCATATCCATCCCGTGCAGGATTTCCTTCACCGCCTCGGCACCGATGCCGACGCGGAAGGCGTCCTCGCCGAACTCATCCTGCTTGGTGACGAACTGGTCCTCGGTCAGCAGCTGGTGCAGCTTCAGGTCCGTCAGGCCCGGCTCCAGCACCACATAGCTTTCGAAGTAGAGGACCTTCTCCAGCTCCTTCAGGCTCATGTCGACCATGAGGCCGACGCGGCTCGGCAGGCTCTTCAGGAACCAGATATGGGCGACCGGCGCGGCCAGCTCGATATGGCCCATGCGCTCGCGCCGGACCTTGGCGAGCGTCACTTCCACGCCGCACTTCTCGCAGACGATGCCGCGGAACTTCATCCGCTTGTACTTGCCGCAGAGGCACTCATAGTCCTTGATCGGGCCGAAGATGCGGGCGCAGAACAGCCCGTCCCGCTCCGGCTTGAAGGTGCGGTAGTTGATGGTCTCGGGCTTCTTGATCTCGCCATAGGACCAGGAGCGGATCTGCTCCGGCGACGCCATGGAGATCTTGATCTGGTCGAAGGTCATCGCCTGGCCCGTCTGGCCCAGGATCTTCATCAACTCGTTCATGCCGCCTCGCTCTCTTCCCGCCCCCCGATAAAAACGGGGCACACCGGGCCTTGAAGGGGAATTTCATCGCGGTGACCCCGGCCGCGGGGTCACCGTATCTTTGGCGCCAGCCCCGGATCAGGGACCGCGATTCTCCAGGTCCACGTTCAGGCCCAGGCTCTTCAGCTCCTTGACCAGCACGTTGAAGCTCTCGGGGATGCCGGCCTCGAAGCTGTCCTGATCGCGGACGATCGCCTCATAGACCTTGGTGCGGCCGGACACGTCGTCCGACTTCACCGTCAGCATCTCCTGGAGCGTATAGGCGGCGCCATAGGCCTCGAGCGCCCAGACCTCCATCTCGCCGAAGCGCTGGCCGCCGAACTGCGCCTTGCCGCCCAGCGGCTGCTGCGTGACCAGCGAGTAGGGGCCGATCGAACGCGCGTGGATCTTGTCATCCACCAGGTGGTGCAGCTTGAGCATGTAAATGTAGCCCACCGTCACCTTGCGCTCGAAAAGCTCGCCCGTGCGGCCATCGATCAGCTGCATCTGGCCGGAGGTGTCGAGCCCCGCCTTGGTCAGCATGTTCTCGATGTCGGAGATGCGCGCACCGTCGAAGACCGGCGTCGCGATGGGGATGCCCTTCTTCAGGTTGTCCGCCAGCTCCATCAGCTGCTCTTCGCTCATCGGCAGGATGTCGCGCTCGAAGATCTCGGGACCGTAGACGTCCTTCAGCTTCTCCAGCAGCTCATCCCGCACGGCGGAGGAGCGGCGGAAATCATCCACCAGCTGCCCGACCTCGCGGCCGATATTGGCGCAGGCCCAGCCCAGATGCGTCTCCAGGATCTGGCCGATATTCATGCGCGAGGGCACGCCCAGCGGGTTCAGCACCAGGTCCACCGAGGTGCCATCCTCCAGGAAGGGCATGTCCTCGATCGGCACGACGCGGGAGACGACACCCTTGTTGCCATGGCGGCCGGCCATCTTGTCGCCCGGCTGCAGCTTGCGCTTCACGGCGACGAAGACCTTGACCATCTTCATGACGCCCGGCGGCAGCTCATCGCCGCGCTGCAGCTTCTCGACCTTGCTCTCGAAGCGCTTCTGCAGGCGCTCGACGGCGGCGTCGAACTCGCGCTTCAGCGCCTCGATCTCGACCATCGCCGCGTCATCCGTGACGGCGATCTGCCGCCAGGTGGACTTGGCGAACTGGTCCAGCACCTCATCGGTGATCGGCGTGCCCGCCTTCACACCCTTGAAGCCGCCCGAGGCCTTCTTGTTCAGCAGGCGCTCGCGCAGACGGCCATAGAAGGAGCGCTCCTGGATCGCGCGCTCATCGTCACGGTCCTTGGCGAGGCGCTCGATCTCGGCGCGCTCGATCGCCATGGCGCGCTCATCCTTGTCCACGCCGCGGCGGGAGAAGACGCGCACATCCACGATGGTGCCCGAGACGCCCGGCGGCAGCTTCAGCGAGGTGTCGCGCACATCGGACGCCTTCTCGCCGAAGATGGCGCGCAGCAGCTTCTCTTCCGGCGTCATCGGACTCTCGCCCTTCGGCGTCACCTTGCCGACCAGGATGTCGCCCGGATGCACCTCGGCGCCGACATAGACGATGCCCGCCTCGTCGAGGTTGCGCAGCGCTTCCTCACCGACATTGGGGATGTCGCGGCTGATCTCCTCCTGGCCCAGCTTCGTGTCGCGCGCCATCACCTCGAATTCCTCGATGTGGATGGAGGTGAACACGTCGTCGCGCGCGATGCGCTCGCTGATGAGGATGGAGTCCTCGAAGTTGTAGCCGTTCCACGGCATGAAGGCGCAGAGCACGTTGCGGCCCAGCGCCAGCTCGCCCAGCTCCGTGGACGGGCCGTCGGCGATGATCTCGCCCGCCGTCACGCGGTCGCCCACCTTCACCAGCGGGCGCTGGTTGATGCAGGTGCTCTGGTTGGAACGCTGGAACTTGCGCAGGCGGTAGATGTCGACACCCGCCGTCTGGCCTTCCTCATTCGTCGCGCGCACCACGATGCGCGCGCCGTCGATGCTGTCCACGATGCCGTCGCGGCGGGCCGAGATGGCCGCGCCCGAATCCTGCGCCACCGCGGCCTCCATGCCGGTGCCGACGAGCGGCGCATCGGCGCGGATCAGCGGCACCGCCTGGCGCTGCATGTTGGAGCCCATCAGCGCGCGGTTCGCGTCGTCATTCTCCAGGAAGGGAATGAGCGCGGCCGCGACGGAGACCAGCTGCTTCGGCGAGACGTCGATGGCCGTCACTTCGTTCGGCTTCACCAGGCGGAAATCGCCACCCTGGCGCACGGAGACGAGGTCGCTCAGGAACTCGCCGGTGGACGCATCCACCGAGGCGTCGGCCTGGGCCACCACCAGCTTCTCCTCCTCCATGGCGGAGAGGTAGCGCGGCTCGCCGGTGATCTTGCCGTCCTTCACGAGACGATAGGGCGTCTCGATGAAGCCATACTTGTTCACCCGCGCGAAGGTGGCGAGCGAGTTGATCAGGCCGATGTTCGGGCCTTCCGGCGTCTCGATCGGGCAGATGCGGCCGTAATGCGTCGGGTGCACGTCGCGCACCTCGAAGCCCGCGCGCTCGCGCGTCAGGCCGCCCGGACCCAGCGCCGAAAGGCGGCGCTTATGCGTCACCTCGGAGAGCGGGTTGGTCTGGTCCATGAACTGCGACAGCTGCGAGGAGCCGAAGAACTCCCGCACCGCCGCCGCCGCCGGCTTCGCGTTGATCAGGTCATGCGGCATAACGGTGTCGATATCCACCGCGCCCATGCGCTCCTTGATCGCGCGGTCCATGCGCAGCAGGCCGACGCGGTACTGGTTCTCCATCAGCTCGCCCACCGAGCGCACGCGCCGGTTGCCGAGATTGTCGATGTCGTCGATCGAGCCGCGGCCATCCTTCAGGTCCATCAGCACCCGCATGGTGGCGACGATGTCCTGCTTGCGCAGCGTGCGCAGATGGTCCGGCGCCTCTTCCAGCGAGAAGCCGAGGCGCATGTTCATCTTCACGCGGCCCACGGCCGAGAGGTCATAGCGGTCCGGGTCGAAGAACAGGCCCTTGAACAGCGCCTCGGCCGTCTCCGGCGTCGGCGGCTCGCCCGGGCGCATCACCCGGTAGATGTCCATCAGCGCTTCGTCGCGGTTGGTGTTCTTGTCCACCGCCAGCGTGTTGCGCATCCAGGCGCCGACCGTCTGATCAATGGCCAGCGTCGGCAGCACGTCAATGCCGGCATGCTCGATGGCGGCCAGCTTGGCTTCGGTCAGCTCCTCGCCAGCCTCAGCCCAGATCTCGCCCGTCTCCATGTTCACGAGGTCCACGGCGACGAAGCGGCCCAGCAGATCGGTGCGGCCGACCAGCACTTCCGTCGTGCCGGCCTCGACGATCTTGCGCGCCGCGCGCGGCGTCATCTTCACGTCCTTCTCGGCCACCACGGCGCCGGTCTTGGCGTCCACCAGCGGCTCGAGCAGCTTGATGCCGCGGAAGCTCTCGGGGTCGAAGGCGCGCGACCAGCCCTTGGGGCCGCGCTTGAATTCCACCTGGCCGTAGAAGGCGGCCAGGATCTCCTCGGCGTCCATGCCGCGGATCTCGGAGGGCTCCATCTCGAGGCCCTGGGCGGCGCGCTCGGCGCGCTTCGCCTCGGTCGCCTCGCTGTCCAGCGCCAGCAGCAGCGTGCTGGCCGGCAGCTTGCGCTTCCGGTCGATGCGGACATAGCAGATGTCCTTGGCGTCGAACTCGAAGTCGAGCCAGGAGCCGCGATAGGGGATGACGCGCGCGGCGAAGAGATACTTGCCGCTGCTGTGCGTCTTGCCCTTGTCATGGTCGAAGAAGACGCCCGGGCTGCGGTGCATCTGGCTGACGATGACGCGCTCGGTGCCATTGATGATGAAGGTGCCGTTGTCGGTCATGAGCGGCATGTCGCCCATGTAGACATCCTGCTCCTTGATGTCGCGGACGGAGCGGCTGCCCGTGTCCTCGTCCAGGTCCCAGACGATCAGGCGCAGCTTCACCTTCAGCGGTGCTGCGAAGGTCAGGCCGCGCGCGATGCACTCCTCGACGTCATACTTGGGCTCTTCCAGCTCATACTGGACGAACTCCAGGCGGCCGCGGCCCGCGAAGTCATTGATCGGGAAAACGGATTTGAAGACCTCCTGCAGGCCGGTATTGGTCCGGCTGTCCGGATGCGTTTCCATTTGCAGGAAGAACGCATAGGAGGCACGCTGCACATCGATCAGGTTGGGCATGGGCGCGACCTCGGGCAGCCTGCCGAAGCTCTTGCGAATGCGCTTGCGTGCCGTGAACGACTTGCTGATAGCGTTCATGCCTGTCCCGCTTCCTTATCCTGGCGTCCGGGAAGTTCCGGCGCCGGCAAAACCATCGGCCAGCATTCCAGCGGCACCCTGCCCCTGAAACGGCGAGAGGGGCGGCAATCGGACCCGATTGCCGCCCATCCCGACTTGGTAACCAGTCCGATCCGCGCCGGGGCCGAAGCCCCGCCGCGGACCGTGAAACACAACCGCGCGGTCTTACTTGACCTCGACCGTCGCGCCGTTCTCTTCGAGGACCTTCTTGATCTTGTCGGCCTCTTCCTTGGAGACATTCTCCTTGACGACCTTCGGAGCGCCCTCGACCAGGTCCTTGGCTTCCTTCAGGCCCAGGCCGGTGATGGTGCGGATCTCCTTGATCACGTTGATCTTCTTGTCGCCGGCATTGGCGAGCGTCACCGTGAACTCGGTCTGCGCCTCGGCGGCGGGGGCGGCAGCGGCAGCCGGGCCGGCCACGGCGGCAACCGCCACCGGCGCGGCGGCGGAGACGCCCCACTTCTCTTCGAGCATCTTGGAGAGCTCGGCGGCCTCCAGGACGGTCAGCGCGGACAGCTCGTCAACGAGCTTTGCAAGATCGGCCATATTCGTGTTCCTTCTAACTAATGGCTTGACTGTGGCTTGACAACCCCACCGCGACATCGTGGCAGGGCCAAATAAGTGGAAAGCTGATCGGCCCCTCTGCGGACCCACCGCCTGGTGGCTTCCCGCCGCCGAACCCTAGGTCCAGCGGCGATGTGCCTCAGGCGGCTTCCTTGTCCGCATATGCCTTCAGCACCCGTGCCAGCTGCCCTGCGGGGGCTTGAACCACCCCGGCAATGCGCGTCGCGGGGGTCTGGATCAGACCCAGCAGCGATGCGCGCAGCGTATCGAGCGAGGGAAGCTCGGCCAGGGCCTTCACGCCATCGACGTTCAGGTTCTGGGTGCCAAGCGCCCCGCCCAGGATCACGAACTTGTCGTTCCCCTTGGCGAACTCCACGGCGGTCTTCGCCACGGCCACCGGGTCGGCCGACCACGCAAGCGCGGTCGGGCCCTTCAGCAGCGGCGTGATGCCCTGGAAACGGGTGCCGTCGAGGGCGCGACTGGCCAGCCGGTTCTTCGCAACCTTGTACGTCGCCCCGGCGGCCTTCATCTTCCGGCGCAGATCATCCACCGCCGCGACCGTGAGACCCTTGTTCTGGGCCACGAGCACGAAGGAGGTCTGCGCGAAGACTTCGGCCATCGAGTCAACGAAGGCGCGCTTTTCCTGACGATCCAACGTCACGTCTCCGTCGGTGGTCGAAGCCTGGTGGAGGGGCCCCGACCGGTTCACACGGGGGCCGGGGGACCATCCCCCTGCCCCGTTCGCCTGTCGTTGCCGGAAAGCCAAGCCATTCCGCCCCGGCCGAAGCCGGGGGCGGTGGAATCTCGGTTCCCCGTCTCATGCGGGCGGGCCTCGGCCCATTAAGCCTGACCGAAATCAGGCGCCTGCAATCTCCGACAGGTTGCGGCGGCGCGGCCGAAGCCCCGCCACCTGCGCGCCCCGGCCGAAGCCGGGACGAATCTCTCAGCCCTGGTGGGCTGCTCAGCCGTTCAGGCTGGTCACATCCACCGAAACGCCCACGCCCATGGTGGACGAAACGGCGACCTTCTTCACGAAGGTGCCCTTGGCGCCGGTCGGGCGGGACTTCTGGATGGCGTCCACGAAGGCGCGCGCATTGGCCAGCAGCGCATCCGCGCCGAAGCTCGCCTTGCCGATGCCGGCATGGATGATGCCGGCCTTCTCGGCGCGGAACTCCACCTGGCCGGCCTTGGCGGCCGTGACCGCGCCCTTCACGTCCATCGTGACGGTGCCGAGCTTCGGGTTCGGCATCAGGCCGCGCGGGCCCAGCACCTTACCGAGACGGCCGACGAGGGCCATCATGTCCGGCGTCGCGATGCAGCGGTCGAAGTCGATCTTGCCTTCCTGCACCAGGGCGGCGAGGTCATCGGCGCCCACCACATCGGCGCCGGCGGCCTTGGCTTCCTCGGCCTTCGGGCCGCGGGCGAAGACGCCCACGCGGACCGTCTTGCCGGTGCCGTTCGGCAGGCCGACCACGCCGCGGACCATCTGGTCGGCATGGCGCGGGTCGATGCCGAGGTTCATCGAGATCTCGATCGTCTCGTCGAACTTCGCCTTCGCATTGGCCTTGGCCAGCGCGATCGCCTCATCCAGCGGATAGGCCTTGTTCGGGGTGACGGTGGCCGCCAGGGCCTTCATGCGCTTGCTCATGTTCAGCCCTCCACCACGGTCATGCCCATGGAACGGGCCGAGCCCGCCAGCATGCTCACCGCACTCTCGATGTCGGTGCAGTTCATGTCCTGCATCTTCGTCTTGGCGATCTCGGCCAGTTGCGACTTGGTCACGCGGCCCACCATGGCGCCCTTGCCCGGGGTGGTGCTGCCCTTCTCGATCTTCGCGGCCTTCTTCAGGAAGTAGGTGTTGGGCGGCGTCTTCGTGATGAAGGAGAAGCTGCGGTCGGTGTACGCGGTGATGACCACGGGCGTCGGCGTGCCCGGCTCCATCTGCTGCGTCGCCGCGTTGAATTCCTTCACGAACTGCATGATATTCAGGCCGCGCTGACCCAGCGCGGGGCCGATCGGCGGCGAGGGGTTCGCCTTGCCCGCGGGCACCTGGAGCTTGATGTAGCCCGCAATCTTCTTTGCCATGACAATCAGTCCTCTCGATGTGGAGAGACCCGCGGTCCTGCCGGTTCCGGGCGAAGTCTGGCCCGCAACCTCCCGCGTTTCCCTGCGGCCGGGAGGCGCATGCCTCCCACCGGAAGCGCGGCGTTTAGAATGCCGCGCACCGCCTGTCCAGCCCGGCGCCGCGATTTCCGGCCCCTGCGGCGCCGATTTCCGGCAAGGCGGCCATGCGTGGGCCGCGCGGCACCGTCACGCCGCGCGGATATCGTGCAGGAAGCCGCCCACACGCAGACGCAGCCGTTCGGATTGCTGCGCCAGCTCGGCCGAGGCGCCCTGGACATCCTGGGCCGATCCGCCGGTGCGCTCCGCCCCTTCCATCATGCCCGTCGCGCCGCGCGAGGCATCCTCGACCCCTCGCGCGGCCTCGGCCACGGCACGCCCGATCTCCAGCGTGGCCGCCGCCTGCTGCTCGGAAGCGGCAGCGACCTGCGCCGTCGTCGCGTTCAGCTCCTCGATGGTGCGGCCAATGCCCGCGATCGCCTCCACCGTGCGCGTCGTCTCCGCTTGCATGGCGGTGATCTGCTGGCTGATCTGCTCGGTCGCGCGCGCCGTCTGCCCGGCCAGGCTCTTCACCTCGCTCGCCACCACGGCAAAGCCCTTGCCCGCATCGCCCGCCCGCGCCGCCTCGATCGTCGCGTTCAGCGCCAGGAGGTTGGTCTGCCCCGCAATGTCGTTGATCAGGCGGACCACATCGCCGATCTTCGCCGCTGCTTCCGCGAGGCCGCGCACGGTCCCGTCCGTCTCGCGGGCCGCCTCGCTCGCGCGTTCGGTGATGGCGGCGGTGTGCCGCACCTGGCGCGCCACCTCGGCGATGGAGCTGGCCAGCTCCTCGGAGGAGGCGGCGACAGTCTGCACATTGGCACTCGCCTGCCCGACCGAGGAGGCCAGGGCGGTGGCCTGGCGCGTGCCATCCCCCGCCGTCTCCGAGAGCGCGACCGCGGTCGCGGAAAGCTCGGTCGCAGCGCTCGACACCGTGCCCAACGCCTCGCGCGCCTCCGCCTCGAAGCCCTGCACCAGCGCATCCACCCGCGCGCCGCGCGCCGCCTGGCGGCGCGCCTCGGCCGCCGCAACCTCGGCCAGGCGGTCCGCCTCCTTCAGCCCGTCCCGGCAGCTGTCCAGGGCACGGGCCATCTGGCCGATCTCATCCCCATCCTTCACCTCCTTCAACACGAAGGCGTAGTCGCGCCGTGCGAGGCGCAGCAATGCATCGGAGAGGGTGACGATGCGCCCACCGATCGAACGGCCGAGCAGGACGGCAATGGCCATGCCCAGGCCCAGCACCGCGACAAGCAGGAAGCTCAGCGCAGCATTGCCGAAGGCAGCGGCATCGGAGGCCGCATCTGCGGTGGCCGCAGCTTCACGCTCATTGATCCGCACCAGCTCCTCCAGGCCCTGGATGACGCGGTCCGTGGCGGGGCGGCCCTCGGTCAGCACCACGCCCGCCCGCGCCATGTCGCCGGCCCGCACGGCCTCCGCGATCTGCCGGTGGAATGCCATGTAGTCACGCAACGCCTGCTCGACGCCGGGGAAGACCCGGAACTCGTCGGGATGCGCGAGCAGAGGCCGGTAGCGCTCGAGCGCGGCAAGGACGCGCGAAACCTGGCCCGCCAGCGCCTCCATCACGCGCGCCCGGTCGGCCGGGTCGGTCCGGGTGAACAGGGACAGTTCGCTGCGCCGCATCTCCAGCACCGCGGTGTTCAGCGCCGCGGTCGCAACCAGGGAGGGCAACCAGTTGCTCCTGATATCCTCCGCGCGGTGTTTCATGTCACGGATCACAAGCAGCGCCCCGCCAGCGAGAAGCGCGACCAGCAGCAGCAGCGCCCCCAGGCCCAGGCGAAGCTTGTTCACGATGGAAAGATGACGCAGTGACACGCTGTCGGCTCCTCGATCCAGGTCCATGTGAACTGTTTGCAATGGAATGGGTTAAGGACCGGTCAATGCCGGGCGGGCTTCCATCGACCTTCGCACGGGTCGCGCTAGGCTCCAAACCCAATCAGTTCTAGGCGCGACGCGGCGGGGTGTGATTCAAGCTGCTGGGTAGCGGAGCTTGGGTCATGGCGGGTGAGTTCTGGCTTTCGGACCGGCAATGGGCGGCGATTGCGC
>NZ_JAHRCU010000045.1 GCF_019083995.1 Roseococcus sp. SDR
CCTCACGGCGCGGGGCGCGGGCCTCGCCCCCCTCGGCCGGCGCGGCACCCTCGGCCGGGGCCTCGCCCTCGGGGCGCTGCCCCTGCGGGCGCTGGCCCTCGCGGCGCGGCCCTTGCGGGCGGCCATCTTTATGCCCTTGCGGGCGGCCGTCTTTATGCCCTTGCGGGCGGCCTGGGCGGTGGTTGTGGCGCGGGCCCTGCGCCGGGCGCGCCCAGGCGACCATGGTCGGCAGCACGGGGCCTTCCATGCCCTCGGGCAGCGGCTCGGAGGGGATGAGGCGGAAGCCGAGTTCGGCCAGCACCGGCCCCAGCGCATCGCCCTTGATGCCGAAGCGGCCCAGGATCTCGGGCGGCAGCGGCGCCGGCGCGCGGCGCGTGAGGTAACCCAGTTCCGCCGCCACGCGCTCCGCCACATCCAGGCGCAGCAGCACGGGGCCGGCGGGCACCCAGCCCATCATCGCCGCGAAACCGGGCGGCCAGGAGAGCGCCATGACGCCATCGCTCGGGATGGAGACCAGGCCCGGCGCCGGCAGGGTCGGCGTCGGCACGTCATAGCTCAGCGCCCAGATCTGCGCGCGCAGCGCCATGGGGCGCGGCTTCAGCGCCTCGGGCACATAGAGCGCGAAGCGCCCGGCGCGGATGCCGATGCCCTTCAGCTTGGTGCGCAGCTCCTGCCCGATCTGGTTGCGCGTGTCGCCCGGCTTCAGGCCCAGCGTCTCGCGCAGCTGGAAGGCCGGGCCGCGCAGCGTGTTGTCCTCGGCCGCCTTGGCCTCGATCGCGGCGATGGCGGCCAGGTCCTTGGCGATCACGCCCTCGATCCAGCCGGCGAGGCGCGTGCGGATGCGCTCGCGCTGCGGGCCGTCGAGGAATTCCGTGTCCTTCACCTCGATCAGCGGCTTGCCCGGCTCGCTGCCCATCTTGAGGCGGGCGATCTCCGCCCCGTCCCAGGTGATGCGGTGCTCCGCCGTGAGGCCGAAGCTGTCCGTCTTCGCGATGTCGAGCGCCGCCACCCGGCGCGGGATTTCCTGCACCAAAGCGCGGCGCGCGGCGCGGAGGATGAGCTTCTTCTCCTCCTCGCCGCCCTCGCCCAGCTCGGGCTGGAATTCGAAGCCGACGACGCGGCCGACCTTGTGGCCTTCCACCACCACCTCGCCCTGGCGGGTGACGGCGCTGAGCAGCTCCTCCTCGGTGTTGTCGAGGCTGCGGATCAGGTGCGCCGCGCGGCGGTCCACGAAGCGCGCGGTCAGGCGCTCATGCAGCGCGTCGCTCACCGCATCCTCGGCGGCGCGGGCCGCTTCCTGCTGCGTGCTGGCATCGCGCACCCAATCGGCGCGGGCGGCGATATAGGCCCAGACGCGGATGGAGGCGAGGCGCGCCATCAGCGTGTCGAGGTCGCCCTCGATGCTGGTGCAGCTCGCGATCTGCGAGGCGATCCAATCCGACGGCAGATGCCCGTCCTCACACAGATGGGTGAAGAGCTTGGCGCAGAGCCGCGTGTGCGTGTCATCCGCCAGCTTTCGGAAATCCGGCACCTGGCAGGTCTCCCACAGCAGCTGCAGCCGCGTGCGGGAGGAGGCCATGCGGCGGATGCCTTCCTCGCGCGCCAGCAGGCTCAGCGTGATGTGGTCCGTCGCGTCGTGGCCCTTGGTCAGGCCGGGCTGCGGCGGCGGCGCGCCCAGGCTGTCGAGCAGCGCCTCGATCCCCGAGAAATCGAGGTCGCTGTTGCGCCAGGCGAGCGCCTGGATGGGTTCGAAGTGATGGCCCTCGATCTTCTCGACCATCTCCTCCGGCAAGGGTGGGCATTCGCCCGTGACGCCGAAGGTGCCGTCGCGCATGCCGCGGCCGGCGCGGCCGGCGATCTGCGCGGCCTCCTGCGGGGTGAGCTGGCGCGACCCATGCCCGTCGAACTTGTTGAGATTGGCGAAGGCCACATGGTCCACATCCATGTTCAGGCCCATGCCGATGGCGTCGGTGGCGACCAGGAAGTCCACCTCGCGGTCCTGGTACATCTTCACCTGGGCATTCCGGGTGCGCGGGCTGAGGCGGCCCATCACCACCGCGCAGCCGCCACGCCGGCGGCGGATGGCCTCGGCGATCGCATAGACCTCGGCCGCGCTGAAGGCGACGACGGCGCTGCGCGACGGGAGGCGCGTGAGCTTGGCGGGGCCGGCGTATTCGAGCTTGGAGAGGCGCGGCCGCGTCTCGATCTCCACCTGCGGCACCAGGCGCGTGAGCAGCGGGCGGATGGTCTCGGCGCCCATGAACATGGTCTCGACCAGGCCGCGCGCATGCAGCAGCCGGTCGGTGAAGATATGGCCGCGATCGGGGTCGGCGCAGAGCTGGATCTCGTCCACCGCCAGGAATTCGACCTTGCGGTCCAGCGGCATGGCCTCGACCGTGCAGGCGAACCACTTGGCCTCGGGCGGGACGATCTTCTCCTCGCCGGTGATGAGGGCGACGTTCTTCTCGCCCTTCTGCGCCACCATGCGGTCATAGTTCTCGCGCGCCAGCAGGCGCAGCGGGAAGCCGATGATCCCCGAGGAATGCGCCAGCATGCGCTCCATCGCGAGATGGGTCTTGCCGGTGTTGGTGGGGCCGAGGATGGCCTTGACGCGCGCTTCGAACATGCTGGCTTCCGAGGATAGGCCCTGAACTGGCAATGGGCCGCAGGGTTATGAAGCATGCGGCGGTGATTGCAACTTGCCCCCGTTGCAAAGGCATGGGGCCCGGCGGAGATTGGGGTCGTGACCTCCCCGCAAAGCTTCGCCCTGGTCTTCGGCGCGCAATTCGCCGCCTTCGGCGCCATGATGCCCTTCCTGCCCGCCATCCTGGCCGAGGGCGGGCTGGGCGCGAGCGAGGTCGGCCTCGTTCTGGCCGCGGGCTCGCTGGTGCGGCTGGTGGCGGCCCCCCTGAGCGGGCGGCTGGCCGATGCCGTGCCCGACATGCGCCGACTGCTCGCCATCGCGGCGCTGCTGGCGGCGGCGGCGGCGCTGGGCTTCGGCCTGGCGGCGGGCCTCGCCCTGCTGCTGGCGGTGCAGGTGCTGCACAGCATCGCCGCCGCCCCCATCGTGCCGCTCTCCGACGCGCTCGCGGTGGGTGCGGTGCGGCGCGGCGGCTTCGACTATGCCCGCGTGCGCTCCATGGGCTCCATCACCTTCATGATCGGCGCCCTGGTCGCCGGTCTCGCCGCCGAATGGGCCGGGCCGCGCATCGCGGCCTGGATGCTGGCGGCGGGGCTGCTGCTGACCGCCTGGGCCGCGCTCCGCCTGCCCAAGCCGCCAGGGCGCGAGGCGGGCGCCGCGCCCTCGGCCAGCCTCTGGGCGCCGCTGGCCGAGCCCGGCTTCCTCTGGCTGCTGCCGCTGGCGGCGCTGATCCAGGGCAGCCACGCGGTCTATTACGGCTTCTCGACGCTGCATTGGCAGGCGGCCGGGCTCAGCACCGGTTTCATCGGCCTGCTCTGGGCGCTCGGCGTCCTGGCCGAGATCGTGCTGTTCCTCTGGGGCCGGCCCGTGGTGGAGCGCCTGGGCGTGCAGGGCCTGGCCTTGCTGGCGGCTGGCGCAGGCGTGCTGCGCTGGACGGTGACGGCCGTCACGGTCGAGCCGGCCGTGCTGGTCGTGGTGAACCTGCTGCACGGCCTCACCTTCGGCGCCATGCATCTCTCCGCCATGCGGGCGCTGGTCACGCTGCCGGCGGCGCTCTCGGGCCGGGCGCAGACCTTGCTCGCCTCCGCGGTCTCGGCCAGCACGGGCGGGCTGATGTGGGCCAGCGGCTGGCTCTACGGGGCGGCGGGTGGCCTGGCTTTTCTCGCCATGGCGGGGCTGTGCCTGGTGGCGCTGCTGCTGGCCCTCAGGCCTTTTCCAGCGCCCGGTCCAGAAGCGCCTCGATCTGCGCCGGATCATCCCAGCGCAGCGTGACGCTGACGACCCGCACGCGGTTCTGGAATTCAGGCGGGATCCGCACCCAGTCCTTGCGTGTGGTGACGGGAATGGCGCCGAGGCGCTCGGCCTGGTCCAGCAGGGCTTTCAGGTCGCCCGCATCGAAGGGGTAGTGGTCGGCGAAGCTCTCCGTGCCGGCCACCACGGCGCCACCCTGGCGCAGCGTGTTGAAGAACTTGCGCGGGCTGGCGATGCCGCAGAAGGCGAAGACATTCTCGCCGGCCAGATCCGCCATTTCGGGCCCGGAGACGAGATCCCCGCGCAGCACGGGCAGGCCCTGGGGCAGCACATCGAGCGCGCCCGTCTCATCCGGTCCGATCAGCACGGCGGCGTCGCAGCGGGCGGCGGCGGCGGCGACGCTCTCGCGCAGCGGGCCGGCCGGGATCACATGGCCATTGCCGAAGCCGTAGCCGCCATCGATGGTGAGAAGCGACAGGGTCTTGGCCAGCGTCGGGTTCTGCAGACCGTCATCCATGACGATGGCGCCGGCGCCCCCGGCCACAGCCAGTTGCGCGCCTGCCGCGCGGTCGGCGCTGACCCAGGTGGGGGCCAGGGCCGCCAGCAGCAGCGCCTCGTCGCCCACCGCCTCGCTGCCATGGCGCCCGGGCTCGACCTGCACCGGCCCCTTCACCGAGCCGCCATAGCCGCGCAGCAGGAAATGCGCGGGCGTGCCGCGCGCCTGGATGCGGCTGCCGATATCCATGGCCAGCGTGGTCTTCCCCGCGCCGCCGGCCGTGGCGCCGCCGCAGCAGATGACGGGAACCGGCGCCTGCCAGCCCGGCCGCGCCATGCGCCGTGCGGTGGCCGCGGCGTAGATGGCGGCCACGGGCGAGAGCAGCAGGGGCGCGATTCCCCCGCGGCGACCCCAGAAATCGGGCGCTCGAATGCTGATCTTCCCAACCCTTTCTTAACCCTGGCTCAACCGGCCCGGCCCGCCTTGCCCAGCAGGCCCAGCAGCGCCTCCGCCATCCGGCCCGGCAGCGCGGCGTTGGCGGCGACCCATTCCCCGGCGGCTCGCGCCATGGCGGCCGTCGCTTCGCTCTGGGTTAGCATATCCGCAACGGTCGCCGCCAGCGCCGCGGAATCGGGCACCTGCCGGGCGCCGCCCGCGCCCAGCAGCCCGGCCGTCACCTCGGTGAAGTTCTGCATATGCGGGCCGAAGACGAGCGGGCAGCCGAGGCGCGCCGCCTCCAGCGGGTTCTGCCCGCCATGCGGCACCAGGCTGCCGCCGATGAAGGCCACATGGGCCACGCGGTAGAGCAGGCCGAGCTCCCCCATCGTGTCCGCCACATAGACCGGCCCGGCACCGGGCAGCGCGCCCTCGGCCCGGCGCGGCCAGGGCCCCAGCTCCGGGCCGCGATGCGGATGGCGGGGGGCGAGGATGGTCAGCAGACCGGGCCGGTCACGGCGAATCGCCTCGGCGGCTTCCAGCACCTGCGCCTCCTCGCCCGGATGGGTGCTGGCGGCGAGGAGGACGGGGCGGCGGCCGATGGCATCGCGCAGCGCGGCCAGCGCCTGCTCATCGGCCGGGAGAGGCGGCGCGGCGAGCTTGAGATCGCCCGGCACGGCGACGTCCCGCGCGCCGAGCGCCCGCAGGCGTGCGGCATCCTCCGCCGAGCGCGGCATGATGAGCTGGAAGCGCTCCAGCAACCCGCGCGCGAAGCCCGGCGCGAAGCGCCCCCAGCGCGCGGCGGTGCGGGCCGAGATGCGGGCGCTCAGCAGCGCCAGCGGAATGCCACGCGCATGGGTCGCCGCCAGCGTATTGGGCCAGAGCTCGCTCTCCACGAAGCCCGCCGCATCCGGCCGCCAGCCATCGAGGAAGCGCGCCACCCAGGCTGGTACGTCGAGCGGCGCGTAGCGATGCGTCACACGTTGGGCCAAGGCTGGTGAAAGGCGCTGCGGCAGCAGCCGCGCCGAGGTGACGGTGCCGGTGGTGACCAGGATGTGCAGGCCCGCATCGCGCTCCGCCAGCGCCTCGATCAGGGGGAGGATGGAGAGGCTCTCGCCCACACTCGCCGCATGGAGCCAGATGAGGCGCCCCTCCGGCCGGGCAGCGCCATGGCCCTCGCGTTCCGGCAGGCGCGACTCCTCCTCCTTGCCCTGCGCGATGCGGCGGCGAAGGTTCCAGCGCAGCGCCGGTGCGGCGAGCGTGGCCGCGATGTGCCAGGCGCCGCTCACCGCCGCGGCTTGCCGAGCGCCGCATCGGCGGCATCGCAGGCGGCATCCAGCCCAGCCGCGATGGCGGGCAGCGCCGCCTCCGGCGCCTCGCGCGGGACGGGAATGGCGGGGCCGGCCACGATCACCCCGCGGCCGAAGGGCAGCGGGAATTCCATCCGGTCCCAAGTCTTGAGGCCCACGGCCCAGGCGAAGCGCCCGGCGCAGGGCAGCACCGGCTTGCCGCTGAACGCCGCGATCTGCGCGACGCCGGGTGCCGGCTGACGGCGCGGGCCGCGCGGGCCGTCGGGGGTGATCACCATCATCGCGCCGGTGCGGACCAGCCGGGCCATGGCCAGCATGCCCACCGCCCCGCCCTTGGATGTGGAAGCATGGATCATGTTCAGGTCGAAGCGCTTCACCACGTCGCCGATCAGCCGCCCGTCGCGGTGGCGGGAGACGAGCACATGCGCCGAGGGAATGCCGGCCCGCGCCTTTCCGGTGCGCCAGAGATGCGGCATCGAGGGCAGGTTCTCATGCCAGAAGGCGGCAATGACGTTGCCATGCGCGGCGAAGGCGGCGTCGATCGCCTCGCCGCCGATGAGCTGCCAGCGCGTGGTCCGGTAGACCAGCGCGAGGTAAAGGCCCAGCAGATTCGCGGCGAAGGCCTGGAAGGCCGGATGGCGCGTCAGCCGGCGCAGCATGCGTCATTCTCGAACATCTCCGGCGCGCCTCGCATGCCGGCGCGCGCGAGGCAAGTCCGGGGCGGTCAGACCAGGGTCAGGTTGTCGCGGAAGGCCTGGGCGCTGGCGGGCCAGGAAAACTGCTCGGCCTGGGCGCGGGCCTGGGTGCGCGGCACCTCCAGCGCGGCGAGGCAGGCGCGGCGCAGATCCTCATCCAGCACGCCGCCCGCCCCCACCACATCGCGCGGGCCCATCACCGGAAAGGCGGCGACGGGGGTGCCGCTCGCCATCGCTTCCAGCAGCACCAGGCCGAAGGTGTCGGTGCGGGAGGGGAAGACCATGACATCGGCGCCGCGATAGGCCTGGGCGAGGCCCTCCCCCTCCCGCCAGCCGGCGAAATGCACGGAAGGATGGCGCGCCTGGAGGGCCGCGCGCTGCGGGCCGTCGCCCACCACCACCTTGCTGCCGGGCAGGTCGAGATCGAGGAAGGCGCTGATATTCTTCTCGATGGCGACGCGGCCGGCATAGAGGAAGATGGGGCGCGGCAACCCGGCCCAGGCCTGGGCGCAGGGCGCGGGCAGGCCGGGCCGAAACTGGTCCAAATCCACGCCACGGGTCCAGGGGAGGATGCGGCGGAAGCCGCGCTGCGCCAGCTCCTCGCGCAGGCTGGGTGTCGCGGCCAGCGTCCCGGCGCCGGCATTGTGGAAGCGGCGCAGCAGCGCCCAGGTGACGCGCGGCGGGATGCCGGTGCGCGCACTCACATATTCGGCGAAGCGCGTGTGGAAGCTGGTGGTGAAGCGCCAGCCGCGCTGGATCGCGATGGCGCGCGCGGCGAGGCCCAGCGGGCCCTCCGTCGCCACATGCAACGCGTCGGGCCGCATCTCCTCCAGCATCCGCGCAAGCTGCGCGCGCGGAAGGAGTGCCAGGCGGATCTCGGCATAGCCGGGCATGGCGAAGTTGCGGAAGCGCTCGGGGCCGATGACGTCCACCCTGTCGCCCCGCGCGGTGAGCTCGGCGGCGATGCGCTCCAGCGTGCGCACCACGCCATTGATCTGCGGCCGCCAGGCATCCGAGACGATGGCAAGCTTCATCAGGCGGGCTGCGCCACCGGCAGGCGGTGAGGGGCGCGCTGCAGCGCGGCCCAGTCCAGCAGCTCGAAGCGGCCATCGGCATGTTCGACGAGGGCAGTGCAGCTTTCCACCCAGTCGCCGTCGTTCATGTACATGACGCCGTTCACCAGGCGCATCTCGGCATGGTGGGTATGGCCGCAGATCACGCCGTCCAGCCCGCGCCGCCGCGCCTCCCCGGCGAGCGCCACCTCGAAGCGGTCGATCGCCTTCACCGCCTCCTTCACCTGGCGCTTGAGCCATTGCGACAGCGACCAGTAGGGATAGCCCAGCTTGCGGCGGGCGATGTTGAACCAGCGGTTCAGCACCAGCGCCGTGTCATAGGCCCAGTCGCCCAGATAGGCGAGGAACTTGGCGTAGCGGATCACGCCGTCGAACTCGTCGCCATGCAGCACCAGGAAGCGCCGGCCATCCGCACCCTCATGCACCGCCTCGCGCCGCAGCTTCACGCCGGCGATCTCGAGACCGAGCCATTCGCGGAACATCTCGTCATGATTGCCGGGGATATAGGTGACGGCGGCGCCACGCTCGGCATGGTCGAGGACCGCGCGCATCACGGCGTCGAACTCGGCGTGCCAGTACCAGGCCTTGCGCAGGCGCCAGCCGTCGATCACGTCGCCCACCAGGTAGAGCTGTTCGCATTCCACGCGCGCCAGGAAGTCCAGCAGCATATCCGAGCGCGCGCCCCGTGTGCCGAGATGGATGTCCGAGACGAAGACGCTGCGGACCCGGATCTTCTGGTCCCGTGGCGGCATCAGGGATGCTCCGTGCTGTGCATGCGGCCGGAATGGGTTGGAAAGCCTGGGGTTGCACGTGAATCTTCCATGACCCCTGCGCCGCGCGCATGTCTCACGGCCGACGCGCGGCCGACCTCGAATCGTCACGAGATGGATGTTATGGGGCGGGCTTCCCCGATCGCGCCGCGCGTGGTGGCATGGCGCGAATCGAGGAGGATTTCATGACCATCGGCTTTCGTGTTCGCCCCGTCACCGCGCGCGTGGCGCCCGCCATCATCGAACGTGCCGGCAAGGTTCCCGCCGCCAATATCGGCGATGTGATGAACCGCCTGCAGTCGCTGAGCGGCACCTTCCATTCCTATGGCGGCCGCAAGCGCATGGTCGGCCCGGCCTTCACCGTGAAGGCACGCTCGGGCGACAATCTCATGCTGCACCGCGCGGTGGACATGGCGAACCCGGGCGACATCATCGTCTGCGACGGCAATGGCGACCTCTCGGTGGCGCTGATGGGCGACCTCATGCTCGGCCACGCGACGAAGCGCGGCGTAGCCGGGGTGGTGCTGGACGGCGCGGTTCGCGACGTGGCGTCGCTGGCGAAGATGGACCTCGGCGTCTGGGCGCGCGGCCACACGCCGGCTGGCCCCTGGAAGGAAGGCCCGGGCGAGATCGGGACGCCGATCTCCTGCGGCGGCCAGGTGGTGATGCCGGGCGACCTCATCTGCTGCGACGAGGATGGCGTGGTGGTGGTGCCGATGGACGAGGCGGAAGCCGTGATCGCCGCCGCCGAGGCGCATCAGGCCAAGGAGATCAAGGCCGAGCAAGACATCCAGGCGGGCAAGTGGCCGCGCGACTGGGTGTTGCAGAGCCTGCGCGAGAAGGGCTGCGAGGGGGCTTAGGCTCTCCCTCCGGCTACTTCGCGGTGGCGGCGAGCCAGCCGCCACCGGCGACGAGCGCGAGCGCCAGCCCCACATTCCAGGTGAAGGCCCCTGCGCCGGCCGCGATCAGCAGCAGCGTGGAGGCCACCGGCACGCCATAGGCGAGCGTGCCGAGCAGCCGCGGATCGCCGCGCTTCATGCCGAGATCCCAGAGGAAGAAGGCCGCCCCGACCGGACCGAGGCCCAGCAGCAGCGCCGCCAGCGCCTGCCGCGCATCGGGCATCACGCTCGGCTCGAAGATCAGGTGCGCGAGCAGCGCCAGCATGGCCGATCCGCCGCAGAAGCCGGCCACCGCGCCGGTCGGCACGCGATCCAGCCGCCGCGCCGTCACGGAATAGAGCGCCCAGACGAAGGCGCAGCCGATGGCGCAGAGGAAGCCGAACCAGGCCTCGGCCGGGAAGCGCGCGCCGCCGCCGAGCAGCAGGGCGCAGCCGGCGAGGCCCAGCGCCACGCCCAGCAGCCGGCGCGGCCCGAGCCGCAGGCCCAGGATGGGCGCCGAAAGCAGCACGATCAGCAGCGGCCAGAGATAGTTCAGCAGATTGGCCTCGACCGCCGGCGCATAGGCGAGGGCCGCGAAATACAGCGCGTGATAGCCGAAGAGCCCCCCCACCCCATGCGCCCAGGCCAGCAGCCCCTGCCGCAGCGCGCCCCATTCGCCGCGCAGCGTGACGACGCCAAGCCCCACCACCGCCGCGACGGCGAAGCTCATGGCGGTGAGCTGCAGCGGCGGCACCCCGGCCGCGAGGCGCGAGAGCAGCGCGAGGAAGGCCCAGAGCAGCAGCGCGAAAACACCAGCGAGATTGGGGCCGGCGAGCGTGACCTTCACTGGAATTGCGGATCCACCGGAACCCGCAGCGCCTCGGCCAAGCGGTTGGTCTCGGCCGCCATGGCGATCACCGCCAGCAATTCGCCATGCATCGCATCATCCATGCCCTTGGCCCGCGCGGCGGCGGTGTGGGACGCGACGCAATAGTTGCAGCCGGCCGTGGCGCTGACCGCGAGGTAGAGCATCTCCTTGGTCAACGGATCGAGCGCGCCCGGCGCCATCACCTGCTTGAGATTGGCCCAGACGCGCGCCAGCGTCGGCGGATGCACCGCCAGCGCCTTCCAGAAATTGTTCACATCCGGCACGCCGCGCGTGGCCCTGATGTCGTCGAAGACGGCGCGCGCCTCGGGCGAGGCGTCCTCGTATTCGATCAGCCGGCTCATGCGGGCGCCTGTGCTTCCGGATGGGGCAGCGGCTTGTAGGGCAGCGGCGCGAAGCGCGTCGGGAAGAAGCGCATGCGCTGCCAGACGCCGGCCGTCACATAGGGGTCGTCGGCCCACCAGGCGCGCGCTTCCTCTTCCGTCGCGTGGCGCGTGACGGCGATGGAGCCCACCATCTCGCCCTTCGGGCCCAGCAGCGCGCCGCCGCAGGCCAGCGTGCCGTCCTCGGCGAAGCGCATCACGCGCTCCATATGCGGCTGCCGCACGGCGAGGCGCTTCTCGACGCTGTCCTCCGCATCCTCGGCGATGACCACGCAATGCGTCATGCCGCTCGGCATCGGGCCCGCGGGCAGCGGCTGGTAGTTCATCGGCGCGATGCGATAGGGCCGCATCTGGTAGCTGAGCCAGACGCCCTCCCGCGCGAAGGGCTCCTCCATCAGGTATTCGCGGGCGCCGACCTCATCCTCGTCGTTCAGGATCATGACGGAGCCCGCCGCCGTGCCATCGGCGCGGAACAGCGGCACGGCCAGGTGCAGCCGCCCGGCCGCGACCCAGCGGGTGATCACCTCCAGATGGCGGTCGCGCACGGCGGCGCGGCGGGCGGGTGCCTCCGCATCCTCGCCATCCCAGCCCAGGATCACATAGCCCATCGGTTTCCCCCGTCGTCTTGGCCGCCCGATGGTCGCGGGTCACGCGGAATCCGGCAATGGGGGGCGCGGGTTCACAAGGGGAGCGAAGCCGGGCAGAACCCGAGGCCGAGTTTCAGGGGCCCCCAGTCAATGTCGCTCCGTTGGGATGTGCTGCTGGCCATCCTCGGCATGGCGCTCGCCACCTATCTGCTGCGCGCGGGCGGCTATGCGCTGCTGCGCGCCTCCCGCCCGCCGCCCTTCGTCATGGCGATGCTGGGGCACATGCCCGGCTGCATCTTCGTGGCCTTCGTCACCCCCGCGCTCGTCACCGGCGGCTGGCCGAGCCTGCTGGCGGCGGCCTGCGTCACCGGCATCATGATCGGCACGCGCAGCTACCTGCTGGCCATCCTGGGCGGCGTCGCCGTCATCTGGCTGGCGCGGCTGGCGTGAGCGTCGCCATCACCGGCGTGCTCGCCGCCTTCACGGCGGCGAAGAGCGGAATGCCGGCGGCGTCGCATTGCTGCTTCACGCGGCGGTTGAGCTCGCGCCCCACGGCCCAGCGGCGGGCGGGCGGCGTCATCACGCGCGCGCGCAGGATCACGCCGGCATCGCCCATCTTGTCCACGCCCAGAACCTCCAGCGGGGCCAGCAGCTGCGGCGCCCAGGCCTCGTCCTCGCGCATGCTCTCGCCCACCTGGCGCAGCATCATCACCGCCTGGTCGGTATCCGCACCGTAGTCGAGCGCGAGGTCGAGCACGGCATAGCCGAAATCGCGCGTCTGGTTCGTCACCGTCGTCACCGCGCTGAAGGGCACGATATGGACCGAGCCATCCAGCGCACGCAGCCGAATGGAGCGGATGGAGAGTTCCTCCACCGTGCCGGACAGCCCGCCCACGGTGATGGTGTCGCCCACCGCCACCGCATCCTCCAGCAGCAGGAAGATGCCGGTGATGACGTCGCGCACCAGCGTCTGGCTGCCGAAGCCGACGGCGAGGCCGAGCACGCCGGCACCGGCCAGCAGGGGCGCCACGTTCACGCCGATCTCGGTGAGCAGCGTGAGGCCCACGATGACGATGAGCAGCGCGCCGAGCGCCGTGCGCAGCATGGGCAGCAGCGTGCGCACCCGGGCCGAGCGCGCGGCCGAGCCATCCTTGGGCAGCCGCGCCAGATAGCGCTGGATGGCGGCATTCGCCCCCTCCCAGATCAGCAGGGCGACGACGAGGGTGATGCCGATGCCGGTCATCCCCGAGATCAGCCGCCCGCCCCAGCGCCCGGTGCCGAACCAGGAGAGCGAGTTCAGCCCCCAGACCTCCAGCAGCAGAACGAGGCCGACGGCGGTGATCACGGCCGAGATCAGCGTGCGCAGCGCCGGCAGATAGCGGTTGGCCCGCTGCTCCAGCCCCGGATAGCGCACCGCGAGCTCGCCACTGATGCGGAACAGCCGGTCCAGCAGGCGGCGCATGCCCTCATCCAGCAGCTTGGCGCCGGCGATGATGCCGATGGTGGCGAGCGATGCCTCGGCCAGGCGCTCGAAACCGCGATCGATCTCCAGCGCCCAGACCGTCCAGGCGGCGAGCAGCCAGAGGATGACGACGACGTGCCAGGCCTCGGCCAGGCGCGAGCGGGCGGCCCGCATGAAGGCGCGGCTGCGCGTCGGCACATCGCCCGCGCCCAGATCCGGCGCATCGAGAAGGGCGGCCACGGCGGCGCGGTTCTGCAGCACGATCTGCGCGATGAGCAGCGAAAGCACCAGAAGGCCGATACGCCAGATGCTCTCATAGGCACCCTGCGGCAGCCCGAAGAGCATCGCGACCTCCGCCATCGCGTAGAAGGTCACGCCGGTCAGCGCCAGCCGGCGGATCCAGAGCGTGGCATAGGCCGCCGTCTCGTCATCGCAGCGGATCAGCCGCAGGCGGGTGAGGCCAGGGGCGAAGACCAGCCGGCCGGCCGCCATCACCGCGCGGGCCGCCATATAGGAGAAGGTGACGGCCTCCATGACGAGACGGTTGGAGGGCCAGATGGAGAAGGAGCCGATGATGGCCAGCGCCGCCGCGCCGAAGCCGAGGATGGGTACCAGGTCCAGCCCCAGATGACCCAGCATGTAGGGCAGGCGGCGCAACCCCTGCATGCGGCCCTGCACCGCCATGCCGCGGTTCTCCAGCCATGCATTGGGCCGGCGCATCAGCCAGCGCAGGCCGCGCTCCGTCGCCATGCCCGCCAGCAGAACGAGGGCGAGCTTCCAGGTGAGCGCCCAGACCTGCCCTTGCAGCCGGTCATCCGTCGCCAGCCGCTCGAACCAGTCACGGATCAGGGTGAGCTCGGCGGCGGCGGACAGCGTGGCCCAGGCCTGGACGAGGAACTGGCCGATGCGGCTGGCGATGCCGACGACGATGTCGGCCGGGGCGGAGATCACCTCCTCCGGGGTCGGCGCGGCGGCTTCGGGCGCGGCCGGGGCGCCGGTGGTCGCCTCCAGCGCGCGGATCAGGGCGCCGCGGCGCGCCTCATCCCGCAGGATGTCCAGCAGGGCACCGAGCTCGGGCGGTGGCGCGGCCTGGGGCGTGGCGGCCGAAGGAGCGGCCGGAGGGGCGGCG
>NZ_JAHRCU010000046.1 GCF_019083995.1 Roseococcus sp. SDR
GCGGCGGCCGGCGCGGGCGTGGGTGCCGGCTGGCTCTGCGCGCGCAGCGCATCCGGGCGCGGCGCTTCGGGCCCGGGGCCGAGGCGCGCCTCGGTCGGCCGGTCCTGCCGGTTGCGCTCGAAGATCAGTTCCTGCTGGTGCGGCACCACGGCGCCGCCGGGCGTGTCGGGCCTGACCTTGAAGGGCCGGCCATCCGTCTCGATCAGGGGCACGCCGCGCGGCCCCATCATGGACATGCCCCAGATGATGCCCCCCGCCAGCAGGACGGAACCCGCGAGGCCGGCGCCGATCATCCAGAATTTCGGCGGAATCCCCCATCCCGCCGACTCCCTCTCCGGCGGGCGGACCCGCCAGGAGGGCTGCATCACATCGCTCATCTCATCTCCTCGACCGGCGTGACCCCCATCACGCGCAATCCGGACCTGACCACAGCCGCCGTGGCGGCCACCAGGGCGAGCCGCGCCTGCGTCGCCGCCGGCTGGTCCGCCTGGATGAAGCGCAAGGTGGTGTCCTCCTTGCCCTTGTTCCAGAGTAGATGAAAATCGCTCGCCAAGTCATTCAAAAAGAACGCCACGCGATGCGGTTCCCGCGCGGCCGCCGCCGCCTCCACCACCCGCGGCCAGGAGGCGATGCGCCGGATCAGGCCGAGCTCCGCCGGATCGGTCAGGCTGTCGAGCGGGGCTTCCGCCAGGCTCTCCAGCGAGGGATCACCCGCGCCGCGCAGCACCGAGCGGCAGCGGGCATGGGCGTATTGGACGTAGAAGACTGGATTATCACGCGATTGCTGGACGACGAGGTCGAGGTCGAACTCCATCTGCGCGTCCGACTTGCGGGTCAGCATGGTGAAGCGCACGGCATCCTTGCCGACCTCATCAATCAGGTCGCGCAGGGTGATGTAGCTGCCCGCGCGCTTGGACATGCGCACCGGCTGGCCGTCCTTCATCACATGGACGATCTGCGTCAGCACCACATCCAGGCTCACGCGCTTGCCGCTCAGCGCCGCCACCGCCGCCTGCATGCGCTTCACATAGCCGCCGTGATCCGCGCCCCAGACATGCACCAGTGCGTCGAAGCCGCGCTCGATCTTGTGCAGGTGGTTCGCGATGTCATTGGCGAAATAGGTGCCCGAGCCGTCCGACTTGCGCAGCGGACGGTCCGTGTCGTCGCCGAACTGCTCGGAGCGGAAGAGCGTCTGCTCGCGCTCCTCCCAATCCTCGGGCAGCTTGCCCTTGGGCGGCGGCAGCGTGCCGCGATAGATCAGGCCCTGGCTGTCGAGCAGTGCCTCGGCCTTCTCCAGCACCCCGTCGCGCACCAGCTGCGCCTCGCTGATGAAGATGTCATGCTGCACGCCCAAGGCCGCGAGATCCTCGCGGATCTCGGCCATCATGGCGGCGACCGTGAAGGCGCGCACCGGGGCGAGCCAGAGATCCGGCCCGCTCATGCCCCAGCCATGCACCGGGTCCTCGACCGCGAGCGAAGAGCCATGGCTTGCCATCAGCGCCTGGCCGACCGGGATCAGATACTCGCCGCGATACTGCAGCCCGCCGGGGATGAGCTGCGCATACTCCTCCTCGGTCATGCGCGTGCCGAGCGCCTGGAGGTACCGCCAATAGGCGGCATAGGCGAGCGCCTGCACCTGCGCGCCGGCATCGTTGATGTAGTACTCGCGCGTGACGCGATGGCCCGCCTTGGCCAGCAGCCCGGCCAGCGCATCGCCCACCACCGCACCCCGGCAATGGCCCACATGCATCGGCCCCGTCGGATTGGCCGAGACATATTCCACATTCACCGAACCGGGCTTGGCGGCACCCTGGCCGTAGCCCTCGCCCTCGCGCAGCACCACCGCCACCTGGCCTCGCACATAATCCTCGCGCAGGCGCAGATTCACGAAGCCCGGGCCGGCCGGCGCCGCCTCCTCCACCTCGGGGCAATCCTTCAATGCCGCCGCCAGCTCGGCCGCCAGCTTGGGCGGGGCCATCTTCGCGACCTTGCCCACCACCAGCGCCGCATTGGTCGCCATGTCGCCATGGCTCGCATCGCGCGGCGGCTCCATGATGACGCGGGACAGCGCCTCCTCCGGCACCTCCGGCAGAAGGGCGCGCAGCGCCGTGATGGTGCGATCCCGCAAATGGGCGAAAATGTCGTGGCTCATGATGCCCCGCTTGTGACGCCCCACAGCCGTTTCGCGCAAGGGGGCGAGGCATGCCCCGGGGAGGACGCTGTCCTCCCCGAACCCCACCTGCCAAGGGCCGAGAGGCCCTTGGAACCCAGGACTGGGCCTTGGGAGGGATGGGGCATGGTGCGCCCTGGATCACAGGAGCGCCCGCGACGCTCCCCTCCCAAGGCCTAACTCTCGGCGGGTCCAGGGGCGCCACGCCCCTGGCGGGAGGGTCCGGGAGGGCAGCGCCCTCCCGGGGAAAGCCCCCCTTAGGCGAAAGCGTGCTGCAGGCGGCGCAGTTGGGCCTCAGCCTCCGCGACCATGCGGTGGACGACTTCGCCGGCGGGCGGGAGGTCTTCGATCAGGCCCGCGCATTGGCCAGCCCAGGCGAAGCCCTCGTCCATCCGGCCTTCATCGGTGGCGATGGCGTTCACCGTGCCCGCGATCATCGGGATGAGTTCTTCCGGGGTGGCCCCGGCGTTTTCGCGGGCGAGGAGCGCCTGGGCATAGGCGCTGACCAGGGCGCGGCCAGGCTGGCCCAGGCTGCGCTTGATGATCATGGTGCCGGAGGGTTCGGCGGCGAGGATGGCGGCCTTGTAGTTGGCATGGGCCTGGGCCTCCTGGGTGGCGACGAAGCGCGTGCCCATCTCCACGCCCTCGGCGCCGAGCGAGAGGGCGGCCAGCAGCCCCTGGCCGGTGGCGATGCCGCCCGAGGCGAGGACCGGGATGGAGACGGCGCGGACGACGCGCGGCACCATGATCATGGTCGTCTCGTCCGAGCGGCCGAGATGGCCGCCGCCTTCGTAGCCCACGGTCGCCACCATGTCGGCGCCCGCGGCCTCGGCCTTCTTCGCGAGTTCGGGACCGGCGATGAGGACGAGGGTCCTGGCCGCGCCATTGATGCGCTTGATCCAGGGCGCCGGATTGCCCGCGGTGAGCGCGATGACGGGCACGCGCTCCTCCAGCGCCACCTCCAGCATGGCGGTGATGTCCATACGGCCCAGCGGAAAGTTCACGCCGAAGGGTTTTTGCGTCAGCGCGCGGCAGCGGGCGATTTCGGCGCGCAGCGCGGCCGCCCCCGCATCGCCCGCGAGGTCGAGGCCGGCGGTGGCGATCTGGCCGAGGCCGCCGGCTTCCGAGACGGCGGCGCAAAGCTCCGCCTTGGCGACGCGCGCGAGGCCGCCCTGCACGATGGGGTAGGCGATGCCGAGCATCTCGGTGACGCGGGTCTTCATTCGGCGGTGGCTCCGGAGAGGCGGACGGCCTCGGCCCATTTGGCGATTTCGGACTGCAGGAAGCCAGGAAAGCGGTCGGGGCCGATGCCGCCGGGCTCGATGCCCATGCCGCGCAGCCGCGTGGCCTGGGCCTCGGTGGCGGCCAGCACCACCTGTGCCACGCGCTCGACCAGCGGCATGGGCGTGCCGGCGGGTGCCATCAGCGCCTGCCAGGCCACGCCCTCGAAGCCGGGCCAGGTCTCGGCCACGGTCGGCACGTCGGGCCAGTCGGGCAGGCGGTTGGCGGTGGACATGGCGATGGCGCGGATGCCGCCGGCGCGGATCTGCGCGGCACTGGGCGGCAGGTTCTCGAAGGTCGCCTGGATGCGGCCCGAGAGAAGCTCGGTGATGGCGGGGGCCGAGCCGCGGAAGGGAATGTGCACGGCCTGGAAGCCGCCACGGTGGCGGACGAGCTCCATCAGGAGATGCGGCAGCGTGCCGATGCCCGCGCTGCCATAGCTGATGCCCTGCGGCTGCGCCCGGGCCCAGGCGATGAATTCCGGGAAGCTGCGGGCGGGGACGGAGGGGTGGACGGCCAGCACATTGGGCACGAGGCCGATGACGCAGACGGGGACGAAATCGCGCACCACATCGAAAGGCAGGCGGCGGTAGAGCGTGACATTGGCGGCATGCGCGGCGGCGATGGTGAGCCAGGTGGAGCCATCGGCCGGCGCCCGCGCCACGAATTCCGCGCCGAGATTGCCGCCCGCGCCGGGGCGGTTCTCGACGACGACGGGCACGCCCATCGCCTCGGTGATCGCCTGGGCCGAGAAGCGCGACAGCGTGTCGGAAGCACCGCCCGGCGCATAGGGGCTGACGATGCGCATCTGGGCCGGTTGCGCATGGGCGAGCGCGGGCAGCGCCAGGCCGGCAAAGAGGGTGCGGCGCTTCATCCCTTGGCTCCCTTGATCATATCCTTCGCGATGAGCAGGCGCTGCACGTCCGACGCGCCTTCGAAGATGCGGAAGAGGCGGACATCACGGTAGAACTGCTCGACCACCGTGCCGCGCATCCAGCCGGCGCCGCCATGGATCTGCACGGCGTGGTCGGCCACGCGGCCGACCATCTCGCTGGCGAAGAGCTTGCAGCAGGCGATGTCGGCGATGATCGGCCCCTGCGCCTCACCCGCCGCGTCGAAGGCACGCGCGGTCTCGAGGATCATGCTGCGCGCCGCCTGCGTCTCGGCCCGCATGTCCGCGAGCTTCGCCTGGACGATCTGGAATTCGGCCAGCGGCTGGCCGAACTGGCGGCGGTTCATCGCGTGGAACAGCGCCTCCTCGATCAGCCGCTGCGCCTGGCCCACGCAGGTGACGGCGACATGCAGCCGCGCATGGTTGATGCCGCGCATGGCGGTCTTGAAGCCGCCGCCCTCGCGCCCGCCGATCAGGTTCTCAGCCGGGATGCGGACATCGTTGAAGAAGACCTCGCTGGTCGCACTCCCGTCCTGGCCCATCTTGCGGTCGGCCGGGCCGAAACTGACGCCCGGCGTCTTCGCCGGCACGATGAAGGCGGAGATGCCGGCGGCATCCCGCGTGCCGACAGCGGTGCGGGCCATGACGATCAGCACATCCGCCTGGCGCGCATTGGTGATGTAGCGCTTGCTGCCGTTCAGCACGTAGTCCGTGCCCTCCGGCACCGCGACGGTGCGCACGCCGCCGGCATCGCTGCCCGCCTCGGGCTCGGTCAGGCAGAAGGCGGCGGTGACCTCGCCGCTTGCCATGCGCGGCAGCCATTCGGCGCGCTGTGCGTCGGTGCCGTTGTAGAGGATGGGCTGGGAGCCCAGGCCGATGGTGGTGGAGAAGCGCGCGCGGAACACGCTGCTGGCGCGCGTCACCTCGAACATCACGCGCACCTGCTGCTCCATGGTCAGGCCCAGGCCGCCCCAGCGCGTGGGAATGGAGATGCCGAACAGCCCCGCCTCGCGGAGAAGCTGCGTGAGGTCCTCCGGCAAGGCCTCCTGGCCTTCCAGGCGGGGTTCGGCCGGGATCAGCCTCTCCCGCACCAGGCGCTCGATGCCGTTCAGATAGGATGCGAATTCGGCCGGCGTGGCGCGATCGGCCACCGGCAGGGCGTCGTTCATGAGGTTCCTCCGTTTGGCCGCAGCATCCGGTGCCGCGGGCGCGCGAGTCAAACGGCATCGGACGGAGGTCTTCCGCCCCCCCGCAAACCCGGTATAGGTGCAGGGAGAGGAATGCGAGGAAAGCCGCGCTTGGACACGCCGCCTTTTCACCTGCGCCTGCCGGCGAGCCTGGAGAGCGTGAGCGCCCTGCTCGACGCGCTGGAGGCCTATTCGGAGGCGGCCGAGCTCTCCCCCGGCATTGCCGCGCGCCTCGCCCTGGTGGCCGAGGAGATCGCGGCCAATGTCGCCATGCACGCCACCGGCGCCACCTTCTTCGAACTGCGCGTGACGCCGGCGTCGGGCGCGCTCGCCCTGTCCATCGAGGATGACGGGCCGGAGTACGACCCCCTGGCCCGCGCCGCGCCCGATACGGAGGCCGCCATCGAGGATCGCGAGGTGGGCGGCCTCGGCGTGCATCTGGTGCGCGAGATGACGCAGGATGCACGCTATGTGCGCGCGGGCGGGCTGAACCGCCTCTCCTGCGCCCTGCCGCTCGGCTGAGCGGCCCCCGCTTTCGGCCCCGCTTTCGGGCGAGCCGCTTTCTCGGCTAGCCTCGTGACACTGCGCCGCGCCACCTTGCGGCACCATCTTGAGGGAGACTGCGCTGATGGAGATCACCGAAACCCAGGAAGGCGGGAAGGCCGTGGCCATCCTCGACGGCCGGCTGGATACGGCCACGGCCGGTCTGACGGAGACCCGCCTGCTCGCCATGCTGGAGAAGGGCAGCGTGATCGCCGACCTTTCCGAGGTGCGCTACGTCTCCTCCGCCGGGCTGCGCGTGCTGCTCAAGGCGGCGAAGCAGGCCAAGGCGACGGGGGCCAGCTTCGCGGTGGTGGGCCTGCAGGCCCCGGTCCGCGAAGTGTTCGAGATCAGCGGCTTCGACAAGATCATTCCGGCCTTCGCCACCCGCGCCGAGGCCGCCCAGGGCTGACCCGGGGGGCTGACCACGGGGGGCCGAGGATGCGGCGTGGCACCGCCGCCGCCGAGGTCAGGACCGGCCATGACGGGGCCGTGCTGGCGGCGCTCGGGGAGCTGGCCGGCCTCGCCCCCTCCCCCGTTCTGTCGGCACGGCTGCGCCGCGCGGCGGATCTCGTCGCCGCCTGCGACCCGCAGGCCGCCCATCCCGAAGACCCCGCCTGGGCCGCCCTGCTCGATGCGGTGACGGTGCAGGAGACGCGCCTCTACCGCCATCCGCCCCAGGCCGACCTGGTGGGCGCGCTGTTGCCTGCGGGCCTGGCCCGCGCCCGCGCCGAAGACCGGCCGCTGCGCATGCTCTCGGCCGGATGCGCGACGGGCGAGGAGGCCTTCACCCTCGCCGCCCAGGCCGGCCACGCCCTGGCCGACACGCCGGGCACGGGAGTTGAGATCCTCGGGCTCGACCTCTGCCGGCCGGCGTTGGAGAGCGCCGCGGCCGGCGTGATCGCACCGGGCCTGGGCGACCCGCTCGCCCTGGTGCCGGAGGCGCTGCGCCCCTGGCTCGCCGGACCCGATGGCACGCCCCGGCTGCATCCGGCGCTGCGCCGCACCCTGGATTTTCGGCGCGCCAACCTGCTGGACGGCTTCGGCGATGTTCCGGGCTTCGACGTGATCTTCTGCCGCAATGTGCTGATCTACCTGACGGAGCCGGCACGCATGCGCGTCACGGCCGCGCTGGCCGCCGCATTGCGCCCGGGCGGCGTGCTGGCCCTGGGCCCGACCGACCGCGCGCCCGCCGGCCTGCTCCCGCAGGGCGAATCGGTCTGGATACGGCCGGCATGAGCCGCCTCCCCCTCCCCGGCGGCGGCTGGTTCACCCTGGCCGAGGGCGAGGCCCGCCACGCCGAGGCGCCGCCGCGCCCGCCCATGCCGGCCACGCCGCGCCTCGCCGGCGCCGCCCCGATGCCGCCGCCGCGCCGGGCCATCGGACTCGCCGCGCTGCACCTCTCGCTGGGTGGCGTGGCACTGGCCATACCCTCCGCGATGGCCGAGCATATCAACCCCATGCCGGCGCTGCGCCCCCTGCCCGGCGCCGCCCCGGGTGTCGCCGGCCTCGCGGAAGCCGACGGCGCGCCCGTGCTGGTGCTGGAGACCGGCTTCGTCGCCGGCCAGCCCGCCGCGCTGGAGGAGGCGCCGAGCTTGCTGCTGGTGCTGCGCGAGGGCGGGCGGAGATTCGCCCTGCCGGCGGCGCGGATCGAGGCCGGGCCCGCCATCGCCGCCACGCGCGCCTTCCAGGCCTGGCTCGCCTCGCCCGAGGCGGCGGCGGCACTCGCCTTCGCCCCCGCCGCGCTGGAGGCGGAGGCGTTGGCGCCGGTGCCGCAGCGGCGCCTCGTCATGTTCCAGGCGGCCGGGATGGAGCTGGCCCTGCCGGCCGAGGCCGTGGTCGCCGTCCTGCCCGCGACGCAGCCCTTGCCCACGCCGCGCCGGGGCCTGGCTGGCCTCGCCGCGCATCGCGGCGCGGTGCTGCCGGTGCTGGATGGCGGGCTGGTGCTGGGCGGGCGCCCGGCCCTGGCGGGGGGCGCGGCACCGCTCATCCGCCTCGCCCTCTGGCCCGAGGTGCTGGTGGCGGTGGAACAGATCGGCGGCGTGCGGGCCCTGCCGGCGGCCGATGTCACGCCGCTCGCGCAGCGCGACGGCCTGGTCGCGGCCTTCGCCCGGCTGGGCGGCGCGCCCGTGCCCATCCTGGCCCCGCATCGGCTGGGCGCGCTGTGACCGCGCCCATCCCCGTGCTGGTGGTGGATGACAGCGCCTTCATGCGCATGGCGCTGCGCCGCATCATCGAGGCGGATGGCGATCTGCGCGTGGTGGCCGAAGCGGCGGATGGCGAGGCCGCGATCGCCGCCGTGCGCCAGCACAACCCCGCCGTGGTCGCGATGGATGTGGAGATGCCGGTGCTGGGCGGCATCGAGGCGACGCGGCGGATCATGGCGCTGCCGCATCCTCCCGCCATCCTCATGGTGAGCCAGCACACGCAGGATGACAGCCCGGCCGCCATCGCGGCGCTGGCAGCGGGTGCGGCCGACTACATCAGCAAGGAGGCGGGGCTGG
Organism: Roseococcus sp. SDR; assembly: GCF_019083995.1. Taxonomy (GTDB): domain Bacteria; phylum Pseudomonadota; class Alphaproteobacteria; order Acetobacterales; family Acetobacteraceae; genus Roseococcus. The sequence continues at coordinate 8,575 of NZ_JAHRCU010000046.1, forward strand.
GCGGGCTCGACCTCGGTCACCTCGACCAGGCGCTGCGTGGGCGCATCCGGCACTGGGCCGGTCAGCGGCGCGCGCCCCCCGAGGCCGCGCCGCGCCGCGCCCGCGCCGCCACGCCCGAGACGCCGCCGCCTCTGGTGCTGGTCGCCGCCTCCACCGGCGGGCCGGACGCGCTGGCCGCGCTCCTGGCGGCGAGCGGCCCGCTGCCCGTGCCGGTGCTGATCGCCCAGCACATGCCCGATGGGCTGGCGCCGGAACTCGCCGCGCTGCTGACGCGCCGCGCGGGCTGGCCGGTCGTGGTCGCCGCCAATGGCACGCCGGTCGCGCCCGGGCATGCGACGCTGCTGCCGACGGATGGCGTGCTGCTGCGCGCGGGCGGCGGGCTGACGCTGCGCCTCGCCCCCACCGGCGCCCCGGTGCATCCCTCGGCCGATCTGCTGTTCCGCTCCGCCGCGCTGCTCGGCCTGCCCGCCTGCGGCGTGGTGCTGACGGGCATGGGCCAGGACGGCGCGGCCGGCGCGGCGGCGCTCGCCGAGGAGGGCGGGCGCATCCTGGTGCAGAGCAGCGAGACTTCGGTTGTCGCCGGCATGCCGGAAGCGGCAAGCTCGCGCCTGGGCGGGGCGGAGGCGCTCTCGCCGGAGGGGCTGGGCCTCAGGCTGCGCGGGATGTGGAGGGCGTGATGGACGAGGAGCTGCTGGCCGCCTTCCGCGAGGAATTCGCGCCGCTTTGCGCCGCCCTCGCCGCCGCCGCCGACCTCGCGGCCGCCCAACGCATCCTGGCGCAGATGCAGGCCATGGCGGATGGCATGGAGATCGCACCGCTGCAGGCGCGGCTCAGGGCGCTGGCCGAGACCGAGGCGCTGGCGGAGCTGACCGCCGCCGCGCCCATGCTCGCCGCCTTTGGCGGCGGCGAGGAACCCGCGCCGGAAGCCCTGGCGGAGCGCGGGCCGGTCCGCACCCTCATCGTGGATGACAGCGCCATGATGCGCCGCCTGCTGCGCGGGATCCTCGCCGGCGATCCGCGCTTCCACGTGGTGGGCGAGGCGGGCGACGGCGCGGCCGGGCTCGCCGCCCAGGCCGAATTGCAGCCGGAGCTCACGCTGCTCGACCTCGAGATGCCGGGCCTGGATGGGCTGGGCTTCCTTGCCGAATGGGCGCTCAGCGGGCATGGGCAGGTGGTGGTCGTCTCCTCCGCGGCGCATCCTGGCAGCCCCGCGGCGCTGGAGGTGCTGCGCCGCGGCGCCTGGGCGGCCGTCGCCAAGCCCTCGGGCGCGCTCTCGCCCGATCTGGCCGAGCGCAGCGGCGCCGAGATCCTGGCCACGCTGCGCGAAGCCACGGGGCTCGCGGCCTGAGCCATGGAAGCCGACGATCCCCTCTGGCAGGAATTCGCCGCCGAGACGGCCGAGCACCTGGATTCGCTGGAAAGCGGGCTGGCCGGCGACGGCCAGGTGGATGTGCTGTTCCGCGCCATGCACAGCCTGAAGGGCATGTCGTCGGCCATCGGCGCGCATGGCATCGGCACGCTGGCGCACAAGGCCGAGGATGTGCTGGGCCTCGCCCGCGCCGGGCGGCTCGCGCTCAGCCCGCCGGTGCGCGCGGCCCTGCTGGCGGCGGTGGACACGCTGCGCGGCCAGCGCGTGGCCCTGCTGGAGCGGCGGCAGGACCAGCCCCCGCCGGCCGAGCTGCTGGCCCGCCTGGGGGCGCTCGCCGAAGGGCGGCCGGAACCGGCCGCGGGCAGCGCCCCCGCCGCGCCGCAGGACGATCCGCTGCGGGCCACCCTCGCCTCGCGCCTCGTGGATGAATTGCCGCGGCTGCAGGCCGAGCCGCAGCGCGCCGCACGCCTCGCCTCCCTGGCGCGGGAGGGGGGCCTGCCGCGCCTCGCCACCCTGCTGGAGGCGATCCCGCCGGCGGTGGACCGCCTCGCCGCCTTGGGCCGGCTGCGCCGGGCGCTGATGCTCCTGCAGCCGGGCGAGGCGGTGCCGCGCCTGGCCGGCGATCTCCGCGCCCAGGCCGAGGCCACGCGGCTGGCGCTTGCCGGGCCCCGCCGGGCGCTGGCCGAG
>NZ_JAHRCU010000047.1 GCF_019083995.1 Roseococcus sp. SDR
GGCGCCTCGCCCGGAAGGAGCCCCGCCGATGAGCACGCCGCGTCGTTATCTTGAGGAGGTGATCCGCGTGGATCACGCGGGCGAATATGGCGCGAAGCGCATCTATCAGGGCCAACTCGCCATCCTGGCCTGGCGCCTCGCCCGGAAGGAGCCCCGCCGATGAGCACGCCGCGTCGTTATCTTGAGGAGGTGATCCGCGTGGATCACGCGGGCGAATATGGCGCGAAGCGCATCTATCAGGGCCAACTCGCCATCCTGCGCGGCACGAAGCACGAAGAGACCATCCGCCACATGCAGGAGCAGGAGCAGGAGCACCTCGACACCTTCTCCCGCCTCATCGCCGAGCGCCGGGTCCGGCCCACCGTGCTGCTGCCCTTCTGGCACGTGGCCGGCTTCGCGCTGGGTGCCGCCACGGCAGCCATGGGGGCCCGCGCCGCCATGGCCTGCACCGTCGCGGTCGAGGAGGCGATCGACGAGCACTACCAGGCGCAGGAGCGCGCGCTGGGCGAGGATGAGGCGCCGCTGAAGGCCGACATTGCCCGCTTCCGCGCCGAGGAGCTGGAGCACCGCGACATCGGACTCGCGAATGAGGCGGAGCTGACGCCGGGCTACCGGCTGCTCTCGGCGGCCATCAAGGCGGGCTGCAAGGTGGCGATCAAGCTGTCGGAAAAGGTCTGAAAAACCTGGAAATTCTTCCGGGGTTACCGTTTGGCACGATCCTTGCCTAATCATTGCCTTGACCCCCGGGGGCGGTCACCCCATAGAGGCAGCGTGGATCACGGCACCCCCCCCCTGAACAGCCCGGAGCTCGCGAGCCTGGAGACGGCACGCCGCGTCCTGCGCCTCGAGGCTGCCGCCCTCGAGGCGACCGCGCAGGGGCTGGATGCGCGCTTCGAGGCCGCGGTCGCGCTGCTCGCCGCCACCACCGGGCGCGTCGTCGTCTCGGGCATGGGCAAGTCCGGCCATGTGGGCCGCAAGATCGCCGCCACCTTCGCCTCCACCGGCACGCCCGCGCAATTCGTCCATCCGGGCGAGGCGAGCCATGGCGACCTCGGGATGATCATCCAGGGCGATTCCGTCCTGGCCCTCTCCAATTCCGGCGAGACGTCCGAGCTCGGCGACCTCGTTGCCCATACCCGGCGCTTCGGCATTCCGCTGATTTCCATCGTCGGCCGTCCGGCCAGCATGCTGGGCCGCGACTCCGACGTGGCGCTGGTGCTCCCCGCGGCGCAGGAGGCCTGCCCGCTCGGCCTCGCACCCACCACCTCCACCACCATGCAGCTGGCGCTGGGCGATGCCCTGGCCGTGGCCCTGCTGGAGCGGCGGGGCTTCGGGCCGGAGGATTTCCGCGTCTTCCACCCGGGCGGCAAGCTCGGCGCCCGCCTCTCGCGCGTGGCGGACCTGATGCACGGCCCGGACGAGCTGCCGCTGGCCACGCCCGAGACGCCCATGGCCGACGCGCTGGTGGCGATGACGGCCAAGCGCTTCGGCTGCCTCGGCATCACCGATCCGGCCGGCCGCCTCACCGGCATCATCACCGATGGCGACCTGCGCCGCGCGCTGCAGCCGGGCCACGCCCTGCTGACCCGCGCGGCGGGCGAGGTGATGACCCGCCAGCCGCGCAGCATCCCGGCCGATGCGCTGGCCGCCGAGGCGCTGCGCCTGATGAACGAGGGCAGCATCACCACCCTCTTCGTGGTGGATGCCGAGCGCCGGCCCGTCGGAATCCTGCACATCCATGACCTGCTGCGGGCAGGTGTGGCCTGATGAGCCAGGAGATCCGCCGCTCGGACTTCCTCGATGTCGCGCAGGACCGGCGGCGCGCGCTGACGCCCTCCCGCGCGCGCCATGTGCCGCGCGCCGAGCAGATCGCGCGCCGCCAGCGCCTCGTCACCGCGATGAAGTTCCTGATGCCGCTCCTCGCCGCGGGCGTTCTGGCGCTGATGGTGTTCTGGCCGGACATCGAGGGCAATCATTCGCGCCTCTCCTTCCGGCGCGGCCCGGCTTTGGTGCCGGAGGCGCTGCAGCTCGTCGCCCCCCGCTTCCAGGGCGTGGACGAGCTGAACCGCCCCTACACGGTCACCGCGCGCCTCGCCCGCCAGCCGGGTCAGGAGGAGGTGCTGCTGATGGACCTGCCGCGCGCGGACATCCAGCTGAACGAGGGCGCCTGGGTCTATGTCGAGAGCGACCGCGGGCGCTATGACCGCGCCACGCAACAGCTCGACCTCGAGGGCAATGTGGAGCTCTATCACGACAATGGCACGCTGTTCCGCACCGAGGCGGCCGCGGTGAAGGTGGATGCCGGCACCGCCCATGGCGAGCGGCCGACGCAGGCGCAGGGCAGCTTCGGCACCATCGAATCCGAGGGCTTCGAGATGCGCGATCGTGGCGCCGTGATGATCTTCACCGGCCGCGCCCGCGCCGTCCTCGAAGGGCGCCAGCAGTGAGGCGCCCGCTGTCCCTCCTCGCCGGCCTGCTGCTGGCCGGCCCCGCTCTCGCCCAGGGCATCGACATGTCCCAGGGCGGGCCGGTGGACATCACCGCCACCAACGGCATCGAGTGGCGCCAGGCCGAGCAGGTGGTGGTGGCGCGCGGCGATGCGCGCGCCGTGCGCGACGGCACGACGATCGAGGCGGCGCGGCTCATCGCGCGCTATCGTTCGCAGGGGGGCGCGCAACCCGCCAGCACCCAAGCGGCGGCGCGCCCGGCCTCGGCCGGCGAGACGCCGCTCAGCGGTGGCAGCGAGATCTGGCGCGTGGAGGCGGAGGGCGATGTCCGCATCTTCACGCCGACCGACACCGCCCGCGGCGACCGCGCCGTCTATGACATGGACCAGGCGGTGCTGGTGCTGACCGGCCGGAACATCAGCTACACCACGCCGCAACAGGTCATCACCTCGCGCGACAGCCTCGAATACTGGACCCAGCGGCGCATGGCCGTGGCCCGTGGCTCCGCGCTCGTCGTCACGCAGGATGGGCGGCGCATCGCCGCCGATACGCTGGTCGCGCACATGCTGGAGGACCCGCCGCCGGGCGCGACCCCGGCCGGCCAGTCCGTCGCCCGGCCGGGCACGGAGGGCACCGCCGGCCCGCCGCCGGGCCAGGGCCGGATCGATCGCATCGAACTCTTCGGCAATGTCGAGATCCGCACCGAGGCGGAGGTCATCCGCGGCGACCGCGCGGTGTATTCGGCGGCGACCGGCCTCGCCCGCGTGCTCGGCAATGTGCGCATCACGCGGGGCGAGAACCTCGTCTCCGGCCGCGAGGCCATCGTGAACATGAATACGGGCGTCTCGCGCATCCTCTCCCAGCCCGGGCAGCGGGTGCAGGGCATCATCATCCCGCAGCAGGGCGCGGACCCCGCGACCCCAGGAGCCAGCCGATGAACAAGTTGGGCCAGACGCCGGCGGGCAAGCCTGCCCTCTCGGCCATTGAAGGCTCGGGCGGGCTCATCGCGACCGGGCTTGGCAAGCGCTACAAGAAGCGGCCCGTCGTCCGCAACGTCTCGATCTCGCTGAAGCGCGGAGAGGCGGTGGGGCTGCTCGGCCCGAACGGCGCGGGCAAGACCACGACCTTCTACATGATCACCGGCCTCGTGCAGCCCGAGGAGGGCACGGTGATGATGGACGGCGCCGATGTGACGCGCCTGCCCATGTATCGCCGCGCGCGGCTCGGCCTCGGCTACCTGCCGCAGGAGGCGTCCATCTTCCGCGGCCTTTCGGTCGAGCAGAACATCCTGGCCGCCCTCGAGGTGGTGGAACCCCTGCGCGACCGGCGCGAGCAGATGCTGGAAAGCCTGATGGCGGAGTTCGGCATCTCCCATCTGCGGCGCGCGCCGGCCCTGGCGCTTTCGGGTGGCGAGCGGCGGCGCTGCGAGATCGCGCGAGCCCTTGCCACGCATCCCTCCTATATCCTGCTGGATGAGCCGCTGGCGGGCATCGACCCGATCGCGGTCGCGGAAATCCGCGACCTGGTGAAACACCTCAAGAACCGGGGCATCGGCGTGCTCATCACCGATCACAACGTCCGTGAGACGCTGGAGATCATCGACCGCGCCTACATCATGCATGACGGCCAGGTGCTGATGGAGGGCCTGCCGCACGAGATCGTGGCGCATGAAGGCGTGCGCCGCGTCTATCTCGGCGAGAAGTTCAGCCTCTAGCCGCGATGCAGGTGGCCGCGACACCAACCACACCAGCGCGGCGGGATTAGGCATGGCGCTCGGCCCGCGCCTCGACCTGCGCCATTCGCAGTCGCTGATGATGACGCCGCAGCTGCGGCAGGCCATCAAGCTTCTGCAATCCTCCAATCTCGAGGTCATGGCCTTCGTCGAGGAGGAGCTGGAGCGCAACCCGCTGCTGGAGCGGGACGAGACGCATGTGGCCGTGGCCGAGACCATCGCCGCCCCCGCCGATGCCGCCGCCGTCGCCACCTCGGACACGCTGGCGGTCGGTGATGCGGCGCCGCTCGACGCCGATTTCTCCAACGTCATGGATGAGGGCGAGGCGTATCAACCCGGCATGGGCGCCGGCGGGCGCATGGATTTCAGCGATGACCTCTCGGGCATCGAGGCCATGGCCGCGGCCGGGCCCACGCTGCGCGAGCGCCTCGCCGAGCAGATCCGCCTGACCTTCGAGGAAGGGCGGGACCGGCTGATCGCCTCCGCGCTGCTCGCCATGGTCGAACCCTCTGGCCGGCTCAGCCTGGACGCCGAGGCGCTTGCCGCGCGGCTGGGCTGCGAGGTCGCGGTGGTGGAGCGCGTGCGCCGCGCCATGCAGCGCTTCGAACCCACCGGCATGTTCTGCGCCGACCTGCGGGAGTGCCTGCAGGTGCAGCTGGAGGAGGCCGGGCGCTTCGACCCCTACATGGCCCGCCTGCTGGACAACCTGCCCCTGCTGGCGCGGCGCGACATGGCGGCCCTGCGTGAGGCCTGCGGCGTGGATGCCGAGGACCTGGCCGAGATGGTGGCGGAACTGCGCCGCCTCGACCCCAAGCCCGGCGCCGGCGGCGATGACGAGCCGCTGAGCATCATCCAGCCCGATGTGCTGATGCGCGCCGATGCCGAGGGCGGCTGGATCCTGGAGCTGAACCCCGAGACGCTGCCCCGCGTGCTGGTCAATCGCGGCTTCGCCGCGCGCTGCACGGTGGGGCTGAAGGACAAGGAGCAGAAGGGCTTCCTGGCCGAGCAGCTGCAAAGCGCCAATTGGCTGGTGAAGAGCCTGGAGCAGCGGGCCAACACCATCCTCAAGGTCGCCTCCGAGATCGTCCGCCGGCAGGACGCCTTCTTCCGGCACGGCGTTGGGCACCTCCGCCCGCTCATCCTGCGCGACGTGGCCGATGAGGTGGAGATGCATGAGAGCACCGTCAGTCGCGTCACCGCCAACAAATACATGGCGACCCCGCGTGGCATGCTGGAGCTGAAATACTTCTTCACGACGGCCATCCAGGGCACGGCGGGCGGCGAGGCGGTGAGTGCCGAGGCGGTGCGGCACCGCATCAAGGGATTGGTGCAGGCCGAGACCTACGAGACGGTCCTCTCGGATGACGCAATCGTATTGCGGCTGCGTGAAGAAGGCGTGGACATCGCGCGGCGGACCGTGGCCAAATACCGGGAAGCGATGCGCATCCCGTCATCGGTGCAGCGCAAGCGCGAGAAGGCCGCCACGGCCTGAAGGGACACCCCCTGCTGGCCGGATGGCGGCTGGCCAGGAGCGAGACCTTAACGTTCTCGTTCTGATTGACTGAGGGGAAGTGACCAACATGCACATCACTGTCGCCGGCAAGCAGGTCGCCACCAGCGATGCTCTGCGCGCCCATGTGGAAGATGGGCTGGGCACGATCACGGCGAAGTATTTCGACCACGCGCTCGAGGCGCGGGTCACCTTTCGCAAGGATGCCAAGGGCAGTGCCGGGGGGCACTTCGCCTGTGACATCAACCTCCATGCGGGCCGGGGGCTCACCATGCGGGGCGAGGGGCAGGGGGTTGATGCGCACAAGGCCTTCGACCAGGCGGCGGAACATGTCGCCAAGCGGCTGCGACGCTACCGACGGCGCGTGAATGAACACGCGCGCGGCGCGGCCGGCGAGCGCGAGCCGCGCGAGGTGATGCGCGAATATGTCGTGCGCGCCGCCGAGGATGCGGAGGAAGCACCCGAGATCCAGGGCGCCGAGCATCCGGCCGTGGTGGCCGAGCCGCTGGGCGAGCTGCACCAACTCACCGTGGGCGAGGCGACGATGCGCCTGGAGCTGGCGGACCACCCGGTGATCGTCTTCCGCAACCGTGCGAGCGGCGGGATCAATGTGGTCTACCGCCGCCAGGATGGGCATGTGGGGTGGATTGATCCGGGGTAGGCGGCAGAGAAAGAAACGGGCCTCCGGCGGCTGGGGCCATGGGCCCTGTTCAGACTGGGAAGATGTTTGACGGGTGTTCGGGGACATCCCTGACGGTTTTGAGGATGGCCTTAGGGCCTCTGGTGTCAATCCATCCGAGATCGAAACGCATGAAGTGCAGGCTCCAGA
>NZ_JAHRCU010000048.1 GCF_019083995.1 Roseococcus sp. SDR
CAAGTTGTTTCACAATTAAATCTGTTGTGCAGATGGTTATGATTGCTATCTGGGCGGGGATGCGTGGTTGGCGCTGCGTGTGGTGACATGCGTTGGTGTTGGCTGATGTATCTGGCGTCTTGGTGGTGATGATGTTTTTTTTTGTGATGCAGTTGAGTGATGGGTTTTGGGATTGGTTGGTTGGTCTGTTGGTCGCTGAGGTGGCTGATGGATGATGAACCTGAGAGTTTGATCCTGGCTCAGAGCGAACGCTGGCGGAATGCTTAACACATGCAAGTCGCACGGGGGCTTCGGCCTTAGTGGCGGACGGGTGAGTAACGCGTAGGAATGTGTCCGAGGGTGGGGGATAACGTTGGGAAACTGACGCTAATACCGCATATCTCCTGAGGGAGAAAGCCGTGAGGTGCCCACGGAGCAGCCTGCGTACGATTAGCTAGTTGGTTAGGTAAAGGCTGACCAAGGCGACGATCGTTAGCTGGTCTGAGAGGATGATCAGCCACACTGGAACTGAGACACGGTCCAGACTCCTACGGGAGGCAGCAGTGGGGAATATTGGACAATGGGCGCAAGCCTGATCCAGCAATTCCGCGTGGGTGAAGAAGGTCTTCGGATTGTAAAGCCCTTTCGTTGGGGACGATGATGACGGTACCCAAAGAAGAAGCCCCGGCTAACTTCGTGCCAGCAGCCGCGGTAATACGAAGGGGGCTAGCGTTGCTCGGAATGACTGGGCGTAAAGGGCGCGTAGGCGGCACAACTAGTCAGGCGTGAAATTCCTGGGCTTAACCTGGGGGCTGCGTTTGATACGGTTGGGCTAGAGGATGGAAGAGGCTCGTGGAATTCCCAGTGTAGAGGTGAAATTCGTAGATATTGGGAAGAACACCGGTGGCGAAGGCGGCGAGCTGGTCCATTACTGACGCTGAGGCGCGAAAGCGTGGGGAGCAAACAGGATTAGATACCCTGGTAGTCCACGCTGTAAACGATGTGCGCTGGATGTTGGGTAACTTAGTTACTCAGTGTCGTAGCTAACGCGATAAGCGCACCGCCTGGGGAGTACGGCCGCAAGGTTGAAACTCAAAGGAATTGACGGGGGCCCGCACAAGCGGTGGAGCATGTGGTTTAATTCGAAGCAACGCGCAGAACCTTACCAGCTCTTGACATCTGTCGGACTTCGCAGAGATGCGTTGGTGCCCGCAAGGGAACGGCAAGACAGGTGCTGCATGGCTGTCGTCAGCTCGTGTCGTGAGATGTTGGGTTAAGTCCCGCAACGAGCGCAACCCTCGCCTCTAGTTGCCAGCATGTTTGGGTGGGCACTCTAGAGGAACTGCCGGTGACAAGCCGGAGGAAGGTGGGGATGACGTCAAGTCCTCATGGCCCTTATGAGCTGGGCTACACACGTGCTACAATGGCGGTGACAATGGGAAGCCAGGTCGCGAGGCCGAGCGGATCCCAAAAAGCCGTCTCAGTTCAGATTGCACTCTGCAACTCGGGTGCATGAAGGTGGAATCGCTAGTAATCGCGGATCAGCATGCCGCGGTGAATACGTTCCCGGGCCTTGTACACACCGCCCGTCACACCATGGGAGTTGGTTTTACCTTAAGTGTCTAGGCTAACCGCAAGGGGGCCGGTCACCACGGTAGGGTCAGCGACTGGGGTGAAGTCGTAACAAGGTAGCCGTAGGGGAACCTGCGGCTGGATCACCTCCTTTCAAGGAATGCTGATGAGCTGGATGGGTTCGCCTGTTTGGTTTGTTGGTGTCCGACATATGATTTTGCTTGTTCATGCCAGCCTGGTTGGTTCGGCCTTGGCCTCGGATGGGGTTTGGGTTGGCTGACGAACGGGCCTGTGACGCTGCTGCATCAAGAGAACATCATGCCGCTGGGCTGGAGGCTTGGCTGGCGCCTTGGGTGAGTGAGAGCTCATCTCAGCGCTGACCGCGTATCCCGGTTCGGAAGATTTGCGAGAGTAACAGGTGTTGACTGGCTGGGATGTTCCTGGCCTGGGGGCTCCGGCCTTGGGTGTGATGCCCGCCTGGAGAGGTCCTTTGGTTGGGTCTTTCTGGTTGGTTGGAGAGCTTTGGGGCCAGTAGCTCAGTTGGTTAGAGCACACGCTTGATAAGCGTGGGGTCGGAGGTTCAAGTCCTCCTTGGCCCACCATTGATCTGATGGCTCCTCTGGGAAAGGTGAGCGAGCTGCTGGGCTTGGCCTGGTGGTTTGGTTGCGATCCTGGGATATGGGGGCGTAGCTCAGTGGTAGAGCACCTGCTTTGCAAGCAGGGGGCCGTCGGTTCGATACCGACCGTCTCCAAAGAGTTTTGCCTGATTGGTTGAGGGCCTTGGTGTTCTCCTGATTGGGTGTGTGCCGCTGCACAACGGGTTTGCCGCCTGGTGATGGTCCGAGCTGGATCTGATCTGGGAGGCGTGTTGTTTGACAGGTGAATCGGATTGGTTGGTCACGAGGCCGGCCGTGTGGTGTGGGGCGAGAGCTTTGCGCTGGACGGGTGGTGTCGTGAGCAAGAGTGAATGAGTGAAGCTGAGTTAGTTTGGTAAGCTGATGATCGCATCGTGGGGTTTGGTCCTGCGTGCGGGCATTGGTGGTATGTATTGAGCGCGATAAGAGCGTTCGGTGGATGCCTTGGCGCCAAGAGGCGATGAAGGACGTGGCACGCTGCGATAAGCTGCGGGGAGATGCGAGCAATCGTTGATCCGCGGATTTCCGAATGGGGAAACCCACCCGTGAGGGTATCTGCACCTGAATACATAGGGTGTGGAGGCGAACCTGGGGAACTGAAACATCTCAGTACCTGGAGGAAAAGACATCAACAGAGATTCCGCTAGTAGTGGCGAGCGAACGCGGAGCAGGCCAGTGGCCTTTGATCACTAAGCCGAGCAGTCTGGAAAGGCTGACCATAGTGGGTGATAGTCCCGTAGGCGTGATGTGATTGAGGGTCCTTGAGTAGGGCGGGGCACGTGAAACCCTGTCTGAACGTAGGGGGACCACCCTCTAAGCCTAAATACTCCTTGGCGACCGATAGTGCACAAGTACCGTGAGGGAAAGGTGAAAAGCACCCCGACGAGGGGAGTGAAAGAGACCTGAAACCGGACGCTTACAAGCAGTCGGAGCACCCTTGAGGTGTGACGGCGTACCTTTTGTATAATGGGTCCGCGAGTTCGTGTTGGCAGCAAGCTTAAGCCGTTAGGTGTAGGCGAAGCGAAAGCGAGTCTGAATAGGGCGTTTAGTTGCCGGCATGAGACCCGAAACCGAGTGATCTAGCCATGGCCAGGCTGAAGGTGGGGTAACACCCACTGGAGGGCCGAACCCACGCCTGTTGAAAAAGTCGGGGATGAGCTGTGGCTAGGGGTGAAAGGCCAATCAAACTCGGAAATAGCTGGTTCTCCGCGAAATCTATTGAGGTAGATCGTCGTCTGGACACCACCGGAGGTAGAGCACCGGAAGGGCTAGGGGGGCCCAAAGCCCTACCAAACCCTACCGAACTCCGAATGCCGGTGAGTGATAGGCGGCAGACAGACTGTGGGTGCTAAGGTCCATAGTCGAGAGGGAAACAGCCCAGACCACCAGCTAAGGCCCCCAAATGATGGCTAAGTGGGAAAGCATGTGAGACGGCCAAAACAACCAGGAGGTTGGCTTAGAAGCAGCCATCCTTTAAAGAAAGCGTAATAGCTCACTGGTCTAATAGCTGTCTTGCGGCGAAAATGTAACGGGGCTCAAGCCATCTGCCGAAGCTGTGGATGCACCGTAAGGTGCGTGGTAGCGGAGCGTTCCCTAGGCCTGTGAAGGTGCATCGCGAGGTGTGCTGGAGGTATGGGAAGTGCGAATGCGGACATGAGTAGCGACAAAGAGGGTGAGAAACCCTCTCGCCGTAAGTCCAAGGGTTCCTGCGCAAGGCTAATCCGCGCAGGGTGAGCCGGCCCCTAAGGCGAGGGCGACAGCCGTAGCCGATGGGAATCAGGTGAATATTCCTGAGCTCGTCAGAAGTGACGGCCCTGAAATTCCGTTATCCCTTATTGGATTGGGGTGGCGGCTGGAGGGGTCCGGGAAATAGCTCTGACATTGAACCGTACCCGAAACCGACACAGGTGGACTGGTAGAGTATACCAAGGCGCTTGAGAGAACCATGTCGAAGGAACTAGGCAAATTGCTCGCGTAACTTCGGGATAAGCGAGACCCATGCTTGCGCAAGCAGGTGTGGGTGGCACAAAGCAGGGGGTGGCGACTGTTTAGTAAAAACACAGGGCTCTGCGAAATCGAGAGATGACGTATAGGGTCTGACGCCTGCCCGGTGCCGGAAGGTTAAAAGGAGATGTGCAAGCATCGAATTGAAGCCCCGGTAAACGGCGGCCGTAACTATAACGGTCCTAAGGTAGCGAAATTCCTTGTCGGGTAAGTTCCGACCTGCACGAATGGCGTAACGACCTCCCCACTGTCTCCGGCATGGGCTCAGCGAAATTGAATTCCCCGTGAAGATGCGGGGTACCCGCAGTTAGACGGAAAGACCCTATGAACCTTTACTGCAACTTCGCAGTGGCGCCAGGAAGGGACTGTGTAGGATAGGTGGGAGGCTTTGAAGCATGGGCGCTAGCTTGTGTGGAGCCAACCTTGAAATACCACCCTGTGCCTTTTTGGCGTCTAACCGAGCCTGGTTATCCCGGGCCGGGACCCTGCGTGGTGGGCAGTTTGACTGGGGCGGTCGCCTCCCAAATTGTAACGGAGGCGCGCGATGGTGGGCTCAAGCCGGTCGGACATCGGCTGTTGAGTGCAAAGGCATAAGCCCGCCTGACTGTGAGCGTGACAGCGCGAACAGAGACGAAAGTCGGCCTTAGTGATCCGGTGGTCCCTCGTGGACGGGCCATCGCTCAACGGATAAAAGGTACTCTAGGGATAACAGGCTGATCTCCCCCAAGAGTCCACATCGACGGGGAGGTTTGGCACCTCGATGTCGGCTCATCGCATCCCGGGGCTGGAGCAGGTCCCAAGGGTTCGGCTGTTCGCCGATTAAAGCGGTACGTGAGCTGGGTTTAGAACGTCGTGAGACAGTTCGGTCCCTATCTGCTGTGGGTGTTGGAGACTTGAGAGGATCTGTCCCTAGTACGAGAGGACCGGGATGGACACACCTCTGGTGCACCAGTTGTCACGCCAGTGGCACAGCTGGGTAGCTAAGTGTGGACGGGATAACCGCTGAAAGCATCTAAGCGGGAAACCCACCTCAAAACCAGGTCTCCCCGAGGGCCGTGATAGACCATCACGTTGATAGGTCGCCTGTGGAAGCGCAGCAATGCGTGCAGCTAAGCGATCCTAATCGCCCGATAGGCTCACTACTCCCCAATGCGGTTCGGATCCGTCCGAACACCGCACGCAGCACCAAACCCCACTCAAACCATTCACTCACCAACCAATCCCCATCACCACACGAACAGGTTTTCGGTTCGGTGGCCTGGTGCCTATCGCGGAGTTGAAACACCCGATCCCATCCCGAACTCGGCCGTGAAACACTCCAGCGCCCATGGTACTGCCGCTCAAGCGGCGGGAGAGTCGGTCAGCGCCAGGCCACCCAACCGAAAACCTTTTTTTGTGCACACAACTTCACGCGGGGTGGAGCAGCCCGGTAGCTCGTCAGGCTCATAACCTGAAGGTCACAGGTTCAAATCCTGTCCCCGCATC
>NZ_JAHRCU010000049.1 GCF_019083995.1 Roseococcus sp. SDR
CATCGGACGGCTGAAGGACTGGCGCCGCATCCACACCCGATACGACAAGCTCGCCGCCAACTTCGCATCAGCCGTCGCCATCGCCGCCATCCTCCTCGGATGGACATGAATGAGTCTGGAGCCTAGGGCAGATCGCGTTCAGATGGAAACATCTGAACGCGTGAAGATGCTCTGAAAACAACAGCCTAGAGCCTGCGAAGTGAGCGCAAGCGAACGCAGCATGCTCTAGGCCGCGTCCAGCCGCCCGCCCGTCCGCGCCGGTGGCGGCATCAGCAGGCGGGCCTGCTCGGCCGGCAAGGGCCGCCCAAGGAGCCAGCCCTGCCCCATGTCACAGCCCAGCCGGACCAGGAATTCCACGTCGAGCTGCTCCTCGATCCCCTCGGCCACCACCGGCAGGCCCAGGCTCTCGCCCAGCCCGATCACCGCCGCCACGATCTTGCGCGCCCCCGCATCGGAGGCCATGGCCCGGACGAAGCCGTTATCCACCTTGATGACGTCGAAGGGCAGCGCCTGCAGCTCCCGCAGCCCCGAATGCCCGGTGCCGAAATCATCGAGGGCGAGGCGCACGCCCATCGCCTTCAGCTCGCTCAGCATGGCGTGCCCCTGGCGCAGGTCGCCCAGCAGCGCGCCCTCGGTCAGCTCCAGCTGAAGGCGCCCGGGCGCGAGCCCCGTCTCCTCCAGGATCTGTGCCACCTGGCGGGGCAGATCGGCCTCGGTCAGGTGCAGCGGCGAGAGGTTGAAGGAGAGCGTCACGGGCTCCGGCCAGCCCGCCGCCTCGCGGCAGGCGAGGCGCAGCAGGTGGTGCGTCAGCGGCACGATCAGGCCCGCCGCCTCGGCGATCGGAATGAACTCGGTGGGCGAGACGAAGCCCCGCATGGCGTGCGGCCAGCGCGCCAGCGCCTCGAAGCCCAGCAGCGCGCCGGAGGCGAGCTGGCGGATCGGCTGAAAATGGCAGGTCAGCACATCCTGGGCGAGCGCCTCGCGCAGCTCCGCCTCCAGGCGCATGGCACCGCGCCGCTTGCCCAGGCGCGGGTCCATCTCGGGCGTGAAGCGCCGGAAGCGGCCGCGACCCTCCGCCTTGGCGCGGTAGAGCGCGGAATCGGCGCGGCGCATCAGTTCCTCCGCATCGGTCGCATCCCCGGGTGCCAGCGCCACGCCGAGGCTGAGGCCGACGCGCACCTGCACCGTGCCCCCGCCCATCCCCGTGCCATCCGGATGCAGGGTGAAGGGCACGCGCACCACCCCCATCAGCCGCCGCGCCGCATCTTCCGCCGCGCCTTCCGGGTCGACCGGGTCGAGCAGGAGCATCAGCGCGAATTCATCCCCGCCGAGCCGCGCCACGATGCCCTGGCGCGCCACCTCGCAATCCAGCCGGTGGGCGATCTGCTTCAGCAACTCATCACCGGCGGCGTGCCCATAGGTGTCGTTCACCGGCTTGAAGCCATCGAGGTCGGCCAGCGCCAACATGATGGGCGCCCCGCAGGCGAAGGCCTCGACGAACTCGGCGCTCTCCAATGCCTCAGCGAGGCCGCGGCGATTGCGGATGCCGGTCAGCGGGTCGCGCATGGCGAGGTTGCGCGTCGCCTCCTCGGCCAGGCGGAAGCGGCGAAGCCGGCGGCGCAGCAATTGCAGCCCCAAGCCGCCCAGCGCGAGGCTGACCGAGACCGAGATCAGCCCCACCGTCCGGAACTGCGTCGCCGCCTCGTCAAAGACCGGGCGCTGATCCCAGGCGATGCTGACGCGTCCGACCAGCGCGCCATCGGCGCCGATGGCGGTGCGGGATATGACGGCGATCCCAGGCTCGCCCGGCACGGTTTCGTCCCGCCACCACTCGGGCCGGGCCGGGAAGTCCGTGCGCGCCCAGTCATGCACGACGAAGCCGTCGCTGCGCTCAAACCGCGCGGCCATCAGCGCCGGGTTGCGCGCGGCGATGGGCAGCAGCGCCGCATCCAGCGTGCCGCCGCGGTTGAAGCGCAGCGCGGGAGCGGCCATCGCCGTCAGCAGCTCGGTCTGCGCGGTCGCGGCGTCCCGGGCGCGGAGCACCTCTCGCTGCAGCACGCCCTGCGTGACGAGGTAGGAGCCGACCAGCTCCCCCGCCACCAGGCAGATGGCGCCCGCCAGGGCCACGCGCGCGTCGAGCGCGCTCCGCCCTCCGATTCGGGGCATCATGCGTCTCCCAGGATCGGGCGCAGCACCTGCGCCAGGCTCCCATCCGCCTCCAGGGCGAGATGGGCCTCGCGCAGCGCCGCCAGCGGCACATCCGGCGTATGCGGATGCAGGGCAAGCCATGCGGGCTCGGCCAGGACCGGCCGGCCAAGCCGGGCCTGCCGACCGAGATCCGCCCGAAGCGGCGCCAAGCCGCCGAACCAGGCTGGAACGTCACGCGTGCGCAGCGCGGCCAGCGCCTCCGCCCTTCCGGGCATGGGGACAAGGTTCCCGAAGCCCTCCCGCCGCAGGAAGGCTTCCTGCGGCGAGCCCTCGATCACCGCGATGCGTGGCAGGGCGCGCGCCGCCTCCAGCGTCTCGGGTGGCGGGAACTGCAAGGTGGCGAAACCGCAGGGATCGTCGAACAGCACCACGCCCCAGAGGAAGCGCCCCTCCCGCGCCGGGGTCCGGGCCAGCGGCGCGATGGCCGTGCCCGGCACCGATGCCGCACGCGCCTCCGCCTCCGCCCAGGGCAGGAAGCGAAAGACCACCTGCAGCCCGACCAGCCGGAAGAGCTCGGCCGAGAGGGTGAGCACGAAGCCGGGCTCCGGCCCATCGGCCATGGCATAGGGGCGCTGTTCCGCCGTCACCAGTTCGATGACACCACGGGCCCGCACGGCCGGCGCACAGAGAAGGAGTGGCGAGCCGATCAGCGCGCGGCGACGCATGGCGGATTCCTGCGTGACATGACGCAGGCAGGAAACACCGGGCGCGGTTAATGCCGGCTTGACGCCCCCGGCCGCGTGGTCTGGACGCGGGGCGCCGCGCGCCGCATCGTGCGGCGGTGTCCTCCACCGCGCCCACGCGAATCCTGCTCGGCATCCTCTTCATGCTGACGGCGGGCCTGCTCTTCCCGGTGATGGGCGGCTTCGCGAAGCTGCTCGGGCAGGATTATTCCTCGCTGCAGATCAGCTGGGCGCGCGCCTTCGGGCACATCCTGTTTCTCTCGGCGCTCTTCATGCCACGGATGGGGCTGTCGCTCTTCCGGACACGTCGGCCCGGGCTGCAGCTCTTCCGCTCGGCCATGCTGTTCACGTCCAACCTGAACTTCTTCTACGCGATCAGCTTCATCCCGCTGGCCAAGGCGGCTGCCATCAGCTTGGCCGCCCCACTCATCGTCGCGCTGCTGGCCTGGCCCATGCTGGGCGAGCGCACCACGCGCGGCCGCGTCATCGCGCTGCTCATCGGCTTCCTCGGCGTGCTGGTGGTGATCCGCCCCGGCACCGCGCTGTTCCACTGGGCCTCGATCTTCGTGCTGATCAGCGCCACGGCCTATGGCCTCTACCAGATCCTCACGCGCCGCATCGCGGGCATTGATCCGCCCGAGACCTCGGCCCTCTACTCCGCCTTCGTCGGCGGCTTCGGCATGTTCCTGGTGCTGCCCTTCGTCTGGATCGCGCCCGCCTCGCTCCTCGATGTCGGCCTGTTCTGCGGCGTCGCGATGCTGGGCGCGCTCGGCCATTACTGCGTGGCCCGCGCCTTCGGCTATGCGCCGGCGAACGTCCTCTCGCCCTTCCAGTATTTCCAGCTGCTGGGCTCGGTCGCGGTCGGCTGGCTGCTGTTCAGCGAATTCCCGGACGCGATGACCTGGGTGGGGGCCGCCATCATCGTGGGGGCCGGGCTCTATATCGGTTGGAGCCAGGCGCGGAAGCGGTGAGCGGCCTGCAGCTCACCGCCAAGCACGACAGCCCGGCCCCGCCGGGCGAGCCGCCCGCCTTCGGGAACCCGGATGATGAAAAGCCCGGCGCGAGTCCCGGCCTGGCCGAGCACGCACCGGGCGGAAAAAGCGGGCCCTGGGCCCCCGCGGTTCAGAGCTTCTCGACCTGCCCGTATTCGAGCTCGACCGGCGTCGAGCGGCCGAAGATCGAGACGCTGACCTTCAGGCGGCCCTTCTCCTCGTCCACCTCTTCCACCGTGCCGTTGAAGCTGGTGAAGGGGCCGTCAGAGACGCGCACCTGCTCGCCCACCTCGAAGAGCACGGCGGGGCGGCGCGGCTTCTCCGCACCCTCGACCATGGCGTTGACGATGCGCATCGCCTCGGCCTCGGTGATGGGCTGCGGCTTGTTGCGCGCGCCGAGGAAGCCCGTGACCTTCGGCGTGTCGCGCACCAGGTGCCAGGTGTCGTCGGTCATTTCCATCTTCACCAGCACATAGCCGGGGAAGAACTTGCGCTCCGTGTCCACCTTCTGGCCACGGCGCACCTCCACCACCTGCTCGGTGGGAACCAGGATGTCCTCGATCCGGTCGGCGAGACCCGATTGGGCGGCCTGCGCGCGAATCTGCTCGGCGATCTTCTTCTCGAAGCCCGAATAGACATGCACGACATACCAACGCTTATCGGCCATCGGCCAGAACCTCGCTTCACAATCCGGCGCCCGGGGGCGCGGTCACGTCAGAAGGGCTTAGAACCCGAAGATCCAGCTCATCGCGAACTGGATGATCTGGTCCACCACCAGGAAGAACAGCGCCGCGAGCGAGGACAGGGCCAGGACGAGGCCGGTCGTGATCAGCGTCTCGCGCCGCGACGGCCAGGTGACCTTCGCGACTTCCTGACGCACTTCCCGGGAGAACTGAACGGGATCGATCTTGGCCAAAATTCCGGTTTCCTGCTTTGCGCCGCTCGGCGTGCCCCCTGAAAGCATGTCGGCGGCCGTCTTGCAACGTGCCGCCACATCCAAGGTTCAGGGGAGGCCACCCGGCGCCCGCCCAAAGGGACCAGATGGGGGCGGCCTGATCGAAGAGAAAAGTGGCAGGGGCGGAGGGTCTCGAACCCACAACCTCCGGTTTTGGAGACCGGCACTCTAGCCAATTGAGCTACGCCCCTGCAGGGACGGGGGAACGCGTCAGCGCCACCCCGGCCCGAACCCTGATTGCCGCAGGCCGAAGCCTGCGTCAACGCAGTTACTTCGCGATGCTGGCGACGACGCCGGCGCCGACGGTGCGGCCACCTTCGCGGATCGCGAAGCGCAGGCCCTCATCCATCGCGATCGGCGCGATCAGCTCGACATCCATCGAGACATTGTCGCCC
>NZ_JAHRCU010000050.1 GCF_019083995.1 Roseococcus sp. SDR
GTCGCCGCCACGCCGCCGCGCGGCCCTTCCGCCACCGCGCCGCGCGGCCCGGCGGCATAGCCCCCGCCGCGCGGCCCGCTGCCGCTGGTCCAGGCCTGCGCCTCGGCGGCGATGACGAGGCCGAAAAGCGCCAGGGCGAGGCGGGGCAGGAGGTGCGGGCTCATCGGGCGTTGCTCCGGGTCAGGGCTTCCCCGCGCGGGAGGAAATCGGCGCGCGCGGCATCGCGCGGGGGCGTGAAGGCGAAGGTGCCGGCGGGCAGGCGCGGGCGCAGGTTCCAGGACTGGAACTCGAGGATCGTGCGCAGCCGCTCGGGCCCGGGCTCCACGAAGGAGACGCGCAGCGGAAGCGCGCTCGGCGCCGCCTCCAGCCAGATCTCCCAATGGCCGGTCGGGCCGTTCAGAGCGTAATGATCCACCAGCACGTCGCGGATGATGGAGCGGCCGATATGGCGGCCCGTCGTGCCGGCCGGCGTCAGCATCGCATAGGGGTCGTTCGCCAGCAGCGGCAGGATGGGCAGCGTGACGCCAAGCCGCGACTCCACCCCCTTCAGCGCCGTCTCGATATCGCCCGTCAGCGGTGTGGTGGCGTAGATGTTCTGGAAGGTGTTGAGGGCGGTGAAGGCCCGCCCGTCATACCAGAGGCTGTAGCTGCCGACATCGCTGCCGACGGCGGCATAGAGACGGTCCGGCCGGGCGGCCACGACGGCGCCCTGGCCGCTCAGCAGGATGGAGGTGCCAGGCCCGGCCGGCGCCTCGCGCAGGGTGGTGAAGTTCAGCGTGAAGGCCGGCGCGCTGGTCAGCGTCGTCGCCATGCGGCGCAGCGCGTCGCTCACCTCGGCATCCAGCACGGCCGGCGGCGGCGCGGTGACGGGGGCCTGTGCAGGCTCGGCGCAGGCGGCCAGCAGCGCCAGCGCGCCGCCGGCGAGGCCCCGCCAGAAGGGGACAGGCGATCGTGGCATGGCGGTACTTCCTCGTGTTGCGCCATGCATGCTCGCGCCGATGCGCAGCGCGGACAAGAGGCTCCAGGGCCTTCGCTTTGGGCGGGCTGGCGCGGATTTCGGCAGAACCGGCGCGGGGCGCGCATTTCGGGGGAAGAAACCCGGTTGAGCCCGCGGCCCGCCGCCCGCAGCCTCCCCGCACCCTCGGAGGAGATCCGCCATGAGCCTCACCCGCCGTGCCGCGCTTGCGGCCCCCTTCATCCTCGCCGCCGGCGCCGCCGCCGCGCAATCGGGCCCGCTGACGCTGGCGCAGATCCGCGCCAACGGAAAGCTGCGCATCGGCTGCGAGGCGACCTACCCGCCCTTCACCTTCCGCGAGAGCGGCAACATCGTGGGCTATGACGTGGAGCTGGCCACCGCCATCTGCCGCAGCATCGGTGTGACACCCGAGTTCATTGATACCCAGTGGTCCGGCGTGATCCCGGCGCTCTATGCCGGGCGCTTCGACATCATCATGTCCTCCATGAGCTACACGCGGGCGCGCATGGAGCGCGTGGCCTTCACCATCCCCTATGCCGAGGCCGGGCAGTCGCTCCTGATCCGCGCGCGCGATGCGAACACGATCCGCGCCATCGGCGACATGGGCGGCAAGAGCCTCGGCGTGAAGCTGGGTTCGCCCGGCGAGACGCTGCATCCGCGCCTGGCCGAGCGCATGCGGGCGGCCGGCGGCCAGCCCTTCTCGGCCGTGCGGACCTATGACGACCATCCTGCGGCCTATCTCGCGCTGATGCAGGGCAGCGTGGACGGCGTGCTGAACACGCTGCCGACGCTCGCCTACGTGATGCGCAGCCAGCCCAACCGCTTCGCCATCGTCCGCGGCATCGGCGCCGACAACTGGGCCGGGATCGCGCTGCGCCGCGAGGACACGGAGGTGCTCGCCTGGCTGAATGAGCGCCTGCGCGCCATGCGCGCTGATGGCTCGCTGAAGGCGCTGCAGGAGAAGTGGTTCGGCATCGAGTTCAACTTGCCCGACACCATCCCCGAGCCCGCGGCGTAAGCGCCGCGTGCCCGCGCGCCGCAGAGAGCGCACCTCTAAGGGAAGGGCGCGCTCCGAGTATGCGAGGCGAATAGCCGAGCCGGGATGCTTCAGCATCCCGAAGCCAAGCGCGCGGATGCGCGCGCCCGGCGTCTGAGGGCACCAAGACATGTATTTCGATTGGAATGTCGTCACCTATGCCGCGCCGCTGCTGGCGCATGGCGTGGTGATGACGTTGCAGGTCAGCGCGGTGGCGGCCGTGCTCGGCCTGTTGCTCGGCCTCGCCGCCGGGCTGGCCTCCCTCTCCAATTCCGTGCTGCTGCGCGGCGTGATTCGCCTCTATGTCGAGTTCATCCGCGGCACGCCGCTGCTGATCCAGATCTTCCTCGTCTTTTTCGCACTCCCCGTCATCGGGATCCGCCTGCCGGAATTCTGGGCGGGCGTGGTGGCGCTGGCCCTCAACGCCGGCGCCTATATCGCGGAGGTCGTGCGCGGCACGGTGGGCAGCATCGAGAAGGGGCAGAGCGAAGCGGGGCTCTCCATCGGCATGACGCGGCGCGCCACGCTGATGTGGGTGCTGCTGCCCCAGGCCTGGCGGCCCATGGTGCCGGCGCTGACGAATGACCTGATCACGCTCACCAAGAACTCCTCGCTGCTCTCTGTGATCTCCGTCTATGAGCTGACGCGTGCGGGCCAGGCGATCATCGCGACGCATTTCGCGCCCTTCGAGATCTTCCTGCTGCTGGCGCTCTACTACTGGGCGCTGATCTCGGCGCTGGCCTATGTCTCGCGCCGCATCGAGCGGGCGCTGCCGTCATGGTGACGCGCCCCGTCCTGGTCGAGGCGCGCGGCATCAGCAAGAGCTTCGGCGCGCGCAACGTGCTGCAATCCGTGGACCTCAGCGTGCATGAGGGCGAGACGGTGGTGATCATCGGCGCCTCCGGCTCCGGCAAGACCACCTTCCTGCGCTGCCTGAACCGGCTGGAGACGCCCGACGCCGGCACGGTGCGCATCGCCGATGTGACGATCGGCCAACGCGCCGATGGACGCCCCGCCGATGAGCGGGAACTGGCGAACCAGCGCCGCCTCTTCGGCTTCGTCTTCCAGCGCTTCAACCTGTTTCCGCATCTGACCGCGGCGCAGAATGTGGCGCTCGGCCCCCGCCGCGTGCTGGGCATTCCCCGCGCCCAGGCCGAGGCGCGGGCTGTCCAGGAACTCACGCGGCTCGGCCTCGCCGATCATGTGAACAAGCGGCCCGGCCAGCTTTCCGGGGGCCAGCAGCAGCGCGTCGCCATCGCCCGCGCGCTCGCCATGGACCCGCGCGTGATCCTCTTTGATGAACCCACCTCGGCGCTCGACCCCGAGCTGGTGCAGGAGGTGCTGGACGCGATGCGGGCACTCGCCGCCGAGGGCATGACCATGGTGGTCGTCACGCACGAGATGCGCTTCGCCCGCCAGGTGGCCGATCGCGTGGTCTTCATGGCCGATGGCCGCATCGCCGAGGAAGGCCCGCCCGAGACGCTCTTCGGCGCGCCGCGCGACGAACGCCTGCAACGCTTCCTGAGGCATCTGGAGCCGCAACGTGACCTTTGACCTGCTGATCGAGGGCATCACCCTCATCCCCCGCGCCTTCGCCGCACCCATCGAAAAGGCGGCGCTCGGCATCAAGGATGCGCGCTTCACCTTCGTGGGCCCCGCTTCGGAGCTGCCGCCCGACGCCACGGCCACGCGGCACCTGAAGCTGAACGGCCATCTCGTCATCCCCGGCATGGTGAATGTCCACACCCACACCATCCTCTCCATGGTGCGCGGCGTGGCCGAGGACATGGGCTTCGCGCCCGCCTATACGCCCGGCGTGCCGCAGGGCCACATGGTGCGGGAAGACGAGGCCGTCGCACTCGCCCGCCTCGGCGCGCTGGAGGCCATGCTGGCCGGCTCCACCCTGATCAACGACACCTATGTCCATACCGACATCACATTGCCCGCCATGGCCGATCTTGGCCTGCGCGTCTTCTCCTGCAACCGCATCCATGACGCGGATTTCTCCGGCATCGCGAGCGGCCGCTGGGTGCATCACCAGGAGATCGGCGAGCGCACGCTGAACCAGGCGCTCGGCATCGCACAGCGCTTCCACGGCAAGCCCGATGCCCGCACCGGCGTGCAGCTCGCCGCCCATGCGCCCGACACCTGCTCCACCCCCTTCCTGCGCGAGGTGGCGGAGACGGCGCGCCGCACCGGCCTCAGCGTCCAGACGCATCTGAGCCAGAGCAAGGTGGAAGTCGCCCGCATCCGGGAGCGCGACGGCTGCTCGCCCCCCGAACTGCTGGAGGAGGTGGGGCTGCTGAACGAGCGCCTCGTCGCCGCGCATTGCATCCATCTGAGCGAGAGCGACATCGCCCGCATCGGCGCGGCTGGCGTCTTCGTGGCCCACATCCCGAAGGGCAATGCGACCGGCGGCACCATCGCGCCGACGCGCAAGCTGGTGCAGGCCGGCGCGCGGCTGACGCTGGCCACCGACAACATGCACGCCGACATGATCGAGATCCTGCGCTGGGGCCTCTGCATGGGCCGCGTGCAGACCGGCCGCGTGGAGGATGACTGGCAGCCCGAGCACATGCTGCATGCCGCGACCGAGGGCGGTGCGGCCGCCATGGGCATGGCGGACCAGATCGGCCAGATCGCTGTCGGCTTCCGGGCCGATTGCGTGGCGGTGGACCTCCGTCGCCCGCATCTCGTGCCGCACAATGATCCGCTCGGCACGCTGGTCCATACCGGCATGGGCCGCGATGTCAGCCATGTCGTGGTGGAAGGCGAGATCGTCGTCGAGGATTTCCGCCCCACGCGCTGCGACCCGGAGGAGGTGATCCGCGCCGGTGCCGCCGCCTCCGCCGCGCTGTGGGAACGGGCGCGCGCCAGCCTCTGATGCGGGGCATCGTCGAGGGGCGCTGCCCCCCGGTCTTTCTTTCACTGTTTGTCGTGAGGTGTGCTCGATGGCCTTGGCTGCCTTGGGTGTCAGCCCGGGCTGAGCGAGGGCGACCATGTTCGCGAGGCGTCCTTCCACGATGATGCGGGGTGGCTTGTAGGGTTTCGTCGGATGGATGACCACCCGTTCGACGAGTTGGCGCACCGCGTCTGAAGCCGCGGGATTGTCGCTTGCCGCCAGTCCGTCCC
>NZ_JAHRCU010000051.1 GCF_019083995.1 Roseococcus sp. SDR
AGCAGATCCGAGAGGTCGCGCATCAGCAACGCTGCACCATCGTCGCCATCCTCCTCCGGGCGTTGGCACACCAACGCGATGGCGGAGGACGACGCGTCTTTCACATCCGCGCGGAGGACATGGTCCCTGACCGGCGCCTTCTGCCGCGCCGCTGGCCCAGCGACTGACCGGCACCCGCCGTCGCTCCGGCCTGCTCCCAAGCCATCCCACCCATCACCCACTGTCATCCGCCCATTCTGGGAGTGCCCATGCTGCGCCTTGATCTCCTCAATGCCGATCTCGCCACCACGCTGTTGCTGACTCAGGCGCGGCGCGCCCGCGACCTGGCGGAGGCCCTGGAAAGCGTCGCCGGTGGTAGGTACCCGACCCCTGCCGAGATCGCCGCGGCGCCGGTTATTTCAAGCTGGAGGCTGGTGGCTGCCCCTGCGCCCTACGCGCTGACGGGCAGCGTGACCGGGCATCCAGTCCTCGGCGACACGCCCCGCGTCCTGACCTCGGACGTGGCCCTCCTCGATCCGGAGCGGTCGCTCGCCCGCACGGTCTCGCGCTGGTACGTGCTCGGCGTCCCCGCCTCGGATGCGGAGGGGGCCGGTGGCTCGCGACACTGACAACTCCCAGCAGCCCCGCAGGCACGGCAACCGGCGCGACAAATCGGGGGCGCCGGAGGATGCCGTACGGCTCCCCGCCGATCTGGCGGAGCTCTCGCCCAGCGCAGTGGCGATGCTCCAGCCCTTCGCGCTGTGGCGCCGTCAGGAGCCGACGGATCAACAGGTGAGCTTCACACGATCTGTCCTGGCCCATCTCCTCCGCGGATTGGCTGCCATGCCGCCGCCCCATGCGGCGGAATCCACGAGCGAGACCAGCACGCGCTGGCTGGAACTGGCCGCGGCCCTGGACAGTGGCGATCTCAGCGCGGCCAGGATCGCTGCGCACTGGCTGAGCGAGGAATCCCGCCTGCACGATCTGGGCGATTGCAGCGGCGTCGAGGTGCAGCTCTCCAGCCTCTATCTGGCCAGCCAGTCGGAGGATGGCGAGACCAAGCTGCTGGCGCTGATGGACATGGTTCTCGCGCTGCTGCCGCTCACCGGCCCCGATGCGCCGCGGGACAGTGAGGCCATGGCCGAGTTCACCCTCGCGGCGGAGCGCGGATTGGAGCGTGTCCTCGACAGGATGCGTCAGGCCTTTTGGGATGGGCTGCATCTGCCATGGCACGCGATCGCGGCGGACCACATGCTGGCAGCCCTCCAGGCCGACGTCGAGGCCCAGGGCTATTGGCAGGGGCACGGGAGCCGCCTCCGCGAGCGCATCGACAACGGGCTGCTGCGAGCCGCCGAGCGCGGGCGGGCGCGTCGGGAGGCCAGTGCCGCGCGACGGCGGGCCGCGCGAGAGGCAGAGCGCAGGGCGGCGGACCGGAGTCGCATCCCAGGCCTCCTGCAGGAACGGGACGCGGACGATGCACAGCAGAACGCCCCGGAGGGTCCAGATGCCGCTGCGGCACCGGACCGGCGGACGCCCTTCCCGGGGTTCGACCCACGCCGCCTGACGGAAAACCGCAATGCACTCGGCAGCCGGTACGAACCCCTTGGCCAGCCCATGCCGGTGACCCTCGTACCTCCCCTGGCCGAGGTCATGGAGCGCCTCTCCAGCCTGGCCGCCGAGATGCCCAATGCGCGACCGGTGCTCGATCTGGTCCAGAGGGAGATGGCGCTGCTCGGGCTAGGTCCGGCACGACCGCTGACCCTGCCACCACTGCTCCTGGTTGGGCCGCCTGGGATCGGCAAGACGAGGCTCGCCCGGCGCATCGCCGCTGTCCTCGGTCTCGGCTTTGCTTGGCAGTCGGCGGCGGCGTCCAGCGATACCCGGGAGCTCTCCGGCACGGCACGCGGCTGGAGCAGCACCCATCCAGCTTGGCCGGTGGAGCAACTGGTGGTCCTGCGCACCGCCAACCCGTTGCTGCTCATCGATGAGGTGGACAAGGCGTCGCGGGACCGCAGGAACGGCTCGATGTTCGATGCGCTCCTGACCTATCTCGAGCGCGACACGGCGAGGAGCTTCGAGGATCCCTGCGTCGGGGGGGCCGTCGATCTGAGCCTTATCTCCTGGGTGCTCACGGCCAATGACCGGGACGGCCTACCCGCGCCCCTGCGGTCGCGGCTGCATGTGGCCGTGATGGAGCCGCCGGAGCCGGAGGCGCTGCCCAGTCTGATCGCAACCATGCGGCAGGACCTCGCTGTGGAACTCGGACTGCCCGACCCAAGACTGCTGCCCGAACTGTCTGCCGAACAGATGGCGCTGCTCCAGCAGGACTTCGGACGGCACCGGGATCCGCGGCGGATCAAACGGGCGCTGCGCAGCCTGCTGGCCCTGGTCGCCCTTGGCACAGGCGAGGCAGCGCATTGACCGGACCCGCCGCCATGCCCCGCCGGACTGCATTTTCGTGCGTCACGAAATTGGCCTCGGCTCGCCATTCCGGGGACATGGCCGATGCGTGATAGCCTGCTGTTCGTTGACTTCGAGGCGTCGTCGCTCGCCTCGGAGTCCTACCCGGTCGAACTGGGCTGGGCCAACGGAGGGGCCTCTGGCTTCGTTCTGATCCGACCGGAGCCGGATTGGACGGACTGGAGCGCCTCCGCCGCCGAGCTTCACGGCCTGCCCCGGGAGCGCCTCCTCGCCGAGGGCAAGTCTGCCCGAGAGGTGGCGGAACTCCTGCTGCGGCTGGCGGCCGGTCGGCAGCTGGTCTCCGACGCGCCCGACCGGGAGACGCAGTGGATGGGGCGGCTGCTGGTTCTGACGAATCATCTCCCGCACCAGTGGCCCACCATCATCGACCTGGTGGATACGTGCTGGGACGAGACAGCCCGACTGCTCAGTGCCGCTCCCCCGCCTGGCGTCTCGGTGGGCCAGGAGCGCCTGCATTGTCTCTGGGCCGGGCGGCGGGCGCGGAGGCAGAGGACCGGTCCACGCCATCGGGCCGAGCCCGACGCCCAGGGCATGCTCTTGGGCTACCAAGCAACGGCCCAGGCCGTCACCGAAACCCTGGAGCGCTGGGCAGGGCTGGATAGCCATGGGCAATGACGGCACCCCAACCCGGCCGGTCGGAGTTCAGCGCAACCCGGATGCGCCCCAACCAGGGAGCGTCATCCGTGGGCCACAGGGGCCGGAATCACGCCGTCGCGGCCCATTTTCGTTACGTTACGAAAAACACAAAGCCTGCCGCCGGTGGCTGAAATCGGACCATCTCACCCTACAGGGCACCCTCGCCGAGGGCAGCGTACGGGCGTTTGTGGGCCTAGGCCGGAGGGCGGCGTGGCCCGAAATGACCGCTGTGACCACTTCGGGGCGGTTTCTGCGCATTTTCGTGACGTGACGTTTTATCCAATCTGATCCGATCACTTCCGACCGGCAGCCCCTGGTCGCCCGCCTCCCACCTCATATTGAAGTCGGATGCCGTCCAACAATTCCAACAAAACCTGGGCTCGAATCCAAACGTCCAGATCGATTCACACTACGAATCCAGATCATCGCAAAATTTTTCTCGACAGAATTCAATTCGTACATACCCTGGTAGATGAACTATCCCTCTTTTCTCCAAAGGTGCCACATGACAAGCCCCCCGTTCTATCCCCACACCACCCTCGAGGCCGGAACTCATGCCTCAAATCAGCCCCGTTCCGGACACGAGCGAGCAGGCGACACTCTCCATGGCGACGGAAATCCCACCGCTTGTTCTGGCGCTACTGGCGGTGGATCGGCCGATCGCCCCGCGGTCTTGGCTGAACTTGGTAGGGATCACGATATGGAGCAGCGCCGCCTGAGCGCCGCACCACGGCGCGCCGCTGTCTATGCCCGTACCGCCACGGCCCAGCCGCGAGATGGCTCGATCGAGGATCAGGTCCGGATGTGCCAGGCCCTGGCCGAGCGTGAGCGGTGGGTCATCGTCGAGACCTTCAGCGACCACGGGGTGTCAGGCTCCACGGTGCTGCGCCCGGGCTATCAGGCTTTGATGTCGGCGATGCGATCGGGCGCTGTGGACGTGGTCCTGGCCGAGCGCTTCGACCGGTTCTCACGCAACCCGGGGCATCTGGCGGCCCTTCACCAAGCGGCGGAGTCCGCCGGGGTCCAGATCATCACCCTGTCCGAGGGTGAAATCACCGAGGCTACCATTGGCCTCGAGGCCACGTTGGAGGCCCTGTACCTCAAGGAGCTGGCTGACAAGAGACGCCGCAGGCGCGTGTAAGATGCGCCGACCGGAGAGATCGCCGATCCATCGCGACCGCCTGTTCTCGGCATGGCCTCTTACCGGGATCCTGGAGCGGTGGGCCGGATGAACAGCCATGGGCATGGCGGCGGTCGAACACGGCCGGTCGGGGAGCGGCGCATGCCGGATGGCGCCCGACAAGGGAGCCTCATCCGGGGGTCACAGGGGCGGAAATCAGACCGTGACGGCCGGTTTTCGTGACGTCACGAAATTTGGGAAACTCGCCAGCGGTGGCCGAAACCGGGGTGTCTTACCCTACAGCCCTACCCCAGCGAGGGTAGCGTACGGGCATTTGTGGGCCTCGGCCGGAGGGCGGTCTGGCCATGAACGGCTGGTTCGGCCGCCTCAAGCGGGCCTCAGCCAGTTTTCGTGACGTCACGCTTTAGGTGGCTGGTCCGTGATCCCCTTGGATTGGAGCTGGACTGTCCCGGACGTAGCCGCTTTTCGGGTCGAAATCAGGGATGGCTCGATGTTGTCAACACTATCCAGGGATCAAATCTCAATACGAGGAATACCACGCAAATACGATTTCAAGCTTTTGCAAATTTTTTCTCGACAAAATCTGATTCATACATACCCTGATAGATGAAAACCTTGCTTTATATCAGGATAACGCCCCCCATGCCGCCCCGCCATGTCAGTCCCGACGCCGCCCTGACCGTCGAGCTCCGCCCCACCAGCCCCACCGGTGGCACTCAGGCGCGGCCCTCTCCCCCGGACGAAAGCACTCTTCTCACCCTGG
>NZ_JAHRCU010000052.1 GCF_019083995.1 Roseococcus sp. SDR
AGCAGATCCGAGAGGTCGCGCATCAGCAACGCTGCACCATCGTCGCCATCCTCCTCCGGGCGTTGGCACACCAACGCGATGGCGGAGGACGACGCGTCTTTCACATCCGCGCGGAGGACATGGTCCCCGATCGGCGCCTCCTGCCTCGGCGCTGGCCCAGCGACTGACCGGCACCCGCTGCCGTTCTGGCCTGCCCCAAGCCACCCTACCCATCACCCGCTGTCACCCACCCATTTTGGGAGTGCCCATGCTGCGTCTCGACCTCATCCACCCCGATCTCGCCACCGCCTTGCTGCTGGCCCAGGCGCGACGCGCCCGCGACCTGGCGGAGGCGCTGGAAAGCGTCGCTGGTGGCAGGTACCCGACCCCTGCTGAGATCGCCGCGGCGCCGGTCATCTCAAACTGGAGGCTCATGGCCGCCCCGGCGCCCTACGCCCTGACCGGCAGTGTGACGGGGCATCCGGTCCTCGGCGACACGCCCCGCGTCCTGACCTCGGACGTGATCCTCCTCGATCCGGAGCGGTCGCTCGCCCGCACCGTGTCCCGCTGGTACGTGCTCGGCGTCCCCGCCTCGGATGCGGAGGGGGCCTTTGGCTCGCGACACTGACAACTCCAAGCAGCCCCGCAGGCACGGCAACCGGCGCGATAAATCGGGGGAGTGGGAGGATGCCGCGCGGCTCCCCGCCGATGTGGCAGAGCTCTCTCCCGATGCCCTGCTGCGGCTGCAGCCCTTTGCGCTGTGGCGCCGTCCCGAGCCGACGGATCAGCAGGTTCGCTTTACGCGATCCGTCCTGGCCCATCTTCTCCGCGGACTGGCAGCCCTGCCGCCGCCCCATGCGGCGGAATCCACGAGCGAGACGAGCACCCGATGGCTGGAACTGGCCGCGGCCCTGGACAGTGGCGATCTCAGCGCGGCCAGGATCGCCGCGCACTGGCTGAGCGAGGAATCCCGCCTGCACGACCTGGGTGACTGCAGCGGCGTGGAAGTCCAGCTCTCCAGCCTCTTTCTCGCCAGCCAGTCGGAGGATGGCGACACCAAGCTGCTGGCGCTGATGGACATGGTTCTCGCGCTGCTGCCGCTCACCGGCCCCGATGCACCGCGGGACAGTGAGGCCATGGCCGATTTCACCCTCGCGGCGGAGCGCGGATTGGAGCGCGTCCTCGACAGGATGCGTCAGGCCTTTTGGGATGGGCTGCATCTGCCATGGCACGCGATCGCGGCGGACCACATGCTGGCCGCCCTCCAGGCCGACGTCGAGGCCCAGGCGTATTGGCAGGGGCACGGGAGCCACCTCCGCGAGCGCATCGACAACGGGCTGCTGCGAGCCGCCGAGCGCGGGCGGGCGCGTCGTGAGGCCAGTGCCGCGCGGCGGCGGGCCGCGCGAGAGGCAGAGCGCAGGGCGGCGGACCGGAGCCGCATCCCAGGCCTCCTGCAGGAACGGGACGGTGACAACGAACCGCGGAGCGCGAATGATGGCTCCCAGCCTGATCCACGGCCCGACCGGCGGACGCCCTTCCCGGGGTTCGACCCACGCCGCCTGACGGAAAACCGCAATTCGCTCGGCAGCCGGTACGAGCCGCTCGGCCAGCCCATGCCGGTGACCCTCGTGCCTCCCCTGGCCGAGGTCATGGCGAGGCTCTCCAGCCTGGCCGCCGAGATGCCCAATGCCCGACCGGTGCTCGACTTGGTCCAGAGGGAGATGGCGCTGCTCGGGCTCGGTCCGGCACGGCCGCTGACCTTGCCACCACTGCTCCTGGTTGGGCCGCCCGGGATCGGCAAGACCCGTCTGGCCCGGCGCATCGCTGCCGTCCTCGGCCTGGGATTTGCCTGGCAGTCGGCGGCGGCGTCGAGCGATACGCGTGAGCTCTCCGGCACGGCGCGCGGCTGGAGCAGCACCCATGCGGCATGGCCGGTGGAGCAACTGGTGGTGCTGCGCACCGCCAACCCCCTGCTGCTCATCGACGAGGTGGACAAGGCGTCGGATGACCGCAGGAACGGGTGCGCATTCGACGCGCTCCTGACCTATCTTGAGCGCGATACGGCACGCAGCTTTGAGGATCCCTGCGTCGGTGGGCCAGTCGATCTGAGCCATGTCTCCTGGGTGCTCACCGCGAACGAGCTGGAGGCACTGCCCGCGCCCCTGCGGTCGCGGCTTCATGTGGCCATCATGGAGCCGCCGGAGTCGGAGGCCTTGCCCAGTCTGATCGCGACCATGCGGCTGGACCTTGCTGTCGAGCTCGGGTTGCCCGACCCAAGACTGCTGCCGGAACTGTCGCCCGCGCAGGCGGAACTGCTTCAGAAGGACTTTGCGCGACACCGTGATCCGCGACGGATCAAACGGGCGCTGCGCAGCCTGTTGGCCCTGGTCGCCCTCGGCACAGGCGAGGCCGCGCATTGAGCGGACCCGCAGCCATGCCCCGCCGGACTGCATTTCCGTGCGTCACGAAATTGGCCTCGGCCCGCCATTCCAGGGCCATGGCCGATGCGTGATCGCCAGTTGTTCATCGACTTCGAGGCGTCATCGCTTGCGCCGCAGTCCTACCCGATCGAGCTCGGCTGGGCCCATGCCGGAGGCTCCGGCGCCGTGCTGATCCGACCGGAGCCGGATTGGACGGATTGGAGCGCCTCCGCCGCGGAACTCCACGGCCTGTCCCGGGAGCGTCTCCGGGCCGAGGGCAAGCCAGCCCGAGAGGTGGCGGACCTCCTGCTGCGGCTGGCGGCCGGTCGGCAGCTGGTCTCTGACGCGCCCGAGCGCGAGACGGAGTGGATGCAGCGCCTCTTGGCGCTGACGGATCATCCTCCGCACCGGTGGCCCAACATCATCGACTTGGTCGATGTGTGCTGGGACGAGACAGCCCGCCTGCTCAGTGCCGCTCCCCCGCCTGGCGTCTCGGTGGGCCAGGAGCGCCTGCATTGTCTCTGGGCCGGGCGGCGGGCGCGGAGGCAGAGGACCGGTCCACGCCATCGGGCCGAGCCTGACGCTCAGGGCATGCTCCTCGGATACCAGGCGACAGCCCAGGCCGTCACGGAGATCCTGGAGCGCTGGGCGGGGTCGGAAAGCCATGTGCAATGACGGCACCCCAACACGGCCGGTCGGCGTTCAGCGCAACCCGGATGCGCCCCAACCAGGGAGCCTCCTCCGTGGGCCACAGGGGCGGGATCACGCCGTCACGGCCTATTTTCGTGACGTTACGAAAAGACCAAAGCCCGCCGCCGGTTGCCGAAATCCGACCATCTCACCCTACAGGGCACCCTCGCCGAGGGCAGTGTACGGGCATCTGTGCGCCTTGGCCGGAGGGCGCCTAGGCCCGAAATGACCGGTGTGACCACTTCGGGGCAGTTTCTGCGTATTTTCGTGACGTGACGTTTTATTTAATCTGGTCCGACCACTGCCGACCGGCAGCCCCTGGTCGCCCGCCTCCCATCTCAAATTGAAGTCGGATGCCGTTCAACAGTTCCGAAAACCTGGGCTTGAATCCACCCGTTCAGATCGATTCACACTACGAGTCCAGTTCACCGCAAAATTTTTCTCGACAGAATTCAATTCCTGTATACCCTGGTAGATGAACCATCCACTCTTTTCTCCCAAGGTGCCACATGACAAGCCCCCCGTTCTATCCCCAAACAGCCCTTGAGGCCGGAAATCCTGTCTCAACTCAGCCCCGTTCAGTACACGAACGAGCAGGCGACACTCTCCACGGCGACGGCAATTTCATCGCCTATTCTAGCGCTACTGGCCGTGGATCGGCCGATCGCCCCGCGGTCTTGGCTGAACTTGGTACAGATCACGATATGGACCCGTCCCGCCTGAGCGCCGCACCACCGCGCGCCGCTGTCTATGCCCGCACCGCCATGGCCCATCCGCGAGATGGCTCGATCGAGGAGCAGGTCCGGATTTGCC
Organism: Roseococcus sp. SDR; assembly: GCF_019083995.1. Taxonomy (GTDB): domain Bacteria; phylum Pseudomonadota; class Alphaproteobacteria; order Acetobacterales; family Acetobacteraceae; genus Roseococcus. The sequence continues at coordinate 3,903 of NZ_JAHRCU010000052.1, forward strand.
AGGCCCGAGCCGAGCGTGAGGGATGGGTCATCGCTGAGACGTTGACCGACCACGGGGTGTCAGGCTCCACGGTGCTGCGCCCAGGCTATCAGGCCCTTATGTCGGCGATGCGATCGGGCGCGGTGGACGTGGTGCTGGCTGAGCGCGTCGACCGTCTCTCACGCAACCCGGGGCATCTGGCGGCCCTTCACCAAGCGGCGGAGTCCACCGGGGTCCGGATCATCACCCTGTCCGAGGGTGAAGTGTCCGAGGCTCGCTTAGGCCTCAAGGGCATGGTGGATGCCCTGTACCTCAAGGAACTGGCCGACAAGAGACGCCGCGGGCGCGTGTAAGGTGCGCCCTCTGGAGATCGCCGATCCATCGCGACCGCCCGTTCTCGCCAAGGCCGTCGCCGCGATGCAGGAGCGGCGGGCTGGATGGACAGCCATGGGCAATGGCCGTGCTCGGACGCGGCCGGTCGGAGCTCAGCGCAACGGGATGGCGCCTGACAAGGGAGCCTCGTCTGGGGCCACAGGCGCCGGAATCAGGCCGTCACGGCATATTTTCGTGACGTGACGAAATTGGTGAAACTCGCCGCCGGTGGCCCAAATCGGACCACCTTACCCTACAGGGCCCCCTCGCCGAGGGCAGCGTACGGGCATCTGTCGGCCTCGGCCGGAGGGGCGGTCTGGCCATAAAGGGCCGGTTTGGCCGCCTCAAGTGGGCCTCAGTCAATTTTCGTGACGTCACGCTTTAGGTAGCTGGCCCGTGATCCCCTTGGATTGGATCTGGGCTATCCCGGACGTAGCCCCTTTCGGGCCAAAATCAGGAACGGCTCGATGTTGTCAACACTATCCAGGGCTCAAATCTGGATAGCAAGACTACCATACAAATACGATTTGAATATTTCGCGAAATTTTGCTCGACAGAATCCGATTTATACATAACCTGATAGATGAACACCTTGCTTTATATCAGGATAACCCCCCATGCCGCCCCGCCATGTCAGTCCCGACGCCGCCCTGACCGTCGAGCTCCGCCCCACCAGCCCCACCGGTGGCACTCAGGCGCGGCCCTCTCCCCCGGACGAAAGCACTCTTCTCACCCTGG
>NZ_JAHRCU010000053.1 GCF_019083995.1 Roseococcus sp. SDR
CCCCCCATGCCGCCCCGCCATGTCAGTCCCGACGCCGCCCTGACCGTCGAGCTCCGCCCCACCAGCCCCACCGGTGGCACTCAGGCGCGGCCCTCTCCCCCGGACGAAAGCACTCTTCTCACCCTGGTGCGCGCGATGGCCCGGGCCGAGGCACGGCGCATCTTTCGCCAGGCGGATGAGCAGGGCGTGCTCTCCCTCCCCATGGCCATCCTCATGGGGGCGCTGGCACTCCTGGCGCTGGCCGCGCTGCTGGCCATCCGCCTCTGGTTCGGCTGAGGAGATCCCCCATGCGACGAGCTACGCTCCCCACCGCCGCTGCCACCCCCGCACCACGGGTCGCCCTCTATGCCCGCTACTCGGACGAACGGCAGTCGGTCCATTCGATCGAGGACCAGTTCCGCATCTGCCGGACCTATGCCGAGAACCAGGGCTGGGAGGTTGTCCAGCTGTTCGAGGACGCCGCCATTACAGGCCGCATCACCCAGCGACCGGGATATCAGGCGCTCCTCCAGGCCATGCGCGAGGAGCGGTTCGACATCGTTCTCGCCGAGGCGTTGGATCGCATCTCCCGCGATCAGGAACACACCGCCAGCTTCTTCAAGCACATCCAGTTCAATGGCGTCCGCCTGTTCACCCTGGCCGATGGCGAGGTCACCCCGCTCCATGTGGGCCTCAAGGGGACCATGAACGCGCTCTATCTGACTGACCTGGCGGCCAAGACCCGGCGTGGCCTCGAGGGGCGCGTCAGGGCTGGGCGCGCCACCGGTCGGGCGCCCTATGGCTATCGGCGCGTCACCTCGGTCCAGCGGCCCGACGGCGAGCTTGAGCGCGGGCTGCGGGAGATCATTCCCGAGGAGGCCGCCATCGTGCGCCGGATCTTCGAGGAATACGCGGCCGGATCCAGCGCCCGGACCATCGCCCGCGGCCTTAACACCGATGGCATCCCTGGGCCGCAGGGTGGCGTGTGGAACCCCATGACCCTGAGTGGGCGCCCCTTCAGCGGCGATGGGATCCTGCGCAATCGCCTCTACCTGGGCAAAGTGGTCTGGAACCGTCGCTCCCGGGTGATGGATCCCATCTCAGGGCGAACCAAGCGGCGCTTCAATGCGATCGAGACCCGCGTGGAGGGCGAAACGCCCGGGCTGCGTATCGTCGACGACCCGCTCTGGGCCGCGGTCCAGGCCAGGCTGGCCGCGGCCAGCCCGCCCAAGGATGGGCCCGAGGGCAAGCACCGCTTCTGGGAGCGGCGCGGGCCGCGCCATCTCTTCTCCGGCAAGCTGGTCTGCGGCACATGCGGTGCGCCCTGCTCGGCCAATCAGTCGAGGCGCTACAGCTGCAACGGGCACTTCCGCGGTCTGTGCGACAACCCGGTCCAGGTCTCTCGGCCCAAGCTGGAGGCGGCCGTCCTGGCGGTCCTGGCGGACCAGATGATGGATCCCGCCCTGGCCGAGGCCTTTGCGGAAACCTTCAGCCGCGAATGGAAGCAGTTCGCGGCCGAGCAGGGGCGTGATGCCAGCAAGCTCCAGCGCGATCTCCAGGCGACGGAGCGCAAGCTCGAGAACTTGCTGGATGCCATCGCCGATGGGCTGCGCAGCCCTGGGCTCCAGGCGAAGCTAACGGCCCTGGAGGCTGATCGTGAACGCCTGACACTCGCCATAGAGGAGGCCAAGCCGGAACCGGTCCGCTTGCTCCCCAACCTGGGAGACGCCTATCGTCGGGCGGTGCAGAGGCTCAGGGACGGACTGGCGGCAAGCGACAATCCCGCGGCTTCAGACGCGGTGCGCCAACTCGTCGAACGGGTGGTCATCCATCCGACGAAACCCTACAAGCCACCCCGCATCATCGTGGAAGGACGCCTCGC
>NZ_JAHRCU010000054.1 GCF_019083995.1 Roseococcus sp. SDR
GGGACCATGTCCTCCGCGCGGATGTGAAAGACGCGTCGTCCTCCGCCATCGCGTTGGTGTGCCAACGCCCGGAGGAGGATGGCGACGATGGTGCAGCGTTGCTGATGCGCGACCTCTCGGATCTGCTCCATGACATAGGCCGGGACGCTGGCCCTCAGGTTGGCGCTCCATTCAACCCGCACCCCAGGTGGGGGCATGGCGCCGGGGGCATCGGGCCATCCCCGTAGCCTGGCCTGTGTGGCGGCAGCCTCGGCATCCCGCGCGCCCCGCGTCCTAGCGGGCGTCGGGGCGCCCGGTCCGGATCCAGATGGCCGGGTCCCGCGTCCTCGCGTCACGCGGACGCCTCCGGCGCCTCATAGGCGGGCGGCATGGGCTGCTCCGGCTCGGCGGGCGCGAGCCCGAGCGCGCTGACGTCCCCCAGATTGAGCACGCGCAGCCAGGTCAGCGTGCGGTCCAGCGCGAGCAGCACGTCCTCGCGGGTAGGCAGGTCCGGATAGATCAGCTCCCGCTCGCCCCGCATCACCTGACTCCGCAGTGCCGTGGTGCGGGCGTAGAGCAGCCGGTGCGCCGTGGTCCGGTGGCGACGGTCATGCCGCAGCAGCCACAGCAGGCATTGAGCCGCATCGACGGTTGCCTGCGGCAGGGCCAGATCCGGCTCCTCCTCATCGGGCCGGAGGCAGGGAGCGGCGATGCGCAGCAGCTCCGCATACCGCGCCTGGTGCCGCCGCTCAGTCTCGGGCGTCGGGGGCATCGGGTCGGCGGCGACGGGCAGCGCGAGCACCTGCATCCAGAGCGCCGTGGCGCCTTGGTCATAGATGAAGCGCGCGACCTCCCCTTGCAGGGCCAGGCGCTCGCGCGCCAGGGCGGCGGAGCGGCGCAGCCACAGCGGGCCGGGCTGCTCGGCCGGGACATAGGGGCGCCGTGCCCGCAGCAAGGCCAGCGCCTCGGCATGGGCCATGGCGGCGGCGACAGCGCGCGGGTCGGGCGTGTCGCTCCCGGCAGCGCCCGTGGTGGATCCCGGATAGCTGTCCTGAGGGCTGATCGGCGAGAAGCGCGTCAGCATGAAGCGGATGACGCGGCGGGGGCGGTTGGGCTCATCCTCGGGCGAAGCTGGGGGCGCGGGGGGCGGGGCGAGCGACATGAGGGGCTCCTGGGTGGGTCTGGGGGCCACGGGCGGGGTTGCCTGTGGATTTCCGGAATTCCCTACATGTAGTACGATTATGCGATGAGTCAACAGAAAGTACGGCCGTGTACTCAGAGAAATTCTTGACGCCCGCAACCCTCCGCGCCGCCCG
>NZ_JAHRCU010000055.1 GCF_019083995.1 Roseococcus sp. SDR
TGTTCAGACTGGGAAGATGTTTGACGGGTGTTCGGGGACATCCCTGACGGTTTTGAGGATGGCCTTAGGGCCTCTGGTGTCAATCCATCCGAGATCGAAACGCATGAAGTGCAGGCTCCAGACGCCGTCCGTTTCTGTTGGCCGCAGGGCGACGTCGAGGCCCACAAAGGCGAGTGACAGCGGCACTTTCTGGCCCTGCCACTGCACATAGCCATGCACGCCCACGCGGCGGATCCTGTCGCTCGCGTGGTACTGCGGTTGCGGCAGTGTCTCAGGGAAGGCGCGGCGGCTGGGTCGGTAACGGCTTGCCGGCACGGCCAGGCCCAGCGCCTCATGCGGACGCTGTTCGTTGTAGATCGGCCGCCAGTGGTTGAAGGCCCGCTGGCAGTCCTCGAGATCCGCGAAGTGGCGGCCCTGCAGGACCTCCACATCCAGAGTGCGATGGAACCGCTCCTCCTTGCCTTGCGTCTGCGGGTGCCGCGGACGGCCGTGCAGCGTGGCCACGCCGAGACGCATCAGCCAGACCTCGAAGGCCGTGCGCTGGACGGCCAGGTTGCCGCCATGGCCCGTCGCGCCCCAAGGCGAGCCGTTGTCGCACAGGATGGCACCCGGCAAGCCATATTGGCGGAACAGCCCCGTCAGCCGCTGCTGCACCTCGGACAGCGTCTCGCGGTGGCACGCAGCGAGACCGAGCGCGTAGCGGCTGTGGTCGTCCAGCACGGTGAGCGCATGGCAGCGGCCGGCGCCGGTGGCGAAATGGCCCTTGAAGTCCATCTGCCAGAGGTCGTTCGGGGCGGCGCGCTCAAAGCGCTGGACGGGCGCTCGTGCCGCGGCCTCGGCCGGGTCGATCAGGCCGGCGCGGCGCAGCACCTGGGTGACGGTGGAGGGGGCGGGCACCCCAGCCACGCCCATGTCACGCAGGCGACGGGCCAGCTTGCGGCCACCCCAGCGTGGATGCTCGGCACGGAGGTCAAGGATGCGCGCGGCCATCTCGGGGGCCACACGCCCCGGGCTGGTGAGCGGCCGGCGCGAACGGTCAGCCAGGCCGGCCTCACCCTCCTCGCGCGTGCGCCGCAGCAGGGTGAAGCCCGTCTGCCGGCTGATGCCAAAGCGGCGGCAGAGCTCCGCCACGCTGACCTCGCCCAATCGCGCCAGGCGAACAAACTCTCGACGATGGTCCAGCACTGATAACGCCTTCCAGGGCATCGCCTCTCTCCCGAGAAACCACGCCCAAAAGCGTCAACCATCTCTCCGAACATCCGTCAGGGATGTGTCCGGTCTGAACA
>NZ_JAHRCU010000056.1 GCF_019083995.1 Roseococcus sp. SDR
ACGATGGCCAAGGCGAAGTTTGAGCGGAACAAGCCGCACTGCAACATCGGGACGATTGGTCACGTTGACCATGGCAAGACGTCCCTGACGGCGGCGATCACGAAGGTGCTGGCGAAGCAGGGTGGTGCGTCGTTCACCGCCTATGACCAGATTGACAAGGCGCCTGAGGAGCGTGCGCGCGGCATCACGATCTCGACGGCGCATGTCGAGTACGAGACGCCGAACCGGCACTACGCGCATGTGGATTGCCCTGGCCACGCCGACTACGTGAAGAACATGATCACGGGTGCGGCGCAGATGGACGGCGCGATCCTGGTGTGCTCGGCGGCCGATGGCCCGATGCCGCAGACGCGTGAGCACATCCTGCTGGCCCGCCAGGTGGGCGTGCCCGCGCTGGTGGTGTTCCTGAACAAGATGGACCTGGCGGACCCCGACCTGGTCGAGCTGGTGGAGATGGAGCTGCGCGAGCTGCTCTCCTCCTATCAGTTCCCGGGCGACGACATCCCCATCATCAAGGGCTCGGCGGTGGCCGCGCTCGAGGACAAGACGCCTGAGATCGGCGAGCAGGCGATCCTGAAGCTGATGGAAGCGGTGGACAGCTACATTCCGCAGCCGGAGCGCGCCATTGATCGTCCGTTCCTGATGCCGGTCGAGGACGTGTTCTCGATCTCGGGCCGCGGCACGGTGGTGACGGGCCGCGTGGAGCGCGGGATCGTGAAGGTGGGCGACGAAGTCGAGATCATCGGTCTGAAGGACACGGTGAAGACGACGGTGACGGGCGTCGAGATGTTCCGCAAGCTGCTGGACAGCGGCGAGGCGGGCGACAACATCGGCGCGCTGCTGCGCGGCACGAAGCGTGAGGATGTGGAGCGCGGCCAGGTTCTGGCCAAGCCCGGCTCGATCACGCCGCACACGCAGTTCAAGGCCGAGGCGTACATCCTGACGAAGGAGGAGGGTGGCCGCCACACGCCGTTCTTCACGAACTACCGCCCGCAGTTCTACTTCCGCACGACGGATGTGACGGGCATCGTGAAGCTGCCGGAAGGCGTTGAGATGGTGATGCCGGGCGACAATGTCTCGATGGATGTCGAGCTGATCGCGCCGATCGCGATGGATGAGGGCCTGCGCTTCGCGATCCGCGAAGGTGGCCGCACCGTCGGCGCCGGCGTCGTCGCCAGCATCGCGAAGTAA
>NZ_JAHRCU010000057.1 GCF_019083995.1 Roseococcus sp. SDR
AGGTCGCTCTCCAGATAGGGCGCGCCCTTCAGCCCGTCATAGACATAATCCGTGCTGATCTGGATCAGCGGGATGCCGGCCTCGGCGCAGAGCTTCGCCAGCAGCGCGGGGCCCAGGGCATTGGCCCGGAAGGCGCCGGCCTCATCCTCCTCGGCCGCGTCCACCGCCGTCCAGGCCGCGCAATTCACCACCGCCTCGGGCTTCAGCGCCGCGAAGGCCGCGATCACCGTCGCGGGCTTGTCGAACTCGAAATCCGGCTGGCCGACCAGCAGTGCCTCGAAACCCTGCGCGGGCAGGCTCTCCGCCAGGCCCGTGGCCAGCTGGCCGCCCTGGCCGGTGACGAGGATGCGACGCATCAGACCGACCCCTGGGGGAAGGGCGCCGGGATGTCAGCCAGGCGCGGCGCGTTGCGGTCCTTGTCGGAGAGGATCACGCCGCCCGCCGGGACGGGCCATTGGATGCCCAGCGCCGGATCATCCCAGGCGATGCCCGCATCGGTCGTGCGGTCATACTCGGCATCCACCTTGTAGAGGACTTCGGTGTCCGGCTCGAGCGTCATGAAGCCATGCGCGAAGCCGCGCGGCACCCAGAGTTGGTGCCAGTTCTCGGCCGAGAGCTCGCAGGCCACGTGCTGCCCATAGGTCGGGCTGCCCTGCCGGACATCCACCGCCACATCGAGGATGCGTCCGCGCACCACGCGTACCAGCTTGCCCTGCGCCGTCGGCGGGCGCTGGAAATGCAGGCCGCGCACCACCCCCACCTCGCGCGAGAGCGAGTGGTTGTCCTGCACGAAATCGACGGTGAAGCCAGCTGCCGCCAGTGCGCTGCGCTTCCACACCTCGCTGAAGAAGCCGCGCGCATCGCCGAAGCGGTTGGGCTCGATCAGGAGCACATCGGGGATGGATTGCGGCGTGATCTTCATGCGTGGACCCCATCGGC
>NZ_JAHRCU010000058.1 GCF_019083995.1 Roseococcus sp. SDR
CTAGGCTCCAGACTCATTCATGTCCATCCGAGGAGGATGGCGGCGATGGCGACGGCTGATGCGAAGTTGGCGGCGAGCTTGTCGTATCGGGTGTGGATGCGGCGCCAGTCCTTCAGCCGTCCGATGGTGCGCTCGATGATGTTGCGGGCCTTGTAGGCGCGCGCGTCGAAAGGCTGCGGGTTCTTGCGGGTGGGGTTGTTCGGGATGACCGGCGTGGTGCCGCGGCCGAGCAGGAAGTGGCGCAAGCCGTTGCTGTCGTAGGCGGCATCGGCGGCGCAGAGTGCCGGCGGCGGCAGGTTGGCCAGCAGGCCGTGAGCAGGCCGCAGATCGCCCATCTGTCCGGGCGTGACGGTGAAAGCGAGGACGCGGCCCGCGCCGTCCACGACCAGGTGGATCTTGGTGCCCCGTCCGCCGCGCGAGCGGCCTATGGCCTGGAAGTCGGCCCCCCTTTTCCGCCCGCAGCCGAGCGGTGCGCTTTGGCGGTGGTGCTGTCGATCAGGTGCAGCCCGCCCGGCGTGGCCTCGACCAGGGCGGCGAGCATGCCCGCCCAGATGCCGCGGCCCGACCAGCGATGGTAGCGGTTGTAGATCGTCGTCGAGGGGCCGTAGCAGGCCGGGCAGTCCTGCCAGCGCCCGCCGCTCTTGAGCATGTGCACGATGCCGCTGATGACGCGCCGGTCGTCCACCCGCCGTGCGCCGGGCTGGTTCGTCGGCAGCAGCGGCGCAATCGCCGCCCATTGCCGGTCCGAAAGCCAGAACTCACCCGCCATGACCCAAGCTCCGCTACCCAGCAGCTTGAATCACACCCCGCCGCGTCGCGCCTAGAACTGATTGGGTTTGGAGCCTAG
>NZ_JAHRCU010000059.1 GCF_019083995.1 Roseococcus sp. SDR
CAAACTCTCGACGATGGTCCAGCACTGATAACGCCTTCCAGGGCATCGCCTCTCTCCCGAGAAACCACGCCCAAAAGCGTCAACCATCTCTCCGAACATCCGTCAGGGATGTGTCCGGTCTGAACAAAGGCCCCAGACCCCGGCACTTGCCCGGGGCGGCGGGGTGGCGCCACATAGACCCATGGCCTCCGCTTTGCTCATCGCCATTCTCGCCTTCGGGGCGCCGCTCTTTGCCAAGGGGTCCGAATCCTGGTTCGGCCTCGCGCCCTGCGAACTCTGCCTCTGGCAACGCTGGCCCTACTGGGTCGCTGGCGCATTCGCCCTTCTCGGCGTCTTCGTGTGGCGCCGGCCGGCGCTGCGTCTGGCGGGGCTCGCCGCCGCCGTCTCGGCCGCCATCGGCGCGTTTCACCTCGGCGTGGAATTCGGCTGGTGGCCCTCGCCCCTGCCGGGCTGCCAGGCGGCCACCTCCGGCGGCGCGATGAGCGTGGAGGAGATGCTGCGCAGCCTCGCACCCACGCCGACCAAGCCCTGCGACCAGCCCGCCCATCTGATTCCGGGCCTCCCCCTTTCCATGGCGGGGATGAACCTGATCTATGGGGCGAGCCTCGCCATCCTGGCCTGGCGCCTCGCCCGGAAGGAGCCCCGCCGATGAGCACGCCGCGTCGTTATCTTGAGGAGGTGATCCGCGTGGATCACGCGGGCGAATATGGCGCGAAGCGCATCTATCAGGG
>NZ_JAHRCU010000060.1 GCF_019083995.1 Roseococcus sp. SDR
CTGGGCCGTGTGCTCGGCGAGGCGGCGTTCGGCGGCGGCGAATTGGGCGGCGAGTTCGGTGGCGCGGGCCTGGGCGCGGGAATGGGCGGGCTCGGCCGCGTTGCGGGCGGCGCGGGCCTGTTCCTCGGCGGCCTGGGCGCGGGTTTCGGCGGCGGCGGCGGCGGCACGGGCCTGTTCGGCGGCGCGGGCGGCGGGGCTGGCCTCGGCCAGGCGGGCCTCGGCCTGGCGCAGCCGGGCCAGGTTCTGCAGCCGCGCGGCCCCCGCCTTGGCCGCGCCGGGCGCCAGCACATAGCCATCCCAACGCCAGAGCGCGCCGGAGCGCGCCACCAGCGCCTGGCCGGGCCGGAGCGCCGCCTGGAGCGCCGCCCCATCCTCAACGAGGCCGATCTGCGAAAGCGCGCGCGCCAGCTCCGGCGGCGCGCCGACCAGCCCGGCCAGCGCCTCCGCTCCCTCGGGCAGCGGCGGCGCGGATTCCAAGGGTGGCAGGGCCCGCCAGAAGCGGTTGGCGCCGGACCCGCGCCCGCCCTCCAGACCCTCGCCCAGGGCGGCGCCCAGCGCCGCCTCAAGCCCCTCGGGGATATTGAGCGTGCGGGCGATGGGCTCCGCCTCGCCGGTGGCGTCGCCGGCGGCGGCGCGCAGGCCGCCCAGCTCGGCCTTGAGGCGCGATTCGGCGGATTGCGCGGCGGCCTCGGCGGCGCGGGCGGCGGCGGCCTCG
>NZ_JAHRCU010000061.1 GCF_019083995.1 Roseococcus sp. SDR
AGGGCGAGCGCAGGATCATCCGGCCGCAAAGCGGCCGGCGCCGCCCAACCGCCTGTGATGCCGAGGATGCGCGTGGCGCGGCGAAGCCAAGCCCACGAAGTGGGCGCCCGGCGTCTGAGGGCGAGCGGAGGATCATCCGGCCGCAAAGCGGCCGGCGCCGCCCAACCGCCTGTGATGCCGAGGATGCGCGTGGCGCGGCGAAGCCAAGCCCGCGGAGTGGGCGCCCGGCGTCTGAGGGCGAGCGCAGGATCATCCGGCCGCAAAGCGGCCGGCGCCGCCCAACCGCCTGTGATGCCGAGGATGCGCGTGGCGCGGCGAAGCCAAGCCCACGAAGTGGGCGCCCGGCGTCTGAGGGCGAGCGCAGGATCATCCGGCCGCAAAGCGGCCGGCGCCGCCCAA
>NZ_JAHRCU010000062.1 GCF_019083995.1 Roseococcus sp. SDR
ATCGGACGGCTGAAGGACTGGCGCCGCATCCACACCCGATACGACAAGCTCGCCGCCAACTTCGCATCAGCCGTCGCCATCGCCGCCATCCTCCTCGGATGGACATGAATGAGTCTGGAGCCTAGGCTCCAAACCCAATCAGTTCTAGGCGCGACGCGGCGGGGTGTGATTCAAGCTGCTGGGTAGCGGAGCTTGGGTCATGGCGGGTGAGTTCTGGCTTTCGGACCGGCAATGGGCGGCGATTGCG